>JACKLR010000001.1 GCA_024235795.1 Burkholderiales bacterium | reverse complement strand
TTTTCGTTTGGCTTCAGCAGGGCTTCTCCCATCGGCAATAGCCAAGTTAATCTCCATGGTTTTGCGCCTTGCCTGATCAATCGTCATGTCAGGGAAGCGTCCCAGTGTTATGCGTTCGGGGTTGCCGCCTCTGATTCGTTTGAATACACTAAATGTCTTAATGCCGGTTGATGAAATGCGCAGGTGTAATCCACTTACTTTTGTGTCTTGGTATGTATCCCGTTTCCCACTCGCGGGCAACGTGAGAGAATCAATTTCAGCTTTTGTGAAGTTAAACTTTTTGGTCATGGGGATTCGGGGTTACACTGGGGTTACATTTGAGGTGCATTTTGGCGCATTTCTATCAATGTGCGTTAAAACCAAATTTACCCTGAAACGCTCTCTGTGTAAACGTTGACGTATTTATATCAATTCTTGCAAATACGCATAAATATGTGGAATTTGTGACTCATAATCCCTTGGTCGTTGGTTCGAGTCCAACCAGACCCACCAAAAATCAAGAGGTTAGATTAATATCTAGCCTCTTTTTTCATTCTGGTGTGACAAAATTGTGTCATTAAGGACATTAGACACAAGTTCGGCGTGTTGCATAAGCTGGGGTTTTGACAGGTGAGCATAACGCCTAACCATTTCTTCCGATTCCCAGCCACCGAGTTCCTGTAATACATTCATGGGTGTTCCCTGTTGTGCTAACCAGCTTGCCCAAGTATGACGCAGGTCGTGCCATCTGAAATTTTCTATTCCTGCTCTTTTTAATGCGTGTTTCCATGCTTTAGTATTAATCCATGCAATTGGATTTCCACGGAACGTGAATACCCTGCTTGAATGTTTGCCGATTTGCCGAAGTAACACAGTCATAGCAACAGAATTTAAGGGAACGTGAATTGCTTTCCTGGCCTTGGCTTGATCTGGGTGAATCCATGCTACTTTTCGATCAAGGTCAAGTTGGCTCCATTCCAAATTAATAATATTGGATTGTCTTAAACCAGTTGATAATGCAAAAATCATCATGTCTTGTTGATGTTGTGGCAATTCACTGAGTAATTTTTTTACTTGTTCGGGTGTTAACCATCTTATACGACGTTTAGGTTCTGGAAATAGCCTGATTTTGGGTATTTTGTCTAACCATTCCCAATCATTACAGGCTTTTCTTAGAATCGCCCGTATCAATGCTAGATAACGATTAGCAGTTGATGGGCTTGTTTCATTTGCCTTGGTTTGTGCAATATAGTCAATCAATTCCCGATTAATTTCATGCAATGGTTTATTGCGTAAAAATTGTTGTAACCATCGCAATTTTTCCTTATCCCGTTCATGAGTGGCTTTGTATTGTGTTTCAAGTAGAAACTTACAGGCAGCCTCGTCCCATGTATGCTTTGGCTTCTCACCTAAACGCCGAGTTCGCCATGATTCAGCTTTTAGCTGGTCGTGGTATTCTTGCGCTTGGGTTTTGTCGGCTGTGCCAGCAGAACATCTAATACGCTCTCCTGCTGGTGTGGTAAACGTGATCCACCACGTTTTACCGCGTTTATAGAGTGGCATAATTTTTCCTCCTTTTCTGCAACCACTCGCAACGCTTGCCAAGAGTCAGCATAATGCGATCTGATGTATTCGGCAAGGTCTTCGAGAATAAATACCCAGCTCTTGCCGGGTTTTGCACCGGGAATTTTTCCCGCTTTGGCGCGTCTTCGTACTTCTTCGACGTGCATCTTGAGAAATTCGGCAGCTTCAGCAAGATTAAGGGTTTTCATAGATCGTAACGAATTACAGATTTTGTGAGTTTTATGACGGTTCCATTGTCATATGTTTTCCAATAAGGTTCAGTTAGCATTTGAAGCAGCGTTTGACGACATTTTGATCTAATCATAAATGGCTGCATACAAAGCACACCCCAAGCATTGTGAAAGAGGTAATAATCAAGTTCATGAGGAAAAATTCCTGTTCGATTTGCAATGGCGAAAAGATTTATCAATTCACCCATAGCACAATCCAGATCATCAGCTTCAAAAATCATCGGAATTCCCCTGTGTTCGTAAATAATGATCGGTAAATGCAAGGCGCTTAGGTATGGCTTGCCGCTTTAGTCTCTCGACCACACGTTCAGCACTACCTTCACGTTGCAGCATTACATTGAGAAGTGCCCCATAAGCTGTTGAAGCTACCTGTACAGAACGCTCGTAAGTTATGCGGTCTTGTTCTTTGACGGTACGTATGCGTAGAGCGTGACCGGATACCCAGGACATACAGGGATAAGAACCTGCAACATATACACCCGGGTGCAGCAAAACATCAAATGGGATTACGCGGTCTTTATCATGAAATTCAACTTCCCAGCGAACCCATGGATTGGAAGGGTCGCCTAGTTTCTTGCCTTTTTCATAAATCCGAATAAGTTTGCCGTTTTTACGATTACCAACTTCAAACGTGCGTCCCAAATCATCTTCAGTTATCCAGTTACCATGCTGTTTAGGCTTGGGATTTCTACCGCCTTGTTTGAACCCACCTTGCTTATACAGCTCAACTGCAAGGTCAACCGAATGAATGCCAAGAAAGTCATCAACCGCACCGTCCCAGCGAGTTATCTTTGAACGAAGTTGGTCTTTCAGGTATGTAGCAAAAGATTGCCAATTAGAAATAAATGAACAGCCTTCACCGGGCAACGATAAGAAAGCGGTATTATTTTGGCCGCCATAAGCAAATATGACGCAGCCGTGATCAAATTTAAAAGAATGCTTCCAGCCGTGTATTCCGCGTTCTTGGTCGGTCATACCCCCAAAAACACGATTGGTTGCTTCACTGAAAGATATAAAAAAATCTTTAGGATTATTATTTTCTGGATGAAAAGGAAAGGATACATTCAGCCAGTCTGTTAAAGCTGCCTGTGATTTATTTCTTTCTTCGACTGGACTTTCCCCCCGTATTACCGTACGGGGGGTATCAGTGGTGTGATTGGTATCTGACGATACTTGAACGTCGCACGCTAAAGTGCCAGTGCGTGCTGCGCTGGCGGCTGGCGCCACCATCTGCGCATTAGCACTGGCATTATCGTGGGTAATAGGTTTTGCAAAAGGTTTTTCCATACCCCTTAATATAAGGGGTATTCATAATCCTTGTCAAGGGTATTTGTTACCCTTTAATCGGAGCCGATCTCTCGACGATTATCAATTTTTATGTCACCGCTCACAGCCTTCCAGAAGTTGCTAAGTTTAGAAGCAACCTTGTAACCAAGTGACTTATAAGCGAAAGGACCTTCAGGAGGAAACATTTCACGTATGTTTATGCCAAGAATTGATTCATATTTCTTTATAGTGCGTTTATTATGAACAATTACTAATACCTTCCAACCATAGATACGCCCTATCATCAGCATACCTATAGCATTTTCAAGTTCATCAGCTTGTCCATGATAATTCTCGACAGCTTTATCGATAATTGTAGAATATCGCAAAGCTTCTGCAGGAGTTAAAGGAGGAATTGGTTGTATTTTAGAATCAGACATTATTTATTGTTCCTTAGTCAATGTCCGAAGCATAATAGATTAAGGGGTAATAAACAACCTCTTTTAAGTGTCCGATACAGAACAGGGAACAAGCAAGTCAGATTTGTTTAGCAGGATGGAATAAAAGGTTTAAACACGGTAGTAGAGCGGGATCGGCCAGCATGTCCGTCTAGCCGGACATGGCCTTGCGCCGGGTCGACCGGCGCACCCGGGTAACAGTTTCTTTTCAAACAAACTTAAGAGCGCAGTTAGTAAAAAGGTGAGGTATAGAGTAAAATTCTGTAGTATTTCTCTGTTAACCTAATTATTTAATTGAATTTATAGTGAACAAGGTCGTTGATACTGCTTCGATTGTACTAATTGGATCGTTTAATCCTGGAATATACCATCCTGTGTGGTTCCAGAAGCAAAGATTGCTTCAAGAGGTAGAAATTGAAAAACCAGCAATTGAGATAATCAATAATGATATCGCTATATTTACAGCGGCTTGGCTTCGAATTGAAGTAACTGGAGATAAGTTTATAGCAGCAACAGAAGATGAATCTAAATTTGATCCACTTTGTGACTTGGTAATTGGGACTTTTAGGTTATTAGATCAGACACCTATTCAAATGATTGGAATGAATAGAGAGGTAGGTTTTGAACTTCGTTCATCAGATGAGTGGCATAAAGTAGGACATGTATTAGCGCCTAAGGAAGTTTGGCAAGAGATTGATTCGATTCATGATCCTGGGATGCTAAGTTTAGTAATGCAGTCTCAGCGGCAAGATGAATACGAGGGAAAATTTAATATTACAGTGAAGCCGTTAAAACCAAATACTGTATCTGTAGCATTTAATAATCATATAGAAATTAAAAAAAATGACAATGATTTACTAACAGCAGAAAAAGCTTGTGAAGTTATTGAAGCGGAATGGAGAAATTCTTTGTCTCGTTCTTTAGAAGTAGCCAGTGAACTTATCCAAAAAGCTCTCAATAATATAAAAAGGGATGAAAAATGAATACTCGAACTGCCCATTCTACATCGGATAATGATATAACAGAAAATCAATATTTACTTCGTTCTGGGAAACGAAAGGCAATACCCAGACTAAACACAAGTATGAAGCGTGATACAAGTCCTGAGACTGAAAAAATATCAGATTTGTCTGAAGACACACAGCAGAATTACTCGAGAGTAAAATTAGTGGCGCCAGTCATAAATTTTACTATGCTTCAACAATGGGAAGGGCGTGTAATTTCTGTTTCTAAAGATTCTTTTGTTGCGATCATTTCAAATAGAACTGATTCCCAAAAGCCTCAAGAAGAGATTGAGATAGAGCTAAATGAAATACCACATGATGATACAAATCTGATACGCCCAGGAGCTTTTTTTTATTGGTCTATCGGATACGAGGATGGACCAGGTATCCCCCGGCAGCGTGTATCACGAATTCGTTTTCGCCGTTTGCCTAAATGGACAAAACGAGAAATTAATCAGGCTAGGAACCAAGCAAAAGTATTTTCAAATTTATTTAAGTGAATTTCGTTACCTGTGAACCACCTGCGCTTGATACTTTAGAAGTATCTTTGTTTGGGACTGGTATCGGCGAAGGACTTGCAATTCATTTAGGTAATAGTGAATGGGCTTTAATTGACACGTGTCGAGCTGACGCTAAAGGTATACCACTTAACTTGGCTTATCTTGAGTCTATCGGAATAGATGTTACTAAGTCAGTTAAAATAGTTGTGGCTACGCACTGGCATGATGATCATGTGGATGGACTAAGCTACATTGTTGATCGCTGTCAAAATGCTGAGCTTGTTTTTCCCTCTGCCATTACATGTGATGAATTCCACTGTATAGTGCAATTATATGCTAATCAAAATTATATATTGGATCGTGAGAAGTCGGGCGTAAAGGAAATGGCTAAGGCGCTTCAGATACTCATGAATAGAAGAGAAACTAAGCCCAATATTTATCGTGCTCCAAAAAGAGCTCAAGCAGATCACTTTCTTTTTAGAAATAGCTATAGTCAATTGCATGCAATATCGCCATCTTCTGAAGCTATTCAACTTGCAACTGAAGAGATGGCAGCAATGTGGAAAACCATTGAAAATCAGTCTTCCTCTACAAATAAACAAAGCATTAGTCGCGATAGCATTGCTGCTCCTAAACGTAATCTTAATGCAGTTGCGTTATGGCTACGTTGGAGAGATGATAAACGAGTATTGCTGGGTTCTGATTTGGAAGAACATGGGCAGCCGCTTTTAGGCTGGCAAGCAGCTTTATCGTGTAAACAATTTCCAGACGGTAAAGCATCAATTTTTAAAATTCCACATCATGGTTCGCCGAATGGCGATTATAATGAAGTTTGGAATCAGATTATTAGACCAGACGATCCTGTTGCAATTCTAACAGCTTATGCTCGTGGTATAGCTCCGCGTCCTTCCATTGAGGATATTGCGAGAATAAGAAAAAAGACAAATCAATTTTATTATACGACACTACCTTCTAATACAAAGGAAAAATATAGCAGTGCAGTAGAAAAAACGATTTCTGGAATTGTCAAGCGTCGCCAGTCTCTTAGAAAATATCCAGGACAAATTCAAATACGTTGGGAAGATAATAAAAGTATACAAATACGATATTCTGGTTCAGCTGGAAAAATTTTTTTGTAAAAAGCTAGTAAAGAGATTTTGAGTAGGGTTTGATTTTTATAAATTGTATTTTTTTCTAAAATAGCTTATGAACAATGTATGATTTAATATGAATCCTATAACAGCACATGCTGCCATAATAATTATCCATCTTTCAGTAAGCCACGCCAGCCAGCCAACTTCTACATTTATATGTATGGGGAGTTTTAACTCATCGCTTAATTCGAATTCCAGTTCATTTATCCAGACATCAAATCCTGGATATGATATATTTGGGTTAGATCGAGCTTCATCTATGATCTCAGAAAAATCAATTAAAAGATCATGTGTACCTTTCATCCTTGGAGTGATTGTCCATTTAAAAAAAAGCGGAAAAGTATCTCCTGACATAGCTTTTGATAATCCTTGGATATCAAAGCCACTAGAGATTAGATTAACATTGACATCACTGTAAATCTGATTAATAGAAATCTGCAATTCAAGATTCTTCATTTTGGCAATATCCTTCATTTGAAGAGGTGTCTTTATATGTTGTGAACTTGAATTTCTTTTATAGAAATGTTCATCTTTGCAAGATTCAGGGATTGAATCACTGAAATCAGATTGTTGTGTATTCGACAATCTATAACGATTCACTTTAACGCAGATATGTCGTGTTTCGTGAACAGACATTTCATGTGGGAATCTTGTTATTATTCTAGTAATGATGTTATCAAGTACCCCGGGATCTGGTTCCATAGAGGCATAAAGAGGACTCTTTACCAGCAAAATGTTTGCTATCGTAGTTTCTTTTTTGTTGATAAACATAACTGGTAATGCTAAGTGCCATACAAGGATCGAAACTGACATCGCAATAAATATAAAACCAAATCCATAACGAATTTGTTGTAAAGGAAAAATTTTCCGCATTGTATCTCTTTAATTTAAGAAAATTTTCGAATTCTTTTTTTATAATCTTTTTAGTATATCTGAAATTAAATGCAAGACTGTTTAACTTCAACTATTTTATCAATGCTAAAAAGTGTGACAAATTTGTGTCATAAGGTGCGACAGGCTATATAAATTATAACTGTGTGACATTGGGTGTGGATATGGCCAGCGTTGCAAGTGTATGTTTTGTTTGAATTATTGATTTTATAATTGTGACTCATAATCCCTTGGTCGTTGGTTCGAGTCCAACCAGACCCACCATTTCATAATTACCCTGCCCAAAGTCCTCCAAAAGGGCGAATGGCAGGGCGTATCGGGCGGTTCTAAACCCATCTTTTCGGCAGTAGGACAATTTGTCGGCAAAAGCCAGTTTTAGCACCGTTCTTTTATCTTCCAGCCTGTCGGAACACCATATTTTATGCGGGTTTGAGAGAAACGAGAATGCGGTTCTAAACGTTTCGTCAAAATCCGGCAACGCTGTGCCGCATTTTCTGATTTTTTCATTCAGTTCAGCCTTACGGTTTTCCAGTTCCCGGATGCGGTTTTCATAGGTGACGATGATGCTGGGGCTGTCGGTTTCAACGATCCGATCCACAAGCTTTGCAATAGAACGTTCCATCTTCTGCGCTTCCTGCCCGATAAATGATGCTTCCTGTTTGCGTTTGCTTAGCCGGTCGTTCCACAAATCCCGGAACATATCCAGAGCCAAGTAAAACAGATTCTGTGAAGGGCGCAGGTTACGCAGCAGGCTTTCAAATTCTTCCTCGATCTTTTCCTTGCGCACAGATTTGCCGTATTCCGTGCAATCCCTGGACTGACACAGATAATACGGATATCGTTTGTTGCGTCCCGTAGACCAGCAGGACGACATCGGTTCCCCACAACCTGCACAGGTGACATATCCCCGCAACGGAAAATCCTGATTTAGATTCTTGCGTGCGGGCTTCCTGGCTTTTCCTTTAAGACGTTCCTGAATTTGTTGCCAGGTTTCAAAACTGATCAACGCTTCATGCTTACCGGGCTGGAAGTGAATGCCCCAGCCGGGCAGGTCGATATAACCCGTATACAATATCTGATCCAGCAGATTAAAAACGCGCTGATAGTGAATCTTCCCGCCCTTTTTCTTTGGGAAGGCTTCCTGCGATTCCAGATAAAGTTTAACTTCAGCCTGCGTTTCAAACCGGCCAGAAGCAAACCCTTCCAGTGCGGTTTGTACAATTGTCGCTATAGGTTCGTCACGAACCAGCATTTTGCCGTGCCCCGGCACTTTCTCATAGCGGTATCCGATAGCCGGATAAGATACCCAGTAACCGTTAAGCACACGTGCCCGCATCCGGTTCTTAACCTGCTCGCCGTTTTTCTGGCGCTGATGCTGTGAAACGCTGGCCAGCAGGTTTTCGACCAGCTGGCTGTCTGAGTCTTCGCCGAATTCTATCGACGGACTTTCCAGCTTGCCGCCCGCGCTGCTTATTGTCGTGCGAAGCTGGATATGGGCTTCCAGGCCGCGTGCCAGGCGACTGATATCATCAATAATGACAATATGAGTTTGTGTCGGGTCATTTTTTAGGAAACCTAACAGTGCCTTGATACCGGGCCGGTCGACTAGGCCGCCCGAAACTCCCTCATCCTGAAAAACCTTCACTATATCGTAACCTTTGTGACCGGCATATTCCCGGCAGCGCGTCTCCTGTGAATTTAGACCGTGCCCTTCGCGTACCTGCTTGGCGCTGGATACGCGGCAATAAATAATGGCGTTTTGTTTAGGGTTATCAGTCATGGTCTTTACTCTTTCCCACCGCACGATCTGTGGTGTTCCTGAAATGGCCTATCAATATGGTTGGTTCATTTGAATCTATCCTGTTACAGCCTTTCTGTAAACTGTTATCCGAAACAGGTTGGCGGCATTGCTGCTCAGACTCTTCTTCGAATGCCCGGTCAACCGATGATTCCATGATTCCCCAGACCGTTCGCATCAGTTCTTCCTTTTGCGCTTTGTTCATATCGAACTTTTCTACATGGTGTTTGTATTTTTCAATATCCAAAAGCATGACAAACGCGATTCACATGCGCGGCCCTTATGGCAGGCGCATGTGCCCCAAGAGTTAAAAACGAACGGGATTATGAAGGCCGCCAGCTGTGCAGGCGGGAAACTGCAAGGCTGTAGTCAATACAATTGGCCCAGCCTGATGATACAAATCTGGCGATTTGACACTCTAGAGATAGCCGTTTCGGCCCAAAGAGTCAAGGAATATATTCCTGTCTCTTGTTCTATGTATTGTTTCCCGCCATCGAAATCCGCACTCACTACCATGCCAGGCAGTTTCACTTCTGTTTCATTTTGACAAGGAGACTGTTTATGGCAACAAAACCCAAACCAAAGAGCAAAGGCAAGACACAATCGCAAGCGCTGGAGCTGGTAAAGAGCGATAAGGCGGACATGGTTAAAAAGCCATTGGCAAGCACGGCATCGCCTTCGCCCAATTTTTTGCGCAGGCTGGTTCACCATCCCGACCGGGAGTCGGCGACAACGTTAATCAAGGAGCAATCGACATATGAGGCCGACCAGAAATTTGGCGCTGAACTGACGAAGTTGCGGCTGGATACCGAAGATACCGATGCCGCCTACCAGACTTCACTCAAAACGCTGAACGGTCTTGAGGCCAAGCTGGCCAATACGGTGCGCTATATTAAAAGCGGCAATTTGCAAAGCGGCAGCAAGAAAGATGCAGGCGACATTCGCTGGCAAGACTGGCGGCGCAAGGATCAAGTCCTGCTGTGCGTTGTGCTGACCTGTCTGGTGATTGCAGCAGGACTTGGCATGGGTAACGTCTATGCCAATCTGGTCGCATCGGGCAACGCCGTGTTTATCGAAAAACCGTGGCTGGCGCTGATGATTTCGGCATTGATGCCAATTGCTTCGGTTTCAATCAAGTTTGTCACGAGCTTCATGACCTATGACAGTTCGCGAAGAACGTACGCCAAATGCATCTATGCCGCGACCGGTATCGCCTTTTTGTTCTGGTGCACCATGTTCGGCGTGATCCATACCGGTGTGGCCGGATCAATCGACTGGGATTCGTTCGGCGAAAGCAAAGATTACGGCTCCGTTTTTATCTGGTCGCAATTGCTGGTCGAGATGCTGGCGGCCAGCGCTTTGTTCCTTGCGGCTGAAGACATCTACATTCGCTATTCCCCGGATGTCTATGTTGAAAGCCTCGAATATATCGAAATCGCAAAAGCCCTGAAGGAGCACCGCATTTCACACGAAGCCCTGCGCGAAAAACGCGGGGCCATGCATGGCCGTCTGGTCGAGCTGGAAGCGCAGCGTGAAGCCTTTATCAACGAACGCATCGTGGAATATATCAGCCTGAGAGCTAGCCATATCGCCACGATGAATTCCCATACCGACCGTTAATTCACAGGAGACCTAAACATGTACAAAAACAATTTGCTCTTTTGTATCGTACTCATTGTCTGGCTGGCGGTGGCGCAAGCCGCTGCGGTCCGCGACCTGATCGTGGCGCTCTCGCCGTATTATGCACGGGATGACGCGCGGCGGCATTCCGTTGCGTTATTGAAGCAGCTCACGGAACTGAACCAAGGCAGCCGGGTTACGCTGATCGACGGGTATAGCCTTTCGATCATCGGCGAATTCAACATCCCGGATAACCCGGCGTATAACAATGCGAAAGCGCGTTTGGGCGTAAACCGTGAAGCGGTGATGGCGCTGAAACGCTTTGCAGACCGCGCTGTTGCGCCCGGAAGCGCCGGTCATCCGTCCGTGCCGGGCGCGGTACGCTTGCCACAATTTCTGCGTTATGTGGCCAACAATTTAAACCATAGCGGCAAGCTGGATATCATTGTACTGGGATCGCCGTTTTACGACGATCCGCGCGAAGCGGCTTTTTCCATGGCGGGTGGACGGTTTCCGTCTGACGGGCATTTGTTTGCATCACAAGGCAAAACACCGTTCGGAGCAGCCGGTCAGTCGGGCCTGCTTAAAAATGCCGTTGTCCATATCGGCTATGGCAGCGACCGGATCATGCAGGGCGAGCGGCATGCCTATTTCGTCAGACGTTTCTGGACGCTGTATACGCAGGCGCTTGGCGGCAAGCTGGGCGGTTTTGTTGCGGATGTGCCGACATTGTTTCGTGGTGTTATGGGTAATGCTGCGCCGCCTGCACATGATTTTAAGCCGGTGCGCTCGAACAAGCTGGAAATGATCATCTTAAGTCCGGCGGCAGATCGTCAATCCATCTTCGAGCGGCCTGTCAGCGAAACCGCGCTGCCGCAGGCGCAAATCATCCGCGCAGACAATGTTCAGGTTGGGATTTCGTGGGCCTGCTCTCAGTGTGATCTGGATATCTATGCGCGTCCCACACCCGGTGCGCAGGTCTTATATTTCGGGCGCACGATGACAGCGCACGGGCGCTACTGGAAATATTACCGCAATTCGCCGCAGCCGACCAACGGTTTTGAAACCATCGGTTTTGACGTACCGCTGGATTTACGCACGTTAACCATCGCCGTCAATTTTTTTGAAGGTGAGGCCCCGCAAGGGGTTTTCGGCGAAATCCGTATCTCTGTCAATGAGCACACCTACGCCGCGCCGTTTCATATTGCCGCAACACGTGGTAACGGGGGGGCAGGATATTCCGGCCATCTTCGAGACCGGCAAAGTGACAGGCGATCATTCCGTGATCATCAATCCGCTCAAAATCGTCATGGCGCAATAACAAGATGCAACAACAATCAGGGCCGACGAATCCTCTCGGTTTGCTTATCCTGGGCTGCCTATATACATGGGGAGCCTGGGAAACCCAGCACTGGCTGGGGAGCGACCTCTTTATCATTCCCATCTTCCTCGCACTGTGCGCCGTCTTCGCCTTTATCCGGGCCGTACTCTACACTTTGATTCTCATTCCAAAGCTGATCTTTCGTAAACGCGTTATGAAGCCTACGGATCGGGCCGGGAGCGCAGCCTGGGCGAGTACACGTGATATTAAAAAGGCGGGATTCTACAGCAAACGCGGCGGATTTCTTGCCGGAATCCATGAGAATAAACCGGTGTTCGCCGATATTGAATCCTCCGGTTTGGTCTTGAGTCCCGCCGGTGGCGGCAAGACGGTGACTTTTGTGATCCCGGCGCTGTGTCACAATGCCATGAGTGCTTTTGTCCCCGACCTGAAAGGAATTCTGGCTTGTATGACGGGTGAACTCAGACGCAAGCGTCATAAGCATGTAACGCAGTATGTTAATCCGGGCGGTTTATATGAAGATATTTTAGGCATAGGCGCACGCTACAATCCGTTGCAAATCCTGATCGACGACTGGGCCGATCCGGCTTTGCATGCGCAGCTCATGTCCGATGCGCAAAGCATCGCTAAACAGCTTTGCCAAGACCCGGCCCAACAGGGCGAAAACCAGTATTTTCGCAACGGTTCGAGAAAATTTCTCGTTTTCTCGTTCGTCTATCTGGTGACGATGGGCGGTGACCCAACATTATCCGCAGCCCTGTGCCTGCTCAGTGACAAGAATGCCTTAAAGAAGGCGTTGGAGGATGCACAATATTCTGCGCATTTAAACGGTGATCTGGCACGGCTCGCCAAAGATTTACTGGCCAAGTTCGACAGTGGCGACCAGAAGCAGATCGAATCTTTCCGCGAAGGCGCGGTGCAATCTCTGGAGGTCTTCTCTCCCAGCAGCAAACTGGCCGAGTGTACATCGACCTGCGATTTTCGCTTCGCCGACCTGAAGAAAAAGAAAGTGACCGTCTATCTGATCGCCGATCCGACCCGTATGGCCGTCTATGCGCCGTGGCTGGGTTTGATGTCCTGGTGTGCCTTAACCGAGTTGATCCGGTTTCAGAACGGCCAATCTGTGTGTTTCCTGTGCGATGAAATTACAAATTTTAAAGTCGAGGGCTTGCCCTCATTACTGACACTCGCGCGTGAGTTCAAGATCAGGCTATGGCTGATCGTTCAGGAGTTGGAACAATGGGCGCATGTCTACGGGCGTGAAAGTTTAGAGACGCTGTTATCCCAAACTGAAGTCAAGATTATCATGGGTGCTCGCTCGTACAAGACCTGTCAGTTGATTTCGGACATGCTCGGCGAATCCACCATCAAGGCGCTCTCCCATAATATCGGGCAGAGCATGTTCGACACGCCCACCCGGTCGTTACAGGATGCCCCGCGCCGTCTCATGACCGCCGACGAAGTGCGCCGTACCGACGACACCATTCTGTTCGTACGCAATCACCGCCCCATCCGTCTGTCCAAAATCGGCTATCATGAAATAAAGCCCTGGTCGAAACGGGTCGGCATCAATCCGTTGTTTGGAAAACCGTTTAAGGGGAAAACGCGGCTGCGGCTTTAAGCGTTTAATTCTAAGTGCACTAGAAGAATATACATTATCAGTAAGAGATGATTAAAAAAATTGATACGATAGTGCTCTCTTAAAATCCTATAGTCTTTCCAAATAAGATGTTATAAACAAAAGGATTTGTTTGTAACCCCAAAACTGTATCTCCAAATATTGCGGTTTAAATTTCTCTCTAATATCAGTGATCTGTGACTTGAATGAGAAAGGCAAGAGATGGAAAATTTTAGAAATAACGTAACCATTATCGTTGGTCTAGCTATTATAATAATTGGAGGACTGAATTATTTATTTAATCAACCTCCGAGTGTTGAGTACCTAAAAGAGCATCCTGAAGAGTTTCGGTTTGAAAAATTTGAAAATATCAATGAATTGGATTGCACTTTAAGAGAGCTCCTTCCCGTCGGAATTCCAAAAGAAGAGGTTAACAATTTACTTATAGATACAGCAGGCGCTTTTAAAACACTTGAGTATTACGAAGATAAAGAAAAGAAGTGGCAGGCCCGCCAAGAAGACAAAGAGTATCAAATAGTTTACTTTGCTGCAGATAAGATAGCAGAGGATAGTTTCCCATGGATAAGCACTGGATGGGAAATTTGGGTAAGGTTTACCCCGAAAAATAAACTTAAATCTTATGAAGTCAAACGTATAGATTATATGGCATCTTTTATTCAAAAACTTTATTTATCAGAGAATCCTGAGAATTTAGAGCGGAAAACAAAATGAGTGATTATCCTAAAATTTATATTGGAAACGTAACGATTGTTGAAACGGAAAATATTTTCAATCATTCTGAGATATGGATTGAAATAGAAACTCCTTCAGGAATTAAGCAAGTTATTTTTTCAGGAGGGCCTACAGAAACACCATCATCTATTTCTGGGTCTGGTGGGATGATAAAAGTTTTTCGTACCGAAAAAACAGGATCAATACCTGAGGATACAATTAAAGCATTCGACTTAACCAAAATACCAATCAGTAGTATAGATGCGCAAGCTGCATTAAATAACTTTGAATCATATTATTCTTCCCTGGGGACAAAAACCATTATTCCAAATGGCACGGTTGTTACAACGTCATCAGAATATTTTCTTATCGGGCCAAATAGCAATTCAATTACGAATTCTTTTTTGAGCACAGCTAACCTTGATTTTACAAGTAATTTGCCCCATCAGGAAGGCAACGTAAACAATTCAGATATAAATGCATGGCATTTTCAAGGCTATCGTTCGTTGGTTGATGGCACAGGTGATGATAATTTCACAGTATTTGCAAACAGAAACAATAACTATCTGTTTGATAACGATGGCAACGATACGATCACGATCGAAAATGGTGCTCATCTGACCATTATTGATGATAACAATGCGGATGGTTACAACACTATTATTCTTGAAGGGGTTAACCCGGCAGACATCAAAATGGCGCAGATAGGTAATGATCTGATTATCTATAAAGAATCTAGTATTTTTAAAGTTGGCTTGGTCACTATACAGGGTCATTTTAAGGATGACACACCGACAAGCGATACCCTTAAAATTGTTAACGATGCAATAACTACTACGATAGACCTGACATCTCTCGATTCATCCGACCTGACTCGCATATTTTTCAGCAACACGAACTGGTTCAGCAATATATTCATTTCCTACACGAACGTGCCGGTTTTGACGCCATGGGATCCACTGGTGATTGATCTTGACGGGGACGGGGTTGAGATGATCGGGACGGGACAGTATTTTGATCTGGACAGTGACGGGTTGGGTGAGAATGTCAGCTGGGTGCACGCGGATGACGGGCTGCTGGCCCTGGATACTAACGGTAACGGCCGGATCGACAGTGGGAGTGAGCTGTTCGGAAATGCTGCGATGGACGGTTTCACGATGCTGGCCGCTTATGATAGCAACGAAGACAGGGTGATTGACTCCGGCGATACGGTCTGGAGCGGCTTGAAGATATGGAACGATGCCAATAGCGACGGGCAGACACAAAGCGATGAACTGCATAGCTTGCAAGACTATAATATCCAGAGTATCGGCCTGACCACGGTAGTACCGCTCGACCCAAATACTGGAGGCGGTCAGATCACACATTTGGGTACTGTGATCACCACGGCAGGGTCTTTAGGTATCGCCAATGTTGATTTAATATTGGATAATGCAAATAGTCGCTATAGCGCGGATTATAGTTTTGATTTGCGGGCAGCGTTTTTGCCAAACTTGCGCGGTTATAACGACATTCCCGATCTCCATGTCGCACTGAGTCTGGATAATAATGAGAACGACCCCAATTCACTCATGACAATCATGCAAGATATTGCATCTCATGATTTTGCGGGCTTGTTTGAATATTACGCAGATGTTGAGAGCAAAATTTTGAATGCTTTATACCGCTGGGCCGGTGTTGATTCCATCGATCCCGCCAGCCGCGGTGAGTTTATAATCGATGCACGCATTCTGGAGTTTACTGAGAAATTTCTTGGAGAGGCTTTTGTAGACCAAAATTTTGGGAGTTCTAATCCGGGTGAAGTGCAGGCGCGGAATCTCGAAGAATTGTGGGAGCGTGAAATCTTCACACGATTTAAGGGTCTGCTCTTGTTTCAGACCGGCGGGGAACAACTTTTTCAAAACGGTCTAGACTACGATTTTACAGCCGGGCGTATTGATGGTGCTATCACATTATCACAAGAGGCACTAGATGATTTGGCAGCTACCGCTACGACTTTATCTTCAACGGCGCAGCGTCAGGCATTTTGGGTCAGTGTTGTTGACTTTATTAATAGTGTATCTGTTGGTTCAAATGTGCTCAGCGGCGTTGATATTACTATGTTGTCCAATGCTATTACGGGTAGTGACAGTGCTTTGGTCTGGGCTAAAGAAGCACATGATCCAGATCATGGTATTACATCCATCGAATACCGGTTTCACAACCCTGTGGGAGAGAGGTTTGTAGGAGATGCTACTGACAACACCATTATAGGGACAGCGCATGCCGATACAATTGAAGGGCTAGGTGGTGCGGATTCGAATCTGCGTGGTGGGGACGGTGATGATGTTATTTACGGGCATAGTGAAGACGGCATCGGTGATGACGGTAGCGCAGATACTTTGAGTGGTGATGAAGGTGACGACACTCTAGATGGAGGAAGCGGGAATGATGTACTGTGGGGCGGCGCGGGAAATGATTACCTCATTGGTGGAGCCGGTGATGATGTTTTACTTGATGGAGTAGGACATAGTGGTGAAAATTTGCTGGAGGGTGGAGTAGGCGATGATGATTACAGGTACAGTGCCAGTACAGCTGATCATTCACAAATGTATATTGTTGATGAGTCTGGTTTTGATGAAATTATCTTCGGGCACACTTCGCTGGAACAGCACTACACGATTGGTGATATTACCTTTAGGCGTTTGCTTAATGACCATTTGCGTATTCAGGTGAGTAAACCTAACGGAGCTTCTGCTGATATTATTATAGATCAACAGCTTGTAGACCTCAGCAACAACGATGGCTTAGGTATCGAGAGATTAAAGCTTTACGATGTGAATGACCCTAATGTTTTTTCGTGGCTTGATCTTAAAGAATATTTACGAAACACGACGGATCAGATTGAAACGATTGGCACGCCTCAGGAAGATACGATTTACGGCATCAATATAGGTAATCCCGATGATTATATTACTGCTCTTGGTGGAAGCGATCTTGTTTATGGAGATGAGGGTAATGACGAAATATGGGGACAAGGCGGAGCTGATGAGTTATACGGTGGTGTAGGTAATGACGTACTATTTGGCGGTAGTGAGAACGATACACTGTATGGTGGTGACGGGGATGATATGCTGTCTGCAGGCAGTCAGGATGATATTTTATACGGCGGTAGTGGTTCTGACTCGTTCTACGGCTCTGAAGGATCGGATACCTTGGTTGGTGGCAAGGGCGATGATTTTCTCTCAGGAGAGAACGGCGATGATGTTTACATTTATGATGTTTATCAAGATGGGAATGATACGATTCAGGAAGCTGCTGACGACAATAACAATGATAGACTTGTTTTGTCGGATGTATTGCCTGAATCGCTGATATTTTCTGCAACAGGAGAATATGATGTAACAATAGATATTGTAACTCCTGATCTGGCTGCAGGGCGTATTGTTATTAACGGGCAAAGGCAAAAAATCTCAGGAGTTGAGAGGAGGTTGGTAGAGTTTGTTGAATTTGACGATGGTTTCTCAATGCCTCTCCATCAGTTTGGTTTCAACGGATGGCGAACGGATAGCCAAACTGACGTAAATTCAGATGAAACGGTTAGCGGTTACAACGATGTCTTTACAAACGGCGGTACAGATAGGGTGACCGGAGGGGGTGGGGTCGGCGATTTTATCAGTACGGGCGCACAAGATGACTATATTTACGGAAGAGGTGGTAATGACAAACTTCATGGCGGAACGGGTGATGATTATATCGAAGGAGGAACTGGAGACGATGTAATATGGGGAAGTGATGGGTTAGATACACTTTCTTTTATCAATTCTGCTTCAGCGGTTATAGTTGATATTTTACAGGGAACAGCATTAGGTGAAGGATCAGATAGCTTCACATCAATTGAAAAAATTTATGGTTCTGCTTATAACGACACTATTATAGGAAGTGCGCTTGCAAATTCCCTTGCAGGTTCTATGGGTAATGATGATTTGCAGGGAGGACTTGGTTCGGATGAGTATATTTTTAACGAAGGTGATGGACAGGATACAATCACAGATTCAGAAGGGATAAATGATTTTATTCGTTTAGGCTCGGGTATTATTCAAGGTGATGTAACACTGACACAAATTGGCAATAACTTGGAGATTGGCTTTTCTGGTATAGCGACGGATAAGATCACAATCATTGATCAATTTGATACGAGCACGACAAATCAGATAGAAAAAATCATTTTTGATGATTTATCAGAATTACTTTTAGTTATACTAATCATGAATGAGAATTTGGTTTAAGTTGGTGCAATAAAACCATGAATAGAATAAAATTGCCACATGTCTTCACGCTACGACCTAACCAATCAAGAACTCGACGATTTAGAGTTTGAACATCGCCATGCTATCGACAAGCGTTATGCTGACCGGGTAAAAGCTGTTTACCTGTTAGGCAAAGGGTGGCCGGTTACGAAGATTGCGGAAGCGTTGTTGATTGACCGTGAAACTGTCCGCAATCACTTTAAGCGTTATCGCAAAGGCGGTTTAGCTGCATTGCAGCAAAATGATGCTGGTGGCAGCGAAGCTGCGCTAACAAAAGCACAACTGCAGTTTCTAGATCAGCATCTGAGTGAGAATCTCTATCTTACCGCGAAGGAAGTCGCATATTACGTCGAACAGACGTGGCAGGTTGCATACAGCGAAAGCGGCATGACACAACTGTTACATCGATTGGGATACGTATACAAAAAGCCCAAGTTGATTCCTGGCAAAGCCAACGCTGATCAGCAAAGGGATTTTGTTGAACGCTATCAAAACCTGAAAGCAGAAAAAGCACCTGATGATCCAATTTATTTCATGGATGCCACACATCCGCACCATAACCCGGTCGCGGGATATGGCTGGATCAAGCGTGGCCAGGAACATGGAATTCGCAGCAACACGGGGCGGCAGCGTATCAATATCAACGGAGCCATCGATTGCGCCGGACTCTATCCGATCGTCCGTTATGATGACGCTATCAATGCGCAATCCACAGTAGAGTTGTTACAACAGATCGAGCAACAGCATCCTGCTGCTGCCAGCATTTACGTCATCTGCGATAATGCTCGTTATTACCGCTCACAGATCGTTACTGAATACTTGTCAGATTCAAAAATCGAATTAATCTTCTTGCCACCATATGCACCCAATCTAAACCTGATTGAACGTTTTTGGCGGTTCTTCAAGAAGGAAATCCTATATGGCAAGTACTATGAAACCTTTGCTCTGTTCAAGCAAGCTTGTGATGATTTTTTTGCCTCCCCAGAGCGCTATAAAGAATCGTTACGTTCCTTGTTGACCGATAATTTTCAGATTATCGATTGCACTTGAGTGCCGAAATTTGAAGTGTGGTGAGTATAATTCAAATCCGGTAGCTAATGACGACACCGGGATAACAGACGAAAACGTTGCGGTTACAATAGATGTTCTGGCTAACGATACAGATGTTGACCTGGACAATTTAAGTATTGCCTCTGTAGGGACAGCTTCAAATGGGATTGTGGAGATTAATCCCGATAATACACTGACCTACACACCAAATGCTGGATTTTCGGGGGTAGATAGCTTTACCTACAACGTAAATGACGGTAAAGGTGGCGGTGATATAGCAACGGTTAATATTACCGTGAACGTAGCGCCAGGAGCCAATCAAATCACGGGCACTCCCGGTAACGATGTGCTAAATGGCACAACAGGGGATGATGTTTTTAATCCATTGACTGGAAATGATACGGCTAATGGGTTGGCTGGTAATGACATCTTTATATATGCTGCTGGCACAGACATATATGATGGTGGAATTGATATAGATACCGCTGATTTTTCAAATTTCGCATCCGCAATTTGGCTCAAAATGGGATATAGCGGCCTTGATGTTTGGACACGGGATAACACAAATGTGAATAGCGGTACGTGGCGCGCTTTTACAGAGATTCTAAATATTGAAAATATTAAAGGCACAGCGTTTGACGACAAAATGTGGGGAGATAGCGGCAATAATGTTATCACTGGGAATGGTGGCCTTGACTTTCTTTATGGTAGAGACGGCGATGATGTCTATGTGTTCAATATTGATGATGGGCTAGATACGATTGCAGATACAAACGGCATAGATAGTATACGCTTTGGAGCTGGCATTTCTCTGACCGACATTACATTGGTATCTGCTGGCAATAATCTAGAAATCACTTTTGTAACAAACCCAACAGATAAGATTATAGTTTCAGGTCAATACGCAACTGGGACTTCACAGATAGAAAAGATTCTCTTTGATGACGGGAGTGTATTGAATTTGACCACTCCTGTGAATGGCGCGCCAGTAGCTGTTGACGATGATGTTACAGCAAGTTATGAGCAAGACACATTAATTGATGCTCTAGCCAACGATACTGATAGTGATGGGGACAGCTTGAGCATTGTTTCTATTGGTACGGCAGTAAATGGCAGAGCCATAATCAATCCCGATAATACGTTAACCTACACACCAAATACAGGATTTTCTGGTACAGACAGTTTTACTTACAGTATCAACGATGGAAATGGTGGCACGGATACTGCCACGGTAAGTGTCAATGTACTTACTGCCACAGGTCATAATATTATTAATGGAACGAGTGCAAATAACACCATCAGTGGGACATTAGTGAAGGATGAAATTCACGGCCTTGAGGGACATGATTATTTATATGGGTTTGGTGATAATGACATTTTGTTTGGTGAAGACGGGCACGACTATCTCTATGGCGGAGATGGTAATGATGTACTTTATGCCAGTGATGTAACCGGAAATGACACGACAGGGAATCACCTTTATGGCGAAGGAGGTGATGATACGCTGTATGGCAGCAATTATAGCGATCGCCTTTATGGTGGAAATGGTGCCGACATCATTTATGGCAGAGGTGGTGGCAGTGATAGATATTATGGTGAAGGCGGCGATGACATGTTCCATGCCGACGGAGGACACGATGGACAATACGATGGTGGGGCCGGACTTGATACGGTTGTCTTCAATGTAGATAGCACTAACTTTATACTGTTTCGTGAACAAGCTGGCCAACTACGCCTTGTTGATACAGCTGGCACAAATGGAACGAATATCATTATTTACGATAATGTAGAAACGCTTCAATTTAATGATCAGGTTCTTGATTTGACGGCAATGAGTTTTGCAGTTGATGGCCCAGGGTGGGGTGATTCTGCGCCTCAATATTTAGGAAGTGGCGGCCAGACATATACAGCATACCCTGTGGCAAGTGAGATTCATGGAGAAAGCGGGCACGATACGATTTATGGGTCAATGTTTGCCGATACGCTTTTTGGCGAAGACGGGCACGACTATCTCTATGGTAGAGATGGTAATGATGTACTTTATGCCAGTGATGTAACCGGAAATGACACGACAGGGAATCACCTTTATGGCGAAGGAGGTGATGATACGCTGTATGGCAGCAATTATAGCGATCGCCTTTATGGTGGAAATGGTGCCGACATCATTTATGGCAGAGGTGGTGGCAGTGATAGATATTATGGTGAAGGCGGCGATGACATGTTCCATGCCGACGGAGGACACGATGGACAATACGATGGTGGGGCCGGACTTGATACGGTTGTCTTCAATGTAGATAGCACTAACTTTATACTGTTTCGTGAACAAGCTGGCCAACTACGCCTTGTTGATACAGCTGGCACAAATGGAACGAATATCATTATTTACGATAATGTAGAAACGCTTCAATTTAATGATCAGGTTCTTGATTTGACGGCAATGAGTTTTGCAGTTGATGGCCCAGGGTGGGGTGATTCTGCGCCTCAATATTTAGGAAGTGGCGGCCAGACATATACAGCATACCCTGTGGCAAGTGAGATTCATGGAGAAAGCGGGCACGATACGATTTATGGGTCAATGTTTGCCGATACGCTTTTTGGCGAAGACGGGCACGACTATCTCTATGGTAGAGATGGTAATGATGTACTTTATGCCAGTGATGTAACCGGAAATGACACGACAGGGAATCACCTTTATGGCGAAGGAGGTGATGATACGCTGTATGGCAGCAATTATAGCGATCGCCTTTATGGTGGAGATGGTGCCGACAGATTCGTTTTTGAATCTACGACGGCATTTAACGCGAGAGACAATATTCAAGATTTCAGTTTAGTTGATGGCGACGCAATAAACGTTTCAGGCCTTTTAATCGGATATGACCCAGCGATACACGGTATTGATGATTTTGTACAAATCACTGATGATGGGACAACATCCTACCTAGCTGTTGATACGGACGGTGGCGCTGACAATTTTGTTCAGGTGGCTATCATACCTAATGTCACTGGTCTTACGGATGAAGGAGCGATGGAAGCTGCGGGTAATTTGATTACAAGTTAGCATGTGTGAATTTTCCTTTTTTGATGAGATCCAAGGAGGGTGTTCAAAATTCTGTGTCAGTTTGCAAATCACCTAACGCGCTTCGCTTGTTGACCACTGAAACCGGTGACCGATCGACACAATTCGTGTCGATGCGCTAACCAGTTTCAGCGGTGACATAAAAATCTGTATTGAATTCATAAATCCAGCTCCGCATCCAAACGGCCTTCAAAATATATCGCAAGCTGGGATAATGTCAAATTCCAGTTTAGGATTGGCATCGTCCATTTTTTGCTGGCGTTTTTGATGCCAACATACAATAATTTCAACAAACTGTTTTCATTAGGAAATCCACCTTTGGTTTTTGTCAGTTTGCGAAATTGGCGATGTACGGCCTCAATGGTGTTGGTTGTATAAATCACACGGCGTATCGGTTCAGGATATTTGAAGTATACCGATAAATTTTCCCATTTGTTGCGCCAGGACTGGATCACGATGGGATACTGTTTTCCCCACTTGGCCTCCAATGCATCAAGCGCATCTTCGGCTGCATCAATGGCTGATGCTTTGTATACCGGCTTCAGATCAGCCATGAACGCTTTTTGATTTTTTGACGCCACATATTTCATTGAATTGCGGATCTGATGAATGATGCACAATTGAACCTCGGTTTCAGGAAATATGCTGTTAATCGCCTCAGGAAAGCCCGTAAGGCCGTCAACGGCGGCAATGAGGATATCCTGTACGCCACGATTATTCAGGTCTGTCAGTACGGAAAGCCAGAATCGGGCGCCTTCGCTTTCCGAAACATACAACCCTAGCACTTCTTTTTTTCCTTCAATGTTTAAGCCGAGTACGGTATAGACTGCCTTGCTGGCATACCGGCCGTCGTCTTTTACTTTGTGATGTATGGCATCCAGCCAAACGAACGGATAGTGACTATCCAATGGCCGTTGCTGCCATTCCCTGAGCTCCGGAACTAGCTTATCTGTGACTGCGCTGATCGTCGCCGTTGAAACATCAATGCCATACAGTTCGGCAATATGCCCAGAAATATCCTGATAGCTGGAACCCAACGCAAATAACGATAAAATCTTGCGTTCGATTTCATCGGTAAGATGGGTCTGATGCTTCTTAACCAACTGGGGTTCAAATGTACCGTTGCGGTCTCTGGGTGTTTCCAGTTGAAAATTGCCTGATGCTGATTTTACAGTCTTTGGCGTCGTGCCATTCTTCCGGTTCTGTTCATCCCCGGATTTTATATGCTGTTCAAGTTCCGCCGCCAATGCAGCTTCTGTGAGTTGTTTGATCAGTGGCGTTAATATGCCATCTTTTCCATTCAAATCGCGCCCTGCCTTCAAGGCTTCCAGGGCTTCTTCAAAATCAAATTGCACTGTAGTCTTGTTCATTCGTCACTCCTATAAAATTTAATAGTAAAGGAATGACACAGAATTTCTAATACTCCCGATCCAAGACCCGGTGCAAATACGGTTCACATTTTCCGGCGTTGGCACATAAGGCTGACTGCAAGATGTGTACTGTAATACAGTACCATCTTGGCAAGGGAGTTCGCTGCGCACCCCCGTTGCATCCCCCGGCTGATGGTGTGGTTACGGGAATGACTATCCGTTCCATACTCACCACACCATCAAAACGTATCGCCGTTTTATCACTCGCAGGGCTTGGAGATATGCCTCTCCATCTGCACCGAACCATGCACAACCGTCTGGCCGATTGACCGCCAGTCAGGGGAGCGTTCCTGCTACCCCTAACAACCCCATGACCAACCTTGTGCAGATTGGATGCGCACCAAAGGGAATTCTCTCCCTTTGGAATCCTCGACCATAACTTTCGTGTTCTGGACTACGACCAACCGTGCGCCGGTCGGATGCCGCAAGTGTTCGCCGTTCAATCACGACAAAATTAATTGAATCAGCCAGCATGAATTTCAAGAACAAACCTATTATACTGATGGCTGTAATCGTTCATTCAGCGCGGAGGATTTTCCATGCCCTTAAAAATCACAAGCTGGAATATAGAGCATAGTTCACGTCTCATTGGCAATAATCTAAGTCACATTAATGAAGACCGGCGTAACAGAGTGCGTAATACGGTTCTGGATATGAACCCGGATATTTTATGCGTCATCGAGGGGCCGAAAGGCGAAGCAGGCATCATTTCATTTGCACAGGATGTTCTGAACGGACAATGGGAACCGGTTTTGCTTCGTACAGATAACCAGGCACCAGGAGACGCTGATCCAGATTATGACATCAACGGCACACAATGGATTTGGTTTCTGGTCAAACCCGCCATCCTGAACCAGTGTCGCTTACAGTCTCCAGCAGTTTGGCAATCTTTTGTCGGCTATGTTTCATGGAACGTGCATTACTGGGGGAGCCTGAAACCGGAAAGACACAAGCATTACCGCCATCCGCAAGTTCTCCTCGTCGATATCGGGCAAGGGCATGAACTGGAGATTATCGGTCAGCACATGAAATCCAAGATCAACAAAAAACAGATCAAACGTGACGATGACGGCAATATTATTGGCGAATATCTGAATGAAGCACTCAAAGCCCGTATCAAACTGGCGACTGAAGCCAGAAATATCCGCACATACATAGAGGCCCGGTTCGAACAAACACCCATGCCTGCCATATTTGTTATGGGAGACGCCAATGACGGCCCCGGACAGGATTATTTTGAAAACCGATATTTGTACTTTGATCTCATCAGCAACCTGCAAGGCAATATCATCAATGCCGACAGATTTTTCAACCACGCCTTGTTTGATTACCCCGCTGCATTGAGATGGACGGCGCAATACAGGGATGCAATCCTGGGTATTCCGGCGAGCCAGAACAAGCTCTTGATTGACCACATTTTAATGAGCCAGGCCCTGGTCGGCGATCAATTACCGTTGGAGGTCAGGGCGGGGGCCGGATTTGTCGAGCACCAGGCCTATGAACGCGCCAATGCCGGAGCAAGTGCGAGTCGCAAAAGCAGCGACCACAGACCAGTTTCGATTATTCTCACTGAACGTTGATATCCCTTCTGCTACAAACTGGAATTTGGTTCCAGCGGTGATGATATTTTTTCGCCACAACCTGAACCTATCTGAACAAGACCGGATGAATATTCATCCGGCGATAATCAAACCAAATCCTTAAAGGGGCCTTCCCCCTCGAATGTCAAGAAAAATGACGGTTTCCGCCTGATCCACTAACGTGGGGCAGACCCTCCGCAATTTTTCTGGACATTCTCACCCCCGCTTTTTTGCTTGGTTTCCATGAGTTTTATGCGCGAGGCAAAAGCCTTCGCCTTCAAACTCATAATTAAAGGAGATACAGCGATGAACAACGATATCAGAATCTATGTTGCAGATTTGGCAGCTTACAATAACGGCAAGCTTCACGGCGTCTGGATCAACGCGACCGATGACTTGGACGATATCTGGAACCAGGTCAATCAAATGCTGGCCAAAAGCCCGGAAGGATTTGCTGAAGAATGGGCTGTACACGACTACGAGGGCTTTGGCGGTTATGCTTTGAGTGAATATGAAGGGCTTGAAACGGTGCAGAAAATCGCCTGTTTCATTGAAGAATACCCGGATTTTGGCGGGGAATTGTTGAACAATTTCGGCGGCGATCTGGAAGAAGCCAGAACGGCGGCAGAAGAAAATTATTGTGGCTGTTATAAATCACTGGCCGATTTTGCGGCAGAGCTGACCGAAGACACTGCACAGATTCCTGAAAACCTGGCTTATTACATCGACTATGAACGTATGGGCCGGGATATGGAATTGAGCGGTGATATCTTCACCATAGAAACGGGCTATGAAGAAATTCACATTTTCTGGAGTCGCTAAACATTAGAGCGCTGCTGGTTCAATACTGGCGGCGCTTTTTTTTGAAGGGTAAAAAATTCGCGCCGCCGAAATCCATTGGCTTTCGGCGGTTGTTAATCATGTTCCAGGCTGGTGGCCTGTTCACTGAAAGGTTAATGCGCTGAATATTATTCAGCGCCTCTCGTCCACGCTTCCGCGTTATCGCGTTCGCCCAAATCGAAATATCGAACTTTGGCCAGGGTGAAAACCTTGCAGAAATAGGCCATGCCTTTTTCCCAGGTTTTATCACCAACTATAGCCAGACGTTCGATATCATTGAAATGCCGTACACCAAACTTGGTATCTTCCCAGGCGGCTCCTGCTGTCCAGCCATGAAAATCGACCAACTCCACAAGCATGTTAACCTTGCCATATTGCTCAATCTGCTGGTCAATCTCCGGCACGAACAGGTCGTAATCCTCTTTTTCCAGCTTGCCCGTAATCGTCAGATGAATGAATTTACCGTCTTCATCAAGCTTTATACTCTTGAATGTCATCGCCATTGTTATGTCCTCCCAGTTTTTCAATTTACATGATTCTTAGTTGAAATATTTATTCAAGCTCTGGCCGGGGCCAATGATACCGATAATGTTGACATCTCCATTGGTTGCGATTGTGTAAAAAACGGTATGTTTTTCATACAGGAAGCTGTGATAGCCTTCCTTGATTTCATCACGGTTTGAGCCGATCTTCGGATTATCCACAAGCCATTGGAAGCGTTGCTCCAACCCGAGAAGATATTTGTCACGCTGCTTTATACCCCATTTCTTTCGGGTATAGCGGCCGATTTTCTTTATGTCTTCTCTGGCTCTGGGCGCAACGATAAAACGCGGCATCAATCCTCGCGATCAAGTTCCTGAATGATTTTTTCCATGGAAAAGTTTTCAATGCCTTCGCCATTGGCTATCTGCCGCTCGCCTTCAGCCAGATGCGCCCGTAAAGCTTGAAGCTTGTTTTCCTGTTCTTCCATACGCCTCAAGGCATCACGAACAACTTCACTGGCCGAACCGTAGCGGCCACTGGCGATTTTATTTTTTATGAAAGTCTCCCAATGCTCTCCAAGCGTTAAACTTGTATTTGCCATTGCAAACCTCCGATATTCATTAACAATATATATGAATATATCATGATGTCGGCTATGTTCGCTATAAAATAATAGAGTGTTTAAATTTAGGGAACAGCCACTATACATACGGCCACGCGAATTGTGAGGCGGGATGAAATCACAGACGCAATACCGCCTCTGGCCTTATTAAAATGAGTGTCTTAATTAACAGATTTTTAACTGATTCCCCGTAGAGTGTTTGTAATGCAATGTTTATGGAAACGTATAGTGTTTGGGAATGTGAATAATCGGGATGGCGGGACAAAGGGGCGTGCTGGATCAGCCGTCAAGTCTGATGTAGCCGGACTTGACGGGCGGGTCGGTGTAGCGATCCGGGACGCTTTTGCAAAACGTCCAAATTTTACGGACATGACCTGTTCGAACGGAAGAACAGGCCATGTCTGATTTCGATCCTTACAATGCCGGGAATTTGACAGCGCGTTTCGATGCATTGCGTAAACTTCCATCTGCCGAATTGCTCGAAGACCTCCGCCGTGATTATTATATCGACGCCACGATGAAGGGCAGCAGCGATCCCGTCATTGGCGGCTTGCGTGTCGATATGAGCGGACGCACGGATACGGATTATTCCGGCAGTGACGCTAAGAAAAAACGCGAACGTGACGAACGGATGTTCGCGCTTATGATCCATAATATGACGATCCAGCAGATCGAAGAACAGCTGGCAGCGCGGTACGGTGAAAACTTTGCCGAGAACCTGGCGGCGGAATATCTGAACGAAGAAACCTATAAACGTCTGATGGGCATTGACGACAAAACCGAACGCCGCCGCCAGATTGCCCTTGAGCTGAATAAAGGTATACAAGATGGTTCAATCGACGCTGATATAATTCTTGGCAATTCGGATTTTGAAGGCTGGTTGCATGCGCATGATACAGAAGAACAACGCCGCATACTTAAACAAATGCAAGTACCAAGCCGTCCTGATATGCAAACAGCGGCTCAGGTTACAGATGATTCAAAAATTGAAGATCATCATGGAAAGCGACACAATGTCGCTTTAGAAAGCGGTTTCGATAAAATTTTGGGCCGGTAATCCATGTTCATGGACTGGCGTTCTTGGTAACTCTGTAATTCTTCCGTATTTAAATAACAGTAACTTGGCCTCGGCTGCCAAGGCTTCAATCTGTTTCGTGCCTTCCAAGGGATCAACAGGCAATGGTAACCAACTATCTCCGTTAATATAAAACGCCATGCTGCTGCCATATTCATGGCCGTGCTTGATAAAGACTTCAGATATCATGCCGTATTTGGCCAGCTCGTCTTTGAAGTATTGGCCGACTTTCTCGGGCGGGTGTTTACCCAAATCTGATCCGGCATAAAATGCGATACCGACGCCGGGTTTATCGCAGGAATATTTTGTAGCTCGTCCGGTTGGCGTATCGGAAAACCCTATCGCTCTTGCGATGGATTCACAACGGTATACAAACAGTTTTTCATGATCGGTACGACTTGTGTCCGTAGCGTTTCCTCGTATGATCGCGCGGTCTATGTCCTCTTTCAAATCTGCCTGCACGGGGAGCACCCATAATATTGCCACAAGAAAAATACCGCAGATCGCCCACGGTAAACACGCTGAAAAAGATCGAGACTTCACACTGATTTCTCCGCTATCTGAAAGGACTTGAAACACTTCCATTCATTTTTTTCTGGATGAAATTCCCGGAATATGCGAGAGAAAAAAACGAAGGTTTTTGTTAGCATTTTCATAAACCAATCGTGGCGTTGTTGTATTTGTGCCAAGTGATTGATTCAAGGAAATTTCTAAAATGTGCTTTTTCAGGCAAACGAGGCGGACAGAAACGTTCCTTTTTGTCCAGTGCGACGGGATAATAAACTTATCCAAGACACGCGCCTTCCGTTACAGCGGAAGGGATTTTCCATGACACGTTTGGGTTATATCCGCACCTCGACCGGAAGGCAGTTGATCGACCGCCAGATTCTGGCGTTGGAAAAAGAATGCGACGAGGTTTTTATCGAGGACGGCGTATCGGCGGTGAAGAAACACCGGCCTGTTTACGAACAAGTGACGGCGCAGCTCAAGCCCGGCGACGTGCTGGTGGTATCGTCGCTCGACCGGGCGTTCCGCTCGGTGCTCGATGCACTCAGCGAGCTGGAGAAATTGCACCGGCGCGAGGTTCAGTTCAAATCATTGACACAAAACTTCGACACCACCACGCCGGAAGGCAAGCTGCTTTATGTGATCGCCGCAGCCTTGGCTGAATGGGAACGCCAGACGCTAAGCCAGAGGACGAAGGAAGGGCTGGCCGCCGCCAAAAAACGCGGCAAGACGCTGGGTAGGCCGCACAAGCTGATTGAATCCGATATCGTCAAGGCGCGGCAGCTACTGGACAGCAATCCTTGCACGACCATCACCGAACTCGCCGAAAACCTTTCCGTCTGCCCCCGAACCCTCTCCCGCGCCATTAACCGTGGATGAAAAGGAACCCTGCCATGCCCACGTCAGAACAAATTGGACAGGCCGGTACACAGATGAAAAAATATGCCAGCATGATGAACGACTTGGCCGATCATGCAGATTATGTCACCAAGCTGGTTGACAACGACAATCTCGATGAATTTGAACGGGCCTTGTGGAAATTGGTCTTCTGGTAATCTGTAAAAGATAGATAAGCTTTAAGATGAGGTTGATAAAGTGTTTATAAATATTCAGATGGAAATCTTAATGTTTCTGATAGAACTAAAACCTCCTTTCCTACTTTGGGTTTATCTGCACTATAATTAAGTGTGAATAAATAATTTTGTCTTGTTTTATACAATTCTGAAATTTCTGGAACATGGTCATAGGTTAATACCCATTTTGAATTTGCTCTATTCAATTCATCACGAAGCTGTTCATGGTTTAAAGGCTTATAATGATTCAAATAGAGGCTGCTACCTTTATCAAAGTATGGAGGATCTAAATAAATCAGCGTATTTTTATCTTTTTTGAGAGATCGTAATAGCTTTATACCGTCCTTATTGCTAACTTTTATTCTATTTTTATAAAGCGATATTTTTCTTATTTTTTGTATAAGACTATCTTTGTTAAAACGAGCGTCTATTTTCCAATTTCCTTTTTGCTCAAGCCCCCCAATAGGTCCACCATTTAAAATCCCTGAATGGTTGGTTCTATTCAGATAAAAAGCCGAAAATCCAAGAGCAAACGCGTCTGATGTTTTGCTTTGATATATTTCCTTTTGTTTTCTCCACTCTTCAATATTTAGTTCCACTTCTTCAATCTTTTCTATGAATTGACCCGAATAAGTTACAATCGACTTCCAAAACGAATATATGGCCTTATCCAAGTCATTGATAAGAATATTATCCACTTTCTCCAAATATAATAAGGAAAGGGCCGAGCCTGCTCCACCAGCATAAGGCTCAACATAGGTACAGCCTGCCATATTATTCTCATCTATTAAATCCAGAAAAAAACCTGACAAGATCGACTTACCGCCAGGATAGCGTAAAGGACTGTTGTGTTTTTTTATCTTCTTAACAATATTAATCATCTGTTTCTCTTGGCGGGTCTAAAAGTATTTTAACAAGGCCTTCCATTTTTCCCCATACGGACAGAACATCTAGTCGTGTAGATGCGACATTTTCGTTGTGATTCATCATATGCAAACGAACAACAGAGTATGGTTTACTATAATCAGTTTTCATTTGTTCTACGGCAGTTCTGATATTTTCATCATGAATCGGGTACTTTGCTTTGTCAGAGAAAAGATAATTGAGCATTTCATCAATTTTGGGATTATGCTTTTTATCCTTCTGAACATTTTCGAATTGCTTTGTTTCTTTAAGGTATTTAACCAAAATACCTTCCAAAAAACTCCTGAGTAAATCGTGCGTTGCGTTGGGGAATGTATTAATATTTATAGCCTTCAATTCATCGTAAACAAGCTTTAAAGAGGTGCTTGCTAAATTGTACGGTACCTGCCGAACATCAAATAATCGACTACTTTCTTTTTGTCGATACCTACTTTTAACCTCATTTTTTAATAACTTAATTTCTTTAGCGTCTTTGCTAGAAAATTTCCCGGAAGTTGTTAAATTTGGTTTGTTTTCTTTGGGAAAAGCATCCAGATAAGCTTTGATTGCTTTTGCAGTATTATGTTTGCGAGAATCTACTTCTCCTTTCGCAACATCCTCCGCAATACGTTTAAAAGCTTTCTGAAACTCTGCAAGTCCTATTTTGCCAATGAAATAACCATTCTCATCAAATTCAAAGCCTAAAAATTTTCGAGCATAAGGTGTTTCATAAATTCTCTCAAGATTTGTGATTGGAAATTTTCTTTCATCGTGAATTTTTTCTGCTATAACATCATCATCATACTTTATAGATTTAACAAAATGATGAGCTTCAAGCATTTTGATAAATTTTGGAATATCTTGATTTGGATATTCCATTTTAAGATTGTTAATACTTTTCCCGTTATCTAATTGACTTTTATAAAAGTAAGCCTGACGCAATGGTTTCCATGGGCGTTTATAATCGCTTGTATGTTTATTAGCTATGTGTTTAATTGCATCTTCTTTGTTTGGGGCTATTACTACCCTAATTTTTGTAATACTAGGATTGTCCAATTTCTCAATTCTGTTTTTATAATTTGGCACTATATCAGGCTCATTCAGAGCTTTGAGTGCCGCCAAACGACGATTTCCTTCAATACAAACTAATTTTTTTCCATCTTTTACAATAAGTGGAAATTCATCAGGAAACAGTCCGTTTTTTTTGTACAAAGCTTTTTACAAGATCAAAAGCATTTTCATTTTCAAACATATCCCTAATTAAAGCATCCTGTGCTTTGCCTATCTCAGGAATTCTTATATTTTCATCATCCAAATACAGATCGGTGATTGCATGTTCTTCAATAGGCCACTTCATTTTGTCTCCAGATTGTGTAATTTTTAGATCATTTTACTATGATTGCTTCAAAAAAATATATAATGCAATGAATATGCATAAATTTTTAAAATGAGAGAAAAAGTTAATCGACTTTGCTATTGATACCTCTTTTCTATAAAAAATACATTTTAATATTCGAAACTGCCATATCCATTATTTTAGGTATGATGGTAACCTACAAAAATTAATCAGCAATTTTCTAGCGCGCTTGTCAAACAAAACTTTCTCCACTTCATGAATATGGCCATGACATTTGCCATGCACGGGGAAGATTTTTTTGATACACCCTTCGTAATAATCGGGGGTGGTTGTTTTGCACTGCCTGCAATCAGGGACATGCGGGAATTCGTTGTTTTTGGCTTCCCGGTAAATGTCGCCTGAATCGTCCGGCAGGATATTGCCGGTACAAAGCCTCAAATAACAGTGATGATGTTTTTCGATATGCGGATATTTCGTTTTGCCGGTAATGAGCGGCTGGCCACAGGCCAGACATTTGCTCCCCCGGTTTAAAACATCATCGTGAAACATTTTGTTCCTGAGTGCACCTTCGGCAAAAAGCTTCCATTCCGTTTCATGGTCTTTGTAGATCGGCGGCACATGCCGCTTGCGTACTTTTGGAACAAGAAATAGCGGTATCCGCTTCTTCTTTTTGAAGAACGTTTTCTTCATGGGTTTGTCTTTCTGTTAGGCGTTAATGGACTTGACAACAGTTATCATATTTGATAACTTTGGATATGGCATGGACGATCACGTTCTTTAACGAGAAGGTCGAAGCGGAAACCCTGGCGTTGCCGCCGGGGATTCTTGCCAACTTCCTGCGCATCGCGGAACTGATCCAGGAATTCGGCCCCGATCTGGGACGCCCTCACACCGCACCGCTGGGCCGGGGATTGTTTGAAATCCGGGCCAAAGGACACGAAGGCATTTCCCGGTCGGTGTTTTGCACCGTCAAAAACAGGGAAATCGTCATTCTCATGACGGTGATTAAAAAGGGAAACAAAATCCCGAAGCGCCAGATGGAGACGGCGCAAAAACGAGCGAAAGAGGTACAAAGCGATGACACATAAACGGCCAACATTCGACACATTCAAGCAAAAGGCGCTGAAAGACCCGGAGGTCAAGGCCGAGTACGATGCGCTTTCCACCGCGTTCGACATGAAACGCCAGATGATCGCCTTGCGCAAAAGAGCGGGCGTTACGCAGGAACAAATGGCTGCTCTGCTGGGCACCAAAAAAAGCAATATCTCCCGGCTGGAAAGCCTGAATTCGAGTATCTCGCCGAGACTGGCGACCGTCGAGGACTACGCCCGCGCCCTGGGTTATTCGGTCAAAATCGAATTCGAGCCGCGCACCCACTAAGCCGCACTCTGCTGCTACATCGACAGGTCAAAATCATGACCGGGCCGGTGTGACGGTGTGTTCTGCCGCGATTGCCGCTGTTTGAACTGCTCCTGAAGCCGGGCTTTCATCTCCGGCGGCAATGCGGAAAAGATCATCGTTTTCAGATGTTCGATCTCATTGTTCCGCTCATGCCGAACATGGCCGATATTCCGTTGCAACGATTGACGTTCTTCAAGCTGGCGCTGGATCAAATCATCCCGTTGTTGCCTGTCGCGCACAAACGCCTGCCAGGCTTCCCGTTCATTCTGATCTTTGGTGCGGCCATGTTGTCCGGTCAGGCGATCCCACAGACCACGCAAGCCTTTGTTCAATCTCGCTTGCTTGTCTGCACTTTCCTGCTGCCAGCGTCGTTTTTGCGCTTCAACAAGATTGTGCCGTTCGTTACGGTGCCGCGTTTTCATCCGTGATTTCTGTTCCAGTAGCGGTTCCATGCGGGTGCGGCTATTTTGCCTGATCTCCGCAGTAAAGCTTTGCATCCGTTCCACAAGTCGTTTATCTGTTTTTGCGATTGTGTCGGCGACAGTCGGAAGCTTCCCGGGATCGCCGAGCCGTTCCTTGAGCGCTCTGGTTTTGACATCCAGCCATTTCGACAGGGAATAGACTTCTCCGCGCCAGTCCACGGCAACAAAACCGCGCCGGTCGCCTTTGGCGAGGCTATAGCCTCGCTGTTCCAAGGCGCTTTCAAACGCTTTTTTGCTGTCCGAAACCGCCCAGCATTCTTTCAATGCGGCTTTGATGTGCTTGGGATCGTCATCCAGTCGCCTGGCCTGTTCCCATTGCGCCCGCGTAAAATTGAGCGGATTACGTTGTTCACGCTCGATTAGTCCGGCAGGCAATTTCCAGCCCTGTTCAAGATGGATTTCTTTTGAAATCTCCATAAGCCTGTTTTTGTAGAACGGCAGATTGACGGCTTTCATCTGCGCCGTGTCGATGCGCGACCAGACGCAATGCGCATGGCGGCGGCCTTCTTTTTCATGGAAGACGATGACACGCGGCTGATCCTGCAAATGCATGCGCTCCTCGATCCGGCTGATCGCCTGTTCGAAAACGGATATATCGACTTTTTCCGTCTCCGGTGGATTCAAGCTGACGGAAAACAGATACTGATCGCAGCGCGTGCCCATCGACTGGGCGCGTGCTTCCTGCAAAGCCCCGTCCAGCGTATCGGACAAAAAGCCGCTGACCTCGTGCAACTCGACATGATCGTTATCCCGGTCATTGAGCAGATGCGCGGCCAGCTTAGCCGCGCCGCCGCGCTGGGATGCGATGATAATCATGGAAATTATTTATCCAGCCCAAGGGATTTCATGAGGGTTTCCCGGATATGGCGGATATCGGCGCAAGCGTTTAGTAGCGCCGTTTTGACTTCCGGCGTGAGAATCAACAGACCACTATTGGCAGCCTTGGCCAACTGATTCAAATTGTTCGCCAGTCTTGAACGGCCCAGTTCGCCCAGAAGCTGGCTGAGAATCTGGTGATCTTTGACCGGATGTTTGTTCCTTGTACGGCGTTTGATACGATTCTCGTCAAAAACACGCTGGCGGACATATTCGCCGAGCGGCAATCCGGCGGCTTCGCGCTCAAGCATGGCGCGTTCTTCTTTTGTTAATCGCAGACAAAAAGGCGAGGTTTGTTTTGGTGTGTGTTCGGGCATTCAATACCTCCTTTGCTTGAACAATACACACCCGGCTTCCGCCCGCCGGGAAACGGAAGCGATAAAAACAGAAAAATGAATTTGGAATAGATGTCAGTTTTCACCCCTATAGAGCCAGTCCAATTTCACCATAATGGAACCAGTGAAATTTCACTGTAATAGAGCCACTTAATTTTCACCATAATGGAGCCATTTGATTAGGCTGCATTCACCGGATTTCGGGTTCGGATTTTTTGTCACTGCTGGTTATTCTGTTGATTTTTTATCAGAGGATAACCATGAGCAACAGGAGATTCGAAATGTTTGAATATCGTCAAATCATAGTCCGCATGCGTCTCGGAGATTCCGACCGGGCATTGGCCAGAGCTGGGCTGATAGGTCGGCCCAAAGCCAAGGCGCTGCGGCAAATTGCCTTGCAACAAGGCTGGCTGGATACAGACCGTCATCTGCCGGATGATGAAATGCTTGCACAGTACTTGAATCAACCGGCACAGCAATCCTCTGCAACGACAGGTTCCTGCGTTGAACCCTACCGTGATACTGTCGCGCAGTGGGTTGCCAACGGTGTGCAGGCCAAGACTATCTACCAGACCCTGGTGCGCAACCATCGGTTCGACGGCAGTTACGCTTCTGTTTATCGGTTTGTTCGCTCATTAAAGCCAACACAGCCCAATGCCACCATGCATCTGGAGTTTGAACCTGCCGAAGCGGCGCAGGTTGACTTCGGTACAGGCCCAAGACTGGTTGATACCCGAACGGGCGAAGAACTTAAAACCTGGTTCTTTCTGATGACACTGTGCTGGAGTCGCCATCAGTATGCCGAGCTTGTCCTGAACCAGAAGATTGACACCTGGCTGAATTGTCACCGCCATGCCTTCGAATGGTTCAATGGCGTTCCTGGACGGATCATTATTGATAACGCCAAATGTGCAATTACCCGTGCCTGCATCTATGACCCTCAAGTGCAAAGAGCATATGCGCAATGTGCCGAGGGTTATGGTTTTAAAATCGATGCCTGTCCACCTCGACAGCCGCAGAAAAAAGGGCGTGTGGAATCGGGCATCAAGTATCTCAAGCGCAGTTTTACACCGTTGCGCGAATTCCGGAATCTACAGGATGCCAACCGGCAATTGCATGACTGGATATTCCATGTAGCGGGTAACCGTATTCATGGTTCCACCCATGAAAAACCCTTGTTACGCTTCAGCCTGGAACAACCGCTGTTGACTCCTTTACCGACCAATCCGCCTGAACTGGCCAGCTGGCACAAGGTCAAGGTGCATCGGGATAGTCATGTGCAGTTTGAGAAATGCCTGTACTCGGCGCCATTCAGACTGATCGGTCAGTCGCTCTGGTTAAAAGCCAGTTCTGCGACCATCCGGGTTTTTCGTGATCATGAACTGGTAGCTGTACATCCCCGGCAATCGCGCCCTGGTGCACGTTCCACTTCAGATGACCATCTGCCGCCGGAAGCCATTGCCTGGAAAATGCGCGATCCTCAGTGGTGTCTGAAACAATCGGAGGCAATCGGTAAACACTGCCATCAACTGGTCAGACAACTATTCGCCGACCGGGTGCTGGATAATCTGCGCGCAGCCCAGGGACTGATCCGGTTGAAAAACAAGTACGGCAACATCCGGCTTGAAGCTGCCTGTCAAAGGGCGTTGGATTACCACAACCCGCGCTATCGCACCGTCAAGACTATTCTTGAAAAAGGCCTCGATCAACACCCCTCGCCACAGCTGGCCTTTGACAATCTGGCCGACAGCTATACCGGCCAGGGCCGCTTCTGCCGGAACATACAAACCTTACTAAAACATTAACCAATAAAAGGAGAAAACCATGAATCCAATCCCCGAACTGACACCGATGCTCAAACAGCTCAGACTCTCCGGTATTCTCGACTCGCTGGAATCCCGCAATAAACAGGCAATCGATAAAAAGCTACCATATCCTGAATTTCTTGCCTTGTTGATCGCCGATGAAGTGGCGCGAAGAGAGCAGAAACGTTTTGCTTCCCGTTTACGGCGTGCGGCTTTCCGCACCCAGAAAACACTCGATCAGTTCGACTTCAACTTCAATCCAAACATCAACTCGGCATTAATCCACGAACTGGTCACCGGACGTTTTATCGAAGAAAAGGTTGCCGTGCTCATCGCCGGACCCTGCGGCACCGGAAAAAGTCACATCGCACAGGCCATTGGCCATGCCGCAGTACGCCAGGGACATGACGTCCTGTTTACCTCGCAGTCACAACTGCTCAGTTCTTTGCACGCCGCTCGTGCTACCGATACATATGACCGCAAGTTCCAGAATCTGGCGAAAATACCGCTGCTTATTATTGATGATTTCGGCCTTAAACCACTGCGACCACCCCATGACGAGGACTTCCACGATCTGGTGGCTGAACGGTATGAACGCACGGCCACAGTGATTACCAGTAATCTGGACTTTGGCGAATGGGGGGATGCCTTCCCCAATCAACTGCTAGGCGCGGCAACCCTGGATAGACTCAGACACGGCGCTTACCGCGTCGTCCTGGATGGTAAAAGTTATCGTTCACCAAAACCTATTGACGAACAACTTGATAAAGAACCCAAAAAAGGAAAATAATACACCCTGTCTGAACCCGAAAATTTGCGTTTTAAAGTGGCTCCATTAGACCGAAAACGGGTGGCTCCATTAGGGTGAAATTTGACAATAGAAAACAGCGGTGCGCCGGTTTATCGACGTACCGCTGTCAGAGGCTGATTTTTATAGTTTATTTTACGGCTCAGGACACGGACAAATATCCAGCGGCATCCCCTTTAAACTTTCGTTCCAGTCCTGTAAAACTGAGAAAAGCTGGTTCGAGATTTCTCCATTGCTGTCCACCATAAAATCAAGAGGTTAGAGGTTTTCTCTAGCCTCTTTTTTCTTTGTGTGTGCCAGATTTGTGCCAATAAAGACATTAGAGACGAGTTCGGCATGCTCCAAAAGCTGCGGTTTCGACAGATGAGCATACCGTCTTGCCATTTCTTCTGACTCCCAGCCGCCGAGTTCCTGTCCTGTGCGAATTACTATATTTAAGCCTCAACTGGCAAATAGAATAGTCCGCGACAGCATGATTCCCAGTGATAATTTTTCAAGGACAACATTTTTTCGTTGAGAATGTCATCATTTGATGCTTTTTGGCTGGGAGTTTTCCTATCCAATGATGAATGCGCTCTCGTTTCATTGAAGTAATTTTGATATTTGTTTAGCTTTCTGGTTAAATCCTCAGCGTTCCAAAATAGCACATGGTTCAAAAACTCCTGTCGACAAAGCCCTATGCTGCGTTCGATAAAGGGGTGAGAAGTGGTGTACCAGGAACTGTTTTGATTTCTTTAATTCCTAATATTCTCATGTTTGCTTGCCAACGATGGAATTCAAATAACGGGTCGTTGTCCGAACTCAAATAGTTAGGCAATGTTTTTCTGGCGATTATTTTGTTAAACATATGACAAACTGCTGCACCATCAGGGTTGCCGGTGTGTATAGAAAAGCCGATAATTCTTCGACTATAAATATCGATTACAAGCATTACCCAATGTGATTTGAGCAGTATAGATTCGCAACGGAATAAGTCTACTGACCACAAACTGTCTTTCGCATGCCCCATAAACGTCAACCAGGATGGGCCAGTGTTATCCGGAATATTTTTATAATTCTGGCGCAGAATACGTGCCACGGTGAATCGGCTGACATCTATACCGAATTCCTTAAAAATCTGCATAGCAATGCGGCCATACCCAAATCTCGGATTTCGCCGCTTCATTTCTACCACAAGATCAATCAGATCCTGTTCCGGTTCTTTACGACCCGGTTTCGTTTGTGTTTTACTGGAAAAAAGTTTGCTGTATTTTCGTTTCACCAATGCCTGGTGAAACTTCAAAAGTGTAGCGGGTTTTAAAATGATTGCTATTTTCTGAAGCCGTTTTTTGCTGATAAAAAATGTCAGATAACCAAACAAGACACGATCAAAAGAAGTTAATGCATATTCCGGCTAAAGTTGAACAGCTATTCTGGTTTTAAATGAACACGTATTCTGGCAGAACTAAACAACCATTCCGGTTGGAAATGAACATTGTTACTAAATTTTTGTTAGCCTCAAAAAATATTTTTTCTTCCATCCCCATAAATTCAAGGATAAACCCTTCGGGTGTTTGCTTCGCATACATCCTTGAGTTTACGGGGATTACAGTAGCCGTTTATTATGAGGCTCAAGGATAAGAATGCCCAATATTGAATTCTCATGTTTGCTGTTTCTTACTCTTAATTGGTAAGGAGACATGTTTCCCGGAATTAGCGTTCAACACACCGGAATGACTGTTCATTCTCACCGGAATACGCAGTTAATCGGGGTGCGCGTGATCGTTGACGTATCAAAGTGATCAGCTGTTGTTTCAGTAACAGGTTTTCTGCCATCACAGTTTTTATTCCACCGGGCCTAATGAGCTTGGCAAGCGTCACAAAAAAGTGAATCAATAATTGTATCTTTTCGATCATACAACTTATCTCACACTCTTATGGCTAGACAACATGTTGGCTATGCAATAGAAAATTAGTATTCGAACGACACGACCTTGAATTATTGTTCCCATGGATTGATCATGGGTACCCCAGCGGCTACAAAAGGCGAGACGTCTCGTGTTGCTATAGTAAACCCATGAACGCTAGCGATTGCTGCGATCTGTCCATCTGCTACTGAGATTGATTGGCCACCAAGTTTGGCACGACCGATCAAAGGTGCGTATGCTATAGCGGCTTGCTGATCGAATGGCAGGATACGCGGACCGAAAAGCTTTATAATTAGCTCTCTCAATGCAGTTCTCAATTCCTGTTTACGTTTGCCATCCGGCAAGATTTCAATTCCGACCAACAATTCGGAGAAACTCGTTGCTGTCAGATAAAGTGTTTCAGCCAACTGCCGATCAAGCCAGGCAGTTACTGCCGTATTGCTGTTCGGTTTCATTGGTTCAGAAATGATATTTGTATCCAGGATGATCATTCGAATACGGCAGGCTCTGTCGGCGTTTTTTCACGGGTAACGTCGAGATTAATTCCTTCAAGTTGTTGCCCAAAGGCCGCAAGTTCTGAACCAATTTTGACTCGCTCTTCAGGACGCACTGCTTCTTCCAGGATTTTTCGGATCTCAGCTTCTGTGCTGCGTCCATGTTGAGCTGCTCGTAGCTTGAGCGCGCGATGTACTTCTTCAGGTAAATTTCGAACTGTAACCACAGACATTTGATATCATTCCTATCTTTTGAATTCAATGATAGCATAAAAGTAAAAGTGACATCGATCCTTTTGTGTTATGCACAAAATGCACTTTTTAGGAAGCCGATCTGTATGAATTATTTTGGGGACGGCAAGTTGATTTGCTTGCCGTGTAAATTAGTTGCACTTATTACTTGAATCCAAGCTATTATTTTTTGATTTTGTAACAGAGCTTGCTATTCTCATTTCACTTTAAATTCAGTATGCCGGAGCAACTTACTTACCTATGCGACCATCAATTGCACTCAATCGAAACCGAAATGCTGCTCGCAAAATAGTGAGTCGTTTTCGTGCGACGAATCTACGCGTGTTTGGGTCAGTACTCCATGGAACAGATAAATGCAATAAAGACGATAGTGATCTAGACTTATTGGTGGATACTCTTCCAGGTGCAACGCTGTTCGATCTTGGTGAGCTGCAGGTCGAATTGGAAGAATTGTTGGGTGTTAATGTTGATTTGCTAACACCAGGTGATCTACCACAGAAATTCCGTGATCAAGTGGTAGGTGAAGCGCAACCTGTGTAAGAATGAATCGGCTTTCTGATTATCTTAACCATATAAAACATGCTACTACTGATGCATGTGGTTTTGTTGAAGGTTTGGAAAAGGAGGATTTCCTTGTTGATGATTATTTGATACTTTTGAGTATAGCTATTAGCGAGAGCGTTTAAAGTTTTGTGGCCATTTTCTGGCTGTATGCATGACAGCCAAAATACGAATATCTTTGTCGGTTATCTGATAAACGAGAATGTATGGAAGATCATTCATTATCATCTCGCGCGTACCAAAAACACGACCTGGTCGACCAATTTCTGGGTGACGCAATAAATTATCAGCAGCAGCTTTTATTCTAATTAAAACGTTATAAGCAGCATTGGTATTTTCTAGTGCAATATAATCGCCAATAGATTTCAAATCTTCTAGCGCTTCATTAAGCCATACAACAGCACTCATGCTTTAAATTTATTTATGATGGCATCGACATCATCGCTCGAATGGAACTGTGCATTTTTTCCCGAAGCAATATCCAGACGTTCTTGAATTTTCTTTGTTTGCCAATCGTAAATTTCCAGATAGTGATCTATAGCCTGATTAACCAGCCAATTTCGAGAACGGTCCAAACTATTTGCAATAGCATCTAATTTTTCTTGTTTTTCTAATGTCACTGATACACTCATACGTCCTGTTTCACTTGCCATTTTTAATTCCTTAATCGGTAGTAATCATAATTAATCATTATACAGATAAATATAATTTACAAGCTGAAATCACAAGTGAATATTGAAGCTGTCCTGTGCGAATTACTATATTTAAGCGACAACGGGCAAATTGAATAGTCCATGGCAGGATGATTCCCAGTGATAATTTTTTAAGGACAACAGTTTTTCGTTGGGAATGTCATTATTTGATGCTTTTTGGTTGGGAGTTTTCCTATCCAATGACGAATGCGCTCTCGTTTCATTGAAGTAATTTTGATATTGGTTTAGCTTTCTGGTTAAATCCTCAGCGTTCCAAAATAGCACATAATTCAAAAATTCCTGTCTGCAAAGTCCTATACTGCGTTCGATAAAAGGATGAGACGTGGGTGTGCCCGGAATCGATTTGATTTCTTTAATTCCTAATATTCTCAAGTTTGCTTGCCAACGATGGAATTCAAATAACGGATCGTTGTCCGAACTCAAATAGTTAGGTAATGTTTTTCTGGCGATTATTTTGTTAAACATATGACAAACTGCTGCACCATCAGGGTTGCCGGTGTGTATAGAAAAGCCGATAATTCTTCGACTATAAATATCGATTACAAGCATTACCCAATGTGATTTGAGCAGTATAGATTCGCAACGGAATAAGTCTACTGACCACAAACTGTCTTTCGCATGCCCCATAAACGTCAACCAGGATGGGTCAGTGTTATCCGGAATATTTTTATAATTCTGGCGCAGAATACGTGCCACGGCGAATCGGCTGATATCTATACCGAATTCCTTAAAAATCTGCATAGCAATTCGACCATATCCAAATCGCGGATTTCGCCGCTTCATTTCAACCACAAAATCAATCAGATCCTGTTCAGGTCCTTTACGACCCGGTTTCGTTTGTGTTTTATTAGAAAAAAGTTTGCTGTATTTTCGTTTCACTAATGCCTGGTGAAACTTCAAAAGTGTAGCGGGTTTTAAAGTGATCGCTATTTTCTGAAGCCGTTTTTTGCTGATAAGAAATGCCAGATACCCAAACAAGATACGATCAAACGAAGTTAATCGGGGTGAGCGTGATCGTTGGCGTGTCAATGCGATCAGTTGTTGTTTCAGTAACAGGTTTTCTGCCATCACAGTTTTTATTCCGCCAGGCCTAATGAGTCTGGCAAGCGTTACAAAGAAATGAATCATTAATTGCATCTTTTCGATCATGCAACTTATCTTACACGCTTATTGGCAAACAACAAATTGGTATGTAATAGGCAGTTTTTACTGCCAAAGTGCACTGAACGGAACAGCCCATAGATTTTTTCCAAAGGGTACCACCTCTTTCCCGCGATATAGAACAATACCGCAAATAAAATCATTACCGGTTAGTTGTTGTAGCACTTTCAGTCCTATAAAATCGGGGACATTTACATAGTCACGACTTTTGACTTCTATCGCAGCAAGTTGACCGTTAGGTTTTTCCAACACAAAATCAACCTCTTTATTGTCGCTTGTACGAAAGTGAAAGATGTTCAGACTATTGTCACTGGCAGATGTTAGTTTTATAAGTTCAGCTGCCACAAAATTTTCCAACACATGCCCAAACAATTCAGGACGGTTTTTTTCCAAATTTTCCAGTTCGTACTGCAACAAATGGCATAGCAGCAAAGTGTCTATCAAGTAGCCTTTGGGAGATTTAACCAGCCGTTTACCGATATTGCTGTACCAAGGGGCAACATCGAATGTTAAAAAAAGCATTTTTAGCAGCGTTTTATAATTCCTTGCAGTAATGTGATTCAACCCGGCACTGCGAGCAATATCCGCATCGTTGACCAATCCACCCGAACGGCTGGCCAGAATACGCAGCAGATTCGGTAAAACGCTGAGTTTTTCAATCTCTGCCAAAGTGCGCACGTCTCTTTGCAAAATGGTTGTGATATAGCTATCAAACCAGCTGGAGCGCTCCTGAGAATGAGCGCCTGATATTTCCGGGAATGTTGCCAATCGGATTAATTCGGTTAGCTTATGTTTTCCATCGTCTCTTTGAAAATCAGTGTCAAACAGTCTGTCAATGAAACAACCTGTACCACCAAGCACTTCCGAACATGAAAACGGATACAGCGTTAGGATTCGCATGCGTCCCACGAGTGGATCGGAGAGTTTTGGCAACGCCATGATATTGGCTGAACCTGTCAGCAGGAATTTGCCCGTTGCTTTTCCACCCTGTTTCTGGCGCAATTCATCAACAACGATTTTCAGCACCCGGAAAATATCCGGTACAAGTTGTACCTCATCAATGATGAGTGTGCCTTTGCGCTCCTTCAAAAAATGCTCTGGAGCATTGACGGCGGCAGCCATTTGCGTAACGCTATCGAATGTAACATACTCTGCCGGGAAATTATCATTGGCGATTTTTTGTACAAGCGTGCTTTTTCCGGCTTGACGAGGGCCGTTTAAAAAAACAACTGGACTCAATGTTAGCGCTTCAAGCAGATTGTTTTTAATCTGCCGGTTGATATAGGGCATATCTTTCTCAAACGAAAGTAAAAATCACTTTCATATATTATATAAGTAACTTATATAATTGCAAACACCTTTTGGAAAAGAAGTCACAGCAATTTTCTGAAGCCGTTTTTTGCTGAAAAAAATGTGTCCTGTGCGAATTACTATATTTAAGCATCAACTGGCAATTGAATAGTCCACGACAGTGTGATTTCCAGTAATAATTTTCAAGGACAGCAGTTTTTCGTTGGGAATATTATCATTTGGTGCTTTTCGATTAGGTGTTTTCTTATCCAATGATGAATGCACTCTCGTTTTATTGTCTCATGATCGACCGAAGGTCGATGCTGGTTTAAAACCACCGCCTTCATGCGGTAACAAAAACCGTGTGCGAAGCACTCAAATATAGCCGGTTGGCTTCAGCCAAAACCGAACCTACCGACATTAGTCGGTAGTAGTTCAGTGAAGTAATCTTGATATTGGTTCAGTTTTTTACCCAAATCTTCAGTGCTCCAAAATAGCACATGGTTAGAAAGTTCCTGTCGGCAAAGTCCTGTATTGCGTTTGATGTCCTAGACTAATGGAAATAGACACATTGATGAGAGACAATGTTATTGTCACAGATTGAGGTGTTTATGAAAGAAAAGAAAGTTTGTAAACGAATGCGCAGTCGTTTAAAGTTGAAGCGGTTGCATTAATTACGGAACAAGGATACAGCGTACAGCAGGCGGCGGATTCACTTAGTATTCATGGCAATATGCTCTAACGAGGGAAGCAATAGCAGGAACAGCATTCATCGCAAGAACGTTTGTCCGAAGATGAGATTGCTGAACTGAACCGACTGCGAAAAGAAGTGAAATCTGCGCATGGAGAAAGAGATTTTAAAAAAGGCCAATGCTTTGGTAATTTTCCCACAAACACAAGTTTCCCATTAAAAGTCAAATAGTACAGTCCTGCCGGTGGTTATGACTTGCAATTTTTGGAAAAACAAGTTCGATTTAAGGCGAACTTACATTTAAATTAGTATTTCGAACAGTACAGGTTGATTTGACTATTCTTCTTTAGCTAAAGAAAGTATTCATTTTGGAGCGTTGCTTCAGCCCGTCATAGTAACCAAGGTTAATGAGTTCGCGGGCGAAAATGCCTTCAAACAACAAAAAACTGGGCAGCCGCCACTCATGCCCCCAGCCGCCCACGGTTCGCAGGAACAACCGAATTCCTCTGGGCAGTTTGACAGCAAACCGCGCTGCGATAACACGCAGGTCCTGCGACGGCCGGATAACCATTACTTTGATATTTCTGAGCCCGGTTTTTCTACTTTGCCACCAATTCATATGGCCGAGTATGCGATTAATCTGCTTCATACGCTCAATGTCTGCATTAAGATTTTCGGCAAACAAGGAATCGAGTGTGAAACCGGCAATTTCTGCAACACCCGGTTGATATTCACCTTCATCACCGAGCGGGAGCGTTTCATTGCGTACCCCAATTACAATAATTCTGTCAGCGCCCATCTTGATGACAGGTCGTAGTGGTTCGGACATGCGCAGTGATCCGTCAACGAAATATTCGTTGCCGATACGTTGCGGTGGAAACAAAAGCGGTAAAGCGGCGGATGCCAGTAAATGAGGTACGCCGATACGCGTACGTATGCTGTCACGTCGATGGTCATGCCAATAAAGTGACTCGATACTCGATTCAAAGAATGTCGTTGCTTCTCCGGTGGAGTAGTTTGAAGCGGTAACCGCCAGGCCTTTAAGATGACCATTTTTCAGTTGTGTCCCGACCAGCTGGTCATCGCCCAATTCACGTTGTAACAGCTTAGCCAAAGGCGCGGCATTGAGAAAAGAATGGGGTTTGTTGGTTTTGGCCATAAAACCGCGCATCAGATGGTAATCCAGCGTGAAGACATCGTTTGTGCCCAACTCGGTCCAAATACGTTCCAGACGTGATACCGCGTCGAGAAAGTTGTGGGCATCTTAGGCAAGCGCCGTCGCATTCAGCGCGCCAGCACTCACTCCGGATATTGAATCGAATGGCAGGGCCTCACTGTCGGTCAGTTCGGCGATTGCTTTTAGTACGCCAACTTGATACGCAGCAAGGGCACCGCCTCCGGGCAAAATGAGGCCGGCCGAACCTTTGATCTGCACGAAAATCCTCCCTCCATCAGAATAATTATTTGGTCGGAAAAATAACTTCCCGCCGACATCATGCGCGAGTTACTTTCTTTGAGTTGCAACTGGCGCATCAAACATACCATAACAGCGAGGTTTTCAGTGGTGATTTCTTGTTATCTTGAAATTGACCTGGTTTTTTGACAAAACTGCAGCGTTTTATAATAGTGTTCGTTCCAAAACGCTTGCCAGCGATGAAATTCAAATAGCGGGTCTTTGCCCGAGCTCAACTGCCTGTAACTTCAAGATTGTTGTTGATCTCAAAATATAACTGCTGTTTTCTGAAGCCTTTTTTGCTGATATTAATATTCGGTTAAAACCAAAATTTTAATTTGTATATTTTTATCGCTTAAGGCAAGATTTGGTTTTAACCCATTTAAAAACAATTCATCGTGATCTGCTACGAACACCCGCTAAATGAACGCATCCGTACCTTGTTACGGTTAGAAGACCTGTTCAAAAAAATAGACTTCTTCTCTGCCAAGGATTCTCCGTTACAACATCATGCTTCGCTGATGACGCTGTTTGAGGTACTGGAAATCACCAGTCGCTCAGATATCAAAACCGATTTATTGCAGGAACTGGAACGACAAAAACAGATGCTTGAAACACTGCGTAAAAATCCAAATATTTCAGAAACGGCGCTGGATGATGTCTTGGATAATATCCAAACCACTTTTCGATCCATGCTTGAAATATCGGGCAAGGTTGGCGAACACCTGCGCGAAAATGAATGGCTTATGACCATCAAACAGCGTACCACCATTCCGGGTGGTATCTGCGAATTTGATCTGCCTTCTTACCATTACTGGCTGAATCTGGATCCGGCAATGCGTCGTAAAGATTTCTACGAATGGATGGCTCCAATGCTGCCTATACGCAACGCGTTTGGTATCGTGCTATATTTGTTGAGAAGCAGTGGAAAAACAACCCACAACATCGCGCACCAGGGTATTTTCCAGCAACCTGGGAGCGATTATTTCGCGCATATGCTGCGTGTAAGAGTCAACGAAGACTTTCCTTGCGTCCCAGAAATCAGTGCCAACAAATATGCACTGAATATCCGTTTTATTCCCTCACAATCCGGGCAGCGCGCAAAAGTTTATGAAAAAGATGTTGCATTTGATCTGACGTTCTGTAATCTTTAGCATTGTTTCAATTAGTCCCACAAGATATCAATATACAGTATTTATCCCTATATAAACAATATATTGCAGTTATTGTTTATTTCATAGCGCTCTTTGATGTATCATAAAATCTCATAAATTTGAGTAGCTACATGAGTAGCTAGAGGTCCTGCATAGTTAAATATACTCTCTAGCTACTCATTAATTGGAGCGACTATGGGAAAATTAACTAACCTTCAAATATGCAATTGGATTAAAACTGGAGAACCCATAACAAAATCTGATGGTGATGGACTCACCTTTACTTTATCAGCAAAAGGTACTTCATCATGGATATTGCGTTACCGAACTCCTGGCGCAAAATCACAAAAGGAAATTACAATCGGCCGCTATCCAGATATATCTTTGGCCGAAGCAAGAAAACAAGCGACGACCATCCGTATACAAGTCCAACAAGGCATAGATGTAGCACGTCAAAAACAGGTTATCAAAAAAGAAATTGAAAGATCCTGGACTATAAACAAGCTTTCGAATGATTACTTGCAAAAGGCTGCCGGTAGACTAGCACCATCTACAATAAAAGGAAGAAAACAGCAAATAAGTGATTATGTGCTTCCCAGCATTGGACACTTATTAGCAAAAGAAGTAAAAGCAGCAGATATTGTGGATATAGTAGAACGTGTATCCAGAAAATCATTGCATGTTGCTCGCCTTGTATTAATAGCGGTAAGAGAAATATTTGCTCATGGCGTTGCTCGGCATGCTATTGAGAATGACCCCAGCGCCAACATCAAAGCAAATTCAATAATCGGGCCAAGACCAGTTAATCGCACCCGAATCATGCTAACAGAAGCTGAATTAAGATGCATGTTACCAGCACTGCCAGCAATCGGCCCCCAGAATGAATTGATGATCAAGATACTATTAGCAACTGCTGTGCGCATTGGCGAGTTAGTTTACGCTGAATGGGAACATGTAAACTTCGAGAAGCGTTTGTGGACAATACCAGCTGCAAATATTAAAGGCCGGAGCGTTAAAGCAGCCAATGGTGAAGCTGTTAAGGATTTCGTAATTCCATTAACAAATCCTGTAACAGACTGGTTTACAAATCTAAAAGCAATGGCTTTTGATTCTCGTTTTGTACTTCCAATTCGCTCACGAAAGAAGACAACTGGCGACGCGCCAATGGAGCCTGTAACGCTAAATGCCGCACTCAACAAATTTTGCACAAATATTCTAAAAAACAAATGCCGCCGTTTCACTCCGCATGACCTTCGTTCAACAGCTCGAAGCCACCTGGGAGCACTTGGTGTTGAACTTATTATTGCAGAACGGTGTTTGAATCATTCTCTCGGTGGATTAATCACGGTATATGATCAGCATGATTATCTTTCAGAGCGTCGCATGGCTCTTGAAAAATGGACCAAATTTATACTCGATTGTGAAAATAGATGCGAATGAATCCAGGCACCAAGAATGACAAACCGTTATCCGATATGAGCCTGACAGCGGTGTTGAGACGGATGGAACGTGGTGATTTGACTGCACATGGTTTCAGATCAACATTCAGTGATTAGGCTAGCAAAACAACAGCTTATCCCCGGGAAGTTTGTGAAATGGCGCTCGCACACACCATCATCAACAAAGTAGAAACTGCTTACCGTCGCGGTGATCTGTTCGATAAACGCAAATCGCTTATGGTCGATTGGGCAAATTTCTTAAATCTATTTGACGACCCAACAAATCAAACTTAGTAAGTTTAAATTTTCATTTAAGTCTGGTTGTGGAAATCCGATTATTAGTAATATTAAGTGTCTGTATTAATGAAGGAACGTGGTGGAATATCTAATATTTGACGCCAAATATTTAGCATTATAAATAAACAGGGCAATTAGCTATGAGAAAAAAATGGAAACGACCAGACTGGACAAAAGAAAATGAATATTCTTATCTTGATGGGAATACTTCCAATGAAATCTGGGCATGGGAGTTTCTGAGACGCAACCCTGAATATCAAATTGCTTATAATGAAAGTAGGCATAAAAATAATGAAGGCAAGCAGACTTTTGGGCCTGATACTGTTGATCTCTATACTTGGTTTGAACTTGAACCTAAATCAAAGATTTGTGACCCAGGGAAACTGATTCCTCCTTCTTTTTACTTTAAAAAATATCCGCATGTTAATTTTCCCATCCGTCCTTTATCCCAGCAATCGAGAAACGAATTGCCTGAGTATGAATTTTTATTTGTTTTATCCATTGATCATGATATTGGAAGTCAATTAAAGCTGTTAAAAAAATTTCTGGAGGATGAAGAAAGATCAGCCCAAAAGCCCCCCGTGGGTAAGAAAAAGAATTACATTAAATATTTAAGAGTATTGGATGGTTTCGAGGCTGGTGCTGAGAACGATGAAATTTATAACATTGTGGATGATATTAATGACCAAAAAGGGAATTCATCGTTGGAACGACATGTGCGTATAGCCGAATATCTGTGCCATCAACGTGGCTATAGATACCTCATAAGAAGTTCTAAATATGCGTGACCAAGTAAAACCGTATAGCCATAAAAGATAGTGGCATAGAGCTAATCTGGCAGTTGTAAAATAAAAAAAGAGTCAGATCAGAGTTAGCACAGCCAACAACATTTATAGTTTATGTTGTTCAAAGAATAGTAAGCCTATTCGTTGATCTTATCGGTCTCAATAATTGGTATTTTGACAGTTTTCAATTTGTCAAAAGCATCTTTGAATAGAAATGCCTGTTAATAGATGCGACCAATATCTTAAATCTCCTTGGAAGTTATTCTGCCGGCCGAGCTCTCCCCCAGCGAGTTGTTTGAAAAGCGCCAGAAATCAAAACTTTTCCCCATAAGAAACAAAAATCTTACTTACGTAGCTCATTGCTGGTTCTGGCTTAAGGGTGTAACGGGAGTGCTATGACGAGCCGCCGCGTGTTCTGCGTTCTCTTCTCATTTGGTTTGTGGAATTGTTATCAAATAAATTTAACAAATCGTTTTTTCCGATTAGTTTGTCAATGTAATGTGCTCTCCATAGATTTATAGCTCATAAATTACCATTGTGGCGTGCTTCTGAGAGCATTGACAGCGTAATTGTATTTTGCCAACCATCCTTGAAACAGTTCATTCCCTTAGTGGTTACAAGTAGAAATCATGCGTGCCCCGTGGATTCTAATAAAAAACATCCATTGGAAATTAAATATTTATAAAACCGGTCCATAAAATTATCTATATGTCAATGCAATGAAAAACGGAATTTTTATTGCATTGGAGCGATTGCCCAACAAGTTCAATATGAGCGCCTTATCAACAACTTACCGGAGGCTCGATATTGAACAAAAGCAACCAAAAAACAAACAACTTTCCACAGCTTAATCGCTTGAAAAAAGGGGAGCGTATCTCAGTTTTTTTGCGTAGCTCCATTTTGAGTTTACGTATCGGAATGCTGGTTCATCATATTTCAAACTTATCAAGGTGACTTATGAACCGAATAGTTCGAATGAATCAGCTGATAAAAATTCTGGGGCTTTCACGCTCCTCCATATACCGTCTTCGTCAGCGAAATGATTTCATCCCGGCAATAAGACTGGGGCCCAGGTCAATCGGTTATTTGGAAGAGGCAGTTTATGAGTGGCTGAAAAAAAGGGAATCAGGAAAGTCTCAAGAGTAACACCTTCGAGATTTTTTAAACAGCAAAACGGTCGCCAAATTGTTCCGCACATTTCGTGGGACAAATTGGCAACCGACAACTTTTAAAAGCTGGCCAAAGCGAAACAGGAACGATATCGCTACGTTTTCTACAACATGTTGATAGGTGGTGACTTTATCAATTCGTATTCAGCCAGCTGTAACGATCAATAAATATGGAGATCACCATGAAATTTGAAAATGAAGAAATCGATTGTTTCGAAATTATTAAAGATAACGAAAACATTAGTTATGTTGTAGCACAACTTGATGAAGTTACGATTATGGTGTTACTGCATTCGCCCGAGATGCAAAACCTTATAGCCCAGTTACTTATTGCTAACAATTTGAAACCAAATCGTAAAACTATAAATTCAGTTATTAGCGATATTGAGGCTTGTTCATACATGGTTAAAGATAGAGAGGAGGTTTTCAAGAGGTATGCTAAGCATGACGGGGATCTTTATGTCAACTCAGGTGAAGGCAATCTCGCAATTAAAATATCGGCACAAGATATAAAACGCGTACGGTGCAAAAAAGTAAGGTTTTTAAATTCTAAATATAGAGGTGTAATTCCGTATCAGAATAATGTTGAAGGAGAACTTGGCTTACTCTGGAAATATGTTCCCATCAAAGGAAAAAACATTAAGTTGCTTCTACTGGCCTGGATGGTTCATTCTTGTTTTGTTGATGTCAACTACCCAATTCTACTTATAACTGGTGGGGCTGGCAGTGGAAAATCAACGCTAACACGGATACTTAAAACTATTCTTGATCCAACCAGTTTTGGGCTATCTTCTCCGGTTAAATCAATAGATGATGTAATACTTGCCGCTAAACATAACCATTTGCTAGCTTTCGATAACAATGGTTCGTTTAGTTCAGATGTTCAGAATATGCTGTGTAATATATCTACCGGCGCAAATTTTTCTGAACGTAAGTTTTACTCAAATTCTGAAGCCTTAATCACAAGACTATGTCAGCCAGCAATCATAAACGGCTTGTATTCGCCATTCACCCAGGACGATGTGATTGATCGTGCGGTTCATCTAGGTCTTAAGCAACTGACAGATGAAGATTATTCGAAAACAGGTGGCGAGCGAGAATGGCAATCCAAATTTCTAGAAGACTTACCAAGTATTTTGCGTGGTCTCTATGAATTGATTCAGGGAGTTATTGCTATAAGAGACAAGATAAAGTTGCCCCCAGAAACACCCAGGATGACCGATTTTGTTATTACAGGCCTTGCAGCAGAAAAAATACTGAAACACGAGAAAGGTGCGTTTCTCAAGGCATATAAAAATAATTTAAATGTTGGGTTATCTCATATTATTGAAGATTCAGCTCTGGCTCATGCCTTAATAGCTATTACTAAAAGGCTGAAAGATCCAGTCACCTGTACGCGCAATGAGCTACTTAATATGTTGCAAGAACGGACCAAATCACATTATTCATTAATGCCCAAGTCCCCTAAAGAATTGGGTCATGAATTGAATAAAATCCAAAAAGCTTTATTTAAGCTCAAAGGCATTGATATTCAGTTTTTGAAGCGTTCAAGTGAAGGATACAGGATAAAAATAATCCCGCCTGTAGTAGAGGAATAATCATGTAGGTAATGAACGTAATGCACTTCGACATATACATATGCTGAATACGTTCATTACGTTCACACAATACACTAACAGCACGTCGCAGTCACACATTTTAATTTCACTATATACAGGGTAAATCATTTGCCCTGTGGATTCCCCCTGTTTCTATTCACTGGCCGCATCATTATCAAATGGTGTGGCCAATCTAATTATCAAGGTGTTAATCATGGCCAATATTAAGAAGATCCGAACTCCTGTTATTTTCGATAAAATCGGATTCACATTTCCCATACCCAAAAAGTATAGACTTGGAATCAAAAATAAACTCATCAACCTGCTGAATGATCAAAATTCTATAGGTTATGTAGTTAAATGGTACCCGCGCTCAGAAAGATACGGGGATGTATTTCAGATCGAGATACCCACCGACACAGACACCGTGGGCAACGGTTATTTCACTGCCAAGATACTCATCTATCCCGTGTGTAAGGCCCATAATTTCTTCAAATTGGAGTTCAATCCCGCTAAGTTGGGTACTGTTGGTGGCAAAAAGCTGCGGCGCATACTGTTCAAAGTACTGGGTATCAATGTCGTCAGGAAACTTTACTTCGAAGCCCGTCTGACCAGGGTTGATCTGACAATTGATATCCGTAAGCGTATTGATTGCCTTGTCTACATGGCTGGTGCGCGCTGTTCCTCCATGGTGTGCAGCGAATCGGGTGCAATCGGGTCGCAAATCGTTGGTGGTACCCGGAGCGCGGTTCGCATGACCTTGTATGATAAAGCCGTTGAACAAGGGACTGATGGTGACTGGCATAGGCTTGAAATAGTGCTGCGTGATCTTGGCTGTTCCATGGCTGACCTTGATGACAATCTGCTGCAACATTTCAACAAACTTCGCTTCTTTAGCCCTAATTTCTTTTCAGACGATTACTTTGACTCCAATTTCCTGGCCGTTGTGTGCACCGACGGTCTGAACGCAGCGCTGAGCCAATTGGATCGTAACACGCGTATCCGGTATCTGCGTCGACTCAGGCACCATGAGCGTTGGCCCATCAATACCGATCGGCTCACTATTAAACCCGGTGTTGAATCGCTGCTGTTTCTCCGATCTAGTAAATATGCGCCTAAAGCGGCCTGACCGTAACCGGGCTTCTTCCCGACGTGAATGTGAATGAGAACGTGAACGTGAATGTAGATGTAAATGTAGTGCGTTCCGGCTCAACCTGAACAGCCATTGAACATTTTTACTGATTTTTTGGAATAAGTGTTCAGCTAAGCCGGAATACGCATGGTGACCGGTATCACTATCGCTGTCGTTTTTGCCCGGCTCAACGGCACACCTGAACACTGGCCCTTAGTGACGGCCAATGCAGGCCCCTAATATTGGTCGCTGGCTCAGTGATATATCAACGTGGCCTGCTTGACTGCCCAGGAATTTATTGCCGTCACTCCAAGGTGTCGTTTGTACCAGTACCGTATTGCCATGCGCAGGTGTATCCATACATTTAATCGGCGTCGTAACCCGGTACATATCAGTATTGCCCTTAAATAGCGGACGTAATCTCGATACTAATTTAATAACACATACGTCAAGTTATGTGATCGATCCGAAACAACTAACCTTAATTCTACTTTGTCAGATTAACAATGCTTCAACCAGATGCAGAATTTTAGTATAATAACACTTTGTTTTATAACTATTAATCACGATCATGTCGTGAAAATACCAAACAGTCTCTCAAATCTGCTCTTCAGGGGCTTCCAGAAGCGCTTGGTGCGCATTTATCTTCATTTTCATCATTTTTTGTATCCTCGACGCGCGATGCGACGGCAACGTTTTACGGCTATCTGCATGGACTGTTTCAGTCTGAACGGGCGAATATGTTGCGCATGGGCGAAGTTAATAAAGTTGATCATCAGGCCATGCAGCACATGCTGACATCAAGTGCCATTGACTGGAATGGATTTGGCGAGCAGATTGCGCGTGAAACGGACGCGCTGCTGGGTGGGTTGGAAGCCATTCTGATCATTGATGAGAGCGGTTTTGCCAAGAAGGGTGAAGCTTCAGCGGGGGTTGCCCGGCAATGGAATGGACGGCTGGGCAAGGTGGATAATTGCCAGGTGGGTGTATTTGCCAGCTTGTGCCAGAACGGCATGGCCAGCTTGCTTGATGCGCGCCTGTATTTGCCAAAACATTGGGTGAGCGATACGGATCGTTGCGGTAAGGCGGCAATACCTGAGGAACACCAGCATTATGAAAGCAAATGTGAGATCGCATTATCGATGATCGAAACAGCCAAACAACGCAAAGTGCGTTTTGCTTATGTCGGTATTGATGGCGGTTATGGCAAAGATCCTGCTTTTCTGCGTGGCATAGACAGTCTTGGCTGCACATTTGTCGCGGATGTTCACTGTCGGCAGATGATTTATCGTGAAGACCCGATGCCGCATATTCCGGTTTGGAACGGTTGCGGCAGGCAGCCGAAACAGTTGAAAGCACAAAGTGAAGCGGTACGTTTTGATCAATGGGCATCCGAACAGCCGGATACGGCATGGCGGCGTATTAGATTGCGCGACGGAGAAAAAGGTGAACTGGAAGCGCAGTATCTTCATGCCCCCGTTTGGGTATGGGATGGCAGTGAGAAACAGGCACAACGCTGGCACATGCTGGTCAGGCGGGAAGTCGGCGCAAGCGAAATATCACATTACTGTTTATCCAACGCGCCACTTGAAACACCGTTGCAGAAACTGGCGCAAGTACAAGCGCAGCGATTCTTCATTGAACACAGCTTTCATGAAGCAAAAAGTGAATGCGGCATGGCCGATTATCAAGTGCGCCGATGGGACGCATGGCATCATCACATGGCGCTGGTCATGCTGGCAACACTCTTTCTGGTCAGGCAAAAGATGCTGGGGCGCCGCCAATGGCCAATGCTATCCATCAATGATCTGGTGACAGCATTAGCGCACATGCTGCCTCGAAGGCAGCTTACAGCCGAGGAGCTGGCTGAAATTATTCATAAGCGGCATCAGAGGAGGCTCAATGCTAAACAGTCTTCCGCCCGACGAAAAGTGGCTCTGGAATAATCTGACAAAGTAGAATTAAGGAGTAAATGATATGAGTGGATATAATTCGGAAATCCAAGCTCTTAAATATTTATTGTACGACTTTGATCAACCCATTGCGGTACAACTGCAGGAAACTTATCTGCACGAAATTTCATTCGATAAAAACACACTTCCCCATTTAGATATCGTGATTTGTCGAATCTTTGAGCATTTTATAGGATATGGTTTTAACAAAGCTCTTATTGACGAAATTTCGGACGGAATGGGCTGCGATGTTGTGGATGCTTTTTTGTCCCATGTGGGTCATGATCATAGATATAAGTTGATGTCGATCCTTGCCGATGAAGCCCTTTACCGGGATGAACACCGCTGGAATATGATGGTTGCCAATCCTTTTGTTCTACGGTGCGCACAGCACATGCTGAATGATTATTACGAATGGTGGGTTATTAACTATGATCAAACTGATGAGCTTGAGCCACGACCGTTAAGTGTTGAACGAACGTATGACAGTCCGCCCGTTGACCGGTATAAATATTTTCTGAGCATTTTTCCAGCCGTGTCGTTCTCGCTCTCACACACATTATCCTGCTATTTCAACAATAAAACCGACGTCGTTAAACGCATCGCGGTTAATACACCGATTGCTGTATCGTAAGTGGTAGGCAATGACTTATGGCTCCAGCGGCGGGCATTGATGACCTGTGTCAAACAGGATGGGCTGAAGTTTATCCTCGATAATATAGATACCTTGCGGTATGAATTAATTGGGTATGTACTATTAAAGGCTGACCTTAGTAAACGTGAATTTAAACAGTTAAAACAAGCCATGGTAGGCAAAAAACAGCGTGAGGTCAATGAGATGGATAAGGCTGATAATGTGATGGGTTTGGTTAATCAGTTGGTTCATTATGTGTAGGCATGTACTACGGATAATGAACATAGCTTGACCTGCGGCATCAACTAGCGGAGTTTCCCGGTCAACGATGCCGCAAACCACCCGAAGGAGAATCCATGTGCGGATATTGTACCGAAGGCCTAGTGCTTGAATACCTGTTGTCCGGCGTAAGGCGTAATCACCATCGATCAATTTATCTCCAAGAAGCTGACTTTTTGCGCGATATTGAAACCCATGGTTGTTGTGCCACGCAGCACCAGCTGGATATTGTGTTGTGCCGAGTACTGGATCACCACATCAACTGGGGGCACGATGCGTCAATCATCGACCGGTTGTTGGCGGCGGGTGCCGATATAGTGGGCCCGCTGGGTTCTCGTCGCGGGCATGCGTTATGGCCCATTGTTGATGAAACCATCTACCACGATAAAGACCGATGGAACACCATCATTGCCGATCCTGGTGTTTTGCACACCGCGCTACGGACATTAGATCACTATCACGATTGGTGGATCGGCGGTAACGGCAGAACGGACAGCCTTGACCAGGGTGCGAACGACGGCGACATTGGGTCTAACGATGGTGCCTCTGATTGGCAGACATTTTGTAACATATTCCCCATTGTTTCGTTCTCCCTCTCCCTCTCCCTGGTATCCAAGAATCACGGTGATGCCGACGTGGTAAAGAAGATAGCGCTCGGGCCGCCTCATTCAGTGCCGGATATGGTGGCCAATGATCTGTGGCTGCAGCGGCGTGCGATAATGACCTGCGTAGATCGGTATGGGCCGCGGTTTATTGCCGATAACCTACCGCGGCTCCGGTATGAACTGGTTAGCTATGTGCTGTTACGGTCGGATTTTGGATCGTTGGAGTTGAATCGAGTGAAAGAAGCTGTATTGGCCGAGGAATCGCATGAGATCAGTATTTTGATGGAAGCCACCGATGTAGTGGAGTTGATTGATCGACTGGATCAACCTGCTTAAGCGGTGGCCTGGATATTAGGTATATGCACCGGCAGCATCATTTTGTGGGTTCCGTGAATCTATTGAACGCTGTATATGACAGCAGAAGCCAGCTGTTCCGATTCCAAGGTGACAGTGTGTCAGTCGTTAATCCAATCTTTGCTAGAAAGTGTAATCTAACCCGGCAAAAATATTCGCTTAAATGGCCCCGTTCTTTTGCAACAGCAAGTAGATCGAATCAGCCATCATGGAGTATCCACGGGCGTTCGGATGGATTAAATCTGATTTTAAGGCATTATCAGCCAACACCTTGGGCACAACATCACGCTCGAGTGGTAAATTGTATTCGGCAGCAATCTGGTCGTAGATGTCCAGGCTTTCAAGGAAGATTCCTGGTTTTGGAACACCGATGAGCACAACATTTATATTACGGCTTATTGCTGCGTCAATCATGGCCCGGAGGTTCTTCTCTAATTCATTAGCGCCCAGCTTGCGTATCATGTCATTGCCGCCATGGCATAAAATCAGCAATGTCGGTTGGTGTTTGTCCAGCAAAGCAGGAAGGCGTTTCAGACCGTGCGCACTAATTTCACCGGGTACACCCGCGTTAATAACGGTGCGCTGTAATTTTTCTGCCAATAGGCTCGAATAATTCTGTGTTGGCGGCGCACCATTACCAGCCGTGATGCTGTCACCATAGGCCAGGATAACTGCATTAGCGGATAACACGGGCAATCCTGGTTGCTTGTCAGAACATGCTGATAAAAATAGGAAAGCGATGAAGATAAATAATATTTTTGATTTCATCTGTTTTGAATGCCTTGCGTCCTTCCGCGAGGGTTATGGGAAAAGTAAAGATTTATCCGGTAGCTTTGTCATATTAACAATGGCGGCAATTGGTGGACAGACTTGATACTCACTACAAATCTTCGCAATCATTACTCCCCTGAATGATAATGCTTTGGAAGTATTGCAGCAGCTGGATATGCAGTAAGAATATCTGTTCATGAATCAGCAGACTGGGAAGCCTTATACCACTATCAGCAAAGTCTGGGATAGGCTGAGGAAGGATGCGGAGATTTTCAATCCTGTTGCGCAGCGATGGCCAGGACCATACGGGCGACACTAGTCGGATGTTCTTTATCAGTAGTCTCAAGAAAGTGAAAGCCGACCGACGAATGCTTCATCCGGGATTTTATATCTTCCAACGGCATCAAAACTCTATCGATGATTTCCGGGTTCTCCTGTATCGTGAGATCAGTCCTGAGGAACTCCTTGCCGTCGCCGTGAATGTGCGCATGAATCAGAATGCCCGGATTCAAGATTGGCCACTCCATTATCAAACATGCGGAAACAATCTTCAGATCCGTAGGCTCCAACTCAACCTGGAATTCCTCTCGGATACCGCGTTTAACTACAGAGTCGAGGACAGGCAATGATTCTAAGTCACTGCGCCGGATTTGCTCTTCAAACGTAGCTGCCCAAGCGCCAGGATAGGAGAATGCAGATAGACTGCGCCTTGCCTTTAGAAGTTGTTTGCTTTGAGTTGTCACGATCACATGTACAACCGCAATGGACGGCTGAAAAAAAGCGAGTCTGAATCCCTCCTCCCACACCGTATACAGATGTGCGGCTGCTTCAATGTGTCGTTCGACCAGAGTATCGTAATGCATCAACCCTTTCTCACCTTCGTTGGTGGAGATCTCCTTACGCGATTTCCGCTCGATATCTTTCATTCGGGCCGTGACGGCCCGGTGCGCTCTTGCTGGAACTTTCCAAGATGCAGGAGCACATTGCAGTTCGTTAGCAGCAACGGCCCACGTTGATGCGCCGAGTATCGATAACTTCTGTTCGAGTTCCGGGCCGACGTCAGCAGATGTTTCCTCGTCGGTCAGCCATGACCATTGTGATTCTTCGAATTGACCTGGAGGAGCGGTGCAAAACTGCACTGTTGGTTCAAGCGAAATGATTTCAATACAACCCTCGGTTACAAGTGCCGAATCCGAACGATCAAATACAGAATAAAGCTTACGGATGAGATCGGCGCGATAATTGATCGCATCCATACGCCGGTGTCGCTCTGCTGCGGCACGTTTGAATGCCCTTAGGAATGCAAGCTGTTCGCGTTCTCGGTTTTTCAGCCGGAGAACTTGTTCTGTGAGTGCTCCAATAACAGCTGTTACCGTTCGATCATTGGTCTCGAAAGCTAAAATGTGAAGAAGGATACCTCTGGAGAACGGGTGATCGACCGCACCGAGGGCGGAGGCGGCATATTCATGGCATCGCACTTGATCGTGCCAGAATCCGCGTCCGAGGGCTTGAACGACCAACTGTGATACTTCACCATTAAAAACGGCGCGGTTCGCGCGTATGCGAAGACAGTAATACTCGAAGATCGCCCAGTCGGAGAGCCTAGAAATGTCACACCTTTCGTATAAACGCAATCCCTGGAGAAACTCAGGCTCTTTTTCGTCAAATTCTGGCAAGGATGACTGGTTGTCAATTTTGCGAATCTCGTTCCTCCTGTGATACAGGATACGTAAAATTGGTAGATCGACTTCATTGATTTCACTTTCAAGTAACTCAATCATCGCGGTGACTGCATCAATGGCGCGCTTGCACAGACATGGTTTGAATCTTGCTATGCCGGCTAGCCCGTTTGCTATGTAGATTGCGACCGGACGGTCATTACTGAGTGCTTCCCGATCATGGCCAAATCGTTCCAGAATGTTTATGGCTCCATCCCGGCCGTCATCGAGTTTTGCTACAGCCTCTAAAATCCTTCCGCGATAGCGTGCTTTTTTCGCATACTTGTCGAGCGCTCTCAAAAGTGCTCCATCAGAATCTAAAATAGAAACAGGTTTGGCACCCAGAAACATCGATGCTACGGAACTCAGTGCAGCCTCTGTCAGCCTGGGTGGATCGAGTGAACTCACGGCCTCGCCGGGCACGCTCGGCAGTTCATCAAGCAGAAAATCTCCACAAAAGGTTTTCTTCAACCTGTCGAGAAACAACGGGATCTTCGCCGTGATGACATAACCAGTGTTCCAAGCGGAAGCCTGGTATTTTTTGTTGTGTTTGTTGTCAATTGCACGGAGGAAGCAAGCAAAGAATTCGTCAATGATATCTGAACGTCCAATGTCGTGCGCGATTTGGACTACACCTTCATATACGATTTGATCGAAACTATTGTCAAAAGTTTTCAGCATTTCCTTTCGTAACCCCGGTCTGTCGAGCAACAGCCTGCTGATGTTGTGACTGTCCACGATGTCGTGACGAAGCCTCAAACGAATCTCCCCATCCGCGTTCTTAAACTCGATGATCAATGGGCGTATTGCTGTAAGGTATTCCAGCGCTTTGTCCCGTTCCTTGGCTAGGCTGGAGTCAACTTCAAGAAGCTTACTCCGAGCAATATCAAATCGGCTTTGCTCGACCTGAATCTTTGCGATGCCACGAAGCAGTTCATTTCGCGTATTAATCTCGTGCTGGGCATCGACGCTTCCACCATCTTGATCGCACGCCCATCTGGTAAGTGCATCCAACAGTGCGGTTTTGCTTTCCACTGCGATCGCTTTTATGTTCTTGTTGAGATCGTCTGTACGGAGCAAATGGATTGCCATGTCTAGAAAAACCGGTTGCCGCAGGTAGGAACGTTGCCGGGCGAATTCGCCGTATTCGATGCCGAGTAGTTTTGCAGCTGTTTCAGAATTGATTTCGCATGTTCGGACAATTTCTTCATCCTTGAATGCGAGGATGTCCTCTACTGCTCCCCAAGTCTCGGGTCGGCTTGTGATACAAATGGTCGCGCTCGTGTTCAAGACTCGCAGTTCATTAGCGGCGGCTTTCACTTGATCAAATCGTTCCAAACTATCTATGATGAAGAAGATATGTCCCTGGGCCCACGCGTATGCTCCTTCTACGAGCGACAGAGGTTCGTTCCACGGATCAGAACCAAGACCAAGTTTTTTTCGTAACATACCAGCCCCATCTTTCAGGTCTTGAGGATTTACAATTACCGGAAAGAAAAGATTTGGATTCTCGTCGAGGAGGTACACAAGAGTGCGGGCCAGCTGTTTGGTCTTGCCGAATCCTCCCGGGCCTACAATTGCAAGGCGCGATATTTCGCGATTTGCGATTGACTGGTTGAGCGCATTTCGAATGCTGCTAGCAGAATCCGTGTTGGTTGAGAAGTCCTCTGTCGACCAGATCGTCATCAAAACCGATTTGGCCCAAGCGCGAGCCTCTTCTCTGAGTTTCTGCAGTCGTCGTGTCGTTGTCCCACGACTGACATGAATAGCAGCACGGCAAATCTCACACCATGTGTCCTCGGAGATGGTGTCGGGGTCTTTTATGGCAACACCATCAAACATGCGTGGATAATGTCTTTCTCCAAGGTCATAGTCCAGGCCGATCCGGCGCTGCAGTTCCTCGGTGCCGTCTCGACTGAAGCAGAGCAGTGTGATCGGAATCTCATGTTGACCGTTGATTGTCTGATCAAAGGCTTCGCGAATCTCGCGGACTACGTGATCCTCATCCTTTTCCTCAAGCATTGCTTCTGTGGCGATCACGATGACACCTGGGCCTGAGACGGGATCGAGTTTCTTGTTCGGTTTTCGCCGGAGTGCCGCAGCCCAGAAATTCTTCCACATCCATCCGTTCGTTTGAGCCTTGCTGTCGTAGAAACATCGAACATCGTAATCATTTAGACGTTGCACGAGAGCCTCTACAAACTCTGCATTGGTCTTTCTGTATGAAATGAGTATGTCATACGTACGATCATAAACGGCTGCATCCATCACTGTTTTCATCTTGTTGTAAGTGGAAAAGGATTGCATAAGTATAAAGCCAACTATACCTTTGTCGGCGTTTTTGTTACGTCAATCACTTATGATAAATGTCGTTCCAAAACGGCCATCAAGAATTTATTACCCGGTTGCGCACCGGATAACATATCCCTGATTTGTGCGTTTATTTGTTCAGTTGAAATCCCAGCACAGTGTGCGGCTTTGATCGCAGCTGTATAGGCTTCGAGTACATCCCCGGCCGTAATTTCATAGCCATGGCCCAGTGACATCCACCGCAAGGCGGCCAATCCCGATTTTAAGGCGAAGTCAGGTTGTTTCTCGCAGTAATCCCTAGCAGCTCGAATCAATGTGCGCGGGTCTGTCGGACTGTGTGTCACCAGTTCTATTGCCATATCAAAAAATCCGGCGTTTTTAGCGGCAGCAAACCATTTCCCCTCGTCGCCAGGTGTACTGTCAATCAGATCTCGCAGGATGTCTTCCGGTACTTTATCCGGATACTTTTTGACGATAGCGCGAAACGTAGCGAGGTTCGTCGTAGCACGGTTGGCCTCCAGGGCGTAGCGTCGATAGGCTTCGTCCTTCAAGCCCGATGACAGCAGAATGGCTTCGCAGGCTTGTGCAATGAGCCAACCTGGTTCATTAAGTCCCCGTGAATCTTCAGCGTAATCGATGGCTTCGGATTTTCTGCCCATAGCAACCAGTGCTTTTACGCCCCATTGCCGGTAGTGCCACAGCTTGTGGGGTGCCTTACCGATTAGCGCCAGCAGTTCATCATAACGGCTTGCTGCATACAACGATGACAGACAGGCGCTTGTGCCCTTGAAATAGCCGTGACCGGTTGCGGATGGGCTCCATGTCTGTTCGACCCACGGTATTAATGTATCCGCCCAGGAGGATGCCAGTTCTTCTGTTACACATAATTTACCCCAATAGTCACCGAGGCTTTCAAGGTAGGGTATTTCGTCGTCCTGGAAGGCGGCCCATAGACGATCAAGCCAACGTTGCCGAACCTCGATATCAATGTCTGCTTTAACGATAATCGGCACCAAGGTATCGATCGCATTATTTACTGCAGTGCCAAGCGCACCGGATGAACTGTCGACTTGTTCCAGAGCCGGAGAAAGTTTTTCCAGCAATTTCACTGCGCCTTCTGCGGCCAGCACGGTGTCTTTGCGTACCACCTGTTTTATTTCCGCTACAGCTTCCTTGATACGTTGAATAGGCGTACCTGATCGCCAGCCGAATGCATGTCTCCGGAAACGGGTAGTGAACTGCCATTTGTGTGTATTCATGTTACGGATACCGGAAAATTACAAATGTATTATCCCGTGTAGTGTACTTCACTGCAGTAGATTCCATCTACGTATACCGGCCCGCTATCGATTTAAGGTGTCGATTGGATGAAGTGCTTTCGGCTAAATGGAGTGATGCCGATCTGGAAAAAGGCGTATTCATCGTCCGTGCTCAGAACAGTAAGAGCAAGCGGCTGCGGGCTGTGCCATTGAACGACAGTGCCTTGGAAGTATTGAAGCAACTGGATACGCAGCAGTACTTGTTCATGAATCAGCAAACCGGCAAGCCCTATACAACCATCACGAAGGTATGGGATCGGCTGAGAAAGGCTGCAGGATTGCCGCATCTACGCCTGCATGACCTACGGCATCAATTCGCCAGTTTCCTAGTCAACGATGGCAGGACGCTGTATGAAGTCCAGCAGATACTCGGCCATTCCGATCCCAAAGCGACTATGAGGTATGCGCATTTGTCTACGAAGGCATTGCGGTATGAGGCTAATAGTGCTGCGGTGAAGATAAGGGGGTAGTGGGGTGAAGGCTTATTGTATCTTTCTTTTCGCGGACAAATCGTCGATACATAACTAACTTAGTTCCGTTGGTTTATTCAAAGATGCGTAGTATTCTACATTTTTTTATTCATGAATATTCGATTTTTTAAAAACGAAACTTATGGGAGAAGGTAGTGAAGGCTGATGTATTTATTAGTTATCGTCGAAGCAAAGATGGCATGGAAACTGATTCTGCTGTGAGCTTAAAAACAGATCTCCAACGTCGGCTAACAAGCAAAAACATATACCTTGATGTTCATGAGGCTCCAACAGGGGAAACGATACAGGGTGATATCTTAAAACTGACCAGAGCTTCTCAAGTATTCGTCATTGCCATAAATAGTAATTGGAACGATACTGTTGAAAGGTTGCAGAATCCCAATGATTATGTGCGATTGGAGATTGAGCTTGCTTTAAGTCTTGATTTAAATATCATGCCGATTGTGTTTTCAGACGGAAGACTGCCAACCATAGGCGAGTTACCTGAGAGTTTAAGGGGAATTTTAGATCGGCAGGCAACATTTATTTCGAACTATGAAACTTACGATGATGCAATAGATGATTTTGCTCGGGCAATCAAAATGGTTTCTCCTAATGCTACCGTTCGAGCATTAAATTGGCTTACAGAAAATGATGCAGCAAACATAGTCTTCGGATTGGTTATTCTGGGAGGCTTGATGCTTTTCTTGTCTAGAATACTCAATATACATTTATTTACTTTTACTACGGAAGTTAAAGCAAGCTTTGGAAGCATCGAAGCATTTGTTGCAATTATCGAGCGTGAAGTAGGAGTAATAATGGCATGGAATTGGACTGTTGTTGTTATTGTAATAACTCCTATGATGGCACTTATTGCTTGCAATACATTAAAGATAACAAAGGAGTTTCTTGATAATTTACAAGTTAAACAAATGATATTCTATGTGGGTAATAAAGGACAACAAACTCCTATAACCTCAAGGAGACTATGGGATACTATAATCAATCCCACTTCTATTTGGTGTCAAGCCTTTGTAATTATTGCGATTGTACTTGGCGTAGTTCAATGGTGGCAATACTCGGGACAATGGTATTTCAAAGGATTTGATCTAACGAATTTTATGCAGGAAAGTACTGGGCCTGACTGGCATGTTGCTTGGGCACTTGGTATAGACCGACTTGCAGATAGCGGTGGCTCTACAATAGTTTTTGCTTTATTAATGTACCTTGTTTATGGCATTGGATCGGCAATTACTTTCTCATTTTATGCGTTCTTATTCAATTTTTCGTCAAAACTATCTCACCTTGCAACTAGTGTTGGAGCAACGGCAAAATCCGTTTTAATGTTAGATATTAATGACCAACAGAATGGTGGCTTAGATGCTCTCAAGCGAATCCAGACATACCATGCCACATTTTGTTATTGGAGTTTGGCTGCAATGTATGTCATGGCTCTCCGAAATGCCTATTTACCTTTGGTTTGTAGAATACCGGAGGGAATTTCTTCGAGTTTCGATAGTCAAGAAGCAATGCTTGAACAATGTACTACAATGGGAAATTTCGTTTTCATGATTTTTCTCTCTTTCCAGCATTTTTTTTCATCACTCCTTGAAGGTCAACCTGATTTTGGGATTTTGTTTTTTACATACTCTGCACAAAACCATTTTGTTCTAGGGTCAATGTTATACGTTCTGCTTATTGCAAGTTTCTTTTTTCTTATATCAATCCGCATGAAAACTATTATTGAATCAGCGCAAAGTAATGCTAATTCAGAAATTGCAACGAACCTAATTCGACAGCTTTCATTTGAGAATGTACGAGTTCTAAGTATTCTTTTTCTGGGAGCGTTATCGACTGTATTTTTAAATCTTGGCCTTTTTGTCCTTATACTTGCACTATCCTTGATGATTGTTCAAAAGATCATGCATGGTTCGATGACTCAATGACGTATTGTTACTATATTCTTTACTTATGACCATTTTGATATATGAAAACTAAACCAAGCATACCGGATTCCTATCACTTTATTGGAGAGGTAGGTGAAGAAATGATCGTTCTTAGTCATTCTGAGATTCGAATCGCTGAGCGTCCCAATGTGTCGGGTGTAAAATGTAATACCCTGGATGGTGAGATTATTGCAAACGCTGGTGATTTTATTGTAATGACATCTTCAGGAGAACAATATCCTATAAGTGCTTCTATATTTTATGGAACCTATGAAGTACTAGCAGAGGTTGGGGGTCAGTTTGTTGGGCGAAGATTAGTACATGAACGACGAGCCTGGCCTATTGTGTCCTCAAGTGGTGCAGAGTTTGATTACGGATCCAACCGAGGCGTGGCGTATGTTCAAAAAGGTGGGTGGTTATACCAATCTGACGATGACGACTTTGGGCTCATTAACAAAGAGGTAAATGAAGTATCGCACGTAGTAGTTGGTACTGCAAATGAAATGTCGAGAAAAAATTGGATTCTCAGATTTCGCATCGGCATGCTGATAATTTCGCTACTAGCACCGGTACTAGCTCTGCTAGCACTCCTAGCTTTTGCAGCAAATCTTTCAGGTTATACGCAAGTTGCAACGACATTGCTCATATTGGAATCTATACTTCTAGTTGCAGGTTTATTCTTAACTTGGTGGATGAAAAAATATCGGTGGGTGTTAAAAGCTGCAGTATCCTCAGAAAGAAAAATAGCAAATGAATTTCAGGTTGCTGTAGGTGCGCTGGGATTTCCAGAGTCCAAGAAATTCTCGAATATGACTCTATGGCGTGCTGCTCAGTCAGATGAGCTGCATGAATTGGAGCCTTCATCAGCTAATATCTCTCGACTTAAAAAGGTAGTAGGAGAAACCATAGAAAGCACCGAGAGCGAAATAAATCAATACGAAAGCGCTGAGCAATTTGCATTAAAAATTGGTTGGTTCACGGCTTTCTTAATTCTTGCTTGTATAGCTATTGCTATTTTCACACATAGCGCTCTATTCGAGGCAATAGCGATATGGCTGCCTTCTGTCGTAGGTGCTGTGCATGCATATGTTTGGCGCTCACAATTGACCGGAAAGATAGCTGCGAATCGAGTATTTCTATCTCAGCTTATTTTTGCTAGAAAACAGCTAGGAAGTTGGTCAAATGATTCAGTTACATCAGAAGCTAACTTGGTTGCAATCATTAGAACTCTTTGTAGAGTTGCAGCCGTACATAGCCAAACCCAAATTGCTTTTGCCTTGTCGCAGAATCCGGTGCCACCAGGATAAAAGGTCAAGTTTATTTTGACAACTTGTATTTTAGTAATATCATTAGATACTGTATCTTAGGCTTCGGATGACCCGCTTCAGCTCGTATACTTTTTGTGAAATAACACGAATAATGAATTTAAAGAAATTATCTTTTGCTTGTACCTTATTATTATTGTTTTTCATTTCTTTTTCGCTATCAGCAACAAATGTTTTTTTGCATGAATCAGAATTAAGAGAGACAATTGTCGGATATACACTTCAAGGAAAAAACTGGGCAGAATATTATTCTCCAGAAGGTAAGATTTTTGGGAAATCTCGAACTTTCGGACTACGTTCCTACACTGGTAGGTGGGTCATTCAATCAGATCGTGTATGCTATGATTATCAAAGTTCATTATTTAATACATGTTCTCAGCTCAAACTTGTTGATGGACGAGTTCATCATCATGCAATTAATGGCGAGTTGAAAAATGATGGAATTGCGAAAAGAATACAAGGCAATAAGCTCGATTCCTTCTGATCTCATGTTGTTGGTTTTTGTAAAGCACAGGTGACAGGTTAGTCAGCATACACCATAGCGAACGATCCTGAAGCCGACGTTGTGGTATCTTAAATTAGGACGTGGCCTAAGACGAAAATCACATTCAGTGGCAACTCGTAGATAATCCCACGACCCTCCGCGCAGGGTGCGTAGCGTTTTAGGATCGTAGGGGTGCTGCTCGCTCTCAGGATGATCGAAGCTATTTCTACACCATTCCCAAATATTTCCGGCTAAATCTTCACACCCTATAGGTGAGCGTCCCATAGGATATAAGCCGACAGAAACTTGACGTCCAAGGTCATTTTCGAATGTATTAGCTTTTCGGGAAGACCAGCGTGAACCCCATGGATATTTTCTTTTCATATCCCCACCATTCGCTGCACCTTGCCACTCAAACTCTGAAGGTATTTGAATATTAGTATTGAGTCTGTGTCCAAGCCACTGGCAAAATGCAAGTGCGTGTAGGTAACTGATACCATAAGCAGCTTGATTGGCCCGATGCGTAACATCATGATTAGGTATTGGATTATTTAGTTCTAATTCAAATGGCAATTCCAAAGGTGAAATCCATTTGCCATTATGGAAACAATCCGAAACAAACGCTTGGAATTGTTTAACAGTAATTGGAAATCGTGAAATTTCAAATGACGAGATATGTCTTGTCAAAACTTTTTCTACTCCAGAGGTATGATCACCCGCCACCTTCATGATTTTTAGTTCGACCTCACCACCAGGGAATTTACACCAATCAATATTAGGTAGCTTTTCAGAATTTAATCCGATGCCAGGGCGGTCATCATTGATGAGAGCTAAACGATCTCCTACTCGTGCACGTTTTTCATGATTCAACGGAGGATGCCAAGATTCTCCGTAGAGCTTGACATTTTGTAATGCGTGTCTAACCTCGTCACATGCAATGAGTGATACTAGCGCATCAAAGGATACTGGACCTAAAAATTCGTGCACCAATGATTTTTTTTCAACATCGTCATATGAGATACCAGAGTGCTCAATTTCATTTACCGTATCAATGATACGTTCAGCAGGCCAAAGTAATTTTTCCGGCTTCCCTTGTTCAAACCACTCACTAGTAGCGGCTTCTATTGTTAATCGGAGTATAAGTGCTCTCTTTGCATCTAACAACCAATCATGTAATCGTTTCCAAACCCTGAATAAAGCCTCATGAGTTACTGTGTACACTCTTTTTCCATCATGAGAGTCAATATCGGAAGTCAGCAAACGATTATCACATAAGGATTTGATTACTTTTAAAGTGGAATCGGATAACGAGTCGAACTTTGCGCGACGCCGAGTGAAATGACCGTCTTCATTAATCTTTGTTAATCTAAGAAAAGATTTTCGTAATTGTTTAACATTATTATCTGAATCAGGAAAAGCATCATAGCCACAGTCCGTTAGTATATTTTCAGCAATGTATTGAACAGCTGCTTCAACCCCAGTTACCTCGAGACTCTTTCCCGATTCATCGATGTACTTTTCTGATGGAAACATGGATTCATATGCAGAGATTGTCAGAGCTGAATTAGCTTTTGAACTTTTTTCATAAAGTTTTTCAAGTGTAAACGCCAAGAGAGGTAAAGCATCATGGGTTCCAGTATCCTTAATTAGTCGCTCAACAAGGTGAGGTTCAATTTCGAGTCCATACCGTTTTGCAGGTTTTTCGATGATTTCTTCGTAACGATTCTGATTCATCGGATCTAGTGTATAAGGAGTATAGCAGTCGGTTATGCCATCAATCTGTTGGAACTCATTGAGAAAATCTGATCGCATGGTTGCAAGAACAATGATACGGGAATCCTTCATCTTACTTGCAAATAACAGTAATTTAAGAAGCATTTGAGCATCGGAATCGCTTTTATTAGTTTCAAAGGCTTCTTCAAGTTGGTCAATAATAAATAGCACGTATTTTTCCGACAACTTTTTGCTTGAAAGAATTTCTGCTCCAAAGTTACATAAAGCATCAATTGCTGTGGTGAAATCACTGTCTGCCCTTCTTTTAGGATCGATTCGGTTGAAGATTTCATCTGGTTTAATGGCTGGCAGTTCTTCACTGATAATGGATGCAAGTCGGCGCAATCCTTCACTAGGTACTATATGTTTGAGAATGACCCAGTGTTGCTCCGTATTATATGGACGTGGTTTCAGGCGTGGCAGTACTCCAGCTTTTATAAGTGACGATTTTCCTGATCCGGACGCTCCAAGAATTAGAATAAATTTATTAGCGGCGATATTCCCTCGACTAATCTGATTGAGTAATTTGATTATTTCAATAATTTCTTTATGGCGTCCAAAGAAAATAGCAGCTTCATCATTTTCAAATGAACGTAAACCAGGATAAGGGCCTTTATTTGTTGGTAATGAAAATATGTCCTGTATATGCTCAGTTTGCAATGTACGGATAAGCTCATTATCATTTTTTTTAAGCTTCAGTTTGTTAAGATGCAAATGCTGTATTTTAGTCATGAAGTTGGGGGGAGGCGCTTTGTCTAAAATTGGAATAATATTAAGTCCCCGTTCACGAGCAAGCAGTATTTCACTAACGCACCAATGAGATTTTGACCAGTTTTTAGTAATTAGAGCGATGACTACAGCACTCTGACGAAGTTTAAGCCACAAATTTCTTTCCCATTCAATACCTCCAAGATTTCCAACTTTGGAATTACTTGATAGATAAATATCTTTTTCGTTATAACCAAATTTGATTAATGATCTGTATATTTTATTTGCAGACTTTTTATCTGAGTGGCTATGGCTAATGAATATCATGTCATCAAACTGGTAATATGTTATTAGGTAATTTTAAGATAATTCCTAATAATTAATAATGTGATAAACTGACTTGGTCAAGTAAAATTATAATTTCCCTGAATAAAATCAGGAGTCAAAATTAAATTTTGTCAAATTTGCGAACCATGATCAGTCTGGTGTTCGCTGCATCCAGAAACAAATAATCACGCGACAGCAAAGGCAATCCGCCGTCACGTTTCGAATACGGGGAATACTGATACGTTTGCTAAAAATCTGCGTCAGACTTGTCTTTCCGATCCTCACCCATAAGTCCGACGATCAATGGCATCAGCGGTAAGTCCAGGAAAAGTATGGCTCCCCAACAAGGGCTCGTTAGAGTAGAAAACTGTGACGAGCAGTAGAAATCCATGTGTCTATCCGAAACAACTTTACTTCATCAAACCGGACACGCGGCTCTGCTAGTTTTTGCTTCGCAAAACCCCTGCTTACCCCTATTCCCGCATACGGCATTCCGATTTTCGTCTTCCTTAAGCATGCACACCGCAAAAACAACTCATAAGCAGTTTATCAAAAGTACATTCACATTTTGTTCCTATAAAACAGTTGTTTAAAATAGCTATATATTGCGACGATACTGTTCTGAATAATCATGAGTGATTTGGCCAGAAAGTAACACAGTACAACAGGCAGTTTCCAGCAATATCGACTGATGATCTTAATCGGCCAGTCGTATCACCCAATCCTAAATCAATCCCATTAAAAAGTAGCAGTCAGGACAGACGCATTAATTGCGCCTGCGGTTCTGCACGTCTTTTAAAAGGAGCACATATGAACAAACCAATTAGTATCGGCAAGGAACATTCACCGCCCTTGTTTCCACTTGGCAAAGTGGTTGCGACACCCAACGCATTGGATGCGCTGGATCGTGCAGCGGTGAACGCCATGGATCTCATACATCGACATCAACATGGCGACTGGGGCAATGTACCGCCCAGTGATGCTGAAGAGAATGATCGATCTGTCGAGCATGGCTTTCGCATCTTATCGAGCTACCCACTCACTGAAGATCAGAATCTATGGATCATCACTGAGGCGGATCGCAGTGTCACTACTTTGCTGTTGCCTGAAGATTATTAGCATCGGGTGTGGGCCCACAATAATAAGCTCTTTTCGGGTGTTTATGGGAGCAAATAAATGAAAACACCCAACGATTCGCCTGCCAGGATCACTGTTCTGGCGGGCTTTTTATTAAATTTTCGTCTACTAGCGATAACGCTTCATTATCACTAGTTAACTTATTGATCCAATGGAATAACTTAAAGGACAACCATGAACAATTTACCACCCTACCAGAAACCACTGACTGATGCCGAGGTACGTATTATCGGCAAAGACGGCAATGCGTTTGCAATCATCGGATATGTCCGTAGCTGCATACTCAGTAGCAACCACCCAGAACTGGCCGATGAATTTATGCGTGAAGCCACGGCAGGCGACTACAACCACCTGCTCGTTACTTGTATGCGCTATGTGAAGATCGTATAGAGGACACGCTGATGAAAAACATAGAAATAACACCGCTAGATCATGTACAACAGCCACCCAAGTCACTAGTTGTTCGATCATTATTAACTAATGCCGTGGCACACCGGAAAGTAAAACAATATCTCGCGGCCACACATGCCAAAAATACACAGAAGGCATACCAGAAGGATATTGAGCACTTCTTACAGTGCGGTGGAAAGATTCCGGCAACTCCGGCATGTGTGGCTTCGTATTTGGCAGAACACGCAACCACGTTGTCAATCGCAACATTAAACCGGCGCATTGTTGCCATAGGCTGGGCGCATGCGGTACGGGGTTATGATTCGCCGACTAAATCCGCATTAGTGGTGGCAACGCTGCGTGGTATCCGGCGTACCAATGGCAGCGCGCAACGGCAGGCCGCGCCACTCGTCAAACAAGACATTGCCAAAGTGGTGCAGCACCTAACCGGCATTAAGGGCATGCGTGACAAAGCTTTGCTGTTAATCGGCTTTGCCGGAGCGTTTCGCCGTTCGGAACTTGTGGCGCTTCAGGTCGAGGATGTGCGCTTTGTGTGTGAAGGTATCATCATTCATTTACGGCGTAGCAAAACCGATCAAAACGGACAAGGCCGTAAAATTGCCATTCCGTATGTGAGGGCTAAACACTGTCCGGTACGTGCGTTGAAAACATGGCTGACTAAATCCGGTATTCAGTCAGGTGCGTTATTCAGACGTATCAATCGTTATCAGCAGATCATGGATCAGGGACTAACCGCGCAATCGGTCTCGTTGATCATCAAGCAACGCGTAAGCGCTACGGGACTCGAAGCTGTACGTTATTCAGGCCACAGTTTACGTGCAGGCTTTGTCACCAGTGCGGCGCAAAAAGGTGTTCAAAGCTGGAAGATACGCCAGCAGACCGATCATAAATCAGATCAGATGTTGCAACGTTATATCCGTGATAGTCGGTTATTTACTGATCATACGGTTAAAAAAATCTGGTGATCGGAGAGCGTGACGATGACCATTAAACAAGGCAGCATCGATCAACTTTGCGGACTTTATTCGGTATTGAACGCAACCGAGCTATTGATCGGAAAGTATGCGCCCTATGATCGGCGGTTACGTGTTTCCAGTCAAAAGAAAGCGTTGTTCGGTGAACTGGTGGCTTACCTGGCGCGTAACGATTTACTGGAAGAAGCGCTAACCGTAGGTATTGAAGACCTCTACAACCGGGGCGGCCCGATCGATATCGCCATTAAATCGGTCAAGCAATATCAGGGACTCAAGATGAAAAAACAACGGGCCTTTAGCAAAGCACCTAAAACATTAGCAGAGTATTGGAAAACACTTACCGAGCATCTACGTCATGATGGCACGACCGTGATCATTTGTTTCAGTTGCCGCTACTTTGGCCATTGGACATGTGTCAAAGCGATTACGCCAAAGGAATTAATACTGGTTGATTCGGCGCGTATGAGGCGTCTTTACCGGAATCAATGCACCATCGGCCCTGAAGATAAAAACACGTATACCTTATGGCCGTCATTGACGTATTTGCTGTCGATTGAACACCGTGAAGCAGATGAATGAAATAACGGAGGCGTCATGAAAATAATCACATTCACTATACTGATTATCCTGAACTACCAAGTAGTTGCCCAAGATCAGATGCCGCAAAATAACAAACTGCTTGCAAAACACACACCGGAATACTTTTGCCAGTTTGGTGCGCAGCTGATCACTGACTATGGATCAGCTTATTTAAAAGCCACTGGTTACAACCGATCGGGTATCTGTGCTGAACTGGCATTAGATATGGCGCGTCAGAGAAATATCATGACAGACGATGCCGGTATTGCCATGCGCCAGGATTATTTGGCTAATCAGCAAGGAATCTGTCAGTTTACAGTTCAGGGATTGCGTTTAGGTGCTGATCTGGGTGATCTCGCCGATTCATTTGAAGCGCTATGTCATGACAACAGGCCGACTGCTATCGATGGTAATTTGGCTGAGATTGTTACGATTGAAATGATGCTGGATGAAGCCAAATCCGTCAGAGTCGATTAACAAAAATATATTCTATCAATTCAGAATTTAAGAGGTATTGAGCAGTTAGAATACAATTTTGTATGTCGTGTCGTCCATGCTGCCAACCAACAATTTTATATAGGTTAATCCATATTGGATTATATTGAACTTTGGTGTACATTTCATGCAATTTAAATATTAAAACAAAGGAATAGTGATCACTATCTGAAACATTGAAATTGATAATGATTTAATTTCTTTTAAAGGATTGAATGAAGTTTACTGAAGATACGCGCGTCAAGATACCTGCAATCTTGCATTTAACTCGTCTCGGTTATGAATATTTGTCACTTAAAGATCAGCACTGGGATCTGGATACCAATATTTTCCCGGAGCTTTTTTGTCAGGCAATCAGCAAAATCAATCCCGGCCGTGACGATGCTGATGTAGGTCGTTTGTTGGAAGACGTAAAGCTTACATTAGACAACGACGATCTTGGCCAAGCGTTTTACAACAAGCTCGCTGACCGCTCAGGAATCAGGTTGATAGATTTTGAGAACTTCAATAACAATGACTTCCATGTCGTTACTGAGCTTACCTATCAAAACGGCGACGAAGAATTTAGGCCAGACATCGTTTTATTGATTAACGGCATGCCGCTGGTGTTTATCGAAGTCAAAAAGCCCAACAATCGAGAGGGCATTTTGGCTGAGCGCAATCGTATCAACAAGCGATTTCAAAATTCCAAGTTCAAGCGCTTCATTAATGTCACTCAGTTGATGATCTTCTCCAATAACATGGAGTACGATGACGGCGACGTTCAACCCATTCAGGGCGCATTTTATGCCAGCCCTTCTTATCAGGAGCCTCAATTTAATTATTTCCGTGAAGAAGAGGTCTTGAATCTAACGGATTTGCTGAAGCCTTTATCCGACGAGACAGAATTAAGCGTTCTGAAAGACAATAACCTAGAGGTCATTCGCAGCAATCCAGAATTCATCACTAACAAAGACCCCAATCGCCCTACCAATAGAATCTGTACTTCATTACTGAGTCGCGAACGGCTTGCTTTCATGCTGCGCTATGCTCTAGCTTATGTACATGAAACAGATGGTTTGCAAAAGCACGTCATGCGTTATCCGCAGTTATTTGCTACCAAAGCCATTGAGCGTAAGCTAAATAATGGCCATAAGAAAGGCATCATCTGGCATACGCAAGGCAGCGGCAAAACAGCGCTGGCGTACTACAATGTTCAATTTTTGACCGATTATTTCCAACAACACCAGATCGTTCCTAAATTCTATTTTATCGTCGACCGGATCGACCTGTTGACTCAAGCTCATCGAGAATTTGCCAGTCGTGGTTTGACCGTACATACCATAGACTCGCGAGAAGCGTTCAGCCGTGATATCAAAGCCACTCAAGTCATCCACAACCATTTCGGCAAACCGGAGATCACCGTCGTCAACATCCAAAAATTTAAGGATGACCCGGATGTGGTTTCCAGCAAAGACTACGACGTTACCATTCAGCGGGTTTATTTTCTGGACGAAGTGCACCGTAGCTATAATCCTAAAGGGAGTTTCCTGGCTAATCTTGATCAATCCGACCGCAATGCAATCAAAATCGGTTTAACAGGCACACCATTGCTGGGTGACGATTTTAACTCGCGTAAGTTATTCGGTGACTATATCCACAAGTATTACTATAACGCATCGATTGCAGACGGCTACACTTTGCGACTAATCCGGGAAGAAATTGCAACCAATTACAAAATTACTTTGCAAAAGGCACTGGCAGAAGCCGAAGTATTGCAAGGCGACATTGATAAGAAGCTGGTTTATTCGCATCCCGCATTCGTCGAACCAATGCTTGATTATATTGTTAGTGATTTTGAAAAAAGCCGGGGTGCGTTGAATGATTCCAGCATCGGTGGCATGGTGATTTGCGATAGCGCGGAACAGGCCCGGCAATTGTTCGAACTTTTCAACACCAAATTTGCAAACCCTTTCATCCCGGCAGAAGAAGTGGCGGCCTATAACGTGGAATTGCCATTGGTAAAAGCTGCCGAGACTTCTGGTGATTATAGAGTCAATCGCAAACAAAACAACAAGGTCAAATCAGCGGCCTTGATTCTGCATGATGTAGGTAGCAAGGACGAACGTAAGGATTGGGTTGAAGACTTCAAAGCTGGGAAAATTGACTTCCTGTTCGTGTACAACATGTTACTCACAGGTTTCGACGCCAAACGGTTGAAGAAGTTATATCTAGGTCGGGTGATTCGTAAGCATAACTTGTTGCAGGCACTAACGCGAGTCAACCGTACTTATAAAGACTTTCGTTATGGTTACGTAGTGGATTTTGCCGACATCAGCAAGGAATTCGAAGAAACTAATAGACGCTACTTCGAAGAATTGCAGGGTGAGCTTGGCGACGAAATGGAGCATTACTCCCATCTGTTCAAATCGCAAGAAGAAATCGCCGCCGAGATTGAACACATTAGGGACGTATTATTTCGATTCGACACTGAGAATGCCGAAGTATTTTCCCAGCAAATCAGCGCGATTCAAGACCGGGAAACCGTACTGGCTTTGAAAAAAGCGTTGACCGATGCCAAAAGCCTGTACAACCTGATACGCTTGCAAGGTGAATATGACTTTCTGGAACAGTTGGATTTCCAGAAACTCAATTTGTTGTACCGCGAAACCAGCAATCATTTGGATTTACTCAATCTCAAAACTAACCTTGAGCAAGGTACAGATACCACCAGCTTGCTGAATATAGCGCTGGAAGATGTGATCTTCAAGTTTATCAAGATCGGAGAAGAAGAACTGGTACTGGCCGATAAGCTGAAAAATACCCTGCGTCGTACCCGCGAAGCATTGGCCAGTAATTTTGATCAGCAAGACCCCAAGTTTGTTACCTTAAAAGAAGAATTGGAGCGGTTGTTTAAGAAAAAGAATTTGTCAGAAGTTAGCCAAGAAGAAATGATCGATAACATTGATGCGCTGAACAAGATCCATGAACGCATAAAGGAACTGAATCGTCAGAACAATCAATTGCGCCAGAAATACCATGGTGACGTCAAATACACCCGCATCCATAAACGCCTGATCGAACGCGGCGACATGTCCGACTCCGAACGAAAAATCTTCGAAGCGCTGACAGGCATAAAACAAGATGCTGACGAACAAGTGCTGCAAAATACGCAGATACTGGATAATGAAAGTTATTTCGAACGCTCCATGATGCCCTTGGTAATTAACCGATTTATGAAACAGCAAAACTTTAAACTCAATCCCGACGCCTCACATTACATCAACCATCTAGTTGTCGCGGAATATCTGAAAGAATTTAATACCGGAGCACGTCATTGGTAGAGCTGGAATTTCAACAAAAAACCAAAGCACTGATCGATAGTCTGAAAAACATCTGTGCCAACTATGGCCTTGGGAATGACGGCAATGAATTCAAGATCATTACCCAGACCTTTCTGTACAAGTTTCTGAATGACAAATTTGCTTTTGAAGCCAAGAAAATAGACGAGTCCATTGCCCAGGCCGAGAAATGGGAAGAAGCCTTGACCGCGTTGAGTGAAACCGATCTGGAAATGCTGCAATTGCAAATGGGGCCGGATACCGCACGTTTGAAACCCACTCATTTCATCAATTATTTGTTTAGTCAACAGAACGCACCGGATTTTGCCAAGCTGTTCGATGATACCCTGATGGATATTGTGACGTATTCGCAGTTAAAACTGACGGCGGCGCAAAGGTGGTACTGTTCGACCGGTTGAGCCAATATATTGCCGATGAATCCAAACGCGATAATTTCTGCCGCGCAATCATTAATAAATTGGTCGAATTCAGCTTCGAACGCATTTTTACCCAGAAGTTTGATTTTTACGCCACGATATTTGAATACCTGATCAAAGACTACAACAGCAATAGCGGCGGCAAATATGCCGAATACTTCACACCACATGCAGTGGCACGGATTATGGCCGAAATCCTGGTGCCCAAAGCTCAACAGGGCCACATCAAAAACGTTAGCGTCTACGATCCATCTGCCGGTTCTGGTACGCTACTGATGAATGTTTCACATGCTATTGGTGAGAACCGATGCAGCATTTACACCCAGGATATTTCACAAAAGTCCTCCAACCTGTTGCGCCTGAACCTGATTCTGAATAACCTGGTGCATTCCATTCCGCATGTGATCCAGGGAAATACTCTGCTGCATCCCTATCATAAGAATGGCAGCGAGTTGAAGCGCTTCGATTACATTGTTTCCAATCCGCCTTTCAAACTGGATTTTAGCGATTACCGCAACGAGTTGGACACCAAAGCCAACAAAGAGCGTTTCTTTGCCGGCATTCCCAAGATCAAGGCCAAGGCGACAGACAAGATGGAAATCTATCAGTCTTTCCTGCAGCATATTATCTATTCGCTAAATCTTGGCGGCAAAGCGGCTGTAGTGGTGCCAACCGGTTTTATTACCGCGCAATCCGGCATCGATAAAAGAATCCGCGAAAAACTGGTAAATGAAAAAATGCTTGCCGGTGTGGTGTCAATGCCGAGCAATATCTTTGCCACCACCGGTACTAACGTTTCCATCCTGTTTATTGATGCCAGTAATAAAGAAAAGGTCGTGTTGATCGATGCCTCCAATCTGGGACAAAAGGTTAAAGAAGGCAAAAACCAAAAAACCGTACTTAGCCCAGAAGAAGAACAGCGCATTATCGACGTGTTTAATGCGAAACGGGCAGAGGAAGATTTTTCAGTGGTAGTCAGTTACGACGACATCGCAGCCAAGAATTTCTCGCTCAGTGCGGGACAGTATTTTGATGTAAAGATCGAGTATGTCGATATAACACCAGAAGAATTTGCTGCCAGAATGCAAGGTTTTAGCGATAATCTCGACAACATGTTTAGCCAGTCACGAGAGTTGGAAGCGGAGATTAAAAAGCAGTTGAAGGGTCTAATTTATGAGTAAAGTTAAATCGAAACGACTTGGCGATTTAATTACTCTGAAAAGGGGCTACGATCTCCCTGAAAACAGAAGAATTCCAGGGTCTTATCCCGTGATTAGTTCAGCCGGAATTTCAGGTTATCACAATGAATATAAAGTTGACGGGCAAGGTGTTGTGACTGGTCGATATGGAACATTAGGTCAAATGTATTTTATAGATGGAAAATATTGGCCACATAACACAGCTCTTTATGTACGAGATTTCAAAGGAAATGATCCCAAATATGTCTATTATTTATTAAGTTGTCTTGGTCGAATTAGAACTTCTGATAAGAGTGCTGTTCCCGGAGTCAATCGTAATGAACTACATGAAATGTTTGTTCCTGTTATAGAGGACAAAGCAACGCAGGTAGTCATACGAAAGAATCTGGAAAGTATTGACACCAAAATTGAACTCAATAACCGCATTAATGCTGAGCTGGAAGCGATGGCGAAGACTTTGTACGACTACTGGTTTGTGCAGTTCGACTTTCCCTTCGATTTCGAAAAGGGCAAGTTTGACGCCAACGGCAAACCCTACAAAACTTCCGGTGGCAAAATGGTCTACGACCCAATCCTAAAAAGAGAAATTCCAGAGGGGTGGGAAATATGTTCCCTTTGGAATATTGCAAAATACTTTAATGGGCTCGCCATGCAGAAGTATCGGCCAACTGGCGAAGAGTATTTGCCAGTAATAAAAATTAGGGAAATGAATGAGGGATTTACTGAGAGCACAGAAAAAGCTCGTACTGATCTTCCAATAGAAGCAATAGTTAATGATGGTGATGTTCTGTTTTCATGGTCAGCAACCCTGGATGTTAAAATTTGGTCTCAAGGTCGTGGCGCATTAAATCAACATATCTTTAAAGTTACCTCTGACAAATACCCTAAAACTTTCTACTATTTCGAGCTATTGAATTATTTGAAGCATTTTAAAATGATGGCCGAATTAAGAAAAACAACAATGGGTCATATTACGCTTGATCATCTTAAGCAAGCGAAAATATGTTTGCCACCCTTAGAATTTTTGGAGTATATAGACCGATTTATCGAGCCGATATTTAATAAGAATTTGATGTTGGAAAAAGAAAATAGAACACTCAGTGCTCTTCGCGATTGGCTCCTTCCCATGCTCATGAATGGCCAAGTAACAGTTAGATAATCAACGGACTGAACATGAGTTATCAGGCAACATTTACAGGTTGGCAAAACTTAACCCTCGAAGACCTTGTGGTGGCCTATCGCAAGGCCAAGGCCGATTGTTTCTTTGGAAACACTTTTCCCACCGCCATTAAGTTCGCCGAGTACGAGCAAGACTTGCTGGCTAATTTGAAATCACTGCTTGCCAGTCTGAAAACTAATAATGGTTTTGCGAAGAATTCAGATTATCTCGGTGAATTTCGCCTGCTTCCAAAAAAATTGTCTTTCGAACCAAAAGCAATTGCCGACGATGGTCACGTGCATTTCTCAAATCCGCAACGGGCTTTCGAACATCTGACTAAAAATAATGAACTGACTCCCGAGTTTCAAATTGTTGGGGATTTTCCGGTGGACAGTCATATCATTTCTGCTTTGTGGATCAATATTACTGATCACAAATTTGACACTTGTCTGAATATTAGCTTTTGAACATGGAAAAAACTATTAAAGGTGCTTGGATAGTACATCACTCCAGGAAAATTTCTGCTGATACATCAGCACCAGCTGAATATTCGGCGTTGGATGAGGCAGGTAAGGCTGCTGAGTTACTAATGCGTCTCGGGGAGACTAACGAATCAAATTTAAAAAATATAGAGGTGACTGCAATTGCTAAAGCAGCAAACCTTAATCCGAGAACAGAATTACCCCACTTCATATCGCTTTTAAAGGCAAAGAGGTTAATTGATACTTCAGAGAATGAGATCCAAGTTCTTGGAGTTAATACGAGCAATGTACTTAATCATGCGGCAGATATATTTGATGAAGCTCAGCCAGAAATCCATGAAGTTGCAGCGATAGCTCTTGGAGAGCTGGCTTCCAGTGAACCGATTGCTTTATTAGATGCAAAATCCTATATTGGCGACAACTTCAAGATGGGAGAAATTGATGTTAATGATTTTTTGCGTCGGTCTTCTGAGATTGGGTTTGTAGATCAAGAGGGAGACTCTACATCTAACACTCTATTATTCAATGGCAATCTATTTAAAAGAGATGCCGTCCAAAAGGCAGCCCGGGTTTTATCTGCTCTTTCATCGACTGAAGAGCAAAAATTGACCGAAGTAAATCATACTCTAAAATTAACGGGTTGTTTATATGCCACTAGCTGCGAGCAAATTTTAGGTTCTGACTTATTTGAAAAATTGAAAGCGGCGGGTGTGCTCGAAGTTAACACCGTCTCCAATGAACAAGGAGATCATTCATTTGTAACTCTTCCTGGCGCTTTTCATAAATTCGTTAATCCACTTGTCGATGACACATTTGACATGGCAAAGGCTCTTGTATCGGCATTAACATACGGCATGCAGCTTCGCCCTTCCTCACAAGGGAGGATAATCAGTGTTGATTGGATATTGAACGCATTAATTAGCGGAAGGACAATTGGGCCAGCTACTGCTATTGGCGCTGATTACCGCGTTTTGGAGCAACGTCGGGTTATTAAGTTGATTCCAGCGGATAAAAATATGTTTAGGATGAAACTCCTTAAAAAAGAAATAGGACAACTAGCATTAAAAGTTTTAACGTGTGGCGATGCGAATGCGGAAGCGATCAATGCCCCGCCCAGCGCGCCTATGACTAGTTATCATGGCCCTGAATATGCAAGAGAGAAAACACGGAAGAATCAAACACTGCCTAGTAGGCGTCATACGCATGATATTTTAAGTGCTTTGCGTGGTGGAAGAGGTATTTGAATATGGCAAAAAAAATAGACGATAAGGGATTTTTGCTTGAAGAACTTCTCCGGGCTTATTTTCTAAGATCTGGCATCTATGCAGTTCGAAGTGTTCCATTGCAACTGCAAGGTGATGATCTCACCGACGTCGACATATGGTTATACGAACGGCCAACAGGCTCATCACGCCGACGACAAATAGTTGATGTAAAGTCTAAGCTAAAGCCCAAAGCTACAGAACGATTGCTTTGGACAAAAGGGTTATGTGAATTACTGGATGTCGATGGTGCCTATGTTGCTACAACCGATAATCGACCTGTGTTGAAACAAATTTCATCTCGCCTAGGAGTTTCAATTCTAGATGGTGCTGATCTTAAGCGCATGGGAGAAAGTAAGAAGATACTGTTTTCTGATCGACTCAGTGAGGAAAATTTTAATAATTTAATTAAAACAGTTGACAAGGGAAGAAGAAATAAAGATTTGCAAATTGGTTATCATGATCTTAAGGCTGCTCTAATTGATGAATTTGGTGCAAGCACTGTCATTAGAGCTTTGGAGCATTTCTCTTCTTTTTCAAAATATCTGACATCTAGTCATCCAGGTAATCATGCTGCGGAGGCTAGTTTAAGACTTTCATATCTAGCGGCCTCAATCACTGCCATAGCACTTGATTTTTCTTTAGCTAAAATCCCATTTAAATCTGCAGAGGAAAGGCGAAAGACGGTTATTAGTGTCATTCGGTATGGGGTTGATGATGAAAATCGTGGATTTGAAAAAGTTCGAATAGCTGCGGCACTTGTTGAGAAATATACTCCTAGTGGTCGAGCGATATCTCAATCAATGATAAATGCCGTTCGTGAAGATTATGACAGAATTCCTGCTGAAATCATCGCAGATCACATTTTGACTCATTTGAAGGATGATGGTCTTTATCGAGTGGCTCGTACACTTGAATCGGAAGCCTTTTCAATGCTATTACGTCCATTCGATGAGCTTTCAGTGGAAGAAAAATCTTTTCTAGGTATTTTGATGGACTTTGGCGGGATTGAAAGGACTTTATTCGCTGGCGCCTGGAGTTCGCAATGAAATAACATCAATTGAGAAAAGTTGCATTATCTCTGCTAAAAATAAGTTTTGCACTATCTCACCTGTTGCAGGTGTGTCAAATCTAGTCAATCAATGTCAGTTTACATGGAAATAGATATATGAAATTGGAAACTGTAAAAATCGCTTTCCTTTTCCTGTTAATCCTGTTTATCCCTTTTGTATCATTCGCTCATCCTGGCGGATTGGATGATCAAGGCGGGCATTTTGATCGAAAGACAAACACATACCATTGTCATGAAGAGCCTTGTTTTTCAATTCACAAGCAGGTAGAAGAAGCGCATGAAGAAGCCGAACCAGGCACATTTATCAGTGTCTATAGTCGCGAGGATTGGCCGCACTGGATAGATGAGGATGGTGACTGTCAAAATACACGGCAAGAGCTTTTAATTGCCGCAAGCTTAGTTCCGGTACAGTTCACCAATGCAAATCACTGTACTGTTAACTGGCAAATGGCATGGCGTTTATACCGGAAAGATATTTACTAAGGCTTCGGACGTTGATATCGACCACATAGTGCCGCTTGCGCATGCGCATGCGCACAGACATGGTGCGGATAACTGGGCGCGTGAGCAACGTAGAACATTCGCCAACGACCTTGATAACCTGCTCGTCGTCGATGATGCAACCAATCAATCAAAGTCTGATCAAGCGCCGCATGAATGGTTGCCACCGAATGAAGAATACTGGTGTGAGTATGGCAAACGCTGGGAGCACGTCAAATACAAATACGAATTGCGTTATAGCCAGCAAGAAAGAATTGTTCTGGATCAAATAGCTAATACTTGTATAGATTAGTCTTCAATAATTCTCACATGTGCGGCGGTATTCAATATCAGGATCACAAAATCTACTTTCCTCAACCCGATGCTAGACTACCCGTGCGTTTGCGTAGCGGAAATGTCACCTGGGTAACATGGGGTAGGCGTCAAAAAGAGGCCATTGGTCAATTTCCAAATGGTGGCTGGGCACGATTGGATTCTATTAAAGCAGGTAAATGGAAACCTTGGCATCCAAGGCCAGTTTTAATTGCCGCCGATCAATTCATGGAAAAGGATCACGACGGTCAATCTCACTGGATACCGATTGATAACAGAATGGTCATACAAGGGCTCTTGGCCGAACGCAAAGAAAAGATGCGGGTTTATGTGGTGACCATCGATACGCCTCCGGAATATGCTTGGATACATGATTGCTGGCCAAGATTAATCCGGCTTACGGATCATTGATTAGAATCGAATGACATCAGGCTTTCTAGCCAGAACCATGTGGATCAGATTAATTGCCACAGAACTGCTCAATGGAAGATTGATCTCGATACTGAACGCCTATAAAACTCTGGCCGCGATTGATGTCCTGGATGTAATTATTCTTTGGGAGTGTGATTAAATATATTAGAATAATATGAGCTACTCTTGACCATAGGTATCAACAGAATTTTTTGAGTAGCTACATGAGTAGCTAGGCATATTAACAGAAACCATAACCAACTAAATGCATTGGTTACAAGCAATTTTATAACTTACGTTCTGTAATTTGTAACGTGTATTTATAGTGCTAACATCACCTGATTAAATAATGCTTATTTACGCCATTAATTCTTCCGCATTCACTCGAAATAACTGGAGATTTATTATTGGGTAGAGTCATTGAGTTAGTAATTGCCGCATTGGGTGTTATTGGAGCTATTGTTGCATCATCCTTTTAATTCTGAATAGTTGTAACATTCAGGCAATTATTTTATATGGTAATATGATCACTTTACCCGCTAGTCCAATAACATAAGACCCAACACAAATAATTTCTGGACGCATAACTTTTCTTTCACCTTCTCCTTTTTTACTTATCCTGGTGTTTATCCAGCAAATTAGGCAGATTCTTAAGAAAACGGCCTGCATTGATCATCTGACGCCGCAGCAATTCCCAGTTTTCCGCTTTTTTCTTTTCATCCAGACAGCGCAATAGACGAGCCCGCTGGGCTTCTTCCTGTTGGCTCAGGATTGCCGCCCACAACGTATCGTTGACATTATAAATGTGATCTTCCATCAGGCAGACCGGGATGACATGGTCAACCGGTACTGCAAGATCGACAGCAACAGCTTGTATGGCCGCGTTGATATTTGTGGCTTTGGTATTGTGCGTAGCTGTCAAATCATATGGCGGGTTCCATTCACCGGTTGGCCGAAGGCGGTCTATATGACTGACAACAACCAGTAACGGCGGCGGGCGGCGGTTAATTTGTGCGGACAGAAATGAGCGCAACGCATCCAGGCAATCGCGTTCCGCCTGCCTGTCCGGCCGGTTTGCCGGACTGACCCATAAAATCAGGTCGGCATCCTGAGCCGCTTGCTGTAACTGTTTAATTTCAAAGTGCTCACTGTCGCAACCCGGCGTGTCAAAGATTAACGCCCGGGTCATTCCTTCCCGTGAAAGCGCAAACGGTTTGAGCGCCAGGGTACTGTCCGGCAAAACATCGGCAACCGTGGTCAACTGACCGAACAGCGCATTGATCAGGCTTGATTTGCCGGCATTGGACCGTCCAAGCACCAGAATACGCAGTGGTTCCTCAGCAGCATTGTTATCCTCGGACGATTGATCCGCCGCGTCCATATCGGCACTGGACCGGGCTGTCCGGGTTGTTGCGGGTTCTTCGTCCGTCAGCACCAGACGGCCACTGTACAGGTCGATCGCATAGTAGCCAACTTTGCGGATATACGTGCGCAAAAACCAGCGGTGTAATTCATCACGCGCCTGAAGAAAACTGCTTTCGCGCAGCTGACGCCAGGCCTCGCCAAGGATGGCATTGACGGGATTGACTATCGCCCGGCCAGCCCGATAAATGTCATACACCTGTTCCGCCTTGTCTTTCCAGCGCTGCATGCGAAACAGGTCGCCGATTGTCAACCGGTTGCTGAACGGTATGTTTTCAGTTACATCCAGGCGCAAATCACGGCTTGCCCGTTCTATGACCAGCAGCGTATGCGGCACCGTGAGTTCAAGCAGGGGTTTTTCCACATCGGGGTGGTAACAACGCGCCACCGTTTCCATTGTGCGCCGGCCCAGCGCCAGAATCCAGTCGCCTGTTTCTATCGGCCAGTCTTTGGGTTCACAGCTATCCGCCAATGCCTGCACCTGTTCCCATGCCGCATCAGCACTCAATGGCCATTCGGGATTCGGTTCCGTCGCAGCTTCGGCCAGTAGCTTGCGGTCCCGTCTGACCAGCAACTGCTGCAGGCCATAACCAACGCCACCGCTGACCAGCATCGCCAGTGCCCAGAACAATAAAAAACCGTTCTGCCACAGCCATACCATACCGAAACCCAGCACCACCAGGAACGGCACAACCATCAACAAAAAAACCAGCAATCTGAGCGGATCGATACCATAGGGCAACGGCTTCATCACGATTTACCCTGCAAACGGTCTTTCAGAATGGCAGTGCCGCGTTCCAGTTCCTCTGCATAGATACGGCGAATCGTCTCGGAGTCAACACTCAGATTATTCCGGTGCCTGACAAAGAAGTACACGGCAGCTTTTCCCAACGCATAGGTTGTTGCACCGCTGGCGCTTGCTCCCCAGATCGCCCCGACGGTTTGACCCAGGACGGGAATGACTTTGGCGACCGTGCGCCCCAGTAGTCGTGCCACATAGCCTGTCGCCACACCTGCGCCCATCAGTCCGAGAAATTCTGAAATCGTCCGTTTATCCCATGTCTGGCCATAGAGCGTGGCCAGACTGTGCAGTAATTTGGCCTGTACCGCCGATACAGCTACCAGATCAACCACCGGTAACGCACCAAGCCCCGCAGCAGTTGTCGCATAACCAACAATATGCTGATGCGCGGTGCGTTCATACAAATCATGTACGGCTTCGCCACGGGTCAAAAGATTCTCCAGACCCAATGATGACAGCGCCTCGATAGCTTGCCATAGGGCTTCGAGTCCATATTCAGGTGGTTCAAATCCGTCTTCAGGCAATGTCAAGTCCACGGCCACCCAACGTACCGGCGCATGACCTGGCAGATTTGCTGCGGCATCGCGTTGCGCAGACAACGCGCGCTTGAGATCAGCAGGTACCGCATCCGGCAACGGCGTTTGATCATAGGGCCAGGGGTCGATATGCTGTCCGCCGACGGGATAGCATTCATGCAAACCGGTCTGGACAATCAGCAACGGCCATTCCGGATGGCGCTCACGCACCGTGTGCAGTACCTCAAAAACAGGCTGTTGTTTGATGTCCGCCACCTTCATGACGGCGATCAGCAAATGCGCCTTGGACTCGCAGTAATGGATGTCATCCGCCGGATCGTAAGAAACTTCTCCCAGGCCGCGCGTATCCAGGAACCTGACGACAGGAATATCCGCCGGAAAATCATAAAAACGCGACTGCCGCGTACACGGTTGAAAACCGTTGCCGATTTCGGCGGTTTCACTCCCCGTCATCGCACGAATAATCGATGTCTTGCCTGCCTGCGTTTTGCCGATCAGCCATAATACAGGCACGGGCATTTTCTCGCGGGCCTCTTGCAGCGATTTCTCCAGCAACGCTTCGTCGACTTTCGGGTCGAGCAAAATCGTGCGCAGTTGATCCCAATAACCACTCCAGTTTTTCAAATCATCCCATTTCATCTGACTGATAGCTGATCACTACGGTTTTGAGAAATAAATAAAGTATCCATCAACATCTGACGCCACTTGTCCCGTTTGTGCGCAAAAGACAATGTTGCATTGGCCGGGCTTGTTGACGGCAGCCGAGACAGTTGAACGAAATCCAGAGCAGTATCGCGCAACACGTAGCGCCGAAAACAATCTTCTGCTTTACCGCCATTAAAAAAAACAAAACGTATGTGTGTATGGGTTTTAAAGAAAGACTCAAAATCATTCACAACCTGCGACTGGATTTCAATACTTGAATCCAGGCTGCCTTCACGCCGGCAGGATTGCAGCACATCCCAGAGCGCGATATGCGCTGATTTCAGTGCGGTTGTTTTTTCAGTATAAGATGCAATTGCCGGATCAAAGTCCAGTAATTCGCCCATAATGCGCCAGAATGCATTTTGTGGATGGGCATAATATTGACCGGCATTCAATGATGCCTGTCCGGGCATGCTACCCAGTATGAGGACTCGGGCATGCGAATCAACAATCGGCGCGAAACTGTAGATTGTTGTCATCGTATTTAAAACCGTTCAGCGCAATTCATCCATGTAATAATGCCGAACAGGCTTAAACTCATGATCGAGTTCATAGACCAGGGGCTTACCCGTCGCCAGCTTTAGTTTCAACACCTGCATCTCGGTCAGATTGTCAAGCTGCATCATCAGTGTACGCAGCACGTTTTTATGTGAAACAATCAGCACGCATTGCCCCTGCTGTATTTCCGGTTTGATGACATTCTGCCAGCAGGGCAGCATTCTTTCCATGGCCAGTTTCAGGCTTTCACCGCGTGGCAGTTCATTTTTTTCAACGGCTTCATACTGCGGCTGATTGCCCGGAAAACGACTATCATCCATTTCCAGTTTCGGTGGTTCGCCATCAAACCGGATTTGTGTGCGCAACACAGGCCATAAACCAAATTTCCTGATGGCGGCCAGACGCCCCATGCCTTCCAGCGCGCCGTAATGCCGTTCATTCAGGCGCCAGCATTGCTGTATGGGCAATTCGTCAAGTTCCATGGTTGATAAAACCGTTTTCGCAGTTTCCGAGGCACGTTGTAATGTAGACGAAAAACACCTGTCGAAGCGGATGCCGATTCGTTGTAGTTGACGACCGGCATTTTTTGCTTCCTGTTGTCCTTTTGGACTTAACACGACATCGCTCCAGCCGGTAAAAACCTTGTCGCGATTCCAGATGCTCTGCCCATGACGCAGCAAAACCAGTCGCGTTATTTTTTGTGCGGTTTCATTTTTTTCTGAAGAAGCCTGGTTCATGAATTATCAGTCGTACTTTTTGACGTACTGGCTTGTGAAGATTCACGCCAGATACGTGTCAAGGCATCCCATAAGCTGGTTCGCAGGGTTGTCAGATAAAGCCTATTATCACTGAGTCCATTGACCAGGCGGCGTTGCGCTTTTCCAAGGTTATGATAGGGCATGCTCATAAATAAATGGTGCGTCGCGTGAAAACGCAGTCCAACCGGCGCCCACAATGGAGTAATAAGCGGATTACCGGGTACGTTTATCGAGTCTAGATACTGTTCGGCATGGGTCATCGGTTTTTCGCCTGGATTGCGGTAGGCATGTGCAGCCAGGGTACGCAGTGAATTCAGGATAAAAACCATGACAGCAACAAGATACCAGAGCACCAACACATCGAAGGGCATGACATCCAGCCACACCAGCGATACCACGACAAAAGCGAACAAAAATGCCGCCAGTTCCTGCTGCCGCCAGTTGTGATCGTTGCGAATGGCGTTTTCCGCGCGTTTGTAAGTTGGGTCAATCGTCAACGATGAAGCACGTTCCCAGACGACTTTGCGTAACGGTGGAATCAGATAGGACAATGGCGTCAATATCAGAAAACGCGCCAACAGTACTGGCGGTATCAAAAACGACAGTAAAACATAGCCCACCATTTCAATAGGTTTGTGCGTTGCAAACGGCAGATATTCCCCATCCTGATGCGTACCGTATACATCCCGCCGATGGTGGTCGTTATGCACGCCATCGTAGGTAAATGACGGGATCATGAACGGCACGCCGCACATACAGTTCCATGCCGTTCGGAAAACCTTGAACGTTCCTTTCTTCAGATGCGCGAGTTCATGGACGAAAATTGCCGCTCTGTACAGTGTCAGCACCGCAACCACATATGCGCCGATCTGCACCAGTGAGAACAAAGGCGAAAACAATGCGGTGAAAAACGCTGCCCAGCCCACAATAGCGTTAAACAGAAAATCCGTCCAGTAAATCCATGGATTCGGCGTCATCAGATCGCTGACCAACTGATGCGCCTCACGTAGCGGAAATGCTTCGATTTCAGGCGCAGTCTCGGATTTGGCAGCGGAGTCCGACACAGCTTCCGAATCTGATTCTGACATTGGCTTTATCTCTTCCGATGTTTTCATGACCAGCAGGATTTGATTTGATCCATAATCAGTTGATTGGTTTTTTCATCCGTTTCATTGACATGACTCAGATTAGGAACAGCCGGCCATCCCGCATCGACAAATTCCCTCTCGGCAAATTGTTGCGATTGCGCATAACGCGGAATAACGTGAAAATGCACATCAGGGTCGACCATCATCAACATCAGGTAATTCAATTTGTCATATTGAAACGCTTTTTTCAGGGCAAATTCGAGCTGATTGGTGACGGCATGCAATTCAGCAAAGCTTTGAGGACTGAGTTCCGAGAATGCTTTAGCCGGTTCATGTGCAGCCAGCACCAGCGCGCCCAGTGTCACCTGCGCGGGACGCAGCATCACACTCCAGTACTGGAACGCGTGAACAATCGTTTCTGGCGCGCCGAATTTGCGCATGGTTGCGTTAAGCTCAACTGTTTTCACGCATCCCTCCGTTTAATCTTTAGTTATTGCGTTTGCTGGGTGAAAAGCATGCCCGCTCTCGCCAGATCCTCAATAAAATCAATCTCGCACCAGCGGTAGCCGGAAACAGAACACGAATTCACCAGATGCTGACCGGCTAGCTTGTCAATAATGGACAGATACCAGGATTTTAATTCAGCCGGATGGCGTAATGCGGCTTCCAGCGCCTGACTGAAACAGGCCGCCCCTTTCTCGCGAAAATAGATCAATCCAATAGATTCCGCATCAATCTGATCAGGTGGAACAATTTTACTGACCTGTTTGACCCAGCCATCGTCATTGAGCTGTACTTTCATGTCATCCGCATCATAGCTTTTTTTAAAATCCACGCTCAGTGTAATCGGGGCAACCGGCGAATTCAATACCTGCGTTACCAGCGCAGGTTCGATCACGGTATCGCCGTTTAACAGCAGAAAATCGCCGTTCATCGCATCGCGCGCCAGCCAGCAACTGGCGAGATTATCCGCCACCTCATAAAACGGGTTAAAGACGATTCTGATGTCGCCATGGTTTGCATAGCGTTCCTGCAGCAGTGTTTCAATTTGTCCCACCTGGAAACCTGCAACAATAATAATTTCGTCGATTCCGGCGGCAAACAGTGCGTCGATTTGCCATGCAAGCACGGGGTGATCTGCAACGGGCAGCAGGCATTTTGGTGAATTCTCGGTCAGCGGAAGCAGGCGCCGGCCTTGTCCGGCGCTCAGGATAATGGCTTTTACAGCGTTCACAAATTCGATATCGTGTTATTAATCAAAGTAGGCGTGAATTTTAACCTGAATACCTTGTTCATTGCTGGAATTTGACCGATCCGTTTGAAAATAAATCAGAATGAAAGACTACTCATGCTTCGCAACGCGTCCACAATCCCTTTCATCGCCGACAGGAACGCTTCAACCTGCGCCATAGTATTACTGTGCCCAAGACTGATGCGCACAGCACAACGCGCCAAAAGCGGATCAACCTGCATCGCTTCGAGCACATGGCTTTGTCCCGGATTGACACTGGAGCAGGCCGCACCGCTGGCAGCGGCAAATCCCGCCTTGTCCAGTTTCACGACCAGTGTGTCGCCTTCCACATCGGGCAGGGCAAAATACGTGGTGTTCGGAATGCGTGCGGCCCCTGCGCCAAAAATTTCTGCGCCCATCTCTACCAAGCCCTGTTCCAGCCTTTCGCGTAGTTGTGCAACATGCTGCGCAGTTTCGGTCATGCGCGCTTTTGCCAGTTCGCAGGCCACACCAAATCCGACAATCGCCGGGACATTTTCTGTACCGGAACGCAATCCGTTCTCATGGCCTCCCCCATAAATCAGCGGTTTTAATAACAAACGCTTGTCGACGATCAAGGCGGCCGCACCTTTAGGCCCATAAATTTTATGCGCCGATAACGTCATCGCATGTACGTTCAGTGCAGCAAAATCAACCGCAATTTTACCCAGTCCCTGCACTGCATCGGTATGAATATATGCGTGCTTGTTCTGATCGCGCGTAATTTCAGCAATAGACGCGACATCCTGTATCACCCCGGTTTCGTTATTCGCCAGCATCACCGAAACCAGCGCCGGTTTCTGCGCCGTCATCGCTTCGCGTGCCGCATCTACATCAATCTGGCCGTGTTGGTTTACTGCCAGCCGGTGCAGGGTCCAGCGCTCTGCTGACCGCTGCGCCAAAGCCTGTGCTGGCTTCAGTACGCAAGGATGCTCAATTGCACTGATGAAAATATGATCCGCTTTCAAACTGTCTGCGGCGCCTCGGATGAACAGGTTATTGGCTTCGGAGCCGCCGCTGGTAAAAATCACCTGTACCGGTTGAACACCGACAGCCGCCGCAACTTGCTCACGCGCCCTGTCGATTGCCCGCCGTGCGGTCATACCGTATTCATGGCGGCTGGACGCATTGCCGAATTCCTGCTGAAAAAAAGGCAGCATCGCCTCCATCACCGCGTCATCCACACGCGTGGTGGCATTATGGTCAAAATAGTTCAGTGTCATGGAAAAAACAAGTTGTAATTTCTTTTTTAACAAGGCGCATCATAAACCGATACTGTGATACTGATTCATTCCGTCAGTGATGAATCAGCACCCTGTGTTCGCGCTGAATATTCTTCTTGAACGATTCAGGAACGTCATTCCAGATAAACAAATCCACCCGGAAAGGCAGACTACTTTCTTCGAGTGCTTCTTTCAAATCGGACACAGCCCTTTTCCGGTCATTCGAAGCAAATACCACCAGGTCCAGATCGGAATTTCCCCGTGCGGTTCCAGAAATACGCGAACCATACACCCAGACCGGAACACCCGGCAGATGCTTTTCAAATAGCGCAACAATAATTTGCTGTTGCTCGGTTGTGATATCAATGGAATGCGTTGTTACCGCCATTTCTCTTTGCTCATAGTTTGATAGCGTTGTACAGCATCCGGAATAAAGTTATCCATTACGATCTCCGGAAATGACTGTAATCGATCATGGGCAAAGCAAACAAAACAAAAATATATTTGAAGCATTATAAACAAATCTGTCTTCAATACTCCACCGGCAACGGATCCAGACTGCGCCACAAGTACCAGGTTGCCACCGAGCGCCAGGGTTGCCAGGTTTTCGCCAACTCCTGAATGGTTTTCTTGTCTACCGGTTGAGACGCAAAATAATGCTGGCTGATCGCGCGTTGCAGGCCAATGTCGTCCACGGGCAAAACATCCGGACGCAGCATATGGAATATCAGAAACATTTCAGCAGTCCAGCGGCCTATACCTTTAACCTGAATGAGCTCAGTGATGAGTACTTCATCGCTCATCGCGTCCCATCGTGATACATCAAGTATGCCTTCATGGAAATGCCGTGCCAAATCTTTTAGATAACTTATTTTTCTGAGTGATAAACCGCAGGCGCGAAGTTGCGTTTCTTCCGCTGCATGAATCGTATGCGGCGCGATTTCAGGGATGGCAATAATCACTTTTTGCCAGACGCTTTCTGCAGCCTTGACAGATATCTGTTGACCGGTAATCGATCGTGCAAGCGTTGAAAAAGCGTTGCCGCGGGATTTGAGCGTAATATCATTATAGCGTTTTATCAGCCCGCTCATGATCTCATCACGTGCGGCCAATTCCTGCGTTGCTTGTGTCCAAAAAACGGGAGTCATTTAATAACGAAAAAAATTAAAAATCAATAAATTGCCAGAATTCGTAAGATTCATAGTCGGATATTTGTTGCTGCAACACTGCCGTACCAAGTGTTAACAATTTATGTCTAGAAACCATTTCCAGATGGCTTGAAATTGATTCTTTTGATATTATTTGTATGAGTAATCAATTATTTCTAACAATAGACACTTCCCTTTTGCTTGATTTTTATATAGCATAACAATTTAGTCAGTATTTTTCTATTTGTCAGTTACAGTGTGGTTACAGCGCTGCTCTTTTTTATTTTAAGAGGGGTTTAGCTTAATCCGAAATCATCTTTTCATTGCTAACAAGAATCGACAATAATTTTTAATGAGGATTATATGAGTCAGCATATTCATTACGTTACTGATGCAAACTTTGAAACCGAAGTTTTACAGTCTTCGCTACCTGTGTTGGTAGATTATTGGGCTGAATGGTGCGGTCCATGTAAAATGATTGCACCGATTTTAGACGAAATTGCCAGTGAATATGATGGGCGTCTCAAGGTTGCCAAGCTGAATATTGATGAAAACCAGGTCACGCCGCCTAAATACGGTATTCGGGGTATTCCGACATTAATGCTGTTCAAGGACGGCAACATAGAAGCGACTAAGGTTGGCGCGTTATCAAAATCTCAATTAACTGCGTTTGTTGACAGCCATCTTTAATGTGGTTAAGCTTATTAGCTGAACGGATTTTAGGATAGGTGGTTTTGTCATATAATCACTCACCTTGTATATTCCTTTTTTAGTTTACCCCATCAGCAGTTACTTTCCTTCCGACGTTCATCGTTTACGTTAAATTTCATTAATTTCTACGTTTTTATTTTCATAGAGCTTTTTCATGCGCTTATCCGATCTCAAACATCTTCATGTGACCGAACTTATTAAAATGGCTACCACCAATGAAATTGATGGTGCCAACAGAATGCGAAAACAGGATCTGATTTTTGCATTGTTGAAAAATCAGGCGAAAAAGGGTGAAAGTATTTATGGCCAGGGAACGCTGGAAGTTTTGCAGGATGGTTTTGGCTTTCTGCGTTCGCCGGATACTTCGTATCTCGCAGGGCCGGATGATATCTATATTTCACCGAGTCAGATCAGGCGTTTTAATCTCCATACGGGTGATTCGATAGACGGCGAAATCCGTCCGCCCAAGGATGGTGAGCGTTATTTTGCCTTGGTTAAAGTCGACAAAGTCAACAACGAGCCGCCCGAAAATTCAAAGCATAAAATTCTGTTCGAGAATCTGACGCCGCTATTCCCGACGGATCCCTTGAAACTTGAACGCGATATCAAAGCGGAAGAAAATATCACCGGCCGCATCATCGATTTGATCGCGCCTATTGGTAAGGGGCAGCGGGGATTGCTGGTGGCCAGCCCGAAATCAGGTAAAACAGTTATGCTTCAGCATATTGCGCATTCCATTGCCGCTAATTACCCGGATGTTATTCTCATGGTCTTGCTGATTGATGAACGTCCCGAAGAAGTGACGGACATGATCCGTTCCGTCAGAGGTGAGGTGGTGTCCTCCACGTTTGATGAATCAGCCATGCGCCATGTTCAGGTGGCTGATATGGTTATTGAGAAAGCCAAACGCCTGGTGGAACATAAAAAAGATGTTGTTATTCTACTCGACTCAATCACCCGCCTTGCGCGTGCTTATAACACGGTTGCTCCGGCGTCTGGGAAGGTGTTGACCGGTGGTGTTGACGCCAACGCATTACAACGGCCAAAACGCTTTTTTGGCGCGGCACGAAATATTGAGGAAGGTGGTTCGTTAACGATTATTGCCACAGCATTGATTGATACCGGTTCGCGCATGGATGACGTCATCTATGAAGAATTCAAAGGCACCGGTAATATGGAGATACATCTCGATCGTCGTATGGCAGAAAAACGCATGTACCCCGCCATCAACGTCAACCGTTCCGGCACACGCAGGGAAGAATTGTTGATAGAACCTGACGTGCTGCAAAAAATCTGGGTTTTGCGTAAATTGCTGCATCCCATGGATGACATGGATGCTATGGCATTCCTGTTGGATAAAATCAAGGCAACTAAAAACAATTCAGACTTTTTCGACTCAATGAGAAGAGTGTGATTGTGGAATTTGAAATTGACCTTTTATCACTGAAAGAGTATAGTGTCGGCTTTTCCGGGGTGTAGCGTAGCCTGGTAGCGCGCCTGGTTTGGGACCAGGATGTCGGGAGTTCAAATCTCTCCACCCCGACCAATTACAGCCCTAGATATACAGGGTATGTCCGATATGGTGCCCGTAGCTCAATTGGATAGAGCACCAGCCTTCTAAGCTGGGGGTTACAGGTTCGATCCCTGTCGGGCACGCCACTGGTATTTCTATCGATTAGTTGGTGCATTAATCTCTAAATCACAGCTTGCTTGTTCTGTTGTTAATAAATAAGCGGCAAGGTTTCATTCTTCAATGGTGGCTGTAGCTCAGTTGGTAGAGTCCCGGATTGTGATTCCGGTTGTCGTGGGTTCGAGCCCCATCAGCCACCCCATACATTCAATCAATAATTAGCAAGCAGCGCTAAAAAATCGCGGTCTGCTATATATTTCGAACAATTAAGCGCAGCTGGTGCAATCGATGGCGTCGCCGTTGATTCTAGTGTCCGATTCCGGCGTTGTAAACCGGAATCTTGTCTTCATTAACTGCGGATAACGTTTCACCAGAACCAGATGAGTAAGTGTAAAGGTTATTGTAGCGCTTGAGGGAAAGATGCAATCGTTCAGGTTAAGACGAGATTGCAAGCGCAAGAGAAATTAATGGTTCATTATCCTAGAAGCAGATTATTGATCTGCTGCAGCACTTCTTCATCGAGTTCACCCGCTTCCGCGCTCAGGCGTAAACGTGACATTAGATAATTGTGATAGGCCTTGGCCAGATCACGTCTGGCGGAATACAGTTGCTGTTGGGCGTTTAGAACATCGACCTCGGTCCGGACGCCGACTTCCTGTCCAAGCATGGTTGAATCGAGTTGTGTCTGACTGGATATCAGTGCTTGTTTCAATGCTGTGACCTGGGCAATACCGTTGGTGACGTTAAGATAGTGTTGGCGTACTTGCAGCTGCGTGTTGCGGCGGCTATTTTCCAGATCATGCCGTGCTTTTTCCTGGTTGGCGATCGCCTCGCGCACCCGTGATTGTGTGCCAAGGCCCTGAAATAACGGCAAATTGAGCTGAAGTCCAATTGATTTGGAAGTCAGATCAATTCCGCGGCCTGTAAAGGCAGCGCCGACACCCGTTTGATCGCTGTACTGTGCAACCAGATCAACCGTCGGATAGTGCTGCGCCCAGGTTTTTTTGACTTCTTTGGTCGCCAGTTCATACGCTGCTTGCTGCACTTTTAAAGCGAAATTTTGTTCTTCAGCTGCAATTACCCATTCATCCATACTGCCATAATGCAGACTGGGCAGATCGGAAGTAATTTCATGGCTACCGGCAAGCTGTTCAGGAAAACGATTGATAATGCCTTGTAATGTACGTTTGCTGATTTCCAGTGCGTTACGCGCTGCGATTTCCTGTGACAGTGTCAAATCAAAGCGCGCCTGCGCTTCATTGGTATCGACAATCGTTGCAATGCCGACTTCGAAATTACGCTTGGCTTGCTCCAGTTGCTTGAGTATAGCTTCTTTTTGCGCTTCAGCGACTTCGACATCAACCTGCGCGTCAAGTACATTAAAATAAGCCTGTGCAACGCGTAATATCAAATCCTGTGCGGCGATAACGAATTGCGACTCGGCCTGAGATACCTGGGTTTTGGATTGCGCATAAATAATGAAATTTTCAAAACGAATCAGCGGTTGCGTCGCGGAAATAGTGACGCCACGGCTTTGAATGGTATTTGTAGTCGAACCGAATTTGACTTCCTGGACTTGACGCGTGGCCGATAAGTTGATGTTAGGCATTAATCCAGCCCGGCCTTGAGGTAATTTTTCCTGTGCGGCTTGATAGCTCGCCCGGGCGGACTGGTACTGCGCATCTTGCTCGAGCGCTTCCTGATAGATATCCATCAAATTTGCAGCACTTAGCGAGGTGCACAATGCAGTTCCGGCTAAAAAAACGAGCGAAATGAAAACGCTGTGCATGATATTTATCATGGCTGCTGGCAGATTTACTTGAAAGTTTCCGATGTGAAAAAAACCATGCTCAGGCAACCCCGTAATGCTGAAACCAATTCTGGTGATCAAAAGGTGAACCTGTTTGCTTGCGCTGCATTAATCAGTTCTGGGGTGCTGGTTTCAAACAGTTTTGTAACGGTGAATTCACCGGGTGCAACACAGGTAATCAGCTCAGCATCCATTACGGGATCTTCGCCTACAATGGCAAACAGGCGTCCGCCGGTATTCAGGCTGTTCTTGAAGCTATCCGGTAATACCGGTGTGGATGCCGTTACGACAATGACATCGTAAGGCTCATGCTTTGACCAGCCGTGTGCAGCATCACCCAACTCCAGGGTTATATTGGTAATGTTGTGCGCTTTCAGGTTGGTTTCGGCCATGTTTTTAAATTCCGGCGCGATTTCAACGCTGTACACATGATTGCCCAATTGCGCAAGTAATGCTGTCATATAGCCGCTGCCGCTGCCGACTTCGAGAATCTTATCTGTTTTTTTGATATGCAACTCCTGCAGGATGCGCGCTTCCATTTTTGGCGCGAGCATTACCTGGCCTTGACCGAGAGGAATTTCCATATCGACAAAAGCGGCGTGACGATAGGCCGCTGGAACAAATTCTTCGCGATGTATTTTATTTAACAAATCAAGCACTTCGTCGTCCAGCACGTACCATGTGCGAATTTGCTGGGATATCATGTTCAACCGTATTTGTTCTATTGTTGGGTCTGGATTCAATTCTGTGTTCATATGCGTTCAGTTCAAAAAATAATATACTTGCAATTATTTCACATTTCCATTAGCTTCACAGCATCAGCTAGGGGTCCATTTCCTGAGTTTTTGGAATTTTGGTGAGAAAGTCCCTTATTACCTGACGCGGATAATGCCGCCGTAGGGAAGCTGGAGCTTGCTCTCCCGCTCTTTATGGCATTTTAAGGAGCACATCTTAATGAATATTACAGTTCTAAATCAAAAAAATTTTTCCAGTACAACGGCCACTGTCGATGAAGCTGCCGTAAAACCACTGCCCAATTCGCGCAAAATTTATGTACAGGGCTCACGGTCCGACATACAGGTACCGATGCGCGAAATCAGCCAGACGGACACATTGACCAATGATGGCGCAGAAAAAAATCCACCGATCTGGGTATATGACACGTCCGGCCCCTATACCGACCCGGCTGTCAGAATCGATATTCGTTCCGGTTTGCCGGCGCTGCGCGAAAAATGGATTAACGATCGCGAAGATACAGAAGTCTTGCAGGGACTCAGTTCTTCGTATGGCCGTACACGCCTGCAGGATCCAAAACTGGCCGACATGCGATTTAATTTGCAACGCCAGCCGCGCCGCAGTAAAGCGGGTATGAATGTAACACAAATGCATTATGCACGGCAGGGAATTGTTACACCCGAGATGGAGTTTATTGCGATACGTGAAAACCAGCGTTATGAAGCATTCAATACTGAACATCATGATCTGTTGACACAGCAGCATGTCGGACAGCATTTCGGCGCGTTTTTGCCACAGAAAATAACGCCGGAATTTGTCCGCGACGAAGTTGCACGCGGCCGTGCGATTATTCCGGCGAATATCAATCACCCGGAATCGGAGCCGATGATCATCGGACGTAATTTCCTCGTCAAAATCAACGCCAACATCGGCAATTCCGCGCTGGGATCGAGCATACAGGAAGAAGTCGAAAAAATGACCTGGGCGATACGCTGGGGCGGCGACACTGTGATGGATCTATCCACTGGCAAAAATATTCATGAAACCCGCGAATGGATAATCCGCAACAGTCCGGTGCCGATCGGCACTGTACCGATTTACCAGGCATTGGAAAAAGTCGACGGCAAATCGGAAGAGCTGACCTGGGAAATTTTCCGCGATACGTTGATCGAGCAGGCTGAACAAGGGGTTGATTATTTTACCATTCATGCGGGTGTGCGGCTGGCGTATGTGCCAATGACCGCAAAACGCATGACTGGCATTGTTTCGCGTGGCGGCTCGATCATGGCGAAATGGTGTCTGGCGCATCACAAGGAAAGTTTTCTGTATACCCACTTCGAAGAAATCTGCGAAATCATGAAAGCATATGACGTCAGCTTCTCGCTTGGCGACGGGCTGCGCCCTGGTTCGATTTATGATGCCAACGATGAAGCGCAATTTGCTGAACTGAAAACCCTTGGGGAATTGACCAAAATTGCCTGGAAACATGACGTGCAGACCATGATCGAAGGCCCGGGCCATGTGCCGATGCACCTGATCAAAGAAAACATGGATTTGCAGCTCAAGCACTGCGATGAAGCGCCATTTTATACCCTGGGCCCGCTGACAACCGATATTGCCCCCGGCTACGACCATATCACCTCTGCTATCGGTGCTGCGATGATCGGCTGGTACGGCACCGCGATGCTGTGTTATGTGACGCCGAAAGAACATCTTGGCCTGCCGGACAAGGACGATGTCAAGGATGGTATTATCACGTATAAAATTGCAGCACATGCCGCAGACCTTGCCAAAGGGCATCCCGGTACTCAGATTCGCGATAACGCCCTGTCCAAGGCGCGTTTTGAGTTCCGCTGGGAGGATCAGTTTAATCTGAGCCTCGACCCAGACAAGGCGCTGCAGTTTCACGACGAAACCCTGCCGCAGGAAGGCGCCAAAGTCGCGCATTTCTGCTCGATGTGCGGGCCGCATTTCTGCTCGATGAAAATTACCCAGGACGTGCGCGATTATGCCGCCAAACAAGGTGTCAGTGAAGACGATGCGCTTAAACAGGGTATGGAACAGAAATCCGCCGAATTCAAGGAGAAGGGCGCGGAGATTTACAACAAATTATAGATAAAATAAAACATTACCGACCAACCAAACCAGTTAAGCCACAATCAATATGGATTTTACTCTACTATTCAAAGCGTTAATACTTGGTGTCGTTGAAGGGCTGACCGAATTTCTGCCAGTTTCATCAACCGGCCACTTGATCCTGGTCGGCGATCTGCTGGATTTTAACAGCGACCGGGAGAAGGTGTTTATGATTGCAATTCAGCTCGGCGCGATTCTGGCGGTTTGCTGGGAATATCGCCAGAAAATTACCGATGTCGTGGTGGGAATCGGCTCGGACAAATCGGCGCAGCGCTTTGTCCTGAACCTGTTCATTGCATTCATGCCCGCGGCTATTTTAGGTCTGCTGTTCATCGATGTGATCAAACAGTATCTGTTTAATCCGTTATCGGTGGCAACCGCGCTTGTCATCGGCGGTATTGTGATTTTATGGGCGGAACGGCGTGATCACAAAATAGAAGTCGAGCAGGTCGATGATATGGACTGGAAACATGCGCTGAAAGTCGGCTGCGCGCAATGCCTGGCGTTGATTCCGGGTACCTCGCGTTCCGGCGCGACTATTATCGGTGGTTTGCTGTTCGGCCTGTCGCGCAAAGCCGCTGCCGAGTTTTCCTTCTTCCTGGCGATCCCCATCATGTTCGCCGCCACATTTTACGATGTCTACAAAAATCGCGCCATTCTGGAGTTTAACGACATCGGCATGTTCGCCGTCGGTTTTGTCGCCGCTTTTTTCAGCGCCCTAATTGCCGTGCGCGGACTGATCCGCTTTATCAGCAATCATGATTTTACGTGGTTCGCCTATTACCGGATAATTTTCGGCTGCATCATATTGCTGACGGCGTATACGGGCGTTGTGGGGTGGTCGGAGTTTGGGTGAGATTGAAACAAATCAGTCGTTCAATCAGTATACCAAAGATTCATTTATTATAGCTGTAGCAGTATATTTGTACATGAATTATGTACAATAAAGCAATGCGCCAATGGAAACAATAAACATCAGTGAATTCAGGGCAAATTTACTGAAATATCTGGAGAAAGCAAATTCCGGGGAACACATTTCAGTAACAACGAATGGTCGATTGATCGCCACGATTATCCCTCCTGTTGACCAAAAAATACTTGCCAGAAAACAATTGCATGAACTCGCTGCCACAGCAAAAATCCGTGATGTGACAAGCCCTGTAGATGAACAGTGGGATGCCTTGTCGTGATTCTGCTGGATACATGCGTGATCATTTGGGATGCACTGGAATATCCACGGCTCACAACCAATGCACTTGCACTTGATGCAATTAACCAGGCTGATGCGGATCATGCATTAATCGTGTCTGATATTTCTCTGTGGGAGATATCAATGTTCATAAAAAACAACGTATAGGGCATCTCTAAAAATCCATATTTCGTCACAATACGTCGTTGTTCACAAAAAATATTCCTTACATATCAATTATATGCTACGTCAATATTTTTTGTTCTCGCCTCGTCTTGTTTAAAACTCTGAATTTTTAGAGGTACCCTATAGAAGTCGCAACAAGTGCTTCAAATTTCATCAATTTATTTCTGCAATCCAGAAATGTTTCAGTGATGGCCATTACCCCTGAAATAGCCGAACAATCGGCGGATTTTGACTGCGAAATCAATAATGATCCGGCAGACCGGATTATTGCAGCCACATCGATTGTGCATAACGCGCAACTGGTAACGCCTGACAGTAATTTAAGAAACAGTTCGTTAATCAGGACTATCTGGTGACACAAGAACAGAGACCATTTTTATACTCAGCCACAAGCCAGCAATCCTCAAGCTGAACAAGTTCATTGGCAATTTCGCACTGTATTTTCAGGATTTGATCGCTGCGGGTGGTCTGATCTATTTTATTAGCTACCATTATACTCGCTTGCTAGCGGGTTATAGTTGATGCGCGCTATTGTTGGTGGCGTATACGGGAGTTGCAGAGTAACCGGGGTTTGGCTAAAGGGGAGTGTGTGAATGCAAGATCTGCCCCCGTTTTTGTGACCCCGTTTTTGCACTATCGAAATTCCAGCAAAGCATTGGATCGGGTGAAGACGCACGCAGAAGAGCGCTTGCGTAAGCATCTGATGAAGCGGCACAAGGTCAAAGATCGCGGAACCGGCCTTGGTCGTTTCCCGAGTCAACAGTTTTATACGAAATATGGGCTATACAAGGTTCCGACAACAGCTGGCTGGAAAAAGGCGCATGCCTCGGTGTGAAGAACATCGGAAAGCCGTATGCGGTAGCACCGCATGTACGGTTTGATGAGGAAGGATTGGTGAGGTCAACTATGGAATGACTATTGAGGCACCGTCAAACGAAAGGGGCGGAAACAGATAGGCGATTTCTAATGGTGATCGGAAGCCAGGAGGGTGTTCAAAATTCTGTGTCAGTTTGCAAATCACCTAACGCGCTTCGCTTGTTGACCACTGAAACCGGTGACCGATCGACACAATTCGTGTCGATGCGCTAACCAGTTTCAGCGGTGACATAAAAATCTGTATTGAATTCATAAATCCAGCGCCGCATCCAAACGGCCTTCAAAATATATCGCAAGCTGGGATAATGTCAAATTCCAGTTTAGGATTGGCATCGTCCATTTTTTTCTGGCGTTTTTGATACCAACATACAATAATTTCAACAAACTGTTTTCATTCGGAAACCCACCTTTGGTTTTTGTCAGTTTGCGAAACTGGCGATGTACGGCCTCAATGGTGTTGGTTGTATAAATCACACGGCGTATCGGTTCAGGATATTTGAAGTATACCGATAAATTTTCCCATTTGTTGCGCCAGGATTGGATCACGATGGGATACTGTTTTCCCGGGAGTATTAGAAATTCTGTGTCATTCCTTTACTATTAAATTTTATAGGAGTGACGAATGAACAAGACTACAGTGCAATTTGATTTTGAAGAAGCCCTGGAAGCCTTGAAGGCAGGGCGCGATTTGAATGGAAAAGATGGCATATTAACGCCACTGATCAAACAACTCACAGAAGCTGCATTGGCGGCGGAACTTGAACAGCATATAAAATCCGGGGATGAACAGAACCGGAAGAATGGCACGACGCCAAAGACTGTAAAATCAGCATCAGGCAATTTTCAACTGGAAACACCCAGAGACCGCAACGGTACATTTGAACCCCAGTTGGTTAAGAAGCATCAGACCCATCTTACCGATGAAATCGAACGCAAGATTTTATCGTTATTTGCGTTGGGTTCCAGCTATCAGGATATTTCTGGGCATATTGCCGAACTGTATGGCATTGATGTTTCAACGGCGACGATCAGCGCAGTCACAGATAAGCTAGTTCCGGAGCTCAGGGAATGGCAGCAACGGCCATTGGATAGTCACTATCCGTTCGTTTGGCTGGATGCCATACATCACAAAGTAAAAGACGACGGCCGGTATGCCAGCAAGGCAGTCTATACCGTACTCGGCTTAAACATTGAAGGAAAAAAAGAAGTGCTAGGGTTGTATGTTTCGGAAAGCGAAGGCGCCCGATTCTGGCTTTCCGTACTGACAGACCTGAATAATCGTGGCGTACAGGATATCCTCATTGCCGCCGTTGACGGCCTTACGGGCTTTCCTGAGGCGATTAACAGCATATTTCCTGAAACCGAGGTTCAATTGTGCATCATTCATCAGATCCGCAATTCAATGAAATATGTGGCGTCAAAAAATCAAAAAGCGTTCATGGCTGATCTGAAGCCGGTATACAAAGCATCAGCCATTGATGCAGCCGAAGATGCGCTTGATGCATTGGAGGCCAAGTGGGGAAAACAGTATCCCATCGTGATCCAGTCCTGGCGCAACAAATGGGAAAATTTATCGGTATACTTCAAATATCCTGAACCGATACGCCGTGTGATTTATACAACCAACACCATTGAGGCCGTACATCGCCAATTTCGCAAACTGACAAAAACCAAAGGTGGATTTCCTAATGAAAACAGTTTGTTGAAATTATTGTATGTTGGCATCAAAAACGCCAGCAAAAAATGGACGATGCCAATCCTAAACTGGAATTTGACATTATCCCAGCTTGCGATATATTTTGAAGGCCGTTTGGATGCGGAGCTGGATTTATGAATTCAATACAGATTTTTATGTCACCGCTGAAACTGGTTAGCGCATCGACACGAATTGTGTCGATCGGTCACCGGTTTCAGTGGTCAACAAGCGAAGCGCGTTAGGTGATTTGCAAACTGACACAGAATTTTGAACACCCTCGTTTTCCCCACTTGGCCTCCAATGCATCAAGCGCATCTTCGGCTGCATCAATGGCTGATGCTTTGTATACCGGCTTCAGATCAGCCATGAACGCTTTTTGATTTTTTGACGCCACATATCTCATTGAATTGCGGATCTGATGAATGATGCACAATTGAACCTCGGTTTCAGGAAATATACTGTTGATCGCCTCAGGAAAGCCCGTAAGGCCGTCAACGGCGGCAATGAGGATATCCTGTACGCCACGATTATTCAGGTCTGTCAGTACGGAAAGCCAGAATCGGGCGCCTTCGCTTTCCGAAACATACAACCCTAGCACTTCCTTCTTTCCTTCAATGTTTAAGCCGAGTACGGTATAGACTGCCTTGCTGGCATACCGGCCGTCGTCTTTTACTTTGTGATGTATGGCATCCAGCCAAACGAACGGATAGTGACTATCCAATGGCCGTTGCTGCCATTCCCTGAGCTCCGGAACTAGCTTATCTGTGACTGCGCTGATCGTCGCCGTTGAAACATCAATGCCATACAGTTCGGCAATATGCCCAGAAATATCCTGATAGCTGGAACCCAACGCAAATAACGATAAAATCTTGCGTTCGATTTCATCGGTAAGATGGGTCTGATGCTTCTTAACCAACTGGGGTTCAAATGTACCGTTGCGGTCTCTGGGTGTTTCCAGTTGAAAATTGCCTGATGCTGATTTTACAGTCTTTGGCGTCGTGCCATTCTTCCGGTTCTGTTCATCCCCGGATTTTATATGCTGTTCAAGTTCCGCCGCCAATGCAGCTTCTGTGAGTTGTTTGATCAGTGGCGTTAATATGCCATCTTTTCCATTCAAATCGCGCCCTGCTTTTAAGGCTTCCAGAGCTTCTTCAAAATCAAATTGCGGTGTAGTCTTGTTCATTCGTCACTCCTATAAAATTTAATAGTAAAGGAATGACACAGAATTTCTAATACTCCCGAAGCCAGTCCTTTACTCTACTCGTTTTTTCAAATTACTCTAATTAGTCGACCCTGAAAAAGGATATTTTGAGAAATTATCTACACAAAATTTCACCCAGGTATTCTTTATCTTGCCTGCAAACTTTTTCTTCAGGAATCTCCGGTGGCAGTGCTTATTTTTGCCTTATGTTTTGCTGCAAAAAACAGCCAAAAAATGGCCAACAGCCATTGTTTCAAATTCCAGGCGCAAGCTGCCATCAGCAGGTTGATCTGATCACCGATGGCGCCTTTCAAATAGTTTCTTGCCATTCGATAGTCCGATTTCAAGTGGCCGATAATTGGCTCAATCGCAGCACGTCTTCTGCATTGTTTTCGCTTCTTGTTTCTTTGGTAATGCGTGTCTCGTTTGAGCGCTTTTCCCGGTAGAATGATTTTCGTTCCGTTCACTTCGCTTTTGCCGCGGTAGCCACGGTCACATACTGCTTGTTTGACTGTTTTGCCACGCGATGTTTCAACATGCTTGAGTATTTCCGGCAACGTATGGCTGTCATGCTGGTTTTGTTCATGGCTGACAACACCGACGATGATATTGCTTCGCGCCGTACAGGCGATTGATGCCTTGCTGCCATATTCGTATTGTTTGTGGTCTTTTCCCTTGGCGACACAGTAGACCTGCGGCTCATGTAATGAGTAGATTTTGTTTGTGTCTTTGGGTTGTTGTTTCAAAATACGCTCATACAGCAGAAAATCCTGTTGGTAGCAATCAAACAAGCAGTACTGCGGCAGCTTCCTTCTGAGCTCCCGTATCAAAATGCCCGCAATGGTTCTGAGGCGCTTTAACGCACGCTTGGCCTTGGCTCTTTTCTTGACATGGCGGAAATGCCGGATGTCCAACCGTAATAATTTGACTTCCTTAACAAACGTGCGCCGTTGAAAAATACCATGCACTTTGGCTATCTTGTTCAGACGATTAATAATTCTAATCGCAAGCTTGCTGTCTGTCGGATAGGTGATGTTCTTTTCCTGTACCGTGGTGTCAATATGAACCGCAGCTTCCAGCGCCGCTTTGCCATGCAAACCAACACTCATCCGAAATATCCGTTCAACACCTTCAGCGCCAATGCGCTTGCGAAAATGCACCAGCTCCGTACTGTGGCAAGGCAATTTCCGCTGGAATTCTTGCATGCCACAAAAAGCCTGGTAGTAGGGATTGCGCTTCCACTGCAATACCACCGACTCATCGCTCAAGTTCTCCAGTTGCTTGAGGATCAGCAATCCAACCATCAGGCGAATGGGTTTGCTGGGCGCACCTATGTCCTCGGTGTAATGAATGCTAAACGCTTCGTCAAAGGTATGCCAGGGAATAACGGTTGATAGTTTGAGCAGCGGATCAGAGGGGTCAAGCTGTAACAACAGATCTGTTTCAAACAAACTGGGTTGATGAAAAGTTTTACTGGGTGTGAGCATCGATAAATCACCATTTCGACCAGAAACAAACGCTTATTTTAGCATTTTCTGGTCGATTTGAACAGCGTAAATCAATATATTTATGATTGATATCAAATACTTGGGAATATTTAAGGCTCGACTAATTAATTGATAAGAATGATGTTTTATTTAGTATGCCGCAAAGTGCCATTTTAGAGCATCAATCGACCTTTTTGCTTGTTTTGTGTCCAGAGTGGGTAATAGTCAGCCCTTACGGAGAAGCAAAAATACCCCATTCCCTATTCTGACGCACTCTTTCTCTAGCTTCATTACGGCCACGACCATTCGGGTAATCTGTTCGAAAACGAAATACTCCCTGGGGGGACAAAGAAATAACTGTCCATCTTCTCCTAATTAGACCATTACAGCTCCCAGCACTCTCACAAACATCTAGAACATTGCCATGTCGATCATTTACAATCGCTATATGTGTCAAGTGATCAGAACAATGAATAATCAGATCACCTCGTTGAACAGATTCCACGCTTAATCTTTTTCTACTTCTTTCAGCAAGCTGTTGTATCCCACTTCCCTCAGATCCAAGAAAATTTATTTGACAAGGTACTCTTCCACTAACCATTAAATATCTGTTTACAAATCCTATACAGTCAAGTCCAAGCCAGGCGACATTAGGAGAGTGATCATTACTATCTCCACGAGATTCACTGTATCGACCACAATATTCTTGTAATCTATTCCGTATTTGAAATGATGTTCGTCTCAACCTTCTAGAACCCTGACCACCATAGGTTAATACGTAGCTTAACCATATTTGATAGTGCTGCGGAGCTCCGTGTCCAAGATTGCAGTTCCGTATTGCGTCCCGATGAGTACTCTCATACTGTATAGCTGCTGATTGTCCATGCAATCCTTGACAATCATTAAGAAAACCTTTAACTAGATCAAACTCAGATGGATTGGCATGCTTGTAGCGTGGGTTAGAATATACTTCAATAGATACATGAGTAGTTATCCTCCTATTAACCTCAATATTATTAGGTTGATCACAATAATAGACTTCTAATTCCAAATATTTTTGTAAAAATTCTGCAGGCGTTATATTGGAAATTGTGTAAATATTTGCATTTAAAGTCAATGGATGAAAATTACCACAACGACCAACCGGAGCAAGATCAGTTGCAACTTCAGTACCATTCCCTGTTATACACCGTCGTGACCTCTGCCCTGGAGTTCTCTCAGAAGTGCTAAGCTCACACATAATAATCTCCAAAAATCAAATTGTTAAAACAAGTTGGGCACAAGCAAAATTCGGTGTCAGGTCTTGCGTTGCAACATTCGAAGGTTTTACTATCAAATTCCGTAATAAACCGGCAAGTTCAAGTTTCATTGCTCAGGTCAAGCCGGTTTTCTATTCTTTCCAAACGTTCCATAATTCTGTCTATTGATGCCTGCTGGCGAGCGCCAGTTTCATCACCGACAATGATTTCTCGACGCACCAAGGATAAACTGTTATCCAAAGAGGATAGCCTAAGCTTTACATATCATCGGCAATGAGATCGACACGCCCCCAAATATGTCTAAGGTGCCCCAAAACAAGATTCTGACTGTCTTCGCTCATAGTTCTTTCTCATATGAAGAGTGAAAAGCTGATTCCTTATAAAAGTATAGGAAAAATAAATACTTTTAGTATTATGAAAGTACCAAAAACGCAATCTGCCGTCAAATATTTGAATCCTCATTCAGCCCCCGGATTCAACCAGTCTGACTCGCAAAGGCCACCATTACGCAAAACCGCGTCAGGTTTTCGCCTACGGCACTACGGATGATGCAGGAGGACGGGGATGGCATTTCAAGTCTAGCAAACCAGAATCCCAGCCGCCGACCCATATCTATACTAACCGCTTGAGATGCGACTTGCCATCCTGCAAAATCCAATGGTAGACCTTAATTCCATTTGACCCCAATTCCACACAAATGAACATATGTTCATTTGTTCATATCATGTTACAATTTTTTTGTGATTAATAGTGCAGGGAGAAAGGAGATGAGCCGCTTATCTATCGATCTGACGCCAGAACAACATCAAAAGATCAAAGCCATCGCTGCTATGCAAGGCAAATCAATAAAGGAATATGTACTGAATCAAATTCTGCCCACATTATCTGATGAAGAAATGGCATTGCAGGAATTAGAGGCTTTTCTGGATGAACGTGCTAAATCAGTACAAACTGGAAAAGTAAGCCAAAAATCGGTTAAAGAAATTTTTCAGGAAGTCTATAGTGAAAGCGCCAAGTAATGCCAGATTACAAACTCACTACGCATGCTGAACAAGATTTGAGAGACATTGCTCGTTACACGATAGATAAGTGGGGAATGGCTCAGGCTGAACGTTATGAGGCAATACTGTCAAAACAATTCCAAGAGATTGCGCAGGGAGTTGTTACACCAACAACATTTTTAAAAAGAAGACCTGATTTACTGTTTACGCATTGTGAACATCATTATATTTTCTACCTGCAATCTGAAAACAGTGCGAATCCAATAATTGTAGCAGTGCTGCATGAACGTATGGATCTCATGCGAAGGCTCAAATCGATTGGTAACATAAAGCTGGCACTGCCATGATGTTGCGAATTAATTGCATTACAACATTCGCGCAAAACTGCATCAGGTTTTCGCGTACGGCACTCTAGATGATGCAGGAGGACGGGGACGGCATTTCAAGTCTAGCGAACCAGAATCCCAGCCGCTGACCCCATGAGCCACATCCCCGTCCAATGTCTAGACTAACTGCTTGAGATGTGGCTTGTCACCCCGCTAAAAAACAATGGTAGACCCCAGATTCCCTGCAGCGCCCTCATCGTCGTGCGCGACCTGATTCGTTTTATCAGCAATCATGATTTTACGTGGTTCGCCTATTACCGGATAATTTTCGGGTGCATCATTTTGTTGATGGCGTATACGGGCGTAGTGGGGTGGTCTGAGTTTGGGTGAACTGAATTGTATGATTGCAAGACGCCCCCTTTTTCTGAGTTCTGGTTCCGGATGACTAATGGTTTTTAATCAACGCCGGGTTCACGGATTGTACATGTACGCCCTCCATTGGAGGGCCAGCCTCCTTCTAGGCGGCATTGCGCGCGCAATATTCGTCGATGTTGACGATTTTTGCAACTTTGACTTTGGCAACTTAGTGTGTTTGGCTCCACATTTGAGTTTATTGTGTTGCTTGAGGCGTTATTATTGTCGACTGTGTGGCTAGTATTTGAGTTTATCGTGTTACTGAAAACGTTATGATTTTCTGCCATGCTAACATTTGCAGCAAAAAGTGACATCGATACTGCGAGCAGCAACCCCGCTCCAAAAATTCTTTTATCTGAACTGTAAATCATTTTATAGTTCCTCTCTGAGAAAAGTTGTTAAGACATTAACATCTGATTTGGTGTGTCGTACTGGTGTTTAAGATTATTTAATTTAATCTGATATATGGGTGTCATTTAAACTTTATATTTCATCCTTTATATTTCTGGAAGAATTAACAACATACAATTACAGGTAGATTAATACAGTGATTTTTAGCACATTACCTCATTGAAAAGTCCTATCGGCGTAAGCGTCCAACCCCGCTATCTATAAATTGGAAATTGAAGTGGTTAACCTAGCCTGAATATTGCACCAGTACGTTAGGTTTTAGCTTGTAATCGCCATTATGATTACGTTTCGTTAAATGATGAAAAAGTACAATTTGTCCCCGTAACGCAACTTGCTGGTTTTTAACTTGCCCTGTTTTAAATTGAACGCACATGCTCTCTTAGCCGCAGAATAACTGCGGCTGCGGTCGCGAGCACGCTCAATTCAAAACAATTCGGCGTTTAAATTCCAGCAACTGGTGCAATATTCAGGCTAGAATACTTTCACAGAAGATTGGTCGATGACAACGCAGGAAAATCAAGAGCAACATTTCAACGCGTGTCAGGCGATCGGTTTGTCGCAGGCAGCTTTTTGTTGTGAGCGTGGATTAAACAGCAAGACATTTGGGAATTGGCTGCGGACTTACCGGGAAGCGCAACTGCGTAGTCAACCGGCATACATGTACTGGTGGCGATACACCGATTGTGCCGGTTACAGATTATTTGAAGCTGCGTTGCTCAGGTGATCATACAATCGAGAAATGCCGGCAACTGTTCGAGGTCCAGGGCTCGCGACCTAATCTTGCATAACAACATTCGTGACAATGTTTATCTTTTCGCTTCAATCTATTTCATTCGTCATTTTCGAATAATGCCTGAAAGAATACTTGTCATTACTTAGTGCGATGCGCAAATTCAGGAGACACATTATTTTTTGACTAGCTTTGATAATTAAGGTTGATTAATTTTGCTTCTCAGGTGTGGTTCTTGCCGTAATGTTTTGTAAGTGTTCAGCCGCGCCGGTTACAGCTTTATTGGCGATATCTTGAACTTTTTCATATTGACATCATCCGACATGCTTAATCCTCCAATGATGGTTATTCTTTACAATTAGGCAGAACAATATCCGCTGTTTTTTTAATATATTATTCTAAACGCTAGGTACTAGATTAATGCATATTTTTAAGTAGGCAATAATTGATGTTTTTTTGATCTAAGTCAATGAATTTTATTTGGATTGTGTGCAACATTAGAGTCCCATAATTCTTTCAGGTGGAGGCTAAAGATGGCAATGCTAGAGAAAGAAGATTCGGAAGCATTTAAAAAACTGGGTTTAAATCTTGCAATTATAAGTGCCGTAGCGGTGGCATTGATTTTTTTATCAATGTACCTTGCGTAAGTGATTAATGCAGGTGCAGGAGTTTCTTGAATGCAAGTAATTCATTAAATTCCGAGGGCAGGTAATTACGCGAAGCGACTTGTCAATCGTACTGAATTAAATCGAAAAGTCGCGTATTCTTGAACTTTCATTGTTAGCGGGGAGTTTAGTGAATGTAGTGAATAACTTGCCCTGAAAAAATTTTCACAGCGAAATTTTCAGTGCAATAGCATTTGTTCCTGATTTGTTATACGCTAGCCCTGTGTAGGTGTTCTTCCAATACCTCAACCCAGTGCCTGACCGGTAAAGCCGTGCCGTCTTGTAAATGCATCAGGCAACCAATATTCGCGGTTACGATTTGTTGAGGACCGTCGGATTCGAGTGCGGTCACCTTGTTCTTGAGTAATTGTTGCGACAGCTCGGGCTGTAAAATGGAATAAGTACCGGCAGAACCGCAGCACAGGTGTGCATCAGGTACAATGGTGAGTGCAAAACCGGCAGTCTGCAGAATTTGCTCGGCCTGTCCACGGATTTGTTGGCCGTGTTGCAGCGTACAAGGCGAATGGAAGGCAAGTTTAACAGGGTCTGAGCTCACTCTTGGCTTGCATAAAAGCTGTTCGAGTTTTGCCTGCTCGTTTACCAGAATTTCACTGATGTCTTTGGTCATGGCCGAGATACGCGCGGCCTTCTCTGCATACACCGGGTCGTGGCGCAGGATATGGCCGTAATCCTTGACGGTCACTCCGCAGCCGCTTGCGGTCATGGCAATCGCCTCAATTTCATTGTGTTCAATAAACGGCCACCATGCATCGATATTTCTGCGCATGGCTTTCATGCCTTCTTCCTGCGCATTCAGGTGAAAGGCAATCGCGCCGCAACAGCCGGCCTGTGCCGATTTGATCAGTGAAATATCCAGCGCATCCAGAACCCGCGCTGCAGCCGGATTGATGTTTGGCGACAATGTCGGTTGTACGCAGCCGTCAAGTACCATCATTTTACGTTTATGGCGCGGTGCGGGCCATTCCCGTACTGCATTGTTGAGTTTTGACGGAACCGATTTTTTTAAACTGTGCGGCAGGAGCGGACGAAACAGCTGCCCGATTTTAATCAATGGCTTAAACAGTAAGGGATTCGGAAGAATTTTGCGCAACAGGTACCGCAATCCTTTTTTTCCAGCAGGGCGGTCAACCTGTTTTTCAATCAGGTCGCGGCTGATATCAACCAGTTCCGCATAGCGTACACCGGACGGACAAGTGGTTTCACAGGCACGGCAGGTCAGACACCGGTCCAGATGCAACTGGGTTTTTTGCGTTACGGGCTGACCTTCAAGCATCTGCTTCATCAGGTAAATACGTCCTCTGGGACTGTCCAGTTCGTCACCGAGTAACTGATACGTCGGACAGGTCGCCAGACAAAACCCGCAATGCACGCAACTGCGCAATATGGCGTCTGCATTCTTTCCCTGGGGTGAGTTTTTGATAAAATCGGCGAGTCTGGTTTGCATGGTTGTTCAAAATTCAGGATAAAGCCTGCCCGGATTCAAAATTCCCGCAGGGTCAAATTTTTGTTTCAGGCGCTGATGGATACACATTAGTCCGGAATCAAGCGGTTGAAATCGCAGTGCGGCCTGGTTCTGGCTGCGGAAAAGTGTGGCATGGCCGCCCGCTGATTTGGCCGCTTGTCGTATCGAATTTGCCGTAGCGTTGCCGCTGCATTCTTCGTCACAGGCCAGCCAGCGTAACGCGCCGTTCCATTCAATCAATTGCCTTGCGTGCAGATCGGGGAACGATAGCGGAGGCGTGGTCGATTTGATCGACAGGCGCCAGAGCGACATGGCCGGTTTAAAAAAATCATGCGTTTGATCGCGCAGAGATTTCCAAAAAATACCGCCTTCGCTAAACGCGTCACCGCCGAGCTGTTTTTGAGCGGCGCAGACTGCGGACTCGGAACCGGACAAGCGGATATGCAATCGGTTGCCGGTAAAGCCTGTTGCAGAAATTGGCAATGGCTTGCCTGCCCAGCGATTCATAAACGCAATGGCAGAGGATTCATCCATTTCCAAGTGTAAGGTACGCTCAACAGCCGGTAACGGTAACACCTTGAGTGAAACTTCCAGTAATACACCCAGCGTGCCCATAGCGCCTACCATCAAACGGGATACATCGTAACCCGCTACATTTTTCATGACTTGTCCGCCAAAATGCAAGTCCCGGCCATTTCCATCCAGCATGCGCACGCCGAGCATGAAATCGCGTACGGCGCCCGAATATGGGCGGCGCGGGCCGGATAAACCGGTGGCAATACCGCCGCCCAAAGTGGATGCATTGGAAAAGTGCGGCGGTTCAAATGCCAGCATCTGGCCATTTTCACGGAGCAATGATTTAATTTCCACTAATGGCGTGCCTGCACGGGCGGTGATGACCAGCTCGGTCGGTTCGTAATCGACAACACCCCGGTAGGGTGTTACATCCAGTTTTTTCGCTTGCGCGGTTGATGGACAACCATAGAATGCCTTGCTGCCGCCACCCGCGATAGACAGGGGTAGACTGCTTTCTGCGGCGGCCCGGATGGTAGAAGAAAAGTGATCGATATCAGCGTTCATGTGGAATAAAGCAGGTCTGGTTTTCAGAAGCGGGGTAAATCAGGGAATCTTTCCGAACCACTGTGCACATGCATTGCGCCCAGTTCCGCGCAGCGATGTAATGTGGGGACGGCTTTCCCCGGATTCAACAACCCCTGTGGATCGAAAGCCGATTTAACGCCATGAAAAATATCCAGTTCACTTGACTTGAACTGCACACACATCTGGTTGATTTTTTCCATGCCGACACCATGCTCGCCGGTGATGGTGCCGCCGGCCTGAATACACATTTCCAGAATTTTTCCGCCAAATTCCTCGGTTTTTTCCAATTCGCCCGGTGTATTGGCATCATAAAGAATGAGCGGGTGCAAATTGCCGTCGCCGGCATGAAACACATTCATGCAGCGCAGGCCGTATTCTTCCGACAGTGTTTCTATTCCGCTTAAAACCGTTGCCAGATGTTTTCTGGGGATGGTGCCGTCCATGCAGTAATAATCGGGAGAGACGCGCCCGGCAGCCGGGAATGCGGCTTTACGGCCGGCCCAGAAGCGCAATCGTTCCGTTTCATCGCGGGAAGTGCTGACACTGGTTGCGCCGCTGGTTTTCATAATGGCGTTAATACGTTCAATTTCGTCGGCAACCTCCTCGGTTGTGCCGTCAGATTCGCACAACAGAATGGCTTGTGCATTCAAATCATAACCGGCATGCAGGAACTCCTCGACCGCATGGATAGTGATTTTATCCATCATTTCCATTCCGGCGGGAATGATCCCGGCGGCAATAACATTGGCAACCGCATTTCCGGCCTTCTGAATATCATCAAAAGCCGCCATAACCAGTTGCGCCTTTTCGGGAATGGGCATCAGTTTCACGGTAATTTCGGTGACAATGCCGAGCATGCCTTCACTGCCTGTCATTAATGCAAGCAAATCAAAGCCGGGGCTATCGAGACCATCACCGCCAATTTCGTGATGCTCGCCATCTATCGTGAGCAGGCGTAATTTAAGAATGTTATGGACGGTCAGGCCATATTTCAGACAATGCACCCCGCCGGAATTTTCCGCAACATTCCCGCCTATAGAACAGGCAATCTGCGAGGATGGGTCGGGTGCATAATATAATCCATATGGTTTGGCTGCATCACTGATCGCCAGATTTCTGACACCCGGCTGGACGCGCGCCGTTCGCGCGAGCGGGTCTATTTCGAGAATTTGGTTTAATTTTGCCAGCGACATTAAGATACCTTCGGCGTGCGGCAATGCGCCGCCGGATAGCCCGGTGCCCGCACCGCGGGCAACTAAAGGTGTTTGTGTGGCATGGCAGAGTTGCAATATCCGGGCAACCTGTGCTTCCGATTCTGGCAGAACGACAATCATCGGCGTTTTCCGGTAAGCGGACAAGCCGTCGCACTCGTAGGGCCTGAGATCTTCAGTTTCGTGCAATACCGCTTCTGCAGGCAGAAACGCGCGCAAGGCGTTGATTAAGTCTTTTGGTGACATGGAGGCTATTTAACAAAGCGTATTATTCTGTTTTCTTTTTTATTTCATGGTTGGCCAGTTTTTCCAGCATTCTTACTATAGCTGAATTATCCCATTTTGCGCCACCATGTGCGATACATGCATTATACAGTTCATGCGCTGTCGCAGTATTGGGCAGACTGATGCCAAGTGCTGACGCGCTGGCAAGAACGATATCCAGATCTTTTTGCTGTAATTCAATTCGAAAACCCGGATCAAAACGGCGGTTAATCATGCGTTCACCGTGAACTTCCAGTACCCGTGAACCCGCAAAACCGCCCATTAATGCCTGGCGTACTTTTTCAGGGTCGGCGCCGGATTTTGAAACAAACAATAGCGCCTCACCCACAGCTTCTATCGTCAGCGCGACGATAATCTGGTTGGCAATTTTGCAGATCTGGCCTGCGCCGTTTTCACCGATTAAGGTGACCTGTTTACCCATTAATTCAAAAACAGGTTTGACCGTGTTGAATACCGCTTCATCCGCACCGACCATGATCGTCAATGCTGCATTTTGAGCACCAACATCGCCCCCGGAGACCGGTGCATCGACATAATCATGCCCGAGTTCATTTATTCGCGCAGCGAATTCCCGGGTAGCCAGTGGCGAAATCGTGCTCATATCGATAATGGTGCGGCGTATCTGCGGATTATCGCCGGTATTTTGTATACCCGCAGTAACACCGTTTGCACCAAACAGCACTTTCTCGACATCCGGTGTATCGGGCAGCATGGTAATAATCATCTCTGCGCGTTTTGCCGCTTCCATGGGTGTCGCACAAGCGATTCCACCCAGCGCGACCAGATCGTTCGGCACGCCGCTTCGTGTCTGAAGAAAAACAGTATGCCCACCCTGAATCAGATGTCCGGCCATGGATTTACCCATGATACCCAGACCGATAAAACCGATGTTTGCCATATTGACTTGCAAAATATTGTATGAAAAGCAGCAGCTTGCTGCTGTTTGTTGTTATTTAGTATAAAGATATTAACAATAATTGTCTGTATTTCTTCATACTTGTTGAGCTATCACAAAAAACCCGGTACATTAAAAAGAAGGGTTATTCAAATAATACAAATGATTAATACAACTTCAGGGTCAAAGTGGGCTAAGTGCTCGTTTAAATATTGCGGCTTATGTGGCGTGCTCAGCATTTTTTTTCTTCTGAGCGGCTGCCAGACATATTTAAGCAAGTCACCGGAAGAGCCTGTTCCGGTTGTGAGTACGTTGCCTATTCCACTGGCAAGTCATGAATACAGTATTGATTCGTTTCGCGATGATGTCATCGGCGAAATTCAGATTACCACGGCTGAGTACGAAGATACGCTCTCGGATATTGCGCGGCGATTCAATCTGGGCTTTGATGAGATCGTAAGCGCCAATCCAGACGTTGATCCGTGGCTTCCGGGAGAGGGAACACAGATTGTGATACCGACACAATTTGTTTTACCGGATGCGCCACGAGAAGGCATCGTAATCAATCTCGCGGCTATGCGTTTGTTTTATTTCCCCGAAGTTAAAGACGGGGAGCCGCAGAGAGTCATTACCCATCCGGTCGGCATCGGCCGCTTGCAATGGAAAACCCCGGAGGGGATAACCCGTATTACCGTCAAGGACGAGAATCCAGTCTGGCGGCCGACACCGTCAATACACAGAGAATATGCCAAAAACGGTAACCCCCTTCCAGCCGTTGTTCCGCCAGGGCCGGATAATCCAATGGGTTCTCATGTATTAAGACTTTCCTGGCCAAGCTATGCCATTCACGGCACCAATAAGCCGCCAAGTATTGGCCTGCGTGGTAGCTTTGGATGTATTCGTATGTATCCGGAAGATATTGTCGGGTTGTTTGGCGATGTAACGGTCGGTACCCCAGTTCGGGTGGTCAATCAGCCTCGACTTTCCGGCTGGCGCGGTGATCAACTGTATCTGCAGACCTATCCGGTACTGGAAGATGACAAGCGTAATCACGACAAACTGTTCAGTCAATCAATGAAAGCCACGCGAACCGCGCTTAAAGCACAAATCAATGCGCGTCCGCATCTCACGGTTGATGAGGAACTGGTCGATGAAATAATCCGTGATCCACTTGCAACCGCGATACCGGTTACGCGGCGGGATATGACAATACAATCTTATCTGAATCAGGCCAAGCATGTGCAGAATACGCTGCCGTTTAATGCGACCTGGGCAGGTGAAATGAATCAACAAATGACCACAGCTGAAATACCGGAAATGGTGAATGAAGAATCAGAACAGGTTCGCTAATGACACTTTCTGGTTAAACCTTTTTGTCAGGCAGAAGAGCTGAATAACGTATTAATTCTTTTGGATCAAAGCTGTCCTGTGTGAATTACTATTTTTAAGCTACAACTGGCAAATTAAACAGATCACGACACCTGGTTATGTGTTTTCCTTTCCAATCCAGTACTCTGGTTTTCTATGCTGGTGCGCAACGGCAATAATAATGATGTGATCTTTTTCAATAGAGTAAAGTAGTTTTTACGGAAACTTGTGAAGAAGACATTTCCGGATATCGCCTCGTTCTACAGACCATGCTTCTGGATATTCTGAAATCCTTTTTGCGGCCAATTTAATCTCTTCTCGAAACTGTTTTCCAAGTCCTTGAAATTCAATTTCGTAGTATTGGCTTGCATCATCAGGTTCTTGTTTTGCAAGTTCTGAAAATAAAACTTGCATTATTCTTTCTTGAATACTGTCTTCGACAGGCATACCTGCAAGGGTGCCTGCTCGATAGGCGTTGAGTCGCTTTTCTGCCTCGTCTGCCCATATTGCGTCTAGTGAGCTATCAGGTTCATCCAAGCTCTTTATGATCCCTTCGACCACAAGAAACCTCTCGGTTGGTTTAAGCTTTAATGCTTGTTCCAGTATATCTTTGCTACTCACCAGGTTCACCTCTCATTTGTTGGAAACATATCGCTGGTCGCGTTAGCGGTCAGTATTATTATAAGGATACTCCGTTTTTGTAATTGTATTTCCCAAATACAGACAATTTCAACCCAATACACATTTAATAGATGAATTGCTAAAACTTCAGGTTTTTTTTCCTGCCTTCATTTTGGGCAGTAAGACCGAGCCCTTTTGTCGCGCGATTATCTGAGAATGTGTGAATGCAAGACCGAACCCCTTTGTCTGAACCCCTTTGTTCTTTTAAATCACTAAAGTTGAATCAATGGCGGGCACTAAGGTTGAATGGCTAAGCCAGACTGTGTGCATTTCATAGATTTTGTGCTGCTGAAAATTTGTTATTCTTTCGTTTGCTTCTGAGATGGTACTGTATTGACATCCAATTAACCTCATCATCACAAACCTTGATCGGATTTGGTAAAGCGATCCGAGTTGCAAGGTTAAATAAGTAACGCTCTATTGATATGAAAAGATCTGGATCATTTTCCATTGTCACTGTTTTTGCTCGATTTAGTGCCAACTCAAGGTTGCAAGGCTTGCATATGGCACGTAAATTTTCGATATCGTTCGATGAGTTGTTAATGTGATCTATTTCGGTAGCCGGTTCTCCACAGATACGACAAATGTAGGAATCTCGCTCAAAAATTTGTTTACGTAGTTCAGGAGATATTTTGCGGGCTGCGGCTGGATAACCTCCTCCGAGAAGCATTAAAAGTCGAATACCGATTCCCTCTTGAACATCATGCTTCATGCATCGTTGATCGTCTCTTGTAACTCTTCGGCAATACCGTACGGTTATAGCTTCTTGCTGGCATAGCTCGGAACAGAAGAGGATTTCTGTGCTCAGATTTTTTTCGCAATTCGGGCATATCGAACACTGAATTAGTTCAGTCAATGTTGGGGTTATAACTTCCGAAGACTGATTTTTTTCAGCTACTTCAAGAGTCATCAGATAGAGTCTTAGCGCGCTTCTTCGCAAAGGACTAGTTGTAGCTCGGTTTATCACCCGAATTGCATGCTTAAGATGTTCAATTAGTACATAGCTATTTTTTCGATTTTCTAGTTTCTGTAATAATACATTCAATTTGTCTTGTGATGCTCTGCGTTTGTTTTCTCGATTACTAGAGTTGTGCGGCTCATGGGCTGGATTAAGTGTATCTTCTGCTAAAGATTGCTTACTTTTTCTCTTTCCGCTTGGTTGTTTCTTCCATTGTTTTGGTCGTGGTTTAAATTTTGGATTGAGAGTTCCATCTTCGAGAAACTTTCTTTGATAGGTTCTAGCCATAACGTTACACCCTAGTTATTTTTGTATAAAAAACTGTTAATAGGTATACACAGAGAATTTGCTTTATGGTGATTTATTCACCGCTTATCTTTATGATTTTCTTAATTTTTATCTTAAATTTTTTAGCTAAGCGAATAATTTCTGAACAAAAACAGTGAACAAAAACAGGGTCAGATTTTGCAATACAACACACGCAAAGTGTGCGCGCCCCACATTCAACCCATAAAGGTCGCGTATCAATAAAAACAAACCCGGCATTCCATGTTTAAACCAAGCCCAACCAATAACCACTGCCGAAATACCGGAAATGGCGAGTGAAGAATCGGAACAGGTACGTTGAGCGTGTTTCCGATTCTCCTGGTTCGCCAGCTAAAATTTAGCTAAACTGTTTTGGCTTCCGAAAAAGCGGCAACATCCCCTGGCCGCCGAAGCATTTTGTCTACCTCGCCCTGATGCATTTCTTCTGCAGCGATTAACCGGCGGGCGTATTCTTCCATCATTACAAATTTGCCTTCGACCAATGACAGCAGCGTTTTGTAGTGTGCAAGCGCTTCCCGCTCGTGTTCCAGTGATTCCCGTAAAATGTTGCCGACGTCATGTTGATGGGTTTCCAGCAATGGCCCGATTGTCAAAGGTGGGTGCTCTCCAAGATGGGTGATCATTTCACCGGCTTCGCGGGCATGCATAAGGGATTCATCGGCTTGTGCCTGCAACCAGGAAACAATTGGAATGCGGTTATAGCCATAGATCATAAACGCATAATGCGTATAACGCACAACGCCGGCCAATTCCATTTCAAGGATTTTGTTCAGGCAGTTGAGTACGGCTGGTCTATCAAAATCTTCGTTCATCCGGTTTCTCCTTTATTGTGTGTTAATAAATTAAAGACACCTCTGGAAATTCAGCGTTTTAAACAAGACGAGGCGAGAACAAAAAATATTAACGCAGCATATATTCGATATGTAAGGAAATATTGTAACAAAATCTGGATTTTTACCCGCGCAATTAAAATTCTTTTAGCACTTCAAGCACATAATCAATATCCCGTGTTGTATGATTGGCGTTGATTTGGAAGCGGATTTCCTCATCTCCCTGGGGCACGACCGGATAGCTGAGGCCGGTGGCCAGTATCTGGTTGTTAAACAGATACTGGACCAGTTGCGTTGTTTTTGGGGTATCACGGACGACAAGCGGTGTGACGGGATGTTCGCCGGGTATGGTTTCAAAACCAAGTGTGTTCAATCCGGATTCAAAACGCAATGCCAATGCGCGAAGTTTTTGCAGTCGCTCGCGTCCTGCGTCGCTTTCCAGGATGTCCAGCGATTGTGTCGCTGCCTGCGCCTCGGAGGGCGTGATCGGGTTTGAATAGATGTAAAAGGGTGAAGTTTCACGCAGGTATTCAATCACAGGCGCGCTGGCGGCAACATACCCTCCGTTGACACCCAGTGCTTTTCCGAGTGTGGCAATTAAAATGTCGACCGTGCAATTGGTAAATTCCTCGGTTCCGCGTCCGGTCGCGCCAAACGCGCCGATGCCATGTGAGTCATCGGCAATGGTGATAATACCCTCGGAAAAGTGGTGTTCATGACTGCGGCAAATTTCAACGATTTCATTCAGCGGGGCATGGTCGCCGCGCATGCTGAAGATACCATCGGTCACCACCAGCACGCGCTTGATTTTGGCGTTATTTCCATTGTGATTACCCGCGGCATAGTTGCCGAGAATCCGCTCGAGTTCTGTCATACTTAGATGCGGATAAATTTCTTTTGCAGCGGGACGGGACAAACGGATCGCATTGATAATGCTGTTGTGATTGAGCTGATCGCTGATCACCAGCGTATAGTCATCGATTAACGGCGGCAGCACGCCCATGACTGCCGCATAGGCTGCGCTGTAAATCATGGCGGACTCGCGTCGATGAAATGCGGCGAGGCGATTTTCCAATTCAATATGCGGCGCGTAGGTGCCGGATATGAAACGCACCGCGCCCGGACCGGTGCCGTAGTTCTGCACGCCTTTTTCTTCCGCTGTCATTACTTCCGGGTGCAAGGACAACCCCAGATATGAATTGGAATTCATCAACAGATAGGGGTTTTCATCACCGGCAAGAAAATAACGCGGCCCAAACGCCTGGTCTTGTTGCGCGTCGGGCAACCGGCCTTTCTTGACCCAGTCGGGCAAGGCGATGCGGCTAATAATGTTCTCGGTACTTTTTTGTGCGCCTTTTTCCTTGATAATCTGCACTTTTTCCGCGCAATAGGCGTTCAATTTATCCAGCGACATGTTAACTCCCTGCAGTTGTGGCGCAATTTGACGCTAACGGTGCTCCAGTTTTTTTGACAGACGTTCGATCATGTCCCGCGTCATGTGTTCAAGATTATACTGCGGTTTCCAGCCCCATTCTTCCTGTGCAGCATGGTCATCCATATGACGCGGCCAGGAATCCGCGATAGCCTGCCGGACAGGATCAACGGTATAGCGCATTGAAAAACCGGGAATCAATGTCTGAATACTTGCTGCCAGTTCTTCGGGGGCAAAACTCATGGCGGTGATGTTGAACGCATTGCGGTGTTTTAAACCGGTAGCATCGGCTTCCATCAGTTCAATCGCAGCCCTTACGGCATCGGGCATATACATCATGTCCAGATAAGTGCCCGGTTTTAAAAAGCAGTCATAGGGCTTGTTCGCAACGGCGTCGTAAAAAATTTCGACAGCGTAATCGGTGGTGCCGCCGCCCGGTAAAGTTTCGTACGAAATCAAACCCGGATAGCGGACACCGCGGGTATCGACACCATAACGGGTGTAGTAATAATCGCACAACAATTCACCCGACACCTTGCAGACACCATATAGGGTGTTCGGGCGTTGCAGCGTATCCTGCGGTGTGTTGTCGCGTGGTGTATTCGGGCCGAAGGCGCCAATTGAGCTTGGAAAAAACACCGCACAATTATTTTCCCGGCTGACTTCCAGTATATTGTACAGACCGCCCATATTGACCTTCCAGGCCAGTTGCGGGTTTTTTTCGGAAACGGCCGATAACAGTGCGGCAAGGTGAAAAATCGTGTCGATTTGATAGTCGCGGACTACGGCCGAGATGGCTTCAATTTGGGTCACATCCAGCGTGATATACGGTCCTTCTTCCACAACGCCTTGATGAGGGGGTTTTTTATGGCCGGCAGCCACGACATTCGCATTGCCGTAGCGGCTACGGAGTGCGGGGACCAGTTCGGAGCCGATCTGTCCGGTTGCGCCGGTTACAAGAATACGTTTCATGGGTAGCTATTGACTCATGTTCAGGACTACTTTGCCAGCAGGATGCTGTTGTTCAAGAAAATCCTGCGCAGCCGCTGCTTCCGCCAGATCGAATGTCCTGGCCACTTCTATTTTCAGTTTGCCGTCATCAATCAACGCTGCGCAGCGCGTCAGAATTTCACCCTGATGCTGTTTTGCGCTGTCGATTTCCAGAATGACCGGCGTCAGCATCAGCTCAAAACCGAACCGTATATTGCGGACGCGTGCATCGCTCCAGTTGGTGTCAGCGGCGGGCTGCAGAATCGTTACCACATCGCCGTAGTTTTTAACACTGTTGAAACAACTCTGCAGTACGGACGGTCCCACGGTATCGAATGCAATATCAACGCCTTCGCCGCCGGTCCAACTCATGACTTCGTCAACCACATGCTGTGATTTGTACAAAATTGTTTCGTCTGCCCCCAACTGTTTTGCAAAGGCTGATTTTTCGACATTGCTGACTGTGGTGATGACTTTGGCGCCCGCAAGTTTGGCCAGTTGAATCGCCACATGGCCGACCCCGCCCACACCGGCATGAATCAGAACGGTCTGGCCGGAAGCAATGCGCGCGCGGTCATGCAGCGCTTCCCATGCGGTGATCAACACCAGCGGCGCGGCGGCTGCCTGTTCAAACGATAAAGTCTGCGGTTTTTTTGCCAGCAGACTTGCATCCACGAGCACATAGTCGGCGTAAGTGCCCTGGCGTTGATTGAATCCGGGTTGGGAAAAATAGACTGCGTCACCGGGCTTGAAAGTCTGCACGGCTTTACCAACAGCCTCAACAATCCCGGCGCCATCACAGCCCGGTATTATTGGGAAGGACACAGGAAAACGATCCGGCGCGGCGCGTATTTTACAATCGATCGGGTTGACGCCGGCCGCCTTGATGCGTACCAGTGCCTGTTTGTCGCTACACTGGGTAGGTGTATCGATATCACCGTATTGCAATACATCCGATGATCCGCTTTTTTCAAAATAGACTGCTTTCATCATTCTGTCCTTTTTGCTTCCTTTTGCCTTACGGCAATCGATCCGGTTGAGAATTTCAAAAAAAACGCAATGGAATCCTTATATCCTTATTTATCAGTATATAATCGATTAATACATCATTATGGCATGAGTTGAATCTTTTTTCGTCGTTTCTAATATTATGACTTCAAAACAGAATAACCTGAAGATTCTGTTCTCAACCAGCGAAGCGCATCCACTCATTAAAACGGGCGGGCTTGCTGATGTTGCAGGCGCGCTGCCTGCTGCCTTGCTGAATCTGGGATGCGATGTCCGCGTCGTACTGCCCGCATATGGGGATATTCTGAAAAAACAGCCATCAATGGAGGCCGTGGCGGAAATGTATCTGCCCGGAGTCCCTGGAATGGTGACGTTATATGCCACATGTTTGGGGGATAGCCCGGTAGAAGTATTGCTGGTCGATCATCCATCTGCCTTTGCGCGCGAAGGCAATCCTTATCTCGATGGTGATGGGGAGGTTTGGCCGGATAATGCGGAACGCTTTGCGTTGTTTAGTAAGGTTGTTCAGCGCATCGCACTGGATCAGGCGCAATTGGACTGGAAGCCGGATGTGGTGCATTGCAACGACTGGCAAACTGCCTTGGTTCCGGCCTTGTTAAGGCAACAGCCGCTAGCACCTCCCAGCTTGTTTACCATTCATAATCTTGCCTACCAGGGGCTGTTTCCGCAGAGCACCTTTAATGCACTAAGTTTGCCAGCGGCATTATGGTCGCCGGATGCTTTGGAATTCCATGGTCAGCTTTCATTTATCAAAGGCGGGTTGGTGTTTGCGGATTGTATCAACACCGTGAGCGCGCAATATGCCAATGAGATACAAACGCCGGAAATGGGTTATGGGCTCGAAGGATTGCTGCAGTTCCGAAAAAATGTGTTATCAGGTATTGTCAATGGTATCGATGACTCGGTCTGGAATCCGAAAACGGATGCGCTGATCTGCCAGAATTACACCAGCAGAACGCTATCCAAGAAAAAAGCCAATAAAACAGCGCTACAAAAGCGTTATAAGCTTCCCGTAGAGGAAGATGTGTTTATGCTCGGATTTATCGGTCGGCTGGTGGAGCAGAAGGGTATCGATCTGATTATCGAATTTCTAAAAACAATTGAAAATCAAGCCATGCAGTTTTGTCTTTTGGGTTCAGGTGACAAAAAATTTGAAGCGGCGCTGCTCAGATTGGCTGGGGAAAACCCGAAACAGCTCGGTGTTACCATTGGCTACGACGAAGTGATTGCCCACCAGATTGAGGCCGGGGTTGATGCATTTTTGATGCCGTCACGCTTTGAGCCGTGCGGTTTGAACCAACTCTACAGTTTGCGCTATGGCACGATTCCAATCGTACATAATGTCGGTGGGCTGGCCGATACCGTGATTGACGTCACAGATGAGTCGATTGCAAACAGCACCGCCACCGGTTTTGTGTTTGACCAGCCGACGGTTACGTCACTCGGTGAAGCGATAAACCGGGCTCAAAAACGCTACCGTAAACCCAGGACATGGCATAAACTTGTTAGAAACGGCATGAATATGGATTATTCGTGGCATAAAAGTGCTCAGGAATATCTCAAGCTGTATCAATTTTTGCAACAGGAACGAGAAGCACAGAAATCAATTCAAACGATAAAATTGCTGAAAGAATAATCCGTTGGATTGCTCAACGTATGAATTTTTAAGCAAGTTTATGCACTTTTCTTGCGCTGGTTTTCTTCTGGTGTTATTCAAATCATCAGCATAATTGGCTTAAACATATTCCATTTCAAGCAACTTCCAAGTAGAATTCCGCTTTTACATGAATCTCATCAAAAAACTAATTTACCGGTGAGCTTCTAAATATAAGAAAATAGAAAATACGCTCGGTCGAGGCCGAATTCTTAACCAGGCGCCTGTTGCGGTATTTGTAAATGGTTGCCCAAGTTGGGTTTTGCACGAATTGAACGAAAACGAAGATTCCACTATTCCGCTGCCAGACAGCGACAACACTCTATATCCTATAATCCATTTTAAGCCGTACCTGACAGCGTATCTGGAGATACGGCCATGAACGGTTTGCATCTAATTGGTGATTTGAGCGAATGCCGTTGCGATCCGCAACACCTGCTCGATGGCGCCGGTTTTAAAGAAAAATGCATTGACATGGTGCGGGATTCCGGCCTGACGGTGATGGATGCCACATTCAAGCAGTTTGATGATTCGGGATTTACCGGAACGGTTGTTCTGGCCGAGTCACATGTTGCAATCCATACCTGGCCTGAAAATAACGGATTAACGCTGGATGTTTATGTATGCAACTATAGTGCTGACAACAGCACCAAGGCGCATAAATTGTTTGATGCAATCGTTGCATATTTTCAGCCGGAAGAAATTGCCAAACATGAAATAGCGCGCGGCGAGCATCTGCTTGTCGAACCGCTGAATGATTCAATCGGTTTCTATGTCAAGGCCAGTCGGCAAATCGGAGAATGGCGAACTAAATACCAGAAGCTTTCGATTTACGATACCCCACAATACGGAAAGATTTTCCGTTTGGACGAATACAATATGACTTCCGAGCGGGAAGAGTTCGTTTACCATGAGAACCTGATTCATCCGGCGCTTACGGTTCACGATGCACCAAGAAATGTTCTGATCATCGGTGGTGGTGATGGCGGTTCATCTGAAGAAGCGCTGAAGCATCCTTCAGTCGAACGGGTGACTATGGTTGAAATCGATGAAGATGTTATCAATATCGCCAAGAAATATTTTCAGGTGGTGCATAATGGCGTGTTCGACAATCCTCGTTTGCATGTGATCATTGAAGACGGCATGAAGTTTGTGCGAGAGACTCAGGATAAATTTGACCTGATCGCACTGGACCTCAACGATCCGGTCGGTCCGGCTGCTGCGCTTTATTCGACGGAATTCTTCCAACAATGTCGCCAGGCGCTTAGCCCGGAAGGTTTGTTGACGCTTCACATCGGCTCGCCGACGGCGCATCCAGAACGCGTTGCTGAGCTTACCAAACGGCTGAAGGGGGTTTTCCGGATTGTGCGGCCCTATACTATGTACATTCCACTTTATGGCGCACAATGGGCGTTGGCCGTATGCGCCGATCAGCTTGATCCTAAGGCTTTTGCGTCTGATGAGATCGAACGGCGTATCGAAGCGCGCAACCTCCAGCATCTTCAGTTCTACAATGGAGATACGCATCAGGGTGTATTTGCGCTGCCTAATTTTGTGCGCGATTTGGTAGGAAAATAAGAATGATAATGCATTTGACGGACAAGCATTAGCCAAGCAGGTTTTTACCAGGAAAAAATTGCGCATGCTGATTCTTCCAAAGTCTTGTTTTTTGCATGTACCCAAGACGGGTGGCTCCTGGGTAAAAAAAGCAATCATTTCTGCGGGTGTCTCATGCCGGGATTACACGATATCGGGTAATCCGCATATCGGGTTACAGAATTGTCCTTCCCTTGAGAAATTCAAATTTGCTTTTGTCAGGCATCCTGTAGGCTTATACCGTTCATATTGGCAGTATAAAATGACAAACGGATGGGATTCGAAAAATCAGTTAGATCAGGCATGTCAAACCGACAATTTTCATCAATTTGTGCGAAATTTGCTGGATAAATTACCGGGTGTTTATAGCCGCAGCCTTATCGAGATGGTGGGTGATGAGTATAATGAAATAGAATTTATAGGCAAATATGAGAATCTGGTTGATGATCTTATTTTGGCCTTGAAATTAGCTGGCGAAGCATTCGATGAGCAGATTATCAGAACGCTGCCCCCCATAAATGTCAGCAACAAAGTCCGTTTTCCAGCTGTATATACGGATCAGCTCGAGGAGGATGTCAAAAAATCAGAGGCGATCATGATGAGGAGGTTTCAATATGAATAAGGTATTTACAGAGAACCGGTATAGATCGCACAGTCCATTTAAATAAACGTGGTTGTGTCGTCAATACAGTATCGAATACTAGATACCGCCGCGCACCATATTTACCATATCGGTTAGTTTCTCAATATCGAGAATATGTAGGTCATGACCTTTACGTAAAACAACCTTCTTCTTGGCTAAACTGCTGAGCTCGCGGGTTACCGCTTCGCGATGGGTGCTGACCAGATTGGCGAGATCAAAATGAGTGGGTGCCGGAGAAATAACCGCAGTGTTTGGCCCTGTCATGTTCTTTTTGGCAATACGCAATAGTTCTGCCTGTATGCGGTTACTGACAGCAAGCGTGCTGAAGTCATACACTCGATCGGTCAGTCTGCGGACTTCACTAACCAGGCGTTTCAGCATGGTTTCTGCAACACATTGATTGGAAAATATAATTTTCTTAAAATCAGCGGCCGTCATGGATGCCAGTAACGTGCTTGCTTTCGCCAGGACAGTGGCAGAGCGGAGCTGTCCATCAATTGCTGTTAGCTCGCCAAACATTTCGCCAGCAGACAAATCACACAAAATGACTTCGTGTCCTGACAGGGAATGATATGTCACACGAATTTCGCCCTGAGCGATAAAGAAAACGCTGTTCGATTTATCATGAAACCGTATGATTTCTTTACCAGTATGGTATCGATCCCAGTGGCAAGCATTGGCAATTTCTACCAGATCGGAGGGAGATAGTGCCTGAAACTCCTTGATGGTTGAAAGCATTGCGCATGCGCGTTCTACGGAAATAGTTGCCATTTGTTTTAGCCCTCCCGATTGGATTTCCAAGCACATTGTACCTATTTAAGAGGTTAACATAATATGTTGACTTATCGCCAGAGCCAAATTTCTGGTGCCGTCGTCTTAACGCTCATAATCCCGATGAGGAAATAACTTAAAAAAAATCGATAGTGTCTCAGTTTGAATTTATTTCAGAGACTGATCGAAAAATAAAATTGGCTGAATAGTTACTGTTGATTTCACTTTTTTCCTGATAAATTTTCATGCTGATTACCAATTCTTGCTGTTTATGTATGAGTGAGTGGCTATAAATAACAATAAAATAATAAAAACAACAATTCAATCTGTTACGATAATGAGGTTTAGAATTTCACAGGAAATCTGATTCTGGCTGTTACTTAGTACGCTATCCATCCGATATTGTCAGGTACAGTGTTACCCCGGTGTGCTGCAACGTGGTTGCAGGGTACCGCAGTAGCGCCTTATGGGTGATTTTGTTAGTGTCCATGGGCTGCGTGTGCCTTTTGGCAATAGAACACTATTTCCTGCAAGACACGCCTTGCCATGAACACTGACAAGTTCACTGAACCCGGCAATATCAAATTGATAGCGTGCTAGACAGATTGACATGATATTTGAGATTGCTATGGGTGATATCAAACAAACCAAGTCCGAACTTATCGAAGAGATACATCAACTACGCGCGGAACTCGACGCTGTGAAGTTGATGACAGAAGAGCGAACAGGCAGGCTGAGTATCAGTGAAGAACGGTTTTCGCTTGCGATGCGCGGGGCCAATGACGGACTTTGGGACTGGAATCTTGAAACAGATGAAGTCTATTATTCAATTCGCTGGAAAAGCATGCTGGGTTATCGAGAGGACGAGCTTGATAACAATTTAAACACATGGGCAAGTCTGGTTCATCCCGATGATAAGGACGGCGTGTTGAAAAAGGCTCAGGATTACATCGCTGGTCGCGCAGATTCCTTTGAAGTTGAAATGCGTATGCGTCACAAGGATGGCCATGAAGTTTTTGTTCTGTCTCGGGCTTTTCTTGTGACGCGCGAACCTGACGGCAAACCAATCCGTCTGGTTGGAACGCTTGTCGACATCACAGAACGCAAAAAAGCAGAAGCATTTGATAGTAAGAATGCCGAAATTCTCGAGATGATTGCAATAGGACGTCCCGCCTCTGAAATTTATGATGCAATTGCGTTAATGTATGAGTCCCGTCATCCCGGAATGCGGTGTTCTATGCTAGAACTGGAGGATAACAAACTGTTGCATGGCGGCGCGCCAAGCCTGCCGAAGGAATATTGTGACGCTGTACACGGCCTGGAGAATGGACCTAGCGTTGGTTCGTGTGGAACATCCACGTTTACAGGAAAGCGCGTGCTTGTCGAGAATATCGAGACAGATCCCAAATGGGAAAAAATCAAACATTTTGCGCTCCCGCATGGCATGCGATGTTGCTGGTCTGAACCCATTATTAATTCCACGGGAAAAGTTCTGGGTGCGTTCGGCATGTACTACAATCATCCTGCGCTTCCAAATGAAAAGGAATTGAGCGATCTGGTTTCGGCAGCCAGACTTACGGGAATCGTCATGGAACGGGATCAGGCGCAGAAACGGATACGACAGTTAGCCTATACCGATGAATTAACAGGGGTTGCCAGCCGAGCCTCTTTTTTTCAGCATGTCGAAGAAATTACCAAAACGGCTGTTCGGCATAATCGTCGTTTTGGGCTGCTGTATATCGATCTGGACGGCTTCAAGAGTGTTAACGACAGCCTTGGACATGATGCCGGTGACCTGCTTCTTAAGGTTATTGCCAAACGGCTGGTCAGTGCTTGCCGTGAAACCGATTTTATAGCGCGTCTTGGTGGCGACGAATTCTGTATCCTCATTGAGGAAGTAAAAGGTGATTACGCAGCCAATGTTGCCAAGCGTTGTCTTGAATTGATCGCCCAACCGGTCGAGATTTATACCAGAAATATTAAGCCGGCTTGCAGCATCGGGATCGCATATTATCCTGACGATGGGGATGATTTGTCGGCATTCTTAAAGGCGGCGGATACTTCGCTTTATACAGCGAAAGAAAATGGAAAAAATCAGTACGCGTTCTATAAAGCGGAGCTTACCCATAAAGTCGAGTATCGTTTTCACGTTGAGCAAAATTTGAGGGAAGCCATTGGAAAAAAACAATTGTCACTCGTTTATCAACCTCAGATTAAAGTATCCACCGGTGAAATTATTGGTGTCGAGGCATTACTACGCTGGCGTCATCCTCAACTGGGTCAGGTTCCGCCGAGTGAGTTTATCTCCACTGCCGAGAGAATAGGTATGATTCAACCGCTTACCGAATGGGTGTTGAGATCGGCATGCAGCCAGTTGGTTGCTTGGAAGAAAAAAGGTTTTTGCACGCCACGTATAGCGGTAAATATTTCTCCAAACCTTTTTCTCGATCAGGCGTTTGTATCACTGATTAAACGGATTATCGATGAAGAAGGAATTGTTCCTTCCGAACTGGAACTGGAAGTTACAGAAAGTGTTGTACAGACCGATCCGCGCAATCTTTCAATTTTTCAGGATTTGAAAGACCTCGGTGTTCTACTGGCAATCGACGATTTCGGAACCGGTTACTCATCTTTTGCTTCGCTTAAACACCTCAAGGTTGATTGCCTGAAAATCGACAAGTATTTTATTGACGATATGCTTGTCGATAAGCAAGCACTGATCCTGGTCAGTTCAATGATAGAAATGGGAAACAAACTGGGCTACGGGCTTATTGCTGAAGGTGTTGAGACATTGGAGCAACTGAATATACTCAAAAACCTTGGGTGCGAGGCCGTGCAGGGTTACCTGTACAGTAAACCCGTCCAGGCTGATATGATTTCAAAATTGCTGATTAGCGAGTCTCGCATCAATGTTTTCCAACAGGGCAAGGTGAGCAAAATAACCAGCGTCTCGAAACGCCAGAACAGATAAATCCGGCGATCGGTATAAACTCAAGCGTTGAAGAATGATTTTGCGGCTTGAATGGCGCTTAAAGAAGGTAAATACAGGTAAATAGCAGGCAAATATCAGCGGCGTGTTATTGGCTGTCAATCAGCTTTGAAAACTGGCCATCTGGTTTAGTTGGTTAATCGGTTTTTATACATTGTTTTCGATGCTTGAAACGGTAAGAATCATTGCCGGTTTCCAGGATGTCGCAATGATGAGTAATTCGGTCCAGCAGAGCAGTGGTCATTTTGGCATCACCGAAAACCTGTTCCGATTCACCGAAATTCAAACAGGCTGTTGAAACCGCTTATCAAAAAGCAGAAAGGGTTTTGACGATTGGACAATCAATAGCGGTGGTTGAACTGGCCTTGATAGAAAAATGGGAAAAGATGTAGCTCAGGTAACATGGCCAAAGTAAGCTTCAATGCGATCAAAGGCTGTATTAATCACCGCGTCTTCTACACAAAAAGCCATCCTGACATGATGCTCTCCTGATGGACCAAATGCGCTGCCGGGGGTGACTGAAACATGTGCCTCGTTTAATAATCTGATTGCAAACTCACGCGAATTTTCATGTTCAGCCAGAATCCGTGGAAATATATAGTAGGCGCCCTCGGGCTTAATATACTCGAAAATATGCGGAATACGGTCCAGTCGCTGCGTGATGAGATCGCGCCTTGAGGATAATATCTCCTCAAATGCTTTTAGATGTGCCGTTTCACCTTTCAGGGCCGCAATTCCCGCAACTTGTGAAATGCGTGGCGTGCAAATCAGCGTGGCATCATGTACCTTTAGTGCTTCTTTTTTTAGTTGTGGCGGCAGAATCATGTAACCGAGACGCCAGCCACTCATCGCATAACATTTTGAAAAGGTGAAGCAATAAACAGTATTGTCAAGCAGATCCATTTGCGAGGCTAGGTTGAAGTGCTTGTCTTTATTCTCATACGTCAAATATAGATATGGATCGTCAAGCAACAGCAACAGATCATTCGCTTTGGCAATCGCGCCCACTTGCAGCAATTCTTTCTTGGAAAAAATCTTTCCAGTCGGGTTGGATGGCGTTACCAGTACAATGGCTTTTGTCCGCACAGTAATGAGCTTCGGCAGGTTCTCCACGTCAAGCGCCCAGCCATTTTCTTCCTGTAGGCGCCAGTGAACCGGTTTGCCGCCACAAAGTCTGATTTGCTGAAAATGTGAGGCGAAGCCCGGGTCGGTAACGATAACTTCGTCGCCTGGGTCAAGGCAGACATGAAACAATGTATTTAAGCCCTGCATATTGCCAGCCGTAATCATTACCTGGGAATCTGCATCAACCGACATGCCGGTTTCTCGTGCGTGCTTCAGTGCTACCAGTTTCCGTAATTCCTTTAATCCATCCGGTAAAGCGTATTTCCCAATGTCAGGATCGCTTGCGAGTGCTGTTGAAACGCTATCTCGTATATATTGTGGCGTGCGAAATGAAGGAAGTCCCCATGCCAGGGATGCCACGTCTTTTATTTTAGCACCCAGCATAGCCATTTCCTTGATGGCAGATATGGACATACTGGAGACATTTCTTGAAACCCAAGTATTGGAAGACATAGATGGTGTTGTTTTTATGCGTGGATTGTGTTGGTTGTAACGAATTCCTTCCTGCAATAATTTTTAGATTACAACATGACTATTTACAAGGAACTTGAGGAAATATGATACAGGATTACCTAATGATATGTAATTTGCCGTCTGAATCCCCTTATTTTTCACATGCGAGCCGGTTGCATAGCTGAATAGTTAACTCAGTAATGAGCTGGATATAAGAATGATTTTCCATGACTATTTAAATGAATCCGGATTGGATGGTGAGTGTCTATAATTTTCAATCCTGTATTAACCAGATATTCTTGTGAATTCAAAAATAAACAATATGCGGTTGGCGTCGAGATAGGTATGAGAAATGCCTAGTACTTCAGGCCATTGATTAAAAATCAATATATCAGATGAGAAGGTGTGTGTGGCTTTATCCTAAATCATCTAGCCCAAAATTATCGGTTGAATATTCCGGTTGTGTGAGCGGGTGCATGTAAGGTAATAGAAAGGATTTACAATTGACTGATGTTTATTAAATAATCAGTTTATAAGTCCAACAACGTTGAACATAATTCAGGGGAGCTTAGAATGAAAGCAGCTGTATCCGACCTTTTGAAACAAATACCCGGTGAAGTGACCGAAGATTGGCCGATGGGTGAGCCATTTGTGGAAGCGCTCAGGCATGGCTCAATGTCAGTTGAACTGTATGCACCCAAAGACACTGATGTGCAAACACCGCATGATCAGGATGAGCTGTACTTTATTCATACCGGTCGGGGTGAATTGATCATTGCCGGGGAACGTCACTTGTTTGAACCAGGCATGGTATTTTTTGTACCCGCGCATGTTGAACATCGATTTGAAAATTTCTCAAATGATTTCGCCGCCTGGGTTGTGTTTTGGGGCCCAAAAGGAGGTGAGTCGTAAGCGATGCGTTATACCGTATGTTAACTGGATCATTCTGATTAAGCATAAATGTTTTCAATGAATACTTTCCTGAGAAACTGCTTAAAAGAAATAGCCTCCGATCATTGCGAAGTGTAAGATGCCGGAATGTTTTCAACACAGGTAGTCAGATTGGAATATGCTCAAATTTTACGGATACAAAAAATGCGGTACTTGTCGTAAGGCAGAGAAATGCTTACAACAAGCCGGTATCGCTTTCGAGTTTGTTGATATCACCGAGAATCCACCAACAGCACAGGAAATAGAGGCGATTGCTGAACAAGCACAAGTGCCGTTGAACAAGCTCTTTAATACCAGCGGTGTGCTATATCGCGAACTAAAAATAAAAGAGAGATTACCCGCTTTGTCGAAACGGGAAATACTGGCCTTGCTTGCAGGAAATGGACGATTGATTAAGCGACCTTTAATTTCAGATGGAAGACATGCAACCGTGGGTTTGAATGAAGAACGGTTAAGAAAAATCTGGTGCGAGTAAATTTCGATTTGCCCGATAAATTATCGCTTCGATTGAGGGAAAAAAATAAAAAAAGAAAATCTTGCAATAATTTTATAATATATTGTTATTATGATAATAATTCTTAATTGCAAGAAAAATCCCCACGAGTTGTGTGGAGATTTTATGACAAATGACTTGACTTTATAGTGTAAGGTCGACTAGCCTTTGATCTGCAGCTCGAGAAGCGATATAAGGTGTTTAAGAGTTGTTGTAAAAAGAGCAGTACTAATTAATTAGTATTAAGGACAAGAGAGAAGTAGTAATAATTAACAAGTAAGTAAGGAGGAATAAAGATGGCAACAACGATGGGAACGAGTAGTGCGGCGAGTGCTGACTATGACATGTCATTGTGGTACGACTCCAAGTACTACAAGTTGGGCATGGGCATTATGCTGGCGGTAGCGATATTCTGGATTTGGTATCAGCGTACATTTGCGTATTCACATGGTATGGACTCAATGGAGCCGGAATTTGACCGTGTATGGATGGGGCTGTGGCGTGTCCACATGACCCTGATGCCATTGTTTGCACTGGTGACCTGGGGCTGGTTACTGAAGACCCGCGACACCAAAGAGCAATTGGACAACCTGGATCCTAAACTGGAAGTCAAACGTTACTTCTACTGGTTGATGTGGCTGGGTGTTTATCTGTTTGGTGTTTACTGGGGTGGCAGCTTCTTCACGGAGCAGGATGCATCGTGGCACCAGGTGATCATTCGTGACACGAGCTTCACGCCAAGTCACGTAGTGGTGTTTTACGGTTCATTCCCGATGTACATTGTATGCGGCGTAGCGACATACCTGTACGCGATGACACGTCTGCCACTGTACAGCCGCGGCACATCATTTCCGCTGGTCATGGCGATTGCCGGTCCGCTGATGATTCTGCCGAACGTTGGATTGAACGAATGGGGACATGCATTCTGGTTCATGGAAGAGCTGTTCAGCGCGCCATTGCACTGGGGCTTTGTGATTCTGGGCTGGGCAGGTTTGTTCTCAGGTGGTATCGCGGCACAGATTGTGACCCGTTACTCTAACCTGACAGACGTGATCTGGAATGGTCAAAGCAAAGAAATTCTAAACAACCGGATTGTTCCTTAATCTAAGCTAGACTATACATCGCCCGGGCAAGTTTGTGCTTGGGCGATGCTCTGGAGTGAGGGATGCGGATAAGGGAGTCAATAAGAAGGCATCCGTGCACGAGGAGAGGTAGTAAAAGAGAGTAAAGGAATCGTCATGTTATTAACATTAATATCACACGAAACAAACGAAGGGAGAGTCTAGTGAGCAGAACAGACGAAATTATAGCGGCGGCGAAGATGCCGCCGGAAGCGGTCAGGATGTCCAGATACATTGATGCGGTGTATTTTCCAATTCTATGTATACTTCTGGTCGGTACATTCCACATGCACTTTATGCTATTGGCAGGTGACTGGGATTTCTGGTTGGATTGGAAAGATCGCCAGTGGTGGCCGGTAGTGACACCGATTGTGGGTGTTATGTATTGTGCAGCATTGATGTATTATCTGTGGGTAAACTACCGTTTACCGTATGGTGCGACGTTATGTATTGTTTGCCTGTTAGTAGGTGAATGGTTAACCCGTTACTGGGGTTTTTACTGGTGGTCACACTACCCGATCAACTTTGTATTGCCATCGACAATGATTCCAGGGGCATTGATGCTTGACACGATTTTATTGTTGACAGGTAACTGGTTGATAACTGCATTGATTGGTGGTGGATTCTGGGGCTTGTTCTTCTATCCGGGCAACTGGCCTATTTTTGGTCCAACCCACTTGCCAGTGGTAGTGGAAGGCGTATTGCTTTCAGTAGCTGACTACACAGGATTCTTGTATGTACGTACTGGTACACCGGAATATGTGCGGTTGATTGAGCAGGGTTCGCTGAGGACATTTGGTGGACATACCACGGTGATTGCGGCGTTCTTCTCGGCCTTTGTATCCATGTTGATGTTCTGCGTATGGTGGTACCTTGGCAAAATCTATTGCACCGCGTTTTACTATGTTAAAGGCGAAAGAGGCCGTATTTCCATGAAGATGGACGTAACGGCATATGGTGAACCAGGATTTGCAGAGAGGATCAAATAATGAAAATAAAAAACATCTTTAAGCTGGGCGTCATGGGGCTTTATGGCGCGGCGGTTGGTGCTGCGACACTGGCATTGACAGTAGCGATAGACGTGACCCCGGTAGCGGCGCATGGTGAACGTTCACAAGAGCCATTCTTGCGTATGCGTTCGATCCAATGGTACGACATGAGATGGGAGCCTAAGGTCACCAAAGTGAACGACATTGCGACGATGTCAGGTAAGTTTCACCTGGCGGAAGACTGGCCGCGTGCGGTGGGTAAGCCGGAGCGTGCGTTTTTCAACGTTGGAAGCCCAAGTCCGGTGTTTGTACGTTTGAGCACCAAGCTGAACGGCGAGCCGATGTTCATTTCAGGGCCACTGGTAATTGGTCGTGACTATGAATTTGAAGTTAAGCTGAAAGCACGTATACCTGGCCGTCATCACATGCACGCGATGGTAAACGTGAAAGAAGCTGGTCCGATTGCGGGTCCTGCGTCCTGGATGAACATTACAGGTAGCTGGGATGACTTCACCAACCCTATCAAGACACTGACAGGCGAGACCATTGACACAGAGACATTCAACTTTGCCAATGGTATTTTCTGGCATCTTGTTTGGACGGGTCTGGGCATATTCTGGATTGGTTACTATGTAGCGCGTCCGATGTTCTTGCCACGTAGCCGTGTATTATTGGCGTATGGAGACGACCTGCTGCTTGATCCAATGGATCGTAAGGTAGCGTGGGCAGTAGCGATACTGACCTGTACATTGGTATGGGGTGGCTATCGTTATACGGAAAGCACCTATCCATACACGATTCCGATTCAGGCTGGTGAGTCCAAGATAGATCCACTGCCGATCGAGCCAAATCCAGTAGCGATCAGAATTACCCATGCTAACTACGACGTACCAGGACGTGCGTTACGTATTACCATGGACATCACCAACAATGGTGATACGGCGATCAACATTGGTGAGTTCACGACAGCGGGTGTACGTTTTGTAAACGCGCTGGGCCGTGAGCATCTTGATCCTGATTATCCAAGAGAGCTGGTTGCGACTGGTTTGACATTGGATAATGATGCAGCGATTGAACCAGGCGAGACACGCGAGGTCAAACTGGAAGCGAAAGACGCATTATGGGAAGTACAGCGTCTAATGGCTTTGTTGGGTGACCCGGAAAGTCGTTTTGGTGGATTGCTGATGACGTGGGATGAAGAAGGCAATCGTTACATCAACAGTATTGCTGGAGCGGTAATCCCAGTCTTTACGAGACTCTAAAAAGTAGACTAGCAACAACGCCGGTACACCACTGTCGCATGACAGCCGGTGTACCGGCTTTTTTATTAAGAAAAGAGACGCAATACACTCGGGGCACCCGCATAGAAAATGCAGGGAAAGAGACAAACAAGAGAAAAGCAGGATACAGAAGTTCATCAAGGGCGGGAGAAGTATTCTGATGTGGAGGAAACAGATGTGTTGAAGCGAGCCATGAAAATGGGCGCAGCAGTGATAGCATTCGTTGCGGCAATGTATACGGGCACGGTATTTGGGCATGGGGCGGAAGAACTGGAAGATGACAGTTGTATGCGCCGCATAGGTGAGAACATGATTCACTTAAGTGTTTACCAGCCGCAGGTTGACGAAGCCGGGCACTATTGTACGGACATTCCTGCGACGGGAAATACGGTGCTGGTGGTGGATCTGGTTGATCCGATACTGCGCGAAATGCCGATAGGCGTGAAGCTGGTACGAGGCAGCAGAGAAGAAGATGGAGAAGTCATAGCAAATATACGCGCCTCCGTATATGCTGACGGCGTGATTAATACGCAGCAAGTATTGGAGCAGGGGAAACATCTTTTGGTAATAACTGCCGATGGTGTTCAGCCGTTAAAGTATCTTTACCATTTGCGCGTTGAGATGGTCAACTATGCGGATGTATTCAGGGCAACAATTGGCCCTGCAGTTGGATTGGTGTTGCTGACTTTGATTGGTTACAAATTATTCAAATCCAAGCGCTTTAAAAACTGGATGGCTACTCGTAGAAATAAGAAAACGGTTTGAATTGATTTTTAATTAATTAAATCACGAGCAGTTATAAATAAAGGTAGTCTATTACATTAATTGAGGTGCATTTAATTTAAGTGTAATGCTTTTACAATTCAAGAAGGTGAACTCGACTTATCATTTAAACTCAAAATAGATGTCAGTAAAGATCTTTTTAAAAGTGCAAAAAATGGCAAATAAAATGAAATTGAAAAACCTAGTAAAATAACTATGAAAAATCCAATCAAATTAATATTATTTTTTTTCTTGTTTTTATCATTGATGCAAGTCAACACTGTATGGGCGCATGCGTCATTGGTTAAATCTGATCCGCCACGAAGAGCATCTCTTTCTGAATCACCATCACAGATACAGCTTTGGTTCAATGAAGAGATTGAAACTGCATACGCGTTGGTTGAGGTTTTGGATTCAGATGGCAACACTGTGTCGGTTGATGAACCCTCCGCTGTAGCGGATGATCCCAAATCTGTTGTGCTTGCTATGCCAGCATTGAAACCAGGCAGTTATAAAGTACAGTTCCGCGTTTTATCTGTTGATGGGCATGTCGTTGAATCAAACTACAGTTTTAGAATAAAAAATAATTAAGAAATGAAATGCTAGAAGTAATTGTAGGAGCAGCCCGTTGGTTCCAGCTTGCGGCGAATTTGATTATTTTGGGAAGCTGTGTTTTTTTAATTATTGCTAATGATGGCAAATACTCATATACAGCACAGTGGATTGAGAAACTTGAAAGACTATTTCCAAGACTGGCAATTAGTATTGTCGTCGGCCTTGTTGTTATTCTCGCCGCAACAATTGCGAAAGTTACAGGTAGTGCTGACAAATTATTACAACCAGAAGTATGGTTAGATTTTGTTAGTGATACGCGAGCTGGTCTGATATGGGCCGGTCAAATGATTGCTGCTATTTTACTTGTGATATCAGTTTTATATCTTCGAAATAGTAGCAGAGTGCGTTGGCATTATGCGTTTTGTGCATTGATGGCAATGTTTCCGTTAATAGCGGATGCCATGGTCAGTCATTCGGCAGCGGAAGGCATGTCCTTTTCGAATGTAGTGCCTTATGCACTCCATATCATATTGGCAGGTGTTTGGCTAGGCGGTTTGCCAGCGCTGCTGTTATTGAAATATGAATATGTTAAGCAAGTAAAAAGCAAAAAATCCAGCCTTCGCGATATTCAGATACTAAAACGCTTTTCAGCGATAGCATTACCGGTTATGCTGCTTATCGTGTTGACAGGTCTTGTTGTGGGAGACCGTATTTTTGATGGTGATTATGCAGCGATGGTTGCAACACCGTACGGTTGGCTGCTGAATGCAAAATTATTATTGTTGTGCGTTATCTTGATAATTGCCGCTCGGATACGATCATTCTGGTTGCCAATGTTTGCCAACAGTGAAAATAGCCAGGAGACACAGAGCAGTGCAGCGGGTATGCGCAAGTGGGTAAGGATTGAGTTTATTCTGGCTATGGTTTTAGTACTAATTGCTACGATTCTTGCAAATAATGCGACACCTGCAAAACATGTGATTATCAAAGAATGGCCTTTTTCATTTCGTTTCTCAATTATTGCAACATGGGGAGGGGAAAATGTGGCCTTGCAAGTATGGGGTGGGCTGGCAATAGTTACTATCGCATTAATCGTGTTGTACTTTGGCCGCACAGCACATTGGAACTTGAAACGGCTTGTTACAATACCTGCGGTACTATTCATTTTCGGACTTGCTGTTGCATTACCGCCATTAACGATAGAAGCATATCCTGAAACTTATCGAAAACCTCCCAATCTTTTTGATGCTATTTCTGTATCTTATGGAGCAGAACTATATTCACAGCATTGTGTGGATTGTCATGGATATCAGGGTAGAGGAAATGGTATCAAGTCAAGAACGATGTCAACAGTGCTGCCGGATATGTTGACCGAACCTCATACGGTTGAACATACTCCCGGCGATTTTTACCATTGGATTTCATTTGGTATGAAAGATACCGATATGCCCGGTTACGCTGATAAACTGGATGAGGAAGAACGTTGGGATTTGGTAAATTATGTTTATGCCTTGTCTCGTGGCTACCAGACACGCATTTTATCTCCAGAAATCATACCAAACAGAAAAAATGTTCATCCTCCCGTTTTTTCGTATGCAGCACATGATGGTTCGAGTGGCGTTCTGCAAGATTTTCGTGACAAGCAATCTGTACTGCTGGTCATTTTTTCGTGGCCACAGTCTGAAGCAAGAATATCGCAACTCAAGCAAAGTTTTGAAAAACTGAAGAAACACAACATAGCGATTCTGGCCGTTCCGACAAATGAATTGACATCGGAAGAACAATCTGAAATTACAGTGAATTTGCCTTTTCCTGTTGTGACACAAGGCGCACATGAAATTGTGGAAAGCTATGCTTTATACCGTCGCACCATGAGCCGGCCAGATTTGTTGGGACGTGGTTCAACACCGGATCATATGGAATTTCTGATTGATCGAGATGGCTATTTACGTGCGCGGTGGATTCCATTGGATGATGAATTTGGCTGGAACAATGTCGAATTACTTGAAAAACAAATTGATTTATTAAATAAGGAAAATTCAAACGTTGCTAAAGCTGGTGAGTATATTAAATAACATTTTTTAATCGAAGTGTTGATTATTTCTTTTAAAGGTTTTTTTTGCGGCTCATCATTCTACTGAATGTTGAAAATAGGTGCTGTATGGCGCTGGTTTGCCGACGTAATAACCTTGAGCATAGTCTATTTTCATTTTCCTGAGCAGACTAAAGATTTGATCATTTTCAACAAATTCCGCTGTTATCTTTTTACCAAAACCGCTTGCAACACTACACAGTGCGCTGACTAGAATTTGATCATCTTTATTTTCAACCAAATTACGTATGAACGATCCGTCAATTTTAACTGCATCAACCGGTAATTCCCGTAGATAGTAAAAAGAAGAGAAGCCAACACCAAAATCATCCAATACAAAACCACAACCTAATTCTTTAATTTCTTTCATGAGCGCTCGTGCGCCGGGTAAATTTTCTAAAGCTGCCGTTTCGGTAATTTCAAACATAAGTGTTTTAGGGTCAACATTATGGCTGACCAACTCTTGTTTTATGATTGGTAATAATTCAGGGTCATTAAATGCGTGTGCAGATAAGTTGATGGAGAAACTGACGGAATTATTCCCGTTTTGGTTTATTTTTGCCGCCTGAGTAATAGCTTTGTGTAAAACCAGATGATCAATTGAATGTATCAGTCCGGTTTGTTCTGCTGCTGAAATAAAACCGGCGGGCGATAAGATAGAACCATCAAAATCGTGCATGCGCAGTAAAACTTCATAGTGCTTTATTTCTTGGGTTTGAAGGTTCATTATTGGTTGCAAGTAAAGCATAAAACTGTCATGCAAAAGTGCGTATTCAATTTTTTCTTTCCAGTAGACAAGTGTTTGTACACGCTCGCGACTTTTATCTTCTTTTGAAAACAGATACCATGCATTGCGCCCGGTGTCTTTCGCCTGATACATGGCTAAATCTGCTGCTGCCAATAAATCGTGTACATTTTCTCCATGCTCGGGAAAAACTGCTAGGCCGATGCTTGCTGAAACTTTATGTGTGCGGCTATTAATCGTTAATTGAGTTTCACTAAGATGAATAAGAATTTTTTTTGCTACTTCAATAGCGCCTTCCGTATTGATTTCGGGTAATATTACAGCAAATTCATCCCCGCCTAAACGGCCTGATATGTCATCTGAACGAATAGTACGCAATAGCATTCCAGCTACCATTCTGAGTAATGCATCACCCGCCTGGTGACCACTGGTATCGTTAATGTATTTAAAACGATCCAGATCAAAAAAGAGTAACGCGCCAGGATGCTGATAGCGGTCGGACCGACTAATTGCCTGTTCAAGTTCTTCGCTGAAGCGGCGACGGTTAAAAAGGTTTGTTAAGGGGTCATGATCAGCCAACCAAGCCAAATGACCTTCAACTCGTTTATATTCCGTGACGTCAAGTCCAACTGACAAAATAGATGGATCGTTTATGGTGTTCCAGGATAGCCGGGAATGTAACCAAGCGACATGACGTGTTGTGCCATCCTTACAATGGGTTATTGCTTCGTGGCGCAATTGTTCTCTTAGCCCTTGATTGATTTCATCCAACTGAACGGATAAATCATGTGAATCGTAATCAGAGACAAGGATATTCAGAAATGGTGTGTTTTTCAATTCTTCTTCTGAATAATAAGTCAGCATTTCCCCATAAGCATTCATGGAAATAATTCTGCCATTAGCGTTTTGTGTCAAAACGATGACCTGGGCTGTGTCAAGCAGATTAGCAACAAAATCTCTTTCCTTGCTCAATTCATCTTTTTGCTCAATTAGTAGTTTTGTTCGTGAAGAAACCTTTTGCTCCAGATCTTCAAGTTGTACAGATAATTTGACAGCTGCATCATAGAGCATGTCGATTTCATCCCTATAGACTTGCTTTTTCTTTGTTAATTTGAGTGAGTGACGGAAATCTTCGAACTGCCCGCTTGCCAGTAATGGTAAGGTATAGGAAACATCCATTAGGCGCGAGAGTAGGCGGGTAAAAATTCCAAATAAAAGAAACTCTGAAATAATAAGACCAAGTATACCAATTAGTGCAATTTTCTGGATTGAATCATAGATATTGTTTACAGCAGACGTAACATCGGAAATGACAACCAGATTCGCCCTATTTTTATCCACTGAATTTAGCGGATATAGCTTTATCTGGTGGTGTTTGTTTTCAGTGCTTATTTGTACAACATCTTTGAGCTTATCAATTGATGGATAACTATCTGCGGCTTTGTTTAAAATTTCATAGCTATCATTTTTACTGGTCAATGCTGCAATAGAAGTTTTCCACGGTTCGACATATAGCGCATTTGCACTGGGATTGGAATCATTTAGCAGTAACCCTATTTCAGCACCTGATATACGTCTAAATGCCAAAAGTGCATCCGCCAAGGAAACGCCGATGACCGCTATGCCACCTGTTTGACCTTCTATTAATAGTGGCGCGACAGTTAGCTGGATGCAACTTCGTCTGCATAATAATGGATTAATTGGAACTTCATTTTGATTAACTTGTTTAACCCATTCCAGAATTATTTCATCATCATGGGGATTTGATTCAATAATGCCCCAATCGGCTGTTAATTCATTGGAAGCATTATAAAAGCGTACAAACTCAACACCATTGTGAAAATGCAGTAATGTCCAATGTTGGTCGAATATTTGGCTGATTTTCTCTTTATCATCTGATAAAAGCGCCTCGCCCATTCCATCCAGAAATGGAATTGTTTCTGCTTGCTGGCGTAATCCACGCGATAAGCGGTCAATTAGACTGACAATTTCTCTTTCGAAACGTTTGTGTTCAATACTTCGTTGGTCGTCAAAATTAGCAACAAGTCCTAAATAACTAACAAAGCAGAACAATAAAACAACAGCAAATAAAATCAAGCTGCTAAGCGATGTGATTTTCCACTTAAAACTTAGAAATGCGCCATCCCAGGTGTCGGTTGCTAGTTTTGTAGGGATTTCTTTTGTGATAATCTCTGACATCAGATATGTTCAAATCTAGAAACGGAAAGAAAGCTGCGCCGCATAGAGATTCCAGTTCTTGGTCGTTCCAGATGGGTCTGGATTATCTAAAGGTGAAAGCCAGCCTGTACCATTTATTCGGTGATATTCTAGCCGTGCCATAATTCTGGGCGTGATGTTCCAACGTAAGCCTACCGTCAGATCTTTTGCAAAACGTGTATGTGCAGGCCCCCCGGTTAAAGCAGCAAATTTGCTGCCATCTCGATCGCTTCTGTCTGTAAAGAGGACGTCATAACGAATTAAAGCCTCCCATTTGTGATTTAATCGATATTCACCCTGGAAATAAAAACTTTCTCCAAAAAAATCCAAGCTATCGAATCTTTGATTGTTGAAATTCTTGAATCTAAAATGTCTGATTGCGTACTCCGATGTTAGGCTCCAGCGTTCAGTATTATATTGTGCCGACACATAGATCGGTGAGAATTGGATTGAACCAGGGTTTAACGGGTCTTCTATACCGGGTTTGTAGTCAACATTTACCCACACGCCACTGACAGCAAGCCTTAAGCGCTTGTCGGTGCTTTCATAAATACCACGTCCAATCAGCGAAACATCAGGAGATAGATCGCCTACTTGACCCTGGATTAACGAAGCTGTCGTATCACGATCATCAACAATTGGACGCGTTATGCCAAACTGGAATGAAAAATCACCCCAGTCTACAAGAGAAGATTCTCCATAAAACTGAATTGAATCTGCCGAAAGCGCCAAGTTACGGGTTCTATCAAAATAAATCGATTGTGGCAGCAAAATACTGGGGCGTGTAAAAGCGACATCGCGGGTGTCATTGTAAAACCCAATAGGATTTTTCAGCCGCCCGAAGCGAATGCCAAATTGATTGGTTCCTTCCGAGTATAACCTGTAGTCCAGAAATGCAAAATCAAGACGGGGCTCGCCTGTATTATCTTTACCGGCACGGCGCGAGAGCATTTGCCCAGATAGCTGTAATCTTGGCAGGGGACGAAACAAGGCATTTAACCCTACTTCTGTAAAACCAAAGCTGCCACCATCGTCCGTATTTCCAAAGACATCATTAGCTGATGTGGCCATAAAAGCCTGGCTTGCAAATCCTTGTATCTGCAGATTATCCAGCATGGTTTTAACAGTAGGCCAGTTCGAAGTTGTCGCATTTTCGTTTGAGAAATCTGTTGTTTTATCCCCTTCCTGAGCGAGGACAGGTGAATTGTAAGCACTTAGACAGAACAGAAGGGCGACCATTACAATCTTAAATGGTTTAAAAGAAAACATAAATGATTGATTACTTAATTTCGAGTACATGGACTTCATCATTGACATAAATGGTTTCTAAGTATCCGATAGCACCAGGCGTATTCATAATCCTGTTTAACATTTCATCATTTGAAGAGACTGTTGTCGGCGCCTGGCCCGTGCCTGAAAATACCAAACGATCCCAGGATTGGCGTAATTGGTAAGGAAACAAGCTTAGTTTTTCTTTCGAAAATTCATGGTGTAATTTATGATCATCCGGAAGCACAAAAACCTTGATAATTACGCCATTCGGCCAAGTCCGTACCCGCATGCTAAAAATAGCACGCAAAAAATTTTTAGATATGCTCGATTCGTTGACATCTGGATTGGCTACTATCCAATAGTGATCATCTGCCATAACATCAGTTACGACAAGTAGAAAAGTCATCAGTAAAATACAAAAATAGCTTGTATTACGTTTGAGCATTATGGTTTTTAAAATCCCTGTTATAACATCAGTCTAAAGGATTGAGATAATCGCAGCAATTTCAAAATTGGTAAATATAAATTTAAATAGTTTTTGATACGCTATTCCGCTGGTTGCCAGTATTTGCCTCGGTCCGTGATGACTTCCCAAGCACCATAATTGCGTTTATGTAGTCTATTAAGTACATCATTTATTTCTCCAAAATGTGGTTGACGAAAACCATGGTAATTTACAACAGGGCCAATGGGTTCGATATTCATTCCGGAAAAACCAACCAATCTGTTCAAAGCCGGGTCCATTGCTGATAACCAGTATTTGATATTGTTTGCCACAGACATACGAACTACACCAGCCATAAGAACCATGTATATGTTAAGAGAAGAGCGGCGATCTCCCCTGCGTCGGTCGTCTCCTTTGCGTCGGTCATTTTCAAAGTTACTGCTTGCTGTTTGATTTGTCTCAGTGTTTTTTTGTTGATTATCTTGTTCGGTTGGTTTGCGGCGATCTCCTTTTCGTCGGTCAAAATTTGACGAAACCAAGAAACGAGATATCTCTGCGGTTTGCGTTCTTGTATCACTGTCGAAAAGATAAAGATCAGGATCTATCTTGGTATGCAGTTCAATGGGAAATGGACTGGCCGGATTCGATGGGTCGGGTAATATGAGACGTGTTGTCCCAATAAACTCGCCCGTTGGAATAAACTGTATAAGCATATGACTTGAACGCTCGTCATATTCATCTTTTTCCAATTTATCAGGAAAATCCGCAGCATTCATATCGGGAAAATCATTTTGTACACACAAAACCAGATAACGCAGTTGATATACCTTGAGACGCAATTCGGGCGTATTTGCTTCAATCAAATTGAAAGATCGCTTAAAAGTATTATAAATATCGCTCATGACGAAATCACTTTTTTAACGTGTTTAACGTAGGTTGTGCCAATATTCCAAGATCGTTCATACTACCAGATCAAAGTGCCATAATATCCAGTGTGTATACAGGTAGATGTTGCCTGAGTAATGTGTCAAATAAATCTACACGGATCTGGTTGCGTGGCTTAAAATCTGCCTGACTGTCTGTTGATGATTCTTTAAGCTGTGAATGTGCTTGCGGACAGACGCCAAATGATGGACCAGAACCATGTTTTTGTTTGGCAATAGTTTCTTTGGGTAAAAAATCTTTTAGTATTTCTTTAAAACGATAGCGTAGCTGGGTGCCTTTCACTTTGTATTCGGGCCTGAGTCGGGAAGAACAAGATACCTTTTCTACATTGATCTGCGGCAATGCGACATCAAAATCAGTATGTTGGTCGGATTGAAGCTTACAGAAGCTAATATATCCGAATACGCGTTTTATATTCCCTACATCTGGGTAGGAATGCGCACTGTCGATGCAATCAATCACAGCAAACACTGAATTTTCACCAGAAAGCATATGAAGTGAACGATTGTCAGGCCGCGCAATTGGTTTGATCTTTTTTTCAAAAGGTGCGCAACTTTTCACCACAACTATACCGCGGTCTATCCAACCCCATATACCTTCCATACTGATCTCCTAAAATAATGTAGATACTCTTAGCCTGATACAGTGTGACTATGCACTTCTATTATAATCAATTAATTGCCAGCGTTACGATTAATAATTATTCGTGTTGATTTTTATCAACAGGCTAAACAAGAATTTCCAGTGGCTCAGGGTGACCCAGAAACCCAGTGGGACTTGCTGAAAGTCCATAAGCACCTGATTGTAAGACAACTACAAGATCGTTCACTTCTGCTTTTTCCATTTCCATTTGCTCGGCCAGTAAGTCTAAAGGTGTACATAAGGGGCCAACAATCGTGGCAATTTCTTTTTGAGTACCATGTGCTTTGTTGCCAATCATGACTGGATAATTTTTTCGGATAACCTGGCCAAAATTCCCTGTAGCTGCGAGATGATGATGAAGGCCACCATCAGTGATTAAAAAAACTCTGCCTCTGGACACTTTGCGTTCAATTACGCGACAGACATAAATGCCCGCTTCGGCAACCATATAACGACCAAGCTCAATAATAATTTGTGCCTCAGGTAACCGGTGCTTGACTTCCGGTAACAGGTTGCTCAGGTTTTCTCCAATAGACTGAATATTTAAAGCGCTTTCTCCTGGGAAATAAGGGATGCCAAATCCCCCCCCAATGTTAAGCGTATGAATTGGAGAAGGTGCCTTTTCTGCCAATTTCAGAGCTAGTTGCAATGTTTTTTCATGCGCCTCTTGAATCGCATCTGATTTTAAATTTTGTGATCCGCTGAAAATATGAAATCCTATAAAGTTTAAGTCAAGTTTGCCAATCTGCTTTAAGAGCGCGGGAGCAAGTTCTGCATCAACACCGAACTGTTTAGGGCCGCCACCCATTTTCATGCCAGCGGATTTGAGTTCAAAATCAGGGTTGATACGAATTGAGACATTAGGACGAATTCCCAGTTGCTCTCCTAATTTGACAATCAATCGCATTTCTCTTTCCGATTCCATATTCAATACTATCCCAGCCGAAATGGCGCTTGACAGTTCATGTTCAATTTTTCCAGGGCCTGCAAAACTGATTTTGTTGGGGGGTATTGTGGTGTCAAGTGCAATATGCATTTCTCCAACAGAAGCCACATCGATGCCATCAATCAGGCCAGCTAAATGTTGTACAACTGCGGGCATAGGATTTGCCTTCATTGCATAGTGCAAATGAATTTCATCGGGAAGCGATTTGCGAAGCAATTGAATACGATTTGTAATCTTTTGCCGATCATAAGCATAAAATGGGGTTCTGCCAACACGTTGTGCCAAGCGCGTCAGTGGGGTGCCTCCGACCACAATGCAATTATCCTGTACCGGGAATTGGTCAAAAACTGTATGTTTTAGTTGAGCGCCTGTCATGTTTGGCTTTCTATAAATAGGTGCTGCATTTCTTGGAAAAGTAATTTTCTATCGATTTTACCGTTTGGATTTCTGGGCAAACTGTTTTCGCGTATATCGATATGACTGGGTAGCATAAAGGCTGGTAAGTTATGTTTGCAAGCGCGAAATAAATCTTCTGCTTCCAGTTTTTGGCCATTACGTGGCGTCGCAATCACTAAAATGGCCTGTCCGAGTACGGGATGAGGTATGCCGATAGCAATGACCTCTCCAACTTGTTCTGTCGCATAGATGACTTCTTCAATTTCAGTGGGACTGACACGATATCCCGATGTTTTTATCATTTCATCGCGTCGGCCTATAAAGTAAAGAAAGCCTTCTTCGTCCATGCGTACTGTGTCGCCTGACCAGACCGCAAGTTCGGGAATGGTTAAACCTTTCTGATACGATGCAATGGGTTTAAAACATGCAGATGTTTTTTCGACATTGTTCCAGTATCCCATGGACACAAGTGTGCCCCGATGCACCAATTCTCCTGGCTCTCCCGGTACACAATGAGAACCATCTTCCCGAAGAACCAGTATCTCGGTATTGGGAATAGCTTTGCCAATTGAATCTGGTCGTCGTTCAATTTCTTCTGGAGGAAGAAAAGTTGAACGGAACGCTTCGGTCAGGCCATACATCAGAAATATCTGCGTGCGGGGTAAAACCTTTCGAAGCTGATCAAGTGTAGTGCGCGGCATTGTTCCGCCAGAGCTTGTAATGTAGCGTAATGTTCTGACATTCTTCCAATTTAATTGGGCTAATTGAATCCATAATGGCGGGATTGCTGCCAGCCCAGTGATATTTTCTTGCTCGATTATCCTGATAATATCCCTGGGAAACAAATAATTCATCAGAATAATGGAGGCGCCGACATGAAAGGCCGTTGTCAATTGACTTAAACCGTAGTCAAAGCTAAGTGGCAAAACTGAGAGTATTCGGTCGTGTGGCTGGTTTCTTAGAAATTCTGTGACACTTTTTGCGCCTGCTACAATGTTGCGGTGAGATAGCACAACGCCTTTAGGTTTTCCAGTACTGCCGGAGGTATAAAGAATTGCAGCCATATCGCCATCAATTATGCGATGCGGTTTAAACGTGGTGCGAATTGAAAAAATTTCTGACCACTTGATTATATTTAGCCCGGCGCTATTGGGAGTATTTTCTTTATCATCAACAACTATAACGGTATGAAGATCGTGGCAAGATGGCAAGATATCAGTCAGTAATTTGAATCTCTCGGTGGAAGTAACTAAAATACGTACATTACAGTCCTTAAGGATATAACTGACTTGTTCGGGTTTTAGTAGCGGATTAACCGGTACAAATACACCGCCTGCAGCGCAGGCCGCAAATAATGTGATTACAGTTTCATAGCGCTTTTCCAGATAAACTGCAAGGCGTTCGCCACGACCCAATTCTGCGTTAAGGAATCCGGTTGCTAATTGTTCTATCTCGCTGGCAAGCATTTCATAATTCTTTTTTTTGCCTTGATACGACAACGCATCGTTGTCAGGTGAATGATTTGCTGATTGATAAATCAATTCGTGAACTAAATTAACCACTTTTTGGTCTCATTGAAAACGGTTTAGATTGTAGATTGCAGCCAGATCGTTACCGATAGCTCTTCTGAACAACTTCTGACATGTTTTGCGCTTTCTCCCAGCATTATGTTTGTTACATTGGTAGCAGTCCTTCGGCGATGCGGCACGGCACGAGAGGAAAATCCGAATCAATAGTTATTTGTGCAGGTGAGCACTGTTTAATTTTGGTTGAAGTGCTTTCATAGACAGAAGCAGCCAAGACCCCATAATTTTCGAAATTCCAACGCATTTGCTTTTGCAAACCAAAACTATTATAAATAATCAATCGTATATTTTTTATTGGTTTTTTCAACATAGTCTGCCTGTTCGTGATTTCTTATCCCAAATTCGATGCTATCTTCAGAATAAGATTATTGCAAAGTCTCAAATGTGCGATAAATATTCTATAAACTGTTTTTAGATCCTTTTGCTTGAACACGCCTGATATTGTCTTTTATTTAGAAATTTATATGGGTTATATACCATCGTTTATGCTAATTCATTTTGCAATAATTAATATTAGCCACTTATAGTAATGTAATAATCATCTAGCTGGCCTTTGCTTGGACGGAAGATACAATCAATCTGGTGTTAGGAGAATCTCAAGCTGCGGGCTGTTTTAAGACTCCTGTTTATCAAATGCCGTTAACGGGTTTATGTTTTTAATAACCTCCAATAACAATTGTAACCAATCAACCGGAACTTTTTTCTGCACTATTCCAACGAACTTAAACGATACAGTCAATATTGTCGTTTAAATTACACAGTTTTAGGCGCTCTTGGTCTGACGATAGTAAGTACAGATTGAACTGAATTGATTGTTATACTGTGTTTCAGTCTTCTGATTGAAAATTCCACATGATAGTTTTTAAAAGCCTTCTAAGCCATTTCACGTGTTTCTCTACCTTTCGGAAATTGTTTGGTGTGCCATTACCCTTGGGTTGGGGCGGATGATATTGCGACAACTTTAACAATCATATTGACGTATTTTTGCACCTGGCAATACTGCAGTGAATTTTTGAGTCTATCGAGAGAAGCGCTTTGCGATCAACTACAACCAGCGTATAAAAAAACCTGTCAAGTGCTGGCAAAATACTTTCGGTTTTAAATTGAAACCGAAACATGAGACCTTGATGGCTATAATAGGCCATGTCTATTCTGTGTCCATCAGACTGCCAAAGGAAAGTGGCGTAGGGAAAATATCTTATGTGACCCATATTCAATAATTGAGATGAGATCCTGTTCTCGCGAAAGTGTACCTTAGAAAGATTTAATTTTCCGAAAACAAAGTCACAAACCCGTTGATGGAAAATTTTACCAATTCCAGGTAATCTGGATAAGTAATTCGACTGAACTACCCTGAAATCAGTAGAGCATAAATTTGTAATCACTTTAAAATTGTATTGAATCGTTATATAAATGCTTGAATTAAAAAATATCAGTAAGGCCTATGTGGAAGGATGTCAGGTGTTGTCCAATCTGACTTACACGTTGAAAGCAGGTGAATATATTGCCATCATGGGCGAATCCGGGGTAGGCAAGTCAACTTTGCTTAATCTTATTGCGGGCTTGGATGTCCCCGATTCCGGCGAAGTGCTGATAGATGGTAATCAGATTTCGAAACTCGATGATGATTCTGTAACCATGCTGCGGCGTAAATTATTAGGGTTTATCTTTCAGGCATTTCATGTTTTGCCGCATCTGACGCTTGGACAGAATATTGCGTTGCCATTATTGTTGAACAATATGCCGGTGGATCGCGCAGAAAAAATGCTGGCAGAAGTTGGATTGCATGGACGGAAAGATGATTTCTCGCATGAGTTATCTGGCGGAGAGTTGCAGCGGGTTGCAATCGCACGTGCTTTGGTTCACCGACCCAAACTTGTGTTGGCGGATGAACCCACTGGGAATCTGGATCCTGATACGGCTCATGATATTCTTCAACTCATTCGTTCTGAAATCAAAATTAATGGTTCTTCAGGCATACTCGTTACACACTCGCATGCTGCGGCTGCTACTGCTGATGCGGTGCTGGTTTTGACCAAGCAGGGCTTGCAACCGATAGAACAAGTCAGCAAGTCCATATGAAAATGGCGTCTTTATCGTGTTGGCTGCTGTTGAGTGAATGGCGTGCTCGTTTTGTACAGGTAGTCGTTGCAATAATGGCTATTGCGTTAGGGGTGGCGCTGGGGTTCTCAATTTATCTGATTAATACTGCGGCTTTCAATGAGTTTTCAGCGGCGAGTAAAAGTCTTTCAGGTCAGTCGGATTTGCAGATTTATAACAAGCAGGGTTTGTTTGATGAGTTGCTTTATCCGAAATTGGCACAATACGAAGGTGTCAGCCAGGCTAATCCCGTGCTTGAGTTTACTGCGGTTGTGCCGGACAGGCTGGAAAGCAGTAGTGATCACAAGCTGAGGATACTCGGAATTGATATGTTCCGGGCAGCTACTATCTCACCCGATTTATTGGGTGTTCCAGCCGAAGATAGCGTATTGGATGGTCTTTCCGATGACGCCATTTTTTTGTCTCCAGCGGCCATGGAATGGCTGCAGGTCAAACAGGGCGACATGCTCCAGCTGAATGTGGGGCTGCAAACCCTGTCTTTACGTGTGACGGGTGGGCTAACACGAGCACGTGCAGGGCAGCGCGTTGCGGTTATGGACATTGGTGCGGCGCAATGGCACTTTCACTATTTGGGATTACTTTCCCGTATCGAACTTAAACTCGATTCAGGGATACATCATGGTGCTTTTAAGGCAAAGCTGGAACAAGAACTCGGGGCACAGTTTTTTGTGACTGAAGCTGCGGATCAGGAAGCGCGTGTCGCCAACATGTCGCGTGCCTACCGTGTTAATTTGAATATGCTTGCGTTGGTGGCATTATTCACGGGAGCATTTCTGGTTTTTTCCACACAGGCATTATCGGTGATCCGTCGCCGTAATCAATTCGCGTTGTTGCGTGTGCTGGGTTTTAAACGGCAGCAGTTGTTACAGCAGATTATCGTGGAAGGTGTCGTGTTGGGTTCTGTCGGTTCTTTAACGGGGATTGCTTTAGGGTATGGAATTGCAGCGTTGGCAATCAATTTCTTTGGGGGTGATCTTGGAAGTGGTTTTTTTCCCGGTATACAACCGAACCTGCATTTGAGTCCAGGCGCTGCCATGGTGTATTTTGTGGTAGGGGTTGGTGTTACTTTGTTAGGAAATATTTTCCCTGCCCGAGAAGCCGTACGGGCCAAACCAGCTGCCGCTTTGAAATCGGGTAGTCAGGATAGTGCGCTTAATCGCCTTTCAACACCCTGGCCGGCGGTGATCTGTTTGTGTGCCGGCATATTAATGACGCAATTACCGCCGGTTTTTGAATTGCCGGTTTTCGGATATCTGGCGATAGTTTTTCTACTGATAGGCGGTATCGCATTGATGCCGCGTTTTGCGACCTGGTTTTTTTCTTTCTGGCTTGATGTTGTTAATCGCTTCATTAGCAGCGGCAAGCTAAATGTGACAGCACTCATGGTATTTGCGCGCCTGGCCAATGCACCCAATCAGGCTTCGATTGCTTTGGGTGGGGTGTTGGCCAGTTTCAGTCTGATGGTTGCAATGGCGATTATGGTACTGAGTTTTAGGGTATCGGTTAATAACTGGCTGGAACATGTGCTGCCTGCCGATCTTTATGTGCGCGCTGCTGACAGCGGAAAACAGGGTGGTTTTCAGCCGAGCGAGCTAAAGTCCCTGGCAGAATTATCCGAGTTTTCACGCATTGACTTTTTTCGTGTACAGCATTTGGTTCTGGATCCGGATAGGCCGGAAATTACCGTAATCGCGCGACCCATAGATAAGAAGGATCCAGGTAATACGTTGCCTTTAACAGGTGAGACAATTGGGCTTGATCAGTTGCCTGAAGGTAAGCGGCCGATATGGGTATCTGAAGCAATGGTTGATTTATATGGATACACCGTTGGTAAGCAGATAATGATGCCGGTTGGTGATGCGATGCATGCATTCATTGTTGTTGGTGTCTGGCAGGATTATGGCCGCCAGTTTGGTGCTGTGCAAATGCAATTATCGGATTACCAGGGTTTATCCGCTGATTTGAGCATCAATACTGCCGCTTTGTGGTTGCAGGAACAAACGAGCATGACAGATGCGCATGTTGCATTGCAACAACTGCCGTTTGGGGATGTACTGGAAATAACGCAATCGCAATCGATACGAGATAAAAGCCTGGAGATTTTCGATCGCAGTTTTGCGATTACATATCTGTTGGAAGTTGTTGCGGTGATTATCGGACTGTTGGGCGTGGCCGCCAGTTTTTCTGCACAAATGCTCGCGCGGGTGAACGAGTTTGGTATGTTGCGGCATATTGGTGTTACCCGTCGCCAAATATTGCGCATACTGGCCGCTGAAGGCAGTTTTCTCACCACGCTGGGTGTTATGCTGGGATTTGTTCTGGGTTGGGGGATCAGTCTGATATTGATTTTCATTGTTAACCCGCAATCCTTTCACTGGACCATGCAACTTAATATGCCATGGATCTGGTTGATAGTGCTTGCTGGCATTATGCTGGTTTCGGCATCCATAACCGCTTTGATTGCAGGGCGTGGTGCTGTTTCGGGTGGCGCCATACGCGCGGTTAGGGAGGACTGGTAATGCAAAATAACAGTTACAGAAACAATGCTTTTATAGCCGTATTGATGGTTTGGTTGGCGATTTTTCATTCATTATTATTCGCGGATGATCAGCGTTTTACACCGGTTGTTCCTGATTATGAGTTCGTATTTCCGCAAGACTATGGTGCTCATCCTGATTTCCGTATCGAGTGGTGGTATGTTACCGGCTGGTTAGAAACACCTGACAACAAGACACTTGGTTTTCAGGTGACTTTTTTTCGTTCCGCAACTGGTCATAATCCAGATAATCCCAGTCGTTTTGCGCCTAAGCAATTGATTATTGCGCACGCGGCTTTATCAGATCCAGCCAGGGGGCGGCTCATTTATGATGAAAAAGCAGCGCGCGAGGGATTTGGTTTGGCTTATGCCCGAGAGGGAGAAACAGATGTAAAACTGGATGATTGGTACTTTGCGAGAGACAAGGAAGGGCACTATGTAACAGAAATACATGCAGATAAGTTTGGTTTTCAATTATCGCTTATTCCGACACAGAAAATCATGCTTCAGGGGGAGCGGGGGTTTTCCCGTAAGGGACCAAATTTAGCGCAAGCCAGCTATTACTATAGCGAGCCGCATTTAAGTGTATCCGGCAGGGTTGCGTATCAGGGGGAGTCTCTTGCAGTGAGGGGTCATGCCTGGCTTGATCACGAATGGTCATCTGAGATTCTGGATCCTCGCGCAGACGGATGGGACTGGTTAAGTGTGAATCTGGACGATGGATCCGCGTTAATGGCTTTTCAGATACGTGGGAAGGATGGTGAAAAGCTTTGGGCTTACGGTACATTTCGTGATTCAACAGCAAATGCCATACAGTTTAATCCGGATCAAGTCGAATTTATACCGGAACGTACTTGGGAATCTCCGCATACAAAAGCCACTTACCCCGTAGAAATGCGTGTTCGTACGGGTGATTTCGAATGGCAATTGAAACCATTATTTGATGATCAGGAGCTGGATTCGCGCAGCTCAACAGGCGCTGTGTACTGGGAGGGTGCCGTAACCGTTTTCCGGGGTGAGCAAAAAGTGGGACAGGGCTATCTTGAGTTGACAGGTTATGTGCAATCTTTAGATTTGTAAAAATATTTGTTTAGTTTATAATCATTGTTTTATAGTGCAAACTTAAAAAAAAATTTAACATTGTATTCTGTTTGTAAATCAGGAAAAGGCATTATTATTAATGGTTTTTTAGAGAAATGTGATGTGGCCCCAACAATTAAAATATTTTAGTGTGAATTAAAGAATTATATTCAGCGGTGGGCGCTATATATTGATAACAGGTTGAAAATAAGCGTATAGAAGTAATATGTTTTCCTGAAAGAATATTCACGTATTAATAGAGTGAAGCATGCTTTGCATAAATTAATACTTTTAACGTGGATTGAAATATGTAGCACATCTATATTTTAGAGAGGGTTGATTCAATGTTTGAGTTCAAACTAAAAGGAAATAAAGGATTTCTTCTTGGCTTAGTTATCCTGCCTTTGATGATTCTGACAAGCCAGTTGCATGCAAACCCTCGCTATGCCTCAATTGTAATCAACGCGGATACAGGCAAGGTGCTACATGAATCAAGCGCAGACGCAAGTCGTTATCCCGCCTCTCTAACCAAAATGATGACGCTTTATATGCTGTTTGAAGCAATGGAACAAGGTAAATTGACGCATGATTCTTTGATGCCGGTATCAGCGCACGCTGCGTCCATGCCGCAAACTAATATTGGATTGCGAGCGGGTGATAGGCTTAGTGTCCGTGATGCGATTCCTGCGTTGATAGTGCGTTCAGCGAATGACGTGGCCACAGTAGTTGCCGAGGCACTTGGAAATAGCGAAACTAATTTTGCTCGAATGATGACTAATAAGGCGCGTTTATTAGGAATGCGTGCAACAACTTTTCGCAATGCTTCAGGACTGCCTAATGGTGAGCAAAAAACTACAGCGCGGGACATGGTGACATTGTCAGTTCGGCTTATGGAAGATTTTCCCAAGAATTATCATTATTTTTCAACACAATCGTTCCGTTACAAGGGCGTCACATATAACAGCCACAATCGCATGATTCGTAATACCATTGGGGTAGATGGATTAAAAACGGGTTTTATTCGTGCTTCAGGGTTTAATGTGGCAACTTCTGCAAAACGCGGTAATCAAAGAGTGATCGCGGTAGTGATGGGTGGAAAAACTGCTGCTTCCCGTGATCAGCATATGGCGCAGTTATTAGATCGAAGCTTTAAAAAAGTCGCTGCAATTCAATTGGCTGATTTGAGGGATAATAAAGGTGCTAAAAGTATCAGTTTGAGAGGGATAGCGATTGAAGCGCCTGTTCCCACCGTTAAGCCAGCCATTCTTTTGGATAACAAAGTTGATCCGGCTGCGATTCTTCGAGGCGAACTATCTGCTGGTAATGCTGTGCCGAATAATTCGGTTTTATCAAATACCGACGATTGGGCGGTTCAAATAGGCTCATATTACGAACATGATCGCGCCCAGGCGCAAGCCCAGGCGGCTACACGCTGGGTTTCGGGCGAAGTTGCGGTAGTTGAAGTGGAAATCAGCAACCGTACATTGTATAGGGCGCGTCTGATAGGTTTGCAGAAAAACCAAGCACACTCTGCCTGCCAAAACCTATCACGTAAAGGAATGGACTGCATGGTTGTACGGTCGCATGGCTAGAGCCTTAGTAATTGTTGAGAGTAGTAATTTCCACTTTATTTCGGTAGGTTGGCTTTTAGTATAGGGATAAAAACAGATTCCACTTATTGTACGAACCACAAGTGTATTGCGTGGGCAAGGGAAAAAACTAAAAGCATTCACACAAACAAGGTAGTTTAGTGTCGCCATCCTCCTTATAAACCAAATGTCATTCAATTCGACTCGAACCAGGCCAGTTTCTTGTGTAATCGGACAACATCTCCAACAATAATGAGGGTCGGTGCAACAAGCCGTGCGGCAACGGTATGGTCTGGTAAAGTTTCCAGTGAGCCGGTTACTATTTTTTGAGTTTGAGTGGTCCCATGTTGAATGATAGCGGCAGGTGTGACGGAAGGCAGGCCATGTGCAATCAATTGCTTGCAGAGAACCGGCAAACCGAGTAGCCCCATGTAAATTACTATTGTCTGATTCGGTCGGGCTAGAGAAACCCAGTCCAGATCAATCGTGTTGTTTCTCAGGTGACCGGTGACAAAAATGCAAGATTGCGCATAGTCACGATGAGTAAGCGGTATGCCAGCATAAGCTGCCACGCCGGATGCGGCTGTAATGCCAGGAACAACCTGGAACGGAATTTGATATTTTGTCAGTGTTTCAATTTCCTCGCCACCGCGGCCAAAAATAAAAGGATCGCCACCCTTGAGTCTGAGAACGCGCTTCCCTTCTTTGGTCAAACGCACCAATAATTGATTAATGGATTCTTGTGACAAAGTGTGACGGCTACGCTCCTTCCCAGCGTAAATACGCGTTGCATCACGTCGCACCATGTCCAGAATTTCTGGAGATACAAGCCGATCATAGACCACGACATCCGCTTGTTGCATCAGCTGCATGGCACGGAAAGTCAGCAAATCAGGATTACCAGGCCCTGCGCCAACCAAATAAACTTCGCCTTTAGGTACGTCATCTTTTTCATTTTCCAGTAACTGCTGTAAATATACTTGTGCTGTTTTGTCCTTACCAGCCAATACCATTTCAGAAAATTTACCCTGTAAAGCCTTTTCCCAAAAAATACGTCTATTTTTCTGATGTAAGAAATGGTGTTTGACTTGCTGGCGAAATTCTGCAGCATAGAATGCAAGGCGAGCATAAGCATTCGGAATCAGGGCTTCCAAACGGGCGCGCAGTATTCTGGTAAGTACTGGCGACTGTCCGCCACTTGAAATGGCGATCACCAGCGGTGAACGATCAACAATCGCTGGCATAATAAAAGTGCATAATTCCGGATTATCTACTACATTGACCGGAATATTTCTGGCTTTGGCAGATTCGGATACTTTACGGTTTACTTCAGGGTCATCGGTTGCCGCAATGACCAGCGTGCAGTTCTCTAGGTGTTTTGGTGAGAATACCTGCGCATAATGCAATAATGTATTTTGTTGCAATAAGGCTGTTAATTCCTGATTCAGCGTTGGGGATACAACATGGACATTAGCGCCCGCCTTAAGTAGCAGAGAGACTTTGCGTGCGGCGACTGATCCTCCCCCGACTACCAGACAGCCCCGATTTTTTACATTCAAGAAAATTGGCAGGAAGTCCATTAACCCAAAAAACTGATTTTACCGGTCATTGCGTTAGCACAATTCAATTTATCTAAAAAATTCGGATTATCGTGCAAATGGATTCTGACCTGCTTGTCCTGAGGCAGGGGGAGCCAGCGGTGACGACGGCGCGGATGTGCCACCCTGGAGACCTTGACCTGGACTTGATGCACCGCCAGGCGTTCCGAATGGTGATGTTCCTGCCCCTGATGCACCTTGCTGTGTTTGTCGCGAAGCGTTAGTGCCACTGCCGGTTTGCTCGGTATGAACAAATTTCCATTCCTGGTATGTTTTAGCTTCTGAGAATTTGGCAAAATGTTCCGGAAAATTATCTTTTTTTACGGGTTTTTTATTCGAAAGACTATATACGCCAATAATTCCCTTGCGCGTATTTGAAAGACTGCTGCCTATAGTACTGCTATTTCCCGGAGTGTTGTTTTGCCCTTGCGCCTGTTGTTGCGGTATATCCTCTTCCTCAACAAGTCCCCAATCATCTGTCAGGGTCATCGGGTCAATAAAAATTTTTCTCAAATGTTTGATTGGGACTGGTCCGCGTTTATCCTCCAGTAATTGTTCTAGCGATTCCGGATATTGTCTGATACCTGTCAATTGATTATTGTAGTAAGACATAATCGCTTTTCTGTACTGGTCGCCAATAAAAAGTAGTTCCTGTTCTTTTTCCCGTTGCAACTTTGTCTGCCATACCTGTCCCGTTGCGGCCATCATAACGCCAGCGACCGTCACGGCAAACAAAGCCCAGAGATAAACAAAACCGTTTTGTACTTCTTTCATGCTTTACTACCACTCTTCATAAAACGTGCCATCCAATGCCTTGCCGGTATGACCGCTGTGCACATCATAGACGCCATCTTCGTCTTCATTCGGTGAAGGCATCACTAACCAGGTTGTATTGCTCTCTGTCATCGGATCAATTGGAATGCTGCGTAGATATCGTCTATCCACCAGTTCTTCTAAATCAAGCGGATATTTGCCAAAATCGGCATAAAACTGATCAATGGCATCGCGCATGATTTTGAGATCTTGACGCAGGACAGCCTCTTTGGCTTTCTCAATTGAATCAAAATAGCGCGGCGCGACAATGCTCAGTAAAGTGGCGATTATGGCCATGACTACCAGTAATTCGATTAATGTAAATCCGGTTTGATAGCGTCTTCTAGTTATCAAATGCAGCAGATTCATTGGTCACCACTTATAGTATTCAACACCGTTTGTACCAATCGCTTCAGAGCGGGAATAGACATCAAAAACATCATCACCTTCCCGTGGGTTTTCTGCTGAACTTTCGTAACTGCGTTTTCCCCACATATCGGCGGCAGGCGTTTCTTCAATTCCCGCCACATCCAGATCTTCGAACATTGGATCACGCGGTAATCGTCGTAAAAAATAAATATTTTTTGGCTCAGCGCTCTTTATATCGGGAACGCCGATGACCAGATCTTCCAGTGTCGGGGGGTATCCTGATTCATCTGCCTTTTTTTCGACATGGCCGTCATCCACCGCTTGTTTATAGGCATCGATGGCATTTCGTATCTGGCGCAATGCGATGCGCAATTCCTGCTCTTTCTCGCGTTTTACGGCCAGTTCGCGCAATGGCATGGCTGCAGTGGCCAGCACGGCCATAATGGCTACCACAATCATTAACTCAATAAGCGTGAAACCTAGATGACGGGATGAGAAATTGAAAACCTTCATGTTGCTCAATATATTACTGAATTTTAACAGTCGCCGGCGTAGGCAAAGCAATTTCGACCGATTCACCGCTTTCCTTATCTTCACCGGTTGCAGATTGAACGCTGATTTCGGTTTCTCCTGCGTTAGGTGTAATTACCTTAAACCGTAATTGCGCAGCCATTCCGGTTGGTTCGTCCTTACCAAATTTTACGGTATGTGTGCCGCTGTTTTCATCACTGTTGAGTAACTCGAGCATACCTGTATCGTAGCTTACTTGCGCTTCACCAGAAACCGAAGCTCTGGCACCGACCATTCTGACGCGTACAGCAAATTCTTTGTCAAACGTAATATTACTTGGAGCCTGAATCGACAATGTTGGTTCACCGTTAGCTGCAGCCTGTTGGGCAAAAGGATTGGGTGAAATCTCTGATCTGTCAGCAGAAAGTGCCTGTGCTCCCCTGCTCAATAGTGACGCACCTCCTCTACCGCCAGCACCTACCGGCGCCATGGCAAGTGCCCCGGCTGATGTCTTGCGTATCCTGACCGGCAATTTGCCGGGTTCATTGGAGGTGCCAAAATGAAATTCGCTTTCCAGGTTGGTCTGTTGAGAAATATTGCGGATGATGCGTGGGGTAATCAACAGGATAACTTCGCGCTTTATGCGGTCAACTTTCTGCCCTGAAGTCAACCGATCAAGTCCCGGAATGTTGATCAAGCCAGCCAGTCCACTAACGCTTCTACTTTCATTATCTTCAAGCAAGCCGGCGAGCACCTCCGTTTCACCGTCTTTCAGTGTCAATAGTGTTTCCGCGTTAGTGGTCGTAATTATAGGGGCTTTGGGGCCTGTACCACCGGCTGAAGCCGGCCCCTCCACTTCGCCAACAATTGAACTGACTTCCAGCTGGACTTTCATCGATACTTCGTTACTGAGGCCTATAATAGGCTCGATATCCAGTTTAGTACCCACATCAATAAACGTCGGCGTTGAAGTTACGACATTACTAATCCCACCACCAGCAACACTAGCCGAAAAAATTGGTTGCCTAGTTCCGATATGAAATTTCGCTGCTTCACGGTTTTTCACACGCACACGCGGATTTGCAAGCACATCACCCATCGATAAATTATGCATAAAATCCACTACAACTTGATTGGCTATCGTAAAATTTCTGAGATTTGGAAATCCTGATCTATTAATTTCGCTTAACTTTACTATTCCTGCTGCCGCATTTCCTTCTATTCCCGCCGGTCCCACGCCCGGAACAAAGCTAAAAGTAGTACTTTGAGGAAACCTTGGACCTAGCAAAAAGTTATTTTCACGATTGACAGTTAAAATCATAACCTCCAACATGACTTCTGGTTCTGGCAGATCGTTAAGCGACACCAATTTTTCAACCATACGAATCGCTTCCAGCGTGTCGCGCATAATAAACAGGTTAAGCTGCTCATTGACATAAATATCCTTGGCTTTGACCAATCCTCTTACCATGGCGACCATTTGTTTCACATCCCCATAAGCAACAGGAAAACTGCGCACCACCAGTTCCTGATATTCTTTCTGTTTAGCCGGTGTGTTTGGATAAATCATTAAGGAATTGTCGTTTAACCGGGTATACGCCAGTTGGTTAGTCATCAGCAGTAGCTTCAGTATGTCCTCGACGGTATTGTCGCGAACAAACACCGATACTTTGGTGTCTTGCCGGACGTCTTTGTCAAACACAAAATTGACCCCTGCCGTACGCGACATGATTTCAAAAACCGATTTAAGCTCGGTGTCTTTAAATTCCATTGACAATGGTTTTTTGAATGCCGTTTCCAGCGTTAAATCCATACTCTCCGCACGTGCAATGCGTTTATTCAGCGTTTTGAGAAACTCCCTGGCCTGTGGCTGCATTGAATTTTCCTGCAATACTGCTCTGACAGCATTTTCCGCGCCATCCAGATCGTCTAGCGCCAGCAATTGCTGCGCGTATTCGACCGAAGCGATATGTTGACGATTACGATTGATCTCATCCAAACCGGTCTGCGCTCTTTCGTTGCGGGGAAACAAATCCAGTATTCGATAGTATTTTTCTTCAGCCAGATCCAGATCGCCCGACAAACGTGTATTGTTTGCATCAGCGAGTAATTGACCCAGAACTGCATCACGTTGGCGCATAAGTACAGCACGTATCTCTTTGTTGTTAGGTTCTTCCTCTGCTGCCTGCTCCAGCCGTATCAACCCTAATTCTAATTGACCGCTTTGAATCAATTGCTGGCCTTCTTCAAACGCCTTGTTGCGGGTACCGAAAGTCTTATTATTGATTGCGCACCCGCTGAGTACCAGAATCAGGATTAATAAAAAAACAGCGCATTTTTTAATTCTCATCGGAAATTCCCTGTTTGCTTATCAGTAATAGGAAGAATTTGCTTGGCGTTCAGCGGCAAATAAGTTAGCGTTACAGATTCCTCGCTGATCGTATCCAAGCGATACTGTTCATCGATTTTTTCACCAATTCTGGCGATATAATTTTCATCGTTTTGTGTCAGAAAAACCCAGGTTCTGTTACCCTCGATAGCCTTGCCGAGATATGTAAATTGTAACGGCGGTGGTGTTGGCGCAGGCGGTGGCGTTTTGACTTGCGCGCGGCGCTGTTGTTCCATGATAGCCTGTTGCTGCGGAGTAATTGGAGGCGGTTTGGGTGCCCATGAAGTCGAAGCAAACAGCTCACCGGCTTGTGGGTCGAATTTTCTTTGTCCAAGCTTTTCAATATCCAGATAGTCATGCTTGGCTTCCTGTGTGTTCACACGTCCAGCAGGTGACCGGGTTGTTTTTTTTGAGTCCACAGGCTGTACCGGATCGATAATCGTTTCTTCATCGTCTTCAACCATGACAACAGCAATCAATGTAGCAGCCAGGGCTATACCAATGATCGTTTTACGCTTCTTTTCAGCCGGGTCCATTTTGCTCACTCGTTCAGATAAAGACTCATTTCAAAACGCACATCGAGTTGAGCGGACTGCACGTTGTCACGTTTTATTGCGAAGCCTGTAATTGCCAAAGCTGGGATTGTTTCCAGCGTTTCAGCCATAAATGCTCGAATTTGAGAATAACGCCCTCTAACAGGCAAAATCATTTCATACCGGGACAGCCGCCAGTCTCGCTCAAACGTCAGTCGAAATTCACTGCTGTTGATTTCAACACCTTGTTTTTGTGCAATTCGCACCAATTCACGAATCCAGAATGGAGATGAATCAAAGCGCGGAAAAAATTCATAAAATGCCTGCAATGCCTGATCGTTGGTTAGTTTCTTCTCAATGAAATGTTCGCCACCGGATGTTTCAGATTTCACTTGTAACTCCAGGAGTTCCGCACGCTCCTTAAGTGTTTCCAATTCCGATTTTTCCGGCAAGACTGCACCGAGAAAAAAAATACCGGCCACAACCAGCAGGCCCACGCCAACCTTGCCCATATTCCCAAGGCGCGCCACCTGCCAGCGCAATTGCAGCATTAAGCGGTTGCTGTGGATTTGAATCGTATCCTGTTTCAGGGTTTTGCGTTCCATACAGTTGTTAAAAGAAAATCAATAGGGCGATGCGGGTTATCCTGTCTAATTTTGTAACTGACAAGATGCGCCTTCTCAAAGATAACCTCGCGTTCCATTGCTTCTATAAAATCAAGCAATACAGCCATGTTCCGCGCTTCTCCACTGATACGCAATGTGTGGTTTGTTACATTTGGTTGCAATGACAACAAAGCAACATCTTCAGTAATGATATGTTCAATAGAATCAAACAACGCCTCCCAAGGCAGGTTGACTTGATTCAAAATGGCATTGGCTTTTTCCAATTCCTTGCTGATTTCCTGGCTGAATTCCCGTGTTCTCGGTGTCGCGCGTGACCGGGTGGTTGTTGTCGTTCGGGGTTGCTTTTTTTCCAATCGTTCGACACGAACGCTCCAATAACTTGATTCTTCTGTAATCTGCCTGAAATGGTAAAAGACAGCAAGCAAAATAAACAGACCGATGAACAGGAGTGCGATATCAATACTTTTTACCTGCTGACCTGAATAGGGAAATGCTAATTTCAGGCGGGACATGCATCCTCCTTGGCTTTCTCCGCAACCGGGGCAGGAAAATGTGCCGGTACAGTTATTTTTTCCGATCGCAGTTGTAGAATGTGCCAACCGCTCTCGTGAGGCAATGTCAACGCAGGGTGCTCGGGCGCAAACAGAAAAGCCTGTTCAATAGCCTCCTTGTTACCGGACAAAACTGCTTCCTGATCAAGCGCAGCCCATAATTCACCAACCACATCATGTAAAACTCGCTGATTGCGAATACTTTGCCAGACTCCATTTTCCATAAGCGCAACGCAAATACGTCCTGTTTCCACTAAAACCACGAAGGATTTTTGTTTGTTCAGTGATTTCATCCATCTGTCTAGAACTGTGGACAAATACGGTTCAATGGCATTGAGCTTGATTTGATGGCTCATTGCCATTTCCTCCAGTTTGGCCAGCAATTCTTTTGAGACTGCTGCGCAAATTGCGCCATATACAGGGCTCCAAGCACTAATGCTGAGTGTCCAATGATCCACGCGCGATCCATAAATTTCACGCATTCGAAAATCTGCAAAAGCAAGTACTTCATCGGGTGTCGTAATTTCAGGCTGTGGCGGCAGCGTTACGTAGCGGACAAAGTGGTTCGAAAGCGTTACTGTCATTCGTGTACCTGCGGCGTCAGCAAGCATATGTTCAAGGTGCTGAATTGGTGTCAGCCATACAGGAACACCATCCTGGTTGCCGTGAATCAATTCGGTCATGACCGGTAAACTGACCGGTTTTAATCCGCGTTTGGTGCGAACCAGATCAACCCGTCCCGGCGCAAAAAAAACGTCTATCTGATCACGCCACAATGGTGACACGATTGGCCTCCTCTAAACTGGTCAATCCGCTTTTGACCATATCCAAAGCTGCTTCACGCAAAAATTGTGTGCCGTTATTTCTGGCGGCTTCCTTAATCTTGCGTATGGGCTCCTGGGCGACAATCAATTCACGAATTTCGTCATTCAATATCAGTATTTCCGAGATAGCATTACGTCCACGATAACCGCTGCCACGACATTGGCCACAGCCTTTCCCTGTACGGAATTTAAAGCTGTCTGCTTTATCAGGATCAATGCCTGATTCATTGATCAGTGCATCAGACGGGCGTTCATCCACAGTACAATGCGGGCATAACAAACGTACCAGTCTTTGCGCTGCTATCCCATTCAAAGCAGAAACAAAACTATAAGGATCCACGCCCATATGTGAGAAGCGTCCGATCACATCAAACACATTATTGGCATGTACTGTGGTAAACACCAGATGCCCTGTCAGTGCTGCTTGAATCGCTATTTGTGCTGTTTCAGCATCACGAATTTCCCCGACCATAATTTTGTCAGGATCGTGCCTTAGAATTGATCGAAGGCCGCGTGCAAAGGTCAGTCCTTTTTTTTCATTTACAGGAATTTGTAACACGCCAGACAGCTGATACTCGATCGGATCTTCAATTGTTATTATTTTGTCATTACCCTTGTTGACTTCAGAAATCGCAGCATAAAGCGAGGTTGTTTTACCGCTGCCCGTAGGTCCTGTAACCAGCAACATGCCATAGGGCTCTGAACTAAGCCGGCGCAGTGTTGCAATGTCTGCCGGTTTGAAACCCAAGTGATTAAGCGTTAATCCTTCCACGTGATCAGACAAGGCCTGTCGGTCCAAAATACGCAAAACAGCATCTTCCCCAAAGATACTGGGCATAATCGATACCCGGAAATCGACTTCCCGTCCCTGGATTGAAATCTTGAAGCGGCCATCCTGCGGAACACGCCGCTCCGCGATATCCAGCTCGGACATAACCTTGATTCTGGAAATGACCTGTTCGGCAAGTTCGGCGCCCTTAATAACGCCAATGGACATCAGGACACCGTCAATTCGGTATTTGATTGACAACGCGCCAATTACCATTTCCAGATGGATATCGCTGGCTTGTGATTTATGTGCATCGTAAAGCGTGGAGTGAACAAGCCGGACAACCTGACTGGTACCTTCATTAATTGTTTTTAAGGACAGATCCTCAATACTGTTCTGAATTTCATCCAGATTTTGGTCAGGCAACACATGATCCATCGCCCGCATCGTTTTTTCCTGTTGGGTAAAGAATGCCGTCAGATCAGCAGGATGAACCAGGCGCCACTCTACGTTCATTTCAAAACGCTCTTCCGCCCATAAACGTAATTTAGATGAAAATGGATTGCTGATGATCAGTAGAAAATTTTCCTTACCTCTGAACAATGCGCATTCATTCCGAACAGCCTCGGCAAAAGGCAATATGTCAAAGGCCGGCTCCAGCTCATGGATTGTTTTCATTTCAAGCGCAGGAATATGTAATATGCGCCCTAGTTCCTGCGTTAATTCATGGGGAGAATACCCGCTAGTTTCTTCGAGCATTTGGATAACGGAAACACCCTGCCTGAGCGCCTCATTACGCATATGACTGAGATAATGGAGGTCAAATGATTGTTTTTCTTCAGGTTGCATGTGTGTTTCGATCAATTAATACTGCCGGCCAGTTCAAAAATTGGCAGATACATCAGAACAATAATGCCGCCGATAACAATTCCAATAACAGCCATTAAAATTGGCTCAATCAGTTTCGTAGTCCATTCAACCCAGCGTGCAATTTCTTCATCGTGAAAATTACCGATGCGTTCCATCATATCTCCCATGAGCCCTGTCCGCTCACCTACTCTTAACATACGGTTACCAACTGCCGTCGTCAGTCCTTCTTTTTCCATCGCACTGGATATCGTCTGACCTTCACGAATAAGCTTCGCTGCGGCTTCAATCCTGGGTTTAAAATGTGATTGTAACAAGCCGCTCACCATTTCGAGGGCTTGTGTAATCGGAATGCCGCCACGCAGCAACATGCCTAGTGTTTTATAAAAACGAGCCAGTTGATAAACACGCATACGTTCACCGATGGCCGGAATACGCCACAATAGCTGCATTACATAAGCTCGGAACGATGAACGACTGACAGCATAACCGAAAACGGCCAGAAACAAAATGGCAAAGATGGTCAGCTCCCAACCTCGCTCCTGGACAAAATGTCCCCATTCTATTAGCAGTACAGATAACCAGGGCAAGTCAGAGTCCATGTCGTCGTAGATTGCGCTGAATTTTGGAACTACAAAAACTAACAAGAAAAGTGATACCAGTAATCCGACAACCAGCAACAAAACAGGGTAGATTGAGGCACCAACCAGTTTTTTACGGACAAAGTCCATTTGAGATTGATATGTCACAAAACGGGTTAACGCTTCAACAAGGTCTCCAGTACGTTCGCTCGCACGTATCGTAGCAATATACAGCATAGGAAACGCCTGAGGATGTGCTTCCAGCGCTTGTGAAAAAGTAATGCCCTCGTACAGGCGCGCAAGCAAATCATGAATGGTTTTTTTGTTGTTAGCGTCTTGCTCTTTATCAACCAATGTCTCTAGACATTCGACAAGACTTAATCCGGCAGTAAGCAGTGACAAAAGCTCCTGGCTGAAATGAATCAACGGAAAACGCGTTGTTGATTTGAATGAAAAGCCAGTAAAGCTGCGCCTTACGCTCAACACCTTGCCGCCCTGGTCGATTACCTGTCGGCGCGCCTCTTCTTCACTGTTTGCTTCCAGTTCGAGGTGTACAGTTCCCTGCTCGGCTATAACAGCTTTTACTTCATAGCGCATGGCTTAACTCAGTCTGTTTACCAGTTTGTAATATCTGCCGCTTCTCCTTCACCACCAATCTGACCATCTCTGCCCATGGAGAACAAATCAAATTCGCTATGCTCGCCAGGATATTTGTATACATAGGGACGACCCCAAGGATCATCCGGTGGTGTCTTGGATAAATAAGGTCCCTGCCATTTGGGCTCATTATTAGGTTGCGTCATCAAGGCAGCGAGTCCATGCTCGGTTGTTGGGTAGTTGCCAACATCAAGACGATACTGATGCAGTGCCTTTTCCAGGGCATCAATTTGAGCTTGAGCCATTTTGATTTCAGATTTGCCAACCTGTGAAAAATACTTGGGACCTACATAAGCGGCCAACAAGCCGATAATAACCATAACAACGAGCAATTCAAGTAAAGTAAAACCAAGGCTAAATTTTACGAGTCGCTTTTTATACCCATGTTGCATCATTCTGATCCTCTCAACACTAAATATTTAAAAAAACCTTTGTATAACCCTTTGATATTAACTATTAGCAGATCAACTAACTTACCTGCGCAGTATCGCCCACCAACGGCCAATATTCAACAATGTCATTAAAGAAGCTGATACATATGTCCACGCTGCCGCTCTAAGAATTTTGCGCGCATGCCGCTCATCACCTTTTATCAGATAGCCGCCTTTCTCAAGCATGGGCAGTGCGCGCGCAAAACTGGCATGCATTTCCATCGGTAATGTAACCAAATGCACCAATGTGGATGCGCCCAGCGTCAATAATCCGCCTATAAAAAATAATGCGCCGGCTATCGGTGCCCGAGTTACAACCACAATTACCGGAGCCAGCATTATAATTGCGGCGCCCAGTTTCTCGGCCGGTGCCGCAATTTGCACCAGGCGGGTGCGCAGCTTTAAAGGTAAATAACCGTCACGATCCTGTATTGCATGACCCACTTCATGAGCTGCCACTGTAATGGCGGTGAGTGACTTGCCATTATATTTATCCGCAGTCAATCTAACTACTTTTTTAATGGGATCATAATGGTCACCTTGCTCTGTTATTTCTACCATAACAGACTGCAGCTTAGCCCAATCCAGCAAAATACGCGCAAGTTCACTCCCAGTTCCAGGATATCGATTCTCAGGATAACTGTATTTTTCAAGTGTATGTTTTACCCAATAAGACGGCCCATAAATCACTACTGCTACAATAATAATGATTAATACATAAAACATGATTGTACCGAACGCCGATATTCAGGGGCAGAAGATTGTGAAAACACAAAATTATGTTGGTCTGATAGCTTTTGATGATAAAAGTTTAATTCATACAACCTCGTAATCAATCCTGTGTCAGATAACATAAAAGGGGCTATTTCCAAATAGCGAGTCAAATTAATGCGCCGCAATCGTTCAACCAAGAATATCAAATAATGAAAGTAAATCTGTGATTTTTGTCACCAATAATCATAGGCGGGTCATACTTAAGCATATACTTTTAAAACCCAGATGAATAAACGAAACGATTTACATTTACACGCCAACGCGGTTACCATTTCCAAACAGGATTCTTTCTGGATGTATTAATAATTTTCATCAATGCAACCAAACCAAACACAAATGCTTGTGTTAATAAACTCTGGGGCTGATTTGCTTTTTTTGCATCGCATCGTATTCCGCTTGGAAGAAAAACTTCTCATCACCGAAGGCTGGTTTTAACTGATCCAGCCAAGTTGCCTGAGGGTCAAACTGTGCGAAGAAAGGGCGTTGTGCCCAGTCCGGATTGCGTGCCTGCAGAAAACGCAAAACAAACACCTTTTCACCATTAATCACTGTTACACCCTGAATTTCTATTTTCCCTGGTCCTGTACTCATTGATGGACCACGAACTGTCCGCCCAAGTCCCGATACGCGTTTCAGCGCTTCGCGATAGACTTGCCATGCCCGGGCAAGCGGCACCTCGAAATAACGACGTGCACCGGTATCACGTTCTACAAACATGTAGTATGGCACCAATCCTTGGCGTACCTGTTCACGCCACATAAATGCCCAGACGTCCGGGTCATTATTGATATGATTTAATAATGGGGATTGTGTTCGAATTACTACCCCCGATTCACGCAAACGTCTAATGGCCTCATGTACGATTGGCGTGGACATTTCACGCCAATGATTAAAATGCGCCATAATCGCAATATGCTTGCCTGCCCTGACCATTCTTTCCAGTAGTGCCAACAATTGATCCGAATCCACATCATTGACATAGCGCTGCGGCCAAAAGCTCAATGATTTCGTGCCGATGCGTATTGTCTGGACATGATCCAGCTCTGGTTTTAATAACGGTTCCAGGTAGGAAACCATGTGGTCTGTTTTCATGACCATAGGGTCACCACCTGTAATCAGTAGATCGCTGATATTTTTATGTTTGCTTAAATAGCTATGCAGCTTCTGCGCCTCTTTATTCGAGAAGCGCAAATTCTTGTCACCAATAAACTGCGCCCAGCGGAAACAAAAACTACAGAAACTATGACAAACTTGGCCCTGACTTGGAAAAAACAAGACCGTTTCTCGGTATTTATGTTGAATGCCTTCTATCGGTTCCTCATCTTCGTATGGAACATTCAATGATTGCTGTTCAGCAGGGTGTGGGTTCAATCGCTGCCTTATCTCATTTGCTTTTTCTAACACAGCACTGCGATCATTGGAACTGCGTAAAACGGTTGTCATTTGTTCAAAATCATCTTGCGACAACATCCCTTTTTGCGGAAATACCAATTGAAAAATCGGATCATTTGGGATATCTCTCCAGTTAATCAGATGATCAATAACGTACTTATTAACCCTGAAGGGCAATACACTTGCGACCACTTTCATCTCGAAAAGCTGATCTTTGGATAACTGACTTAATGCCTCGATTTTATCAAGCTGCCGTTCGGTATAAACCTGAAAATGCTCAGGTGAATCGACGAACTGTTCTGCTAATATCTGTTTTTTTATAAATGGTAAAACGGGTGTCATAACATTCTTTTCTCCATTCTATAAAAATTGCCTTAAGGAGAAATTGCCACCAGATTTGATCATAATGGCAAAGCCATATATTTGTTTTATAAGACAAAATTACAACAATTTTTATTTTTTAATAAGGATTGCTCATAAAAATAAATAATTACTTTCACTAAAATATCAGGCTTCTTGACAATTATTCAACTGTTTAATAAACAATTTGTTTGGCCAGAATACCTATATCATATTGAATACAAATAAAAATTCCTTAAATTTTTTCAGAAAACAAAACTAGGGGGAAAATTTTATTTGGATATTTATTTCAACAACGTTCACACTCACATTCTGTAAACGCAGAACATTGTTATATATCATAGTGTTGTAGTAAACAAGCGCAGAAATATAAGACTGAATTATAGCATGGACTTAAAAACGGCTTTCTTTTCTATCCTTGCTAAAAATTTCAAATTTCTAAATGTACAGATGACTGCGTATTTATAGTAAGACTAAAATTTAACTCAGAAGTGCCTATGGACATAGAGGCGCCATCTGCTTATAGGATTATTTCCCTGATTTTGTCAATAATCCGGGCATGAACATTAAAAGAAAAATGACGCGTGCAATTAGAATTTTATTTCTTATTTCTTTTACCTGTTTTATTTCATAAAAACGAAATAGGGCATTTTTACCCTATTTGTAGCGGTATTCCATAGACTAAATAAATTATAAAATTATTCAACAAACTCAGTATCTTTCTGTTTGTTTATGCATGTCTCAAGTATTCGATTTATACAAGCCTACACAAAACAGAGGACAATGCCCATGATAATTCAACATGCAATCAATGAAAGCAGTTCCCATCTCAGGAAGTGCGAAATTAAAATAACAATGCGAGATGGTAACGTATTGGTCTACCATGGACTTTTTAAGTCCACCACAGAAGCGATCATGGACGCAATTAATCGCTTTGATATCAAAACGATATTTGTTAAAGCCTGTAGATAAAAAGTTGTACAGGCAAATTTATTTGTAGCCGTTTAGTGCGTATTCTTTGGTGCCCTGAGCACGAGTCGAACGTGCGACCTACCCCTTAGGACTTGAACAATCCGCAGACGATACAGGATGGGCGGGTCTGGGTGCTTTCGGAAGCTATTTGACCAAGTTGCAACCCGACTTTGATTCCAGACTGTATGGCTACAAGAAACTGTCAGATTTCGTCAGAGCAAAAACCGATCTCTTTGAAATTGAAGAACGCCCAACACCCAGTTCAGATCAGAAAGTGATTTACCTTCGCGCCAAAGCATAACACTGCACCAGGAATCCTATACACTGGTTTGACGTACATCATTTTGTACGGATAACTCCACTCAATAAGATTTTAACTTCAAACAATCTGCCATAACAGCTACAATCCTGTCAGCAACCGATGCAGTTTAGGTCGGCATGGATACTAGAAAGAGACTTCCACTCGGAATACGTAAAGCATAGCGAGTAAAAAATAAGAAACTTACGAATGCCTTCACGTTATGGTCGATAAGAAAAGCCATACAGAACGGGATATCTGCTCAAAGTACATCACTCCGGCCATCGTAAAGACGGGATGGGACTTGCTTAATCAATTCCGGGAGGAAGTGGCAATGGGTTTAAGAATTTAATGTGTTTTTAAACACGACTTGCCTTAATACTCGGTCCAGTCAGGTTAATGAAAACTTGCGTACAACAACACCAGCTATGGAATATTTTGAACAATATATCCAGCAGCATGCTCATAGATAAACAATAAATTCGTGAACAAGGATCAACTCAAAAAGCTCGAAAACGACTTGTGGAGTGCCGCCGATAAGCTGCGCGCCAACTCCGACCTGAAATCCAGTGAATACTCCACGCCGGTACTTGGGCTGATCTTCCTCAAATTCGCCGACAACAACTATCAGCGTCATGTGAAAACCATTCTCGCCGAATATCAGCAGTTGCAGGGTACGCGGCGCGAAAAGCCGATCTCGGAAATCGCTATCGAGCAATGCGGTTTTTATCTGCCCGATCATGCGCGCTACGGCTACCTGCTGAACCTGCCCGAGGAGAAAGACATCGCCAAAGCGATCAAGGCAGCGATGAAGGCGATCGAGGAATACAAGCCGGAGCTTGAAGGCGTGCTGCCGAAAGATGAATACGCGGCATTGACGCGCACCGACAAGACGCTGCCCAAGCAACTGTTGCGAACATTTGCCGATATTCCCGCCGATGCCAGCGGCGATTTGTTCGGGCTGCATATTCCAGACGAAGATTGCCACCAATTCCACGGCAAGGTTGCCACTGATTCCACGCGAAGGTTGCCACTGATTCCAGTGATAGTTGCCACCCTAAATTTGGCAAGTGAAGTCGACGCAGGATAACTAAACTCAGCATCCTAATTCTTTTCAATATTGAGAGGGATTGAGATGCCGGCAAAGAGGTTATCCATGCGCAAGATAAAAGAAGTATTACGTTTAAAATGGTCCAATGGACTGAGTGACAGAAAGATTGCCCATTGTTGTGGCATTGGCCGACCAACGGTCAAGAAATATGTGTTAAAGGCTGAACAGGCTGGATTATCCTGGCCGCTTCCAGATGACTGGGACGACGCCAGACTGGAACAGTGTTTGTTTCCGGAACCACCTAAAGATTCGGTTTTAGAACGTGGTCAGCCAGACTGGGCAGCGATTCATCAGGAGATGAAGAAAAAAAGTATGACGCTGTTTCTGTTATGGCAGGAATATCGGGAGCGCTATCCGCAAGGCTATCAATACAGCTGGTTTTGTTCCCAATATCGGCACTGGCTGGGAAAGCAGGATTGGGTTATGCGCCAGATTCACCGGACTGGCGAGAAATTGTTTGTTGATTATGCGGGTCAAACGGTTTCTATTGTCGATCCGGGCAGTGGTGAAATTCGTTGCGCGCAGATTTTTGTCGCGGTATTGGGTGCTTCCAATTACACCTATGCAGAAGCCACCTGGACGCAATCTTTGCCGGATTGGATCGATTCTCACCAACGCACCTTTGCTTATCTTGGCGGAGTACCTGAAGTTGTCGTGCCGGATAATTTACTGGCTGGCGTGAGTAAAGCACATCGATACGAGCCAGATATTAATCCCACCTACCAGGATCTGGCGGTCCATTATAACGTGGCCATCGTACCTGCCCGCGTTCGTCGCCCCAAGGATAAAGCCAAGGTGGAAGTCGGCGTGCAAATCGTCGAGCGTTGGATACTGGCGGCGCTGCGTCATCAGACATTCTTTTCCTTGGCCGAGTTGAACCAGGCGATCCAGCAGCTCCTGGTCAATTTGAATCAGCGGCCATTTAAAAAACTGCCAGGGTCTCGTGAGCAGCTCTTCAAAACTCTGGAGTATCCGGCACTGAAGCCTTTGCCTGTCACGCCTTATGTCTATGCAGAATGGAAGAAAGTGCGTGTGCATATCGATTATCACGTCGAAGCGGCAGGTCATTATTATTCCGTTCCCTATACCCTGATAAAACAAGTTCTGGATGCGCGGCTAACGCAACATACCATTGAATTGTTTTGTCGAGGAAAGCGTGTCGCCAGCCATGTCCGCTCAAAGCGCAAAGGCAGGTTTACCACTGTGAATCAACATATGCCAGAAGCGCATCAAAAATACAGCGAATGGTCACCACGGCGGTTTCGTCAATGGGCCGAAAAAATCGGTGTCGCAACAACTCAGGTGATTACCACCATCTTGACTTCACGCCGCCATCCCCAGCAAGGCTATCGCGCTTGTCTGGGCATATTGCGCCTGGCTAAAGCGTATCGTCCAGAACGTTTGGAAGCAGCTTGTGAACGCGCGCTCATACTCGGCACCTGCCGTTATAAAAGCATCGAGTCAATCCTGAAGAATCATCTGGATAGCCAACCTTTGCAGCAAACAACAACGCAGCAGTTACCACAGCATCATGACAACATTCGCGGCCCTGGTTACTACCATTAAGCTACCCCCAACAATTATCGGAGAAAATCACATGTTATATCACCCAACACTAGATAAACTGAGAATACTTAAATTTAGTGGCATGAGTCATGCTCTGGAAGAACAAATGCAATCCCCGGATATCACACAACTCAGCTTTGAAGAACGTCTGGGGCTTTTGGTCGATCGGGAAATCACTGAACGCGACAATCGACGATTAACCAGCCGGTTACGTCAGGCGCGGCTCAAACAACAAGCTTGCCTGGAAGATATTGATTACCAAGCGAGTCGTGGATTGGATAAAACACTGCTGCTAAACTTAAGTAACTGTCAGTGGATAAAAAAATCCATCAATATTCTGATTACCGGCCCCACCGGCGTTGGCAAATCCTGGATCGCTTGTGCCCTGGCGCAAAAAGCCTGTAGAGAAGGTTATAGCGCCTATTATCACAGGTTAACCCGGCTGTTGCAGGAATTGCCACTGGCCAGAGGTGACGGCAGTTACGCCAAACTCCTGGCGCGTTTGGCCAAAACAGATGTGTTGGTATTGGACGACTGGGGGCTCGTCAAATTGAACGCAGAACAGCGCCGTGATTTACTGGAAATTCTGGAAGATCGCCATGGCTCACGCGCCACAATCATTACCAGCCAATTACCTATTGATCAGTGGCATGACATCATCGGTGACGCAACCCTGGCTGACGCCATTATGGATCGCCTGGTTCATAACGCTTATAAGATAAATTTAACCGGAGAATCTATGCGAAAAAAACAAGCAAAATTGACAGAAAAAAACTAAACAGGTAAAACCAAAATCACCTGCGTCGCTTCGCTCCGATAAGGGTGGCAACTATCACCGGTTTGGGTGACAACCTTCGCGTGGTTTAGGTGGCAACTTTCAGTGGAATATGCATTCGGGCAAATCTATGAATATTTCCTGGGCGAATTCGCGCGCAGCGAAGGGCAGAAGGGCGGTGAATTCTTTACGCCGCGCTCGGTGGTCCGCCTGATGGTCGAGATCATCGAGCCGCATGGCGGCAAGGTGTTCGATCCCGCCTGCGGTTCCGGCGGCATGTTCGTGCAATCAGCACACTTTATTGCGGAACACCGCAAAGAATTGCAAGGCGCTGACAGCGGCGTGTATGTCTGCGGCCTGGAGAAAACCCTCGACACCGTCAAGCTGGCGCGCATGAACCTGGCGGTCAACGGGCTGCGGGGCGAAATCAAGCAGGCCAATACTTATTATGACGACCACTTCGACAGCTTCGGCGCGTTCGATTATGTTCTCGCCAATCCACCGTTTAACGTCGATGAAGTCAGCCTTTCCGGCGTGGAGAAAGACCGGCGCTTCAATACTTACGGTATCCCACGCAACAAGTCGAAAGTGAAGAAGGCAGACGAAGGTAAGGAAACCGTGCCCAACGGCAACTACCTGTGGATTAATCTGTTCGCCACCTCGCTCAAACCGCAGGGCCGCGCGGCACTGGTCATGGCGAACTCGGCGTCCGACGCACGCCATTCCGAAGCCGACATCCGCAAAACGCTGATCGAGAACAATCTGATCTATGCCATGCTCACGTTGCCGTCGAACATGTTCTACACCGTTACATTGCCAGCCACGCTGTGGTTTTTCGACAAGGCCAAATCCGACAATAAGATACTGTTTATTGATGCGCGCAACATCTTCACCCAGATCGACCGCGCCCACCGCGAATTTTCCGAAGAACAAATCCAGAACATTGCCATCATCAGCCATTTGCACAAAGGACAACGCGACAAATTTGTGCGCCTCATAGACCGCTATTTCGTAGCGGGCATGGAACGGTTGATCGAGAACCGGCAAAAGGTCGAACCCGTCTGCGCCCAACTGCTCGAAGTGCTCGATGATACGGCAGGTAAGCAGGCCGTGGGTGAACTGGTGCAGCACTGGGCAGCATTGGAAAAGCTCCAGGATCATTATCAGCACTATTTGCAACAAAGTACCCTTGTCATTCCGAACGATTGTGAGGAATCTTTTTCGCACGGCAAGATTTCTCCTTTCAGTCGAAATGACAATCAGGTGGATCGAAATGATAATCAGAGTGGGCGACTTGACAGTCAGGAGGATCAACATAACAATCAGGGAAATCGGAATAATAGCGGTATTACGGATAATCATGTCATTCCGAACGTCAGTGAGGAATCTTTAACATCCGCCTACGATAAGATTTCTCCCGTTGGTCGAAATGACGATCAGAGAAGACAAAATGGCATAACTGTCATTCCGAACGACTGTGAGGAATCTTCCGTCAACGCCAGAAACCAGGCGCAGCATCAACTGCGCAAAGCGTTCGATCCTTTTTTTGCTGCATTACACGAAGGCCTGAAACGGCTCGACAAGACCGTGCGTCAACACGAAAAACAACAGGCCGAGCTCGCACAGATGGAAGGCAAACGCGCCGCGACCGACCGTAGAACAAAAGCACTCAAAACCGCGCTGGAAGAATTGCATCAGGAAGTAAAAAACGCGGAAATCTACTATCAGCATATCCACTGGTTACAGGAACGCTTTCCTAACGCGGAATACGAAGACGTCACCGGCCTGTGCAAACTGACAACACCCGAGGAAGTGCAGGAACAGGACTATTCGCTCAATCCGGGGCGCTATGTCGGCGTCGTGATCGAGGAGGACGGCAAGAATGAGGAGGAATTCATAGAGGAGTTGCTGGCGATGCATGATGAACTCGCACAACTGAATAGCACGGCACGTGAACTGGAGTCAGTGATAGACCATAACATTGCACAGATTGCAGGAGGTGTATGACTTCTTATCACTTTCGTACAATCAGAGAATTAGAAAACATTGGCGAAGTCAGTTTACAAACAGGCCCCTTTGGAACACAACTAAAAGCTAGTGATTATGTTGACGAAGGTGTTCCTGTCATTAATGTTCGCAACATCGGCTTCGGAGACGTAAGAAAAGAAGACCTCGAATATCTGAACGAAGCCAAGGCAGAGAAACTCTACCAGCATTATCTTCAAAAAGGTGACATCGTTTTTGGGCGTAAAGGTGCCGTGGAGCGGCATGCACTCATTGATGAAACTGTAGAAGGGTGGATACAAGGTTCAGATTGTTTGCGTCTTCGGATCAAGAGCCAAGATGTCAGCGAAAGGTATTTATCCCACTACCTGAAAACAAAGACGCATCAGGATTGGATGCAAGCGCTTTGTTCATTCGGCGCAACAATGAGTTCATTGAATCAAGAAATCGTTCGCAGAATTAGTTTCCCCGCTCTGCCTATCGAAGTACAGAAAAAGATCGCCGCAATCCTCTCCGCCTACGACGACTTGATCGAAAACAACCGGCGGCGCATCGCGCTGCTGGAGAAAATGGCCGAGGAAATTTACCGCGAATGGTTTGTGCGCATGCGTTTTCCCGGTCATGAGGAAGTGAAAAAGATTAAAGGTGTTCCGAAAGGCTGGAAACTCTCTTGCCTGGGTAATGTCGCCAAATTCACGATGGGACAAAGTCCGAGTTCAGAGTTTTACAATGAGGCTGGCGATGGTTTGCCCTTTCATCAGGGTGTCGGTACTTATGGCGAGCGGTTTCCTCGTACTGTTACGTATTGCAGCGAAGCTGGGCGTCGTGCCAACAAAGGCGACATTCTATTCAGTGTGCGTGCTCCTGTGGGACGTCTGAATATTGCAGATCGGGAAATAATTATCGGGCGCGGTTTAGCTGCCATAAGGCACAAGAAAGAGCAAAACTCATACTTGTACTCATTGCTGTCCGGTTAAGAAATACCAGGAAGGTCTAAGAAGCCCAAGCACCTTGGTTATCAGGTAAAATAGCGTTTACCCAAACAGCTATTTTCCCACCAAGGACCTGAGCATGAAATATCATAACACTGTACTGAATCAGCTTTTGAAATTTTTACCGCGACATCGTTTTCAAAATGTTGTTGACCGCCATAAGGGTGATCATCGGACCCGTTTACTCAATTGTTGGGACCAATTGGTAGCACTGCTGTTTTGTCAGCTCTCAGGCCGCCAATCGCTGCGTGATCTGGTCGATAGTTTCAACAGTAAAAGCGTCCACCATTATCATTGGGGTACTCGAGTGATACGACGCTCATCGCTGGCCGATGCGAACCAGAATCGGCCGGTGGCAGTCTTTCAGGAAGCCTTTTTCTACTTGCTCAATCAGGTGCGCACAGCACTCCCTAAACAGGAGGCTCAAGATATGGTGCGGCTGATTGATTCAACTACGCTGGATTTGAACCTTAATCGGTTTGAATGGGCTCGCTTCCGTTCCACCAGGGCAGGCATCAAGCTGCATACTGTCTATGATCCGCATGCTGAAGTACCAGTGTTTTTTGAGATGACCGAGGCCAAAGTCAATGACCGTAAAGCCTTATCCAGTCTACCGATGATGCCGGGCGTCACATACGTGGTGGACCGTGCTTACAATGATTATGGCTGGTATTATGCGCTCACAGAACAAGGATCAAGGTTTGTAGGGCGCATGAAAAGCAATGCCTTGTATGAAGTGGTTGAAACCCGAACGGCTCAGGGTGATGGTGTACTCAGCGATGAGATTATCCGATTGAGCTCAGCCAAAGCGAAGAAAGCTTGCCCCGTACCGTTACGGCGGATCACCTTCTTGCGCGCGGAAGATCAGAAGCGGTTGGTGTTTATCAGCAATGACCTTGAATTCTCTGCTGAGGAGATTGCTGCTTTATATAAGCAGCGGTGGCAGATTGAACTGTTTTTCAAGTGGATCAAGCAGAACCTGAAAATAAAACAATTCCTGGGGCGCAATAAAAATGCAATGCATATCCAAGTGCTGGTCGCAATGATCACCTATTTGATGATCAAGTTGGTACAACTGGGCGGCTATTCGCGCCTATCCCTGCAACAAATTTATCGATTGATCAGCGTCAATTTGACCAGTCGACGCACTTTAATACAACTGTTGAACCCGGATACAGAGCGAAGAAAGGGACATCGTTTATCAAGTCCCCAGCTTGATTTCGGGTTCAGCTTTGTTTAACCGGACAGTAGTGACTTGTACTATTTACTCAAAGTGGCATTTGCCAGCGAAGACATTATCGGAAACGGTTCAATCTTTAATTCGGTTGGTAAAGATGAATTGGCAAGGTTTCCAGTATTTGAGCCAGAATCCAGTCTTGTGGAAAAATTTGACGCGATTGCTTCCACATTAGATAAACAGATCAGAATGCTAACGCGGGCGTCTGCAAAATTAATCTCAAGCCGTGATGCACTACTCCCCCGCCTTATCTCCGGCAAACTCTCCGTCGAAAACCTCGACATCCGGTTTCCGCCCAGTATGGAGGAAATGAGCGATGAAGTTTGAAACGTTTAAAGCGGGTGTATGGCGGCAGCGCTATCAGTACAAGAGTTTCGAGCCGGTGCCGGTGAATCATGAATGGATATGGGAAGATGCGGTCATCAATACCTTGCTGGAGTCAGCCAACCGGGCGCTCGGGGAATTGAACGCGTTTTCTTTGATTGTGCCGGATATCGATCTGTTTATCGAAATGCACGTGGTAAAGGAGGCGCAGACGTCCAGCCGCATTGAGGGTACGCAGACCGGTATCGACGAGGCATTGATGCCGGAAGATCAGATTCAGCCGGAAAAACGCAACGACTGGCGCGAGGTACGCAATTACATCGATGCGGTGAATGGCGCTATCGCTGAATTAAAGCGGCTGCCGTTGTCGAACCGGTTGCTGAAACAAACGCATGAAACCTTGATGCGCGGCGTACGCGGCGAACACAAGCAACCCGGCGAGTTTCGCAGCAGTCAGAACTGGATCGGCGGTTCCAGTCTGACCGATGCGGTGTTTATTCCACCACATTCGGACGGCGTTCCCGACCTGATGAGCGATCTCGAAGCGTTCTGGCATAACGAACAAATCGTGGTGCCGCATTTGATCCGGGTGGCAATCAGCCATTACCAGTTTGAAACGATTCACCCCTTTCTCGACGGCAATGGCCGTATCGGACGGCTGATGATTCCACTGTATCTGGTCAGCCACGGTTTGCTGGCCAAGCCCTCGCTGTATTTATCGGATTTTTTCGAACGCAACCGGACTAGCTATTACGATGCGTTGATGCGGGTGCGTGTTGCCAACGATTTGATCCACTGGGTGCGCTTCTTTCTGCGGGGATTGGCGGAAACTGCCAACAAAGGGCGCGATGTGTTCCGGCAGATTTTATTGTTGCGCAACGAGATGGAGCATCGTGTGCTTGATTTGGGCAAGCGCGCCGCGAATGCGCGGAATCTGTTGAATGTGCTGTACCGCAAACCGCTCGTCTCAGCCAGCGCTATTGAAGCGGCCTTGTCGGTCAGTACGCCCACCGCCAACGCGCTGATCCGGGATTTTGAGCGGCTTGGCCTGCTAAAAGAAATCAGCGGGCAATTGCGCGGACGAACGTATGTCTTCGATCGTTACTTAAATCTGTTTATTAGTTAAGGATAATCGATTTCCTTTAACTAGCGGGCATGGTAAGTTAAACTTGAATAACATGAACTGCGTTAGGGTTTGAATGAATGCCTAATTTTATTTCCAAAGGCAGTTACGGGCAGCTGTCATTTCGACAGCATGGAGAAATCTTATATTGTGGCTCAGATTCCTCACTTACGTTCGGAATGACAGTGCAGGGGCGAAATGATCGTACAAGAGTGGGATGACGGTGATGAGTAGAATAACAGCGCAGGAGCGAATGATTGCGAACAGCGCAGGAGTGGAATGGCAGTATGGAACATGATAGTGTGAGAAAGGAATGATAGGTTTATAGGCTGTTCTGAAATTGAGAAGTGAGCCCAATGAGCAAAACTTACTATGTTTATTTGCTGACCAATTGGAACAACCGGGTGATGTATGTCGGCGTCACCAATCATCTTCAACGCCGGATCTATGAGCACAAAAATAAGCTGGTCGAAGGATTTACCAAAAAGTATAACGTGGATAAGCTGGTGTATTTTGAAATGACGTCCGATGTACTGGCGGCGATTGAACGGGAAAAACAGATCAAAAAATGGCGGCGTGAGAAAAAGGATCGATTGGTGATTGCTGTAAATCCTGAATGGAAGGATTTGAGTCTGGAATGGGAAAAAGATTTCTCCTTGCAGTCGAAATGACAAAGTTGTATTCCGAACGAAAATGAGAAATCCGAGCGCTGCAAAATTTCTCCTGAGGCTCTGCACAGAGCGGAGTGCAGAGAGTCTAAATAACGGATAGGGAAGCGCTGAAATTCTAATCGTTACTTAAACGTTCATTAGTTAAGGAAAATAGATTTCCTTTAACTAACGGGAGTGGTAAGTTAAACTTGAATAACCTGAGCTGCGTTAGGGTTTGAATGGATGCCTAATTATATTTCCGAAGACCAGATCGAGCAGGCCCTGGTGCAGAAACTTCAGCATCTGCACGGTTTCGATGCGCTCGACTGTTATACGGAAAATGCGGAAGATCTGAACGACGGCTCGAACCGTGCCAGCAAGCGCGAGGTGATTCTGGCTGACCGGGTGCGCGAAGCGGCGATCCGCATGAACAGGGACATCCCGGAAACAGTGATCGACAGTGCGCTGGAGCAATTGCTCGACCGGCGGCAAGCCATGACGCTGATCGCGGCGAACAAGGAAATCTACGGTCTGCTGCGCGACGGCATTCCGGTGGAATTCGACGATGCGCAGGGGAAACGTCAGCAGGAGCGCGTTTACGTGATGGATTTCAATGCACCGGAAAACAACCACTACCTCGCGGTGACCCAGCTCTGGATCAAGGGCGAGCGCGGTTTTCGCAGACCTGACGTGTTGCTCTACGTTAATGGCATTCCGCTGGTATTCATCGAGCTTAAGAACTCGAATGTCCGACTGCGTAACGCCTACGACGACAACCTGACGACGTATAAGGCGGAGATTCCGCAACTATTCCTGACCAACGCGTTCTGCGTGCTGTCCAACGCCATCGAGACCCGGGTGGGCAGCATCACAGCGCAGTGGGAACATTTCTTCAACTGGCTGCGCGCCGATGACGAGCGGGAGAAAATAGACCGCGCCGCGATCCGCGAGCAGGGCACCAGCCTGGAGGGCGTGATTGCCGGACTGCTGCCGCGCCAGCGCCTGCTCGATTACGTCGAGAATTTCATTCTTTACTACAAGGACAGCTCGAAGATCATCGCGCAGAATCACCAGTTCATCGGCGTGAACCGCGCCTACGGCACTTTCCTCAAGCGCGGCGAACTGGCGGGCAAGCTGGGTGTTTTCTGGCACACGCAGGGCTCGGGCAAGAGCTTCTCGATGATCTTCTATACGCGCAAAATCTTCCGTAAGCAGACGGGCAATTTCACGTTCGTAGTGGTGACCGACCGCGACGATCTGGACGGACAGATTTATCGCAATTTCCTCAATACCGAAACAGTGCAGAAACATGAAACCGCACAACCTGGAAGCGGTGAGGAGATGCGCAAGTTCCTCGGTCAGAACAAACGCCTGGTATTTACGTTGATCCAGAAATTCCGCTGGCCGCAGGGACAAGCTTATCCGCTGCTGTCCGAGCGAAACGACATCATCGTGATCGTGGACGAGGCGCACCGCACGCAATATAAATCGCTGGCCGAGAATATGCGGGCGGGCTTGCCTCGTGCGCAGTATCTCGCATTCACCGGTACGCCGCTGCTAGGGCGCGAGCGCAAGACCAATGCGTGGTTTGGTGATTACGTGTCGGAATATAGCTTCCAGCAGTCCATGGATGACGGCGCGACGGTACCGCTGTTTTACGAAAAGCGCGTGCCGGAAGTGAAGAACCAGAACGATAACCTGAGTGAAGAGTTTTATGAACTGCTTGAGGATGAAAACCTGGACGAGGTGCTACAGGCCAAGCTGGAAAAGAAATTCGCCACTGAACTGGAAGTCATCACCCGTGACGACCGGCTGGACAAGATCGCGCAGGACATCGTGTACCACTTTCCCCGGCGCGGCTATCTGGGCAAGGGCATGGTGGTAACGGTAGACAAATACACTGCCGTGAAAATGTGCGATAAGGTACAGAATCTATGGAAGAAGGAAATCAGGAACCTGAAAGGAATCATCGCCAATACCGGTAACGACATTGAAAAGCGGCGGTTGGGTCAAGTTGTGGAATACATGCGTTCAGTGGAAATGGCAGTGGTTATCAGTGAAGAAGCGGACGAAGAGAAGAAATTTGCCGACCGGGGGCTGGATATCAAACCGCACCGTACGCGCATCAATAAACTCGACGAACACAGTCACGATATCGAATACAACTTCAAAGACCCGGAACATCCGCTGCAACTCGTGTTCGTCTGTGCGATGTGGCTGACTGGCTTCGACGCGCCGACGGTTTCGGCACTGTACCTCGACAAGCCAATGAAAGGACACACGCTGATGCAGACCATTGCGCGCGCCAACCGCGTGACATCATGGAAGATCAACGGTGTCGAGAAAAGGAATGGCGAGGTCGTGGATTATTACAACGTGTTCCGCAATATGAAACTGGCGCTGAAAGATTATGCACAGGGTCGGAACGAAGATGACGAAGCGCCGGTGCGTGAGAAGGTAGAGCTGTTCAAATTGCTGGATGACGCCATTGAACAGGGCCTGACATTCTGTCACGAGAAAGAGATTCCGTTGCGCGAGGTGCTGGCTGGCAACGATGTGTTCGAGAAACTGGGCAGGTTTAACCACTTCGCCGATACTCTGCTGGCAAACGACGAGTGGCGCAAGTCTTTTAACGTTTACGAGAACACCATCACGTCGCTGTACGAAGCTTGCAAGCCGGAAGTGCTAGAGCGTGGCAAAGGACGCGAGGTGGCGGTGTTCCAGTACCTGCGCGGCGTGATAGACAGCCTGATCGAACAGAAGGATATCGATGCAATCAGCCGGAAAATCGCCGAACTGCTGGATGAGAGCGTGGTGGTGAACGACGCCGAGGCGTTTAAGGTGCGCGAACACAACGCGGAATACCAGATCGTCAAGAAAGGCAAAAACTGGGACTTGAGCAGGATCAACTTCGACAAACTGCGCGAGGAATTCAAGCAGGCGACCTACAAGAACATTGAAATTGCAGACCTTCGCGCCTTTCTGCAACACAAAATCGAACAGATGCTGCAACAGAACGCAACGCGCACCGATTTTGCGCAGCGGCTGCAGCAGATCATTGATCAATATAACACCGGCGGTTCCTCCACCGAAAACTACTACGAAGAACTGATGCAATATGCTGAAGACTTGCATGCGGAAGATGAACGTCACATCCGCGAAGGTCTTACGGAGGACGAACTGGAGATTCTCGACTTGTTGAAGAAAGACAAGATGACGCAGGAGGAAACGCAAAAGGTAAAGCTCGCAGCAAAATCATTATTGAAACGCTTGAAGGAAGAACACCCCAGGGTGCTGGTGCAGGACTGGTATAAAGATACCCAGACGAAGGAGCGAGTGCGCTCGGCTGTTGCCGAAGTGCTGGATAACAACCTGCCTGAGAGCTATGACCGTGTTCTATTCCGGGAGAAATGTGACAATGTGTTTTATCTGATGCTGGAATATGCGAGTCATGGCAGGAAGTGGGTTGCTTAAATAGCGATAATTTCAAACAATATACCCTTAGTATATTGATTTTTTGGCGCCCTGAGCACGAATCGAACGTGCGACCTACCCCTTAGGAGGGGGTTGCTCTATCCACTGAGCTACCAGGGCGTTATATCCAGAAGGTTCATATTTTACGCGAGTATTTCACTTCACATAAGTCATATATTCTTTCGAAACCCCGCTTCAAATTCCCTTGAATCAACATATTTCATCATTTCTCAATTTTTAAAAGTGCTTGGGTGACATTGGGCATTTATTTGTTGCTGAGTTTTACCCAATTTTAAGCTTTTTTAATGAATACGCTTAAACGAAAATTGAATCTTGAGATCATCAGCATTACTCAGTATAGTTTACAGATTTATACGGAAACAGGTTTAAATTATGACGACACCAAGACATTGTCCACTTCTAATTCTCGGCTCCGGCCCTGCCGGCTATACTGCTGCTGTTTATGCAGCGCGTGCAAATTTAAATCCTGTCATTATCACCGGCCTGGAGCAGGGCGGCCAATTGATGACCACTACAGATGTTGATAACTGGCCAGCCGACGCCATGGGGGTGCAAGGTCCGGAGCTTATGGAACGCTTCCAAAAGCATGCTGAACGATTTAATACGGAAATTATTTTCGATCATATCCATACTGCCAGACTCAAGGAAAAACCGATTACATTAACGGGCGACCAGGGAACATACACATGTGATGCGCTGATTATCGCCACGGGCGCATCTGCAAAATATCTTGGAATACCTTCTGAAGAAGCATATATGGGCCGCGGTGTATCGGCCTGTGCTACTTGCGACGGATTTTTTTACAAGGGGCAGGATGTTGCCGTTATTGGTGGGGGCAATACTGCTGTTGAGGAAGCACTTTATCTTTCCAACATTGCTAAAAATGTCACAGTGGTCCATCGGCGGGAACAGTTCCGTTCGGAAAAGATTCTTATTGATAAACTGATGGAGAAAGCCGAGAAAGGCAATATCAAACTGGAATTAAATTATGTGCTTGAAGAAGTTGTCGGGGACGATTCTGGCGTAACCGGTATACATATCAAAAGCACACAAGATGAATCCACCAAAACAATTGATGTGCATGGCGTTTTTATCGCCATTGGGCATAAACCTAATACAGATATTTTTGCCGACCAGTTGGAAATGGAAAACGGTTATATTGTTACACGTAGCGGAAATCAGGGTAATGCAACTGCAACAAGCATTCCGGGCGTATTTGCGGCAGGAGATGTACAGGATCATATCTATCGACAGGCAGTAACCAGTGCAGCAAGTGGCTGTATGGCAGCATTGGACGCCGAAAAATACTTCGATCATACGCAATAATTCTGTCAGCCTATATATGAATCGACCGATAAAATGACGAAAAAGAATAGTCCAACGCTTGTTGATAGAGATGACAAAGCTTTGTTTCGTGCGGCCATGCAAGATGTTGCGCCTATAACCGCGTCTGATAAAACGATTTTGAAGCCGTTAAAACCGGAGCCGGTGCCGCGGCGTAAAAGCACCTGCGAGCAATTTTGTGAATTCGATACCGATACCAGTGAATTTACTTTGGAGATTGAAGCAGGTGATGGATGGTCTTTTATTCGGCCAGGCGTATCACGACAAACGCTGCGTCGTTTAAAACGTGGTTATTGGCCTATCCAGGATAGTTTGGATTTACATGGATTTACCCAAGAAGCCGCAAAACGCCAAATGGAAGCATTCCTGAATGGTGCTCAAAAAAGAAATTTCCGGTGTGTGCAGATCATACATGGCAAAGGACTCAGTTCTAAAGACCGAACGCCAGTAATAAAAAACAATATTGGCAATTGGTTGGCACAGCATCAGATTGTGCTCGCCTTTTGTCAGGCGGGTCCTGAAAATGGTGGCGGTGGCGCGGTAATGGTTTTGCTCAAAGCTCAGCGTTTAGGCGAGAACAAGAAATAAAGCGGGACAATATCTGCGTTATAAAGATGGATTTGAATCGTGTGGATATAATTTCTCATATCTCCTTTGACATTCAATGCAACGTTGTGCTGAGGGATTCGCGATTAATCGCTCAAATCCAATTTCTTCTCCACAGTCTACACAATCACCAAATTCAAGTTCCATCAGATATTTCTCAGACATTTCAAGTTCGCGCATTTCATTGATTTGCTTATCAACCAGCGCAGTATCAACATCAGCCAGAATGTTATTGAGATCGTCTGCCTGATGAATATCGAATTCCTCATTGCTTTGCACGAGTTCACTGCGAATCTCTTCCTGTAGTTCCAGATACCGTTTATGCAAAGCTGATTTGATCTGTGCTAATTGTTTTTCTGTAAAATTTGCCATTATAATTTTACTCCTGCCCTCAATAAGTAGGGTACATTTTCGGCTTCAATCTTGTGATTCTTAATAAATTAAAATCAATCAAATTATTTCCGGTCTATGATGCCAATTTAAAGGTATAGATTATTCATATCTTTTAGACGCTTTAAATCAGAAACAATTTCACTTGAATTGTGCCTAGCGTTTGCTGAAAGATATACCTTGGCAATTCTACCAAACGGGTCAATTAAGAAAGTATTTCGTTTTGCGAATTTAACAATACCCAGGTTCAATAGGGAATGATAGTGTGTAGCCGTTTCTGCAGCCGTATCGGCCAGCAGTGGGAACTGCAAGCCGAATTTCTGTGCAAAATTAACATGACTGTTGATCGTATCCACGCTAATACCGACTACTTCGGCGTCCAGTGCCTTGAGCTTGCTCAGGTCATCTCGAAAAGCGCAGGCCTGGCGGGTGCAGCCCGGGGTGCCATCCTTTGGGTAGAAATATAACGCCAGCCATTTTCCCCTGAAATCGGCGAGTCTCTGCAAATTTCCATTTTGGTCGGTTAATTTAAAATCAGGGGCTAACTGCCCGGGTTCAAGCGAATCGTGACCAGAGAAAAAATACCACGAAACCAAACATGCTATTGTCAGCATGACAATGATTGACAACCATTCCATTTCCTGTCGTTCCTTACCTACTCATTTAATTGAAACCATGTCCGAACAAACAATCATAGGACAATTTCCGCTCACATGCCAGCTGTCAGATAAGGTTTTGTAGTGAAGAAATTGTCCATCTTTCCTGCGGTTTTTTGTTCGTTTCATCATTATCTCTCCTGGGATAACGATAATCCGGACAAATCATTTGCTACATACCCGGACAGTTTTTTTTGTTCTCTACAGTTCTCTACATTCGACTTGTATCATGGTGTATAACAGAATAAACTTATTATGCGCATAGCAAGTCAACTTTGCTTTCGAATTTATAACATTAAGGTCTCGTGCATGGAAGCGAAACTCCAGAATAAACGCCCCAAGCATCTCAATCTGTTTAAGATCAGCCAGCCGTTGCCGGCCATTGTGTCGATCCTCCATCGTGTCAGTGGTGTGTTGCTTTTTTTTCCGGGCATTCCCTTCATACTGTGTGGCCTGCAAATGATGCTGGAATCACCCGAAAGCTTTGAGGCGCTGCAAACGACGTTTCAAAGTCCTGCCTTGAAACTGATTCTTATCTTTTTTGTTTGGCTTTGTCTGCATCATCTTTGTGCGGGGATACGTTATCTTGCGCTCGATCTGCATTATGGTATTTCACTTGCACAGGCCCGTGCCAGCAGTAAATGGGTTCTGGCGATCAGTATTTTTCTGTCAATATTAGTAGGGGCCAGACTATGGTAAAACAATCCAGTCGCATGATTACAGGCGCGCACTATGGGTTGAGAGACTGGCTGGTGCAACGTGTGACCGCCGTTTTGATGGCTGCTTATATTCTGCTTTTAGCTGGGATAGTGTTTGTTGTTGCGCCACAGGATTATGCATCCTGGGTGGCGGTTTTTAACCATCAGTGGATGCGTATTGCTACTTTTTTGTTCTTTGCAGCTTTGTTTTGGCATGCATGGGTCGGTGTGCGGAATGTTTTAATGGACTATGTCAAGCCAACAGCCATTCGTTTGATATTACAGATTCTGGTAATCGTTTCTCTGTTTGCCTACCTGATTTGGACAGCTGAAATTTTATGGAGATAATGTGGCAATCGTAAAAAGAAAATTCGATGTGGTGATTGTCGGCGCTGGTGGTGCAGGTATGCGTGCAGCATTGCAATTGTCAGAAGCAGGCCTCAAGGTGGCTGTAGTGTCCAAGGTTTTTCCAACAAGATCGCATACCGTTTCAGCGCAGGGCGGGATCGCTGCTTCGCTGGGTAATGTTACCGAAGACAACTGGCATTGGCATATGTACGATACGGTGAAGGGTTCAGATTACCTCGGCGATCAGGATGCCATTGAATTTATGTGTCGTCAGGCCAACGAAGTAGTCTATGAACTGGAACACTTTGGCATGCCGTTTGACCGGCTTGAGAATGGCAAGATCTATCAACGCCCGTTTGGCGGGCAATCGCAACATTTTGGCGGTGCGCAGGCAACGCGATCCTGTGCAGCGGCAGACCGGACCGGTCATGCGCTGTTGCATACACTTTATCAGCGTAATGTCAGTGCGAATACCCAGTTTTTTGTCGAATGGATGGGACTGGACCTGATTCGTGACGAACAGGGTGATGTGCTCGGTATTACGGCGTTGGAGATGGAAACGGGTGAGGTGATGATCCTGCAGGCCAAAGCCACTTTATTTGCAACGGGTGGCGGCGGGCGGATATATCAGGCAAATACCAATGCTTTGATCAATACCGGCGATGGACTGGGTATGGCGGCGCGCGCGGGTATTCCGCTAGAGGATATGGAATTCTGGCAATTCCATCCTACAGGCATTCATGGCGTCGGTGTATTGATCAGCGAGGCTGTGCGGGGTGAAGGTGGTTATCTGATTAATAAGGATGGTGAGCGATTTATGGAGCGCTATGCGCCCAATGCCAAGGATCTGGCCAGCCGCGACGTGGTGGCGCGTTCGATGACGATTGAAATCAAGGAAGGACGCGGTTGTGGTGACGAGAATGATCATTTGCTGTTAAAGCTGGACCATTTGGGTGCGGAAATTATCAAGTCCCGGTTGCCCGGCATTCGTGAGTTGGCAATGAAGTTTGCGCATGTTGACCCGATTCACGATCCGATTCCTGTCGTGCCGACAGCGCATTATATGATGGGTGGTATTCCGACAAATTATTTTGGACAGGTGGTGGCACCCTACAAAACAGGGCCAGAAGAAATTGTTACCGGATTTTACGCAGTGGGTGAATGCGCATGTGTGTCCGTTCATGGCGCAAATCGGCTGGGAACAAACTCTTTGCTGGATATTGTCGTCTTTGGTCGTGCTGCTGCAAATCAGGTCATTGAGGATCTGGAGAGAAATCCACACCATAAACCGCTGCCATCCAATGTTGCGGATAAAACGATGGTACGGCTCGAACGTCTGGAAAACCAGACTAATGGTGAAAATGTCGCAGAAGTGACGGGTGCGCTCTGTAAAACGATGCAAGCCTACTGCGGGGTATTCCGTTTTGAAGATACGCTGCTGGAGGGGGTGAAAAAAATCAAGGAAGTAGCCGAACGTGTAAGTCGCACTGAAATCAAAGACAAGAGCAAGGTATTCAATACGGCGCGGATAGAGGCGCTGGAACTTGACAATATGAAAGAAGTGGCTATTGCCACGATGATCTCTGCAGAAGCGCGGCGTGAAAGTCGTGGTGCACATGCACGTGATGATTTTCCCGAGCGCGATGATGATAATTGGTTGAAGCATACGTTGTTTTTTAGCAAAGACAATCACCTGGACTATAAGCCGGTGCGCTTGAAACCATTGACGGTAGATTCGTTTCCACCTAAAAAAAGAACGTACTAGTATCAGAGTGGCACGGGAATCAGACAAATTTGTCTGCCTGTTCAATTTTTAAAATCCTTGAATCAAACGTTATGAAAATAAACAGTTTCATTATATGTATCTTTTTTTCTGCCGGCTGTCTGCTTGTATCGACGATGGCAATTGCAGAGCAGCGTTATGTAACTGATAATTTTGAAATTACATTGCGTACCGGTCCCAGCGGGAATCATGCCATCCAGCGGATGATAAAAAGTGGCGCGGCGCTTGAGGTCCTTGAACAGGATGAAGAAAATGGTTATTCCCTGGTGCGCACGAATGGTGGTGTTGAAGGCTGGGTATTAAGCCGATATCTGATGCGCGAACCTGCGGCCAGGGTGCAACTGGAAAATCTGGTTAAACAGGTTACCAATAAAGAACCGCAAAATGCCAGCATACGTAACCAGTTGAATTTAATTAAAACAGAATACGAGAATGTTAACAATCGGATTACGCACCTCGTGCAGGAAAAAAAACAGCTGCAGGATCAATTGAATGAAATCAAAAGCACCGCTGCTAATGTATTGGCAATAGATGCGGAGAATAAACAACTGCATCAAAAATTTGTTGAAGCTAAATCAGAGCTTAAGACATTGCAGGAACAATATAGTGCATTGAATAACAGTAATGAAAAGGACTGGTTTATAACCGGTGCGCTGGTTTTACTAGGCGGTTTATTGCTGGGATTGATTATTCCTAAAATCAGCTGGCAAAGGCGTTCCCGGTATGGAAGTTTTTAGCACGCATTTATGCATGCTCAATGAGCATTTTGAACCTGTTTTCAATACAGTAGCGATAGCAGATAGTATCTGACAGCCTGTCAAGTAGTTGAGATTTCTTATCAGCTACTGAACTATCAGTGCACTGGGGTGGTATATCTGGAATGAGAATTTTTCTCTACTTCGAGATATCCAGCCACGTATTTCCACCGTTTTTCCGAGATATGTTTCCAACGCAGGAAAGAATTGCAGGTTGTCATTAGCGATGCGTATGTTGACCTGATCATTGAACACCAGATAAGTGAATTTGCGGTTTTGCTGAATGGTTTGCGGTGTTCCGATATAACGTTTCCAGCCTTTGTCGTCTGATGATATCAGTGAGAGAGAACGGGCTTGGTAGTGGGGTAATTCCCAAATACCCAGTTTATTGTTTTCAGCCTGTAATTGTGCCTTGTTAAATTTGTCAGCATGACGTACATTGGGCGGAATAACGTTTACAAAAGCCAACCCATTTTTGAGTAATTCCAGATTGATATGTTTTCCGTCTGCCGAAAAAACATGTGCCAGTAATCGCTGGTATTTATCATGTTTTTCCAGATCATATTCAAGATAAACCTTTTGGCCTTGAAGTTGGTTCTGAAGCCACGCTTTAGCGTCGTTGCCACCCGGTTCGCTTGCACGGTGACGGCTTTCAACTTCAGGTGTGTTGACACCGAGTAGCCGGACGCGCTCACCATTCTCCAAAACGATAGTATCGCCATCATATACGCTTTTTACGAGATGCAGGTGACGGTAAACCCGTTTGGACAGTTTTACTTGTCTGCCGTCCTCTGTGGCTTTGTCGGTATAAGTAACTCGGCCAGTGGCATCTTCGCTACGGAATATTTCGGTGCTGAAGACTGGAAATACGTTCAGATTGAGAATGAGAAACATACAAAAGAAAATAAATTTTTTCTGTCTAATATTCATGTGGTTGTAAATTATGCGGTTTTAGATAGGGATGTATATGGATGGTTTTGGCTTGATCGTAAAATAGGCTTTAGAAAAAAAATATGGCACAATAAAAAAATTTTGAATTTAAATGGTGCTAAAGGATTAAAATAATTTCGAAGAAAAGAAAGTATCAGTATTGGTAGTATTGGTCGTTGGTCGTTATTCTCGTGTGTAAGTCAATGACATTTTAATCACTGAATTTAAGTCACAATGTCTGAGTAAAGAGCAGTTTTCAGCTTTACTTTCAACCGATCAAACATTTTTAGTTATCTGAATGTATTGCAGTAAATCAATCTGGCTGACAAAGCAACACGATAAAGGAGTTTATTGAGCCTTATGGAAATCGATAAGATAATCGATACAGCGTTTGAGCCGGTCTCAAATGCCGTTGCCTCAGTCATTTTTTATAGCATTCCGCTGCTAGGCCTGGAAATTAAACTGGTTCTGATATGGCTTGTCGTCGCAGCACTTTTTTTTACCGTTTATTTTGGTTTTATTAATGTGCGTTGTTTTGCCCATGGTATTGATGTTTTGCGTGGCAAATACGACCACCAGAATGTGGATGGGCAAATCAACCGTTTCCAGGCGCTTATGACTTCCCTATCTGGAACCGTTGGGTTGGGCAATATTGCAGGCGTGGCCGTAGCCATTTCTGTTGGCGGTCCAGGCGCTGCATTTTGGATGGCGATAATGGGTGTACTGGGTATGTCGACAAAATTCGTCGAAGTTACACTGGGCGTCAAATACCGGCAGCATGGTTCGAAAAAACACCCTGAAGCGATTTCGGGTGGCCCGATGTATTATCTGAGAGCAGCTTTTGATCAACTTCATAAGCCGCAAGTCGGTAAATTCATGGCCGGCTTGTTCGCGCTCTGCTGTGTTGGCGGCGCAATCGGTGCGGGTGGACTGTTTCAGGCGAATCAGGCGTATCAACAGGCTTTGGTTGTTACCGGTGGCGAGACAGGCTTTCTGGCTGAAAGAGGGTGGCTGTTTGGTGTTTTTATGGCATTGCTTGTTGGGTTGGTCATTCTGGGTGGTATTAAATGGATTGCAGCGGTTGCCAGTAGTATAGTCCCGGTTATGGCCATTACCTATATCGTGGCGGGTTTAGTGGTTATTGGCGTACATTACGAGGCAATACCCGGCGCCGTACAGACTATTTTTGAATTGGCGCTTTATCCTGAGGCCGGGATCGGTGCATTGATGGGCGCTTTGCTGATGGGTGTGCAACGGGCCACTTTTTCTAATGAAGCGGGCCTTGGTTCATCCGCAATTGCACACAGTGCGGTGAAAACGGACGTGCCGGTCAGCCAGGGTATGGTTGGCATGCTGGGACCTTTTATCGATACCGTGGTTATTTGTATGGTAACGGCGCTGGTTATCGTTATTTCGGGCACTTACGTTGAAGGGAATGGTATTGAAGGCGTGGAACTGACTTCGCGCGCATTTGCTTCCGGAATTTCATGGTTCCCGTATGTATTGGCAGTGACTGTTTTCCTGTTCGCCTATTCAACCATGATTTCATGGTCATATTATGGGTTGAAATGCGCGACGTATCTTTTTGGAGAATATGATATTGTTGAAAACATTTATAAGATTATGTTTTGTTTATTCATCGTGATTGGTTCGGCAACCCAGTTGTCTAATATTATTTTATTTACTGATTCGATGGTGTTTGCCATGGCAATACCGAATATTATTGGATTGTATTTGCTGGCACCCGAAATAAAAAAAGATCTTCAGGTTTACCTGCGGGATATCAGAACCAGATAATTTTTTTATCGCTGGCCGGAAAAATTCCATGTATTTCCATAAACTATATTAAAATCTGCAATCTCTCCTTAACCAATGGCCGCTTGAGCGGTATATCCACTGCAAAATGACTACCGACACTTTAGTTGAAATCAGTGATTTGAATTTTTCGTATGATACGCGTGCGATTCTGAACGGAATCAACATGACCATGAAACGCGGTCAACTGATTGCTATCATGGGTGGGAGCGGATCGGGCAAAACAACGTTGTTGAAATTAATAGGTGGTGCAGTGGTGCCATCATCCGGTTATGTCAAGGTCTCAGGGCAGGTAATTCATGAACTTGACCGCGATGCATTGTTTGAAATGCGCCGGAAAATGGGTATGCTGTTTCAGTTTGGCGCGCTGTTCACAGATTTGTCTGTCTTTGATAATGTCGCTTTTCAAATGCGTGAACATACCAATTTACCGGAGTCGATGATCCGCGATCTGGTGCTGATGAAGTTGCATGCCGTGGGACTGCGCGGTGCGTATCATTTGATGCCTGCGGAATTGTCAGGCGGTATGGCCCGTCGCGTTGCGCTGGCGCGATCTATTGCGCTCGATCCGATGTTGATGATGTTTGACGAGCCTTTTACCGGTCTGGATCCGATTTCCCTGAGCGTAATTGGTAGCCTGATCCGCCGTTTAACGGATACACTGGGAATGACCTCTATTATCGTCACGCATGATGTGCAGGAATCGCTCAGCATTGTTGATTATGTTTATTTTATTGCCGATGGCGTCATTGCCGCGCATGGTACACCTGATGAGGTGCGGCAATCTGTTGCGCCTTTTGTGCATCAATTTGTTCATGGTGAAGTTGATGGACCTGTGCCCTTTCATTATCCTGCACGGGCGTATAGTCAGGATTTGAGTCTGGAGAATACCGTTGCCTAAGCGTATTGTTTCCAGCTTACAGGGCATTGGCCACCGTACCCTGGAAGGTATCTGGCGGCTTGGTCGTGCCACGCGCTTTTTTCTATTGGTATTGATGAAATCGGCTACCAGTCTGCGCCGATTTGGGCTGGTGATACGTGAGCTATACTATGTCGGTGTTTTATCGCTTATCATTATCGTGGTTTCAGGCCTGTTTGTCGGCATGGTGCTGGGTTTGCAAGGGTATGAGACCTTGCAGAAATATGGCTCGGAAACGGCTGTGGGAACGTTGGTTGCGTTATCGTTGGTGCGCGAACTGGGGCCTGTTGTGGCTGCATTGTTATTTGCCAGCCGGGCCGGTTCGGCTATCACTGCTGAAATTGGACTGATGAAAGCGACCGAGCAATTGACAGCGATGGGAATGATGGCTGTTGACCCAGTCGCACGGGTAGTAGCACCCCGGTTCTGGGCAGGTGTCATATCCATGCCGTTGCTGGCGGCCATATTTTCTGTAATGGGTGTATTTGGAGGTTATCTGGTTGCCGTAATATTCATCGGCGTTGATGAAGGGTCTTTCTGGTCGCAAATGCAAAGCAATGTTGATTTTAGAATTGATATTCTGAATGGTTTTATTAAAAGCTGCTTTTTTGGCGTGGCGGTAACGGCCATAGCGGTGTTCGAAGGTTATGATTCGCCACCAACGGCAGAAGGCGTTTCTGGTGCTACGACGCGGACTGTTGTAACTTCATCACTGGCAATACTGGGACTTGATTTTATCTTGACTGCTTTCATGTTTAGAGGACTTTAGGCAGATGCAACGAGCGACATTGGATTTATGGGTAGGATTGTTTGTCATGACCGGGATCGGCGCATTAATGGTTTTGAGTCTGAAGGTGGGCAATCTGAATACCTACGGCGTAGCGGACAGTTATGTTATCCAGGGGAATTTTGAGAATATCGGTGGACTGAAGATCAGGGCGCCCGTCAAGAGCGCGGGTGTTGTCGTCGGCCGTGTGACTGCTATCCAGTTCAGCACGCAAACCTACGATGCAGTGGTTACCATGAATATCGATAGCCGTTTTCAATTTCCCAAGGATACTTTCGCCAGCATATTGACCGCTGGCCTGTTGGGAGAGCAGTATATCGGATTGGCCGCGGGTGGCGATGAGGGGATGCTCAAAGAAGGTGATACAATCATGAAAACCAATTCCGCCATGGTGTTGGAAGAAATGATCGGGCGTTTCTTGTTTGATAAGGCTTCGGAAGATAACGCATTTTAATCAAATCATGTAAAATTGACTGTTAAAAGTTGTTGTGTGACTTTTAAAATAAAATATTGAATGAAATTGTGAGGGGACGATGAAAAGATTTCTTGGTTTAGTCGCGTTTTTGTTTACTTTCCTGCTTGTGTTCCCGGCATGGTCGATGATGGAGCCGGACCGGTTAGTTGATAAAACCGTTCAAGAAGTCCTTGAGATTATCGGTAAGGATGACAAAATAGGTGAGGATAAAGAGAGAATGCTGGATTTGATTGAAACTAAAATCCTGCCGCATTTTAACTTTACGCGCATGACGCGGCTGGCCATGGGTAAACACTGGTCTTCTGCCGCTCCTGAGCAGCAAGATGTGCTGGTAAATGAATTCAGGACACTGCTGGTCAGGACGTATTCCAATGCATTAACAACGTATCGTGATGAAAGGGTAACAGTCAATCCCATCAGGGAATTGGGTGACAGAGTCGATGCCACAGTAAGAACAATCATCAATCAGGGCAGTGGCAAAGAGCCTGTGCCTATCGATTACAGTATGGAAAAAGGGCCTGAGGGTTGGAAAGTCTATGACGTGACCGTTGCCGGCGTTAGTCTGGTGACAAATTATCGCGGTTCTTTCAACAGTCAGATTCGTAGAGGGGGTGTTGAAGGACTCATTAAAACATTATCAGATAAAAACCGTTCGCTGGAAGGAAAGTAGTAGAAAGCTTTTCTTGGTAAATTGAGAACAAATACTCCGGAATGTTGCGGCGAGAGGGAAATACCATTATTGTGCAAGGCCCTGTCAATATCAATAATGTCGTTGATTTGACAGAAAAGGGGCTTGCACTGCTGGAAAATGGCAATTTGCAAATCAGTCTACAGCAGATCACTGAAGTCGATTCAACAGCTGTAAGTATGTTGCTGGAATGGTTGCGTGAAGCAAACAAAAAAAATTGTCGTCTGGAGTTTATTCATTTGTCCGCAAGCCTGGAGAGCCTGATGCAGCTTTATGGCGTAACAGAATTCATCATACCATTATCAAATCAAAAAAAACCGGAAATCGGGGAATGATCCCGGCACTGCTTTATCGAATGATTCATTGAATGTCCCTAGTACATTAGCACTCTATCCATATGATCTTGTCAGGTACAGCGTTGCCGCGGTGTTATGCAGCAAGGCACGCCTTGCCACGTACACTGACAAACTCACTGAACCAGGCAATATTATATGGATAGCGTACTAGCCATAGAAGTTAAAAAAGTATGCAAATACTTTGGCTCTTTCTGCGCGCTGGATCATATCGATTTGGAAATCCGGGAAGGTGAGTTTTTCGCCCTGTTGGGCCCGAATGGCGCCGGTAAAACCACATTAATCAATACAATTGCCGGACTGGCGCTCGCCGACAGCGGCTCAGTCCATGTCATGGGAAACCATGTAGTTAATCAATACCGTCTTGCACGCAGGCAATTGGGCGTGGTCCCTCAGGAGCTTGTTTTTGATCCTTTTTTTACCGTTCGTGAAACCTTGATTATTCAATCAGGTTATTACGGCATTTCAAAAAATAAAACCTGGATTGATGAAATTATCGAGCGTCTGGGTCTGACTGACAAAGCCCATGCCAATATGCGCGCCTTGTCTGGCGGTATGAAGCGGCGCGTCATGGTGGCGCAGGCTTTGGTCCATAAACCACCGGTCATTATTCTGGATGAACCCACAGCCGGTGTGGATGTGGAACTGCGCCAGTCACTCTGGGATTTTATTAAACAGCTTAATATTGAAGGGCATACCATTGTATTGACCACGCATTATCTGGAGGAGGCCGAAGCATTATGCAGCCGAGTCGCCATGTTGAAACAGGGGAAAGTTATTGCGCTGAACAGTATACAGAGCCTGATCAACACCATGACGGCAGGGTATTCGCTACGCCTGAGACTGCAACCGGATAACCTGCCACCGGGATTACAGGAAAAACAGGTAACGCATCATAATGGTTTCTATGAATTGAGAATGGACAGTTATAGGCAGATCGAATCGGTTCTTGCGCAATTGCGCGAGAACAAAATCCAGATTCTGGAGATGCAGCTGTTACAGCCCGATCTTGAAGCTGTGTTTGTAAATTTAATGAAAAACCCGGTTTCCGAGACATAATGACCGGCTTTCTGACGTTATTGTACAAAGAACTGTTGCGATTCTGGAAGGTGGGTTTCCAGACCGTACTGGCGCCCATAGTGTCGACGCTGCTTTATTTGCTGATATTTTTTCACGTACTGGAAGCCCATATAGAAGCCTACCAGGGCGTACCCTATACCGTGTTCCTGATTCCCGGACTCGTCATGATGGCTGTGATGCAAAATGCGTTTGCCAATTCTTCGTCGAGCATGATCCAGTCAAAAATCAGCGGCAATATTGTCTTTGTGTTATTGTCACCGTTGACTTATCGAGAAATTCTTCTGGCGTACATACTGGCTTCAGTCGTGCGTGGATTGATGGTGGGTGCCGGGGTTTATCTGGTGACATGGTTCTTTTTTGATATTCCGCTGTATTGGCCGGTATGGATCATACTGTTTGCCGTGATGGGCAGCGCGCTACTGGGTGCGCTTGGTGTTATCGCAGGTATCTGGGCGGACAAGTTTGACCAGCTGGCGGCATTTCAGAACTTTATTATTATGCCATTGACGTTCCTGTCCGGGGTTTTTTACTCGATTCATTCGTTACCGCCTGCATGGCAGGTTTTATCCCATTTGAATCCATTCTTTTATATGATAGATGGGTTTCGCTACGGCTTTTTCGGTGCATCGGATATTCCGCCGTATATGAGTCTTGTCATCGTGACCGTGTGCTTTGTCGCGATATCCCTGCTGGCGATAAAGCTGCTCAGATCGGGCTATAAATTGCGACATTGATATTTTACTCTTGGGTAAGGATACAAAATATTCATTGCGGTGCTTTTTCCGGCCGTTTCGACAATACGGACATGTTCGCGCCTGAATTCGCGGGCATGACGCAATCCGCAGGAATGCGCGATCATGTTGACTTCCTTGTTGAAATTTCTGGCGTAATTGGTAACGCGGACAGATTTTTCTTCAACGACCAGACCTTTTTGCAGGCGCGGGTTGTTCGTAGTGACACCGGTTGGGCAGGTATTTTTATGGCAGCGCAGCGCCTGAATGCAGCCCAGTGAAAACATAAATCCGCGTGCGGTATTTACAAAGTCTGCACCGGCACAGAGTGCCCAGGCGCCGTGTGCAGCTGTAACCAGTTTTCCGGCTGCGACAACCCGAATGCGATCTTTTAGATTGGATTCAATCAATGAATCAACGACGCGCGGTAATGCTTCTGAGATGGGCAGGCTGACATAATCAAGCAGCGTTTGTGGTGCCGCGCCGCTGCCGCCTTCGCCGCCATCGATGGTAATAAAGTCAGGCGCGTAATCCAGACCTTTGCGTATGATGGAGTCGCACAGTTCGTTGATAAAATGCCACCCGCCGATTGCTGTCTTAATGCCCACGGGACGTCCTGTCAATTCACGGATAGTGTTAATTTTTTCGAGTAATTCATCAATGTTGTCTATGTCTTTATGGCGATTTGGACTAATTGAATCACGATATGCCGGGATGCCGCGGATTGCGGCGATATCTTCGGTGATTTTGTCGCCGGGCAATAAACCGCCCTTGCCTGGTTTTGCACCCTGAGAAAGCTTGATTTCAAATGCCTTGACGACTTCACCCAGTTCTTTGGCGCGATTCGGGCAAAAATTACCTGTTTCATCGCGAATACCGTATTTGGCGGTGCCGATTTGCATGATGATGTCGCATTTGCCTTCGAGATGATAGGGGGAGAGGCCGCCCTCGCCGGTGTTGAGCCAGCAGCCGGCATCACCGGCGCCCAGTGATAACGCGCGAACCGCCGGTCTTGAGATCGCACCATAGCTCATGCCGCTGATATTGACGATTGATTTTGCCACAAATGGATATTTCGCATAGCCTTCTCCGATTAGCAGCGGAGGTGTCGGCAACTGGTCTTCTTCCAGGATCGGAAAGGCGGCATTGACGAAAATGATGGAACCCGGTTCGCGTAAATCGTTGGTGGAACCAAAACCGACCAACCCGCCCTTGTTTTTACTGTGCCGGTATATCCAGTTGCGGGTAGCCCGGTTAAACGGCATTTCATCCCGGTCATTCGAGAAAAAATACTGGCGAAAATATTTTCCCTGCTGCTCAAAGAAAAAGCGCAGCCGCCCGATAATCGGATAGTTACGTAATATGGAATGTTTTTTCTGGGTAACGTCCTGGATAAACCAGAATACGATCAGGCCGATGACGACAAGACCCAGCATCGACGAGAAACTGTAAATCAGCAGATCCGTCACGTTTAACATATGCTCTCCTTTTGATAGATAATGTCTATCTTATCTGTTTAGCGGCCCGTTGAGAAACTGTCTTCGTTGCTGCTGCGGTGATAACGTTTTTTTTAACTGTGTTCAGTTGTCATCTCCATCTATGGATTTAGATATACTATTATTTTGATCGATGGAATTTGATATTCAAAGGATACGATAGCTTGCTTGAAGAAATAAAAAACAACGTTGCCATGGCATTGGCGGAGGATATCGGTACAGGTGATTTGACTGCGCAGCTGATACCTGAGCGGCAGATGTTGACGGCCAATGTGGTAAGCCGGGAAGCGGCTGTGTTATGCGGTACAGACTGGTTTGAGCTGTGTTTCCAGACAGTGTCGCCCGATGTTCAGATCCGCTGGTTTGCCAGGGATGGAGATGAAATTGTGATCGGGCAGAAAATCTGCGAAATCACAGGACAGGCGCGTGCATTATTGACTGCGGAACGGTCGGCGCTGAATTTTCTGCAATTTTTATCGTCTGTGGCGACAGTAACGCGGCGCTATGTCAAAGCCGTTGCTGGCACAAAAGCCGACATTGTCGATACGCGCAAGACATTGCCCGGCTTGCGTATCGCACAGAAATACGCCGTTAAATGCGGTGGCGGTGTGAATCACCGCATTGGTCTGTATGACGGCATTCTGATCAAGGAAAACCATATCGCCGCGGCGGGCGGCATAAAAACGGTGTTGAAACAGGCGCTGAAAATTGCGCCCGAAGTTGTGTTCATCCAGATTGAAGTGGAATCCATAACGCAATTACAGGAGGCGCTGGATGCCGGTGCCACCATGATTCTGCTGGATAATTTTACAGTAATTCTATTGGAAGACGCGGTTGCCATCAGCCGGAATCACAGCCAAAAATCCGGCAAGAACATCCTGCTCGAGGCTTCCGGCAATATCAGTCTGGACAATGTGCGCCGTATCGCTGAAACCGGCGTAGACAGGATATCCATTGGCAGTCTGACGAAAAATATTCAAGCCGTGGACTTGTCGATGCGGTTTGTGTGATTGGTTGATATGCAGATGATTTTGAATATTTTTTGTTTAGACTCCCAAATGCAGGGGATTTTCGGTCAACCAAGATTGTTGATCATATTTGTAAATGAACACTGCGATTAATACAGGCGGGATCATCGAGGACCGTCTACCACCACATGTGTTGGTCTAGCACGAGATAGAAAGGCGTTGAAACATATTGAGGGTATCTCTAAAAATTCAGAGTTTTAAACAAGACGAGGCTAGAACAAAAAATGTTGACGCAGCATATGATTGATATGTAAGGAAACATTTTTGTGAACAACGAAGTATTGTAACAAAATATGGATTTTTAGAGGTGCCCTTGAACCACTGGAGTAATGCTATGTTACCGAAACTTAAAGAAGCTAAGTACCAAGGAGACTACCGGGTGTGGCTGAAATTTGCTGACGGTGTTGAGGGCGAAGTCGATCTCGAAAAGGAACTATGGGGCGAGGTGTTTCAGCCGCTGAGAGACAAAGCTCGATTTGCTGAGCTATCTGTGAATGAAGATATTGATACGCTCGTCTGGCCAAATGGTGCTGACTTTGCACCGGAGTTTTTATATCAACAGCTATGCCCAAACTATACGCTTAAGCCAACACTAAAGGACGGCGCAATCTAGTTTGTAGTCATGTAATAAGCAAGGTTTTTAAGGCGGTAGATTGGGGTGACAGTAGAAACTCCAAAACTAACGATTGTTGGGGTTTCATTCCAATTTACCAATTAGAGCTTACATTTATGTCATTTCAGGGGTTGAATGTTATATTAGGCCTCGCAAAAACGAATCTGTATTGATGAAACATCCCATTCCAATCCATGAAAGCACGAGAATTCATCCTAAAACTGGTGAATGGCTGCCTCAGTCCTTTGACATGTGCCTTGATGAACTCGAGCATTTGAAACAAGTTGCAGTTCAATCCAACGCGCTTCTTCTTTTTCGAGGACATTCTCATAGAAAGTGGCGACTAGATTCAACATTCGTGCGATCGGTCAAGTCGCGACTTTTCGATATGGATTCTGCGGAAGGCTTTTTGCAACGTCTATGGAATTCAAATGACCTCAATGTAACACTTTCTAGCCTGTTATTACTAAAGTTCGGAGCGCTAGTTGGGCCAAGCGACGAACTTCTGTTCGTGGCAGAAAAAAACGACGCCGATCCTTGGTTCGAATTGATGAAACGGTTTCAGCAGTATCCAAACGAGGATAAGCTGCCGCTCAAAGGCACAAACTTGGTTGATTGGTCTAAAAGCTGTGAGGTGGCACTGTATTTTGCGAACGAACAACGAAATGGTTCTGGCGCAATCTTTATTTGTGATGCTACGGCGACAGGGAAAACACTACAAACAACAGCCGTTGCCGATATTCTAGATAAGGTGCGTATACAGATGAAGCAGGGACTTCCAAATGGCGCGCCCCTTCTGTTTTCACCGAAGAAACAAATCGCGTACGAAAGAGCAAAGAACCAACAAGCTGTATACTTCGCTCAGATGGACTTGCGGGTTGATTTGCTGGAATTTTGGCAAGCACAGGAATGGAGTAATCCTGGAGAGACAATTGCTATAAAGGTTGTAATTCCTCCGGGCTCTGAACAAGAATGCGCAGCTTATCTAGCAAGTAGAGGGATAAACAGAGAATTCATCTATCCAGATGTCAAGGAATTGCCTTCTTAGCACAGTGCGGTAGGTTGGGGTTTTCTCCCCAATTCACAGTTTATTGGTGATAAGGTAACTCTTTTATGGTATTCATCGTGTATTTGAAAGGGGGTGCCCATGGGCTACTGGTATCTTGCTGTTGCAATTATTGCCGAGGTGATTGCCACGAATGCGCTGAAAGCGTCACATGAATTCACCAATCTGATTCCAAGTCTTGTTGTCGTGGCGGGTTATGGCGTTGCATTTTATTGTTTAACACTGACGTTGCGTACAATCCCCGTGGGCGTGGCTTATGCGATTTGGGCCGGTGTGGGTATCGTTTTGGTTGCGTTGGTCGCCGCCGTAATGTTCAAGCAAATTCCAGACATGCCGGCGATTATTGGCATGGGGTTAATTGTCCTCGGTGTGGTGGTGATCCATGTTTTTTCAAAAACGGCGGGGCATTAGTCTGTTAAAGTGTATTTTTGATTAGCATATCCATGTCAAAACATAAGATTATTTATGCAAACAAATATTAAAATCCTGTTGATCATTCTTTTTCTTTTTTCTTCCGGGCTTGCCAATACTCAAGGACTGGAGCCGCCCTTAATTGAGGTAACACAAAACCGCACCAATGTATCAGTCGCATGGCCGCCTGTTGCCAATGCACAGGGTTACCGGTTGTTGTACGCGCCTTATCCGTATACCGGCGCTGAAAGTGTTCAAAGCATTGATATGGGTAACAGGGTTACGCTGTCGGCGGAACTTTGGGATGGCGCATCGTTTTATGTTGCGGTAACAGCCTATGATGGCAATACCAGCAGCAGTCTTTCAAATATCGAATTGTTTTTCCTGTCCGCAGCGCCGGTACTGGATCCGGATGCATTGCCGGTTGACACCGGAATGGATTGGTACAAGCCGCCGGTATCGGTATCATGGCAATGGCAGTTGAACGGGGAAGTCAATCCCGATTATCCGGTTGAATTGTACGATATTGATCTGTTCGATTCACCGGTGTCGCTGATCAATGCGCTCAAGGCTTCAGGCAAGAAAGTCATTTGTTATTTTTCGGCGGGTTCGTATGAGAATTTCAGGGAAGACAAAGACAGGTTCGACCCTGCGGTACGGGGTGATTTGCTGGATGGCTGGCCGGATGAGCAATGGCTCGATATCCGTTCGCCCAATGTGGCCGAGATCATGATTGAAAGACTTAATCTGGCGCTGCAGAAAGGCTGCGACGGCGTGGAGCCGGACAATATGGACGGCTATTTAAACGACAGCGGCTTTGACCTGACGGCGAGAGACCAACTGGCGTTTAATAAATTCATCGCCAACGAAGCACATAAAAGAGGTTTGTCAGTCGGGCTTAAGAACGATCTCGAACAAATCCCGGAGCTTGTCGATTTTTATGATTTCAGTGTCAACGAGCAATGTCATGAGTTTGATGAGTGCGATACGCTGGAACCCTTTATTCAGGCCGGAAAACCCGTGTTGAACGCAGAATATCTGCAAAATCTTAGCGATAATCCCAATGAGCGCGAAGCGCTTTGTAGCTCAGCGAATAATACACAGTTCAGCACGCTGGTTCTGCCGCTCGATCTGGACGACAGTTTCCGGTTGAGTTGTTTTTGATGTTTTTTGTCTAGGCGCTCTGGTTAGAAGGAGCTTTGTATGCCGCGCCACAATGCCGATATCGCCACCACTTTCGAGGAAATTGCCGATCTGCTCGAGATTCAGGGTGCCAATCCATTCCGCATCCGCGCCTACCGTAATGCCGCGCGTATCCTCGGCGAGCTTTCCGAGGATGTAGCTTCTTTGCTGGACAAAGGCGAGGATTTGACGCGGCTGCCAGGAATTGGCGATGATTTGGCCGCCAAGATCAGGGAGTTTGTTTCCAGCGGTCATTGCAGCCTGCTCGACCGGTTGCATCGTGAATTGCCTGCGGCAATTACCGATCTGCTGAAAATTCCCGGTATCGGGCCAAAGCGTGTGAAAGCGCTGTACCATGATCTTGCAGTACAAACGGTCGAGCAGTTATACCGTGCGGCGCGTGATGGCCGTATTCGTTTGCTACCGGGATTTGGCGAGAAAACCGAACTTAACATACTGCGGGCTGTTGAAGCGCATGCCAATCAGACGCACCGATTCAAACTGGCCGTGGCGGCACAATATGCCGAGGCAATAAGGAATTTCCTGGAGGCAATTCCTGGGGTCAGCGAGGTGACGGTAGCAGGCAGTTACCGGCGCATGCGCGAAACAGTTGGTGATCTTGACATCCTGGTTGCGGCGGCGCCTTCGAGTCCGGTCATGCAGCGTTTTATTCATTATGATGAAGTTGTCGAGACGCTGTCAGCGGGTGTCACACGCGCCAGTGTAGTGCTTCGGTGTGGGATGCAGGTGGATATGCGGGTTGTCGACACAGCGAGTTTCGGCGCGGCGTTGCATTATTTTACCGGTTCCAAGTCGCATAATATTGCCGTCCGGCGTATTGCACAGCAGAAAGGGCTGAAGATAAACGAATATGGCGTCTATAAGGGTGAAAAACGCATTGCGGGCGTGAGCGAGGAATCGGTGTATGCAGCGGTGGGTCTCACGTATATTCCGCCGGAGTTACGAGAGAATCGAGGGGAAATCGAGCTGGCGCAGACTGGACGGCTGCCGCGGCTTGTCGAGCAAAGCGATCTGCGCGGCGATCTGCATGCGCACACCAAAGCGACCGACGGGCATAACACGCTGCGTGAAATGGCGCTTGCGGCCAAATCTGAGGGTTTCGAATATCTGGCGATTACCGAACATTCACGGCGATTGACTGTTGCGCATGGCCTTGATCCATTGCGGCTTGCGCGCCAATGTACGGAAATCGATAAGCTGAATGCAACGCTTGACGGCATAACGCTGCTCAAAGGGATTGAGGTGGATATTCTTGAAGACGGCCGCCTTGACCTGCCGGATAACGTGCTGGCACGGCTCGATCTGGTTGTCGGCGCGGTACACAGCAAATTTGACCTGTCGCGCGCCAAACAGACCGAACGCATTCTGCGCGCAATGGACAGTCCTTATTTTACACTGCTGGCGTATCCGACCGGGCGGCTGATCGAGCGGCGCGCACCGTATGACGTGGATATGTCCCGCATTATTCGTGAAGCGAAAAATCGCGGCTGTTTTCTCGAACTCAATGCCAATCCCGAGCGACTGGATTTACTCGATACTTACTGTCAGATGGCCAAGGAAGAAGGCGTGCTGATCAGTATTAATTCCGACGCACACAGCACGTATGATTTTGCCAATCTACGCTTTGGTATCGGGCAGGCGCGGCGCGGTTGGCTGGAAAAGAAGGATGTGCTGAATACGCGCTCACTCGAAGAATTGCGCAAGCTGATTAAGCCGACGATGTAGAATGCTATAAACTGGGTGAAACACAGGATGAAACGCATTTGACGGCGTATCCGGCATAACGTATATTCCATTGGGATACGGTACATAATTTTATCAATAAATGCTTTATTTCAATGGGGTATCGTGAAATATAATCCAAATTCCCACAAGTGAAATGGAATCATCCGGAAATCGATGGCTGGTGGTGGCGGGCGCGTTAATCATACAGGTCTGTCTGGGCGCCATCTACAGCTGGAGCGTTTTCGTCAATCCGCTCAAGGAAGTTTTTTCCTACACGACAACGCAGACGCAGATTATTTTTTCTCTGGCGCTGGCGACATTTGCGCTGGTGATGATATTCGCGGGCAGATTGCAGGATAGAAAGGGTCCGCGTATTGTGGCGACATTCGGCGGTATCGTATTGGGCGCCGGTTATCTGCTCGCTTCATTTACCGGGGGCAGTTTTCCATTGGTTGCTTTTACCGTGGGCGTTATCGGCGGTGCAGGCATAGGGCTCGCTTATGTTTGTCCCATTGCGGCGTGTGTGAAATGGTTTCCGGACATGCGAGGCATGGTTACCGGTATGGCTGTGGCCGGGTTCGGCGCTGGTGCGTGGTTGTTTGCAAAAGTCGCCTCAGGTTTTATCAATGATTTTGGGGTGTTAACCGCTTTCCTGTATCTTGGCGTCATATTCATGGTATCGGTTGTTCTGGGGGCTCAGCTTCTCAGGAATCCACCAGCGGGGTGGAAGCCTATCGGGTGGAATCCGCCTGAATCCAGATCAAACGTTTCTTCTGCTGAGGATTACGAGTGGCGGGAGATGGTCAAAACTACCCAGTTCTGGATGCTCTGGATCATGTTCATGTCCGGTGCGGCAGCTGGATTGCTTGTCATCGGGATACTGAAGCCTTATGGCATACATAGCGGCATGAGCACCGCTGCAGCGGCGAATGCTGTCGGTATACTGGCGTTGTTTAACGGTGCCGGGCGCATCGTCTGGGGCAGTGTGTCAGACAAAATAGGCAGGAAGAACGCCATGACGTTCATGTTCCTGTTGCAGGGTGTTATGATGCTTGCCCTGATCAAAATGGGATCGACGGAGATGACGCTGTCTATTGCCGCCGCATGGGTCGGGTTTAACTTCGGGGGCAACCTCGCCCTGTTTCCGACGACGACAGCAGATTATTTCGGCACCCGAAATGTGGGCATAAACTACGGACTCATGTTCACTGCCTACGGCGTCGCAGGCATTGCCGGGCCGATACTCGCCGGGAGCGTTTTCGACATGACGGGCAGCTATACATGGGCTTTCATTCCTTCAGGTATAGCCTGTCTCATTGCTGCGGGGATTTCGCTTGGCCTGAGGCACCCGCGACATGCCGATTCCGTCAACTGAATACGAATAGGTACACAACTTGCCTGATGTTTGTCAAATGCGCCAGCATGGCATATTAATTTTCAGGCGTATCAATATGCAGCGTTGCAACTAATGGCAAATGATCGGAAGCTTTTTTTGTTGTCCGGTTTTTGATACTGACTACAGAACGCAAGCATGATTGCGGTTCAACCCATATCCGGTCGAGTGCGAAAAACGGAAATCGTGATGGAAAAGTAAGCGGAGCGATGGTTTTGTTGAAATGTTTGCGTAATAATCGGAGCGGACGACCCCACATATACCATTCGTTCAGATCACCCATCAATACGGAAATATCTGCTGATTCTTGTTCAAGCAATTTTAGAAGTTGTTTTGTTTGAGTTCGCCGTTCGCTTGGTAGTAAACCCAGGTGTGTTGCAATTACCCGAATGCTTTTATTTGCCAGTCTGGTTTTTATACAAATAGCGCCACGTGGTTCACGCCCTTTAATGCTGAGATCTTCTCGATGCAACTCCTCGATATCCAGCCGTGACAACAAAGCATTACCATAATGAGAGATATCACTAAACATCGTTATTCCTGCAACAGCGTACATGCCGGTATGTCTGCTGAGGTGTTCGAGAAGGTTTAGCCTTTCTCTGCGGAAGGTTTCAACTTCCTGTAAGGCAATAATGTCGGCATCCAGTTGCTGAATGACTTCGATAATGCGCTCGGGATTGAATTTGCCGTCAGTGCCGATGCATCGATGGATATTGTAAGTTGCAAGTGTCAACGAAGTAATGCTGAATCCTCTTTCAAGCAATGATCCGTTCAGTTTTTCCCTGAAAGGTGATTGTTACGCTGGGCTCTGCCAATTATCCAGTTCATCATAAAGTACGCGGCAATAACAGCCAGGGCGACTGTTAAGGCAAGCCAAACCAGATTATCCATTGCAGGATTTGCCATTGCTGTATGTGCAAAATCGGTGATGAGCGAGAGCATTAAAAGGGCTGGTATCATGCCGATCAACGTGCCAACAATATAATCGCGAAAATGAAAATGGGAGGCGCCGGCTACCAGGTTAATCACTGTAAAAGGTGCCACCGGTACGATGCGTAGGGCTACAATACTGATTATTCCGTGTTTAATCAGCTTTTTGTTAATGCTGTTGAGTTTTGATCCGGCAAGTTTTCGTATTGTATCCCGGTTTAGTTTCATGCCAACAGCATAAACGAATATTGCACTTAATAGCACGCCCAGGAGTGAATAGATAAAACCGTGTAGCAGTCCGGAAACAAACACTGCCGGAATAACCAGAATGGAAATTGGGAATCTTATAAATCCAGCAAGAACGAATCCGGTAAGAATCCAGGCTGGTATGGCTGCATTTCCGTTTATTTCTTCAAGGGCAAGTGCTACCGTCTGCATGTCTAACCAGTTACTCAAGGGGGTCCAATGCCACAATGCTGCAGTTGTCGTGACAATGGAAATCATAATTAACCAATTGATGATTCTTGATCTTATGCTTTTCTCCGGTACTTCTGGAAGGATGCGGCCTAGAAACAGTTCTGGTTCCAGGGGGTCTTCCGGGTCAGCTACATCGTTATCAGGAACCATGCGGTCAATATCTTCCGGAAGTTCTAATGGCAATAGCGCCAGATATCTGCCGTTAGTATTGGTCAGTGTGTTGATACTGGTGAGCAAAGATTTAGTTTTATGCAGGGTTTCTCGTATTTGATCAGGAGAACATGCCAGGTGCTCAGCGAGCAGTCGGTGGTGAAACGCTGCGATATGCTGCTGCAGGGTGTCATTAGATTGTGCGTCAATGAGAATATTGCATTCGATATCGAGTCCCATTGACCGGTTGTTCAAGTTGGCTGAACCGACTGTGATCAGCCGGTTGTCTACAATCATGATTTTGGCGTGAACATTAATAGGCAGTTCATCCAAACCGGTGCCTTCTGGATAATAAACTTTCAGGCGGTTAAATCGGTCACATTGCTGTAATTGTTTTATCAGTCTTACACGTAATACGTCCATGGTCAGTTGTGACAACCAACCATCGGTTTCTCTAGGCTGTACAATGACAATTTCCGGGCCTTTCTCCTGTTCAAGGCTTTGTTGTATGACTTTTGCTATGGATGGTACAGTAAAATACTGATTCTCTATGTAAATATAGCTTTTTGCTGATTTGATGGCGTCCAGATAAAAGTTGTGTATTTCGCTTACTTGGGGAAGGTGTTTGTAAGCGCAGCAGGTCCTTGCCAGTCCGATATCGACATGTTGTATGTCAGCAGCAATTTCTTTGGGCCATGCGGAAGGTGTGTCGCGGTCGAGCGGTTGCAGTGCTTTTTCTGTGACTAATTGCCATCGATTACGAAAAAGTTCCGCCAAGGTTGCAGCAGCCTCGCCTTCCAGCATGATTTCTGCGTCATGATAGGGTCTGGAAATTTCATCCCCAATCCGGTCACGTTTCGGATTGTTCGGGCTATGGTCCGATGTGTCCCAGCGTCCCATGGTGAGATCCAAACCGCCAACGAATGCAAGATTATCATCAATAACGACGGTTTTCTGGTGTAGGGATGCGCCGCTGGGCAGGTAATTATCCAGACAAAAATGCACACGAGAGTGCGTTTTCCAATCGAGCTGGAATATGGGAAGCATCTCACGACCTGTCGCATAAATCATGGCAAAATCCCAGTTCAAGATATAAATATTGAGATTCTGGTTTTTTTCTACGAGCGCATTCAAGAATTCGCCTAACTTTTCTGGGTAGCCATCATCACTTCTGTCACGCACCAATCTCAGCTGACTGTTGATATCCCAGCTCAGGATATAAATGGTGTGCCGCGCCTTTGTCATGGCTTTACGCAAAGCAGCAAAATAGTCTGCGCCATCAATGAGAAAACTTAGCCGATCTGCCTGCTTTATGCGCCAGCAATTATGATCTGTTTTTAATAAGGAAGACATGGAAATGTGATTTGTGCGGTCCGCAAGTCGTGAATAAAAAAATAAAATATCCTGCTTGCTTGTTACGAGTCAATAGCGTTTTGATTCCAATAAACAGAAAACTGGAAAATTTTTTGAAAATTCCGGTATTGTATCAATGCAATGCTTGGTTTTTGATCGCGCTGTGCGAAATAACTGAATCAATTTTTCCAAAAAAGTTGCATGAATATATGTGTAGAAATCAGCTGTGCGTATGTATCTTGAGAACAGGAACCCATTTTGCATGATACTGCACCGAATCCTATCGTCAATCAGTTTATCAATCTCAACGGGTAACATGATCGGGGTGATCAACTGAGCTATGCGTGAGAAAGACAAGCCGAATCAGGCATGGAGACAGAGTTGACTATGCAACGGTTGAATTGAAGGTGGCACTTTTTGATTGGCGATGATGAATATTATTATTGAATCGTTGATTCACTTATTAGAAGAGAATGATATTTTTGTTTTTGCTGTCAGGTTGCAAAGTGCTTCAAAGTTAATATTTTTCAAATAAAAGGAGTAAGTGTAATGGCAACAGCAACTTTCGAAGTCAAAACCTATGAAATCAAGATCGCACGCGAACTCAACGCGTCATCAGACGGTACTAAACTTAAATTTCCTGCGTATATTCTATGCCGCGGCGAAGGATATCATGTCGTTGTTTACGTGCTCGACGATACAAGTCCTGTGCCTGCCAATACATTTATACCTGAACGCAAGCGCGGAACAATCTTTGTTCCGCGATGGCAGTTTGAGTGGTTTGTCGATCTGCTGCGTAATGAAACACCGGTATATTGCTATCTGAATAACGATGCGCCCAACTGGAATGCACTTTATACGGGGCAGGAGCCTGTCGGAGAGCATGAATTATAATTGCTTCGCAATTTTCAAAAAACCAGCAGGCTTAATTTTAGGCAGGCTGTTATCGCCATGCGGTTATTTTGTGCAGATAATAAACGATGAATAAAGTTGGCAATCAACGTGTCTTGTGAGAACGTTCAATGATGCCCGTATGAAATACCAGCTTTCCTTGATTGCGTTCTGCAATATAGCGTTTTAAAGGATCGTGAATGACGCGGAAGGCCATTTCGTCCCAGGGTATTTCATCTTCGGACACCAGTTTAACTTCGCTGCTTTCGATACCCGGACTGAAGTCAAGATCAAGTAACCGTGCACGAAATAGTGCATAAACCTGACTGATATGCGGCAAGCTGTAAATTGCGTAAAGATCGCCAATTTCAACCCTGGCATTCGCTTCTTCCAGCGTTTCCCGTGCAGCCGCTTCAGCCAGTGTTTCATTGTTTTCCATAAAACCGGCCGGCAATGTCCACCAGCCGCTGCGCGGTTCTATTGCGCGACGGCAAAGCAGGATTTTATCCTCCCATTCGGGTATGCAGCCCACAACAACCTTGGGGTTTTGATAATGAATCTCGTGGCATTCCGTACAGATATATCTGGGTAACGTATCACCCTTTGGTATACGGAATTCAACGATCGCACTACAATTACTACAGAATTTCATAAGTTGCTTCAACCTGATTTTCTGATTTAAACACAATCAGATTGTAAAAAATATAATGGAATAGACGCCAGCGATACTGCAAAGCGTTATCGCTTGCCATAGTTGCAAAGTATGGCTACTAAAAAGTTAGGAGCGCAGAAAAGAAGATTACAACAATTGGTATTGATTTGGCAAAAGAAGCATTTCAGGTTAACGGTGTGGTCAAGAGTGGCAAATTCATGCCGAGTAGGCAACCGCAACTTGGTAGATGGCATTTTTTCGCTCCGATCACTGTTTCAACAGGTAGCAGTGGTGTCAGTCCATTGCGTGCCGTCGTGAAATCAAATCCTATTACAATGACAATGGAAAATTCAGGATTTTCTGAAGTAGGTATCTATCACATGAAGACGTGAAAAAATCTTCTTGTGGAGGTTGGTCATTTTATTAAATCTATATTTAAATCAGCCATGGAAGAATTTGTTAAAAAATTGCTCGTACCAACGGTTTCCCCTAATGGAGCGGCTAAAAAACCACATCACATTGCCTATACGGACTGGGGTGACTCGAAAAATCCGCATGTTGTTATTTGTGTACATGGTTTGACACGAAATTGCCGGGACTTTGATTATTTGGCGGATGTTTTATCATCGCAGTGTCGCGTTATTTGCCCGGATGTTGTTGGGCGTGGACAAAGTGATTGGTTGGAAGAAGAGAAAGACTATGATTACTACCCTGTGTACCTCTCAGATGCGGCTTTGTTAATCAGGCATATTAGAAGTCAGTATAGTGTTCCTGTAAAAATTGATTGGGTTGGCATTTCAATGGGCGGGTTGATTGGCATGATGATCGCCACAGATCCAGAAAATGAGATTCATAAACTGGTTATCAGCGATATAGGACCATTAATTCCGGTGGCTGCATTAAAAAGAATGTCTGAGTATGTCGGTAAAGCGGTTCGTTTTAACAATCTTGCAGAGTTTGAAACATATATTAGAAAGATTTCAGCGCCTTTTGGGAAATTGACAGATGAACAATGGCGTCATCTTACGATCCATAGCGCGCGTTTGCTGAGTGACGGCGCGTACAGTTTTTATTACGATCCAAAAATTTCTGCTAGCTTTAAAGCGCATACGCTGATGGATGATATTAATTTGTGGGAATACTGGGATAGACTGGAAACACCAACTTTAGTCATCAGAGGTGCTGAATCAGATGTGTTGCTTGATGAGACTGCGGTTGAAATGCAGCAGCGGGGTCCTCGTGCAAAAATAGTTGAATTATCTGGCATAGGACATGCGCCGATTTTGCTTGATGAGAAGCAAATATTTATCGTAAAGAATTTTTTATTGGAATATATATAACAAGTTGTTTTAAAATATATACTGAGAATGATATTATAATGGGTATTAATTTATGTACAGATTGTTACAAAAATAGTTCAATAAGCCGACGGAATCATCCGATATAAATAATGTCTGACCGCGCTGTGACAATATTGTCATGCAGGAAGACATTTTTTTCTTTTCACTGAACTGGATAGTCAACAGAATGACTTTTTCAGTTTCTACATCTACAGGAGTTCCAGGATGAAAAAACTATTTTTGATGGCAATTCTGTTATTTGTATTTACAGGGCCAGTATATGCAGTAGTCGATATCAACACGGCAACCCAGGCAGAGCTCGAATCGCTTCAAGGCATTGGTCCTGCTAAGGCTAAAGCGATTATCGAATATCGGGAAAAGCACGGATTATTCACTTCTACTGAAGGCCTGAACAATGTTGATGGTATTGGTCCAGGCACAATGAAGCAGTTAGGAAACAGCATCACAGCAAGCAATATGCCGAATGCCGAAACAACCGCTGCTATGACAGTCCAGTAAGAATAAATCAGGAGTTTTCACATAAACCTTCCAGGCATTTGCCGGAGGGTTTTTTTATTTATGACACCGTGGTTTCCAATTGAATGCATGTGAGATAATCTATGAATACTAATCAGGATTGCTTGCTTATGTTCAAAACAATAGAAAATTTTATCGGTAACACTCCACTTGTGAAATTGAAGCATTTACCCGGAGAAACCAGTAATATCATTCTTGCAAAACTTGAAGGCAACAATCCAGCGGGTTCAGTCAAAGATCGTCCCGCGCTTTCAATGATTAAGCATGCGCAGCAACGTGGTCATATTAAGTCCGGAGATACTTTGATTGAGGCTACTAGCGGAAATACCGGTATTGCATTGGCGATGGCTGCTGCAATTATGGGTTATCGTATGATTCTGATTATGCCTGAGAATCTGAGTATAGAGCGGCGTCAGTCCATGCGTGCCTATGGCGCAGAAATCATTCTGACATCAAAAGAAGGCAGCATGGAACAGGCCAGAGATCTGGCTGAGAAAATGCGCGATGAGGGGAAGGGTACAATTCTGGATCAGTTTGCCAATCCGGATAATCCACTTGCACATTACGAAGGTACAGCGCCTGAAATATGGCGTGATACCGAGGGGAAAATAACGCATTTTGTCAGTAGCATGGGAACTACCGGTACGATAATGGGGTGTTCTCGGTATTTTAAGGAGCAACGGTCAACCATAAAAGTTATTGGCGTTCAACCGGAAGAAGGCGCGCAGATTCCAGGTATAAGAAAATGGCCACTGGCCTATCTCCCTAGAATCTATGACGCAGATCAAGTCGATGACATGATTTATGTTTCTCAGCTGGAAGCGGAGGAAATGACACGGCGGCTGGCTCAGGAAGAAGGTATCTTTGCGGGTATTTCATCAGGTGGTGCGTTGGCTGCTACGCTTAGACTTTCTGCGCAGGTTGAGAATGCGGTCATTGTATTTATTGTCTGCGACCGGGGGGATCGTTATTTATCGACAGGGGTATTTCCAGCTTAAAGTATGTATGTTAGTTAAGACTGTATCAGTATGGGTAATCGGTTAATTGCAGTTTTTTTACTCGTTTCCATGGCGTACCTGCTGATAATTTCCGCATCAGCGGCCTATCCCCGGTTCGCATTGGTGTTTGATGACATCAAAGGCCCTTTTTTTGCAGCAAAATCCATTCAAGTTCAATTTAATGATAGTAATTCAGGAACCGCGCAGCTGAATATCGAGATTGCCGAAATTAATGTGCAGAATTATACATGGAAAAACATAAGGTTGTCATGCAATACATTCCAATACGATCAAAATGAAATTTTGTGTAAGGACGGAAGCATCACTGTTCCCGGGCTGTTTTCATTTCCGATTTTCTTACATTTCTTATTCGATTCTTCATTTTTGAGAATCAATTTAAAGCCATCAAAAAGTGAAAGCTGGCATTTCACCCTGAAAAGGGACAGAAACGCCTGGCTGGGCGCGTTAGCTATCAATAACGGCCAATTGAATACTATTGCCGGCTGGTTGCCAAATAATGAACAACTACTCAAACTCAGTAGCGGTAAAATCAATGGAGCAGTTCAATTGGTCGGAGTTGACTCGGATTTGAAAGCTGTGACTATTGATTTGTCAATTGGTGCACTGGCATTTGCTGATCAGGCAGGCCTTCATGCCGGTGAAAATATTGCATTGGTATTGAAGTCTGATTTTGAATACTCGGAACAGCACAATCATTGGCAATGGCAAAGCGAATTATACTGGCAAGCCGGTGAGGTTTTTTGGCAACCGGTTTATTTGAGCGGGAATAACCATCATTTGAGTGTGCATGGTGTTGTTGATAATGGAGTAATTCATCTGCTGGATAGTAGCTTGATGTTTGCCGGTATGGGTACTTTTAATTTCTCAGGAATTTTGAATATATCCGGAAATCCATTGAATGTATTTAAACTGGAAGCAGAAGATATTGAATTATCAGCATTATTTGATCAGATTCTGAAACCTTTTCTGAGAGACACTTCACTTGCAGAGGTAGGGGTTGACGGATTAATTGATTTTGATTTGAGCCTGAAAAATGGGGTATTACAGTCAATTCGTCTTGATTTGGAAGATGTAAACGTTATCGATTCACGGGACCGCTTTGCGTTTCATCGCATTAATGCCCATATCCCCTGGCGGATTAATAATACGACAGTCGCAGATATCAATATGTTGAACGGCCATCTGCTACAGATTCCATTGGGTACGATTCGTGCACCGCTTGAGATAAACGAATTTAATTTATTTTTGCCGCAATTGGCTTTGCCAGTGTTGGATGGTATTTTAAAATTGGAAGATTTCAGTGCCACCTACTCCAAAAAGGGTTGGCAATGGGAATTTAACGGTGAGCTTGAGCCTGTTTCAATGGCGACTTTAACTGAAGCATTGCAAATACAGCAAATGCATGGCACTTTGTCTGCGTTTATACCGGATGTTCGTTATGACGGCAGTAATGTTTCGGTTAATGGAGTTTTACAACTCAGTGTTTTTGATGGGAGCGTCGTTATTCATAATCTAAAGCTAATTGAACCAATGGGGTTGGCGCCACATCTAAAAGCAGATATTGCCATGCGAGACCTGGATCTCGAGTTGTTGACCAGGACATTTTCATTCGGAAAAGTGGAAGGGCGAGTCGATATTGATGTGCGTCACCTTGAGCTAGCCAATTGGGAGCCAATTCATTTCGATGCACGTTTGTTCAGTAGTTCGGGCAGCTATTCCCGACGGATTAGTCAAGCGGCAATAAAAAATATATCTGCATTGGGAGGAGAAGGCGCTGTTATGGCGATTCAAAGAAGCTTTCTGCGTTTTTTTGAAGAATTCCGCTATTCGGAAATTGGTTGGCGTTGTGCATTGCGTCTTAACATATGTTATATGGGTGGTATTGAATCCGAACCACGGTCCAGCTACACACTTGTCAACGGTGGTGGGATACCTGCAATTACAGTGCGAGGCTATAACCGAGAAGTTGGATGGCAAGAGTTGATCAACCGCTTGCGACGGGTTACGCGGGAAAATGACCCCGTTATTCAATAGATAAAATACAGAAAGTGGGGTAAAAATGAAAAAACACGCATCTTATGTAAGTTTTCTCGTGATTTTGACTATGTTTTTATCTGCGTGTGTCACTATAAATATCTATTTTCCCGCGGCTGCAGCGGAAAAAGCGGCGGATAAGATTATTGAAGAAGTGTGGCAACTGGAAGATGAGAAAAATGAGGGGGAATAGTGGACCCGAATTTTTATTCGGACTAGCATAAATTAGTCAATTAACTTTTGAACGTGGGGTAATAATGACCAATCGCCTAAAACACTATGTTCTGTTATCGCTATTCATAGTATTTGCCTTGGTTCCGTTGACGGGTTTAGCACAGGCAAATCTTGAAATTAATACACCAGCCATAACGAGCATAAAGCAGAGTATGCAAACAAGACATAGTCAACTTGTTGAATTTTATAATAGTGGCGCTGTAGGTTTAACCAAAGATGGCATGATTGCGATACGAGATGCGAATGCTGTGCCACTGGCAAAGCGGCAGTTAGTCAATACGCTTGTTTCTGCTGAGAATCAGGATAGGAATGCCCTTTACCGTGAAATAGCGCGCGCAAATAATCATCCTGAATGGGAGCCCAAAATACGATCAACATTTGGTCAACGTTGGATTAATATGGCGAGGCCAGGTTGGTGGTATCAAAAGAATGGCAATGCATGGGCACAGAAATAACTAAAAAGATGGCCTTTCGCATGTTGATGTAAGCCGAATATTGGTGTTTCTTTACATTAAAAATCAGTTCTTATTTTAATGAATGGTTATAATAAGCATATTATCGTAATGGTTTTTCATGGTAAGCTTGAACTAAAGTAGATGGTAATTAGTCTCATTTAATTGGTAGAATAGTTTGGCATTTAATTATAAAGAGGAGGTTGTTTAATAATGAATCAGAACTATCCAACAATTGGCAGAAAATCACGAACACGGGCAGGCATTGAAATCAACAAAGTATTACGTAATACGTATTTGCTCCTTTCAATGACATTACTCTTCAGTGGTTTTACTGCTGCACTTTCAATGGCGATGAATATGCCACCGATGACTTATTTGTTTTCTGTGATCGGCGGAATGGTAATTGCGATGTTTGTATTGCCGCGTTTCGCACATTCTACAGCAGGTATTGGCATTGTTTTCCTGGTTACAGGCCTTCTGGGTTTTGGACTTGGACCAATATTGAGTATGTATGCGTCTCTACCTAATGGTGGTAACATCATTATGCTGTCGCTTGGCGGTACAGGTGTCATCTTTATGGGATTGTCCGCATATGTATTGGCAACACGTAAGGATTTCAGTTTCCTCGGTGGTTTTTTAATGGTTGGTTTTCTGCTGGTATTGGTCGCTGCGGTTGCTAATATCTTTTTGGCGATTCCGGCTATGTCACTGATGATTTCTGCTGTTGTAATCATGCTGATGAGTGGTTTTATTCTGCATGATACCAGTCGCATTATTCATGGTGGCGAGACCAATTATATTCTGGCGACAATCGGCCTGTATATGACAATTTTTAATATCTTTATTAGCCTGTTGCAAATTCTGGGTATCATGGGTGGTGACGATTAATTCTCGTATGCTTTGAATTAGTGAACGAAGCCCCGGCAAGCCCGGGGTTTTGTTTATGAAAAATAAGAATTAAGTTTTAAGTTAATGTTAAAAAGGTAATAAGTATATGGATTGGATGAAAATAGTCGCTGCGATGGCGTTGATCATGTTCATCATTTATCTCTTTCCAAGAGCCCGTCATATGATGGAAAATAGCCCAAAAGGCTCATCCTCGGATTGGATGGGTTTTGTGATTCCCATTCTGATAATTGTTCTATTTATAGCGTTTCTGATTCAACTGGTTTAGCTGCGAACTAGTTGTTCGCATTTGTACAACGCATATCGGTGGTAGTCATTGGTCAGACGCTCATTACTTACATTCTGCTGTGCTTGTTTTCCATATCAGCAAGCCTGTTCAGGTATCGGCGACTTTTCCCCAGGAATCACGTAAAGTGACAGCCCGGTTAAATACAGGTTTTTCTGGTTTGCTGTCAATCCCGTCCATGATGAAGTAACCATTGCGTTCAAACTGGAAAGTTTGTTCTGGTTCAACTTTGCATAGTGCTGATTCGATATGGGCTGTAATGGTTGTTTTTGAATTCGGGTTGAGCAATTTTTTGTAATCCTTGCCGCCGCTATCAGGATAGGGATCAGTAAACAAGCGGTCATAAAGGCGGACTTCTGCTTGTTGCGCATGCCTGGCCGATAACCAGTGAATATTTCCCTTTACTTTGCGTTTGGTTGCGCCATCTGTTCCGCTTTTGGTATCCGGATCATAGATACAGTGTATAGCCTCAATTTTGCCTTGCTGGTTTTTATCTACCTGTATACATTTCACAATATATGCATAACGCAGTCGTACTTCTGTTCCGGGTGCTAGGCGATAAAAACCCTTTACGGGCTCTTCCATAAAATCATCCTGTTCTATATACACTGTTTTTGAGAAAGGTATAGGGCGTTTCCCTTGTTCCGGTTTTTGGGGATGATTGGGTGCAAAACATTCTTCTTCCTGATCGTCAGGATAATTATCGATAATCAGCTTTAAGGGTTTCAAGATAGCGATGCGGCGTGGCGCAAATTCGTTAAGGTCTTCGCGCAGACAATCTTCCAGTACACCCATATCTATCCAGGAATCAGCTTTGCTGACTCCGATACGCTCGGAAAACAGGTGAATTGAGCGGGGGGTGTACCCGCGTCTACGAATTCCGGATAAGGTGCTGAGCCGTGGGTCATCCCAGCCATCTACAAGTTTGTTCTCAACCAATTCGATGAGTTTGCGCTTGCTCATGACAGTATAAGTAAGATTCAAACGGGCAAATTCAATCTGTTGCGGGTGGCAGGGAACTTTGCCTTCCAATTGATCCAGTACCCAGTCGTAAAGCGGGCGGTGGTCTTCAAATTCGAGTGTGCATAACGAATGTGTAATATTCTCAAGTGCATCGGAAATACAATGGGTGTAATCATACATGGGATAAATACACCATCTGTTGCCTGTACGCTGGTGATGAACATGTCTGATGCGGTAGATAACCGGATCACGCATATTGATATTCGGTGATGTCATGTCAATTTTGGCACGTAATACATGTGTGCCATCGGCAAATTCACCGGCTTTCATACGCCGAAACAAATCAAGGCTCTCAGCAACAGGGCGTTCACGGTATGGGCTGTTTTTGCCAGGACTTGTCAGTGTGCCTCGTTGTTCGCGAATTTCCTCAGCTGACTGGCTGTCAATATACGCCTTGCCTTGATTAATCAGATATTCTGCAAATGAATAGAGTTGATCGAAATAATCCGAGGAATAATAAAGGTGATCTTTCCAGTCAAAGCCAAGCCAACGAACATTTTCACAAATGGCATCGACATATTCCTGCGCTTCTTTTTCAGGATTGGTATCATCAAAACGTAGATGGCATACGCCTTTGTATTCCTGTGCGATGCCAAAATTCAGGCAAATACTTTTGGCATGACCAATATGTAGATAACCATTGGGTTCCGGTGGAAAACGTGTTTCTACACGTCCTTGCCATTTGCCACTACGATTATCTTCATTGATAATACTGCGAATAAAATTTGAAACGACTGGTTCTGATGATTTATCTTTCAAGATTTCCTCTCGGGTAAAAATGCAGTAATCGGCATCAACAAAACGCGATATAAACTGAAAAATCATAAGTCTAATTATAACGATGATTATCTCAAATTCCATCCTTTACCTGATATTTAAGTAGCGGTTGCTTTGTTTGACTTTTTGTCTTGTCTAGAATAAAATTCTCGGCTCTTTTAGAATAAGCAGGATAGTTTTTTGTGAAAACATTTTCGGCCAAATCACACGAAGTAAAGCATGACTGGTTTGTAATTGATGCGACTGATAAAGTGCTCGGGCGTCTTGCCTCAGCAATTGCACATCGCTTACGTGGCAAACACAAAGCCATATATACACCTCATGTTGATACCGGTGATTACATAATTGTGATTAATGTAGACAAACTCCGTGTTACCGGTAACAAAGCGGAAGATAAGAAATACTATAGGCATACCGGTTACCCTGGTGGAATATACGAAACCAATTTCAAGAAAATGCATGCAAGATTCCCGGGCAGGCCGCTAGAAAAAGCGGTTAAAGGTATGTTGCCAAAGGGGTCACTCGGATATGCCATGATTAAGAAGCTTAAGTTGTATGCAGGTGATGTACATCCCCATACTGCTCAACAACCTCAACCCCTTGAAATAAGGGCTTAAACATATGAGTACGCAATATAATTACGGAACCGGTCGTCGCAAAAGTGCAGTGGCCCGTGTTTTTATTAGGCCCGGAACAGGTTCAATTACTGTTAATAACAAACCTGTTGATGAATATTTTTCACGTGAAACGGGTCGCATGATTGTTCGTCAGCCGCTTGAGCTTACAGAACATTTGACAACGTTTGATATTATGGTAAATATTCATGGTGGTGGTGAGTCAGGTCAGGCCGGTGCTGTGCGTCATGGCATTACACGTGCATTAATCAATTATGATACCGAGCTAAAGCCGGTATTGAGCAAAGCTGGTCTTGTGACACGCGATGCGCGTGAAGTTGAAAGAAAAAAAGTTGGTTTACGGAAAGCAAGGCGGCGCAAACAATTTTCCAAACGTTAATGTTTTATATTATTTGAATGCAAAAAAGCCGCCCACTATAAGGCGGCTTTTTTGTTTGTTTTGTTATTTTGTCACTTATTATTTATCTGAGACAAAAATACTAAAAACCATAAGCTGGAAATCAGTATGATCAATGTTGGAATTGTAGGTGGAACAGGTTACACAGGTGTGGAGCTGCTTCGTTTTCTGGCGCAACATCCCGAAGTTAATATTACCGCTATAACATCGCGTAGCGAGGCAGGTATGGAAGTTGCAGAACTTTTTACCAGTTTGAGGGGTTATGTCGATCTCAAGTTCAGCGATCCTGCCGAGTCGAAGCTTGACAAGTGCGAGCTTGTATTCTTTGCAACGCCGAACGGCATTGCTATGCAACAGGCAAGGGCCTTGATGAATGCCGGTGTGAAAATAATAGACTTGGCTGCAGATTTCCGAATAAAAGATGTAAATGAATGGGAAAAATGGTATGGCATGCAACACGCCTGCCCAGATTTGGTCGCAGAGGCCATTTACGGTTTGCCCGAAATTAACCGCCGACAGGTTAAGAAAGCGCGTTTGATTGCTAATCCGGGGTGTTATCCGACAGCTGTACAGCTTGGTTTCTTGCCATTGGTGGAGTCGGGCATTGTTGATATCGATCATCTGGTTGCGGATGTGAAATCTGGTGTTTCCGGTGCCGGCAGAAAAGCGGAGGTGCATACGCTGCTTGCAGAAGCATCTGATAATTTCAAAGCTTATGGGGTTCCCGGGCATCGCCACCTTCCCGAAATCAAACAAGGTTTATCGATTGTCGCGGGTAACCCAGTAGGCCTTACATTTGTGCCGCATTTGGTGCCCATGATTCGTGGAATTCATGCGACACTTTATGCCCGTTTAACCAAAAAAAGAAAAGTTGATTTGCAGGCTTTGTACGAGAAACGTTATGCAAAAGAACCCTTTGTGGATGTTTTGCCTTCAGGAGGGCATCCTGAAACACGGTCAGTACGCGGTTCGAATATTTGTCGCATCGCGGTTCACCAGCCGCAAAATAGTGATACAGTAGTGATTCTTTCTGTAACCGATAATCTGGTTAAAGGTGCTGCCGGACAGGCGGTTCAGAATATGAATATTATGTGGGGTTTTCCTGAAACTCTTGGTATCAGTCACATCCCATTAATACCTTAAATATTCATTTTTATTAATTTTATTAGGTGTAGTTTTATACTGATAAATACATTTTTTCTTTATATAACAGTTGCTTATAAATAGGATACTGTTTGTGATTAAACTATTCAAGAAAAAGCCTGGAATATTGTCCGAGCGTGTTGTGGTGCGGCCGCAGGTTTCTTGGCGATCTCGTTTGCTGGTCATTTTGGTTGTTTGTTTGCTATTATCGTTTCTTTCCTTGGGAATGTTTGAAGCGGGTAGAAGGGCAACTGGTGTAATGGGCGCATCATCACATTCAGCATTGGAAGAATTTTATAAGATGAGTACTTGTTTGCAGAAAGATCGTGAAGATTTATGTGCGCAACTTGCAGAAATGACGAGGAAATTACAGATTGTGCAAACAACCAATGACGATTTGGCCCAACAGACTAGATTGCTCAGTAGGGAGAATCACCAGTTGAAGGAAGAGCTTGATTTCTTTGAGCATGTCATGGCTGGAAATACAAAAATTGACAGCGGGATTTCAATACATCAATTCAACCTAAAAAAAGATGCGAATCCTGGTGTTTATCGATATACAGTTTCACTGGTACAGGGGGGACAACGCCCTAAAGATTTTAATGGAAGTCTGAAATTCTTTGTTAATCTCAGGCAAAATGATCAGAGAAAAACGGTTTTATTAACAAACAAAGAAACAGAGCAGAATTTTTCTATCAGTTTCAAGTTTTATCATAGAATAGAGGAATCATTTAGAGTTTCTCCCGATACCATTGTTGAAAGTATGAAAGTCGATGTTTTTGAAGAAAATGATACAGAAGTTAAATTGACTCAAGTAGTTGAGCTTTCCTTATAAAGGAGAAAATGGTGTTTGGAAAAAAGAAAAAAGCTAAGCTTAACAATCATATTGATACATTGATTGGGGCGAATACCCAAATAAAGGGCGATATTAATTTCAGCGGTGGGTTGCGAGTTGATGGACAGATCAATGGTAATGTTATTGCCGAGGAAGGTGAGCAGAGTACATTGGTGCTCAGTGATGCTGGGTATATTGAAGGAAAAATTCAAGTGGCCAACATTATTATCAATGGAACGGTTACAGGTCCTATTCATGCCTCTAAGTATCTTGAATTACAGGAGAAAGCAGAGATTCATGGGGATGTGCATTATGGTTCAATTGAGGTAAAGCTGGGCGCCTCTGTGGATGGAAAAATGATTCATCACGATAAACTTCAGTCTGAAAAAATGGTCACATTAATACCTGCTGCGCCAGAGTAGTTTGTGAGAAATAATACAAATACCATGAAACGCTTCTGAACAGTGCGGTCTATTCAGACTGTTTAATTTAACCAGGTATAAATTTTGCACGAAATAAAATGTCAATCGAAACCAGTATGTCTGCAATAGAAAATTCCCCCATCCTATTTACTGAGAATGCTGCAAATAAAGTCAGACAGCTGATAATTGAAGAAGGAAACCAGGAGCTTAAACTGAGAGTTTTTGTCAGTGGTGGGGGGTGTTCTGGTTTTCAGTACGGATTTACATTTGATGAATTGATTAATGATGATGATATGGTAATGGAGAAAAATGGCGTTCAGCTACTTGTTGATGCTATGAGCTTTCAATATCTGGCTGGTGCTGAAATTGATTATCAGGAAGATATACAAGGCGCGCAGTTTGTAATAAGGAATCCCGGCGCATCGAGTACATGTGGTTGTGGTTCATCATTCTCAGTCTAATTCGACATAATAATGTACATTCCTCCGATTGGCTTTTAACTGCGCCATCATTTAATTCTGTTAGAATATCGATCGCCTTTAGACTGGATAGATAGCGCCCAAAATTCGTTCACCTTTGGCACCGGTAACTGAAGGAATATTTCCGGGTAGTTTTAGTATCGCCTGTCGAGCAAGCCAAGCAAAAGCAAAAGCCTCGACCCAGTCCGCAGGCACGCCTAATTCGTCGGTTACTGATATTTTCTTATCAGAGAGTACTTTTTTCAGAAGTTTTATTATCTGTAAATTATGTGCACCGCCACCGCATAAATAAACCTCGGTAGACCCCGGAAAATATTCCTGGATTGAGTGAGCAATTGATGTGACAGTGAGCTGCATTAACGTTGCCTGGACGTCTTCGGGTGCTTCATTTCCTTCCAAATAACTCTCTAGCCACTTGGAATTAAATAAATCTCTTCCGGTGCTTTTGGGGGGTGGGCAGGAGAAAAAATCGGTCGAGAGGAATCTTTCAAGTAAAGCGGGAATCGCCTGGCCAGTTGATGACCATTGGCCATTGTTATCATAAGGTTGATCAATATGTTGTAAGCACCACGCATCCATTAATAGATTCCCTGGGCCACAATCAAAACCACTAACAGCATTATTATCCGGTTCAAGATTGGTTAAATTGGCGATACCGCCAATATTGACAATAACACGATGATGATCTGGGGCCATGAACATGGCCTTGTGAAAGGCCGGTACCAGTGGCGCTCCTTGGCCGCCTGCGGCAAGATCACGGTTTCTGAAGTCGGTGACTACGGTTATTCCGGTTAATTCAGTCAATAAGGCGGCATTGACGAGTTGCACAGTATAACGTTTATGGATTTCAGGACAATGACGGACAGTTTGCCCATGGCATCCGATTGCAATTACCGCTTGAGGGATGATGGCGCAATCAATCAGAAGACTGTTAACAGCTTGAGCGTATAACTGCGCTAATTGATTGCTGATTAGTGCTGCTTTATTAAGTTCATCATCACCTGAATGATTCAGTGCTAATAGGCTGGATTTGAAGGTTTCATCAAAGGGAAGAAAAAAAGTTTTGACAAGCGCAGGCTTCTGGGTTTCAAAATTAACCAAGACAGCGTCTATACCATCCAGACTGGTGCCGGACATAATGCCGATATAATGATTGCACTCCAATGATTAGTTTATCCCGTGCGAATAACCCTTTTTTAGTTTAATGATGCGAGATGTAAATTACGCATGATGTCCAGTCTTGCAAGCATAGATTTGGTTTCGTTCTGAAAAGCTGGCAAATCTTTTTTTGCGATCGGTGGCGTTGTGGGCAGAATAACTTTTGATGGATCCCGTTGTACGCCGTCGACACGCAATTCATAATGCAGATGCGGGCCAGTTGCCATTCCGGTCATGCCGACAAATCCAATAGTATCACCTTGATTAATGCGTATTCCTTTTGTGAGCCCTTTGGCAAAACCGGATAGATGTCCATAGGCTGTCTCATATTTACCATCATGTTTAACTATTATGAGTTTGCCATAGCCTCTTTGCGTACCAGCAAAAGTTACCGTTCCATTCGCGGTTGCTTTGACAGGTGTGCCTGTTGGTGCCGCATAGTCGATTCCCTTGTGCGCACGCCATTTCTTGAGGACAGGGTGGAAGCGCGCATTGGTGAAGCCGGAACTGATTCGGGAAAATTCGAGCGGTGCTTTTAAAAAGGCCTTGCGCAAGCTTTCGCCATCGGGAGTGTAATAACCGAAATCACCATTTGATGACTGAAAATATACGGCTTGATGAGTTTTGTTATTGTTGACAAACTCAACAGCCAAAACTTTGCCTGTTTTGGCGTGCTCACCATTGCTATCCAGCAGTGTTTCATAAACGACCGTAAAACGGTCGCCTTTACGTAAATCACGATGAAAATCGATATCTGAAGCAAAAATATCAATCATTTGCGCGGCAGCAGTATTTGGAATTCCCGCACTATCTGTTGCAGCAAACAGTGAACTCCTCACTGTTCCGGATTTCATCTGTATTTGGGATTCAAGTTCAATTTTTTGTTCGGTCATCTTGAACGTATGATCCGTTTTTTCCATCAGAAACAATTCTTCGTTTCCAAAGAAATATCGCAACATCAGTAAATTTCCATCGGCAGTTGTTTGTGCGTGTATTATTTTTCCCGGCCTTAATTGCCGCATTGCTCGACTGTCTCGTGCAGCGCGCAAAAAATCAATTTTGTCCTGATGACTGACATCCAGTCGATCCAGAATTGCTGCTATCGTATCACCTCTGCGTATGCTCTCTTGTCGCCAGAATGATTGATCTGTGCTGGATTCCAGTTCAGGTAAAACTTCCGGAAGGTATAAATCGCGAACAACTTCCTCTATTTGGACATCGTGGAGGTAAGGCGTGTTAGGTGCAATACCAAATGCAGTGACAAATCCAAATAGGGGTACGGTTGATAATACGATTAACCAGCGGAGTGTTTTTTTAGTCAGACGGGATGATTTTTGAGCTAGAATTCTTGATTTGCTGCGAATTGGCACAAATTGCATACAGGATAACCCCCTTTACATTAATTCAATCCATGTCATGCTACAAATTCTAACGATTTTAACATGAAAAAAGGAAAACATTGTACCTAAGTACAATTTACAAAGAGTAAAATTGGAAAAGTTTAGACGAACAAAGTCCGGTTGAAACTAAAACTACTATACTTTTGAAATTTATTGTGAAAAAAACAGTCAGTCAGCATATAGAGATAATAAAACATGGTAGCCATGAGCTATTAATTGAAAAAGAGCTGGAAATCAAGCTTAATTCCAAAAAAAAGTTACGGGTAAAGGCAGGGTTTGACCCTACTGCACCAGATTTACACTTAGGACATGCTGTTTTACTGAACAAAATGCGGCAGCTTCAGGAGCTGGGCCATCATATTCTGTTTTTAATAGGCGATTTTACAGGTATGATCGGTGATCCAAGCGGCAAGAATGCGACGCGCCCGCCATTGACACGTGAACAGGTTGCAGAAAATGCACAGTCTTACACAAGTCAGGTTTTCAAAATTCTTCATCCCGAGCAAACTGAAATTGTCTTTAATTCAACTTGGATGGACAAATTCAATGCAGCAGATATGATCAGACTGGCTGCGACTTATACCGTGGCGCGTATGTTGGAACGCGATGATTTTGAAAAGCGTTATCGTAACAATCAGTCTATTGCACTGCATGAGTTTTTATATCCATTAGTGCAGGGTTATGATTCGGTTGCATTGGAAGCCGATTTGGAATTGGGTGGTACAGATCAGAAATTTAATCTACTGATGGGACGGGAATTGCAAAGGCATTTTGGACAGCCGCAACAATGTATTCTCACGATGCCCTTGCTGGAAGGCCTGGATGGCGTCAATAAAATGTCCAAATCGCTTAACAATTATGTAGGCATTACCGAAAGTCCTAAAGAAATTTTTGGTAAATTAATGTCGATTTCGGATCAGCTGATGTGGCGATATATAGAGTTGTTGTCCTCTGAATCCATTGAAACCATAAGAAAATGGCAACAGGAAGTCACAGAGGGACGTAATCCAAGAGATATCAAAGTCATTTTTGCGCAGGAAATCGTTACGTGCTTTCATGGCCGGAAAGAAGCAGAGGCTGCTTTGGTTGATTTTGAGACGCGTTTTAAACGCGGTGTACTGCCGGATGATCTGCCGGAGAAAACCATTCAGATTGCTGATGATGATGTGCTGTTAACCCAGTTGTTGAAACAGACAGGATTAACGGCCAGCACGAGTGAAGCACAGCGGATGATTGGCCAAGGTGCAGTCAAATTAAATGGAGAGAAAGTCAGCGATAAATCTATTAAAATTCAATGTGGTGAAACAATCATTGTTCAAGTTGGCAAGCGTAAATTCGCCAAAGTAGCCATTTTATGAATTGGTTATGATGTTCTTGTGAACCATCTTTCGTTGCTGTACTGGATAGTAGATAGCGTAGGGGATTTTTTTGGGATTATTATTCCATTTCAGTTAAATTAATTTTTCGAGTGTGTAAAAAGTTTTGATAAAACGAAAGTACATATCAATCAATTTTTAAGGAAAAGACCATGATTCGTAACCCAATTGATGTTTCTACACGTGTAAGCCCCAATCTGTCGACCCTGATTGAAAATCGTTTGAATAATTCGGAACCAGACGAATATATAACATTATCGATAATTCGTAATTACCTGTCAGGTTTGCTTTCAACAGCATTTACAGAAACAGAGCAAATACATCACTTCGATGTCAATGATTCATTGCTTGACGAATTGGATGCACTTATCGAAGAATTTGGAGAAACAGCACTAGCGCATGATTTTGTTCAAAATAGCGCCAGCGAGCCTTTGTCCAGAGTGATCGATGCAGTAATTAACAGTAGAGACCAAGAAAATCCACCCACACTTGAGACGGTCAGGGATGCTATTGCCATGGGTTTGCCCGCGAGACTAGTGGGTGATGGTGTGCTTGATGAGGATGAAGACGACGCCTTGCTTGCAGAGATTGATTCATTGATTAGTCGGCATGGTGCGGACGCGCTCGCAGAGGAGTTTATGCGTTATGAGTAACCGTATATAGTTGAGATGTGTAACTCCTTCACGTCCACTGAAGTAAAGTGTGATAAAAGAGAAAGAGCTGAAAATGAACCTTGACAGTAATTGAAAATCGAATCATTTATTTATAATAATCGAATTGGTTAATGTCACTAGATAAAATTTACACACTGCAAACAGGCACCAGTCTAAAAATTTCAACGATGGCTTTACAGGAACTGATTGCCAATGTTAAGAATGGAAGAGAATTCACTAAAATTGGTCAGATACGCTGTGTCACTGATTTATATGATTATCTATCTGTCATCGTTTACAAAGGTGCTATCGGTTTGATAAAGCGACGACAAAAATGGCTTACCCAAAAGAACAAGGCTGATCTTGTCGCGGCGCGTCCAATTCCCTTTCGGGAATTTTCTAATTTTTTCTGGAGGAATCTGGATGAAAACGATCCAGATGGTGATGAATGGATTCAGTTGATTGCAGATGAAGGCTTTTATGTTCAATTGAGTGCTGTATTAGATGGATTGCGCGCTACTGAGCGAGAAATATTGCTAGATAAAAGCATTGCTACTGACTTGAATTTTCAGCCAATATAAATGTATTCTTTCAAGGCACCGAAACCTGATTCTGATGAGATCAGAAAGATTTTCATCAATCTTTCGGAAAAATTAAATATTTGCGTTTACACACACTCCTTGGTTTCTGGCGGTAACATGCTTTAGAATGCCAATTAATCCTCTGAAAAAGCCAGCTGTTTTGAATTTTTCTTGCGGCCATGTAAATTTTGTTATAACACAGCCAAAATTCCGTGCAAAAAACTTTGCAAAGTGAACCGGAATTGTTGTGAGTTTGATGGAGATAGATAGCTGCTCCAGAAATTTATCCAACAACCTGATTTAATTATAAATAATTTAACCCCTGCTGTTCGAGTTGAACGGAAATGAAATGTTGAATTGGTTTGTTTCCGGACGAAATCGTGGTTTATTGATTACTCCACAGCCTAATGAATTAATTATCTGAGCAGAATAATCAAGGCCCACGCTGTTTAGCGTCGGTGCGTATTTGTCAAGGGAATCAAATCATTGTATCTGGCTGACCAGAATTACTTGAAAGACGTATATTCTGAGATCGTATCAATCTATTGAGGGCTGCTTGTATGTAAAATCAGTAGCAAAGAACATTTTTCGGAAAAATGGCAAAAACAGAAACAGTCTTGCCTGCCGATTTTGCCGAATGAGAAATAGTTTTGGTAAAAATAAACAATGACAACCATGATTTTTGGCACTGAGAATGAGACTGTAAATTAAACTGTGTAACTGTCTGGGTTAAACATATTCAATCAGTCGATCTTCGAATTCGATCATAAACCGGTTCAAGGCAGCTTTCCAGTTTTTTATCGGCATCGTCCAGTTTCTGGAAGCCTCCTGAATTGCCAGAAAAATGACTTTTTTGGCGGAATCATCGGTTGGAAACAATTTACGTTTTTTGATGGCTTTTCGAATGACGCTGTTAAGCGATTCGATGGCATTGGTTGTATAGATGGCTTTTCGAATATCTTCGGGATATTTGAAGAGCGTACAAATGTTTTCCCAATGTGTACGCCATGACCGGCTGATCTGCGGATATTTGTCATCCCAGCGACCGGCAAATTGATCCAGTGCCAGCAAGGCTTCCTCTTCGGTTACGGATTGATAAATGCGCTTTAAATCGGTGGTAACAGCCTTATAGTCCTTCCATGACACAAATTTAATTGAATTGCGCACCATATGAACTATGCACAGCTGTATTTGCGTGTTGGGAAAGACTGTGGCAATGGCTTCAGGGAAACCCTTTAAACCATCAACGCAGGCAATCAAAATATCCTTTACGCCGCGATTCTGAAGCTCCGTCAGTACATTCAGCCAGAATTTGGCGCCTTCATTTTCTGACAGCCACAAACCCAGCAATTCCTTGTGACCATCCATATTGACGCCAAGTGCCAGGTAAACAGCTTTTTTGATCACTTGCTTGTCCTGGCGAATCTTGAGCATGATGCAATCCAGGTAAACAATCGCATAAACCGCATCCAACGGCCGCGATTGCCATTCGACTACACGTTCAATCACTGCATCGGTTACTCTGGATATCAACGTGGCAGACACTTCTGCACCGTACATCTCCTTGAATGTCGCCACAATCTCGCGTGTCGTCAGTCCCTTCGCATACAAACTCAGAATTTTGTCATCCATCGAGGCAAAACGTGTCTGGCGCTTCTTTACCAGCTGTGGCTCGAAATCTCCCTGCCTGTCTCGCGGCGTATTCAGCTCAAACTCACCATCCTCTGTGCGTAATGTCTTGCTGGAATAACCATTTCGGCAATTGTCAGAATGCTGTTTATCGTACTTGCTATAACCAAGATGTTCATCCAATTCAGCGTTCAGCGCCGTCTCAATGACGACTTTCGTCAGCATCTGGCTAAATTCACTCAGGTCTTGCTCTGTTTTTATGCCTTTCGCAGCTTTGCGGGCAAAATTCTCTAGTTCTTCTTTGTTCATCGTCTATCCTTTAAAAAACTAATGATAGACAATTACACAGTTTGTGGGACAGTCTCCTGAGAATTTTTAATACCCTTTTTCAGGGCTGACCAACTAAATGACCACATCTGAAACCCAACTGCAAACCTATTATACATTGTGGCTGATAGTCACAATAACGGTATGGACATCCATTATTCTCGTTTCTTTATTTTGGAATTACAATAGTGTTCATAAGCAATCTGTCGAATTGGCATCCAATGTGGCTCAGGCATACATCTATCGCGACATCGCTCTGAGGAATTGGGGCGCATCTCATGGCGGCGTGTATGTGCCAAGAAGTGAGCATATCAAGCCAAATCCGCTACTTTCACATATTCCTGATCGTGATGTCATCACTCCTTCAGGCAGAAAACTTACATTGATCAATCCTGTGCATATACTCACACAGGTGATGAATGAATATAACGAATTACCTGTACCTAAAGGTAGAGTCACCGCTTTTCCCGAAGTCCTGCTTAATCCGCAGCAAAACATGCCTGATCAATGGGAATTAAAAGCATTGGATGCATTTAAAAAAGGTGCATTTAGCAAAAAAGAAGTTATAGAAATCAATAACATTCCTCATCTTCGTTTAATGATTCCATTGTTCATAAAAACGGAATGCCTGCTATGCCACTCCAACCAGAGCTATAAGGAAGGCGATCTTAGTGGTGCGCTGGGTGTTACGGTTCCCATGACACCCTATATAAAGGCCAAAAATGAATCTTTAAACTATATCTATTTTAGTTATGGAGTTCTCTGGATAATCGGCATATTTTCGTTAACATACTTCTTTTATCAGGCTAGGCTTCACACTCAAGAACAAAAACGTACACAAAAAGAATTGCTGCAATTGAACCGGGAGCTGGCGAATCTATCCTTCAAGGATGCATTGACTGATATTGCCAACAGGCGTTCATTCGATAATGCCTTAAATCGGGAATGGAAACAGGCAAGACGAAACCAGACGTCACTTTCTTTATTGATGATCGATGTCGATTTTTTTAAAATTTATAATGATTGTTTTGGTCATCAACAGGGTGATGACTGTCTTAGATCAATCGCTCAAACCCTGGCAGAGGTGGTAAAACGTCCCAAAGATATAGTCGCTCGCTACGGCGGAGAAGAATTTGTGCTCTTATTGCCAGAAACAGAATTACAGGATGCCATACAGTTAGCAGAAGAATGCCGTAAAAGAGTCCTGGCGCTCAATATACCATTTGAGTTGTCCGAAATTTCGAACGCTGTCACTATTAGTCTTGGTGTATGCACAACAATTCCCAAAAGAGGTGATGAGCCTGTGCTTCTGCTCAAAGCAGCAGACAGGGCACTTTATAATGCAAAGAAAATGGGACGTAATCGAGTAGAAAGTGATCGAACTGTATACTAAAAAAAGGCAAATTCAGCTTGAGACCACGTATGATTGTAATGTATTGGATTGTTATAAGCGTCAATCCGATGCGAATTCTAAAAAAAGGATACGAAAATAGCGGGTTACGAGTTTTGCTGTTTTTTTTAAATAATAAAACCGCCACAATGGACGGTTTTATTTACCCCAATAAGAGGTCAGTTTTGGCTATTAAACGCTAAAATTAGTGGCCTGGTTTGCTGGTGCCACCATAAGGACGTGGATCTGCGCCTTCAGCGAGACAGTTGCCGTTTCCGTCAATTCCGAATTCGCAATCCTCAATGATTAAGTTGGGATCACCCATATCAGCAGAGTCAAACATGCTGCCGCAACCAGACAAAATAAGCGCGAGTAATGCTGCATAAATAACTGAAAATTTCATTGCTTCTCCTAATAATTATCTAATATTTATAGGTTATATAAATAATTTAAACTATCTGTTGTTATTATTAATATCTATATCGTGATTTAAAAAAACAGCCAGTTTTGAAGTATATACTGAAACAAACCAAACATACAAGAACGTTCATCGCTCAGTAGTCAGAAGTTACAAATCGATTGTAAGAGACTATAGGTATATCCGTCTGAATTCCAAGTTCTGCACACGTTTCATTTTGTACAGACAATTTTATTGTGCATCAAACCAATGCCCACGAATGCCATGACAATCGAAATAATTGGGTTCAACAAATTCAGCAGGGCATAGGGTGCGTATTCCAATGTCGCAATACCGAGGGTGGCTGCATAAAAAGTGCCAGTGGTTGTCCAGGGTATCAGTGCTGTCGTCAGCGTTGCACCTTCTTCCACAGAACGCGACAGCACGGCTTTATCCACGCCTTTGTCATCATAAGCGTCTTTAAATAACTGGCAGTTCAAAATAATGGAGATATACGCTTCGCCCATGGCGATATTGCTGGCAAATCCTGCTGCAATGGTTGTCGCAATCAACGAGCTGATACGCTTGATACGCACAATGATATTGACCAGCAAAACGCGCAGAAATCCGGCATGATGCAAAATACCACCCAATGCCAGCGCCATGATCGACAGCAATAATGTCCATGCCATACTGTACATGCCGCCACGTCCAAGTAGTGCATCAATATTTTCAATTCCCGTGGTGCCATCGGTATTCAGCCAGAGTGCGTTCAACACATAGACACCATTTTTTCCCTGGTAGATGATGGCGATCAACATGGCGATCAAAATGCTCATGGACATACTGACTTCCGGTGAATAGCGTTTTATGCTCAGACCGAACATCACGATTAACGGCAACAAAGTAACCCATGGGTTTAGTTGATATGCGCTAGCTAATGCAACCTTGATGTCTTCGATATGCGATCTGGGCAGCATATTTTCGGTATACTGAATACCCAGCAGGATAAATAGGCCAAGCACAATCAGGAATGTGGGCACCGTGGTGTAAAGCATGGATTGGATATGGCGGTAGAGATTGGTGTCCGCGCTCATGGCTGCGAGATTCGTGGTGTCGGATATAGGCGACAATTTGTCGCCGAATGTGGCTCCAGAAATAACCATGCCGGCCACGATCGGCAAAGGTATGCCCATGGTTTCACCAATTCCCATCAACACGACGCCGACAGTACCGACGGTTCCCCATGACGTACCCGTTGCCACGGACATAAAACTGCATAGAATCAGTCCAACCGGCAGGAAAATTACTGGATTCAGTAAATCAATTCCATAGTAGAGCAGGCTTGCAATCGTACCACTTTGCATATAACTGGCGATGACCATGCCAATGAGCAAAAAAATGTAAATAGCGGGTAATGCCTTAGTAATACCCTGATTCATCATCTGCCGGATGGCAAAGAAGGAATGCCCCAACCGGGCGGCCTGAACGGCACCCCAGATCAATGCGAGGAAAATGATTGCATGCAGACTCGCTTCAAAAAAGAAAAGACCCAATGAAATCATTGCAAACACGCCCAGAAAACAGAGCAGGGCGTGGATGAATGACGGCAGCCGTTTGTCCGCTAATAACGCATTGAACTGTGTTTCGCTATCGGTTGTAGGGTGCGGAAGTTGCGTCATGTGTTTTCCAGATCTTCAAATAAAGCGGCATACTCGCCGTATCCCGCCGCTTGTAAGTCTTTCTTCGGAATGAATTTCAAAGATGCCGAATTGATACAATAGCGCTGTCCCGTCGGTGGCGGCCCATCATCAAACACATGCCCCAAATGGCTGTCTGCATAACGGCTGCGTACTTCCGTGCGCCGCATCAATAACTTATTATCGGGTTTCGATTGGATAAAATGTTCATCAATTGGACGGTAAAAACTTGGCCAGCCGGTACCCGAATCAAATTTATGGACGGATGCAAACAAGGGTTCGCCTGAGACGATGTCAACATAAATTCCCACCTCCTTGTGATTCCAGAATTGATTCTGAAACGGCGGTTCTGTCCCCGCGTTTTGTGTAACCTGATATTGTAAATCAGTAAGCTTTTCTTTCTGTTTTGATAAGGTTTCCTCGCCAACTTTATATTGGCGGTGTGGGTTGGTCATGTCAGATTCTCTCTTGTGGATATGGATATATATTGCTGATGCATTCAATTTAATGGCAATCTTATGAAAATTCCGTTTTCAATGTTGTTGCATTTCAGTTTTAATTCTATGCTGTGATAGGTGAGAGCGCATTTTAATTTTTACTTTCATGGGAGAATAAAAAGCATATGAAATACCAAGTGGAACCTGTCAAAGATTGGAAATGGTAGCTACTATTAAAAACATCTTGAGCAGTCTACTAATTTAAAAGGTTAAAAACCACGGTAATTCAAGAACCAATGTAAAGTTGCAAAATAGAACAGTAAAAATGATTAAGCCGCTTAGCCACAATATAATGCGTTAATTATCACGTCCTTTTAATAAACAATGATGAGCTTGCAAAGTTTACGTAAAACGCCATTTATTTTCATGTCCATACGTCATCACAGAGAAAGCATAAACCGAACAGGACATCTATGAAACAGGCCGTTGCAGTGATTGGAGCGGGCAGTTCTGGGCTTGCTGCAGCTCGGCATTTCCTTGCATGCGGTTTTGAAGTGCATGTCTTTGAACGGGAGAATGACCTGGGTGGCAACTGGAATTATGGAAAATCCTGTTCCCGTGTTTACCGCTCCACGCATACCATATCTTCCAAAGCCTGCACCGAATTTCCCGATTTTCCGATGCCGCGGGAGTATCCGGACTATCCGCATCATACACAAATCCTTGCCTACCTGCGGGCGTATGCAGCACAGTTTAAACTACTGGAACACATTCATTTTTCTGCCGGTGTGGCAAATGTTGAACCAGTTAATGAGGGTGATGCATGTACCCGCTGGATTGTCACTTTCAACAATGGCGACAAACAGCAGTTCGATCTGCTCGTCATTGCCAACGGACACAATTGGTTTCCAAAATTTCCCGAGTACCCTGGGGAGTTTTCCGGGCAAATATTGCATTCCGCCGAGTACCGCAGACCCGATATATTTACAGAGCACCGGGTACTGGTGGTTGGCGGCGGCAACAGTGGGTGTGACATTGCGGTGGAAGCGGCTCAATTTGCGGATCGCGCATGGCACAGCGTGCGCCGGGGGTATTGGTATATGCCAAAGTATCTGTTGGGTCGTCCAACAGATCAGGTCGGGGAGCAATTGCTTTCGTTGGGTTTGCCACTTTGGCTGCGCCGGATCGCTGCAACGATGATGCACCGACTGCTAGTGGGCAAGCCAGAGAAGACGGGTCTGCCGCGACCAGATCACCGATTTTTTGAAACACATCCGGTGATCAATACATTGCTGCCTTATTATGTCGGTCAGGGCGACATCTGTCCCAAACCGGATATCGAACGTTTTGACGGCAACACGGTATATTTCGTGGATGGGTCTGACATTGACACGGATATGATCGTTTTCGCCACGGGATACTTGATAAAGTTTCCGTTCATCGACGAGCGCCATCTGAACTGGCGTGATGGCCGCCCCCAGTTGTATTTGCACGTTTTTCATCCGATTTATGATTCATTATTTGTCTCTGGACTCATTCAGGCCGACAGCGGACAATTCGGACTGGTGCACTGGCAAATGCTTGCGGCCGCGCGCTTTGCAACAGCGGTGCGCGATGGTCATGATGCGGCCGATAGGCTGCGCCAGCAAAAGTCTGATCAACATCCCGATCTTGGCAACGGTATTCGTTACAAGGAATCCACACGGCATTACCTCGAGGTGGAGCATTGGCACTACCGGCGGTTGCTGCAACACTGCGCCGGGCAATTTCAAAGCTGACAGCGCGCATTGAGCAAGTTGCGCAGCATATGACTGTATGTCGTGAGAAGTTCGTGCATGGTATCTTGTACTATAATGGCATGCATTCAATAATATCCATTTGAAAATAATTCATGAGCACCACTGATATCAAACATTACATGCAAACTGTGGGTCAGAAGGCGCGTGCTGCTTCTCGGTTTGTTGCAAAAACCGAAACTGCGGCCAAGAATCGCGCGCTGATTGCCATGGCGGAGGCTATCCGGCGTGATGAACAAAAACTGCTGGCCGCCAATGCAAAAGACCTGGAGAATGCTAAAGCGAAGGGGCTGGATGCGGCTATGATTGATCGATTGACGCTGGCTGCCAGAGGAATTGCCGGTATGGCCGAAGGCTTGCAACAAATTGCCGCGCTTGCCGACCCCATAGGTGAAATCACGGGATTGAGTTATCGTCCCTCCGGTATTCAGGTTGGAAAAATGCGCGTTCCACTGGGCGTCATTGGCATTATTTACGAAGCGCGTCCGAATGTCACGGCCGATGCCGCCGGACTTTGTCTTAAGGCGGGTAATGCAGCGATTCTGCGAGGGGGTTCGGAAGCAATACATAGCAATCAGGCCATTGCTGCCTGTGTGCGCGAAGGATTGACAACGGCCGGTCTGCCGGAAACGGCGGTACAGGTTATCGAAACGACTGACCGGGCGGCAGTGGGTGAATTAATTGTCATGCGGGACTATGTCGATGTTATTGTGCCGCGCGGCGGCAAGGGGCTGATTGAGCGCATTTCCAATGAGGCGCGTGTGCCAGTGATCAAGCATCTCGACGGTGTTTGTCATGTTTATATCGATGACCAGGCGGATTTTGACAAGGCGGTTACGATTGCCGATAACGCCAAAACACAACGCTATGGTACCTGCAATACTATGGAAACACTGCTGGTTCATGTGAATATTGCTGAAAGGATTTTACCTGTACTCGGCAAAATTTATCTGGATAAAGGTGTTGAGCTGCGCGGTGATGAAGCTGCGCACGCGATGATTACCCAGATAATTCCTGCAACCGAGGAAGACTGGTCGACTGAATACCTGGCGCCGATTTTAAGTATCCGTGTCGTTGACGGCCTGGATCAGGCGATTGAGCATATCAACCGTTACGGTTCGCAGCATACCGATGCGATCGTCACCGAAAATTACACGCACGCGCGTCGTTTTTTGCGCGAAGTAGACTCTAGCTCGGTTATGGTCAATACTACCACGCGTTTTGCGGATGGCTTCGAATATGGTCTCGGCGCTGAGATAGGTATATCAACCGATAAAATTCACGCGCGCGGACCGGTAGGACTGGAAGGTCTGACCAGTCAGAAATATATCGTCCTCGGAGACGGGCAGATCAGGCAATAGTGACAGTGCTAATGCATTTTGATTAATCCATTTATCCAAAATACAATATGGCTCAGGTTGTTGAAATAAAAGTCCCAGATATCGGTGATTTCAGCGATGTATCGGTAATTGAGGTGTTCGTTTCACCCAACGACAGGATTGAAAAAGAAACTTCTCTAATCACGCTGGAAACAGATAAGGCGACGATGGAAGTGCCTTCGCCGAAGGCTGGCAAGGTTAAATCAGTCGAGGTGAAAGTTGGGGATAAGGTCTCTGAGGGTTCGCTGATTCTGACGCTGGAGGCTGTCGGTCAGGAAGAAATCATTGAACCAGAAGCGCTTTCTGGCAATGAACGCGAGACGGAGGAAACCGATAAACGTCGGACCGGACAATCTACACAGCCAGCACAGCCTGCTGTATACGCTGTACACACTAAAGCGCAGTCAGCCTTAACACCTGAAAATATACCGCGTGGGGATTTTCACGTGGAAGTAGTGGTACTCGGTGCCGGGCCGGGTGGCTATACCGCTGCCTTTCGTGCTGCCGATCTGGGTAAACAGGTCATGCTGATCGAACGTTATGACACGCTGGGTGGTGTCTGCCTGAATGTCGGCTGCATTCCCTCCAAGGCGCTTTTACATGCTGCAAAAATTATCACCGAAGCTGAAGAAGCCGAAAGTCATGGTATTGTTTTTGGCAAACCTAAAATCTCGCTCAATAAATTGAGAACATGGAAGGAAACAGTTATAGGCAAATTGACCAAAGGTTTAAAAGCGCTGGCAAAGCAGCGCAAGGTGGAAGTCCTGCATGGTATGGGCAAATTAACAACGCCACATATGATGCAGGTGGAAACCGGTGAAGGGATAAAAACTGTTTCATTTGAGCACTGCATTATTGCTGCTGGTTCAAGTGCCACACATATTCCCGGTTTTCCTCACGACGATACGCGGATTATTGACTCCACCGGCGCGTTGAAGTTGGAAAGAATACCCAAGCATATGCTGGTTATCGGCGGCGGTATTATCGGCCTGGAAATGGCTACAGTATACTCAGCGCTGGGCAGCAAAATAAGCATTGTTGAATTTATGGATCAGCTTATTCCAAACGCTGATTCTGATCTGGTCAGACCGTTATACCGTCGAACCAAGAATCGGTATGAGGCAATTTATTTGAATACCAGAGTCACTCGGGTTGAAGCAAAAAAATCAGGTATGGTGGTCAGTTTCGAAGGCGACAATGCACCTGACACAAAAACCTATGACTGCATCCTGATGGCGGTAGGCCGCCGCCCCAATGGGTTTAATATCGGTGCTGAAGGGATAGGTATCCAGATTGATGAGAAGGGCTTCATCAGGGTCGATCAACAGTTGCGCACAAATTTTCCGCATATTCTCGCAATCGGTGACATTATTGGCAATCCTATGCTTGCACACAAGGCAACCTATGAGGGCAAACTGGCCGCCGAAATTATTGCCGGGCACAAGGCGATATTTGATGCGCGAACGATTCCATCGGTTGCTTACACTGATCCGGAAATCGCCTGGATGGGGCTGACCGAGAAGGAAGCCAGCCAGCAGGGTATTGAATATGAAAAAGCCAGCTTTCCGTGGGCAGCCAGTGGCCGGGCAATTTCCATGACGCGTGAAGAAGGTATGACGAAACTGATTCTGGACAAAAAAACACGCCGTGTATTGGGCGCGGGTATCGTTGGCGTTAATGCAGGCGAACTTATCGCGGAGACTGTGCTAGCGCTCGAAATGGGCGCAGACATGGAAGACATTAGTCTGACCATACATCCCCACCCGACACTGTCTGAAACAATCCTTTTCGCAGCCGAAATGGCTGAAGGAACGATTACCGACTTATATGCACCCAGAAAATAAATACTCATCTATCAATATTAAACATTGTTCCATTGATTTTTTCAGTCAGTCTGTTTAAAGTTACACTGGTTTTGTCTTACTACACCTGTTATATTTCTTAAAAAGGGTGCAGGTTGAAAATCCATTGATTGATCATAACTTTTTAGTAACGATCAGTTCCAGAGACGTCACGTGATGCTTTAAAGCCAAGATAATCATGAGTAATTTGATGGTGATTAAATGTTAATGGGAATAAAACAAAAATATATTTTGACCAGCACGCTGGTGCTATTGTTAGCTGTTATTTCGACTTATGCAGTAGCCACACATATCTCAAAACCCGTGCTGGTTGAGCCAATCACACAGTATACGGTTGGAGAAAAAGTCGTTATAAACGGTTGGGTGGACTACAACGCACAACCAACTGCGGATGTATTACTGAATTTTCAGGTAACGACTGAAGATGGTGTTGTCATTGTTGAGAAATCATTCCCCAGCGATAAACAGGGACATTTCCATTTTGAATTCGATAGCAAGGATCAGCCACCGGGCACATATAAAATTGTTGTCACTTCCCAATGCCTGGAAATTCACCGTAGTATTTGTTCTTACAACAGCGAAACATTGATTTTTAACCTGAACAATCCATAACAACAGTGGTCATACACTATTTGCTTACACCAGAATGACGGTTAGAAGCTCGAGCGGTAACCGATCAATCAGATAGTAAAATCGGCTCTATTTTAATCTTTATACGACTGTATACGCTTCAATTTTCACATAAACGCTGGCCATAAAAATGCTGCTTCTCACCCGAAAAAAAACAGTCTTTTCAAAATCAGTTTTACTTGTTTTTTTTATTTGCGCCAATCTGGCCATTTTGTCGGGATGCCGCTCAGTTGATCCGCAATCTTCAGCGATTGAATCAAGTCAGGCATCGTTTTTTTGGCAAGACAATCTGGCAGAACGTTTAGCTGAACTGAATAGCCGCGAAGAATCACTGCTAAAACGTGAAGCCGATATCAGTGCCCGTGAAAGTGAATTAGTCACTTTGTTTTCGGAGCTAATAAAACAAAAGAAACAGCTGGAGAGCCAGCAAGAACGGCAAACTCAACTCAATAAAGCGAGTCGCGTATCCAATACACCGGCGGCTTCCCAGACGTCAAAATCCGTAAAACAAAATCCTCAAAATTCACCAAATAGCATTCCTGTTTCAAAGAAAACGGATAACGTAGATAAAAGAGCGATTCTTGGCGGACTTGAGTATGTCTATCTTGATCCACCCGGGATCAGTTTAAGTGCACGGATTGATACCGGCGCCCAGACTTCTTCGCTTAATGCGCTTGATATGGTTGAATTTGAACGCGACGGTAAGCCGTATATCAAATTCAATATTTTCGATCCGGAAACAGAGGAAAAAATCGAACTTGTGCGCCGAGTCCGGGGCCATACCAAAATTAAAAAGCATAAAATAGAATCTCAGCGTCGACCCATTGTTCAAATGCGTGTAAAACTGGGTGACCTGGATGAACTAATCAGTTTTACTTTGGTCGATCGCAGCAAATTTAAACAACAGATTCTCATTGGCAGAAATTTCTTGCGCGACTTGGCTATCGTTGATGTCAGCAAGGAATATACCATACCCAAAACCAATATTGGTTCCCAGCAATAATGCACTCCAGAGCTAGACTTTACACCGTTGTTATACTGATTCTTCTGACCGGGATTGGATTGATACTCTATAAGCATTTGGTACTGGGTTTTCCGTTAATGCCAGATGCAAAAAAATTTGTCTGGACAATCGAGGCGAAAATTGATTTTCAGGCTCAGGGTGATCCGGTTATCGTTTCATTTGCTTTGCCACCCAAAGAACCCCATCTGACGTTTATGGAAGAGGACTTTGCTTCGCCAGACTATGGTTTCAGTGAACTCTCATCGAATAATATCCGCCGTGGCCAATGGAGCAAAAGGGCGGCCCAGGGTGCTCAAACGGCTTATTATCGGTTGAGTGTGTACGAGAATGACAAAATGATCGAGATTCAGCCTACTGATACCCCCGAGGAACCCAAAAAACCCGAACTGGACGAGGTGTTTCTGACAGCGTCAATGACATTGCTTGATCAAGTGCGGGCCAGATCCGCAAACCCGGAAATTTTTACACGTGAATTAATCCAGACACTGAATTCCCCATCGCCCAACCAGAACCAGCGTTTACTGCGTAATGACAAAGCTGGCGAGGATTACAAAACTGAATTGATTCTCGATTTGCTGGCTTTAGAGGGGATTAGTGCACGTGTTGTACGCGGCCTTTTTCTGGAAGACGGACGCAGACGGCAGTCACTCACTAATTTTGTTGAAATCCACGATGGCAGTCAATGGATACTATTCAACCAGGACACTGGCAAAAGCGGCAAGCCGAAGAATTTCCTGATCTGGCAACGCGGCGGACAATCCTTGTTGGATGTCGTTGGCGGTAGAAATTCACAGGTTTCATTCTCGATTATCAAAAATATTCATACGACCAGGAACCTGGTTGTTGACAGCGGTATTAACAAAGAAGCCGGGTTAATCGATTTTTCTATCTACAGCCTTCCCATTGAACAACAAAATGCCTTCAAAATGATTTTGCTGCTACCTATCGGTGCGTTAGTTGTTGTTATCATGCGTATCCTGATCGGTATTCGTACTTCTGGTACTTTTATGCCGATTCTGATTGCATTGGCTTTGATCCAGACCACGCTGATAACAGGTATAATTATCTTTTTGATAGTCGTCAGTACCGGACTGCTCATCCGTTCTTATTTATCGCGACTGAATTTGCTACTGGTTGCCCGCATATCCGCAGTCATTATCGTCGTGATAACCATTATTGCAAGTATCAGTATTATCAGTCATAAACTCGGTCTCAGCCAGGCATTACAAGTAACGTTTTTCCCCATGATTATTCTGGCATGGACAATTGAACGCATGTCCGTGCTCTGGGAAGAAGATGGACCCAGAGAAGTATTTATACAAGGTGCCGGAAGTTTACTGACTGCAGTTATTGCTTATCTATTCATGACAAATCGAACTGTTGAATACTTGACCTTTAATTTTCCGGAGCTGATGCTAGTCAATCTGGCTTTGATTCTGATACTGGGCCAATATACCGGTTATCGTTTAACAGAGCTTTATCGTTTTCACTCAATGGGTAGACATTATGTTGCTGACAAGCGTTAAACGGCTCAGAAGTATGGGCATTATCGGCATGAACCAGAGAAATTTTGGTTTGGTAGCCCGTTATAACCCACGCCATCTATACCCGCTGGTCGACGATAAATTAAAAACAAAATACCTTGCCCAGCAAGCCGGTATTACTGTTCCTGAACTACTCGGGACCTTGCGCTACCATCATGATGTCAGGAAGCTCAAAGGCATATTGAGCAACTATCAGCAGTTCGTTATTAAACCCGTCAAAGGCAGTGGTGGCAAAGGCATCCTGGTTATTGTCGAACAGGATCACAACTTCTACTATAAACCAAGCGGCGATACCGTCAAGCTCTCACATATCGAACGTCATGTCTCAAACATTCTGAGTGGATTGCACAGCCTTGGCGGAAAGCCTGATTCGGTCATGATCGAGTCATTGATACAGATTGATCCGATTTTTGTTGACTATAGCTATGAAGGCATTCCGGATCTTCGCGTTATAGTTCTGAAAGGTTATCCCGTTATGGCAATGTTGAGACTGGCCACGCATGCATCGGATGGTAGAGCCAATTTACATCAAGGTGCAGTTGGTGTTGGTATTGATATTGGAACAGGCGAGGCGCTACATGCCGTGCAGTACGGTAATCCGGTTTATTTTCATCCGGATACACGCAAACCCTTTTCTAATTTAACTGTGCCCCATTGGGATAAGCTGCTCAAGCTCGCCGCCGCATGCTATGAAATGACTGGCCTGGGCTACTTAGGCGTTGATATTGTTCTGGACAGAGACCAAGGGCCCATGATTATCGAATTGAACGCCCGCCCTGGGTTGTCCATTCAGGTAGCCAATTTCGCTGGACTTGCGCCTCGTGTTGCAATCGTTGAAGCGTTGGATCAGGTTGATCCTGATCCACGGTCACGCGTGGAATTCAGTCGGAGAAATTTCGCTGCAATCAGGAATCTAATCCGCCCCCGGCGACGGACTGCTAAATCCGCATTTGCAATGCCTGTTAATTAACTTCGTTAGTACTGTTGCTTGCCGGCTTATTGCTGCCATCTGTTTCCAGACTGCTTATGATTTCATACGCATGGCTCCGGTCGGTTAACTCACTCTTGAAATCCAGCCCAGCCACTTGCACCACTTTCGATAACGTTGAACGCGCCGCATACATGCCAACACCCAAGTGAAAAAGGGTTTTAAAAGGCACAGAACCATTGAACAGCAAGGGTATCAACCGCACGATATCGGTAGTGCCATCGGCATAGACAACATCCAGCAGCGCTGGCGGCGGTGAAAACTCAAGCGGATCGACAATGGCGCGTATTGCGATAAAAGGCATATCCGCACGCGCCGCAAATTCAGCGACAATTGCAGTCTCCATATCAGCAGCACAGGCACCGGTTTCTTCGCCCAGTTTGATTTTCTCCTGCCGCGAAAACAGTGGCGCTTCAGAACCTGTAAGCGTGCCACCAACGACAGTTAAATAGGACGGCAGCAATGCAGCCACCCGCTCACGCCATTCAAGTGTAACCGGTAATTTTTTACCGTTGCAGTTAATGGTTTCGGGCAGAACCAGATCCCCGGGCACCAGCTTATTATCCAGCGCAGCCGCCACTCCAAAACTGAGCAATGCATCAACCTCATATTCGTGAAGTATCTCACATGCCTTCAGTGCGCCCGCATTCCCCATTCCACTCAGGCAAAGTCTTGTTCTTGGTGCAATTCTGGCAATTTTAAAAACCGGAAAACGCAGTTTCATCAGACAACTGGCTTCAGATTTTAAAGCAGATACAATGCCTAAAACACTTTCGCTCATGCCTTGCGCTCCTTCATTAAGGCACGATAGCGCGCCAGTGCCCACACCGGAAAATATTTTGAATACCCGTGATATTTAAGATAAAAAACGCGCGGAAAACCGGGCGCAGTAAACCAGGGTTCTTCCCATAAACCGTTAGCCGCTTGATTACGTAACAAATAATCCACTCCTTCGTGTACTGACTGGCTATTGACTTCACCGGCAGCCATGAGGCCGAGAATCGCCCACGCAGTTTGAAACGCAGTACTGGTTTCAAACCGGCCAGCCAATTGTTGATTGAAATAGGTGTCGTTTGTTTCTCCCCAGCCACCGTCTTCCCGTTGAATAGATTTTAACCACTGAACCGCGCGCCGGACAGACATATGATTAACATCCAGTTTAGCCAGCTTTAAAGCCTCCAGCACAGACCAAGTACCGTAAATATAGTTTGTACCCCAGCGCCCAAACCATGAGCCATCGGCCTCTTGTTCCTGTAGCAAAAATTCGATGCCACGACGAACAGTATCCTGATGTCGTTGTTCACCACACAAACTGAGCACGCCTACACACCGCGCGGTAACATCACTGGTTGGCGGGTCAATCAAGGCACCATGATCGGCAAACGGAATTTCATTGAGGTAGTGATGGGTATTATCGACATCAAATGCCGCAAACCCCCCATTGCTGGATTGCATACCCGCAAGCCAATCGATAGCGCGCACGAGTGATTGCTCATACGCCTGCACATTGCCGCTTATCTGAGCCTGTGCCATGGCCCAGCCAACTGCAGCCGTATCGTCCAGATCAGGATAATGCGGATTGGCGTATTGGAACGCCCAACCGCCCCCTGGTAATGCAGGGCATTTATCACGCCAGTCGCCCGCTTCATCCAGTATTTGTTTTGTGAGCAGCCAATCCAATGCAGCATGCACAGTCTTCTGATCCGTTTCAGGGTCTTCCTGCAATGCCAGTCCACTTAATACTGTATCCCAAACCGGCGAAGTACATGGCTGGCACCAGGCCTGCTCCCCTTCATTAATTAACAAACCTTCCAATGCCCTGCGGCATTGAACACGATTGGGATGATCTTCGGCATAACCCAGTAATGCCAATGCCTCATAGGCATTTACCATGGCCGGAAAAATTGCGCCTATGCCACATTCTCCATTTAACCGTTCCAGCGTCCAGCGTTCAGCACGGCGAATCGAATAGCGGCGCATAAATTCGGGTAAGCGCGGTTCAAACCTGGATAAAATACGTTCGACCCACATAAAAAATCGTTTTAAACGCGTTTCTGCTTCGGGAAAATAATTTTTTTCCTGTTCGGGTGGAACAGTAAACAACTCACGAATATCGACATTACGTGGATTGACCGCTTTCGCTTTCAATGTACATAAAATTGAGAGCGGCACCATAACGGTTCGCGACCAGTATGATATCTTGCTCAGATGAAACGGAAACCATCGGGGCAGCAACATTAGTTCTGTCGGAACAACGGGTACGCCTCTCCAAGGTATCTGTTGATACATTGCCAGCAACAGGCGAGTAAATACATTTGCCTTGGCCGCACCACCGTGTTGAAGAATTGCCTCGCGTACACGAACCATATGCGGTTCATCCGGTGAATCGCCCACCAGTTTTAAAGCATAATAGGATTTGATGGAACAACTGATGTCGAACTCCCCGCCATAATACAGCGGCCAGCCATGATGCGTTTGATCCTGTTTCGACCGGATAAAACGGGCGATTTTGTTCTCCAGCACAACATCCACTTCATCCATAAAATGCATCATCAGGATATACTCTGCGGGTATCGTGCAGTCTGCTTCCAGGGGAAAGCACCAGTGCCCATCCGAATTTTGCGATGCCAATAAAGCAGAACGCGCCTTAATAAACTGTTCATTCAATGTTGACGGGCTAATTTCGTCTTTTTCGGTCAAACCGGCATCTTCCCGGTTTATTCTCAAGCTCTCGTGCATTCCATTCATAGCATCATCGATATGATTAAAATAATTTTCAGGGAAATATATATTTTACCGCTTGTATTTCTTTGTTTTAATCTATTTTTGTTTTTTCTTAATCATTTATTCTATTGATTGACTATCTGGGGCATCATTGCCCGGAAGCTTCTTTTCCGGTTTTACTTCAAAGGGATTATCCAAAAAAGGCTCATCGTCATACAATCTGAGTGGCGGGTTGCCATCATAGATCAGAAACTCCCGATGTTGTAACGACGCTTCCCGCACGAACAGATACGGATCGAGCGCCGCCTGATCGCGTATGCGCATGGGTCCGGCCAGGCGCGCACGCTTGTCAATTGCACCCAGCACAGTCAACGGAACAAAAACAGGTGCACCGACGACATAGCCGGCATAGAAAAGCATATTGGTTACAACGGTTACTGGAACGCCAACGACATCACGTTCGCTGCTCGGCCCTAAAATCGGGATAAATAAATAGGAGCCGGAATCGAATCCCCAGACCGCCAGTGTCTGCCCAAAATCTTCATCGTGTTTTTCCAGTCCCATATGCGTTGCCATATCAAACAAGCCCAACATTCCAATTGTGGAATTGACTAAAAAGCGCAAGCCATCAGCAAAGCCCTGTTTCACCTTGCCCTGCAAAAAGGCATTCAAAACGACATTTGGGTACGATAGATTGTCATAAAAATTCCCAATTGAGCGTTGTGCGGCATTTGGAACATAGTCCACATAAACATCAACTACCGGTTCAAATAACATCCGATCAACTTTGTCAGTGAAATCATAGGAAACACGGTTTATATCTTCATGCGGATCAACCGGATCAACTTCAGTGTTTTCATTTTTGGGCAGCGAAGAACAAGCCTGCAGAAAAACAATTAAGAGCAGCAATAAAATCATGCCCTGCGGATTAATTGTCTTCTTTGCTTTCATACCATTGAAAGTCTGATTGTGCCCATCCATTTACCTATAAAACCGACCAATTTGTAAAGATGATGTTATTTTAATATGAGATGTTATTAACATGTCACAAAATTAAGATGCCACTTAAACTATATCTATATGCTTTGCTGAATTGACAAACGACGTGTAATCAAGTCTTCTTGCCGACTCAGTCAATCAATTTCAACTGCCTCAACTGCCAATACTTGGTGTGATGCGTTTTGCGGCAACCTTAACGCTTTGACTGTTTTCTTGCTACCAGAATTCATTGGATAATGCGTCAGTCGTTTGTCATTAATGGCGCTTTGGGTTGTGGGCACGTTACATCATCAGCCAGAAATTCAGAAACAACACCTGTAGTCAAAGCAATCCAATAGGGAATGCGTGTTTTTGGCATAACAAGTCCGGTATTTTACTCAATCATGCGTAACAATATTAGCGGGAAGGCTGTTTTCTGCTGCTTTCAAGGTCGCACTTTGTGGCTTCTTGCAGCACTGTCACTGTATAAGTGTCATCATAATTGATACGCCTGAAATCTTTTTTGTCATGTGCCCATAGGTTTGGGTTTGCTGTCCGATAATAAAGTCTGTGAACATCTTTTAATGCTTTTCCGGTGGTATCAGCAACACATACTGTCCGCGTATTACTTCCACGTCTGGTAGGCGGGAGCGATTCATCCAGTAATTCCAGTACGCGGACAGTTTCACCTCGCGCAAGCAGCTTATTTACTACGCGCGAGTAATATTTTGTAATTATTCAATCATAGAATTGTGCTGAGCTTATGCAAGCAATAATATTTAAAATTATCTATATGAATTTACGGTACTTTGATCGGTACGCAAGCCAACCGGTTTGCGTTCTCCTTGAACAGTTTCGACCAATTTTAGCGCTTGTAATTCCATTTCAATGGCTAATGCATCAACTTTTGCGCGAAAATGGCGGTAAAAAATCATGCTTGGAATGGCAACCAGTATACCAAAGGCTGCATTATAGAGTGCAACAGAAATGCCATAGGCAAGTTGCGCCGGATTGCTACCAGCGGGAGAATTAGATCCGAAGATTTCTATCATGCCAACAAGGGTGCCAAACAAGCCCATTAACGGACTCAGCGCGGCAATGGTTCCTAATGTAGTGAGGTAGCGATCCAGATCATGCGTCACCACACGGCCTGCTTCTTCGATAGATTCCTTCATGATCTCGCGCGAACTATTTTCATTTTGCAGTCCGGCCGCGAAAATTTGTCCCAGCGGCGAATGCTGTTGGAGTTTTGAAATCATATCCAGCGTAACACCACTTCTTTTGTATTCATTCAATACCTTGGGCAATAAATCCTTTGGCGCAACGACGCCTTGTCGTAACGACCATATCCGTTCTCCAATAATGCCCACAGCAATGATAGAAGCAATAATAATAGGCCAGATAGGCCAACCAGCTGCTTCAATTAACGAAAACACGCATCATTCTCCTCATTAACCAGATAGATATTAAACAATGGGTAAATTCCTCCCCAAACCCAGCTACATAATGTATCCTGCCTATCTGTTTTCAGCAACAATATCTATCTTTTGTCCACAAATTCTGTGTATAAGTTTGTGAATAACACTTGTGAATCGTTAATAAGATCCCGGTGCAAATAGGATTTTCTATATAGCTGAATTTTGAGTCAGTTTAATTATTTTTTATAAACAAAATGTTACAATAACACCATGATTTATAATGCTTAAAACATTTTAATTTTCCAATTTTATCTGGACATGTGGATTATTATAAAATATTCCTATGAGTTTGTTACCAACACTTGAGATTGCGCATAAGATTCTAACGGTAAGCGAGTTGAATCGTATTGCAAAAACAGTTCTGGAAAACAATATTCCCTTACTTTGGGTAAATGGTGAAATTTCAAATCTCAAGCAATATCCATCAGGACACTGGTATTTTTCGCTCAAAGACGCTAATGCACAAGTCCGGTGCGTTATGTTTAGACATAAAAACCAATATATTGACTGGCAGCCCAAGGAAGGCGCGCAAGTCGAGGTTTTGGGACTGGTATCGCTTTATGAAGCGCGCGGCGATTTTCAGCTGAATGTTGAGACGATCCGCAGTGCAGGCCTGGGTAAATTGTTTGAGGCATTTGAACTGCTAAAAGCGCGTCTGGAAAAAGAAGGCCTATTTGATCCCGCGCGCAAAAAAAAGCTTCCTGCCTTTCCCCGGCAGATAGGCATCATCACATCCCCGCTTACGGCAGCATTACGTGATGTCGTCACCACGTTGCAGCGTCGTATGCCCATGCTGCCAGTGATTATCTATCCCACTCCCGTGCAAGGCAAAGAAGCGGCAAAAAATATTGCAGCATCTATAGCAACCGCAAGTAAAAGACAAGAATGCGATATCTTGATTTTGTGCAGGGGCGGTGGCAGCATCGAAGATTTGTGGGCGTTTAATGAAGAAGTCGTCGCGCAAGCAATAGCGGCGTGTTCAATCCCGGTAATCAGCGGTATAGGGCATGAAACAGATTTCACCATTGCCGATTTTGTTGCCGATAAGCGTGCGCCTACACCGTCAGGTGCTGCTGAATTGGCAAGTCCGGCAATAGAGGCGTTGCAACAGCAGTTGAAAAAGCAGTACCATCACCTGCAACGCTCAATGATGCATCATCTGGAAAACCGCATGCAGCGCATTGATGTACTTGCGCACCGCCTTGTTCATCCGGGAGAGCGAATCAAAAATCAATTTGTACATTTTCAGCATTTACAGGAACGTTTAATGGGCAGCTGGGTGTATCAGACTGAAAGAAAGTTATGGAGAATCAAAGAGTGCCAACAATACATCGAATCAAGCCGCCCAGATCTTGCTCGCCTCGCAGAACAGCAGAGCAAGCTGGCAACACGGTTACAACAGATTTTTTTTCAGTATTTTGTTGCCTTGGACAATCAATTACAACGCCAGCAAGTAAAATTAATGCATTTAAACCCGCAATCAATTTTAGACAGGGGTTACAGCATTACTTATTCGTCACAGGGGAAAGTAGTCCATGATGTGAATCAAGTCCGTAGCGGAGAAAAAATTCAGGTAAAATTCGCACAAGGGGAAGTCGACGCAACAGTGATAAAAATCAACAAAAAATAATCGAGTACTTCGTCAACTTAGTCATGATCAAACAGTGATCTGACAACCTGAAAATTATTTACTATCAATAATTCCCGTAAAGGAAAAACCCAATGTCTAAAACTTTTCTCTTACTGGGCGCCGTCAATACTTTTCTTTGCATTGCTCTCGGCGCTTTCGGTGCGCATGGTTTAAAAAACATACTCAGCAGTGAGATGCTGACCATTTTTCATACTGGCGTACAGTATCATTTCTATCATGCACTGGGTCTGCTGTTTATCGGTTTGCTCCTGGTAAATTTCGCCAAATCACGCCTCATAGAATTATCCGGCTGGTTCATGTTACTGGGTATTATTTTGTTTAGCGTCAGTTTGTATCTGCTCAGCCTGACAGAAATACGCGCGTTAGGTATGATTACACCATTTGGCGGAGTTTCTTTCCTTATCGCATGGGCAATTCTTGCCATTGCGCTTTGGAAAGAGAAAAGCCCTGATCAGTAAGCGTTTGAACGCGCATACGCTGCGATTTTTTGCCCCATGTCCTAGAGGGCTTGAGTCGGTCCTGGCTGATGAATTGGTAACTATAGGTGCCGAAGCGGTTCGGCCCGCCAAAGGCGGTGCGCACTTTCAGGGAGATTGGCGAGCTTGCTATCGCGCCAACCTGAATAGCCGTATCGCCAGCCGTATTTTGTGGCAGATAACCCAAAAGCCCTACAAAACTGAAGAGGATATCTACAATAACACGCTGTCTTTGCCCTGGCATGAATGGTTTTCGCCCGATTTGACCATACGCGTCAATCTGACCGCTATCAAATGTCCACTACGCAGTCTGGATTTTACTACGCTAAAAATCAAGGATGCGGTATGCGATAAATTTCGTAAAATAACCGGCAAAAGACCCAGCGTTGATACCGTGCATCCCGATATTCGTATCCACGGTTTTCTGGATGCGCATGAATTTACCCTCTATCTGGATACATCCGGTGAGGCGTTATTTAAACGCGGGTATCGAAAAGCGTCAGGAGAAGCGCCATTACGTGAAAACCTGGCGGCTGGCATACTTTGTCTCACAGGCTGGCAACCACATACACCATTACTCGATCCCATGTGCGGCAGCGGTACTTTCTTGCTCGAAGCCGCTCAAATTGCACTAAACATCGCGCCCGGTTCACAACGCCACTTTGCCTTCGAGCAGTTCAACCATTTTGATCAGCAATTATGGCAAATGCTCAAAAACAAGGCGCATGCAGCACAACATCCGTTATCAAAGTTGCCGATCTACGGAAGCGATCTGTATGGTTACGCATTGGCGGATGCGCGTATTAACCTGGAGGCGGCTGGATTACTTGATGCTGTATATCTGAAACAGGCCAACATCCTGGAAATTTCCGCACCGGAACCAAGCGGTATAGTGGTTGCCAATCCTCCTTATGGCATTCGCATCGGTGAAACCGAGTCTTTGACCGCATTTTATCCAAAACTCGGCGATATGCTGAAAAACAAATTCAGTGGATGGAATGCCTATATATTATCCGCCGACCCGGCATTGCCCAAAACGATCCGCCTCAAGGCATCACGCCGTATTCCTTTGTTTAACGGCGCACTGGAATGCCGCCTGCTCGAATATAAACTCGTTTCGGGCAGCATGAGAAAACAGGAAAAAGCTGGCGTTCAGGGCCATTAGCTGCTTATCAAGCGTTCTTCGCTGTTCTTCAACTATCTGAAAGATAGGACAAATTTGTTAACTTTTAGCATGTCACGCAGAGAATGCGGTGTGTAAAACGCAAATGGCTATGGCGATATGAGTACTAGCCCATTTCGACAGGCTATATAGAAATCATTACTGTATTTCAAGCCTGAGCGACGATGCGAAATGCCACAAGGCCAGGTCATCGTCGGAATATTCTCTGAAATCCTGGTGGAATCTTTCCTTGCGCACGAAATGGGTTCGAGAGTCGCAAGCGGTTCTATTAACGCGACTTCGAATCCGGCTTCTCGGAAGTGCCTAACCCAATCGGACATTCGAATGCGATTACAGTAAATCACTCTGCCATGAGTTATCTAGAAGTGCATTAAGTGAGCGTTCGTTTCCATACGGACTGGATAGGCGAGTCCATTCTGGTTCAGTCATTTCTAGGAACCGTAGTGGTCGCTGGAGCCGTGGTGCTTGAGATCAATCTCGTGAATCGCAAGACCGCCAGGGCGAAGAAGACGATGAATTTCCTTGATGACTCCAGTAGGGTTGACAACATGTTCGAGTGCGGCGATTGAATAAACAACATCATAATTTGTGCTGGATAGGGGGATGACGTCTGCCGGTTAAGGGCTGGGCAGATCTATTTTATACCAGATTTTCCATTAGCAATTTCTCAATAACGAGAAACCAATCAAATAAACAATTTTATATCGAAATTTTCCGGAAGAAAAACATGCGGATTTAGGCTGCTCTAATTTAGAAAAACTGAATTATATCCAACAAGTTTCTCTAATGGCTTCCATTAGAAAACTTACCTGATGGAAAATCTGGGTTGATTTGGCATCTTTCATTGCGCGCGTTTCGCTAATACAGTGAAGGCGTTGGCTGATAAGTTTTCATAATCAATTTTCAGACCTGCTTCTTGATAATGTTTGAAGCCAGTTAACAATCGATCTGGTATTGGAATAATTTGTTTATTGAGAAGCGTGACAGTCAATCCACAGCTTTTTAGTAATTCCTGTAAAGAATGCTGGGTATAGAACCGGAGATGCGTATTGCATAATATGCCCACTGGTACGTAATCCCAGCGGCCTGCAAGCAAATCTTCTACTACAGCCCAGAAACCGACATTGGGAACATTCAATAGGATGCTGCCATCCGGTTTAAGCCATTGTGTTATCTTCGTTAATAATTTTTCAGGGTAGGGCATGTGCTCTAATACATCCAGACAACTGATGCAATCGAACCGTTCGGGGATGTCCAGCGTTAAAACATCACCGATCCATAATGCGTCGAGCTTTTCTTTTGCCGCTTTCGCTTCATGACGGTTTATTTCAAGGCCGGCAACCCGACAATTGAATTTTTTTTTGACTGTTGCGGCAAACCCGCCTCGGGAGCAGCCGATATCGAGCAGCGATTGAATATTTTGGGGTACAAAAGGCAGGATGTCAGGGCGGGTTTCATTATAGTAGTTATAAAAAGGGTGCGCATATGCCTTGGAAATGATTGTTATCTGCTCGGCTGGCATTTGTTGCAGCAGTTGAAAAGGATCGTCTGGCAGATCGAGTTTTGCAAGAGAATGCGCTGACATCAGAAATATCCAGCACTCGCGACCATCATAGACGGTGCAGGCAGTGTCATTTTGTGCCAATGCTTCGCTGAATTGCTCAAAGCCACGCAAAGTATAGTAATTTGGTGCCGCGATTTTGAGTACATTTGGAGGGTCATTAGGCATCACTGCCAGAATGCCGGGATTTTTCATGAGATGTTTTTTCAACAAAGGGTACATTTCTTCGCTCACGAGCATGGCGGGCTCTTTGATAAATAAAACATATCCTGCTGCAGGTGAATTTTTCTTGATCAGTTCCTTTATCGAAAGCGGTGAATCGAGTGTGTGCGTTATCCATGTTGCTTGAGGAAATGCTTTTTGCAGCATTTCCAGCGACAATTGAAGCTCAGCTGTGTCAGCATACGATGCTGTAAGCGATGTAAATATAGTGAGTGGTTCGTTCATGTAGTTTCTTCGTTATATTGATTGATGATCATAGATCCGAGCCATTGCCACGGTTCTTGATAAGCGATACTGGATAGCCGGTCTGCGTAGCTTTGTATGATTTTTTTTCTGTCAGTGGTTTGAATAACAGGGTCAATGGTCAGACGGCGCTTAAATGAGAAGTCAGGTTTCGTTTCAATCGTACTCCATAGCGTTAAAAAAATCGCGTTATATTTAACACCCAGATCGATCAAGCGGATTGGGAAGGAAGATTTTTTGCCAAGAAACTGTACGGGATGACGATTGGCAGGAATAAATTTTCGCGGAAGATCGAGTAAAACCAGCAGTATCTTGTTTTCTTTGCAGGCTGAAACAATACGTCTGTCCATTCTGCGCGTATTGTTGGTATAGATATACTGTCCTGGCATTTTGATCTGGGTGAGCCAGTAATTGCTATGTTCAAAAAGCTGCTGTGGCAGTGGGTTGTATTGTGAGTCGTCAACAGTGCGTGCGACAGGGTTGATGCGAATTCCCAATTGTGCCAACGCAATGGAAATTGTGTAAAAACTGCCAATATGTGCTGTCAGTAGAAAAACTGGCCGATCTTGTCCGAGCCTGCTGCGTAAATGTTCAAGCCCGCTGATAGAAAAGTTTTTGTAAAGGTTTCTTTTGTTAATCCCCAGGCATGCGTAAGCATCGCTGTTCCTGATTGTCCGGATAAGCAGTGCTTGTTTGACTGCATTGTCAATGTCAACCGGATTTTTTCTGTCGGCATAAAAGGCTTGCAGGCTGTTTTTTAGCATGATTGCATCTTTTGAAAGTGCGGATTGTATGCGTAGCCATCTGTGTTGCGAGCGCCAGCCGATAGCCCAGAGTGGAATATCCCAAAAAAAGTAGCGCCATAAGGGAAACGACTGGTTTAGTGATTTAGTGATTTCTGGCATAGCTGTTCAAGTCGTTCGATAGCCGCATTTTGAGAAAATACGGTTTGCATAAGTTGCGGTCCGCGTTGGCGCAGAAATGCTTGCTGATCTGGATTGTTGAGTAGCTCCAGTAAAGCTTGCGCCATAACCTGGGAGTTTGATGGCGGTACAAAAGCGGCATAATCATGCGTGTTATCAAAACTCATGTGAGAGGGAATTGCCGTAGCTATACAGGGTAATCCGCTTGCCAGTGCTTCGGCAAACGGTAAGCCAAATCCTTCTGCAATATGGGATGGTGCTATCATCAGATCATGTTGACGGTACAACCGGGCAATTGTTTGCGGCGGCAACTGGGTGAGGTAGTGATTAATCGGCGTAATCGTTTTTTCCTGTTCAGATAACGGGTGGCTTGAAACGCGTGTGACATGCAGTTTGATGTTCTGATTTCTAACCAGTTTGATAGCTTGCAAGGCATCGGGAATTCCTTTGACGCTGCTTTCAAACATTCCTATCAATAGAATTTTAACCGGACGGCGTAACAGTCTACGCAACACGCGGCTAAACATCACGAATTTTGGCGGTTTAAATAGTGCCGTGTCGACAATTTGGCCAATTGTGTGGACTGTAAAATCAGGCGCGTTGTAAATCTGTTGCAGACGCTTGGTAAGCCAGTTTCCTACGGTGAGTTTGGGGATGGGAAGACGGTAAGCCTGTTCAATGCGTTGACGGATGCCGGCATATTCAGGAATGTCGCCTTCATAGCCTTGGCAAAAATGGAATACATTGCGGCAACCGAGCTGAGTGGCGGCATGAACCGTAGTCCAGAACGTTGCAATCACGATATCCGGTGAAGGAGTGTTTGGCAGAAAGGGCGAAGCCAGGTCGTTAACGTAATCGATATCAATCGGGTGATGATACCAGTGATGATTGCCGGACTTTGCGCGAATAATGACCTTGTGACCTTTTAGGGTTAATAATCGTGCCTGATCGAAAGCAACCCGTACGCCGCCAGCCAGGTTGGTGGACTCAAGAAGATAGCAGATAATCATTCTTTCCAGTAATGAGGCAGCATTACAAATCCTTGTTCAGTACTTTCCTGTTCAATTTTTAATTCTATGACGTTCAAGGCGGAATCATAGCAATGGATGGCATTTTCACAGCCCAGATAGACGCTTAAGGTATAGTTGCCTTTAAGCAGCGGGATCGACGGAAAAATCACTTCAATTTTTTTGTTTTCATTAAAATAGTGTGTCAAGTCGATATTGTCGTGATATGAAGAGGTGCTGCTGATGCCTAGCCCGTCCATGGTGGAAAAAGTAATGACAAGGCTCGGTGTGGGCAATTCCGGATCGAATTCGAATTGCACTACCACGGTCAATGTGCTTTTTTGGCTTGTGGCGTGTAACAGCGTGCCGCTGGTACCGTCTACACTGGCTTGAATATCTGTAATTCGCGCCGAACCTTTATTTGAAATATGTTGAGCTGATGTTGCAGCGGTATGTTCGTTCTTTTTAATGTGACTGTCGGCATCCAGCAATGTTTGGCCATATTGGGTTGTTACATCGCTGCTTGAGCCGATCATGGCAATTTCTCCCTTGTCCAGCCAGATAGCGCGGTCACAGAGTGCGGCGACCTGATAAATTGAATGCGAGCAAAATAAAATAGTTTTTCCTGCTTTTCTGAATTGCATAATCCGGTCAAAGGATTTGCGGGCAAATGCCCCGTCACCGACCGAAAGTGCTTCGTCGATAACCAGGATATCCGGGTCTACATTAATGGCGACAGAAAATGCAAGACGAATATACATGCCGCTCGAATATGTTTTGACGGGTTGGTCTATAAAGTCCCGGATCCCGGAGAAGTCGACAATCGACTCGAAACGTTCGATAATCTCGGTCTGGCTGAGTCCCATAATCGCGGCGTTCATCAGAACATTTTCACGCCCGGTGAATTCCGGGTTGAATCCGGCGCCGAGTTCCAGCAAGGCGGCAATTCTGCCATTGACTGAAATTTCGCCGCTTGTCGGCGTGAGTGTGCCGCTAACCAGCTGCAGTAGGGTTGATTTTCCGGAGCCATTATTGCCGACAATGCCAACGACTTCTCCATCAGATACGCTGAAATCAATATCCCGAAGCGCCCATAGTTCTCTATAGTATTTGCGTTTGCCGCGCCAGAGGAACTGTTTCAAACGGTCTTTCGGGTGATGGTAAAGTTGATAGCATTTGGACAGCTTTCTGGCCTCGATAACAGGATTGGCACCTGTTGAGCTAGAGGACATCGGCAAATCCTTTACGCGTTTTTTCAAACCACAGTAATCCCGTCCATGCGATGAATACTGCAATCAGATAATAAACCGTTAACCCGACCCAGTTTGGTAGACTGCCTGTCAGAATGATTGCCCGTGTTTGCTCTATGATAAAGGTAAGCGGGTTAAGAAACAGATAATCACGCACAGACTCCGGCAGCGCGGATGCCGGATAGAAAATGGGACTCAGGAAGAGCATCATGGTCAAAATCAGGCCGATAAACTGCCCGATATCGCGTACAAATACGCCGATAGATGAAAGCAGCCAGGATAACCCCATGATAAGCAGCAACAGCGGTAGTACCACTATCGGCATGAATATGAGCGTCCAATGTAATGCGTGTCCGAGAATTAATAAAAAAGTCAGTAGTACCAGATAACTGATGCCGGCGTGAAAAAGTGCGGCACCCAGAGTGACCCACGGCAAAATTTCCAGTGGAAAAATGATTTTCTTGACATAGTTGACATTGGAAAGTATCAGCCTTGGCGCACGGGAGATACATTCATTAAACAGATTGTAAACAATCAATCCGGCAAACAAGACAAGTGCGAAAGCTGCTTTATCATCATATAGGGAATTATTCAGATCAAGGCGCACCTTGAATACAATACCGAATACAAAAGTATAGATTGCAAGCATTAATATCGGATTGACTAATGACCAGAGTATGCCCAGAAAAGAACCCTTGTAGCGGCTCATCACCTCGCGCTTTACCATATGTATAATGAGCGTTCGATTTAGCCACAGGCTGTAAAAAATATTAAATTGACGCAAGAAAACCAGCAAATAAAGTTAAATAAGGAATTATTACAGAAATTGCAGTCGGTTTGTAGAACGTTTACAGAACAAGAATGAAATGTTTATGGGCTATATCTGAATTTCGGCAAGTTGGATAAGCTGAAATTGTTGATTTGTGTCTATCCAGTGTTCAGATAAATGCTTAAGTTTTATGTTGCAAGACAAAAAAAGAAATAAATAGGTGCCATGGTCAAAACGATATCGTTCATCTATTTAAATCTTCGCATGAGCGTTAACAGCAAAGCCGATTCCCAAACTTTGATTTCAGGCGTATTCACACGGTTATTTTGCGGTATTAAAGAGAGGTGTTTTCGATATATTTGCGCGGGCAGAATAGCTCACAATCTGACAAAACACGCGCGATACCAACAATCAGCGTACAGCCATATTTTTTGCAGTATAGCATTTTTCTGGATAAATAACATTATGCTTCAATGTGTTATATATTTTTTGAAGAAAATGCATGAATAAGCTTCTGTCCGAGTTGGTTGTTATTTTGTTTTGAGTTGTAAATAAGCGACAGTATTTGCTTAAACATTGAAAAAACATAAACACGATACTTGCCAACCCTGTTGCTTTTGTGCAAAATGCGTTCTAACTAGCTTTTTGTGTGTGCATGTGGCATATAAAATATACAAGCATAAAGAGTCAGAGCAAAAGCTTGCAAGTTTTTTTTGATTTTAATTTTACAAGGGAGCACCCATGGATAACCAGGAAACTCAAATTCACAAGATTGTTGCAGGAATGTTTGGTGTTGCGTCTGGCAGTGATCTGCTCGCAGTTTTTAATAACTATGCAACTGCAAATGGTGTTCAAGCCTTTGCAGTAAAATTGGCTGAGTTTTTACCTGCAGCTACCACAGAAGAAAGAGTCGCTTCGTTGATGGATAACTTCGGTTTTGAAGATGATGAAACTGATCCAGAAAGTCCTGGCTCATTGGCACATACATACTTTCATGACACAATAGATGGGGGCGCTAATGTAGGTAATGTAGTGTATGCCGCAGTTCAGTTCCTGTCTTCTGAAACATTGGCAACCGACTTTCCGGCATTTGTGCCTTGGGCTAACTTATTAGCGAACAAAGCACAGTTGGCAGAAGTTTATTCCGAAACCCAGCCATCAACCACATTAGAAGAACTGGCATTGCCATTTTCTGTTGTAATTCCAACCGATAGCTTATTAACAAGAGAAGATGCAACAACACTTCTGGCGGATGTGCTTCCAGCGACATTTACCTTGACTGCCTCTGCAGCCTCATTAACAGAAGGCTCCTCCACGACTTACACGGTTACCTCGAGCAAGGCAGTTGAAGCGGATACCGACGTTGTATTTACGCTCGTTGCAGGTGATACCACAGCTGCGGATCAAGGTACCGATACAACAAATCTGAATGACTTTGCGGCAGGTGCATTTAATTCCGTTACAGTCACCATACCTGCAGGTGAGACGACGGCAACATTTAGTGTGACTGCCACGGATGACGGGCTCACCGAGTTGCCGGAAAACTTCAGTGTTGAAGCAGTAGTTGGCGGACAAACGCTAACTGCGGATACCGTATTGACGGACAGCAATGTACAGACATTCACGTTGACGCGGGGTGAAGATAACCTGACAGGTACCGAGGGCGATGATCTATTCCTGGCGCCAGTTGTACAGGATAATATCGGCGATGCGGTTAGTACACTGCAAAACGTTGATGTGCTAAACGGCGGCGCAGGCATGGATACGTTAAACGCCACATTGGCAATTGACAACGCAGCGCCAACGCTGCAGGGCATTGAAAACATCAATGCGCGTTTCATAGATCCATTGGCGCTTGATTTGGTTAATTCTTCCGGCATAGAACAAGTTATTGCGCATCAGAGTGCTGATGTCGGTACGGTATCAAATATCGGAGACATTGCGACACTGGGCGTTAAAAACCAGAACCAGGATGCAATCTTCACAGGAAACACGGCTACATCGCAAAATATCATATTTGATACCGTGGGTGCGTCGCAAGATATCGCCGATCAGGTTACGGTTGATTTTGATACCGGTGCGACGACGGCCAACATTACAACGAATGACTCAAACGTAGAGGTTGGTACGCTGGCAAGCGTTGAGAATCTGTCGGTTGAGGCAAGCGGCGAAAACCGTATTAATCTAACAACTACCTTGGCTACTGTCATGGATGTGACCGTAACGGGAACAGGTACTTTGGATTTGACGGATGCGGCCTTTACAGCTGTTGAAACAGTGGATGGAACAGCCAATGAGGGTGGTGTGAGTATTATTGTTGATGATACGGCTGTAACCGTAGACACTGGCTCCGGTGACGACAGCGTTGAATACACAGCTGCGCTCGCTGCAACAGCAGGCGTTACACTGGGCGCGGGTGATGATACCTTTACTATTGCGGCTGCATCTGTAGCGGGTTCTACTGTTGATGGTGGTGATGATAACGATACCCTGGCTGTTACAAATGGAACATTTCTTGATGCTGACGCGGCAGATATATACACTAATTTTGAGACGCTTGAAATTGGCGGCGGTCAAGGAACTTACGACATGGAAAACCTGCCAGGCCTGACAGCTGTGACAGCTGGCGCAGCGCTTGCGGCGGCAGCGGATATAACCAATGCAGAAGCGGGTACCACGGTTACCGCCAATGCTGCTGCTTCAACAGATCTTGATCTTGGCTTTGCACTCACCTACGCATTAATGACTGCGACAGGAACTTCAGATGAAGTGTCGTTGACGCTGAATGCATTGGACGGTGATGATGATGCGACTGCGGAAGGTGTGATTACGGTAACATCATTCACCGCAAATGATATTGAGACATTTAATATTGCTTCTAATGTATCAGACATTGATCCTGATCTGGAAAATTCCGATTACACCAATACCATTACCGCGCTGGACGGTGATGCGGTAGAGACTGTCAATGTCAGTGGCAATGCAAACCTTGATATTACAGCGTTAGCGTCTACAACCGTTAAGAAGATTGATGCCAATACAATGACTGGTGGCTTGACGGTCGACGCAAGTGCTTCAAGTGGCGTTGAGTTCATCGGGGGTTCAGGTGATGATGTTTATACCGGTACCGCTGGTGGTGATACCGTCGCAGCAAACGGTGGAATGGACACCGTTACATTGGATGCAACATTTGCTTCTGTGGATACATTGATTCTCAATGCAGGTGATTCAGAATTGAATGCGGATTTGGATGGACATGATGTCATCAACAATTTTGGCACCACTGCTGGCGGTGGCGCGCTGGATGTGTTTGACGTGGGTGCGTTTGCCTTCACCGGTCAACAAGCTTCAGCATTAGCGAACAAAGGTGCGCTAGCTGCTTCTGCGGTTGATGGATCAACATTGTCCGTCACTGATTTCTTCTCATCGGGCGGCGTGGATCGTGGTGTTGCAATCGGTACCAATGGTGGTGATACTTATGTGTTTATCGATGCAAACAAAGATGGTGACTTCGTTTCAACAGACGACGTTGTTGCACAAGTCGTTGCAGTTACCGATCTTACGTTGGCAAATTTTGGATTCTAGAATTAATCTAGAGAAACAGATCAGGTTAAGTGGATAAGTAATAGTAATATCACCCTAACCGGACAAAAAACCTTCAGTCATGAATTTTGGCTGAAGGTTTTTTTTTGCTAAGACGGACAAATCAGCTGGGTATTTAATAATAAAACTATTAGCACTTATATCGTATGGATAGCGTTCTAGTCATTCTAAGTGGATATGAAACCAGCAGGAGAATTTATTAGCCATTTATCATGAATGTAATTAAATAGAGGCTGATCATCACGACTTTGAAGATCGCAAAATAGAGAATATGACCATGCTGTGAAGAGTGCTTGATAGAAGCGAAAAAAATCCGTGTAGTTATTAAGGCCAAGGGTAAACGATTTTCAGGAAGCCACAAGTTATTAGATAAGCTTGACAAAAACTACAGAATGAAACTGTGGAAAAAATAGCACGAGCAAAATTACCCTTGTCCTTGTCCCAAATCCAAACCTGAGAAAGCTATTATTCTGATGAATCTCGTTTTTTTGATTTTGAGATTGTGGTGTTAAATCATTTGGTGTCAGGGAAATGAGTCTAAAAACAGGTAAAGCGTGAGTTTTTATTGATATATTCTAGCGAAAACAGTGGTTAGCAAAAATTGTGTCAACCACTGTTGTGTTGTGGTAGGCCGTGAGAGACTCGAACTCTCGACCAACGGATTAAAAGTCCGCTGCTCTACCAACTGAGCTAACGACCCAAAATAAAGGCACTGATTATACCTGAATTTCAAATGTAATACCAAAATCGTTTGTGACAATTTTCAAAATGTAACAATTAGAACAGGTACGAAGCATATACTTAAAACAGGGTTTAAGTGTGCGTTCCCTTATGAAATTGCGTTGATGTTTGGGTAGCTTGACTGTCTGGGTGGTGGTGCGATACTGATTGATATGAAAAAGAAAAACAAAATTACAAGAAGAACGCGCAAAAAAAAGGGTGGTTCAGCTGGTTTTCTCAGACGATGGATATTGCGGTCGGTTTTACTGGTTGTATATGGTTTGTTCTTGTATCAGCTGTGGTTGCTGAGTCATGTGCTTTACTGGAAGCATAACAATCCTTCGAGCAGTGCATTTATGCAGAGTCAGTTAAAAAGTCTAAGCATAAACGATCCGACTGTAACTTTGCGCCATACATGGATACCATACCAGAAGATTTCCTATGAAATGAAACGCGCTATCATCGTTGCTGAGGATAGCAAGTTTGTCCAACATAACGGATTTGACTATGAGTCAATCCAAAATGCCTTTAAAAAAAACCTGTCTCAAGGCAAAATGACAGTTGGTGGATCAACTATCAGCCAGCAACTGGCCAAAAATTTATTTTTATCAGAAAAAAAATCGCTCTGGCGTAAGTTTCAGGAAGCCTTGATTGCCGTAATGCTTGAAACAATCATGTCGAAGCAGCGCATACTGGAAATTTATCTGAATATCATCGAATGGGGAAATGGCGTATTCGGTGTTGAAGCGGCAGCGCAACATTACTACGGACGTTCTGCGGCATCACTGACAAAGCATCAGGCGACTTATCTGGCCGCCATGGTGAACAATCCCCGTTATTATGACGATAATCGAAATTCACCGCATTTGTTGAAGAAAAGAGACATTTTACTCAACCGGCTGCATTCAGCAAAAATACCTTGAGGATCTGACATTATCCCCGGATAAGGGTAGTGCTGGCGATTATTACATTTTGTACGCTCAGGCTATACCGTTTATGCTATGGCAAAAACAATGAACAGCGCGATGGCCAGTTATCTGCTCGAATCAAAACATTGACCTGTTTATTTGTGCCACTAAAAGCAGCACCTTTACATGAAATAATTTGTCATGACTGAAGAAAATCATAACGAAGAAAACGAAAAACTGCATATCCAGCTTCAACGTGTCATAACGCTGCTGAATAAATACAAGCTTTTGCAGGGATTTGTCAATTTGCAAAATCAAGTGAGCGAGTCTTTAGCTGAGTCATCTATTCAGAAAAAGAACCTCGGCGAATTGCAGTCGTTGCTGAATAAACTACATCCCGCGGATATCGCTGATCTTCTGGAATCCTTACCGTTGGAAGACCGGTTGTTGATTTGGGGGATGGTCAAGCCGGAATACGATGGTGAAGTACTTTTGGAAGCCTCGGATGCAGTACGCGAAACACTCATTACCGACATGGGTGCTCATGAGCTGGTTGCGGCAACAGAGCAACTTGATGCCGATGAAATTGCCGATCTTGCACCCGACTTGCCACAGGATGTAATGGAAGATGTGTTCCGTTCGTTGCCTATCGCCGAAAGAGAGCAACTGCGTGCGGCAATGTCATATTCCGAGGATTCCGTGGGTGCGTTAATGGATTTTGATGTAATAACCGTCCGTGATGATGTCCGCCTTGAGGTCGTGCTGCGTTATTTGCGCCGTCTGGAAGAATTGCCGGATCATACGGATCAGTTGTTTGTGGTTGACAGGGAAGAGCATTTAAAAGGCGTGCTACTGATCAATCGAATATTGGTGAGCGACCCTGACTTGTTGGTTGCCGATGTAATGACCAAGGAGATGATTACGCTTCATCCAGACGACAAGGCAGAAGATGCAGCGCATGCGTTTGAGCGCTATGATCTGGTTTCTGCTTCTATTATCGATCATGATAAGAAACTGCTCGGCCGCGTTACGGTTAATGTCGTGATCGATTTTATTCGTGACAAGGCGGAAAACGAAGCATTGCATCTGGCCGGTCTGCGCGAAGAAGAGGATCTGTTTGCGCCGGTATTGAAAAGCGTTAAAAACCGCTGGGTATGGCTTGCGATTAATCTGGTGACGGCATTTATCGCATCGCGTGTTATTGGTTTGTTTGAAGATTCCATCGAAAAACTAGTGGCTTTGGCAGCGCTCATGCCTATTATCGCGGGTATCGGTGGCAATTCCGGTAATCAAACGATTACCATGATTGTTCGTGCGCTTGCTTTGGGTCAAATCAGTTCCGGCAGCGCCTGGAAACTTATCAGCAAGGAAATCGGGGTGAGCGCGGTTAATGGTCTGATATGGGGCGCGGTTGTCGGTCTGTTTACTTTCGCAATCTATCAAAATGCCGAACTCGGTGTCGTCATGATGCTGGCCATGCTGTTGAATTTACTGCTTGCGGCGTTGCTAGGCGTCCTGATACCGCTAACTTTACGTAAGCTTGGCCGGGATCCAGCTTTAGGGTCAAGTGTCATGATTACTGCGGTAACCGATAGTGGTGGTTTTTTCATTTTTCTAAGTTTGGCCACGCTGTTTTTGCTTTAAGCAGGATAGGAGAGAAAGGATAGGAATCTTTTTGCCAGTTACAATTCTGTTTGATTTTACATAGAACAAACCTGCCTCTTGACGTGCCTAGCTTGTCTGACTAACATAGTGTGAGAAAACATGCTTGATAACTTGTTTTCTATGCTTTTCATAAACTATTATTAACCATTTAAAGGGCTTTATTTATGTCAAAGTTTAAAAAAACTTTATTTTGCGGTATTGCTCCACTGCTGGTAGCGAGTTTGCTCGGTGTGACAACACAAGCAATCGCGTCCGGCGAAAGATTATATGGCCGTTTTACACAAGATAACGAATTGTATACCCCAAGAGATTATCGTGAGTGGGTCTTTATTGGTTCAAGTGTGACACCGAATGATATGAATGATGGTGCGGCTGCTTTCCCAGAGTTTCATAACGTTTATATTGATCCAGGTAGCTTCGCTGCTTGGAAAAAAACCGGCGAATTCCGCGAAAATACTGTGATCGTGAAAGAGCTTGTCGGCGTTCGCGGTAAAGAGTCGCCCAGTGGAAACGGGTATTTTCCAGGTGAAGCTGGTGGCATTGCCGCAATGGTCAAGAGCGCGAAACGTTATCCCGATCGTCCAGGTAACTGGGCTTATTTTGGTTTCCCTGCAGATTCCAGACATGGCGTAATCCAGGAAGACTCAGCATGTTCAGCATGTCATCAAGAAAATGCAGGGCAAGATCAGGTGTACATTCAAGGCTACCACGTACTGCGAGAAGCCAAGCCATAAGTTTATTGGCCTGATTATCAGTCGTTTTACGATTGATAAAGGTAATAGTAAAAAAACGGTTAACTGGATTCATGTCAGTTAACCGTTTTTTTGTTGTCTGTTTTTTTGCTATCTTGAGTAATTCTAAAAATTGTTTTTCCACTCTCGCAGCGCAGTAAAAACTGCGATTGGCTCATTCAGCATTTTTCCAGCATATTGACTGGTAGTTTTTATAATTTCCGGCTGATGGCAGCGCAGAAAAGGGTTACAGGCTTTTTCGATTGCAATGCTTGTAGGTAATGTCGGTGTATTTTCGCTACGTAACTGTTTTGTGCAGTGCTCTCGTTTTTCAAGGTCGATATTATTGGGTTCTACAGTTCTGGCAAAAGCGATATTCGCAAGTGTATATTCATGCGTGCAATATACCAGTGTGTCTTCAGGCAAATCTGCCAGCTTTTGTAAGGATTGATACATTTGTTGTGGCGTTCCTTCAAAAATGCGTCCGCAGCCACAGGCAAATAACGTATCCCCACAAAATAAAATGTTTCTCTCTTGATGACCTTGTAAAGACCCGAAATAAGCGATATGGCCACGTGTGTGACCTGGTATCTCAATGACTTCAAGTGCAAGCGACAGCGTTGGAATATGGACGGTTTCGTCTTCCTGAACCGGGTGCGATACTGTTGAAATCGTTTCCTGTTTCGGGCCATAAATAGGCACATCAAATCGATCCAGTAACAGGGTATTGCCACCAGTATGATCGCTATGATGGTGGGTAATCAGGATTGCCTGAAGCTGCAACTGATTGAATTGGAGATAATCTATTACAGGTGAGGCATCACCAGGATCAACAATGACCGCATGCGTGTTATTGTGGATAATCCAGATATAATTGTCTCGAAATGCCGGTATTGGATGGATTTGCAATGTCATCATGTCAGTTTTTATTAATGTAGAATTGAAAGAATCTGCTCCACTTAATTTAGAATATAGTATCAGGCGATTATATATAAACATTTTCTCATTTTTCAGGCATGGCCATACAGACAGCTCAACAATGGTTTTCAACGTCTCTGGGGCAATATATTGTTGATAGTGAATTTAAATATTTCGATCAGGTTGTAGCCAATATTTTTGGTTACAATGCTATTCAAATGGGTATGCCGCAATATGATTTTCTTAGAACGAACAGAATGCCGTTGCGTTTTTCCGTGGGTCCTGAAAGAGAAAATGCGTTGATATCTGTTTGTGATCATCTACCCATAGCCGGCGATACCATTGATTTAGTGATTGTGCCGCATGTGCTAGAATTTAATGAAAATCCACATCAAATTCTGCGAGAAGTTTATCGCATATTGATACCCGAGGGGCATGTTGTCATTTCTGGTTTTAATCCTTTCAGCTTGTGGGGCCTTCAGCATTATTTTGTATCGAGCCGGGATGAATTTCCATGGAATGGAAATTTTATTGCGTTGCCGCGTTTAAAGGATTGGTTGAAATTATTTAATTTTGAGATGAAAGGCGGCAAACTGTGTTGTTATGCACCGCCTTTCAAGCAAGAAAATTTACGTAAGCGATTTACGTTTATGGAAGATGCTGGAGACCGTTGGTGGCCTATATCGGGTGGTGTCTACTTTTTGCATGCAGTAAAACATAAGTACGGCATGCGCATCATTAAACCAGGCTGGAAAAACAGTCTGGTCGGCAAGAAGAAAATAGCAGCAGCTACACAGCGAAGCAAACCGGATGGGTGATCAAGTCAATGAGCGCTATGAATATCTGGGGATTATACCTTTGACGGTTACCGGAATTAATCTGTAAGCATGGTAAAAGAAAAAGAGGAAAAAGTCGTCGAAATTTTTACTGACGGTGCGTGCAAGGGTAATCCGGGTATTGGTGGATGGGGTGCCTTTTTGAAGTATGGCGCACATGAGCAAGAGATTTTTGGCGGGGAAAAGCTCACGACTAACAATCGTATGGAATTGCTTGCTGCAATCCGCGCACTCGAACTGCTAAAGCGCCCTTGCAAGGTGCGCCTGTATACGGATTCACAATATGTGCATAAAGGAATCAGTCAATGGCTGCCGTCATGGAAAGCGCGTAACTGGAGGACGGCTGATAAAAAACCGGTTAAGAATGATGATTTGTGGAGAGAGCTGGATCAATTGTCTCAAAAACATGAGATTAAGTGGCTTTGGGTGCGCGGACATGCCGGACATGAAGGAAATGAACGGGCGGATATGCTGGCAAACCGGGGTGTGGAAAAAGCCAGCACAGCGTATCAAACAGAATAAATACTGAGTTTCATATGCGACAGATTGTACTGGATACTGAGACAACCGGACTGGAATACAAACTGGGGCACCGTATCGTTGAGATTGCCGCTGTGGAAGTAAGTAACCGGCAGTTAACCGGTAACCATTTTCATCAATACCTGAACCCGGAGCGGGAAAGTGATGAAGGTGCGCTTCAGGTCCACGGCCTGACTCGCTCATTTCTTCAAGACAAGCCCAAATTCAGGGAAATTTGCAAAGATTTTCTCGATTTTGTTCATGATGCTGAACTGATCATTCATAATGCGCCATTCGATGTTGGTTTTCTTAACCATGAGTTGGGTCTCGTAAAAATGTCCACGCTGGATGTTTATTGTCTACAAATAACCGATACACTCAAACTGGCGAAAGATCTGCATCCCGGTAAACGTAATAATCTGGATGCCTTATGCGAGCGTTATAAAATTGACAATTCAAAAAGGACGCTGCATGGTGCGTTGCTTGATGCGGAACTCTTAGCCGAGGTGTATCTTGCCATGACCCGTGGCCAGGAAAGCTTGTTGATGGACCTTGATATCGCCAACCCGATTGGCGGTCAGGACGTTGGCGATATAAAAAACCTGAAATTATGTGTTTTGCCCGCGACTGAAACAGAACGTCAACTTCATGCTGAGCAACTGGAACAAATTGAAAAAGAAAGTAATAACCAGTGTATTTGGAAAAAGCTGATTTCTTGAGTGTGAGCCAGCATAAACTGGTATAGATATTGTTTCAATTATTCAGATTTAATCGTTATCAATCACATTGATTATTTCATCATACTTATCCGCAATTGCATCAGCGGTTTCCTCCAAGCGATTTTTTGCCTTTTCTTTCAAGCATTCGGTTTCGCTCTTCATGCAGGTTGCTTCTTCGAGCCGATTTATTTTTTGCTTGGCTTCGCGCTGAGTGTCGTTTTTTAAATCTTGCATGGATTCGGTTAGTGTTTCTGCTGCGTTTGCCTGAAACGGCAAGCTCATTAATACGATTAATGGGATGATCGATATAATCTTCATTTTAGACTCCTGAATTAACACTATCTGATAGATAGCAATTGTATCTTGCTTTTGAACACCAAAAGCAGACAAGGCAATACCGGGCCAGTCAAGCTACTTGCAATGAGCAAACAGAACAACATGGCCGGTATCGGTCGATTTGGAATAATTGACTTAACCCAAGCTGAATTTTCAGTCAATACAACTCAACTCGGAATGCGCATTATTTTTTGCACCAGCAATACAAAACAATTCACCATTTCCACTGTCGGACACCTGCATGATAAAATAGCATAATTCAGATGACTAATTGCCTCAAACGTATTACCGATTCGAACTATTTCAATGATACAACTCACAATAAACGGTGAAGCCCGTCAATTCGACCAGTCCATTAATATTGCGCAGTTCATCGACCAGAACAATCTGCAGGGTAAACGTATTGCCATTGAGCGCAATGGTGAAATTGTGCCGCGCAGTCAATATGCAGAACAGTATTTGGTCGATGGCGACAAGCTCGAAGTTGTTGTGGCTGTAGGTGGCGGCTAGAACGTAAATTTTTTCATAATCAAAGTTTTTTCATGGATAACCTCATCATCGCCGGCAAAACCTATACGTCAAGACTTTTAGTCGGTACTGGAAAATATAAAGACTTCACGGAAACAGGTGCCGCCATTGAAGCCAGTGGCGCGGATATCGTAACCGTTGCGATCCGCCGCACCAATATCGGCCAGAACGCCGATGAGCCCAATCTGCTCGATAGCGTGTCGCCGACAAAATATACTTTGTTACCCAATACGGCAGGTTGCTATACTGTCGAAGATGCTGTGCGCACATTGCGCCTGGCTCGTGAATTGCTCGATGGTCATAGCCTGGTAAAACTCGAGGTGTTGGGCGATCCCAGGACGCTTTTTCCGAACATGGTAGAAACACTCAAAGCTGCTGAAATACTGGTAAAGGAAGGTTTTGACGTGATGGTTTATACCTCGGATGACCCAATCGCTGCAAAACAACTCGAAGAAATCGGTTGTGTGGCGATCATGCCACTGGCCTCGCTGATCGGCTCCGGTATGGGTATTTTAAATCCCTGGAACCTGCAGATTATTATCGATAATGCCAAAGTACCGGTACTGGTCGATGCCGGCGTTGGCACGGCTTCAGACGCGACTATAGCACTGGAACTGGGATGTGATGGCGTGCTGATGAATACCGCTATTGCTGCAGCGCAAAATCCAGTGCTTATGGCATCGGCTATGCGCAAAGCAGTTGAAGCGGGCAGGGAAGCTTATCTGGCTGGACGTATGGCAAAAAAAATGTATACAGCCAGTCCAAGTTCGCCCGTTGAGGGCGTTATTGCCAGTGCAAAAACAGTGTAACCTTCACGTTAAAAATCCTAATTGGCCTATGACACACACCATACGCAGCTTTGTCCTGCGTCAGGGAAGAATTTCTAACGCACAACGTCGTGCCTGTGAAACACTGCTGCCCAAATATGGCATTCCTTTTAACAGCGCACAGATAGAACTGGAAGCAATTTTTAGCAGGCAAGCGCCTAAAATCCTTGAAATCGGTTTTGGCATGGGTGAAACGACTGCAGCCATCGCCGCAGCGCATCCGCAAAATGATTATTTAGGCATAGAAGTCCATAGCCCTGGCGTCGGCAGTCTGCTCAATCAAATCGAGTCGAAAAAATTAACCAATCTGCGTATCATTCAGCATGATGCTGTTGAAGTGATGCAGCATATGCTGCCGCCTGAATCTCTCGATGGCGTGCATATCTTTTTCCCCGACCCCTGGCCCAAAGCAAAACATTATAAACGCCGCCTGATTCAGCCGTCGTTTATCTCGCATTTGTGTAAGCATATGAAGAAAAATGCTTATCTTCATGTCGCAACAGACTGGGAAGCGTATGCGCAGCATATTCTCGAAGTCTTGACTAACGAACCCCTGCTTATCAATAAAGCCATAGACTATGCCGACCGTCCGGATTACAGACCTTTAACCAAATTCGAGCAACGTGGGATCAAGCTGGGGCATGCCGTTTGGGATTTGATTTTTTTGCGAAATAATGTAACCAGTCAATAGGTGGAGAATCCGCAAAAACACCTGATTGATAATTATTCCTATTCGTAATATAGTTACATTCAACATTAATATATGTGCAGTATCTGCACACTTTTTTATGGATACCACATGTGCATTCCAAGCTTTAATTTTCACATTATTACCACATCATTTTTGATCTCGCTGTTTGTTTTCGTTTCGAGCCCGCTTCACGCCGAACAGGTAGTCGTTTATTCAGCCAGAATAGAGCAACTCATAAAACCCATGTTTGATGCATTTACCAACAATACAGGTATCAAGGTTAAATATACAACAGATAAAGAGGGTGCCTTATTGGCACGTCTGCAGGCCGAAGGTAGAAATACACCGGCAGATCTGTTTATAACTGCTGATGCCGGTAATTTATGGGCTGCTGCGCAAGCGGGATTATTAAGGCCTTTTGATTCCCATATTCTGAAATCCAATATTCCAGAACATTTGCGTGATCCGAATAACGAATGGTTCGGCCTGTCTATCCGTGCGCGTACCATTATTTATAACACCGACAAAGTCGATCCTGAGGACTTATCCACTTACGAGGATCTGGCGGATTCGAAATGGAAAAAAAGACTCTGTCTGCGCACATCGAAGAAAGTCTATAACCAGTCACTGGTGGCTATGATGATTGCCGAGCATGGAGAAGCAGAAACAGAAAGAATCGTCAAAGGTTGGGTATCCAATCTTGCGACTGATCCGCTTTCGGACGACACGCGTGCAATGGAATTTGTTGCCGCAGGGCGTTGTGATCTGACAATTGTCAATACGTACTATTATGGTCGCCTGTTGGAGAAGGATCCGAATCTGCCTCTGGGGATATTCTGGCCGAATCAGAAAGACGGTGGCGTACATGTCAATATTTCAGGTGCGGGATTAACACGTTACGGCAAGAATCCGCAAGCCGCAGAACAGCTGCTGGAGTTTTTATCGTCCATCTCGGCGCAAAAGCTGTTTGCCGATGTCAACATGGAATATCCGGTTAACACCAATATAATGCCGGACCCGCTGGTTGCTTCATGGGGCCGTTTTATACAGAGTAATATCAATCTTGCAAAAGCTGGCGAATTACAGACCGCTGCCGTCAAACTCATGGATCGTGCAGGATATAAATAGTGTCTGCAGGCTGCATACGCCTCTATACTCAGGCAGATAATCCTATGATCGCGTGATTTTTAGCTGGCGACTGATCCCTTTTCTCGCGGCAACACTGGTTATGATACCGATCGGTGTTGTCGTTTCATATATATTCGTGCCTGTCAGCGACATCTGGCAGCATCTGGTTGAAAACACATTACCGCTGTTACTGACAAACACGTTCTGGCTTGCGTTGGGCGTCATGCTTGGTACAGGCGTGCTGGGTGTAAGTCTCGCCTGGGTTACTGCGGTTTATGAATTTCCGGGGCGAAGGTTTTTTACCTGGGCATTGCTGTTACCGCTGGCTATTCCCGCGTATGTCACCGCATTCGTCGCTTTAGGACTGTTTGATTTTACCGGTCCGATACAGACAGCATTACGTGACTGGCTCGATTCCGATCTGCGCTGGTTTCCGGATATCCGCAGCCGCATGGGCGTGATCATTGTTATGACGCTGGCTTTTTATCCTTATGTTTATTTACTTGCGCGCAATGCATTCATCAGCCAGGGGAAACGCTCTCTGGAAGTTGCACAGTCACTGGGTTTCACACGGCATGCAGGTTTTTATAAAGTAGCGCTGCCAATGGCGCGGCCCTGGATAGCAGGCGGCATCATGCTGGTTTTGATGGAAACGCTGGCCGATTTCGGAACAGTTGCAGTGTTTAATTACGATACGTTTACAACCGCAATTTACAAGGCGTGGTTCAGTTTGTTTTCGCTTCCGGCGGCTTCCCAGCTGGCTTCTTTGCTTATTCTTATTGTTTTTGTCATTATTGTACTGGAGCAGCATTTTCGTGCGCGCATGCGTTTTGCAGAAACTAAAAAAAGCCAGCGTGCAGACCGGATAGTTCTCTCGGGCTGCCGTAAATGGCTTGTGCTTTTCTACATTCTTTGCGTGTGGTTTCTTGCATTTCTGTTGCCGATCATGCAACTGGTAAACTGGTCAATTGATACGGTTACTTCGGACTTCGATGCGCAACGTTATTTTGAATTTCTCCGACATTCATTATCACTGTCCGGGCTTGCGGCTTTGATCACCTGTACCGTTGTGACGATGATTGTCTATGCTGCACGCCGATTCCCGGGCAAAGCAATGCAGTTTGCCGTGCGTACTGCAACAATCGGTTATGCCCTTCCGGGCGCAGTACTGGCCATCGGTATCTTTGTCCCGCTTGCCTGGCTCGATGGCAAACTCAGCGATCTGGCGTATGCGTTTCTTCATATAGAGACAGGTTTATTAATTCAGGGCACGATCATCATCATGCTACTGGCCTATCTGGTTCGGTTTATGGCCGTAAGTCATTACCCGATTAATGGCGCCATGCAGCGCGTCACGCCGAGCATTGAAGAGGCGGCTATGGGCATGGGCATGCACGGCTGGTCTATGTTAAGCCGGGTTCATTTGCCGATTCTAAAATCAGGTATTTTCACCGGCGCAACACTGGTTTTTGTCGATGTCATGAAAGAAATGCCAATTACCCTGATGACACGGCCATTTGGCTGGGATACCCTGGCTGTTCGCGTCTTTGAAATGACATCCGAAGGCCAATGGGAACAGGCCGCCTTGCCTGCCGTAACGCTGGTACTGGCCGGGTTACTGCCAATTGTGTTTTTTATGCGACAAACAGAGGATTAAAAAATCCTTAGAAGATACAGTCCGAGATCTGCTGGTTAACCGTTAGCGGGCAGGTTGAGAGCGTTTTTTTTGGTGTGTGAAGCGGTTTTTACAGATCATTGAATTGCGCGGGTGATCCTACTATACTTGTTTCGATAATTAACTGAATCGCCTGCTAACTGATGCCCCGATACAAGGAGGGAGAATCGTGTTGTCCGATCGTTTAAAAGCACACATTCCGGATGCTGTACTCGACCAGATTCCGGATTGTATGGATAAATTCAGTATCAACACACCGCTGCGCCTGGCGCATTTTCTTGCGCAGTGCGCACATGAAAGCATGGATTTTAGCGCACTGGAAGAAAACCTGAATTATTCCGCCGAAGGATTGAAAAAAGTCTTCGCAAAATATTTTACCGGCGATCTTGCAGATAGCTATGCGCGCCAGCCAGAAAAAATTGCATCACGTGTCTATGCCAACAGAATGGGCAACGGCGACGAAGCCAGCAAAGAGGGCTATAAATACCGGGGCCGAGGCTATATACAACTGACCGGGAAAGAAAATTACGGTAAATTCGCCACAGCGATCAACGATGATGTGGTCAGCAACCCGGATTGGGTCAAATCGAAGTATCCGCTGCTATCGGCGGCATGGTTCTGGGATACCAGAACACTCAATCAGTTGGCCGATCAAGGAAGCGGCGACGAAGTTGTGAAGCAGGTCACCCGGAGAGTTAACGGTGGTACGATCGGTCTGAATGACCGTATTCAGCATTTCAAAAAGTTTTATGCGTTGTTGAGTTGAAACCCATCGTATTTTTCATTGCCACACTAAGCCTGATCGCAATGCCTGCAAGGGCTTCGCAAACACACTGTACAGATCAGGAACAGATTGTTTTTTCATGCTCGCTTGGATATAAATCAGTTTCGGTCTGCGCTTCCACGGATTTTTCAGCTCACGGCGGTTATCTGCAATACCGTTTCGGGAAACCGGGGGCAGTCGAGTTAGTACTGCCGGAATCAAGCACATCCGCTTCCATGTCTCAGGCGATCCAGGGAAGGCCGTTGATGTTTGCGGGCGGTGGTGGGGGTTATTTACGCTTTATCAATGAACCTTATCACTATATCGTATATTCCGCGATCGGCAAGGGCTGGGGAGCGAAAGACGGCGTCGCAGTTGAGAAAAATCAGACCAGGATCGCGTATTGGGAATGCCAGGATATCCCGGTTTCTAAATTCACTGACGCGTTTTTCACAGACAAAGGTATAGCGGCCGATCAATGTGAGTTTCTCATTCCCGGTATTGACTGAAATCTGTTTTCAGGTGCAGCGATATCATTTAAAGCAGATCTGATAACGGCTCTCTGGCAGTTTTGGTAATACCTGATAAAGGCGAGTTTGACTGTATATCAAATTTTAAGTACATTGACTTTTGACTAAAAGGGCGTTTAATTTCCTATACGCATAGTTGTACATATCAGAATTTAGGGGAGTTGTTAACGCATGCACGACTGTATCCGTGTATTGGTTCTCGGAACTGGTCAAATGGGATCGGGAATTGCGCGCCTGTTGCTCGAGAAGCCCGGCATCGAATTGGCCGGTGTCTACGCGAGAAGGAAAGAAAGAAGCGGTCTGGATCTTGGCCCGCTGATTGGCCTCGATATAGCAGTTGGTATTGTTATCAGTAACGATCTTGATGCCACGCTCGAGAAAATTCGGCCGGATATAGCTATCCAGGCGACTTGTTCAAGAGTGGCTGATGCCGCAGGAGAGTTATCAACGCTGATACGCCACGGTGTTCACGTCATCTCAATTGCTGAAGAGATGGCATATCCAGCAGCAAGTTCCCCGGCGATTTCAGAACAATTGCACAGGTTGGCCTGCGCTCATCGGGTGGCGTTACTTGGAACCGGAATCAATCCCGGATTTATACTCGATCTGCTCGTTATTATGCTTAGTGGTATTTGTTCCGACATCCAGTCCATTACCGCCCGGCGTGTTAACGATCTTTCATCCTATGGGCCCACTGTTATGGCGAGTCAAGGAATTGGGCTTAGCCCGGAAGCATTTCAGAAGGGACTGGAAAACAAAACAGTTGTGGGTCACATTGGTTTTGTTCAATCCATCCACATGATTACCGCGGCCTTGGGCTGGGAGATTGAGCGTATTGAAGAAAAGCAGGAAGCGATTGTCACGCATGTGCGTCGTCAGACACCTTTTGTATCCATTGAACCAGGCCAGGTGGCGGGTTGTAATCATACGGCAGTTGCTTATCGAAAAGGGAAAGCGGTGATTACACTGATTCATCCACAACAAATTTGTCCTTCGCTAGAAGGGATCGAGACTGGCGACACCATTGAAATAGAAGGAACACCAAATGTCAGTCTTTCCGGGGCGCCCGAGATACCAGGCGGCCAGGCAACCTGTGCTTTGGCGGTAAATATGATTCCCCGGGTTTTGACGGCATCGCCCGGTCTGCACACCATGGCAGATTTACCTGTCCCTGCGGCCATGCTAGGTGATGCGCGTCTATTCGTGAATCGTTATAAACGGGAACAAATGTATGACTGAATTGATTGAGACAGACACATGGGTGGAAATCCATACCATTATTTTGCCCGCTGGTGAGCGCGCTTCCCAGGTGCCCAAAGATACACAAAAAGTTCCTTTAGAAATGCGGGCAAAGGGTTTTCTGGTTGAACCGGCTGCGCTTGGAGATGAAGTTGAAATTGTAACGCCTGCTGGCCGCCGCTTGCGTGGAATACTCAGCGAAGTTAATCCCGCCTACACGCATCAGTTTGGCGTTCCCACTCCTGAACTATCGACTATTGGTAGAGAAGTGCGTGCAATATTACGACAGCGGGGCCAGTTGAAATGATCGAGTCAGCGCGTTACGAAGCGCTTATGTCCCGGCGTTCGGAAATCATGAAACAGTCTGTCGGGATAGACTATTCACAATATGAAACCGGCGTGATTGCGTTTGACTACGAGAAACTGTTTGTGGATACGGGTTATGATGTAAATACGGCGCGTGAAATACAAAGTAATACTGCCGTCGGTAATACACCCCTGATTGAACTCAAGAATATTACCGCACTTGCTCGCGTAGCCGCCAGTCCCGGCAAGGGCGCAAGAGTCTTTATCAAGGATGAAGCCGCAAACCCATCGGGATCCTTTAAGGATCGGCGTGCTTCACTTTCGGTTCATGAAGCAAAGCGGAAAAATTTCACCGGTGTGGTGGCTGCGACCAGTGGCAACTATGGCGCAGCGGTTGCATCACAAGCTGCCAAAGCCGGGCTGCGTTGCATTGTTGTTCAGGAAGCATTCGACAGCCAGGGGACTGCACAACCTGAAATTGCCGAAAAGACACGTGCCTGTGAAGCATACGGAGCGGAAGTAATCCGCTTATCCGTCGGGCCGGAACTGTTTTATGTCTTTCTTCATGTGCTTGAAGAAACAGGCTATTTCAATGCCTCATTGTATACACCGTATTCTGTTTTAGGCATAGAGACATTGGGTTACGAGCTTGCTCTGCAAATGCAGAAACAAAGCCATGTCTTTCCCGATGTTGTCATCGCAACGCATGCAGGCGGGGGTAACGTTACCGGCACATCGCGCGGGCTACGCAAGGCGGGTGCGGTCGATACCCAGGTAATTGCCGCCAGTGTCGATCTTTCCGGTCTGCACATGGCTTCGGACCATGACTTTAATCGAAAATCCTTTACCACAGGGCATACCGGTTTTTCCATGCCATTTACAACCTGGCCGGATCGCGTTGATGTTCCTCGTAATGCTGCACGGGCGTTGCGTTATATGGATCGTTTTGTTACGGTCACACAGGGTGAGGTTTTTTATATCACCCAAATTCTTGCCGAACTGGAGGGGTTGCAGCGGGGGCCGGCGGGTAATACTTCGCTGGCTGCGGCTTTTGCCATTGCACAGGAATTGGATGAAGAAAAAATCATTGTTGTCCAGGAAACAGAGTACACCGGCGCGGGCAAGCATCCGTTTGCTCAGCTCAATCTGGCAAAGCAGATGGGTGTAACGGTGCGGCGTGGCGATCCAAATGACAATAAACCGGGCCAGCGTATTGTGATTCCTGAACATCCTTCGCAAATTAAGGTAACAGATGTCGAGCTCGATCGGGTCAGGCGTTCTTATCTTCATCATGCCATTGAATCTTTAGGCGAAGGCGGACACCTGAGTGATATCGATATCGATTTTTTGGCTGCCGAAACCCGCAGCAGTAAAACCTATGTTCAGGAGGTTATCAATGGGTTGCGCTGAAAGGCCAGACGATTTTGAAAAGCGTCGCGGGAAGTTGAAAGATATGTCAGACGAAGAACTGCATCAATATTTCTGGCAGCTCGTTGAGAAAATTGTCAAACCGCTGATCGAAGAGGCGCGCACTCATACCACACCGTCTATTGAACGATCAATACTCTTGCGAATGGGGTTTTCAAGTATCGAAGCGAAGCAGCTGGTTGAAAAGATGCTGCAACGCAATTTACTTGGGCATGGCGCAGGCCGTCTGGTATTCGAACTGGCAAAAGCTAAGCAGCTATCCATTCGTGAAGCGGGTACCGCATTACTGTCGGGTAATTATTGGGAGGAACTACCCGTATGAAACTTTCTCCGGATAAAAAGCTGGATGTGCGCGAAGTGCTAAAAGACCTGGACAGTTACCGGCCAAGGCGTAAAGGCTGGGCCTGGCGTAAAAAGATTGAAAACAACCGGATTGGCCCTTTTGTATATAAAGACACTTCTGAAAGTTTGATCCATTCTGTGCCGTTACCCGCAGCGACCTATTTCGACAATATTGATCCCCAGAGCGATGTTGTGATTACTACGGAAATCGCTTCCGGACGTTTCGAAGATGATCTGCGCCGCATGCGCATGGCGGCCTGGCATGGCGCAGATCATATCATGGTGATACGCACCATCGGACAGTCGCATATTGATGGCCTGATTGAAGGCACGCCGGAAGGTGTTGGTGGTATTCCAATCAGCCGTAAACAGATTCGTGCCACGCGTAAAGCGCTTGATGCGATTGAAGATGAAATTGGCAGGCCGATTAATTTCCATTCTTATGTGAGCGGTGTTGCCGGCCCGGAAATCGCTGTGTTGTTTGCCGAAGAAGGCGTCAACGGTGCGCACCAGGATCCGCAATATAATGTGTTGTATCGTAATATCAATATGCACCGTTCTTTCGTGGATGCTGCAGAAGCAAAGAAAATCATGGCAGATGCTGCTATCCTGCAACTCGATGGCGCGCACAATGCTAATGCCACGGCAAAACAGGCATGGAAGGTGACGCCGGAACTGTTCGTTCAGCATGCGATTAATACCGCCTATTCAAATGCTGCCGGTATGCCTAATGATTTGATTGCATTGTCTACGGTACCACCCACTGCGCCGCCGGCGCCAAAGATGCACTACGATCTGCCCTACGCGGTTGCCCTGCGCGAATTATTTGCGGGCTATAAATTCAGGGCGCAACAGAATACGCGTTACATGGAGTCCGATACCATGGAAACCACGATTACGCATGTTCTGGATACGTTGATATCGCGCATGACTTCCGCGGATATTCAGAGCACCATTACACCTGACGAAGGCCGCAACATACCCTGGCACTACAATAATGTCGCCGGGGTGAACACGGCGCGGCAAACGTTGATGGGGCTCGATGGCTTGATGGAACAGGTAGAACTCAAGCAGGACGGTCCGTTACGTGAGGATGTTCGTGTACTCAAGGAACGCGCTGTGCTCTTTCTGGAGGAAATCTTGAATGAGGGTGGCTACTATACGACCGTTGAAAATGGCCAGTTTGTGGATCAGGGCTATTTTCCTGAGCGCAAGGGCGATGGAATCGTCAGAGACCCGCAAGGCGGTGACTGCGCGGATACGGTGATTTCCCGCAAAGTGGATTATGGTGCACCGGTATGCAGTCATTTTGGGAATAACAGCTACGCGCAGAATAACAACAAACCCTGTGAGGCCTACGGTGGCTGTACATTGTGTGACCCGTCGAAGATTCAATATATCGATGAATTGGATGAGCAGGACAATGTCGAAAAGCGCCTGGAACAACCGATTGCCGACAGGGTGGCCGGTTTGATACGGCCGGAAGTTGAAAAACACGGTGACAGCATTGCATGCGTGACGCTGTTTGTGCCCGAAAGCCCAAAAGTGGCGGAAGCGGCAGCGCTGGAGATGGCTAAACGGATGAACTTGAGGAATCCTGAAGTAATCAGCCGGCGCGTGATGCACCCTGCGGAAGGCAGTGTATTTGAAATAAAGGGTATTCTGGATGTCGCGGTGAATGTTGAAATCCTGCAGATACCGGCGATGGAGGCATTGCTGTCCGACGAAGCTATTGAAGCATGGGTGCGCCCGCGCGACATTCATATCGTCGCCGCGACAGTCGGCGAGGATGAACACTCTGTCGGCTTGCATGAAATTCTGGATATCAAACATGGCGGTATTGAAAAGTACGGTTTTCACTGCCATAACCTGGGGACTTCAGTGGCCATCGAACGGTTGCTCGATGTGGCGGAAGAGACAAACGCACGCGCTATTTTGATTTCCACCATTGTGACTCACGCAGATGTTCATAAGCAGCATATGCTGCATCTGCATGAATCAGCAAAACAGCGCGGCATGCGCGAGCGGCTGGTGCTGGTTGCCGGCGGTGCACAGGTCACCGAACAGCTGGCGCGTCAATGCGGCCTGGATGCCGGTTTTGGTCATGGCACTACGGGGAGAGATGTGGGTAGTTTTCTGGTTAGGATTTTGCGTGAAAAATGGCCGGGGTGAATACGCCTTATCTCATCATCGACCTCGACAAGATAGAACGCAATGCCCGAACAGTTGTTGATTTGTGCGCTCAACACGGCATAACGGTGACAGGCGTTACCAAAGGAGTCTGTGGTCATCCCGGGGTCGCGAGCGCGATGCTTCGTGGTGGCGTGGCATCGATTGCCGATTCCAGAATGAAAAATATTCAACGCCTTAGAAATGCCTGTTTAGATACCGCGTTGATATTGTTACGTGTTCCGCCTTTGTCTGCCGTGAATGCGGTGGTTGAATTGGCCGATCTTAGTCTGAACTCTGAACTTCCTGTATTGGAAGGGTTGTCAGCGGCGGCAATCCGAACCGGAAAAACTCATGATGTCATCGTCATGGTCGATTTTGGCGATTTGCGTGAGGGAATCTGGCCAGATGACGTGATTGCATTTGTGCGTGAAGCCATCAGTCTTGAGGGAGTCCGAATCAAAGGGATTGGAACCAATCTCGCCTGTTTTGGCGGGGTCGTCCCGAGTGAAGCTAATATGAACCAATTGGCCGCACTTGCCAGCGAGATCGAGCATCGTTTTGAGATGACACTGGAATGGATTTCGGGGATCAATTCCAGTGGTCTTGAACTGATTACATCGGGCAGGATGCCGCGGCGGATTAATCACGCACGAATCGGTGAAGCCATTTTATTGGGCCGCGAGACCATTCATCGCAAGCCGTGGCCTGACACTTTTCAGGACGCTTTCGTGTTGCATGCGGAGATACTTGAGCTCAAACAGAAACCTTCGATTCCGGTGGGTGAGCGCAGTGAAGACGCTTTTGGCCATCTTCCGGTATTTGAAGACAGGGGGGATAGGCGAAGAGCGCTGATAAACGTGGGCCGTGAGGATATCGATATTAACGGTATTTCACCACGTGATTCACGGATTGATATTCTGGGCGGTTCAAGCGGTTATCTTGTTTTGGATGTTACCGCTGTGAAAGATCATATCGCTGTTGGCGATGCGTTATCGTTTACCCTGAATTACAGCGCGTTGTTAGCAGCGATGACCTCCGAGTATGTAACGAAGTATACTCTGAATGGCAGCGCGCATTCAGTCGAACAATGAAGAATATTCATCCGAACCACTTGACCCGGGCAGAGATTAATCTCGATCATTTAACCTGGAATATGGCGCTCTTGCAGGAGTTGGCCGGTGCGCGGCCAATGTGGCCAGCGATTAAAGCCAATGCCTATGGTCATGGCATGGAAATCATCGCCCGTCATCTGGTTAAGCTGGGTTACAACACGTTATGTGTGGCGCATATTACAGAAGCCATCGCGCTTGTCGAATCCGGTGTTGATGCCAAATTTGTTTTATTGTCGGCGACATTGCCGGAACATAGTGAGGCCATTGTTACCACTGGTTGTGAGCCTGTCGTCTGCACATTTGAGATGATTGTGGCTTTGGCGCGCGATGCAGAGAAACTGGGCAGACAGGTTAGCGTACATCTCATGGTTGACACCGGTATGGGGCGTATCGGTATTCATGCGGATGAAGTTATTCCGTTTTTGGAACAATGCCGCAAGTATCCATCTATTAATGTTCGTGGTGTTATGAGTCATTTTCCTTGCGCAGATGAAACGAATAAGGCATTGTCCCTGGAACAGATTGAACAGTTTCAACAGATCAGGGAAATGGCAAGAGAATTTGGCATAACGGTATTCCACATGGCGAACAGTGCGGCTATTTTCGACTTGCCCGGTTCGTATTTTGACGCAGTACGGCCCGGCATCGCAATCTATGGCCTGCCCCCGTCGAATGAGATCATTAACCTGCGGGTGCAGGAACTCAAACCCGTGCTGGCGTGGAAGACGCAAATCACTTTTCTCAAGGAAGTGCCCGCGCATACCGGTTTAAGCTACGGCCATGCCTTTCATACTCAGCACCATTCCCTCGTTGCGACGGTGCCTGTGGGCTACGGCGATGGTCTGCACATAAATCTTTCCAATCGAATGGGAATGCTGGTACACGGGAAACGCTGCTCACAGATTGGCCGCATTACCATGGACCAAAGCTTACTTGATGTCAGCCATCTTCGCGGAAAGGTCAAACAAGGTGACGAAGTGGTAATCATCGGTCAACAAGGCCAGGAAAGGCTGACCGCGGACGAGCTGGCGATAACATTGGGGACTATAAATTACGAAGTTGTGACTACGGTTGCGCAGCGGGTTCACCGTGTTGCCGTTGGAGGCAAGTAACATGGTGATAGATCTAAAAAATAGAAACTTTCTTAAACTGCTAGATTACACGCGGGAAGAAATCCATTATCTGCTCGATTTGTCCAGTGAATTGAAAGCGGCCAAGTATGCCGGTACGGAGCAACAGCGCCTGAAAGGTAAAAACATCGCGTTGATTTTTGAGAAGGCGTCTACTCGCACCCGCTGTGCTTTCGAAGTGGCGGCGTATGACCAGGGCGCTAATGTGACCTATCTCGGACCGAGTGGCACTCAGATTGGCGTCAAGGAATCGATGAAAGATACCGCGCGGGTGTTGGCAAGGTTTTATGATGGCATCGAATATCGTGGCTTCAGCCAGGAAACTGCTGAGGAACTGGGACGCCATGGCGTCCCTGCATGGAATGGATTGACCAACGAATATCACCCTACCCAGGTGCTTGCCGACTTGCTGACTATGATGGAACACGCTGGCAAGGATTTATCCGCAACCGCTTTTTGTTTTCTGGGCGATGGCCGCGGTAACATGGCCGATTCGCTATTCGTGGGCGCCGCGAAGATGGGCATGGATTTCCGTCTGGCCGCGCCTGCCGCATTACAGCCCAACCCGCGTTTGGTTCAACAATGCACTGGGATTGCAAAGCAGACCGGTGCGCGCTTGATTATCACCGAAGACATTCACGCTGCGGTAACAGGCGCTGATTTTCTCTATACCGATGTCTGGGTTTCCATGGGTGAAGCCGATTCGGTGTGGGAAGAGCGAATCCAGTTGCTTAAACCGTATCAGGTCAACCGGCAGCTCATGGCGTTAACCGGTAACAAGCATGTGAAGTTTATGCATTGCCTGCCGGCATTTCATAACCGGGACACTAAGATCGGTGAAGAAATATTTCAGAAATATGGTCTGGAGGCCATGGAAGTTACCGAAGACGTGTTCGAATCTGAAGCTTCTATTGTCTTTGATCAAGCCGAGAACCGCATGCATACCATCAAAGCCGTGATGGTCGCTACTCTGGGCGGCTGAGCGTGCGTATCGTGGCTGCACTCGGTGGCAATGCACTGCTTCGGCGCGGTGAACCGTTAACTGCGGATAATCAGCGACGAAATATCAGAATTGCAGCGGACGCATTGGCGCCGCTTGCGCTGGAACACGAGCTGGTGATCACTCACGGCAACGGTCCGCAGGTCGGGCTACTGGCGTTACAAAGCGCAGCATATAAAGCGGATGAAATCTATCCTTTGGATATCCTCGATGCAGAAACCGAGGGGATGATCGGTTATCTCCTTGAACAGGAAATGATTAATCATTTGCCGTCCGACCGCCAATGCGCAACCTTGCTGACGCAAATCGAAGTGGACAGCAACGATCCCGCTTTTAATAATCTCACAAAACCGATTGGCCCGGTTTATGATGAAACAGAAGCAAAACAACTGGCAAAAGCGAGAAACTGGCGCATTGCTGTTGATGGTGAACATTATCGCCGTGTTGTTGCGTCACCCAGACCGGTACGGATTCTCGAGCAGCGCGTTATCGACTTGCTGGTCAGTCAAGGTGTTATCGTGATCTGTGCGGGCGGTGGCGGAATTCCCGTGATATGCCGGGAAAACGGCACTTTGGCGGGCGTAGAGGCGGTAATTGATAAAGATCTGGCCAGCACACTGTTGGCACGGGAAATACAGGCAGATCTGCTATTGATGCTTACCGATGTCGATGCGGTCTATCAGGATTGGGGCAAAGCTAGTGTGCGCGCAATTAAACGGATATCGCCCCAAGCGATCAAGGCCTTTTCATTTGCACCGGGTTCAATGGACCCCAAGGTCCAGGCTGCGATTGAATTTGTCGAACAACGTGGCGGTTACGCATGCATCGGGTCACTTAAGGATGCGGCTGCGATGGTAAAGGGTGAGGCAGGGACATTGATCGGCGAGGACACCGTTGAAACGGTTTGGTGGGAATGAGTTTTGAGAAACGATCTGTGTTGCCGCGGCAGCGTTAAAAACGAGGGTGTTCAAAATTCTGTGTCATTTTGCAAATCGCCTAACGCGCTTCGCTTGTTGACCACTGAAACCGGTCACCGATCGACACAATTCGTGTCGATGCGCTAACCAGTTTCAGCGGTGACATAACAATCTGTAATAAATTCATAAATCAAGCGCCGCATCCAGACGGCCCTCAAAATATATCGCAAGCTGGGATAATGTCAAATTCCAGTTTAGTACTGGCATCGTCCATTTCTTGCTGGCATTTTTAATTCCGACATACAGTAGCTTTAGTAAACTGTTTTCATTCGGAAATCCACCTTTGGTTTTCGTCAGTTTGCGGAATTGGCGATGTACGGCTTCAATGGTATTGGTTGTATAAATCACACGGCGTATCGGTTCAGGGTATTTGAAGTATACCGATAAATTTTCCCATTTGTTGCGCCAGGACTGAATCACGATGGGATAGTGTTTTCCCCACTTGGCTTCCAATGCATCAAGCGCATCTTCGGCTGCATCAATGGCCGGTGCTTTGTATACCGGCTTCAGATCAGCCATGAACGCTTTTTGATTTTTTGACGCCACATATTTCATCGAATTGCGGATCTGATGAATAATGCACAACTGAACCTCGGTTTCAGGAAAAATGCTGTTGATTGCCTCTGGAAAACCCGTAAGACCATCCACGGCGGCAATGAGAATATCCTGTACGCCACGGTTATTCAGGTCTGTCAGTACGGAAAGCCAGAATCGGGCGCCCTCACTTTCCGATACATACAACCCCAGAATTTCTTTTTTTCCTTCAATGTTTAAGCCGAGTACGGTATAGACTGCCTTGCTGATATACCGGCCATCGTCTTTCACTTTGTGATGTATGGCATCCAGCCACACGAACGGATAGTGACTATCTAATGGCCGTTGCTGCCATTCCTTAAGTTCCGGAATCAGCTTGTCAGTGACTGCGCTGATCGTCGCCGTTGAAACATCAATGCCGTACATCTCGGCTATGTGCCCGGAAATATCCTGATAGCTGGAGCCCAACGCAAATAACGATAGAATTTTGCGTTCAATTTCATCGGTAAGATGAGTCTGATGCTTTTTAACCAACTGCGGCTCAAATGTACCGTTGCGGTCTCGAGGCGTATCCAGCTGAAAACTGCCTGAAGTCGACTTTACGGTCTTTGGCGTGGCTCCATTCTTCCGATTCTGCTCATCTGTGGATTTTATATGCTGCTCAAGTTCTGCCGCCAGTGCCGCTTCAGTGAGTTGTTTGATCAATGGCGTCAATATGCCATCTTTTCCATTCAAATCACGCCCCGCTTTCAATGCTTCCAGGGCTTCTTCAAAATCAAATTGCGGTGTAGTCTTGTTCATTTGTCACTCCTATAATATTAATGATAAAGGAATGACACAGAATTTCTAATACTCCCTTAAAAACGGTCTCAACATGGACATTTATTATATATAAACTTTGCTTTTTACTTGACACATTTTTCGTGCCCCGCCCTGTAGGCCGGCTTTCAGCCATTCAAAATCTGCTATCGGCTATTACTCGGTCAGTCTTTTTCTTGTAATAAATCATCGGATACTCTAGTCAAGTAATACGAAGCGGCCTGTGCAATCGGGATCTTCTGGCCTGTATATCGTTTCATTGTGAATGATGTACATTTAGAAAACCTACTGCGTACCAGCGAAAAAATATCCATAAGCCGCGAGGTGCCAAGCCGCTTGCGAAAATCACCAAAATAACTATGATCCGGCGCTTTCTCTTCCAAATCCATGTCGCAGAACCACTTGCATGCAAGATTTTCCTGTACATAACGTTCCATCTCACGATCACTCAGATCTTCCATGAATTGGATGATCAATGCTCGCAATACAAAATCAAACCCTTTCCCTTTTCGACCATTGCAGGAATACAGTGACCGATAGCTCTGGTTTAACTCTGAAAATGGCAGCAACTGATCCAGCTTGCGACAGGCATAATCCAACGGAACCAGAGAATCCAGTGTTAGGAATAAATTACTTTGTTCTCTTTTCTTCACCAGTTAATCCGGTTGCACATACAATTCCGTATTATCGCCTAATTTACAGGCAATTTCCCGACAAGCCCGCAGTGTCGTTAAGGTCGAATTTATCGCTATGCGTCCGGCCGCACTGGCTGGCTTGAATGTTGCGCCTGTAACGCTGATCAAGGCTGCCAATAAAGATGTACTGCTGATCGAGCGTTTTGACAGAGAAAAAAATCTTAAGGCTGGTCACGCAAAGCTATGGTTTCTGCGCTGACGCTGACGCCGGCTTATGATATCTGCCCGCAAGGCCGCGCCAGCAATGAAGCGTCACAGGCCATTCGCATAACCGGCAGCAATAATCTCAGTCAGTTGAAAACCTGTCTGACGGCTGCCCATAATTTCTTGCTCTCGGAAGCGCAAGCGCATGCTATTTTCGATAGACTCACAACCGCGATTAAGAAGCATTGGAATGAAGTCTGCGAGGAAGCCGAACTCAGTGAGATAGACAGAAAGCTGTTTTGGGGAGGGCAGTTTTTAAACCCTTTTTCAACGGTAGTGTCTTAAAAGAATATTGGGATGTTAGTCCAGGGACCTTTCGAGGTTTATCCTGGGTAAAAATAAACGGATCACTTTTTAAACATTCATGGCAATTCATAAAAAAGTTTTTTGATTGATAGACCGCTACTGGCCATTCAGTATTATGGGATTTATACTTCGAGGGTTGGTCAGGAATATCTTTCAACAAACTAGGTATGCGCTTTCTGGAGGAATAAAACGATGGGACAGGAAAAACATGAGCAAAATCACTCAGACCAGACCTGTTGTCACCATGATCATCAGCCCGAGAAGAAGACCGCGCATGCCGCTCCGTCGGATGGGGCTGATGTCATCTACACCTGCCCGATGCACCCTGAAGTCCGGCAAAATGGACCGGGGAATTGTCCGGTTTGTGGGATGGCGCTGGAACCGGAAACAATCACCGGAGAGGAAGGCGAAAACGTAGAGTTGACCGATATGCGCAGACGGTTCTGGTTTGGACTGGTTCTGACCTTGCCGGTTTTTACACTGGAAATGGGCGGTCATGTTTTTGATTTACACCGCTATATCAGTGGCACAGTTTCCAACTGGATACAGCTTGTGCTGGCTACGCCTGTCGTGCTTTGGGCCGGAAAGCCGTTTTTCGAGCGCGGCTGGGCTTCGCTGAAATCCCGGAATTTGAATATGTTTACGCTGATCGCGATGGGTACGGGGGTGGCATGGCTATACAGCATCGTGGCGACACTGGTTCCCGGTATTTTCCCAGAAGCGTTCCGGCAGGATGGCGCTGTTGCGGTTTATTTTGAGGCTTCGGCTGTGATTACCGTGCTGGTGCTGCTCGGACAGGTGCTCGAGCTGAAAGCCCGCGAGCGAACCGGTGGCGCAATCCGTGCCTTGCTTGATCTGGCGCCGAAAACAGCGCGCAGAATTAAAGAAAATGGCAATGATGAAGATGTGCCGCTCGATCAGATTAAGGTCGGCGATCTGCTGCGTGTACGTCCCGGCGAAAAAGTGCCGCTTGACGGGATCGTGACTGAAGGCCGAAGTGCGGTTGATGAATCCATGGTGACAGGCGAATCGATGGCCGTCAAAAAAGCGCCGGAGAACAAGGTCATCGGCGGTACGATGAATCAGACCGGCAGTTTTGTGATGAAGGCCGAGCGCGTCGGCAAAGACACCATGCTGTCGCAGATCGTTCATATGGTTGCAGAAGCGCAGCGCAGCCGTGCGCCGATCCAGCGGCTGGCGGATATTGTGGCCTCATGGTTTGTTCCGGCCGTCATTCTGGTGGCCGTTCTGGCTTTTATCATTTGGGGTGTCTATGGGCCGTCGCCTGCCTTCAGTTATGCACTCATTGCCGCTGTCAGCGTGCTGATTATTGCCTGTCCATGCGCTTTGGGACTGGCAACGCCGATGTCCATCATGGTTGGGGTGGGTAAAGGCGCACAGGCCGGTGTATTGATTAAAAATGCCGAAGCCCTGGAGCGTATGGAAAAAGTGGATACGCTGGTGATTGACAAGACCGGCACGCTGACCGAAGGCAAGCCGACTGTAACGAAGATTGTCGCCGCTGAAGGTTTTGCAGAAGATGACCTTCTGGCACTGGCCGCCTCGCTTGAACAAGGCAGTGAACATCCGCTGGCGCATGCCATCGTTATGGCCGCAAAAGATAAGGAACTTGAATTTTCCGCGGCAGATGAGTTTGATTCACCCACCGGCAAAGGCGTAATCGGCAAAATCAACGGACAGGCTGTTGCGCTGGGTAATGCGATGTTGATGGAAGAAAAAGCTGTTGATGTCTCTGCTTTATCCACGCAAGCCGATGAGCTTCGATCCGACGGTGCGACTGTGATTTTTATCGCCGTGGACGGGCAGGTAGCCGGAATTCTGGCCATCGCCGATCCGATCAAGGAAACCACACCGGATGCGATCAAGGCCATCCAAAACCAGGGCATACATATCGTCATGCTTACCGGCGATAACCGCCGCACCGCCGAGTCTGTGGCCAAAACGCTCGGTATTGAAGCGGTTGAGGCCGAAATTCTGCCGGAAGATAAAGGTAAAATTGTTAAAAAGTTGCGCGATGAGGGGCGCATTGTGGCCATGGCCGGAGACGGCACAAATGATGCGCCTGCGTTAGCGGCTGCCGATGTCGGAATCGCAATGGGCACGGGGACAGATGTGGCCATGGAGAGCGCGGGTGTCACTTTGTTAAAAGGCGACCTCACCGGTATTGTCCGTGCCCGCAAGCTGTCTGTGGCTACCATGCGGAATATCCGGCAAAATCTGTTTTTCGCGTTTATTTACAATACGGCGGGCGTGCCTATTGCCGCGGGAATTCTGTATCCGTTCTTCGGTGTCCTGCTTTCTCCTGTCATCGCTGCCGCTGCAATGTCATTATCCTCGGTTAGTGTGATCAGCAATGCACTGCGCCTGAGACTGACGGCGTTATGACCCGTTCACCGATGAAGTAAAAAATACATGCGCATAGTGTTGTTATTTCTTTTTTCATGCTCGCTCATCGGCTGCACAGGCATGCCGGAGGGTGTTGTTCCGGTCAAGAATTTCGATGAAAGCCGGTATTTGGGCAACTGGTATGAAATTGCCAGACTGGATCATTCCTTTGAACGGGGCTTGAGTAATGTGACGGCTGAATATACTCTGCGCGACGATGGCGGTATAAAGGTTGTCAATCGCGGTTTTTCTGCGTCTAGGAACGAATGGAAAGCGGCGGAAGGAAAAGCTTATTTTGTCGAAGACCGTGATGTGGGGCACCTGAGAGTTTCATTCTTCGGCCCGTTTTATGGGTCTTACATCATTTTCGATCTGGATTGGCAGGATTATCAGTACGCTTTTGTATCGGGTTACAACACGTCTTATTTGTGGCTTCTTGCAAGAACGCCCACGGTCAGCGAGGACGTGAAAAAACGATTTGTCGAAAAATCCGGAAAACTCGGTTTTGATACCGGTTCGCTCATTTTTACCGAGCAAAATTTAGCACAGTAACGGTATTATTGTATGCGGCTTTGGTCAATCCACCCCAAATATCTGGACGCAAAGGGTTTGGTGGCGTTTTGGAGGGAAGGTCTGCTCGCTCAAAATGTTTTGCTTGGCAAGACGAAAGGGTATAGAAATCACCCGCAGTTGATACGGTTTAAAAATACGGATAATCAGATTGCGGCAATTGCCAGTTATTTAAGAGTGGTCGCCCAAGAGGCTGATCGCAGACATTATCATTTTAATCACGCCAAGATTATTGATCTGGTTTTTAAAGATAAAATTCCCGTAACAAACGGCCAGATTCAATACGAGTTCAGACATTTGTTGAATAAATTAAGAGACAGGGATCGTGCTTTATACGATAAATTTGAGAACATGACAGAAATTGACCCCCATCCCATGTTTTATGGCGTTTCCGGAAACGTGGAAGACTGGGAGATTATGTGAATTGATCGATGCAGCGCGAAGATTAAACCTAAACCCAATTATTACAATAACCTCCAAGTTTTGGGTCGCGTCATTCAATCCATAACAAATAAACATTTCCCGATTTGTTAAAATTAAGCAAAGCGCAGACAAAACATCAATACAGGTTTTGGAAAAGGAGTTTATCGGCATGAAGAAAGTTATAATGACATTTCTGCAATCAGTATTTCGCGGTTGCATAGTGTTTCTGTTGGGGGTTGGCTTTGGCTCAAATGCATATGCCATTGATCTGAATGACTTTACACTGGATGTTCAGGTGATTACTCATGGCAACGATACACAGGGAGTTATTCCGGTGTTTGCGCTGGTGACTTATGCTGGTGCGGGTGTTGATACCTTAACCGCCGGGAATTTCTCAACGCAAGCGAGTGCGCAAATGTTGCCTTCGCTTTCTACTGAATGTTCGGTATTGACGCTGGATGCCGCCTCATTCAGCAACAAGGGCGATGGCGTTTATCATTTGGGATTGAAGCCGCAGACAGGTTTTTGTGGCGGCACATACTATCTGTCCATAAAAGTAGATATGCGCCCGGGGTTTGGAGTCAAAGCCAGCGGCATGGCCGTGTTGGAAATATTCCGATTTTCATTTAATCTGAATTGATGACTTTATTTGTGCTAAGTGTGTCAGTCCATACGGTGTTTGTCAGTTGCATGCCTCAGGAGAACAATGCCCAGTAACAGAATCAGCAGGGAGACAATGCCGCCTGCGGCTGAAATGATTAAAGGAATTTTCATGAAGAAGCAGTATGTTAGCAGCATGATCCCGAGTGTTGCAATTGCTGCCGCAATGAAAATAAGACCGAAAATTCTGCACGCCAGCATTTCTTTTTTTGGGTTCTCCTGCTCATCGTTATCATAAGACAATAAGACGATTTTACAGTACTCGCAACGCGCTGCCGGTATGCTCGGCCCATAAATCCAGTTTTTCCACTTGCGCCAATGGCCATCTTTTAACGTGTTCAAGGGAACGCCATGAAAAATGGTCATTCCTTTACTCGAGGCCGACCATCTGATTCTGTTGTGTTTGCCGATTAAATAGCCATGCGTCAAGTCGCAGCCGCATATTGAGCATTTGGAACATTCGATGTTTTTCAAAACAGTACCTTGATTTTGGAACGAATTTAGTATCCGATGGAAAGAGTACTAGCGGCACCCGCTGCGCAATATATAATATCGGTGCTGGGGATTGAAAATTGACGTTGATGTTTCCGCAATCGGGAGCGAAATTTGCGTTTTTACGTACTGTGCGTGGCTGTGCCTGCTCATTTCGCTTCGGGATTTAGTATGAAATGCCATATCCACCAGTAATTCCGTATCCCGGTAGGAGATGGGCAAGCTGCAGCAGGTACGACGAAGGCCCTCAAGGCTGATTCGAAGACGGGGTGAAATAATTGCGTGACCTGTACAGCGCCATTCCAAAGCTTTTTCCGGTGCAGGACAAAAAACTATTGTGCGGCCCGAAATCTGTTTCTGGCAATCCAGGTTTTGTGTGTAAAGATTGTCAGCCGCCAGTGGACTGGAAACCAAACACAATGACAATGCAGCGCCATTGAATTTGGGCAGGTGATAGCTGCAGTGATTATATGGCACAACGCGATTACTTGTTGGGATCAAGCGATGATGAAGTGTTACTCTTCCTGTGTAATGCTTTTAATGATATAACCGCCCGATTTCTCGTCATATTCCAGTTTAAGCAGCTTGTTTTCCTGCGCGGCTTCCAATAGTTTTCCAAAGGTGCGAAAACCATGATAGGTTTCATTAAATCCCGGTTTGCGCCGTTTCAATGTTTGCTTGACCATTGATCCCCACACTTTTTCTTCGGCGCCGCGATCCTCGAATAAATCTTCCACGGTTTCCATAACCAGATCCAGCGCTTCCTGTTTTTTATCTTCTTCGGACTTTGTGTTGTTTTGAGGCGCAGCTTTTTTGACTGCTGTTTTACGTTTGGTTTTGTGGTTTTTTTCGGTTTCCCGAATTAGGTCATCGTAATAGATAAATTCGTCGCAGTTGGAAATCAGCAGGTCTGAAGTGGACTTTTTGACGCCGACGCCGATGACCACTTTATTATTTTCGCGCAATTTGCTGACCAGCGCCGAGAAATCGGAATCGCCGCTGATGATGACAAAGGTATCGACATGTGCCTTGGTATAACATAGATCCAGTGCGTCAACCACCATACGAATGTCGGCTGAATTCTTGCCAGATTGGCGCACATGGGGAATTTCAATCAGTTCAAAGGCCGCCTCATGCATGGCAGACTTGAATTCCTTGTATCGTTCCCAGTCGCAATAGGCTTTTTTGACAACAATATTGCCTTTGAGCAGCAAACGCTCGAGTACTTTTTTGATATCGAAAGCAGCGTATTTGACGTCTCGTACGCCCAGCGCGATATTTTCAAAATCACAAAACAATGCCATGATTTGTGTTTTGGAATTTGTGGTCATACTGTCTCCAATGGTTTTGCGCCAAACATTCCTGTGCTCAGCAAAACTCGCATCACTCATTTTTTGAGCTACGCGTTGCAGGCATTATAGCCCGTGCATTGTGATGAATCCATGTAAAACACTTACTCGGGCAAGGATCGATCAATTCAGGCAAGCATTAGTCTTGGGTTATCGATTCAATTTTCTTTTTTCATTTTGCAGTTTCTTACTTGAATAACCCGGCGGGATGTGCTTATGATGTCAGCACGTTTTATCGTTTTTTTATTGTCTTGGCGCTAATCGTGACCGCAAAATCTATCTATGGTTTAAATGGATTCAAAAAGCTCGTCGTAACAGCTGTACTCAGCTTGATTGCTATCAGTACGGTTTGCGCAGAAAATGTCGCCGAAGATTTTTATACTTGGGCAGGTTTCGAGATGACCGGGGATATGCCTAAAAAAAATCCATACCTGAAAAATTTCAAATACAAGTTGTTTATGCAAGGGCGTTTTGGCGATCATTCGTCACAATTTACCCAGGGACTGATCCGGTCAGGCATCGGATATAATTTTAATCAAAAGATCACTACTTGGCTTGGGTATGACTGGGTGCCGACCAGCCGTCCACTTGCTCTGAACGCATTCAACGATCACGCCCTCTGGCAGCAGTTATCAGTGAGAAACGACTATTCATTCGGTACAGTCATAAGCCGTACACGGTTTGAACAACACTTTTTCGATATTCCCGGCAGTACTGATGTTGCGCAACTTTTTCGACAGATGTTTAAGCTGTCAATATCCATGCCGGCCGTTTCATCGCATGTGAGTTTCGTGGCCTGGAATGAAATATTTGCCAATATGAATTCGACAGATGCCGGTACAAGAAGTGGTTTTAACCAAAATCGTGCATTCGTCGGGCTGGGCTACGCGATAAGTAATAGCAAGTTATTGGAAGTTGGTTATATGAATCAATATATTAACAGGCCGCACAGTCCTCGTCCCGATCAAATGCTGCATGTTTTATCCGTTACCCTGCTTTTGAATTTTTAAGCTTGCGTTTTGGGTTGCATCAGATCGGGAGCAGATGCTGGAATATAAGCGGCATCATTTATGCATTTTCTAGCGCTGATCGGTATTTTCTTTGGCATTCCAATAACCCGATTTCCATGGTCCGGCAGCATGCTGACTTTCTGGGTGTAAACATGACCTAAGTGCATAAATAGTCGCATTGTAATGTGCCTTAAAAAATGCTTCATCCCTGCCGTGAAACCCTCCGATTCTATTGACTTGACTGATGCTGCCAGGCCGCCCGATCTCGCGCATGCCCGATTCAGTGAGTCTGATCGGATTGATCAGGGTCAGTTCACTGTTTTCCCGGATTATCGTCATTGAACGCGAAATTTTCATAGGCAGGAACATTGTCATTTCGAGTTGTCCTTTAACAAGCCGGATGTTCTCGAAAACCTGCTCAATGCTTCCATGTTTTGTCATGGGATTTCCTGAGTATGTTTCGCGGCTGACGGTAGGAATATTGGGCACGCCCTGTGAGAAGCTTATTGTATTTGCCATAATCCTGCAATTTGCTTTTGATGATTTTTGGACCGAAAGTACTTGCCGAATCTTGGTTGATAGCGTCTGTTTGAACAATATTTTTCTGTTCTTTAATACGTTATTTTAAATGCATAAACAGTCCTTATTCAAAAAAATAGTGCTTTGCGTGCCATGGTATCTTGAATGAATGAAGGGACTGGCTTTTTTTCATTTTATTCTGCTACTTGCGCTGTTAAGCGCGCATCAAGCCAATGCATTTGATTTGGGTACGGAACGGATACGTCTGAGTGGATTCGGAACACTGGGCGTGACATCGGCAGGGGAAAAAAAGTTCGGTTTACAGAAAGATTATATTCATGACGCGCAATTCGGTGACGTGTCTGTGCTGACAGACTCCGTATTTGGACTGCAGCTGGATATTGATCTGCTTAAAAATATTACTGCAACTGTTCAGGTCGTTGCGGAGGATCGGGCGCGCCAGGATTTCAACAATATCGTTGACTGGGCTTATTTGAGTTACCGGCCGACGTCCAATACGGTTATTCGTGCAGGAAGAATGGGAATAGACCTGTTTATGCTGTCCGAATACCGTAATGTAGGCTACGCATATTTATGGACTCATCCTGTTGTCGAGTTTTATAAGCCAATTTCATTAAGCCATTATGAAGGTTTTGATTTTAAATATTCCCGCAGGATAAAACCGGGCTATTTCGAATTCAAAGTATATGGCGGCCAGACAGGTTCCGATATCAAACTCGCGAACGGTGATCTCAACCTGAGAATGCGCCCTTTTGTGGGGTTTAATACTTCTTTAGAAGATAACAACTGGAAAGTCAGGTTAACCTATGCTACTACGGATACGGCCTTTATTCGTAGTCCCGCCGACCCTTTACTGAATGAACTGAGTCATGTCCCTCAGTCGTCCTGGCCACAAGCCTCAGCACTTTATAACCGGTTGATTGGTGTTAACAAGCAAACGCACTATTATTCGGCTGGTTTTTTATATGACAAACATAATTGGGTGGTGCAATCCGAATTTTCCTTGATGACGTCAAAATGGCTCAGTGTCAATATGACAAATGGCTATTTGAGTGTTGGCAGACGTATTGGGCCGGTTACATTTTATACAGTGGGTTCATACGCAAAATCCAGAGACAATCCGCGCGTGGATCGGACGCAGATATTTACTCAGGGTCTCGAAGGTTTGGTATCAGCCGCGGAAGATTTGTTACATGCCGTGCATATGGACCAGAATACAGTCTCCTTGGGTTTTCGCTGGGATTTACATCCTCGGGCGGCGTTAAAAGCACAGTGGGACCATACCTGGGTAAGAAAGCACGGTGGCGGGTTGATGCTTCTGAAAGAACCGCTTGATCATAATATTACGCTGAACACATTCAGCCTTAATCTGAATTTCGTTTTTTAAGAATGCGATATCAGATCGTTATAACCGTTTTGATCATTTTGTTACCTGTATATGTTCTGGCGGATATTGTCGTTGTTGTCAATCCTAACAGCGGTATTGCGGAATTGACGAGACATCAGATTATTGATATCTACATGGGGCGAAATCCGGGTATAAAAAAGGGACAAGTGTTGCAGCCTTTTGATCATCCTCTGAATTCGGTTGTTCGTGCTGAATTTTATTACAAAACTACTGGAAAACCAGCTTCGGTTATCAATGCCTACTGGGCCAGGTTATTATTTACCGGACGAGCTTCACCACCCAGATTGGTTGAAGATAACAAGGCAATGCTGAAAACTGTCAGAGAAAATCCAGCTGCAATTGGCTATCTGGAACAAAAGTATTTAAATGAGCATGTAACGGTCGTCTACACCTTGGAAAACAATGAATAACAAATTACACCTGCATGTAGCTAGAATTATAACGCTGGGTACTATCCTTTTTGCCATTGTGGTTTCCACGATATTCTATTATTACAGTCGTTCTGTTCAACAGAGTATCATGGAGAAATCAATTCAACAGCTGTTTATAACAGTCAAAAGTACAGCAACAATTGCTGCTTATCTTGGTAATGAAGAACTTGCAAAAGAAGTTGTTGAAGGCTTGTCAAAAAATGATATTGTTTCAGCAACTGCATTGACTAGTGTGTCCGGTCTGAACGTAATCGTCGGTGATCAGTTATCCGAACCCGTCGGAACCATGTTTTTTCCATTATATAATCCCTTCGAGGCGTCAGAGCGGGTTGGTGAAATTCAAATTCGGCCAAATAAGGCTTTATTGAATCAATATGTCAAGAGTTCCGCCCTGGAGCAATTGTTCATTCTGCTTACGCTGATTTTAGTGGTCGCGGTTCTGGTGTTGACAATGATGCGCCGTGTTTTAACCAGACCTATTCAATCAATTGCCGCAAGCCTGCACAAGATTAAACCCGGTGAGGCAGGTCAATTGGTATGTCCGAAAGGTCATGAAAATAATGATATTGGTCATTTGGTCGGTGATATCAATAAATTGCTGGTGTCTACCCGCAATACCATAGAACAGGAACGCCAGTTACGTAGTCGTGTTGAAGGCATGGAAAAACATTTCCGATTGATTTTTGAACGCGCGAGTGCCGGAATTTTTTTGTTGGATAGCAGCTTTCACCTGAAGTCTTCTAATCTGGCCTTCAAGAAAATAGCGGGTATCGTAGAGAGTGAACGCCGCGAAAGCAGGAAAAATATCTATTTGCCCGAGCTGTTTTTTGATCCGCATACTGTTAAAAATTTGCTACACGAAATACTCAAAACGAACAGACAGACCGCTTGTGATCTCAGACTTGATACAATGGTAAATGGTGAGGAACGATGGTTGCATTGTTTGTTTTCCACTGTACATAGTGATCAGGAAGAAACCATGATTGAAGGGTTGGTAATAGATGTGACAGAACGGACTTTCCAAATGGAACGTATTCTGTTTGAGTCCGAGCATGATCCACTTACGCAGTTATTTAACAGACGTGCGGGCGAGCAACTATTGAATATCATGCTGACCAATGCACGCAAAAACGGCGATCAGCTCGTGCTCATGCTCATCGACCTGGATGGCTTTAAGGAAGTGAATGATAACTTTGGTCATGATGCCGGAGACATTGTGCTGGTGGAGATTGCAAACAGAATGCAAACCACCATACGTAAAGAAGATATCCTGATACGATTGGGGGGTGACGAATTTGTTATTGCTTTTACGCTAAGAAACGAAGATCGTGATGAAATTGATCTGTTCGTAGAAAAGCTGCAGAATCGTTTTAAAACACAAATTAATCTTAATAACGGCCAGAGTATAACGATTGGATCGAGTATCGGTATTGCTGTTTCTCCGCATGATGGTGAAAATATCGAAACATTAATGACAAATGCAGATTCTGCGATGTACCAATCAAAGCGGAAAGGCAAAAACTGCGCGTCGTATTATTTGGCGGCATGACGTATTAAATGGAATTACATCAGTAAATGAAACAAGTACTTAAAATGATTTCGGTGCTGTCAATATCTGGTATTGTTTGGTTTGTTGTTCAAACAATCCTGTTGATTACCACTGATTTGACTGGGTGGGTGAGCCTGACAGTATCCCTCATCTGTGCCGCGTGGGCGGGATGGTGTTCGTGGAAGCTGTTTTCAGGTGAAAAGATCCGCGTAAGTGCGGCTATACTGGCAGGTGCACTTATATTTGGCGCACTGGGATTTCTTTTTGGTTTTTTTGGGCCGTTGCTCATCGCAAAGGATACTCAGCAGGCGACATTTGTAGGCATTTTTGTTGCAAGCCCGCTAGGTCTGGCATTGGGTGCGTTGGGCGGATATATCTATGCGTCCAGGCAAGGTGGTTGAATGATCCTGCCGTGCGTGTCACTATGAGGCGTTAACTCTGCCGTGTCCTTTTGCAAGGTAGTTATCCGACTGCATTTCCATTAATCTCGAGACCGTTCGTTTGAATTCAAAGCCCGAATTGCCGGACTGATACAGTAACTCGGGCGGCATGGCTGCCGAACACAGGAATTTGACGCCATGCTCATACAGTGCGTCGATGAAATGAATAAAACGTGTGGCCTCGCTGGCATTATCATGCGTGAATTGTGGAATCGCAACCATGATGACTGTGTGATAGGCCCTTGCAATTGCAAGGTAATCGGCTGGGCCCAATGGATTGGCGCAGAGCCGTTTAAATGAAAAAACAGCCACGCCCCGCGCTGATTTGGGAACAAATAGTCTGCGACCTTGCACGATTAATTCGCCGCTGGGTACCTTGTTTCGGTCTTCTATGCTGCGATCGGTTAAGCGGAAAAAAGCTGTGGATAGCGCGGCAGTGGTTTGTTCGTTGACAGGATAAAAATAAGTATCTGTCCCTTTCAATCGATCGTAGCGGTAATCAATAGGCCCATTGAGCGAGATAATCTCCATGGTTTCTTTTATCCGGTCAATAAAAGGGACGAAACGATGACGATTCAGGCCATTCTTGTAGAGATCGTCTGGTTTTCTGTTTGACGTGGCTACAATCACAACACCCTGCTCAAAAAGTTCTTTGAATAACCGGGCAACAACCATTGCATCAGCAATATCGGTTACCTGCAATTCATCAAAGCATAACAGGCTTGTCTTGTTTACTATCCGGAGTGCTGTTGCAGGCATGGGATCATCGAGGTCGGTCTTTCCACCTCGAAATCTGGATAAATTTTTAATTTCCTGTTTTCGCTGTTGTGTGTTGAGACTGTGCCAGTTTTTGAGGTTGGCATGAATTTCCAACATGAATTCATGGAAATGTATCCGCCGCTTCATCGTTAAAGGCGCAACACTGTAGAACAAATCCATTAACATGGACTTGCCGCGACCGACGTCGCCATACAGATAAATGCCTTTGGGGGAGGGCTTTTTTTTCGCGCTATTGCTAAAGAAACGCGTTAACCAGTTGCTTTTCTGGATGCCTGATTGAGAATAACTCGCTAATGCGTGATATAAACGTTCCAGCTCATTCACTGCATTGGCCTGATCCGTGTCCGGCTTCAGCTCGCCAGCTTGCATGAGCGCGTGATATTCCATTACAGGCGTGGTGCTAGTGCGGTGTTGTTGAGTATGGTGGTTCACGCAAATGTATTTTTCGATAGACTGGTTGGAGTGATGGCTGTCAGCATGTTCTGCTTTATTTGTTTTCCATTAATCGGGCTTTACAAGATAACATGTGGGCCATTCCGCGGACATACTTGTTATGTTCGTTGCATATATGCCTGCCGGATATTGCCCAAGACCTGCATGACTGTTTTTTTGGGTGCGCCAATATTTAACCGCATAAAACCGCTGCCCTGATCTCCAAATAATGTTCCCGGACTCATGCCGATGCCGGCTTCGTGGATAAAGAAGCGCTTAAGCGCTGCATCGGTCATATTCATCGCGCTACAATCGAGCCAGAGTAAATAAGTACCTTCAGATGGGATCAGCTTTATTTGTGGTAATTGATCCGCCAGGAAATCTGCAGCGCTGTCGCGCGTGTTGCGCAGATAAACAAGCAGTGTTTCCAGCCATTCATCGCCCTTGCGGTATGCGGTCTCAAATGCGGTGATGCTGAATGGGTTGGATGCACTGATATGCCAGGTGTTAAACACATCGATAATGGTGTTACGGATTTTTTTGTCCGGAATAATCAGCATCGACAGATTAAGTCCCGGAATATTGAATGTTTTACTTGGTGCCATGGCAGTAATAATCCGGTTCCCGGAGCCTTTGAGCGTGGCAAAAACAGTATGTTTGTGATCCGGATAAATCAGGTCGGCATGGATTTCATCAGAAAAAATGATGAGATTATATTTTTCGGCGATCTGCAATACCAACTCAAGTTCTTGTGGCGACCAGACACGGCCGACCGGGTTATGCGGCGAGCAGAGGAGCAATAAATGCGCATTTTGAGCACAGTGTTCCAGATGATCAAAGTCGATAGCGTAACGTCCTTGCACATATTTCAACGGATTCTCGACGAGATTTCTGCCGGTTTGCGTGATTGCCGAGAAAAAAGGAAAGTAAACCGGCGGCTGGATGATGACAGATTCACCGGGTTTCGTAAAAGCCATCACGGCGGCATTCAGTGAGGGCACAACGCCGGGACACATGACAATCCAGTCGCGTTCGATAGTCCATCCATGCCGTCGCTGCATCCAATCGATGGATACTTCATACAGGCTATCCGGAAACAGTGTATAGCCGTAAATCGGATGCCTGGCACGTTCTACCAGCGCGTTGGTGATGGCATTTGGTGTGGCGAAATCCATATCAGCTACCCATGCCGGAATGACATCTGATTTGCCGAACATGCCATGCCGTCCGTCATACTTGGTGCTGCTGGTTCCGTCCCGATTTATAATTTGATCGAAGTCAATCACACCGATTTCGCCGTTCAAGAAATTCTTTCCCAGATTGTGACTTCGGACAAGGTATGCTGGTGTTTGCGGCTTGTTTCACGGATGACAAACGGTACAGATTGTGGGCCTTGAATCAGCCTGAAATGTTTGCCGAGAATTTCTTTCAATCCGTCCAGTGTGGTGAAGTTTTCTCCGTCACGCTTGTAGCCGCCAATCCAGAATTCCTTCTTGGTATGTTCGGTCAGCCAGGTATACGGTGAAGTGATCATCAGCAATCCCCCCATGTTGATACGCGTATGGATGGAATTGAGCAGCTTGGCAGGATCGTACAGGCGATCAATCAGGTTGGCCGCAAGAATCAGGTCGTAACCCGAGAACAACGGTTTCAGATTGCAGGCATCTCCTTGGTAAAACTCAACCTTGTTCTTGACCGGTTCCAATCCCAGGCCGCTTAATGTGCGTTCCCGATAGAAAACCAGATCGCCTTCGTCAGTCAGCGTGTAACGCAATATACCGTGTTGCGCCAGTTGAACGCCCTGGCCGATAAATCTTGCGGAGAAGTCGATGCCGGTAACATGATCAAAATGGTGGGCAAGTTCAAACGTGGAACGACCGGATGCGCAGCCTAGATCTAATGCTTTATGTGCTGGACGGTTGTCCATGGCGTTAATGGCAATTTCCGCAAGTGCTTTTGGAAAATTGGGTACATCAAAATAAGTGTCGCCATAATGAAACTCGGCGTATTCCGACAGCAGTTTGTCGGTTTCATAGTTCGAGGTTTGCTGTGTCGCCGGTGCGTCTGAGACGATATAACGAAAACCGGCATGCTGAAAAAAATGCTTCCGGAAAGCATAACGCGAACTTTTTAGCGTTTCATTGCCACAGGAAACCCATGCACCACCTTTGATGAGGTTATGCTGGTTATCGAAAGTTGGTGTAGTGAAGTCATCGTATAACGGATGGACATCGAAACCTTCGAAAGGATATGTCGGCGTTTCTGTCCACTGCCAGACATTACCAACGATGTCATAAAAATCGCCGTGCTGAAATTCATTGACCGGACAACTTGAGGCATAATAATCAAGATGCAAATTACCGGCAGCCGGTTTTCCATGTGGTACTTCAGACAATCCGGCAACATCATATAACCGGTACCACTCGTCTTCAGTGGGCAGTCTGACAGGCTGGCCTGTTATTTTTGCTTTCCAGTTACAAAAGGCTTTGGCTTCATGGTAATTAACGTCAACCGGCCAGTCCCAAGGCATCGGTATTTCGTCCGTCATGGTGCGCATACGCCAGTCATTGCCATTTTTGATCCAGAAAGTGGGGTGCTCTGCCTTGCTGAAATTCCGCCAGGATAGACCTTCTTTTTCCCAGTACTCATCTGTTTGATAACCTTGGGCTTCTATGAACGCAAGAAATTCCTGATTGCTGACCAGATATTTACTGGCCTGGAAGGTGGTGATATCGGCTTTATGTAGCCCGTATTCATTATCCCAGCCATAATGCTCGTGAGTGGATTTGTTTTTGCCGACTTCAATCGAACCGGCCGTTACATTGATCAGTTCATTGGTCGGTGCCGCACCTGTTTTCTCACAAGGGCGCCACTTTTCATGGGGCTGCACGTATTGTATATCGTGTTGGCGGATCAGTACGGATGATGTTTCAAGGTGAATTTGCTCATGTTCGATGCCCATCAGAATCGGCCAGAAAGGGCTGTCCCAGGTAATCGGGAATGTCAGCGGCAATTCGCTGATCAGTCTGTCAACCATGTTGCGCATATTTCTACGGTAATCAGTGACTTCCGCGGCTGTAGGCCAGTCATAATGTGTGTTGTCCAGATCATCCCAGCTCATTTCATCGACGCCAACCGCAAACATGGACTCAAATTTTGGGTTAATGCGTTCGGTAATCAGTCCGGCCAGTACCAGTTTGTTTACAAAAAAGGTTGCGGTATGGCCGTAATAGAAAATCAGCGGATGGCGCAGTGAAATCGGTTTTTTGTAATACGCTTCATCATTGCGCAACGTTTGAAAAAGCTGTTCGTAGCAATCGAGTGTGCCATGAAAATAGGCGCGGATTTCTTCCCGCTTTGCATTGACGTCTTCGCCGTTGAGCGAGGGTGTTCTCTGAATCAGTTGTTTAAACATATTGTTGTATTGTTGATCAAATTATTTAAATTCTGGCCATTATTATAACGCTTCAGGAAATTGTTATCATATGCGGCTGTAAATTTAAGCCCCTAATGATATTATGGATTTTTAAAAATAAGTGAATTCGGGATAACAGTTGCAACCATTTCAAACCATTTATTGTGATGGGGCGTAACTGGAGTTGCTGCATTTTTGTTTGATTTTATCGGTAAAATGATCGTGCTTATCTTTGTTATTTGACAGGCTAAGAGCGTACATGAACGTAATGATAAGATGTCAGTTATTAATTCTGGGGAGAAGATGTTTGCAGGAAAATAATTTTTTTCCAATAGGTTACTTGTCTTGGGAAGCCTTCTTTGTATTCTGATTTAAGTTAATATCAGATAGGAGCAATACTCATATGCGGGGAAAGAAAAAAAATCAATGGATTCGTTGCCTAAAAATTGATAAACAATGGAATAATGTTTTGGGTAAAGGAATGATGGTTTACATTTTTCGCATGAAGATTGCTTTTGCGTTATAGAAATATCCCATCCAAGTTTTTTGGACTTTGAATGCAAACGGGCGATACGCCATCATGAAAGAAAGACGCAACTTATATCGAACACTCTATGCTCAACCCGATGCGCCACTTGCAGTTATAAAAGCGAATCACCGCATTCTGATGCAAAAGCTCAAATTGCATCCTGATCAGGGTTTTGCAGATTTGCAGGCCAGTCTGTTAAACACAGCCTATACCGTACTGCAGGATCCGCTAAAACGTGCAGATTATGATCGTCAACTGCAAAAACGTCATCCCATTAGAAAGCTAAGCCTAGGATCACTGGCTGAAGGATCCGTCAGAGGCTATGCGGGTCGCGCAGGGAGAATGTTCAAAACGAATCAGCGCAATTATTACCGGGTACTGCAGGTGCAACCGGATGCACCTGTAGAAATCATCATTGCAAGTTATCGTGTATTACAGGATTATCCATATCAAGATAATGATTTATTGGAAGAAGCCTATACGGTGCTGGTTAACCCGGCCACACGCGTGCGTTATGATGCACTTCTTGCCGGCCGTTTGATGGTATCCGAAAATATGTTAATTACGGGAAAAAGGACTGAAAATGACTTCAAAACCAGTGTCATCAAAAATACTGCATGCGCTGTTGAAACGAATTTGACTATAGGCATGTCTTATTGCATTTTTTGTCATACCCCGTATTCGAGGCAAGTGAGCCCCTATCAGAATGACTTGTGTTTGGAGTGTGCCAGTCCATTGCCCGCTTCGGTTGATGATCAAATTAATCACTCGCGTCGAACCAACATACGAATCAGTGCTCAAGAGGAAATCAAATTTTACTTGTACTGGCCTGATACGCCCTTTGTAGGTATTCTGCAGGATTTGTCACCAAGGGGTGTGCGGTTTCTGGCCGATTCGTCACTTGATCCATATGATATTATCAAAATTGATGCGCTAAAATTTAAGGCTGTTGCAGAAGTTGCCCATAAACAATGTGATGAGAACTGTACATCTATAGGCGTGCGTTTTCTGACATTTAAATTCGAGCAGGAGCGCGGTAATTTCCTAACCATCAGTGTCTGACGAGGCTTGGTTGTTGAAGGAAAGCGTTTTTCCACCTGTCGCTGGAAAGACGCAAATTGGTTATTAGCAAGGTATAACAAAAAGCTTGGTTGTTTCCGAAGCAGACCGTACGCACGGGAAACTGTAGTCCCATCTGTTATCTGCAAACCTGCGGCTAATAAGGCTTTAACCCAAGCTGACTGTTCAGATAGCTATGGCTTTACAGATGGCGGCAGGTGGTGTCGTGCAATTTAAATACGGCAATTTTGTAATGCGAAAAATATTTCGGAGACTTTCATTGCTTTAAATGTATCTTATTGTTTAACTTTTGATTTTCTTTTTTTCTATAAGCGATATGGTACAGGACCGGGAGTACCAGCATTGTTAAAGCAGTAGAGGTTAAAATACCGCCAATTACAACAGTTGCAAGGGGGCGCTGTACTTCTGCGCCAATGCTGACTGCCAGTGCCATCGGCACAAATCCAATGGCATCCGTTAAACCGGTCATTAACACGGGCCGAAGTCGTGTCATTGCGCCTGTTTGGATAGCGTCTTCCAATGAATAACCTTCTTTACGCAGATTGCGAATAAACGTTATTAAAACCAGGCCATTGAGTACAGCTATGCCTGACAAGGCAATAAATCCGACTGCAGCAGAGATAGACAGGGGAATGTCGCGCAACCAGAGTGCGAAAATGCCGCCCGACAGCGCAAACGGGACGCCGGAAAATACTAACAGGCCGTCTTTTATATTACCAAACGCCAGGTAAAGAAGAATAAAAATCAATCCTAACGCGACCGGTACAACAATGGTCAGGCGCTCAGTGGCCGAAACCATTTGTTCGTATTGACCGCCCCAAGCCACCCAGTAACCTGGTGGGATTGGCACTTCCTCGGCAATGCGTGCTTGTGCTTCTTGCACGAAAGTACCCAGGTCAGTGCCACGAACGTTTGCACTGACAACCACTCTACGTTTTCCATTTTCGCGGCTGATCTGGTTAGGACCCTCGATGACATTAAAGTCGACCACATCACCCAGTGTTAAATAAGCCGGCGGGCCAGCCTGGCCTTCCCGCAAATTCAATACTGCATTCGGTAGTTGTACCGGCAAACGTTTGAGTGCTTCTATACTGCCTCGCATTGACTCCGGCAAACGAACAACCAGATTGAAACGGCGATCACCTTCGTAAATCAAACCCGTTGGCATGCCGCCTACTGCGATGGCAATCACGTTCTGCACATCTTCAACATTCAAGCCGTAACGCGCCATTTTTGCACGATCCATTTGGATGGAAAGCATGGGTAATCCGGTTAGTTGCTCGATTTTTGCATCAGCAGCGCCCGGTATTTTTGCTATTACCTCAAGAATCTGATCGCCGACATCATGCAATACATCCATGTTATCGCCAAATACCTTGATGGCAACATCAGCGCGGACACCGGATATCAATTCGTTAAAACGCATCTGTATCGGTTGAGTGAATTCATAATTGTTGCCCGTTACCTCGTTGACCGCTTTTTCCATGGCGGCAATCAGCTCTGCCTTGGTTTTGTATGGGCCTTCCCATTCATTCTGGTCTTTTAGAATAATGAAAATATCCGCAACACTCGGCGGCATGGGGTCGGTCGCAATCTCGGCAGTTCCAATCTTGGAAAAAACACGATCGACTTCAGCAAATGTTTTGATTTTTTTCTCAAGTTCATTTTGCATTTCGATCGCTGTTGACAAGCTGGTGCCCGGTATTCGAATGGCATGGAGCGCGATATCCCCTTCATTCAAGCTCGGAACAAATTCGCTACCCAAACGTGTTGTCAACAAGCCTGACAGTATTATTATGACTACAGCTATCGTGACGGTCAGTCCTTTGTTTTGCATCGCTGCATCCAACATGGGTAAATAGGCTTTTTTCGCCAAGATTACGATGCGACTTTCTTTATCTTCTATCTTTCCAGTTAGAAATAACGCGATTGCAGCAGGAACAAACGTCACTGAAAGAATAAATGCGCCGACTAGCGCGGTCACCACAGTGAAAGCCATTGGATGGAACATTTTCCCTTCTACACCGGATAAGGCGAAGACAGGCAGATAGACTATGATAATAATGAATTCACCAAAGAATAAGGCTTGCCGCGCTTCCTTGGATGCGGCAAAGACAACAATCAGGCGCTCCTTGAGTGTTAATAATCTTCCCAAGCGCGCCTGTTCTTTTCCCAAGTGTCGAATACAATTTTCAATAATAACAATGGCGCCATCGACAATAATGCCAAAATCCAGTGCGCCCAGACTCATCAGATTAGCACTGACATTATTTGCTGCCATGCCACTTAAGGTGAACAACATTGAAAGTGGAATAACCAGTGCAGCAATCAGTGCCGCACGGATGTTGCCCAGAAACAGGAACAACACCACAATGACCAGGGTAGCGCCTTCAAACAGATTGTTTGATACGGTATTGATGGTTTTGTCAACCAGTGTTGTACGGTTATAAACCGGTGTCGCCACTATGCCTTCCGGTAAATTACGGTTAATTTCCTCCAGTTTTTCGGCCGAAGCTTCAGATACAATCTGGCTATTTTCTCCAATGAGCATATGCACCGTTCCCAAAACGACTTCCTTGCCATTTTGTGTTGCGGCGCCATTACGTAATTCCTTGCCGATCAGCACATCGGCTACATCCTTGATGCGAATCGGGACGCCCTGCCGGCTACCGAGAATAATCTCACCGATTTCTGCCAAATTGGTAACCTGACCGGGAACTCTGACCAGATACTGCTCACCTCTTTTCTCGATATATCCTGCGCCAATATTCAGGTTGTTGCGTTCCAGTGCGGTGACCACATCCTGCAGGGTCAGACCCAATGAAATCAGTTTTTCGGGGTAGGGGGTTACATGAAACTGCTTGACATAGCCGCCGACTGAATTGACTTCGGTCACGCCGCGAACAGTGAGTAATTGCGGCCGGATAATCCAGTCCTGAATTTCCCGCAGATCGGTTGTCGTATATCTTGTGCCATCCGGTTTTCTTGCGTCTGGTTTGGCGTCTACCGTCCACATGAAAATTTCGCCCAGACCGGTGGAAATCGGTCCCATGCGCGGTTCTATGCCAGCAGGCAGGCGATTCCTGACCTCCTGTATGCGCTGACTGACCAGTTGGCGCGCAAAATAGATATCCGTGCCATCCTTGAATACAACTGTAACCTGTGAAAGGCCATATCGTGAAAGCGAGCGGGTGTAATCGAGATTCGGCAATCCCATCATGATTGTTTCGATCGGAAAAGTCAGTCGCTGCTCTGCTTCCAGGGGCGAATATCCAGGCGCCTCGGTGTTGATTTGCACTTGAACATTGGTGATATCCGGTACCGCGTCGATGGGTACTTTCTGGTAACTGTAAATGCCCAGTAAGGCCATGGCTAATACTGCTACCATTACCAGGCCGCGATAATCAATGGATAATTGTAAAATACGCTCGAACAATGTTCTGTCTCGCTTTTGGATTAAAAATAAGAATTACTGTATTGGGTTAATGGTCATGTTCTGCGCCAGATTTACCAAATTCTGCCTTGATGGCAAAACTGTTGCCTGCCGCGTACTGTTCGCCGGCTTGTAATCCTTCAAGTACCTCGACCATTTCTCCATCGCTGCGGCCCAGTTCCAATGGGCGGGCTTCTAAGTAATCGCCATAGCGGCCAAAAACCACAGTCCAATCAAACACTGTCTGTAATGCATCCATGCTGACAGCTACCGGCACTTCAATTTCTTCGGTATTGATGTAGCCACTGACAAAAATACCATCGCGCCACAATCCCTCCGGATTTTCCAGTGTGACGCGCGCCATTGCGGTACGGGTTTGCGGGTCCAGCATGGCCGTAATAAAAGTAATTTCACCTGTGCCTTCAATATTTGCGGCCGTAGATTTTATGGTTGCTCGCTGTCCCAGTTTGACTGTACTCAAATCTTTTGGAAAAACAGTCAAATCTGCATACATGGTCGAGGTATCGACAACAGTAAAGATCGCATCATCTTCCCGGACGACCTGACCGCGCGCAATGGCTTTGGTTGTGATCAAGCCTGCAATCGGTGAACGGATTTCATACCGTGTCAGGTCTTTTAATTGATGGACGGTTTCGGGATTTTCACCGATTGCACGCAGTCGTGCCGCAGCGAGATCTAGTGCTATCTCAGCTTCGCTTTGCAATTGTTGTGTAGTCAAATATTCCTGTTTGGCTGTAATTTTTTCTTCCCAGAGCTGCTTTTCGCGCTGATAATTGGCGTTCGCCAATACCAGGCGCTTTTGTGCAGCGAGATACTGGCTGCGCAAATCTGCTAGCAGTTGACTTTCGGCAACCGCCAAAACCGTACCTTCTTTAATCAGTTCTCCCAGGTGGCGTGGTACGTCAATAGCAATACCCGGGGCACGTGGTACGACACGAACAATATTGTGAGTATTAAATATAACGACGCCAGGTAACTGAAGCTTGGGACGGATGGTGGCCGATCCGGCTGTTTGAATATTAACGCCAATGCTGGCTAACATCTCATCGGTCATCTCAACACGTGCTTCAACTTGACTGTAACGCCATTGAAGCACTTTGTTCTTCCACTCTGCGGCTATAGTGACATCAAACGAATGCGGCTCTTCTACTACCTGATCACCGAGCAGATAATCGCCAATCGGTTTGAATGAAAATAATTGAGCTGATCTGCCAAGACGTGACAGGGTAATGGCCACTTTGGCTTCACCTGGGGGGATTGGCTTGTTTTTTTCATAAAGATAGACGCGGAATTGTGGTTCAACACCTTTTTCATAAATGGTGACCTCCACGCTGAAATCATCCGTGGTAAACAGTTTGCCGCCCATAGGGCCGGTTTCTTCCTCGGAATCTGCATCGGCAAATTCATCTGAAGCTTCACCTCGGTCTTCCTCATTTGATACAGTCGATTTTTCCAGGTTAAGGATGATGCCACCAAGTATGATGCCGACAATGATCACAATTAATATCGGTTTTAAATTGCTTTTATTCACAGTATGCTCCTTAACACCATATTAATTCGAAAATAACATGTTATTTGCATTATGCGTTTTTTCAGGGCTAGTTAATGTGCTGTTCCATGGATACAGCTGTCAAACGCTCAATTTCATTAATTAACCGCTGATAATTGGTTAATGCTTGTAGATAGAGTGTTTGGTTTTGAAATAATGTACGTTGTGCATCCAGTAACTCTAGGAATCCGAATCTTCCAAGCTCATAGCCGCGGCTGGCCATTCTAAAAGTTTCTCTTGCACCGGGCAGGATTTCGTCTCGCAGCATGTTGATTTGTTGATCCGCAGCGACGAGTGATTCATACGCTTGGGCGAGCAGTGTTCTTAATTGCAAATCCATTGCGTTTTGTTCATCCGCGGCCCGATTAATACGCTGCTGTGCAGCCATCAAATTCCCTTGGTTACGGTCAAATAAAGGTAACGGTATGGATATCCCAACAAGCGCTGTGGTGTCATTGGGTATATCATGCCCATATCGTCGAATGCCGGCGTTGACGGTTATATCTGGAATACGCCGCGCTTTTTCAAGTGTAAATAGTGCTTGCCGCTGTTCAAGATTTTTCAGGCTGCGCAGGGCTAATGGGTTTTGTTGTAGGCGTGCTTCAAGCACTTCCAGTTCGGGTATGATCACAAAGGATTCCAGTTCGCCGAGGACATGCGCAAAAGATGGATTTGGGTTTCCCCACAGCAAAGCAAGCTGTTTGCGAAACGAAATCAGGTTGCGCTGCGCCTGTTCGACTTCGATATTCGCTGTTGCAAGTGCAACTTGTGCGCGGGTTTCTTCAATCGGTGGAGCCTTGCCTGCTATGACACGTTTGGCCGCTGCATCCACTACTTTCCGTGCGAGTTCCTGACTGGCCAGCGCAAGCTTCAAGCGCTCTTGACCCGCCAATACATCCAAAAATATATTGGCGACCCGGGCAATTAAATCCAGCCGTCTGGCTTCGTAATCCTGTTCGGCTGTTTCCTGTCCCAGTAAGGCGGCCTGAGTGCGGGCCGCACGCTTGCCGCCAGTTTCGAATAGCTGAATGATGCGAAGCGAATCAAACCGCGCTGCTGGACTGTTTGAGCGGGAACTGACGTCTTCGCTGTCATACTGAATAACAGGATTGGGCAGTAAACCGGCTTGTATGGTTAAGCCATGCAGGGCTTTTATTTCTTTCTCGAAAGACGCGAGATCGGGGTTGTGTTGCAACGCAAGCTGTATTGAATCGCGCAGCGTGAGAGCTTCTCCTTCTACTGGTGATACAGGTGTATTTGTGGTGTCTTCTTCGTTGGGTTGCGAAAAAACACTGGTTGCGTTGTTTTCCGCTACCGAAACAGCAACAAAACCCAGAGTCAGGATCAGCAGCACAATCAATCTGGTTTGAAGGGGTAGAAATAACATTGCTGTCAGCGATCCATTTAAGTTCATGTATGAATTCTTGTAAGCCCCGGAAAGGGATGAATTATAAAAGATAAAATTTGATAAAGAGATTTAAAAACAGGCCTTGAATCCTTTATATCGAAAGATATGGAAAACTGCTAAGCAATAATCAGCGTAGGAATAACAGTATTAGCAGTTAATGGGACTATTCTCATGGGTAAAGTTTTTATGTTGGATTTGTTCTTTTTGATTTGCTGACCGTAACAAACAGCAAGATGATTTCATACTATAAACATATTTGCAATGGAGATAATTTCCCGGGTCGTTATTAATTAATCCAAAATTTTTCATTTTATAAGATTGAATGCGGCGTCAGATACTCTTCCTGCTCATGTTGAGAGAACGTTGATCAATTCCATTCTTTTTTTGAAAGGCATTTAGTCTTCATTTATTAGAAACAGCGAATTTACATTTTTACCCATCAGCAAAATAACCCTGTTGTTTTCAAAACCTATGCTGTTACTTTCATAAACCAGGCTATCCGTCTATTTTTTTTATATCTTTTTTAAATAAATGGCGCTAAACGCTCGTGCATTAAGTCTTTGTCATATATATAAAAATATCTGTTTTTACTTGACGAGCGGTTTTTTTTTTATTAAAGTGGGAAATAATTGTATAAAAGTGGTGAATTGTGGGTAAAAGTTCAGATTAATAATTCCTCTAAAAATGAGAGGGCAACATGTTTCGTGGTGTCACGCAGCTCAGTTTGGATGCAAAAGGCAGGATTGCGATACCCGCAAGGTATCGTGGCGAGTTGGTTTCCAAATGTTCAGGGCATTTGATTGTGACAGCCGATCCGTCCAAGTGCCTGTTGGTCTATCCTCAGCCAGCATGGGAGCCCATCGAACAAAGACTTAATGGTCTTTCCAGTTTTAATCCAAAAACACGCAGTTTGCAGCGCTTGCTTATTGGTAATGCCATCGATGTGGAAATGGATGGGGCGGGACGCATCCTGGTTTCGCCACCTTTACGTCGTTTTGCAGGCTTGTCTAAAGATGTCGTTTTGGTCGGGCAGGGGGAAAAATTTGAACTATGGGATGAAGGAAAATGGAATCAGGAAATTGAAGATGCATTGTCGTTTAGTGAGGAAGATATGCCGCCAGAGTTGAACGGATTTTCGTTATGACGAAACGGTGATGGTTTGTCAGCGCATATTACAGTTTTGCTTCATGAAGCTGTTGAAGCATTGTCGATTAAACCGGATGGCATTTACGTTGATGGAACGTATGGGCGGGGTGGTCACAGTCGTTTGATTTTGTCATGCTTAAATCAGAAAGGGCGATTGATTGCATTGGATAGAGATTGGGCGGCAGTTGAGGCGGGAAAAAAAGAAAAGTCGTTAATGACAGAGTTGAAAACAGGCGCACCTCGATTTTGTCTCGAACACGGCAGTTTTTCGCAAATGCAGCAATTATTGCGTGAGAAGGGTGTGCAAAAGGTAGACGGAATTTTGTTGGACCTGGGGATATCTTCACCGCAATTGGATGCTGAAAGGGGTTTTAGTTTACGTGCAGACGGGCCGCTTGACATGCGAATGGACGTCAGCCAAGGGCAAACGGCTGCACAGTGGATTGAAACGGTTTCTGAAACAGAATTAGAGAGGGTGATTAGAGAATATGGCGAAGAACGGTATGCTAGGTCGATTGCAAGAGCGATTGTTATGGCAAGAGCGCGGCAGCCTATTGTTGCCACACTGCAACTTGCCGAGATTGTCGCAGCGGTTGTCCGTTCACGTGAGCGTAAGCGGGAAGGCAAGCAGAGTCCGGCGACGCGCACTTTTCAGGCGATACGGATTTTTATCAATCAGGAGCTTGAGGAACTGTCGTTAGTGTTGCAACAAAGTGCGGATTTGCTCAAGACAGGAGGGCGGTTGGTTGTGATTAGTTTTCATTCGCTAGAGGACAGAATGGTGAAGCGTTTTATGCGAGTGGCCGCCCGAAAAAATAATGTGCCGCGCGGCATTCCTCTACGGGAGGATGAATTGAGCCAAATGAATCAACAGTTGTTTAAGGTAATCGGCAAGGCGATGCGGCCTAGCCAAAAGGAAATTGAAGCAAATATACGTTCGCGCAGTGCAGTGATGCGCGTGGCTGAACGTGTTTGATTTAAAACAAGTGCATGATACGAATGTTTAAATTGAGTCTGTTTTTGATGTTGATGTTTGTGGCTTGTGCGTTAGGTGTGGTGACAGCGCAGCATGAGACGCGCAAGTTGAATATGGCTTTGGAAAACGAAATGGAAATAACCCGCAAGCTGGAAGTGGAATGGGGAAAATTGCAACTGGAACAAAGCACGTTGATCGCGCGTAGGCAAATAGAGAATTCTGCTAGAGAACAACTAAATATGGAGGTGCCTTCTGCTGATCATATCCAGATTATTTCGGCAAGAAAAATGGATGAAGCACAATGGGCGGTACTTGATCATGTTGAAAAATTTTAATCCTGCAACGTCTACACGGTTAAAGTTGTCTTCAGGACGGTCAATGCTGCTGTTTTGCCTGTTGGTTGTGGGGTTGATAGGGTTGTTGGCACGCGCGGCTTATTTACAGGGTATGCATAATGATTTTCTGCAACAGGAAGGTGAGGCACGTTACAGTCGTGTCGTAGAAATGAATGCCGATCGCGGTATGATTGCCGATCGTAATGGGGAAGTGCTGGCAATTAGCTCACCGGTGGCTTCTGTCTACGTGGATCCTAAAATTTTAAAAATTACGCCGGTTCAGTTAGACCAATTAGTGCGCTTGCTGGAAATGGATAAAGGCGAAGTTGAAAAGCGTATCTATCGCGAGCATGGACGTTTTGTCTATCTGAAGCGACAGATCGTGCCCGAAGTTGCTGAGCGTATTGATGCGTTGAATATTCCTGGCATTGCGCTTAAAACTGAATTTAAGCGTTATTATCCGGAGGGTGAGGGTGCGGCGCATGTTGTCGGTTTTACTGATATTAATGATAAAGGTCAGGAAGGTGTCGAACGCGGATGGAATGATGTGCTGACAGGGAAGTTGGGCAGCCGTCGCGTGATCAAGGATAATAAAGGGCGCATTGTAGAAGCTGTTGAAAAAATTCGCCCGCCGAAGCCAGGGCAAGATGTCATTTTATCGCTGGATAGAAGAATTCAGCATATCGCGCATCGTGAATTGAAAAGTGCTGTTGCCGTTCATAGGGCAAAGGCAGGCAGTATTGTGGTACTGGATGCGCAAACGGGAGAAATTCTGGCTTTAACCAATTTTCCGGTTTATAACCCTAATGCAAGATCGAGCATTACAAGCAACAGGATTCGTAATCGTGCTTTGATTGATACTTTTGAACCGGGTTCGACTCTGAAACCATTTCCGATAGCAACGGCTATTGAAATCGGGCATGTTAATCCTGATACTGTTTTACAGACTTCACCCGGAACATTCAAAGTAGGTCGTTCCACAATACGTGATGTAAGTAATAAGGGGTTATTGTCGGTTGCTGAAGTGATTCAGGTTTCCAGTAACGTTGGAACAGTCAAAATTGCCTTGTCACTAAAACCGCAAACAATGTGGGAAATGTATAGCAATGTTGGCTTTGGTATGCCAATTGGTACAGGCTTTCCGGGAGAAGCAAATGGCTCGCTTCGACCTTATGGTCAATGGCGACCTATTGAGCAAGCAACTATGTCATTTGGTCATGGTATTTCTGTTTCCCTGATGCAGCTTGCGCGCGCATATACGATTTTTACTACCGGCGGTGAATTAAAGCCGGTTTCGTTGAAGAAGCAGGTATTCCCGGTTATGGGGCAGCGTGTTATTTCGAGTGAAACAGCGCATGCTGTCAGTCAAATGCTGGAAATGGCGACACAAACTGAAGGTACTGCACCGCTTGCTCAGGTAAATGGATATCGCGTGGCGGGAAAGACAGGAACTGCGCATAAATTGGTTGATGGAAAATATGCCAAAAATCGTTATATCTCATCATTTGTGGGCTATGCACCAGTTTCCAGGCCGCGTTTAATTATCGCCGTTATGCTGGATGAACCTTCCGCAGGAAAATATTTTGGCGGCGCCGTGGCGGCACCTGTGTTTAGTCAGGTCATGGCAGGATCGCTACGCATCTTAAATGTGCCGCACGATGCGCTACCCGCGAATAATGGTGTGAATTTTTCACTAGCATCGACGGCAGACAGGGAAGGATGAACCAGGTCATGGCTGAGAAAACCGGAAAATTATTTGATTTTCATCAGCTGGAAAAACTGGGAGTGCCCGTAAAAAATCTTGTAACAGATAGCCGGCTTGTGCAGTCCGGCGATACATTCCTGGCTTTGGCGGGTGAAAAAGTCGATGCACGCAGATTGATACCGCAAGCCATTAAAGCGGGTGCTAATGCTGTGATATGGGATTCGCATAATTTCGCATGGAATAGGGAATGGTCGATACCGTCGCTGGCGGTTGCGGAGCTGCGGGAAAAAGCCGGATTTATTGCAGACCATGTGTACGGTCATCCATCTCGGAAATTATGGGTGGTCGGTTTTACCGGAACAAACGGCAAAACATCTTGTAGTCATTGGTATGCACAGGCAATGGAAAAGCTGCGAAAAAAAACAGCTGTCATTGGAACCTTGGGCAATGGTTTTATCAATGCGCTTGAAACGACGATCAATACAACGCCTGATTCAGTGTCGTTGCAAAAAAATCTGGCGTGTTTCTTGCACAACGGTGCTGAGAGCGTGGCTATGGAAGTTTCTTCGCATGGTATAGAACAAGGGCGTATTAACGGTACGACTTTGTCTGTTGCGGTGTTGACTAATTTGTCACGCGACCATCTGGATTATCACAAAGATATGGATGCCTATGCGGAAACCAAGGCGCGCTTGTTTTTCTGGCCGAATTTGAAATTTGCGGTACTCAATCTTGATGACGTTTTGGGAATTGAAATGCTGCAGCAGCTTTCTCCAAAATCTGTTCAGATCATCGGGTACGGGTTTAGAAAAGACGCCGTTAAACTCGTTTCTCAACAATGCCTGATGGTGTTCGGCTCTAATCTTAAAATAGATCTGCATGGCTTTGAGTTTGACATTGAATTTCAAGATAATCATGCGCGTTTGAAGGTTGGCCTGGTGGGCAAATTCAATGCAGTCAATTTGCTGGCAGTAACTGCTGCGCTTTTGGCAAGTGGGGTTGCTTTTGCGGATGCAGTCAAGGCGCTTCGGCATGTACAACCCATTCCCGGACGTATGGAAAAATTTGGTGGTGGGGATCAGCCGGTTGTGGTCGTGGATTATGCGCATACGCCGGATGCATTGGAGAAAGTGTTGATCTCTTTGCGGGAAATCGTGCAAATATCCCGCACCCCAAAAAAATTGACTCGTAGACCGGGGCGTATACATTGCGTACTAGGTTGTGGTGGAGAACGGGACAAAGGTAAGCGGCAATTAATAGGCGAAGTGGCTACGCGTTATGCAGATGATGTTATTTTTACCAGTGATAACCCGCGGAACGAAGATCCGTATGCAATTATCCATGACATGATTTCCGGCGCGCATGATGATAATTTTCAGGTGGAAGTCAATCGAGAATTGGCGATATATCAATCAATCAACAGTGCTTTAACAGGTGATGTTGTATTGGTTGCCGGAAAGGGGCACGAAGATTACCAGGAGATCAAGGGACAAAAAATCCCGTTCAATGACGCTGTTGTTGTGCAACAAATTCTTCATGATTTATCGGGCAAAAAAAGAGGGCGGGCATGATGTTATTGCAAGAAGCTGCTCATGTTTTGAATGCGCGATCACAAGGTGAAAATGTATTGTTTACGGGAGTGAGCACAGATAGCAGGACATTAAAAATAGGCGATCTCTTTGTTGCGTTATCTGGCGAAAGATTTGAAGGATACCGTTTTATCCATGCCGCAAAAAATAACGGAGCCGTAGCGGCTATGGTTGGAATGAATGCTGATGATGAAGCATTATCTGCAGGAATATCATTTATTCAAGTGAATGATACACGCAAGGGATTGGGACAATTGGCGGCTTTTTGGCGTGCACGATTCTCAATGCCGCTCGTTGCGGTTACCGGTAGCAATGGGAAAACAACTGTAAAGGATATGCTGGCCGCAATACTTTGTCAGGCGATAACGGGCGCAAATGGTTTCGAAGTGGCTTCAAGTGTATTGGCGACCGAAGGTAATCTTAACAACGATATCGGCATGCCGCTGATGCTGTTGCGAATGCGTGATACACATCGCTATGCAGTGATTGAAATGGGTATGAACCATATGGGGGAAATTGCTTATTTGACCGAACTGGCAAAACCTGATGTGGCTGTAGTAACCAATGCAGGGCTCGCCCATATACAGGGTTTGGGAACGGTGAAGGCGGTTGCGCGGGCAAAAGGAGAAATATTCTCTGGCCTTGATGAGCAGGGAATAGCAGTCATTAATGCGGATGATCCCCATGCTTCTCTGTGGCGTATGCTTGCAGGTGGTCGTCGGATTATTAATTTTGGTTTGGGTGATCAAACTAGGCGTGTGCAGGTATCTGCAGAATACCAGACTGGTGGAACTGGCAGTCTATTGCAATTGCGTCTTTTGGATGAAGTCGTAGATGTCAGTCTTAAGGTTCCGGGAGTGCATAATATTCGTAATGCATTAGCTGCGGCGGCTGCCGCTGTGGCAATAAATATTGACGGTAAAGCTATTGCTGCCGGACTGGGAAATTTCAAAGGTGTGCGGGGGCGGTTGCAGAGAAAAATAGGGCTCCATCATGCGGCGTTGATAGACGACAGTTACAACGCAAATCCGGAATCAGTACGTGCGGCTTTATCAGTATTGGCGGCTGAAGCGGGGAAAAAAATTTTGGTACTCGGTGATATGGGCGAACTGGGTAAGGCGTCGATTGAGTTGCATCGAATGATTGGTGAAGAAGCGCGGCGTGCCAATTTGGATAGGCTGTTAACACTGGGCGAGCTGAGTAAGTTTGCGAGTGATGCATTTGGTCAGGGCGCCGAACATTTCAGTGATGTAGATAAATTGCTGGATGTGGCTGAAAGCTTGTTGGCTAAAGATGTTACTTTGCTGGTCAAGGGTTCGCGCTTGATGCGTATGGAGCGGATTATTGACAGGTTGGAAGCGTGATATTTGTCAAGTAAATAAGGTTTTTATAGAGTGCGTTTCGGGATAAACGAAAAAATGCGACGGAAACGAATAGTTCAGATTGACTTAGGACGACAAAGGAAGCGGTCATGCTGTTAGAGCTTTCCCAATGGCTGGCCCAGGACATCCGTGCATTTAACGTATTTAGTTATATTACATTGCGTGCAATGCTGGCGGCGTTGACGGCACTGGCAATCTCGTTCCTGATTGGTCCGGTCATGATTCGCAAACTGACGGCCTACAAGATCGGACAATCCGTGCGCGATGACGGCCCGCAAACCCACTTGATTAAAGCAGGCACACCGACCATGGGAGGCGCCTTAATTCTGGTGGCGATTGTTTTGACCACCTTACTGTGGGCGGATTTAAGTAATCGTTATATTTGGGTAGTACTGCTGACCACGTTGGGGTTTGGCATTATTGGATGGATAGATGATTATCGAAAGGTTGTTCATCGAAACCCAAAAGGGCTTTCTGCCGGTAATAAATTTTTTTGGCAATCGGTTATAGCGATAGTTGTAGCGATGTATCTGGTGGTAACAGCTGAGTTGCCTGCCCAGACTAATATGATTGTGCCTTTTTTTAAAGAGATTGCTATCCCATTGGGTGTGACCGGCTTTGTCATCCTGACTTATTTTGTCATTGTTGGTACGAGCAATGCAGTAAATCTGACGGATGGTCTGGATGGCTTGGCGATTATGCCGACGGTCATGATTGGCGGTGCGTTGGCGATTTTTGCTTATGTTGCTGGTCATATTGTTTTTGCCAACTATCTGGGCTTACCTTATATCCCAAATGCCGGTGAATTGTCTGTTTTTTGTGGTGCGTTGGCGGGTGCCGGTTTGGCTTTTCTATGGTTTAACACATATCCGGCAGAAGTGTTCATGGGTGACGTGGGCGCGCTGTCTTTGGGTGCGGCACTCGGTGTGATTACTGTAATTATCCGCCAGGAAATCGTGTTGATAATAATGGGTGGTGTTTTTGTGATGGAAGCGCTTTCGGTGATGTTGCAGGTGGCCTCCTACAAACTGACTGGGCGGCGTATTTTTCGAATGGCGCCGTTGCATCATCACTTTGAATTGAAGGGCTGGAAAGAGAACCAAGTGGTTGTGAGATTCTGGATTATTACCATAATTCTGGTTTTGGTGGGCTTGTCGACATTGAAATTAAGATGAATCTAAAAGGAAAACATGTGTTGGTGCTTGGCATGGGTGAAACAGGATTATCAATAGCAAAATGGCTGACACGCCAGAATGCGTATGTTCGTGTGGCAGACAGTCGCTATAACCTGCCAAATGTTGCTGCCTTGAAAAGCGCAATGCCGGAAATAAAAATTTTCGAAGGCCCATTTGATAATAGTCTGTTCGAGAACATCGAATTGATCGCGATGAGCCCGGGCGTGCCAATGGCGGAAATGCATGTGCAGCAGGCAATTAAGCGCGGCGTGCCGGTTGTTGGCGACATAACATTATTTAAATGGGCGCTTGAACAATGTGAAGCGCCAAGACCTGAAATTATTGCGATTACAGGCACAAATGGGAAAACAACGGTTACCGCTATGGTCGGTGAGATGTTAAAAAAGGCCGGGTTTAATGTGGAGGTCGCCGGAAATATTGGCCCGGCTGTGCTCGATGCGTTGATGCGGCGTTTGGACAATGGGGATTTGCCGCAATTATGGGTTTTGGAGGTTTCAAGTTTTCAATTGGAACTGACTGAGAACCTGAATGCAGACGTGGCAGCAGTTTTGAATCTGGGTGAAGACCATCTGGATCGCTATAACAACTTGTGCGAGTACGCGTTGGCAAAGGCAAGGATCTTTCAGCATGAAAAGCTGAGTAAAGGGATTCAAATTCTTAACAGAGATGATGCAGTATCGAGTGCAATGGGTCTTGCAGAAAAAAAACAGATTACGTTCGGCCTGGATGCGCCGGTAACGGAGATAGATTTTGGTATTGTGCAGAATAATGATGATTTCTGGCTGGCAGAAGGAAAAATGTTGCTGATGAAAACTGCCGAATTGAAGGTAAGCGGGATGCATAATGCCGCCAATGCACTGGCCGCATTGGCGCTATGTCGCGCATTGCAGGTGCCCATTAAGCCGCTGATTGCTGCGCTAAGCGAATTCAAGGGTTTGCCGCATCGAATGGAAAAAGTTGCTGCTGTTAATGATGTGGTTTTTATCGATGATTCAAAGAGTACCAATGTTTCTTCAACAGTTGCTGCGTTAAAAGGGGTGCAACAAAAGGTGGTTTTGATTGCGGGTGGCGACGGGAAAGGACAGGAATTTTCTGCATTATATGAAGTGGTCGCGGAGAATGCGCGCGGTGTTGTGCTGATTGGCCGTGATGCGGATAAGATAGCCACGGCACTGGATGGTTGCGGTGTGCCGGTTCTTTTTGCAAGAACCATGGCGGAAGCGGTGCAGAAATGTTTCTTGCTGGCGCGGAAAGATGATGTGGTGATGTTGTCACCGGCGTGCGCCAGTTTTGATATGTTCAGGAATTATATTCATCGTGCGGAAGTTTTTATTGCGGCGGTCAAGGATATCGAGGAAAGATTGTTCAGTTTTGGAGAAAGTACCCATTAATCAGATGATTTATCCGGCAAGCAATACAAATACAAGTACAAGCAAGGTGCCTGAATTGGATCAGGTGCTGCTTTGGTCTGTATTGTTTTTGCTAAGCATTGGATTGATTATGGTTTATTCAGCTTCGATTGCCATCGCCGAAGCACAGTTTGGTGTCGATCATTCCAACCATTATCTGATTCGTCATGCGATTTATCTGACGTTGGGCATAATGATAGGACTCGCAGCATTTCAGGTGCCCGTTCAAATGTGGCAGAAATATGCCATTTTCCTGTTTCTCGCCGGTATTTTATTGCTGCTACTGGTATTGATTCCCGGGGTTGGGCGCGAAGTCAACGGCAGTCAGCGGTGGATTTCATTGTACATGGTAAATCTTCAGCCTTCTGAATTCATGAAGCTTTTCATGATTATCTATGCGGCGGATTATGTGGTGCGCAAGGCGGCCGATCTGGACAATTTTTATAAAGGTTTTTTGCCGTTAATTGCCGTCACCGGTGTTGTCGGTTTTCTCTTGTTACAACAACCGGACTTTGGCGCTGCCGTCGTAATTACAGCATTGATGATTGGCATTCTGTTTTTAGGCGGAGTCAGCATAAAGATATTTGCAACACTCTTGAGTTTAATGGCGGCGGGTATGTTTGTATTGATTTATGTTGCCAACTACCGACTGGACCGCATTATTGGTTTTATGGATCCTTGGGCTGATCCATTGGGCAAAGGCTATCAGCTCAGTCACGCGCTGATTGCATTTGGGCGTGGTGAATGGTTCGGTGTCGGATTAGGCGGCAGCGTTGAAAAATTATTTTATCTGCCTGAAGCGCATACGGATTTTCTCTTGTCAGTCCTGGCCGAAGAGCTTGGATTTATTGGCGTTGCGACAGTGATAATACTTTTTGCAGTTGTCGTCATGCGCGCTTTTGCCATCGGGCGTCGGGCCGCAAAACTGGAATGTCATTTTGCGGCATTGGTTGCACAAGGTATCGGGTTGTGGATAGGCATGCAGGCGCTCATCAATATGGGCGTCAATATGGGTGTTTTACCGACCAAAGGATTGACGCTGCCGTTGATGAGTTTTGGTGGCAGCAGCATCACAGCGATTTGTTTTGCGTTGGCTGTTTTACTGAGAATTGACTGGGAAAACAGGCGGCGGTTAAAGGGGATGAGTATTTGAAGACTCGGAGTGGAAACAACACGAAACCGAAGGACCGGAGATGGCACAAACCATAGTGATTATGGCCGGTGGCACCGGGGGTCATGTATTTCCGGGTCTGGCCGTGGCGGATTATCTGAAGTCGGCAGGATGGCGAGTGGTTTGGTTGGGCACCAAAACGGGCATGGAGAGCAGACTGGTTGTGCAATATGGATATGAGATGGAGGCGATTGATTTTTCGGGTTTGCGTGGAAAACGCGTATCAACCTGGCTGATATTGCCCTTCCGATTGCTTAGAGCATTTCTGCAAAGCCAACAGATTATGCGCAAAGTACAGCCGGATGTGGTGCTGGGTATGGGTGGGTATCCGGCATTTCCAGGCGGGATGATGGCTTCTTTACTTAATAAGCCTTTGGTTATTCATGAGCAGAACTCCATACCGGGTCTCGTAAACAAGGTGCTGGCAAAGCTGGCTGACAGGGTTCTTTTGGGTTTTCCCGGCGCGATCAAAATGGACAATACCAAAGTATCTTTTGTGGGAAATCCAGTGCGCGGCAATATTACAAAACTGGATCCACCTGAGAAACGATTTGCCGGGCGTAGTGGCCCGCTAAAAATGCTGGTCGTTGGCGGCAGCCGGGGTGCACAAGCGCTGAATACGGTGGTGCCGCAAGCCATAAAACGCATGCCGGAAAATCATCGTCCGGTTGTGATACATCAGGCAGGTGAAAAGAATTTGGGTGCGTTGAGAAAGAGTTATTCGGATTTGGGCATAACCGCTGAGTTGACTGCGTTTATCGATGATATCAGTCAATACTATGCAGCTTGTGATCTGGTGCTGTGTCGTGCAGGTGCTTTGACGGTTTCCGAGCTGGCGGCGGCAGGTGTGGCGAGTATATTGGTGCCCTATCCTTATGCAGTCGATGATCACCAGACAAGCAACGCGCGTTTCTTAAGTGAGTATCAAGCGGCTGTTTTGTTGCCGCAGACCGATTTAAATCCACATAATCTGATGGAAATTTTAAGCGGCTTGACCCGAGAGAAATTGCTTGCGATGGCAGTCGCGGCGAGAAAACAGGCGGCGCCGGATGCAACCAGGCTGGTTGCGCAGGCATGTATTGAGGCAAGCGGAGTAATGTCATGAGACATAAAGTTAAACATGTTCATTTTGTGGGAATCTGTGGCTCGGGAATGAGCGGTATCGCTGAAGTGTTACTGAACCTGAAATACCGGATCAGCGGTTCGGATTTGTCGGATAACTGGGTGGCGCAACGACTAAGAAGCCTAGGTATTACAGTTTATACCGGCCACGCAAGTTCGCAAATTGCAGGTGCCGATGTGGTGGTTACCTCAACTGCTGTCAAACCTGATAATCCTGAAGTTGTTGCCGCGCATGAGAAAAATATCCCGGTTGTGCCGCGTGCATTAATGCTGGCGGAGTTGCTCAGACTGAGGCGTGGTATAGCAATCGCTGGAACGCATGGCAAGACGACGACGACTAGCTTGGTGGCCAGTATTTTGGCTGAAGCGGACATGGATCCAACTTTTGTGATCGGTGGTCGATTAAAAGCTGCGGGTTGTCACGCCAAACTCGGAAGCGGCGAATTTATCGTGGTTGAAGCGGACGAATCGGATGCGTCATTTCTTTATCTGCAACCCGTTCTGGCGGTAGTGACCAATGTGGATGCGGATCATATGGAAACTTACGGCCATGATTTTAACCGGCTAAAACAGACATTCATCGAATTTATGCAACATTTGCCTTTTTATGGCATGGCGGTTTTGTGTATCGATGATGACAATGTACGCGCACTGATGCCCGATATTACAAAACCAATCACAACCTACGGGCTTTCCGAGGAAGCTCAAGTTCGGGCGCTGGATATCGAGCATCACCACGGTCAAATGCATTTTACGGCTTTGGTTGGCGTCAATGGTTCGGCGCGCAAATTGCCCATTGTTCTGAATTTGCCCGGTTTGCATAATGTGCAGAATGCTTTGGCAGCGATTGCTGTGGCAAACGAGATTGGCGCTTCAGATACAGCAATAACCAAAGCGTTGTCGGAGTTCAAAGGTGTTGAGCGGCGTTTCCAGCATTATGGCGAAATCCATTTGTCCAATGAGCGTCGTTTTGCATTGATTGACGATTATGGCCATCATCCGGCAGAGCTTGCTGCGACGATAAATGCGGCGCGTGGCGCTTTTCCTGGTCGGCGTCTGGTTCTGGCTTTTCAACCGCATCGCTATTCGCGGACATGCAATTTATTCGAAGATTTTGTCAAAGTGCTTTCTCAGCCGGATATTTTGCTGCTGGCCGAGGTTTTTCCGGCAGGTGAAGAACCGATTGTGGCCGCTGATAGCAAATCACTGGCAAGGTCGGTGCGCATACACGGGAAAGTGGAACCGATTTATGCCGGTACAGTGGAGGAGCTGATCACAGCGATTCTGGATGTGGTCGAAGATAATGATCTGGTTCTGGTCATGGGAGCTGGTTCTGTATCGAGAGTTGCGCCTGAAATTGTAAATAAGCAACAAAAATTGATGATGATTATTAATGAGTGACTGAACTGGAGATGGGCTGGAGGCGTGTGTGATGAAAACGGTATTTCAAATAGACAAGTGGAATGTCAACCGTTTGACTGGTTTTTTTTCCAGTGAGTTGAGTATGCGTCTGGTTCGCGGGGAAATGCGAATAAATGAACCGATGAGCCGGCATACGTCGTGGCGTGCAGGCGGCATTGCCCGACGCTACTTCATTCCGGCTGATTTGGAAGATCTGGGACTTTTTTTGCAACAACTGCCAGTTGACGAGCCGGTATATATGGTGGGCCTGGGAAGTAATCTGTTGGTCAGAGATGGCGGTCTGTCGGGTACAGTGATAGCGGTTCATGCCCGACTGAACGATTTGCAACTGATGCGTCAGGATAGTGAATGTGGATTGATATATGCGGGAGCGGGTGTGGCCTGCGCCAAGGTTGCTCGATTTGCTGCGGTGCATCAATTGGCCGGCGCAGAGTTTCTGGCGGGAATTCCGGGAACGGTCGGTGGCGCACTGGCGATGAATGCAGGGTGTTATGGCGCTGAAACCTGGGAGATTATCGAACAGGTTCAGGTGATAACCCGCAGTGGAAAAATATCTGTGCAATCACCCGGTGTTTATGAAATTGGATATCGCAGTGTGCAGCGAAAGGCAGTATCGAATAGCGATTCGGAATGGTTTGTGGGCGGATACTTCCGGTTAAAGACGGGTGATGAGGCTGTGTCCCGGCAAAAAATCAGGCAACTGTTAACGCGGCGTGTGCAGAGTCAGCCATTGAACAAGCCCAATGCAGGGTCGGTATTCAGAAATCCTCCAGGGGATCATGCCGCACGTTTAATAGAAGCATGCGGATTAAAAGGCATGCGCGTCGGTGGGGCGATGGTTTCCACGCAGCATGCGAATTTTATTGTCAATATCGCTAATGCCTCTGCAACCGATATCGAAACGCTGATCATGATGGTGCAGGAGAAGGTTAAAAAGGAGACGGGTGTCGAGTTGATGCCAGAAGTTCACATTATCGGTAAAACGGGGAGTAATGCTTAGTGAAAGGGCATGATTTCGGAAAAGTGGCGGTTTTGCTCGGCGGACGTTCTGCCGAACGTGAAATTTCGCTACAGAGCGGTCAGGCTGTTCTGGAGGCATTGCGTAACTGTGGTGTGGATGCGCATCCTTTTGATCCGGGCGAAAAGCAGCTGGGCGCGTTGCTGGACGAAAAGTTCGATAGGGCGCATATCGCGTTGCACGGCCGATTTGGCGAAGACGGGACGATGCAGGGTGCACTTGAGTTAATGGGTATTCCTTACACCGGTAGCGGGGTTATGGCGAGTGCGCTTGCAATGGATAAATGGCGCACAAAATTACTCTGGGAAGCAGTAGGTATCAATTCGCCGCGCAGCCTGTTGTTAAATGGACAAAGCGACTTTGATGCGGTTGTAAGTACGCTGGGATTGCCACTGATCGTCAAGCCAGCCCGCGAAGGATCGACAATTGGATTGAGTAAAATCAATCGGGCTCAGGATCTTGCACAGGCCTACCATGTGGCGGCTGAACATGACGCTCTCGTGTTGGCTGAAGAATTTATTGAAGGGACAGAGTTAACTGCGGCGATACTCGGTGATACAACTTTGCCGCTGGTGAGAATAGTGGTTGCGGGTGAGTTATATGATTACGAGGCCAAATATCTGTCCGACGATACCCGCTATTTCTGTCCTTGCGGATTGCCGGAAGAACAAGAACATTTGATTCAGCAGCAGGCCTTAAAGGCATATCAAACGCTGGGGTGTGAAGGGTGGGGCAGAATTGATTTGATTTTAAGTCAGGATGGCCGGTTTTATTTCCTTGAAGCCAATACATCGCCGGGTATGACGAGCCACAGTCTGGTGCCGATGGCGGCCGCAACCGCTGGAATTGGTTTTGAAGATCTGGTTTTAAAAATATTGAGTTTGTCTCATGTGGGATAGTCATCGTTTTCTAAACTTTTTGTCCAATACGTTGTTTCTGATGGTGGCAACGGCGGTGTTCTATACCCTTTCTCAATACTACGGCTTGCCGCGTTTTTTGCCCTTGAAGGAAATTCATGTTCAAGGCATGCATTCTACGCATATTGAATTTAAACATATTACCCGTGAGCAAATAGAACAGATTGTTAAACAGGATGTTACTGGAAATTTTTTGTCGGTAGATCTGGCCGCGGTACGCGATGCGTTTCTAAGGATGCCTTGGGTGCGGGACGCACGAATTGAACGGGTCTGGCCGCTGGGCCTGATTGTTAAACTGGAAGAACACCGGGCGTTTGCGCATTGGGGCAGTCATGCACTGGTTAATACTTATGGAGAAGTATTCCGTGTCGTGCTCGAAGAAGAAATGCCTGTTTTTACCGGTCCGATGGAGGCGAACTCTCAAGAGGTTGCGCAACGCTATAGACAATTCAGTGAAGCTTTGGCGCTTTTGCAACAGTCGATCACCGAAATCAATTTATCTTCCAGACATGCCTGGCGTATCCGTCTGGATACAGGAACCATACTTGAGTTGGGTCGACAGGATATTGAAAAACGGTTGTTACGATACGTGTCTGTATACAACCATAGCATCGCACATTTAAATCAGGATGAACCGCTTGCATATGTGGATTTGCGCTATCCCAATGGGTTCGCGGTATATATGCCTGAATCAAAAAAACCATTAAAAGGTAGACGCGATATAAGGAAAGAAACGTGAAATCATGGAGATGTGACTAGATGAGTAAAGCTAGGGAAAGTAGAAATCTGATTGTCGGGCTTGATATTGGTACGTCAAAAATTGTGGCGATCGTTGCAGAGATTCTGCCTGAGGGTGGTTTTGAAATTATCGGGCTAGGCAGTCATCCATCCCGTGGTTTAAAAAAAGGTGTGGTTGCCAATATTGAAACAACTGTCAATGCCATTCAGCGCGCACTGGAAGAAGTTGAATTGATGGCGGACTGTAAGATCAACGAAGTTTTTACAGGTATTGCCGGCAGTCATATTAAAGGTATTAATTCCGATGGCATGGTGCCAATCAAGGATAAGGAAGTGACCGAGGCGGATGTTGAACGCGTGATGGAAGCAGCCAAAGCGGTGAATATTCCGGCAGATCAGCAGATCCTGCATATTCTGAACCAGGAATTCATTATCGATGGACAAGAAGATGTGCGGGAACCCGTCGGTATGAGTGGTATACGGCTAGAAGTAAAGGTGCATATCGTAACAGGCGCCGTTTCAGCAGCCCAGAATATCGTCAAGTGTGTGCATCGATGTGGTCTGGAGGTGCGAGATCTGATTCTACAGCCATTGGCCTCTGCGATGGCGGTACTGAGCGAAGATGAGAAAGATTTAGGTGTTTGTCTGGTGGATATTGGTGGCGGCACGACAGACATAGCAGTGTTTACCAATGGTGCAATACGCCATACCGCAGTGATCCCAATAGCTGGCGACCAGATAACCAACGATATTGCCATGGCATTGCGCACGCCTACAAAGAACGCGGAAGACTTGAAATGCCGCTATGGCTATGCACTAAGAAGTCTAGCGGATACGCGCGAAACGATAGAAGTGCCGGATGTCGGCAACAGAGGATCGCGGCAATTATCAGTGCAAACATTGGCTGAAGTCATTGAGCCGCGTGCGGAAGAGCTTTATACCATGGTACAGGCGGAATTACGTCGCAGCGGTTATGAAGAATTGCTCTCGTCAGGCATTGTGATCACGGGCGGAAGTGCTTCATTACGCGGCATGGTTGAATTGGGTGAAGAAATATTTCATATGCCGGTGCGGTTGGGTGTTCCTAGCTATAAGGGTAATTTGCAGGAAGTTGTGCATACGCCACGGTATTCAACGGGTGTTGGGCTGATAATGACGGGTATGGCGCATATAAAACACCAGCAGCATATGCGATTACAGGGCGGTTCGGCAAAACAGATTTTATCCAAGATGAAAAGCTGGTTTCAGAAAAATTTTTAGGTAGTGTTTTTGTACGTAGTAGTTTTTTAGAGGGTTCTTGTCATATTGATTTAAAGGAGGGGCATTATGTTTGAAATCATGAATAACGAAACACAAGAAGCGATTATCAAGGTGATTGGTGTTGGTGGCTGCGGGTGTAACGCGGTAGATCATATGATTCAGAATGAAATGAAAGGTGTTGAATTTATCAGCATGAACACAGATGCGCAGGCATTAAAAAATACCAAAGCCGATATCATTTTACAGTTAGGGTCGGGCATTACGAGAGGTTTGGGTGCCGGCGCCAATCCTGAGATCGGGCGCGATGCTGCATTGGAAGATCGTGACCGTATAGCAGAACTGATTCAGGGTTCTGATATGCTGTTTGTTACTGCCGGAATGGGGGGTGGAACGGGTACCGGTGCCGCGCCGGTAGTGGCGCAGGTCGCCAAAGAAATGGGCATACTGACGGTTGCTGTTGTCAGCAAGCCATTTCATTTTGAAGGGAAGCGCCTCAAGGCTGCGCAGTTGGGTATGGAAGAACTGGCTCAGCATGTGGATTCTTTAATTGTCATACCAAATGACAAGCTGATGATGGTTTTGGGCAATGATATCAGCATGCTGGATGCATTCAAGGCTGCAAATGATGTGTTATATGGTGCGGTTGCAGGAATCGCAGAGGTTATTAATTGTCCTGGACTGGTGAATGTCGATTTTGCTGACGTGAAGACAGTGATGTCGGAAATGGGTATGGCTATGATGGGTTCTGCGATATCAACTGGTGTAGACCGTGCTCGTATTGCAGCGGAACAGGCGGTGGCAAGCCCGCTGCTTGAGGATATTTCGCTTGCGGGTGCGCGAGGTGTTTTAGTCAATATAACCGCAAACTCATCATTAAAAATGAGAGAAGTTCATGAGGTTATGGGAACCATTAAAGAACTGACCGCAGAAGATGCGACGATCATTATCGGAACCGTCATTGATGAAGGTATGAATGAAGATCTGCGTGTAACCATGGTTGCGACCGGTCTGGGAAATGTTCATAGCCAACAAGGCAAGAAACCACTGTCTGTTGTGCATTCAAGAACAGGAACCGATGATCGTGAAAGCTATATGGCGTCAGAAGAACCGGCTGTAATACGTACTGGCAGAAGAAATGATGCAACTGTGGCTGCCATGCGTCAATCCGGAGTGGACCCAATGGATATTCCAGCATTTTTGAGAAGACAGGCGGACTAAGCGTATACTGAAGTTATCCAAGAAAAAAGTACGTTTCTGGAGTAATAAAACACGCAACACTTAGATGGTGGGCTTGTTTCTCTTCAGTAAAAAATGCGGCGATGTTTCTGCTCCAGAAGCTATACTTGATTCGCGGTTTTATATGATCATGCGGGATCTTACATTATAATTTTGTATGAGCAAGATTAATTGCAGGACATATCATGGCGGTGCATTAAATCTGCATGTGGATAGATACTTTTCTATGTGTCTATCGACACATGTTGATTGCGAACACGCTCCCGATCCTAGAGAATACATTTTATGATTGTAATGGATTGTTTTTATTATTGAAGTATTATTATGGCAATCAATTATGAATCAGCAAAATATTCTTATTTCGGGAGCAGTCAACATGGTGTGGTTACTGGCAGATATTTCTTCTTATAATTCTTTGATTTAGTGGTATGATTCATTGAATCGCTGAAGTGTTTGGCGATCAACTTTATTGAAAGGAGGATGGTATGGGGTTCTTCGATATGGTAAAAAGCTTTCTAGGTGGAACGAAAGATGCAGCTAACAATGTGGTTGATTCAGCTAACGATGTAGCGGGGGATGTGGCGAATACAACTGAAAATTTTGTTGACAATGCCAAAGAAGCTGCAAGTAATGCAGCGGCAGCAGCAACTGAGGTGGCAAGTAATACGGCTAGTTCGGTTCAGAATGCGGCAAGTGATGCAGTTGACAATGTGGCAAGGATGGCTGGAAGTGTTGCCGAAAAACCAAGTGAAATGACAGATGCTGTCAGCAGTAAAGATAATAACGCTTAATTATTAGTTAAATTACCTCCGGCTTTGCTGGAGGTAATTTAACTGTTCAAACTGTATTCTGCGATCAATCACTGACCATGCCGGGAAAATAGCCTGGGTCTTATCTTGATTCTGATTCATCGAGAGGGTGAGGCCAAAAGCGCTTCATGGCGAGAAAAGTAAAGGAAGCTGACCAGGTTATCATTGCCAGGCCAACCAATCCTTCGGCAGCACTTAACATTCGAGCGGCGCCGACAGGTAACAAATCACCGAAACCGACTGTTGTATACACAACTGAAGAATAGTAAATATAGTCCAAGAAACTGTTCTCATCGAGATTGGTGATATGTCCTAATCCAAAATGATGCTGCAAGAGCATGTACCCCAGGGCAAATATGATAATTTCAAAGACATGCGCGGCTAACAAACCCAGCATGACGATAAGTACACCGATTCGTTTATGCACATGTATGCCAATTGTGTGGCTTAAAAATCGTAACGCTTCATAATGTAATACCACGCAAAATATGACAATGGCACTCGAAATTAATAAAGCGTGTATGTGATCGGTATATTCATTCATGGTAAATTTTTTAATAGCGAGGTGTTAGTACAGAGAACTGGATAAGTGAGCAGTATGTAAAAATCGAGAGATCTGTACAATCATGATATACATTCTAGAGTATGACTTTGAATTTTTATGCCGGATTCAATATCTCATTCTTTTTGGGCTAATTTGTTGTTGTAATATCCCTTTGTTTAACCAATAGACTGTATAAGCCTAGTAGACAATGTTTTGTTTGAGTCTGCGAATTGTTAATATATTTCACAAAAATATCATGCTATGGTCAAATGACTTGATTAATTTTTTCTCGGGCTTGTATTGGCATTAGGATACTTTCGCCGGTGATGGCGCGAGAGCTAGAGTGGCAACTGGTTTGCTTGGGTGAAGACTGTTCTCGCTGACGCGAATGTCGTTTACTGGCTTGGTAATCCCCCCATTCTGAATTACGGTATTGAATTTTTGGTAATTTACAATCTATTTTGCGATGCTGCTTGGTTTATTGTTTCCCGGTGGGGGGGGGTTAACACACTTCGTTTATTTCAACAAAAAAAGCACTATTTAAATTATATTTCAGAAAGATTGTCATAATCGTGTAATTATACTACTGACCAGGAATTGTGGATTACGATCACTTATCATCCAGGTATTCGAAAAATTTTCTGCTTGAAGAAACCACCCGATGTGTTTCATGTGGCCTTTGTTTGCCGCATTGCCCCACATATCGTTTACTCAAATCAGAAGCGGATTCACCACGTGGGCGGATAGCCATAATGAATGGCGTTGCGAATGACTACATTCCGCTGAATAAGAAATTTCTACAGCATTTGGATCGCTGCTTGACTTGTCGCGCCTGTGAGTCAGTCTGTCCAAATAATGTGGCGTATGGGCAGCTAATTGATGAAGCGCGAAAAATGGTTCAATCATCCAGTGCATGCCAGAATAAAGATAATTCTACGGCACAAAAGCAACAGCCTGTTTTGAAATTGCTGGAGAGATTTGCTGTTCAACCGATGTGGCTGGATCGATTGCGTTGGCTGGCTTACTTATCTCAGAAAAGTGGATTGCTACGCCAGCTGCAATCATTTCAATGGCTGAAAAAACGCAATTTCTGGAAGCGGTTCGGTATGGAAAGACTGTTGACGCAACTGCGGCCAGTTGTGTTTCCTTATTCAGGTAGCCAGAGAAAAAACAGTTTCTTGCAAACTTGGCGTACATTTTATCCGGCAGTCGGGGAAGAAAAAGGCAAGGTGGGATTGTTTCTAGGCTGCGTCGCGCGATTAACCGACGCAGCCGCGCTGAATGCGGGTATTTTTGTTTTGAATCGTCTTGGTTATGGGGTATGCATCCCTGCGGATCAAGTCTGTTGCGGTGCGCTGCATCAGCATGCAGGTGATGCCGAAAAAGCAGCGCAGTTAAAGCGGGTAAACATGCGGGCATTTGGAAAATCTGACTTACTTGCCGTCGTGAGTCTTGCCTCAGGTTGTTGTGTGCAACTGACCGAATATGATTTGACAGTTCCAGGAAATAACCCAGATAACAGTAAGCGCGAAACATTCCCGCAGGTAATGGATATCAGTAAATTTCTGGTTGCTGCAGAGGGATGGGATAGTGTCCACATTTTGCCTTTGGCTGCAAAAATAGCCATACATGATCCATGCAGCTTGCGCCATGTTTTGGGTGATCAGGATTATCCTTATCAATTACTTCGCTATATTCCGGATGCGCAGGTGGTTGATTTGGCGGATAATGATCAGTGTTGCGGTGCAGCCGGAACTTATTTTATTCGGCAACCGGAGTTAGCAGAGAGATTGCTTGATGATAAAATAGGGGCAATAAACCAAAGTGGTGCGCAATTATTGGTAACCTCAAATGTAGGATGTGCAATGCATATGGCAGGGCGATTGCAAGAAATCGGTACCGATATCGAAGTTTTACATCCGGTAGTGTTGCTGGCGCGTCAGATGGGAACATGATAAGTGCTGAAAAGCTTTCCGATTAAATTTTACTCGATATGAATAACGCTATGATTAATATTGACAAGCTGATCATTGGTTTCGATAGTGCATTACGGACACTTTTTACACCAGCGCATACAGCCAGGCCTGTGCCCGGCAACGATATGCAGGAGCCTGATATGACCGCTTCAGAAAAAGATTTATCTGCCGCGCTCATGCGCGTTAACCATGTTGGCGAGGTATGTGCACAGGCCTTGTATCAGGGGCAAGGATTGACGGCACGCAATGAAATGGTGCAACAAAAGCTCATGCAGGCGGCGCGAGAGGAAACAGAGCATCTGGCGTGGACTGAGCGGCGCATTGAAGAGTTGGGTGGCCGGAAGAGTCTGTTGAATCCCCTGTGGTATGGTGGTTCCTTTGTAATTGGCATGGTTGCCGGCTTCATGGGTGATAAATGGAATCTGGGTTTTTTGGCCGAGACCGAGAAACAGGTAGGGGATCATCTGGCAGGGCATCTGCAGCGCTTGCCACAGAACGATGAGAAAAGCCGTGCCATTGTTGCTCAAATGCAAATTGATGAAGCCAGTCATGCAACGATGGCATTATCTCAGGGTGGTGCCGAATTACCATTGCCGGTTAAGTTTGCCATGAAACTAAGCTCCAAAGTCATGACTCAAACAGCATATTGGGTTTGACTGCATGTGATGACAAACCTGAAATGCTTAATGCGCTGCATTTAACAACGGTATGATGACTAAGCCATGGAAAATATCAATCTGACGCATCATTTCCTGATCGCTATGCCGGCAATGGAGGACTCCTTTTTTTCAAAAACGGTTACCTATATTTGTGAGCATAATGAGCAGGGTGCGCTAGGTCTGGTTATCAACCGGCCGATGGATTTGTCTTTGGCCGGCTTGTTTAAGCAGCTGGGTATTGCTTCTCAAGAATCGCTGTGCAGTGAGTCAACAGTGTTATTTGGCGGGCCTGTTCAGGTTGATTGTGGTTTTGTGTTGCATAAACCTGTCGGCCATTGGCAATCCACCTTGACGATTAACCAGAAACTGGGACTTACTACTTCACTGGATATTCTAAAAGCAATTGCAAACGCAGAAGGTCCGGACCAAATTTTGGTTGCACTAGGTTATGCGGGGTGGGCTGCCGGGCAGATTGAGCATGAAATGGCACAAAATGCGTGGTTGTCAGTGCCTGCCACCATGGATATTATTTTTGATATGCCTTCTGAGGAAAGACTACCTGCAGCGATGGAGCTGTTGGGTATTGATTACACCCGGTTGTCAAACGATGTTGGTCATGCCTGACAGCCTGTCAACTCATCCAGTTCTGAATTTCTAGTGATATGACTGATCAATCAGTACAGTTATCAGGTCAAATATCAACAGTGAATCAAACAATCGATTTTTCAATCGAAGGCACGGTTTTGGCTTTTGACTTCGGCAAAAAACGTATTGGCATTGCTGTCGGAGACACCGTTGTGGGTTTGGCGCATCCATTGACAACAATAGCTACCGAGAAAAATGACCATCGCTTTTCTCAAATCAGTGCGTTGATTGAAAACTGGAATCCGGTTTTTTTGGTGGTAGGATTGCCCTGCCATATGGATGGTGCTGAACATGAAATGACCCGTTTAAGTCAACGGTTTGCGCGGCGCTTGGCTGGTCGCTTTAATATAAATGTGCTGCTGGTGGACGAACGCTATACATCCAAATCGGCCGGTGCCGCATTGCGGCAAGCAGGTGTTTCTGGTAGGAGACAAAAACAATTATTGGATCAAGTCGCCGCACAGCATATACTTCAATCTTTTTTTGATGAGCGACATGTGCAACATTCCACTGCCTGACGCAGAGATTTTATACGATCAACTGGTTAAACGCATTAAAGCTGATAGCGATAAACATTATGCGTTGATTGGTATTCATACGGGAGGAGTCTGGTTGGCCGAACGCCTGTATCAGGAACTTTCAGCATCACAGCCTTTGGAGCCACTCGGTACGCTCAGCGTTTCATTTTATCGCGACGACTTCGATAAAATCGGGCTGCATGCGCAAGTGAAGCCCTCAGATATTCCTTTTGCAGTCGATGGTGCGCATATTCTTTTGGTTGATGACGTACTGCAAACTGGACGCACCATCCGAGCGGCTATCAACGAATTATTTGATTACGGCAGACCGGCTTCAATAAGCTTGGCGGCATTGGTTGACCGTGGCGACAGAGAATTACCTATTTGTGCGCAGTATATCGGTAGTGAGTTGCAGTTGCCTAAAGAGAAGATTCTGGTTTTCAGTCGGGATAATGACGGGAGATTCAATCTGGACCTGGAAAACAAAAAAAGTGTTAAAAAAGGGAAGGAAAATATGCTGGTATGATTAACCGAAACCCGCAGTTGGACAAAAATCGTATCTTACAGCATTTGCTCACAACAGAAGGTTTACCAGCTTCAATTTTACTGCAGATACTGGATACGGCTGAGTCATTTGTCGGCGTTACCGAACGCGATGTTAAAAAAGTGCCGTTATTAAGAGGCAAGTCTATCTTCAATCTTTTTTTTGAGCCCAGTACCCGCACCCGGACAACCTTTGAAATTGCAGCCAAGCGTTTATCTGCGGATGTTTTTAATCTGAATATTGCTGTCTCCGCCCAGACCAAGGGGGAGACATTACTTGATACCGTAGACAATCTTTCGGCGATGAATGCGGATATGTTTGTGGTTAGACATGCGCAAAGCGGTGCTGCGCATTTGATTGCAAAACATGTGAAACCAGGCATTCATGTCATTAACGCCGGTGATGGCCGCCATGCCCATCCAACGCAGGCGTTACTCGATATGTTTACCATTCGTCGTTATAAAAAGGAATTTCATAATTTAAGGATTGCAATTGTCGGGGATATCATGCATTCACGGGTTGCGCGTTCCCAGATTCATGCGTTGACGACACTGGGAGTGCCGGAAGTCCGTGTTATCGCACCAAGAACGTTGTTGCCCGGTAAAGTGGAGCGTCTGGGTGTGCATGTTTTTCATGATATGCGCGAGGGCTTAAAGGATATTGATGTATTGATGATGTTACGTTTGCAAAAAGAACGTATGCAGGGAGCGCTTTTGCCCAGTTCTGAGGAATATTTCAAATATTATGGACTCACGCAGGAAAAATTGAAGCTGGCAAGGCCAGATGCAATCGTCATGCATCCTGGGCCGATGAATCGTGGCGTAGAAATAGACTCAGCGGTTGCTGATGGTAATCAGTCAGTCATATTGCCGCAGGTTACGTATGGCATTGCTGTCCGGATGGCGGTAATGTCTATTCTGGCGGGCCATCAGATTTAGGAGCATCGCATTTAAATGAATATTCTTATCAGGAATGGCCGTCTGGTTGATCCCAAAAGTGGTATGGATGGCATCCAGGATGTTTATGTTGCAGATGGTAAGATATTGGCAGTCGGCAGTTTGCCCGCCGCATTTCACCCTGACCATGTTCTTGATGCTAGCGATTTGGTAGTTTGTCCAGGCCTGATTGACTTATCGGTGCGTTTGCGCGAACCGGGTTTGGAATATAAAGCTACGCTTGAGTCGGAGATGAATGCCGCGATTTCTGGCGGTGTGACCAGTTTTGCCTGTCCGCCGGATACGGACCCACCGCTTGATGAACCCGGGCTTGTGGAAATGCTCAAACATCGCGCAAAAAATCTTAATCAGGCGCAAGTTTATCCTATAGGCGCACTGACCCAGGGGCTGAAGGGTGAACATTTGACCGAAATGGCTGAGCTGCGCGATGCCGGGTGCATTGTCTTCGGTCAGCCAAACGGTTTTCTAACCAATTTGAGAATTCTGATGCAGGCGATGCAATATGCCTCGACATTTGGCTTTAGTGTATGGCTCAGCCCGCAGGACAAGAATTTGGCGCATGATGGCGTGGCGCATGATGGAGAAGTGGCAACGCGGTTGGGGCTACCGGCAATACCGGTTTGTGCAGAAACCGTTGCTATCTCAAATATTATCTTGCTGGCAAAAGAAATTGACGTGCATATACACTTGTGCCGGATTTCCAGTGCTGAGGGGCTTACAATGGTGCGCGCAGCAAGACAGCAGGGCATGTCAATTACCTGCGACGTGGCAATCAATCATCTTCATTTGTCCGATATGGATATCGGTTATTTTAATTCCAATTGTCATATTATGCCGCCGTTAAGGGGTTTTGGCGACCGTGACGCATTGCGTAACGGTTTGCGGGATGGAACGATTAATGCGATTTGTTCCGATCATGCCCCCGTTGATGAAGACGCCAAGTTGCTGCCTTTTGGTCAGTCGGAAGTCGGGGCGACGGGCGTGGAACTATTGCTGCCCCTCACTTTAAAATACGGTTTAGAAATGAAGCGCCCGCTTGTGGAAGTCCTGGCTGCAATTACTTCCGAACCTGCGAGCGTGCTTAATATCGATGCCGGGTATCTGTCACCGGGTGTGACTGCGGATTTATGTATATTTGACCCTGATGTATACTGGAAGGTATCGGCAACCACGCTGCTGAGCCAGGGTAAGAATACGCCATTCCTTGGTATGGAAGTGCAGGGTAAAGTCAGGTATACCCTCGTCAATGGTCATATTGTCTACGAATCAGAAGGTTAACTAGAATCAATTCCAATTTATGAATACGTTATCGAATCCATTACTTGATTTCTCAGAACTGCCGCGTTTTGAGGAAATAAGCACCGAACATATTACACCCGCAATTGAAACGCTGCTCAACGAAAACAAGGCGATTATCGACAAAATCCGCCACGATGATCAATTGCCGACCTGGCAGTCATTCGTACAACCCATGGTCGATGCTAATGAACGCCTGTCGCGTGCCTGGGGACAGGTTTCACACTTGAATGCAGTCATGAATACCCCTGAGCTGCGTGAAATGTATAACAAAAACTTGCCGCTTATTACCCAGTTTTATGCAGAGCTGTCGCAGGATCAGCAGTTATTTGAAAAATTCAAGCAGTTGCGAGTAAGTGAAGAATTTGACCTATTGAGTTCGGCGCGTAAGAAAATTGTAGAAAACGAACTCAGGGATTTTCGTCTAGGTGGCGCTGAGCTGTCACCGGAGAGCAAACAACGGTTTCTCAAAATTCAGGAATCTCTGTCGGAACTGTCTTCAAAGTTCAACGATAATTTGCTCGATGCAACCAACGCGTTTTCATTGCTGGTCGAGAAAGCCGACGAAGTTTCAGGTATTCCTGAAGATGTGTTGTACTCAGCTAGACAATTGGCTGAGAAAGAATCCAAGAATGGCTGGAAATTTACCCTCCATATGCCGTCTTATTTGCCCATACAGCAATACGCCGATAATCGCGCGTTACGTGAAAAGATGTATCATGCGTTTTATACGCGCGCCAGTGAATTCAATATGTCCGATGATCAATCTGGAGAAAAGCGTTGGGATAATATGCCATTGATCAATGACATTCTTGCGTTGCGTGAGGAAGCGGCAAAATTGCTGGGCTATCAAAATTACGCGGAAGTTTCACTGGCGACCAAAATGGCGTCATCGCCGAGCCAGGTGCTGGATTTTCTCAGAGAACTGGCGGCAAAGGCCAAACCATACGCTGAAAGGGATTTGCAGGAATTGCAACAATTTGCGGCAAAGGAACTGAATCTGCCAACGCTCGAGGCCTGGGATATTCCCTACGCCAGCGAGAAATTGCGGCAGGCGCGTTATGCCTTTTCCGATCAGGAAGTCAAACAATATTTCCCGGAAGATAAGGTTTTGCCGGGCATGTTTAAACTCGTTGAAAAGCTGTATGGTATCTCCATTGTTCCGGCAGATTCGATTGAGCTTGATCATGAAATTCAATACTGGCACCCGGACGTCAAACTGTTCGATATTTTTGATGCCGCTGGCGTATTGATCGGACGGTTTTATGTTGACTTATACGCGCGTGCGAGCAAACGCGGCGGGGCATGGATGGATGGCGCTATTGCCCGTCGTCGCGTAGAGTGTGCACAACACGGCAGTACAATACAAATACCGGTAGCCTATCTGACCTGTAATTTTTCTCCGCCCGTATCTATTGATGGCCAGCACAGGCCGGCGTTGTTTACCCACAATGAAGTGATTGTGCTGTTTCATGAGTTCGGGCACGGCTTGCATCACCTGCTGACCCAGGTCGACGATTTGAATGTATCGGGAATCGGCGGCGTGGAATGGGATGCGGTAGAGCTGCCCAGTCAGTTTATGGAAAATTTTTGTTGGGAATGGGATGTGCTTGTTGAAATGTCTCGGCATATCAGTACCGGCGAATCCTTGCCGAAGGCATTATTCGATAAAATGCTTGCGGCCAAGAATTTTCAGAGCGGCATGCAAATGGTGCGGCAGATTGAATTCGCCTTGTTCGATATGCATCTGCACTATGATTTTGATCCGCATGGCGACAAAACCGTTCTGCAGTTGCTCGACGATGTGCGCAAGGAAGTTGCTGTCATTATCCCGCCCGCCTATAATCGTTTTCCCAACAGTTTTGCACATATTTTTGGCGGTGGTTATGCGGCGGGCTATTACAGCTATAAGTGGGCGGAAGTGTTATCGGCAGATGCTTACGGCCTGTTTGAAGAACACGCTGAAAAAAACGATTCCGGTGTGGTGGATAACGATACCGGTTCACGCTTCAGGCAGGAAATTCTCGCTACGGGCGGGAGCCGTCCGGCAATGGAATCATTTGTCGCATTTCGTGGGCGCGAACCGCAAATGGATGCTTTGTTGCGTCATAGTGGTATGGCAGCCTGATTACAAATCTGTTGTATGTCAATTTTGATACAATTGAGCGTTTGTACTTTGCGTGCAACCTGGGTGGGCTGATTTTTAGCGCCTGCCAGTCAGGCGCTAAAAATGATTTCAGGAGCATCGCTAGTCCTGACTGTGGCCTCGGGTATCGGCGTGTTTGCCGGTAGTATGGTTACGCACTATGTGAGCAAAAAGTATTTGCAATCACTGCTGTCCCATTAACTGAAGAACAAGGAGGCCCGATTCAACCAAAATTGTTACAATAGGATTTTCGATAACTTATTGAATAAGATTGGAGAATCAGGCCATGGCACATTGTAATACAATCCTTTCTCAGATTCTAAAATTTGTTTCGAGACATGAATTTGAATCTCTGGCAAACCGTCATCATGCAGGTCGATCATTTCGTACTGCCACCCGATGGTCACAGTTTGTCACTATGGCGATGGCACAGTTATCCGGTCGTATCAGCTTGCGCGATATTGTTGGAAACGTAAGCGCACAAGCGCACCGTCTTTATCATCTTGGCAGCGCAAAACTGACACGCTCCAACCTTGCCCGCATGAATGAGAACAAGCCCTATAGCTTATATGAGGCGTTATTTGGAAAGCTGTTGCATCATTGCCAATATTTGGCGCCCGGTCATCAATTCCGTTTCAAGAACAAACTCTATTCTCTTGATGCGTCTACCATTGACCTGAGCCTGTCTGTCTTTCCATGGGCAGACTTTCGCGCCACTAAAGGCGCTATCAAGCTGCATGTCGGTCTTAATCACAACGGTTATCTGCCTGAGTTTGCTGTGATCACTGATGGAAAAACCAGTGATATTGAAGTCGGACGTACGCTGGCATTTCCAACCGGCAGTATCGTGGCAATGGATAGAGGCTACATCGATTATGCATGGTTTAACCAATTGACCAACAAAGGAGTATTTTTTCTCACTCGCCTTAAATCAAATGCTTGCTATAAAGTGATTGAGCGCCACCCTATACAGAAAAACATCTATATGACCGCCCCTTGTCAATAGGCCAAGTAAATCTATATCCGAAAAAATCGGAATTTTTACATTTAAAATACACCTTGTTGTTACTGCAGCCGTTACTTTTATTCTAAGAGCATCAGGCCGTGCCTGCACACAAACATCTATCGAGTATCAATCGAATGATTTTGAACGATTTTAATCGTTTGAAATCGTTCGACTGCGAAGGCGTTAGCCGAAGCATCGTTGCCTTCACGTACTAGAAATTCATCGGTTACCCTGGCAGCTGTCTTGTCAAAGGGTCGGGCTCACAGCATGTGTCCAGTTATGACTCAGTTCAACCCCCGGGGCAGTCACGAACAAGTTGTATAAAGGGTTGAGTCGTCCATCCAGTCTATTCAAAGCGAAGGTCTTGGCCTTAGGTCTGAAAAGATCATTCGAGGTCAAAGCCTCCTTCAAGGTTCGATCTTTTGCTTCAGCTTAGGCGTGTCAGACACAGTTATGCGTTTGGGCTCAAACACGGACGACTCTAAACTGTTAATCAGGTGTTAAAAAAGTACTTTTCATCAAAGGCATCTTTACGCTTTAAAATAAAATAAACGGCACGTCCCAATTTGTGCGTTAGTATGGACATGGCTTTTCCTTTGCCATGCTTTTTCTCCAGTTTGGCGATATAAGCTTTGGCTCGATCGCTTTCACGCATGAACAAACACATCGCTTCTGAAAACGCCCACTTCAACTGCGGATTACCGATTTTTCCGCCACCGTAACCATACAGTTTTCCGGCTGACTCCTTGCTGCACTTGACCAATCTGGCATAAGAAGCAAAGGATTGGACCGTCGGGAAACGTGCAATATTGCCAATTTCATATAATATTGTCAGCGCCAGCACCGCTCCGATACCCGGAACCGTTTGCAACCGATAAAAGGTACGTGGATCAAACGCCTTGGTTCTGCGAATAATATAATTCTCAAGTTGTACGATCTCATCGTGCAAATGATCAGCCACTGACAAATCAACGTCGATATTTTTGCGTACCGTAGGATCGGAAAACAGATTGTCAATGCCTTCACGGTTACCTTTTTTATTGATATTCTTCTGAAAGAACTCAGCATTGTACTGATAATGTGTCAATTTAATATGTGCCAAGAGCTCACTACGCATACGCACTAACATTCGCCGTCGGCGCAACAAATCACGGGTTGGTCGTAACTCAGGCGGATAGACATACGCTAATGGGAACGTCCCGCCTTTGATCAACCGAGCGATTTTCTCAGAATCGATCTTATCGCTTTTCGCCTTACCGCCATGTATCGCCTTCATATACAAAGCATGACCAAGAATAAAATTTATGTTCTCTTGCAAACATAAATCGGCTAACCAGTACCAGGAAAACATACATTCCGCTCCGATCACCAAATCTTCACGAAAAGGTTGAATGGCCTTCATGAAAGGTTTCGGTTGCGCAGCAATGTTGGCGTGTAAAACAATCTCACCAGAGTTATTTAAAATACACAGAAACATCGTCTTGGTGTGCAAATCAATTCCGCAAGTATGTTGATGGTTTTGGGTGTAAAATTTCATTTGATCGCCTCCTCTGTTGATGCACTGACATCGACTACTTCTATTGAAGTTTGGATAGTGGATTATCCACTAAGCCTGTTTAGCAGGGGAAGCGGTCATAAATAAGTATCAAGGGGGTAGTCAGCGACCAGACGATTATGTTCACAGGTAACGATGCCTTGAAGAAATGTCCGATTCCGGTACGCCGTATTGTCTACCGGGATCAAGAAACCGGCAAGCAATATACTTTTTTGACCAACCATTTCAAACTCGCTGCCAGAACCATTGCCGACGTTTATAAAGCGCGCTGGCAAGTCGAGCTCTTCTTCAAATGGATCAAGCAGAACCTTAAAATCAAATCGTTTGTCGGAACCAGCAAAAATGCCGTCATGACACAAATCTGGATTGCATTATGCGTCTATTTACTGATCGCATTTATCAAATTCCAATCAAAGATTCAGATCAGCATGCAACAAATAGTGCGTCTATTGCAGCTCAATCTGTTTGAAAAGCGTGATCTCATGGCACTGTTGCGAGGCGATCCACCTACTAATCGACACGAATATGATAACCAACCAACTTTGTTTTGATAGGAAAGTTAACGGGACAGCAGTGATTTGCAATATATCGCGGGAATCGGTTTTATCAGTATTGATGTTTGGATGCTTCTGAAATTTTAGACAGATGCTTTTTTCATATCTCTATTCTAACCTAACGTAAGCGGTTCCGGACATTGGCTGTGTCCAGAATAAGTCGCTACGACCTAAAACTTTAATCAGTGCTATGCCCGCGGGCAACTTGCCAATAGACGACAACAGCGTAATGGAGACAGTGCAATATAATGCAGCGAGCATCATTTCTCTGCGTTATGCCTGAGCGGAATCGGGATTGCATCGTTGTTCCTGAAAAGTTTCTACTGAAAATTTCTTAGGGGAAGCGAATGACTCTGAGAATAAAGTTTACGGAGTATAGTCGACACAGAATAAAGTTCTGATTTCTGCAACAGAATGAAAAAGTGAGAACAATTTGCAACAGATAGTTGCAAATGTGTTGAAAAAATACAGAAAAGATTTGCGCGACAAGGTGTCGTTCAGTATGCTTAACCTCACGCAGGGTATGGATTTGTCTCTTCGTGCCTCAATTCGTCAAGGGTAAGATGTCTTATTGCTTTTGAGTAATAATGAATTAGAATGATTAAATAGGGAGGGTTACGTTTTGATTGCGCAAAAAAAATTTAAAATTACAGGACTGATGCTTGTGCTGGGTAGTGTATTTGCTTTGTCTTCTACGGTGTATGCTACCGCTGATACGCCATATGGGCATGAGTCATATGCAGGAGCCTCGGATTCAGACGAAGTTGGTTTGGTTGAGAGCCTGACCGGCTTTAAATACAACGAAACATCTTTTATGAAAGCACTCGGTGTTAAGTTCGGGGGGTGGACTGAAATAGGATTTACCGGAAATATTGATAATCCGAGAGGAGATAATGGTCCGGTTACCTTTAATAGAGGCCCGAATGAGTTCAGACTGCAACAGGTTTATGGTTATCTTGAACGTGAGGTGGATACCAGTTCAGATACGATCAGTTTTGGTTTCCGTGCTGATCTCTTGTTTGGATCGGATGCACGTTATACGCTTGCATCAAATTTTGATGCAGATGAAAATTTTAACGCTAGGATTTTAAATGGCACAAGTCAGCACCAGTTGGCATTTCCACAGGCTTATGTAGATGTCTTTTTGCCTTTTGCTAATGGTGTGACAGTTTCGGTGGGTCATTTTTATACGTTAATAGGTTACGAAGTTGTACCTTCAGCAGGTAACTTCTTCTTCTCTCATGCTTATACGATGCAGTATGGCGAGCCCTTTACGCATACCGGAGCAATAGCAACTTATCCTGTAAATAATAACATCACGCTGAAGGGTGGTGCTGTTACGGGATGGGATGCGCATTTTAATCAACCTGTAAACTTTTTGGGAAGCATTAGCTATACTACTGACGACGAGCGCACTTCACTTACCGGTTCGTTAATTACCGGTAGTGTTGAATCGAGCTTCGCTACAGGGACTGGCGATGTGAAGGTGGATCATAATCGTACATTATACAGTTTGGTGCTAGAACATGATGTAACCGATCGATTGCACTATGTGTTACAGCACGATCATGGTAATCAGGAGAAAACAGCTTTCGGTCGTGCCGCACAATGGTATGGCGTAAATCAATATCTATTCTACGATATTCTTCACAACTTGGCTGCAGGAATGCGCATGGAGTGGTTTCGGGATGATGACGGCGTTCGTGTCAATGGATTCACGGACAACTATATAGCGGTGACTGGTGGATTGAACTATACGCCAATTGCGGGTTTTACCCTTCGTCCTGAAATTAGATATGACCGGTCAACTTCTGATAGGAATGTTGATAGAGCATTCAATAATGGAAAGGATAACGACCAGATCTTGTTATCTGTAAGTGGTATTTTCCGCTTCTAAAAACTAAAAAACAAAGTTCACTAGAAAAAAGCAGGAAACAAGCAATTAAAGAAACATAGTTGCTTGCTTCCTGCTTTACTGAACGTGGCCGTCATTTGCCACTTTCATTGCGACGATAGAGCTGTTTTATCGTAACGGTAATTTATGCCTTGGGTCATTAAAGCGCGCAGTGTATTTTTATTAAAATATTAAACTCTGAGTTTTGTTTGTTAATGGCTTGGCATGCATGAGTCCGGATAATTCCATGATCGCAGTTTTTTGCCGAGCAAAAATCAGATGTAAGGACTGATGGCGCTAAGCTATTTCAAATTCTTTTAAATCAAGCGATGCTTGTATACTCTCCTGCTTTGAGTTATTCCCTGTTTCCTTCCGGAATGTGTAACGATTAGACTGTTACGCAACGTTACAAAACTGCGCTGGAAGGCAATAAGAATGTAAAAGAGAATGCAGTAATTAAAGCGACAACACCGATAATGGTTATCAAAGTTAAGTCTGATTCGTTTTTAGTCTTCATTTGAATTTACCTCCAATAGAAGCATGCCTTTAAGAAAAAATAGATATAGCCGGGCGTTTGCGGGTTAAAATTACACCAGTTTCGCGTTCTCTTGGGTTGACAATTGAGCAGCCTGAACTGATACCAATAGAATATTTAATAATCGTTTTAACAGTTTGGCCAGTTTCCGGTTATTAAACATTAATTTGTTATACAATGAATTTTCGATGTTAATTTAGGGTAATTGATAAAAACTTAATTTTTTTCAAATTAGGTTCGCATAGTACAGTAATAATTTAAGTTCGATAAGTACCAAAAATTGAATTATATTGTTGCCTTATGGTTGACAATTAACTGAACTTTTTCCTGATGCAGGATCTTAATCTCTTCGTTATTTTTGCGCGAGTTGTGGAGTCTGGCAGTTTTGCTGAAGCTGCACGACGGATGGATATTTCGCGTTCTGCTGTTAGTAAAGCAGTATCAAAGCTTGAAAAAAATCTTGGCGCGCAATTATTAAACCGCAGTACCAGGCATCTGAGTTTAACCGAAGCAGGGACAGTGCTTGCAGAACATGCTACGCATATACTCGATGAGGCCGAACAGGCGAAGCGAGTTGTAAATAGCATGCAGGCCGAACCGCGCGGTATGTTGAAAGTCAGTGCATCCGTTGCGTTTGGTACGCTTCATGTGGCGCCTGCGCTGGCGGATTTTTTGTCGCGTTATCCTGAAATCCGGATCGATTTGACAATCACCGATCGTCCTGTCGATTTGGTTGGCGAAGGATACGATGTAATCATCCGGGTTACTAATGAGCCTGATGTTAATCTGGTCGCGCGTAAGTTGGCGCCAGTGCGACGTAAACTTTGCGCTACACCGCAATATTTCCGGCAACATGGCATACCGCAGACGCCTGAGGACTTGATTAAACATAACTGCTTGGACTATACGCTTTCAGGGGAACAGGGTTACTGGAATTTCACCGGTCCGGAGGGCGTGATTGCCGTACCTGTTTCAGGAACGCTGCGCATAAACGACGATGACGCATTGTCGCAGGCGGTACTCGGAGGTCTGGGCATTGCATTATTGCCAACGTTTACTGTGGGCAAAGACCTGCAAAGCGGCAAGTTGCAGGCAGTCTTGTCCGAGTATATCGCGGTAGAACGCTACGTGTACGCTTGTTATCTTCCCAGCCGCCATGTGCCGGCCAAAGTACGTTCTTTTATTGACTTCCTGTTGCAGCGTATCGGGACGGTGCCCTATTGGGATCAAGATGCATGAATTGATCTGAATGATGTTTTCTGAGCAGGCTCAACAAATGGGCCAGATCCTCGGGTGCCTCAGTCTGCCATTGCAATAAGTGCTTGTTTTCCGGATGGATCAGCGCGAGCCGCCGCGCATGCAAGGCCTGCCTTGGAAACTCTGTTAACAACCGGCCAATTTCGGGAATTGTCTTTCTGGGTTTGCCGCCATAAACGGGGTCACCCACAAGCGGGTGATTGATGGAATGCATATGTACGCGAATCTGGTGCGTGCGGCCGGTTTCCAGACTGCATTGCAACAGTGTGCACCCTCCTAGAGACTCGAGAATCGTGTAGTGTGTACGGGCGGGTTTTCCCCGCGCGGTGACAGTCATTTTGGTGCGATGAACAGGATGGCGTCCAACGGGAGCATCTACCGTTCCGCTCTGGTTGACTTTGCCATATACCAAAGCAAGATATTCACGTCTGACCGCGCGTAGTTGTAATTGATGTACTAACCAGGTTTGCGCCTCGATGGTTTTTGCAACGACCAATAAGCCACTGGTATTTTTATCCAATCGGTGAACAATGCCAGCACGTGGAATTTTTTCCAATTGAGGTTCATGGTGCAATAATGCGTTGAGCAATGTGTGTTGCCGGTTGCCATTGCCCGGGTGCACGACCATGCCTGCTGGTTTGTTAATGACGATGAGTGCATCGTCTTCATGGACGATGTTCAGTGTAATTGCTTCAGCAGAATGTGTATTTTCAGACTGGTCAAAAAGCGGGGAGATCTGGATATGTTCATTACCCCATACTTTCTGTTTTGCATTACAACACAGGTCGCCCACTTTGACGCGCTTATCAGCAATCCAGGATTGGATGCGACTGCGCGACCAGTTCGGCAGCAATCTGGCCAATGCCTGGTCAAGGCGCAGGCCTGCGCATTCAGCCGGGATCAGTAAATTTATATTTGATTCGTTTGTTTCATTCCCTGCTGATAATGATGACTTTACGTTATAATTCTTATCAGTTTCCATGCCTTTTTACGGAATTTTTTCATGTTGCATCGCCTGGTTTTAGTTTTAATTTTGGTCTCTTTGCTTTCTGCATGTGGTTTGTTGCCCAGTCAGAGTGAAGATACGCATAATTGGTCTGCCAACAAGTTTTATGCTGAAGCGAAAGATAAATTAAGTAGTGGCAATTATCCTGCTGCAATTAAATTATTTGAGGGTCTTGAAGCGCGTTACCCGTATGGTCGATATGCGCAGCAAGCCCAGCTTGAAACCGCGTATGCACATTATAAAGACCAGGAGCCGGCGTCGGCAATTGCTGCTGCTGATCGATTCATTAAACTGCACCCCAATAACCCTAATGTTGATTATGCTTATTATATCAAGGGACTGGCCAACTATCATGATAATTGGGGAATTATGAGTTTTATGATGCGTGGCTTCCTGAAACAGGATATGAGTGAACGCGACTCGAAGGCATCTCGCGAATCATTCGATAACTTCAGAGAATTGGTAAAACGGTTTCCTGACAGCAAGTATGCCCCTGATGCAAGACAGCGTATGGCCCATTTGTTGAACGTGATTGCCATGAATGAAGTTCATGTGGCGCGTTACTATATGAAGCGCAAAGCCTATGTGGCAGCTGCAAACCGTGCGCAATATGCTGTAAAAGAATATCCGCTTACACCAGCAACAGAGGAAGCACTGTTTATCATGGCGCAAGCCTATAACGCGCTGGGTATGCATGATTTGAGCGATGATGCCGAGCGTGTTTTAAAGCGAAATTTTCCTGAAAGCGAATTCCTGGAAGATATCTATGAAACTGAAAATCCGCCGTGGTGGAAGTTCTGGTAACTTACTGGTCTATTGATCATCGCGTAAATGCACGGTGAGAACATCGCACTTAGCATGAAATATAACATTTTTTGCGGTTGATCCCATGAGCGCGGTGAGTCCGTGTCGCCCATGCGATCCTACGATAATAAGATCAATTTTTTCCCGCAGGGCAAGCTGGGTAATTTCTTCTTTTGGTGTTCCCCATATCAACCAACGATTGGTTGACGCAATATCCATTTCATCGCAGATCTGTATGAATTTGTTTTTTTCTGCCTGCAACAATAAATCGTAAGATTGCATATCAAGTGATATCAATGTTCCATAGGGTGTATCAGGCATAGGGATATTATCCAGAACATGAATCACATGGAGTTCTGCGTTAAAGTTCTCGGACAGATGTTTGGCCTGTTTGGCGACTAGATTGCCATAATCTGAAAAATCAATCGCAACCAGAATCTTTTTATAATCATGCATAGCTTTTTGTATTGAAATATAATTTTTGAAGACTTATCGTGCAATTTGAAAAACAATCCTACAAGTTTCTTCCTCAATTATTCTTTTTTGTTTCCTTTATTATATTACTTTGGGTGTATTAGGGGACATCTTATCTGTTATGTGACTGATGTCCAAGATAATGTTCCAGGAATCCCAATACTTCCTGCTCATATTTTCTGCCTGCGTATTCATGCATATTAAAATGACCTGCGCCCGGAACAATCCAGAGTTCTTTGGGTTCTCTTGCAGCAGCAAATAAACGCTCTGTTTCGGGAGGTGTGGTATGTTTATCATTGGTGCCGGAGATGATTAACAACGGTGAGTTAAGATTGTCTATGTGTTTAATGGGGCTCAGTTGATCAGCAGGCGTGTCGGTAAAAAACGCAATTTGAAACAATAATAGCGGCAGAAAAAATGTGCCGGGCTCACCCAGAAAAAGTTTCAATCTATTTTCTACGGCTTCTTCCAGTGTCGGATGTAAGGATTCCAGGATAACTGCATTGAGTCTCAGGTCGTGTTTGGCAAGCACAATAGCAGCCGCGCCTAAAGATACTCCAATAGCGCCTATGCGCTCATTTGGAAACGTGTTGCGAAGAAAATTGACTGCGGCTTCGACATTTTCTGACTCCCGGGCACCAAATGTAATTCGGGAACCGGGTGTTTCTCCATGGGCCTGCAAATCAACCAGGAGGACATGATAGCCTTGTTTAGTCAGGAAACGTGCCCGGCTTAACATTTCTACGCGGTTGCTGCGAATGGAATGTACAAGTAATATCGCGCCGTTGCCTCCTTTCCCGTATGCCAGCCAGCCATGAACATTCGTTCCATTTGGGGCGGGAATTCTGACGGAGTGTACAGGTAAATCAGTTGACAAGGTTTCAGTGGCTGTAGGTGCAGAGCCTGTAACCAGTTCGCCGACAAGAAAAGCGATAATTAAGATTGTCGCCACTACGCCTGAAAAATAGATAATAATACGTTTTAACATGTTGTGAATGAATAGTTCTATATTTTTAAAGCCTTAATGTTACAATTTAATTTGCACACAGAGAATGTAAAACTAGGTATTGTAATTTGTAGCAAATGATTTTTTCATACAATAAAATCATTTTCTGAATGTTGGAATTAGGTAGTTTGCAGCTAATGTAAGAAATCTGGTTAACATTGATTTGGTGTCGGCGCACCAACATATCGCGCGTCGATTTATACATTTATTTAAGAGTGGATAGCCTATCATGAATAGTTCCATAGCAGACTTTCAAGAAAAAATGCATCTTCTGGCAGATGCGTTTATAAAAAAACTTCCAGAAAGAGTCCAAAATTTAGAAACAATGTGGCAAACCCTCCAAAATGAATGGAGTATAGAGACATTGCAGAAAGTGCATCGCAAAGCGCATGGTTTGGTTGGTACAAGTAAGACATTTGGATTTGATGCATTAAGTCAGGTTGCAGATTCATTGGAACTGATGTTAAAAGAACTGCTGCAGAATAAAACACCGATAGATGAACAGAAGAGCAATGAAATACAATCACAATTACAGGCGTTAAGCCGACTGTCTGCGAATCCGGATAAGAGCTTAGTTCAATCTATCGAACACAAGTTAAATAATTTAGTCGACTCGGAAGAAGTATGTACGGTTTATGTTGTAGATGATGACCAGGAGGCTGCTCAGGAATTGGCCTTGCAGTTGAGTTATTATGGCTATGAAGTTGAAGTTTTTGGACAGCTGGAAAATTTCCGTGCGGCAATCAAAGAAGCATCCAATGTTATTGTTTTGATGAATGTTGAATTTTCGGATGATCCGATGGCTGGTATTCGTATCATGGAAGAAATTCAACAGGAAGCGGCCGAGCCGGTGTTGGTCATATTTATTTCCTCAAATGACGAATTGGCCATGCGATTGCAAGCAGTGCGCGCGGGAGGTGTCGCGTATCTTACAAAACCGATTAATTCCACGGAGTTAATTGAGCAACTCGATTCGTTTGCCGTGCCACAGACTCAGGAACCTTTCCGCGTACTGATCATTGATGATAATACGACGGTTCTGGCATATCATGCAGCTATACTCGAACTGGCTGGAATGGTTGTGAGAACGGTTGAGAAAACAGACGCGATTATGAAAACACTGCTGGAGTTTAATCCGGATGTCATATTAATTGATGTTTATTTGCCCGAGTGTAGCGGTATTGAGCTTGCAAAAGTGATACGTCAGATCGATGGTCTGTTGAGTGTGCCGATCGTTTATTTATCTTCGGAAAATGATTTTAATACGCAACTAGAAGCAATGTGCCTGGCGGGTGATGATTTCTTAGTCAAACCTATTGATCCAAAACGATTAATATCTGCTGTGACCATGCGCGTACGACGTGCGCGGTTATTGCGAGGATTAATGGTGCGAGACGGGCTAACCGGCTTGTTTAATCATACGGCGATTAAAGAACAGCTTGGGCGTGAAATTGTGCGCTCGAACCGGTTGAAAACGCCATTGTCATTTGCGATGGTTGATGTGGACTTTTTCAAGAAAGTGAATGATACCTATGGACATGCGGCAGGTGACCGCGTGCTCAAAAGTCTGGCACGATTACTGAAACAACGTTTGCGCGGGACGGATATTGTTGGTCGCTACGGCGGTGAGGAATTTGCGGTGATTATGACGGACACAAATGCGCCTGAAGCATCCAAGGTTATTGATGAAATACGCAAAGTATTTTCACGTTTGCTGCATATGAGCGATAACAAGGAGTTCAAGGTTACGTTCAGTTGTGGCATTGCGGATATTAAACATTTTCCGGATGTTAAGAGCGTCAGCGAAGCCGCCGACAAAGCCTTGTATCAGGCCAAGAAAAAAGGACGCAATCAGGTTGTCATTAATGCAGATGACTAGTAGTCAATCTATATGATTTTGTCAGGCTTAGTGAGCTTGTCAGTGCCCATGGATTGCGTTGCCGCTGCAGTTTTTAAACAGGTTTTGACCTAAAGAACCCTAGGCAGATGGCATATCGAGTGCATTGTTTATTTTTGACGGAAATATTGCGTCATCTTGGACAATCAATTCTTGTGAGCGTCATAGTGGTGGCTGCCGGCATAAGTGAGAACACCGGAATTAGCGTGCCCTAGCCTGAATAGTGCACCAGTTGCTAGAATTTAAAACAAGGCAAGTTAAAAACCAGCAAGTTGCGTTACGGGGACAAATTGTACTTTTTCATCATTTAACGAAACGTAATCATAATAACGATTACAAGCTAAAACCTAACGTACTGGCGCAATATTCATATATGGACTCCTCTCATTTTGCAAGCAATTTCTGGTATCAACAAAAAGGAACGACTGCACACGTATATCCGGCCTGTAAGATGAGCCTATTGCAGCTCGGGCCATAATGGGTTATTCGCGTATCTTGTCCTAATCGGGCTATCGTGCTCCAAGGCACTCTGAATATTCCAGGTTTACAAGATGTCGGTTCGACCTGTTTGCCATTACTGTTATTGCTTCGCAATCTTATGTGATCATATTGCCTTATTAGTTTTAAGCTGGTTGATAATCCTGCTTATTAGTCAGTAGTGCCCAGGCAATTCGGGCATTTTTATTTGCCAAAGCAACAGCTGCAATATTTTTATTTCGCCGCTCGCTCAGTGTTTTTAACCAACGACTACGTGGATCATCTTTATGCTTGGTTGCTTGCAGCACCGCTCGCGCACCGTGAATTAACAAAGTTCTCAGATGAGCATTACCACGCTTACTAATACCAAGTAGTCGATTCTTTCCACCACTGCTATGTTGTCGGGGAACCAAACCTATAGATGCAGCCATATCCCTGCCACGTTGAAACTGGGTTCCATTTCCTATAGTACAGATTAATGCTGTTGCCGTTATTGGACCAATGCCAGGAATCTGCTGTAGTCGCTGTGCGGCCTCATTCTCTGAACCTTGACGCTGAATTTGAACTTTTATTTCTTTTGCTCGATTGCCCAGTTGAATCAGATCTGCCTGCAATCCGCTCAGTAAGCGGCGTAGTTGGCTGGTTAATCCATTCTCGGCATCCTCCAATATTTCCGGTATCGCTCTACGCAACTTTCCGATTTGCCGAGCAACAACAATGCCATACTCCGCAAGCAACCCTCTAATCTGGTTACTCTTTGCCGTACGTTGCTTGACTAACTCACTGTGTATCCGATCAGTCGCTTGCATGTCCTGTTGCTTGATGGTCTTCGTTGCGACAAAATTCATACCGGGACGGCTAACTGCTTCACAAATTGCTGCCGCATCATTGGCGTCATTCTTATTCCCTTTAACATACGGCTTTACATGTTGTGGCGCTATTAACCTTACTTGATGACCTCGCTTCTGTAATTCTCGGCTCCAATAGTGGGAACTCCCACAGGCTTCTATCCCTACTAAACAGGGGTTTAGCTGGTCAAAAAACACTAACATTTGTTTCCGCCTCGGTTGCTTCTTCAATACCACATGGCCCCGATTATCAACGCCGTGAATTTGAAAAATATGTTTTGCTTATTCCTATTCGTGTAATGTTGTACATCTTGGACTCCTTTCTTAGTGGGCTAGTTGATCCTAAAACTCTAGTTTGGCATATCAATGCCGGTTAAGGGGAGAGGAATCCATCCCATTGGGCTAGCTCAGCGGTTCGATTTGTACTTAGTCTCATGTTTCTTTGGCCTTATCCGCCATCTCATGAGCAAAGACTCGACTTATGGTGATAACTTATTGCAAGCCAAGTACGATTACTGCTGACGCAATCTGATCTGAATATCCGGGATTGGACGTTCATCTGCTACGGGGGGAATAGACGAGCGGTTAAGCCCCAGCACACTGACTCGATGGGCGGTATTGAAGCTGGGAGCACCGTTTCTGTCGCGCAGGATAGATGACAGCTTGTATTCGAGCCCGTTAGATTCGGGATCAAAACGAATGTCATGTATCCAGATGCCGGCACGTTGAACATGCTGGTCGCCGCATTCATAATTCAGATCCCAGCCGGTCAGCATGGGGATGGCGTAATCGTAGGGCAGGTCATAAATGCGGAATGTTTCCGTATGCACGATGCCATCGACGCCATTGCGACAAATATTTGTCTTGCCTGAACGTGGATTGAGCGGCAGAAAATCGGCGCGCAGTTTTACGCTTTCTCCGCCGATTAGAGCAGCGCGTGTTTTAGCCCAGTGTGTGCGCGTGCCATTGTCCTTGAAAATTGTTTGTGTGGCCCAATGGGGATTGTCATCCGGGTTGGGCGATGCTGCTGTCTGGAAAAGACTGTAAGCGACCTGGCGCAGATGATGATCTGCAGGGTCTTCCCAGCGGCAGGGTGGGAAGCGGAATTCGCATTCAAACTTATTGTCATATTGGAAATAAAATCCGCGGGGAATGACACCAATCGAATCGCTGCCTTTCAGTGTACCATCGCGCCACAAACTTTCCAGTGTGGCAATAGGCCCTTCCGAATCAGTCTGCAACGCCCAAGTGTCAATGCCGTTATAGTCGCCTTCTATGCGCGCGTCAATCCAGACCGAGTTAAAGCCCAAACCCGTATAGTAAACGCAGAATTCATAGGCATCATCCCAATTCTGATCGCTGAGTTCACCTGATACTTCAAAAACAAGTGTGGGCAGGCCGCCACCGCCATTTACCAGTTTGCTGTGGGTGATGTCAGCACGTAGTGAACGTACTTCGTTGTCCTTGTGTAAGTAACGTAGATCCCAGCCATTTAATATGACCGTACCGCGGTTGACATAAGCGGGCATATCATGCGTAATCAACATGGTCGCGGATTCGGGTCCGTGTGCTTGTTGTATACATTGGCTGCCTTCAAGCATAATAAATTTGCCGGCATCTTCAAAAGCGATTTTGCGGTCTGCCTTGTAAAACGGCTGGTCTGATGGCAGACTACTTTGCGAATCCGGCGGAGTCATCATATTCCTATCATTGCGGCTGGTTATGCAACCCGTTAATATGATCAGTATGACTGCTCCAATCAGGATAAGACGGTAGCTATTCATCTGGACGCGCTCCACAAAAGCATAAAAGTTCATTACTACGCGATAATCACACAATTATCAGGGTTTTGTCAGTCTAACGTGTTACAGCGTGAAAGAGAAGTGTTTTCCGGTGGATCATGCGGATAGCTGAGCTGGCGGGATATTTTTAGTCGCGTCGGGTAATAAAATCTGGACGGGTGTTGGTTTAAAATCCCGGGCCTGAATGTGACAGCCCGGGTGTGTCACAAAATAAACGGATACTTTTTATGGCATTATTTTTTGCCCGTCAAAGATCCCAGAAAAGCTTTTACTTCTTCGACGAATTCAGCATCAGCATCTTTGCCAAGCTGATGTTTTGCCATCAAGCGGATCGCATCATCGAGCGTTCCAACCGACCCGTCATGAAAATAAGGACCGGTCTTGGCGATATTTCTCAAGCCGGGTACTTTAAATACTTTTTTATCGCCTTCAATTTGGGTAACTTCATATCGGCCCAGGTCATCTGTTTCATAAGGCTCGACAAGGCCTATTTTCTTATATGAATTGCCGCCAATGACCACACCATTATGGCAGGTCACACAACCTGCGCTAATGAATTTGTTCAAGCCTTTCAGTTCTTCTTCAGTTAAGGCTTCTTCATCGCCTTTCAGGTAATCGTCAAAGCGTGAAGGGGTGAGCAGTGTTCGTTCGAATGCGCCGATGGCTACACCGATGTTATTATAGTTGAATGGAAACTGCTGATCTGGGAAAGCTTCAGCGAATAATGTCTGATATTCATCGATGGCTTTTAGTTTTGCGACTACGGCACCTTTGTTTGGCATACCCATTTCAATCGGGTTTAAAATAGGACCGAGGGCCTGCTCTTCGACGTCGCTGGCGCGTCCATCCCAAAATTGCGCGATGTGCAATGCCGCATTCATTGTGGTGGGTGAGTTTCTGCCGCCACGCTTATTGTCATGGCCGGGTGACGTTGGTTCGCTGTCTACGCCATAATTATCAAGTTGATGACAGGAATTACAGGCAATCTTGTCATTGACTGAAAGCCTTGGATCCAGATAAAGTGTTTTGCCCAGTTTAATCAATGCTGCGTTTTTTTCTTCATCGATAATTGACTCAGGTAGCGGCTCAAAAAAACGTTTGATATCTGTTGTATCTATTTCACTTGATTCATCACCTGCAAAAGCATTTGCGCTAAAAATAAGCGCTAGAACTAAAATCAGCTTCATGTAACCTACTCCTCCAGGGCGCTGTGCCCGTAAATATTAAAAAAGTTTGCTGCGAGATACATTCAATCTGCTCCGATGAGCATAATGAATTGCTCATTCCCTAAATACTGATCAGGGAATAAGAGTTTAAACTAAATTTTCAACACGACTCTAACATATCCCGGAAATCATGTTAACTATTTGGAGAAGTAGTGGGATTCATGAGGTCGGAAGGCCCTTTTTGGTGTCTGTTCAGTTCAATGTCGTCAGGTCAATTGGGTGATGCAGCGCCACTTCTTTCCGTAAAACAGTAGCTGCTGAATAGAGGGTTATCGTCGTTATGCCCGCCAATCGATTAATCTTCCAAAGGTTTAAATAAATCTGTTAAATCTTCTGCTGTCAACTGTGTAGCTTGTTCTTTTCTGCCATTCTGGTACATGCTTTCGGCCAGCTTGTGCTTTCTTTCCTGCAGAGCCAGGATTTTTTCTTCGACGGTATTTTCTGTGATCAGCTTGTATACAAAAACTGCTTTGTCTTGGCCGATTCGGTGTGCGCGGTCTGCGGCCTGGTTTTCGACAGCCGGATTCCACCATGGATCATAAATGATGACGGTGTCGGCTTCGGTGAGGTTCAGGCCGACGCCGCCGGCTTTTAGGCTGATTAATAACACATTGACATGGCCGTTTCTGAACTGTTCAATTGCTTCGTCGCGTCGACGTGTCTGTCCGGTAAGTTTGCTGTAGCTGATTGCCCGCGCTTTTAACTCGCCTTCGATTAATCCTAGCATTCGGGTAAATTGAGAGAACACTAGAATACGGCGCCCTTCTTCCAGTAACTCAGGAAGCATTTCCATTAATAAGTCCAGTTTGGCGGATTGTTTGAGTTTTTGCGCTTCTTTGAGATTCAAGGTTCTGGGATCGCAACAGGTTTGCCGTAGTTTCAGCAAGGCATCAAGAATGGTGATATGACTGCGGGCAAAGCCCTTTTCGGCGACTGCATCGCGTACTTTTTTTTCCATGCTTACCCGAATGCTTTCATATAGTGCGGACTGTTTCTCATAGAGCGGAACCGCGCGAATAATTTCGGTTTTCTCCGGCAGTTCGTTGGCGACATCGCGTTTGGTACGGCGCAACATAAAAGGTTCCAGCCGTCTGGACAATCGTTCTTTCTTTTCGGAATTGCCGTGCATTTCAATAGGAATACGATATGCCTTTTTGAAAAAAGCATGATCGCCCAGAAAATCCGGCATGAGAAAATCATACTGTGCCCAGAGTTCACCCAGATGATTTTCCATCGGTGTGCCAGTCAGGCATAAGCGGTGTTGTGCATCGATACGGCGCGCCACACGTGCGGCCAGGGCTTTGGGGTTTTTGATCACCTGCGCTTCGTCCAGGATCAGATAATAATACGTATTGGCCAGCAGGTCTTGTTCGTCTCTGTGCAATAACGGATAGGTGGTCAGAACCAGGTCATGTTGCATAATTTCATTAAACCGCTGCTTGCGATCATTGCCTTGCAGAATCAACACGCTTAAATCTGGTGTGAAACGGTGCGCCTCGCGCCGCCAGTTGCTCATCAGACTGGTCGGTGCGACGATCAGGCAGGGTTTGTCCATACGCCCGGATTCCTTTTCGAGCAGCAAATGCGCCAGTGTTTGGACGGTTTTTCCAAGCCCCATATCATCGGCCAGAATGCCGCCGAAACGGTATTCACGCAGAAATTGCAGCCAGTTCAGGCCTTTTTGTTGATATTCGCGTAATTGGGCTTGCAGAGCGGTGGGTGGTGGGACGTTGCTGATGCCTTTGAAATTACGGATTTTCTTTCCGGTTTCTATTAGTTCCTGTCCGCCTTTAATACTGAATAAGCCGTAATTATGCTGTTCCAGATCAGCCAGCGCAGCGGCATTGTAGCGTGAAATCCTGGCATTGCCGTTGTCATCAAAACGTACACTGTCGAAGAGTTCGTACAGAATATTAAGAAAAGGCATGAGCTGCGCTGCCGCGATATTGACATACTGATGTCCCTCCAACGGTATACTCAATATTTCCGGCAGATTATTGCGATCATAATTTTCCAGTACAGGTGAAATCAGCGGCAGTAGCGGAAACGATTGGTTATTAATGGTGATATTGAAGTGCATTTTAAACCAGTCATTATCACTTTGTTCAATTTCGGCGTCCCAATTTCCCGGCTGCTGAAACTGTAACAGGAAGCTTTCGTCTGTGTTGACAGTCCATCCTTGCTGCACTAATTCGGGCAGTTTGGCGTCTATAAAGCGCGCCCAGCGGGCAGCGCTGTCCATAACGGTATTTTCCGCAGGGCTGTAAAATAGCAATTCCTTTTCATGTGTTGGTTCGAACTGCTGAAATCCGTATTCGAATATCGTTTGCATGACTTGTGCTTCGAAGATTTGATTCCGTTGTATTCTGAAAAACCCTTGTTTTGTTTTAGCGACGCTGACTGGTTTGGCATGGAACCCTGAAAGTGTATGGCCGCCATAGTCAAAGTTCAGCATGAGTAAATGGATATAACGTTTATCATCGAGTTGCTGTCCCAGTAATTTCAGTCGAGGGCGTGGAGATAATCCATTCAGCTCAATCAATTCAACGGGCTTGGGAGGTGGCAAAGGAAGTTCTGGATGCTCCGTCAGCAAACGCAGACTGAAATCTTCAACATATTCAACCGGCACCGGCGGGGCGGCCAGAATCTTATGGTATTGCCTATACGTTAGATTACTGCAATCCACTGCGCCGATAGTCATGCTTTCTTCATCCAGATATAGGGGTGGTTCAGTTGGTAGCAAAATTGCATTGTTTGCTACCGCTGCATTGAGTGTATAAACGCCATCCTTTTGTGCATTCCAGGAAAAACTCAGAATCCTGGGCTCGTCACTGCGTAGCGTCCGGGAAAACTGATGTGACTTCCAGAACAAACGTCCGCATTGCAATGCTTTGATTAAAACCAGATGCCCCAAAGCGCCTATGATCAGGGCAGTATCGCCGTAATTTTCCTCTAAACCAGAAACAAGCCGGAACAGTTCCCGGTCTTCAGGTGTATGATAACTGCTTGAGAAATAGCCGTATCGAATATTAGGAAGCGGAATGCTGCGCCCCACGGCTAATCCACCCTGTTTCTTTTCCCGAGTGATGAGCAGCGATAATAGAAATTTTCCATCAGTGTCGCGTTTACGGAGTACATAAGCAATAAACTCGCGCGAAGTATCCGGTTTTATACCGGTTTCATCGAGACTGATTAACCAATTAATGTACGCCTCTGCGGAGCTGGTTTTCTGCTGTAAATTATTCTGTTGCGTATTTCCAGCTTTATACGCCAGATACGCGGCTACGACATGCTTGCAGTTATAACCAACAGGACAACTGCATCTGCCGTTAATAATTGGGTAACGGCCCTTCTTTGCGATGGCTATCGTCTGATGATAGTTTTGGTTGCTGCTGCCAATAACGCGGGCGTTGAGTATTATCGTATTCGCTGTTTCTGCGGTTGTTTCTGTATGGGCAACTTTGTTTTGCTGAAAATAATGTTTTCCTCTCAGATAGGTTTTCTTGCCAAAAACGTCTTGGATGTCCAGTGCTGGGATAATATTAAAATTTTTCAAATCTCAAACAATGCGTTAGCTGTAATTACGATTAAAGAGTATGTACTAAAATCCACAGGTACATGACAAAGCCGGGTTAAAAGAATTTTCGTTTTGCTTTGTGCGTTGGGTCTGGATGAATAAGTGTAGAAATGTTTGATTCACAGGCGGTGATTATAATTTGAAAAATGCTTTTTTGTTGAGAATAGACTAAGAAACCAATTGAATGTCTCCAATAATGGGCAGCTTCACGGCCAATGGATCAGGGTTGATGCCGAATGTCAGCCCCAGAAAATTGAATTCAAATCCTTCTACGTTGCTGACCACAAAACCCAGTAATCCGAAAAACGAGAACTGGAAGCCGCTGCCGCTTGGAGCGGTGGCAATCAAACGGTAGCCTAGATAGTCTTTTCCAATGGCTGTAGCCGGCAGACTTAATTCCAATTCAGGAACAGAGCGTGATATCCATGCCGTAAATGTATTGGAGTTTGGTCCGGGCCAAAGGGTGTATTTTCTGGTATAGGGATAACGCTCAACCGCCTGATCAATGCGTTCAATCAATTCATCGACTCCTTCGCCGCGTTTATCGGCGAGAAGTTCGGGTATGTTACCAAACCAGCGCCGGTCCGGCACCTGGTCATAAATTGCCAGAACGGGTGACTGCCGGCGTTGGCGCCAGCCAAGCACTTCGTAAATAGTATAGGACTGGGCATGGGATGGTTTGACAGCGATCCAGGTATGTATTCCAAAATAACCGCGCCAGCTGTAAGCGCGCGCACCATAGACCTGCACGATTGCTTCCGGTGTTATTGCCGGGTCTGGCGCTATTCCAATAGATGCGCGGCTGGCCGTGCGCCAGTTTCCATCTGAACTGGATGGAAAAACAATAATGAACGCGAAGCCAAGTAAAATTAAAGTAAGAAGAAACCGTTGGGAGAAGAGAAGTTGCATTAGCTTTGGAACAGAATTGAGGCGGAAAAGTTCTGGTTATTGATTAAATACAAATGATCTAATGTGTTCATGTCAGGATTTACGCGAATCGGAACACCTGTGCTGATGATGTTCGAGGTGGCGCGGCAGAAAAATTCATAACGGTTGTGGCAATAGAGCCGGCTCATTTTTACCGTGTTACTAATGTCTGATAACGCGATGACTGAAATTCAGTAGCCGATGTGCACCAGATCAGGGTGCTTTGTTTGGGTGTACTGTGACTGATTTTTGTCATGGTTTCGTTTTTCTGAGTAGGATGGAATGCCCTGGTATCTTTCAACAGCGCCTTCGGCAGCTTAGTGCGTGGCGATTGTACACGTGAAGCCAACTTTGAAAAATACATGCAATTTGCAAAAATAACTATTTTCATATTATGTGCTCTTTTCTAACTTCACATTTATAACCTTGATTTCTGCATGTAAATTTATCACATATTAATGTTGGTTTTGAAAATTGTAGATGTCGGATTGGACTAACAGAATCCTAGTGGCTCAGTTGCAACAAGTGATGTCAATATGGTGTTCGGATAGATTGGTCTAACTGATAAATAGATGGTTTGTTAGAGTCTTTTGTTGGTGTGGCTATGACAGGAAATAGCTGTAAAAAGTTTGCGTTTTTTAGCTTGACGGTAAGAAGGTTTAGTCAAATAATCTGTTAAAAATAGATTAACGTAAGAAATGTAGTTGGAATGCTGGTCCAACAAAATATGGACCCTTTATTCAATATTAAATCATTTTTGCAAAGGTGCTCATGATGTTGTGCTGGCAAGCTAGTATTCTTAAGTATTCCATGCTGGCTTTTGTTGGCATGAGTCATTCGGCATTTGCCCTGGATGGTGCGAATTTTCTTCCTGATGAATACAGGCAAAAAATTGATGTGGCGGTAAAGCGCAATGCCGTCGACAGACCCGCGCTCTTGTCGACGATCACCTGGATTAAGCAGCTGGCCCAAAGCACAAATTCACCCGAAGCCATTGCTGAACTTGCCCGGCTCGAATATGCGAATGCTGAGGTTGAGACAGAAAAAAACAAACGAATTGAACTTTACAAAGGCTGTATTTCGACCGCTGACAAGGCACTCGCAATCAATGCAGACGAGATCGGCGCACTTTACTGGAAAGCGGCCGCTATAGGAAAACTGAGTGAGGAGAGCGGTATAATCAATGCGTTGAGAATGACGCGCCCTATGGAGCAGTTGTTTTTGCGTGTTATTGCGCTCGATGAAAAATACGATAATGCGGGTGCGCACAAGGCGCTGGGCAGAATGTATTATAAGTTGCCCGGTTTTCCGATCAGTTTTGGCAACAAGGAAAAAGCCTTGTTTCACCTTTACAAGGCGCATGCATTATTTCCGGATGACATTATCACTCGTGCTTTTTATGCAGAAGTACTTCTTGATTTGGGTAGAGTGCAAGAAGCCCGCAAACATGCAGAATTTATTCTCGGCACTCCGGTTGAAGTAGAAAACAGTTTCAGATATAGCAGGTTTATTGAAATTGCCCGGGATATTGCTAGGAAAACAGGGGCGTAATACGGACCGATATTGAATTTCAACTACGCTTGCAATTTCTGCTAAAAAGGCAGATGTGAACGCTGACATTCATTTTCTGATTTTCGACAAATCCATGCAATAAGCTGTATGATGTGGCATGCATTCATTCGTGCAGCCTGTCAAATGAATTGTCTTTCAAAAAAAAATCTGTAGTTCAGGTTAAAATCGGGTTGCAATATTTTTTGAATCACCTGTTTGTGTTGAATCGGAGTGCGTGTTAGCAATATAGTGCAAGCAATTCCTGGGAACTATAGTTATGGGTCACGAAATACCATCAAGTTGCTTTAATCCTGAAGACCTGAAACTGTTTCATGAACGGTTGCAAAAGGAAACGAAGATAATAAACCAGTGGTTCACAGAAAGCCGATTTGCCAGTGAACAGAGGATGTTTGGCTATGAACTGGAAGCCTGGCTGGTGGATGCAAATTACCAACCGTCGCCTGTGAATGAACAGTTCTTGAAAATGCTCAATCATCCGTTGGTTGTTCCTGAACTGGCCAGCTTTAATATCGAATTAAATAGTCTGCCACAATTCCTTGGTGGGCATGTTTTCAGTGACATGCAACAAAACCTGGATCAGATATACAACTTGTGCCGCCGACAAGCACAGTTGCTGGGATCTGATATGCTGGCCATTGGTATTTTACCCACAGTAAAAAAAACGGATCTCTCGCTTGATAACATGTCTAATTCCCCGCGATATCGGGCGTTGAATGAACAGGTGCTGCGATTGCGACAAGGCCGACCTTTACAAATTAATATTAAGGGTGGCGAACATTTGCGCACACAACATGACGATGTCATGCTGGAAGCGGCAGCGACATCATTTCAATTGCATTTGCAGGTTCCGCTGAGTTTGGCTACAAGATACTATAATGCAGCGATTATTTTGTCAGGTTCTATGGTTGCGGCAACTGGCAATGCACCATTTTTGTTCGGCAAGCATCTCTGGGAAGAAACCCGAATTCCGCTGTTTGAACAGGCGGTATCCGTTGGCGGACATAGAATAGATGTTGAAGGTGATTTGAAACGTGTATTCTTTGGAACAGGATATGTCAAAGATTCACTGATGGACTGTTTTCAGGAAAATCTGGAACATTTCCCGGTAATTCTTCCGGTTTTATTTGAAGAGTCGCCCGACAAATTGGCACATTTGCGCTTACATAATGGCACTATCTGGCGTTGGAACCGTCCTCTGGTGGGTTTTGATGATCAGGACGAACCACATCTGCGCGTAGAGCATCGGGTGATTTCGGCTGGACCCAGTGTGGTTGATATCGTGGCGAATGCAGCTCTGTTTACAGGCGCGGCGAAAAGTTTGATTGAACTAGAACGGCCGCCTGAATTTGATTTGACATTTAATCATGCGAGGCATAATTTTTATCAGGCAGCTCGCCTTGGATTGGCGGCGGAGCTCTACTGGCTGGGCGATAAATCCATCAATGCAAGAGAACACATTCTGCAGCATTTGATTCCATTGGCGCGTTCTGGTCTTGAACAACTGGAAGTCCGCAACGAGGATATTCAATATTATCTGGATATTATAGAGCAGCGCATCAAAAGTGGGCAAACAGGAACCAATTGGCAGCAACGTTATGCCGCAAATCATGGCTATGATATGCAGGCATTGACAGCCGCTTATGCAAAGCTGCAGCAAAGTGGTACGCCAGTCCATGAGTGGCCAGTTTGACTGCGCTGAGAAAAAGATAAATTACATTTTATAATGGCCTAACCCCGAAAAACCGCCCTCGGTTTTATTTTGAGTCTGACAATCAATCATTGTAAATTGGGTGTGTTAACTTAAAAAGTTTGTAAAAAAGAATAGTCTATTGAGTAAAAAATCGATGTTAGCAATTCGACAAGATATTCCAGAAGGTTTGCTTGATTTGCAATCTCACGAGTTATACAAAAAATTGGATGGACCAACTTTATTTCAATTGTCTGGCCGACGTAAACCACCAATTTTTGTTTCTGTTTTGTTACATGGTAACGAGCCAGTCGGCTGGGATGCAATTCGTCATATTCTTTATCAATTTCAAAGCAGGGAACTGCCAAGATCATTATCGCTATTTGTAGGTAATATCGAAGCGGCGCGGTTTCATCGGAGACACCTGGAAAAGCAACCCGATTTCAATCGTATCTGGCCAGGATGCGCTGAAACTGAAACGCCAGAGCATAGAATGGCAAAACAGGTTTTCGATGTGATGACAGAGAACCGGGTGTTTGCCAGTATTGATGTGCACAACAATACGGGTTTAAATCCGCACTACGCGTGTGTAAATAAGCTGGAAACACCTTTTCTACAGCTGGCGACATTATTTGACCGTACAGTTATTTTCTTTACACGTCCAAAAGGCGTACAGTCACTTGCATTTTCAAAACTTGCGCCATCGGTTACGCTGGAATGCGGCCAACCCGGCAATCCTCAAGGTGTTGCACATGCCCTTGAATACCTGACGGCCTGCCTGAATCTTGCAGAAATTCCGATGCATGCGGTTGCAAAAAATGATATTGAATTATTTCATACCGTTGCTGTTGTCCGAATTGCGCCAGGCGTAGAAGTCGGATTCCAGGAAGAGGATCTGGATTTGCGTCTTATCGATAATATCGATCACTTGAATTTCCGTGAGTTGCCGTTTAATACCTTGATAGGCTGGCAAAAGAATCATCAGGAACTTGTCTTGAGAACGGCCGATGAACAGGATCAGGAAATATCCGATCATTATTTTCATTTGGATGGCAATGCGCTCAGAATCAGCCGACCGGTCATGCCGTCCATGCTAACGCGTAATACACAGGTTATCCACCAGGACTGCTTGTGTTATCTGATGGAGCGCCTGGCGGTGCCTGATTCTGTTGCTAGTTCTTGTGAATAGCCTGTGTCGCCTTGGGTATATAGTACAAAGAAAGCATTTTTCTGAATTTACATTTTTTGCGCTTTCAGTACCTGAAAGCGCTTTCTGTCGGATGCGAATTTTTCTTTCAGGCCATTGATGCGACGATGATTTCTTTGTAACTCATTTTCCAGTTGAGAAACATCGCGTGTAACCGGAATCATGTCCTGCTGAATTGATGCCAAAGCAGGAGTACCTGTTTTTTCCGCTTCAGCAGCTTGTCGCTGCAGGATTTGCAGCCGGTTTCTTGCAATTTCCAGGCGCTTTTCGATGCCGGCAATGGCGAGCTCAATTGGGTGAATATTGCGTTCCATCGCCCAGTTAATTTCTTTTTCGCTGGTATACGTACTGAGCAAGACCTGGTCACGTCTTTTATCTTCGTTTTGCTTGTGTTCATCAGCTTCTTTTTGCATCGATTCAGCGACTTCTTCTGTTTTATTCCGAACCATATTGGTACGCATGACAACCCCGACTTTATTCATTTCTACAGTTGTCTTATCCAGGCATTCAGGCGGCATAACGTTGGCGTAATAATGAGACTTGCCTTCATCGTCCACGCATTTTTTCAGTGCTGCAAGCGAGGGTTGTGTAAAAATAAAGAGGGTTGCAATCAGTACAAACCGGCACATAAAAATCTCCTGTCATTTTCATTGAAATACTGTAATGCATGAACGGCACGCGGGAGAATGAATTTAATCGGCTGTATCTGGCAAAATCACATGGATAGAGTGCCAGAATCAAATCACGCCATATTGCTGCCGATATTTCGCAACGGCTTGAAGTTGATGAGACAGTTCTGAGCGGGTTTGGAGATAATCAATCAAGTCATTTAAGTTGATGATACTGATAACAGAAATGACATGGGTATTATTTACCTCCTGGACGGCGGAAAGTGTTCCAGTGCCTCTTTCCATTCGATCCAGTGCTATCACTACACCACAGGGTGTTGCATTGGCGGTTGTGATTAGTTCAACTGATTCGCGCACTGATGTGCCGGCCGAGATGACATCATCGACGATTAAGACACGGCCTGCCAGAGGTGAACCGACTACTATGCCGCCTTCACCATGATCCTTGATTTCCTTGCGGTTAAAGCAGAAGGGATAGTTATGACCCATTTCTGCAAGCGCAATGGCAATCGAACTGACGAGTGGAATGCCCTTGTAAGCCGGTCCAAACAGCATATCAAACGGAATTTCAGCAGCGAGTATGGCTTTCGCGTAAAATTGCCCCAGTCGGCGCAATGAATCACCATCATTGAACAATCCGGCATTAAAAAAATAAGGCGACATGCGTCCGGCTTTGGTTTTAAATTCACCAAAGCATAGCACCTTGCGGTCAATTGCAAACTCGATAAATGCTTGCCTAAAATCTGACATAACTGAATTCAATTATAAAAGATGCAAATTATAACGCTGAATGTCAATGGCGTGCGTGCTGCCGCCAGAAAAGGATTTTTTCAATGGCTGTCGCAGCAAGCTGCAGACGTCGTTTGCATACAGGAACTCAAAGCGCAATTGCCCGATTTGAGCGATGAAATGCGCGCACCGGAAGGATATTACGGTTACTTTCATTGTGCCGAGAAAAAAGGTTATAGTGGTGTGGGAATCTATTGCCGTAAACTGCCGGACAATCTCGTTGAAGGCATTGGTATTGATGAAATTGACCAGGAAGGCCGTTTTCTTCAGGCTGATTTTGGCAATTTGAGTGTGATATCGCTTTATCTGCCATCTGGTTCGAGTGGCGATCACAGACAGGCATCCAAATTCTTTTTTCTGGACCGGTTTTACCCGTTTTTGCAGGAATTGATTGCCAGTGGCCGCGATATTATTGTGTGCGGTGACTGGAATATTGCCCATAAGGAAATTGATTTGAAAAACTGGCGCGCCAATCAGAAGAATTCCGGTTTTTTGCCCGAAGAACGCGAGTGGTTGACGCGTGTTTTTGATGAAATCGGCTATATCGATGTCTTTCGACAGCTCAATTCCGAACCGGATCAGTATACCTGGTGGTCAAACCGCGGGCAGGCATGGGCCAGGAATGTCGGCTGGCGTATTGATTATCAGATCGCTACGCCGGAAATTGCAGACAAAGCTACACATGCAATAATTTACAAGGAATCCCGTTTTTCAGATCATGCGCCATTGATTATTCACTACGATGAACATCGATGAAATTTAAATCGGCTTCAGGTTGGTTCAATACGCTGGGTATATACACGCATCCGCGTGTATTGGGGATGTTGTCACTGGGTTTCTCGGCCGGACTGCCATTGTTGCTCATACTGGGCACGTTGTCATTCTGGCTGCGTGAAGCAGGTATTGACCGCACAACTATTGGGCATTTGAGCTGGATCGGGTTGGCGTATAGTTTCAAATGGTTATGGTCGCCGTTGGTCGATCGCATGCCGTTACCCGTCCTGACTCGTCTGTTAGGGCGGCGGCGCGCCTGGCTGCTGCTTTCACAGATTATCATAGCGCTGGCTTTGGTTGGTATGGCCATGACCGACCCCGTTGTCAGTTTGTCGCATATGGTGTTTTTTGCGCTTGCCGTTGCGTTTGCTTCGGCAACACAGGATATCGCACTCGATGCCTATCGTATTGAGGCGGTTGCGCTGGAGCTGCAAGGCGCAATGGCGGCGACATACCAGGCGGGTTACCGGGTGGCCATGATTTTGGCTTCAGCGGGTGTTCTGTGGATTGCCGCTGTGGTAGATACTTCTGCGGCAACATATGATTATATGCCCTGGCGATTCGCCTATCTGATGATGGCGGGCTGCATGAGTGTCGGCATTATCACGACATTGATTATTCGTGAACCGAATGTGCCTTTGAGTACACTGCTGTCCGAGAATGAAAAATATGCGCAGCAAATAATTGCCAAATGGCATTTGAGTGTCCGCTTGGAAAACATGCTGGTATGGCTGTACGGTGCACTGATTGCGCCTTTCAGGGATTTCATTGTGCGTCACGGTAAGGAAGCATTGGTAATCCTCGCACTGATTGCGCTCTACCGTATTTCCGATGTGGTGATGGGCGTGATGAGTAATCCGTTTTATGTCGATATGGGTTACACCAAGGACGAAGTGGCCGCTGTTTCGAAAGTATACGGCGTGTTGATGACTATCCTGGGCGCTGCAATTGGCGGAATACTGATTGCACGAATCGGTATCATGCGTACCCTGTTTATTGGTGCCGTGCTGTCGGCTGCAACCAATCTGTTGTTTGTGTGGCTGGCTGGACGCGGCCATGATGTCAGCGGCCTGGTGTTTACCATCTCTGCCGACAACCTTTCTGCCGGTATTGCATCCAGTGCATTTATCGCCTATCTATCCGGCCTGACCAATACCGCGTATTCGGCGACGCAATATGCCCTGTTCAGCTCGGTCATGTTGCTTTTGCCGAAGTTTGTCGCCGGTTTCAGTGGTCAGTTTGTCGATGCGTATGGCTATGAAAGCTTTTTTATCGCCACGGCATTGCTTGGCGTGCCAGTGTTGGTACTTGTCAGGCTGGCGGGTAAGGCGAGATTTGAAGAATCTGTTAACAAACAACCAGTATCCGCTAATCATCCCGATTCCAAGACACAACCCTGAAATTTAAACCCTTTAGGCTAAAAAGGTGGTTTTTGCTCGCCTACTCAGGGCGCTGTTCCTAATGGTTCCATCGTATGATGTGCCGGCCAAAAAATGGAACAATTATGTTTAATAAAATTCTGACTGCCTGTTTTCTGCTGATGATAATGCTTATGATGCCATCGATGTGTCTTGCATCTGGTATCAATCCATTTCGCAATGCGCCTATCGATTTGCCTGAACCCATGATTTTCGATCTGGCTTTGCCGCTGGGCTCGGCGCGGTACGATTATGAGTTTAATACACTGGTTCAATATGATTTTGAAGGCAATGCCGTCAAGATGAACCCGGAATTTGAATTTGCATTTGCAAATGGTTATAGCATTGAGCTTGAATTGCCGATGGAAAATACCGCAGTTGAAGCTTATAAATTCGCATTACAAGGCACTTTTGACTTTCTGCATTCCAGAAAATTTATTCATGGCTGGCAGTATTATGGCGAATATATTAAACATACCAAAGAAATCGAAAATAACCTATTCTACGTGTTTGGTTATGAATTTAATGAAAAATGGAGCACATTGAATATGCTGGGTTTGCGTCTGACTGATGTCAGTGCGCATGGTCATACCGAGAAACTCATCAACAGTAACCTGTTTTATTCTTTTACCAAAGATTTAATTGCTGGTGTGGAGATCAACTGGGAGTCGCGTCCCAATCGTCCGGATACCACGCTGGTTATGCCGCAGATGCATGTCAAACTGACCAAACAGGCCAAAATACAATTTGGTTTTGGCATGAAACGAATGGGAGATGAACATTTTCCGCATGCAGCGACTCGGGTTATTTACAGGCATTAGGCAAAAATTATTTTCGCTCAAAACGATAAAACGCTAACTTGCCCATCAAGTTGGGCAGAAATTCAATCTGGCGGTCTTTGTTCATCACGCGGCGTTCCAGGATTTTTGCATTGCATTGATGGCAGAGTTCTTCAAAATCACCGAGGGTACAGAGATGAATGTTGGGGGTATCGTACCATTGGTACGGCAATGCATCTGAAACCGGCATATGGCCGTTGATGACCTGAACGCGGTTTTTCCAGTAGCCGAAATTGGGAAACGATACGATGCCTTCCCTGCCTACACGCAGCATTTCCTGAATGATTGCTTCGGTATGTTTCATTGCCTGCAGGGTTTGAGACAGGATGACATAATCAAAGGAACCGGAAGCGAAGCTTGATAATCCCGACTCCAGATCGTTCTGAATGACGTTGATGCCGTTTTTCAAACAATTCAGGACGTTATTGTCGTCAATTTCAACGCCGTAACCGAATATATTGCGTTCCTGCTGTAAATATTTAAGTAATGCGCCGTCACCGCAACCCAGATCGAGTATTTTCGTGTCCGGTTTTACCCAGCTGGCGATCGCTGCAAAATCAGGGCGATTCGATGCGGTTTTGGGGAGAGATGTATCGATTGTCACAGTCCGTTAAACCTCTATATTATTCATATATGCTTGCATCAGTTGGTGATAATAGGCGTCGTTCATTAAAAATGAATCATGGCCGTGCGACGAGGTGATTTCCGCATAACTGACATTGACATTATTGTTCAGCAACGCTTTGACAATATCCCGTGAACGTTCCGGCGAGAAGCGCCAGTCTGTAGTAAAGGACAGCACTAGAAAACTGGATTGGATCACTTTGAATGCAGCATTGAGATCGCCATCATACGCGTTGGCAGGATCGAAATAATCCAGTGCTTTGGTCATCAGCAGGTAGCTGTTGGCATCGAACAGATCGGTAAATTTATCGCCCTGATAGCGTAGGTAAGACTCGATCTCGAATTCAACGTCGTAACCGAAAGAAAACTTTCCGTCTCTCAATTCGCGCCCGAATTTTGACGCCATGGAGTGATCTGAAAGATAGGTGATATGTCCCAGCATGCGTGCCAACCGTAATCCGCGCCGTGGCAGGGTATTATAGGAATAGTAGTCGCCACCGTAAAAATCCTGATCGGTGAGGATAGCCTGCCTTGCGACATCGTTAAAAGCAATATTCTGTGCAGTCAGTTTTGCCGCTGCGGCGATAACAATTGCATGACGGACCTTATCGGGATAATCGAGCGTCCATTGCAGTGCCTGCATGCCGCCCAGACTGCCGCCGACAACGGCTGCAAATTGTTCGATGTTCAAGTGTTCGGCAAGTTGCGCTTGTGTTTCAACCCAGTCTTCAACGGTGACGATAGGAAAATCCGCACCATAGTGTTTGCCTGTTCTGGCATCGATACTGGCAGGCCCGGTGGAGCCATGGCAGCCGCCCAGGTTATTGACGCCAATGACAAAAAATTTGTTGGTGTCGATAGGTTTTCCCGGCCCGACCATATTGTCCCACCATCCTGTGCTTTTGGGCTTGTCTGCATAAGTGCCGGCTACATGATGATTACCTGAAAGCGCGTGGCAGACCAGAAGGGCGTTTGAATGATCGGCATTCAGATTTCCATAGGTTTCATAAACTAGGTTGTAACTGCTCAAAACTGAGCCACTTTTCAGTTTGAGTGGTTTATCGATATGCACATATTGCGGTGTAACAATACCGACTGAATTTAAATCTTGCATTTATGATTAAAAATACTCCAAAAAACGCGTAAGAGAATGGCTAAAACTACTCATTATATCGCTAAAACATATTAATCTGATTGATTCGCGCATGTCTGACAGTTTTTTAACCGTTTAGTTTAGCGAGAAGGTTGCGCGTTTTGTCGGGATTATCGCTGCGGATGATTTTATGTGCTAGCGGAATAATATCCGGCAAATTGCTTTTGAGTATCAGATTCTTGACTGTTAGCAACTGCGCCGGATACATCGAGAATTGCTGCAAGCCAATTCCCAGCAATAAACGGGTAAACTGGATATCACCTGCCATTTCCCCGCAGATGGAGACCGGTTTTTTTGCCCGGTTTGCCAATTGAATCACACGCGATATCAGCCATAATATAGCTGGATGGAAGGGATCATAGAGATGCGCAACGGTATCATCAACACGATCCACTGCAAGGGTATACTGGATCAGGTCGTTCGTGCCTATCGATAAAAAATCCAGTTGCTGCAGAAAGATTTCCACACTGAGTGCGGCTGCCGGAATCTCGATCATGCCGCCAATCTGAATATGTTCATCAAATCCGATTTGATCAACGCGCAGCGTTTGTTTGGCATGTTCAATAAGGTTCAGTGTCTGGTTGACTTCTGTGACATTGGATATCATGGGAATTAAAATTTTGACTTGTCCATATTTTGAAGCGCGCAGGATGGCGCGTAACTGGGTATGAAACATTTGCGGTTCGGCCAGGCTCAAGCGTATGGCGCGTAATCCCAGTGCTGGATTGGCGGCAAACTGTGTGGCATGTTTTAAATTTTTGTCCGCGCCAAGATCAAACGTGCGGATTGTTACTGGTTGTCCGCGCATTTTCGTTGCAACGGCACGGTAAGCCTCAAACTGTTCTTCTTCGCTGGGTAAATTGTCACGATTCAAAAACAGAAATTCGCTACGAAACAGGCCGATTCCTGTTGCGCCATTTTCCTTGACCTGTTCCAAATCGCTCGGTAATTCGATATTGGCGTACAGATCGATTGCGGTACCGTCCAGCGTAACCGCATTGATACTTAAAAGCCGCTTGAGTTTCTGTTTTTCCAGCTCAAGCTGGCTTTGCCGTAAACGGTATTCGTCTAAAACATACTTGTCCGGATTAACAATGATGACGCCCTGGTTGCCGTCTACAATCAGGCAGTCATCCTCCAGAATCAGCTGGTGCGCTTGATGCAAGGCAACGACAGAAGGGATATTCAGGCTGCGCGCAACAATTGCCGTGTGCGATGTCAAACTGCCCATATCCGTCAGAAAGGCGGCAAACTGATGCGGTTTGTACTGCATGATGTCTGCCGGGCTTAAATCATGTGCCACCAAAATATGATCATCCACATGTTTTGAAGGCGGCGGCTGGTATCCAGGGTGTCCGAGCAATGCTTTGAGTACCCGTTCGACAACTTGCTCAACGTCGGTCTTACGTTCGCGTAAGTAGGCATCATCAATCGCCTCAAATTGCGCCAGCAATGCACCCTTTTGCTGTGCAAGCGCCCATTCTGCATTACAGTGCGTTTGCTCAATAATGTCGCGAGTTGCATCTGTCAGTGTCGGATCATCCAGGATCATGTGGTGCAACTCCAGAAAAGCACTGAATTCGGCCAGCGCGGGTCCATCTGTCACGGATGCCTGCAAATTTTCAAATTCGGCGCGGACCGTTGCAAAGGCTCTATCCAATCGCTTGATTTCCTTGCTTATCTGATTCTTGGGTATCAGATAATGCATGACTTCCAGCCTAGCCGGTGCTGTCAAATGGGCATGTCCGATGGCAATACCGCCGGAAACACCGATACCATGCAGGATAAAACTCATTCACCTTCTCCGAAATAGTCTTCAATCAACGCGACAAGTGCGTCCATGGCTTCAGTTTCCTGTTCGCCTGAAGTTTCAATTTGTATGGTTGTGCCTTTACTCGCAGCCAGTGTCATCACACCCATAATGCTTTTGGCGTTTACGCGCCGGTTATTCCCGGTTATCCAGACTTCACAATTATACTGGCTGGCCAGTTTTGTCAGTTTTGCCGATGCACGCGCATGCAGTCCCAGTTTGTTGATAATCTCTACATCCTTAAGCTGCATGACGGGTTCCCACCGGAACTGCGGTAACACCATCCTTACCGCCGCTTAACGCTTTTTCTATTGTTACGGACAAGGCTTCGTTGCGATAAGTCAATGTCTTAACCAGCATGGGTAGATTGACACCGGTTACACAGGCAACGTGTTCGGGTTGAGCCAGCCGGCTGGCGATATTGCACGGTGTTGCGCCAAGAATATCGCACAGTATCAGAACGCCGTCGCCAGTATCGAGTTGACACACCAGTGCGCGCATGCTGATCAGAACGGCATCAGGATCATCTTCGGCAAATACGCTGAGATCCATTAATTGTTCGGGCCGCTCACCCATCACATGGGTGGCGCAACGGATCAAATGCTCCCCAAGGTTTTCATGCGTTACAACAAGTATCCCGATCATAACTTTTTCCTGCTTTTGACTGTAAAGAGATAACCGGATTTTATCATTGCTCGCGGTGTGTACTCCATAACTCGGTATTGATGGCATGTAAAGCAACTGGATGAATGCAAGATTGTTTCCCGCTGATGGAAGATTCTGGAAAAACAATCTAAACGAGGGGCTGATCTTAAATTAAGGTAATCAAAGCTTTTATCCGTTTAGACTGATTGGTACAGAACGCTGAAGTCAAGTTGTCAGGTTTTTGAATATATCAGAAATACAGGATGTTAGTTCAATAAAACTAAGCCCGGCAGATGTTTGAAGCCGAAATAGAAATCCTGTAATTCATATACGATTAGAGGCAAATACAATGATAGGGAAATTTGTGCGTCGTCGGGATGTAAATTCAATATTTTTTCTGTTGCTATTGCTGTTGATTACAGATGCTCCCAAGGCTATTGCAGAAACCTCGATACCTGAAGGCGCGCAAATTCAACCGCCTACAAGATTTATATGGACAAGAAATAGTATTGAAACCCGGGGGCTCACAGAAGAGCAGGTTGCGTCAGCCGTTTCATATGGACAGGTCTACTATTCATCTTATCGGGGAGCGCTAGAATCATTAAGGCAAGCAGTCTGTCTTGAAAATGGAGGGGTTTGGCTATGTCATGATATCGAAGAGCTTCCTTTTTACCCAGGCTATGACGAATGGATTTGGGGGTATAAATTTTGCCGACCGTATGAACCGGACTATTGTGGCTGGCAGGCAACGTCGCGTCTAGGTATCTGCCCTGGAAACTTAACCGGTTATCATATTAAAGATATTAATGACATAGACCGGTATGGCTATATTGCTTGTCCTGTTCCTTCCTATCCGGATGGCGAAAAAGACCTGGCCAAACCTGATGAATGCGGAGAAAGAACACCGCATCCGGTATATATTGCACTGGGGCGCAAAGAACAAACCGTCTCAATTTATAGTGCCGGTAGCGGTACATTTCCAATTAATTTTCAACTGTTCTATCAGCATAACGATCTAAAAAGATCCGGTGTGACTTGGAGGCATACCTACTATAAGTTTATTGTGCTTGATAGCCAGGATAGTCCGACCAGTGCACGGGTTTACCGGGGTAAAGGTGCATTGCTGTTTTACAAAGGTCAGACTGCCGGTGAATGGCAGAGCGGTGATGATATCAACGATACATTAACCGAACTGGTCGATGAAAACGGTCAACGCATCGGCTGGATTTATGCCGACAAATTCAAAGACAGCGTCGAGCATTATAATGCGACAGGACAACTTGTTTCGATCGAAGACCGAAGTGGTCTTGTGCATACGCTGTCTTATGATACAAATGGAAATCTCATCAATGTAACCGATACCTTCGGGCAACAGCTACAGTTCACGCATGATAGCCAAGGTAACTTTGCTGGCTTGATCGATCCATCGGGCAATCTATACGAATTTAGCTATGAGCCAAATGGCAATCTGGTCGGCATCACGTATCCCGATGGTAAAATCCGCGCCTACCATTACAACGAGCCTGCTTATACCAGTGGTGTCAATCTGCCGCATGCCCTGACTGGCATTACCGATGAAAACGGTGTGCGGTATGCGACGTACACATACGACACGAAAGGCCGGGCGATTGTAACCGAGCATACCGGCGGTGTTGATCGGTATCAATTGAATTATAGTGCAGATGGCAGCAGCACGATGGTCACCGACCCGCTGGGCAGCCAGTATGTGCATCAGTTCCAGACGATATTGGGTATCGCTAAGAGTGTCGGCCAGTCGCAACCAGCGGGATCAGGGTGCAGCGCGGCGTCTTCTGCAACCACTTACGATGTCAACGGCAATGTCGCCAGCCGCGCCGATTTCAATGGCAACATGACCTGTTATGCATACGACTTGAACCGGAATCTCGAAGTTGCACGGATTGAAGGTTTGCTTTCAGGAAGCAGTTGTCCGGCTGATGTGGTGAACTATACACCGGTACCCGGTAGCAGCGAGCGAAAGATCGTGACGAGCTGGCATACAAGTTTCCGCTTGCCGGTACAAGTCATTGAGGATGGCCGTGAGACAACAATTACTTACGATACTTACGGCAATGTCACTCAGTTGATCATTCGCGACACAGCTACCAATGAAACGCGCACCTGGTCGACCAGCTATACCTATCATCCAACGGTTCCAGGTGTTATTGTGCAGCGTATCGAAGACGGCCCGCGTACCGATGTGAGTGATATCACCACCATCGATTACTATTCATCCGATGCGGTCTGTGCCGGCGGTCATTTCGGTTGCCGTGGGCAGGTGATGCGTATCACCAATGCATTGGGTCATGTGACCGATTTCACGCGTTATAACGCGCATGGTCAGGTCGAGCAGAGTGTAGACGCCAATAACCTGACGACAACACTGACCTATGACGCCCGTCAGCGCTTGATCTCACTTGTAGTAGGTACGGAAACTACTACTTATCAGTATGACGGCGTCGGCCAGCTGACCCAATTGACCCGTCCCGATGGCAGTAATCTGTATTACACGTATGATGAAGCACACCGGCTGACGAGACTCACAGACAGCCTGGGCAATGCAATCCGCTATACCCTTGATGCCGCAGGCAATCGCACTCAGGAAGAAATCTTCGATGCCACCAATACACTCGCGCAAACGCGCCAGCAGGAATTCGATGCATTGAGCCGACTGTGGAAGATAGTCGGCGCACAGAATCAGATCACCGAACTGGCCTATGACGCCAATGGAAATCTGAAACAAACCACCGATCCGTTGCTGCATACCGCAACACGTCGGTTCGATACACTGGACCGCTTGATCCAGGCCAATGACCCGATGGGTGGCCAGACGCTACAGGCGCATGGCTTACTCGATCAGATCACCCAGGTAACCGATCCAAAAGGGGTGGCTACCAGCTACACCACCAATGCCTTTGGCGATGTCACACAGGAAGTTTCGCAAGACCGCGGCGCCACCACGTATACCTATGATCTGGCGGGCAATCAACTGACGAAAACAGATGCCAGGGGTGTGGTACAAACCACAGTGTATGATGCATTGAACCGCCCGATATCTCAGTCGTTCACCAAGGTAACCGGCGTGCCGAAAACAGGCACGATTACCTGGACGTACGATACCGGCGCCAACGGGATCGGACGCCTGACGGAGATGAACGATGAGTCTGGCAGCACCAGCTACCAGTATGATCAATACGGCCGGATAACCGGTAAAACTCAAGCCGTGGCGTTTGGTGCGAGGCGTTTGACAAAAACCTTAAACTATCAATACAACGCCAGCGGTCAGTTAACGCGCATCACCTATCCGTCTGGCGCGCAGATCGACTATGCTTATGGGATCGACGGAAGACCAGTTGAGCTGAAAATCAACGGCGATACCTTGATGAAAGACATCGTCTACCGGCCATTCGGCGAATCGGAAAGCTGGAGTTGGGGCAGCGGCCAGCCGCATAGCCGTGGATTCGATCTTGACGGCAGGCTCACCCAGCACCCACTCGGCGCGGATACACAAACATTGAGCTACGATGCGGCAAACCGCATTATCGGCACCACGCACACTAATCCGGTCAACAACAGCAACTATGCCTATGATGCGCTTGATCGACTTATCAGTCAGTCGGACAGCGCCAGTTACCGCATCTGGGATTACGATGCTAACGGCAATCGCATCAGTGAACAATCGGGTAGTGCGGTTTATCCGTACACGATTGATACGAACAGTAACCGGCTGTTAAGCGTTACCGGCCCGGTGGCCAAAATCTACACCTATGACTTGGCGGGCAATATCATCCATGACGGTCAAATACAGTTCACCTGGAACGCGGCGGGTCGCCTGAAAAAAATCGTCAACGGTAACAAAATCCGTAAATACAAATATAACGGATTCGGCGAACGCGTAAGCCGCAACGGTAAGGAAAAAAGACGCTTTACGTTTTTTTATGATCCCGCTGGGCGGCTGATCAGTCAATTCAAAGCGAATAACATCGCCAAAGAAAACTGGAAACTGCAGCAAGAGACCGTCTGGTTCAACGACATACCCGTTGCCGTGATCAGACAGGCCTCACCGACCGATCCAATTCAGGTCTATATGATCCATGCCGATCATCTGAACACGCCAAGAGTCATCGTGGACAGCACCGGCACCCCCGTATGGCACTGGCGCAACCAGAATGCTTTCGGCGACAATCTGCCCGACGAAGACCCGGATGGCGATGGCATCAAATTTAAATACAACCTGCGGTTTGCCGGGCAGTATTTCGATGTCGAAACCAAACTGCATTATAATTATTTCAGAGATTACGATCCACAAACCGGAAGATATTTGTCGAGTGATCCGATAGGATTGGCGGGTGGATTGAATACTTATGGGTATGCGCTACAAAATACACTGAGTTTTACCGATCCGACGGGTGAGGCAGTGCCAGTAATTATTTCAGCTTGTGCTGGTAATCCGATTTGTGCGGCAGCAGTTAGTGCGGGGGTTGGAGCATTAATTGGAGCATTGATTGATATTGCATCACAATTACTTGATAACGGTGGTAATCTGCAGTGTATTGATAAACGCGGAGTTGCACTATCTGCAGCAGAAGGTGCGATACCAGTTGGTGTTACAAGTGGTGCAGGTAGTAAACTCCTAAACAAATTTATTTCAGGCAAGGGAAATAAAATAATTGGAAGAACGGATGATCTCAATAAATGGTGGCTGGCCAGATGGGGAGAAAGCTCTTTAGCAGTAAATGTTGTAAAAAATACAGATGGTAGGCTAAATGGTAAAGCTACTTGGAAAAGCAATTCATCAATGTTAAGACAAGCGATGAAAGAAGGTAAACCAATAAGAGATATCTCACCAAGAGATAAGGGCGGTGAGTTTTTAAATGCTGAGAGGAATTTACTTGATGCCAAGGGATGGAAATTTGACAAAAAAAACAATCTATGGATGCCCCCAGAAAAATAAGTTGTTTACGTATATGATTGAGCATATTGACCCATTATCGAATCGAGAGCAATTCAATTTCATTGAAGCTGTTCGATCTGAGTTTTCTTATTTATCGGACTATGGCTATAGTTGTGTGAAAGTGGAGCCAACAATTGTCCGATATAAATCGGACACGGCTTTTTTGAATATTTATCATGGTCGCATATCTTTTGAAATAGCTGCTGAGTTCGGTCAGTTAAAGTGGTATGGTAATTCCCAATCGTATTCCGTTTCAGAACTAATACGCCTTTCGGATCCTGAAGCAGCTAAGAAATATAAAAATTATGCGGCTCATTCACCTGATGGCGTGAAAGCTGGCGTGAAGAGATTGAGTGTTTTATTGAAAAAATATGCCGATAATTTTCTCAATGGAACTCCCTGTATTTTTGCTAAGCTTTCGGAACAAGGAAAGGAATTGATTGAAGAATTTGCTGCCGAAGTTTTATTAAGACAAGTGCGCCCAGAAGCGGAAGAAGCCTTTAGGAATAAAGACTTTGTTAAAGCTGCAAGGTTGTATGCGTCTATTGAATCCGAGCTGAGTGCTGCTGAGAGGAAAAAATTAGCTTACAGTCGTAAACACTCATGAATTAAGGTGGTGGGCGCAAAATATAAATTGTTATGTTCGGTTTTGGGGTCACTCGTATTACTTATCTTTGATAATTCTGATGGATTGCTCAAATGGGAGTTTGTTAACTTGAATTGAATGTCAATCAAGCGGCATTTCCCATGCCTCAACTGATGCCATCTGCAACGCTATGATTCGACAATTTCATAATCATGCGTAATTTTTACCGTATTTTTCAGCATAATCGATGCGGAGCAATATTTCTCGGCGGACAGATGAATGGCGCGTTCGACCTGTTGCGGATTGAGGTTGTTTCCAGTCAGGATGAAATGCAAATGAATATGGGTAAATACTTTGGGGTCGGTTTCGGCGCGTTGTGCGTCAATATTGACAACACAATCGGTGACATCCTGGCGTGCTTTTTTCAGGATGAAAATGACGTCAAATGTTGTACAGCCACCGAGTCCCATCAGGACCATTTCCATCGGGCGTGGGCCTTGGTTTTGCCCGCCCGCTTCAGGTGCGCCGTCCATTAATACATGATGGCCGCTGCCTGATTCAGCGAGAAAGCTGACATTTCCTTTCCATTGAATTTGTGTTTTCATGGCTTATCGATTGTAAAAATACTTAGAAAAGCAATAAAAAAGCCGACGTGAAAAAACGCCGGCTTTTTCTGCTGAAGCTTGGCTTAATTGAGTGTCAGAATGAAGTCGGCCAGAACTTTAGCGTTTTCATCGCTAACCATAGCGTTTGGTGGCATTGGGACTGGACCCCAGACGCCATTGCTACCATTTTTGATTTGGCCAGCCAGATAATCTGAAGCGCCATCTTGACCCGCATACTTGGCGGCAATTTCTTTCAGGCTTGGGCCAACCAGTTTGGTGTCAACATTGTGGCAGTTCAGGCAACCGCTGTTTTTTGCCAGTTCTGCATCAGCCTGTGCATTAGCTGCCAGTAACAGTGCAGATGCAGCAACCATACTCACTAATATTCCTTTCATATTTCTTTTTTCCTTATTAAAAAATTATTTAGGAATTGTTATTTTACCCTGAACTTTACAGATATGCAGCAACTCCTGTAAATCGGTAAAGGCAAGAATGAAACTATTGCCTTCTGAACTCAGGTGGAAGCTGCGTGCACCCTTTTTTTCTGCGGGCAGGGCTTTGTTATGACAGGCGGATAATTCAACAAGTTCCGCAGGTAAATTAATAAAATTGCATTGGGCAACAGGCTATGTATGACCGTTTAATTGTCAGTTCCAATTGCAGGATTATAAAACGGCGCTAATACCGACTAAGTCCCTGTCTGCTAAAGTGATGTCGGTTTATAGTGTGTGTTCGTACTGGCTGAATAAATCATGTGCGTCCGAGCCGGTAATTTTGACTTGAACAAAGTCGCCAGCCTTTAGTCCAGGGGGAGCGTTTTCAATAAACACGAGTCCATCAATTTCTGGGGCATCCGCGCTGCTTCTGGCGATGATCTGCGCATCGTCAATTTGATCAACCAATACCGTCATTGTGCGCCCGATTTTTTCAGTCAGGCGCTGGCGGCTGATGGATTCCTGAAGTTGCATGAAACGGGAAAACCGTTCTTCCTTGATTTCTTCCGCAACAGGATCGGGCAAGGCATTTGCGGCAGCACCTTCGACCGGTGAATATTTGAAACAACCCACCCGGTCGAGTTGCGCAGCCTGCAAAAACTGAAGCAGTTCTTCAAATTCAGTTTCGGTTTCGCCGGGAAAACCGACTATAAATGTGCTGCGCAGCGTAATATCTGGGCAAATCCGGCGCCATTGCTGGATGCGCACGAGATTGTTTTCCGCGTTGGCGGGGCGTTTCATGGCCTTGAGTATGCGCGGATTGGCATGTTGGAGCGGGACATCGAGATACGGCAAAATTTTGCCTTCCGCCATCAATGGAATGACTTCGTCGACATGCGGGTAGGGATAAACGTAATGCAGCCGTACCCAGACGCCGAGTTCTCCGAGCGCGTTGGCCAGTTCTGTCAGGCGTGTTTTGACCGGCCTGCCTTGCCAGAAACCGGTGCGGTATTTTACATCGACGCCATACGCGCTGGTATCCTGCGAGATGATCAATAATTCCTTGACATCCGCGTTTGCTAGATTTTCCGCTTCCTGCATGACCTGATGGATCGGGCGGCTGACCAGATCGCCGCGCATCGACGGAATAATGCAGAAGGTGCAGCGGTGGTTGCAGCCCTCGGAAATCTTGACATAGGCATAATGTTTGGGCGTCAGCCGTATGCCCTGTGGCGGAATCAGGCTGGTAAACGGGTCATGCGGCTGCGGCAAATGGGTATGAATGGCGGACATAACTTCCGGCAGGGCATTCGGCCCGGTGACGGCAAGTACTTGCGGATGCGCTTCGCGGATGACATTGCCTTGTTCTTTGGCGCCCAGGCATCCCGTGACAATGACCTTGCCGTTTTCAGCGAGTGCTTCACCGATTGCATCAAGGGATTCTTCTACGGCACTGTCGATAAAACCGCAGGTGTTGACGACAACGAGGTCGGCAGATTCATAGGAAGGTGAGATTTCGTACCCTTCCGCTCTCAATTGCGTCAGGATTTGTTCGGAATCCACCAGCGCTTTGGGACAGCCCAGCGAGATGAAACCGACTCTGGATGGCGATTGGGGTTTAAGCGATGACATGAAAAACAGTAGAAAAAAATTAATAATTCTGGAAAAAATAGTATTTTAACGTATCCGGTACGGGTGTATTTTCCTATCTTTCGATAAGCAGGGAGAAATGCCTGTTAGTGGTGACTATGAATAAACCGGGAATCTGGATAACCAATACTTTTTTAGCAGCGCGGAACTGTTATTTAATAGGATAAAACTCAGGTACGGCGGATGGTTCAATAACAGGCTCGGCGGGCTGAGCAGACTGAACGACTGTGCAGCGCTCACCGATCCATCGTCCTCGTGTTTCGGCTGTTGCAAAAACGGGATTGCCCATAACAATAGTGTCAAATTCGGTATGCCCGGTGAATTCTTCAGGACTGGTAAAAATACCTTCCGCTGTTCCACTGCCCTGAAACTGGGCGTTATCGCAAATCAGGTCGATCTGAAAACGGTTTCCGCTACGGGTGGCATTTTTGACTGAGCAACCGGACTGGCCATCATAAAAGTATGTCGGGATGTCTTGTGCTGCCATGGCTTGCGTTATGCAGACCTGCGATGTGGCGGCATTATTTTGAATTTTCGGCATGATCAGACCGTATTGTCTGGCCAGATGGGTGATTTGCTGCATCTGTTCGGAAGGAATATGCGGCACCAGTGCGAGTAAATCCGAAGTCGTTGTCACTTCCCATAATCCGGGGCGGATATTGTTTTGTGCGGCTGATGCCGGAATAATCATTACCGTGAGGCAAATGACTGAAATAAGGGTTTTGAACATAAACGTGCAAGTACCGGAAATTGAATACAGCCATTATAAGGTTTAGTAAAGACATTTTGCACGCAGTTAACGAGACGATGAAATCCGGATGAAAATAAAGCCAATTCTGGCGGCGTTATCGATGGCCGCTTTACTGGGGTGTGAATCAATTCCAGACGATCAACGCTCCGCAATTGATGACAGGCTGATTGGTGCTTGGACTGGCGAATATATCGAGGAAGACGGTGCGACGAAAAGTTGGACGCAGAAGCGCAAAGCCGATGGTACCTATTTAATCGAGTTTAAATTCATGGAACTGGATGGAACAATAAACCGTTTCACAGAAGCAGGAAAGTGGTGGGTCAAAGACGGCCTGTTTCATGAAATTGCGCCAGCCTGGATGAAAAATTCGGACAGCTATCAATATCAATTTAAAGATGACCGCTGCATCGAGTTTTTGCTGGTCGACAGTCATGAATCCATTGATGAAATTGGTCAATACCGGTTTGTTGAATGCCTTTCGGACGAAGTCCCGCTGGCATTTCAGGCTCAGTGTAACCTTTCCCGGCTACAGAACGAAGAAGCATCAGTTTGTCTGTTAAAGGTTTCCAATAAAAAATCAATAGGTTGTTGTAGTCGCGCATGAATTTAGGACATCCCATGCAATCGTGCTCATGTATGGATTCCCCTTTATTGTGGCTGCACTCGAGGTGTGATCGTTTTTTTTGATCGTTAATGCAAACGCATAGACATATTCCGCATCCATGACCTTCCGGGCATCGCGCAGGATTTCCGGCCCGGCGCTGATGTAGTCCCGAATCGCATCCGGGTTTTGCGGCGAATTACTCGGGTAAATATAAGGCAGAAAGCGCGTGTCATACGCGAATATCTGGGCGGTTTCGATGGCTGGATACAGCTGGAATACATAATGATAAAGTTGTATAAACGGTCTGCTGTCGGCATTTAATTGTTTGACAACACAGCCCGCCAGCGTGGCGGGATCGCCCGCTATTGTTGCTTCATAGCGCAGCGGTTTGTCTTTTGACTGAATCAGGCCCGTGCATGCCAACAAAAACAGGACCAATATACTCACAAGAACAAGGCGGCTTTTCATGAAAACACTCCGATAATTCTGCTCATGTTATCAACAAACCTTTCAGGACGCATGAGAGAAATCTTGATGCTTGAGAACCCACTCGTCAACGAATTGACAAAGCAGATCAGGGTGCGTTGTCGGAATCCAGTGTTCCGATTCCAGTTCAATAAATTCCATCATGGGCAAAGTGCCAAGCAGTGCTTTTGTTTTCTCGGGATCGGTCATGCTTATTCCTCTGGCCTGGATGACAAGACCCGGACACTGAATATCTTCAACCGGCAATAAGTGTGACAAGGCTATAAAATTATTGACAAATTGCGCCAGTGGGATAATTTTAAGGTCATGCCAGATCGAGCCGTGATTGGATAATGCCTGATCACGTTCTTCAGCGCTGGCCTGGTGTACCGGCTGGTCGAGTTGTTTGAGATCGACCGTGTCCAGCCGACGTCGGTACAGACCGAAGCGGTTGAACAGGCTGATAATTTTAACAATGACCTTGAGCAGGGGCGTAAACGGTCTCATCCGCGCGAGATAGCCGGTTAACGCGCGCGCCGCCATGGGTTCGACAAGAATCAACCCTGCACACATTTCCGGGTAACGCGCGGCAAAGTGCGCTGCGATATTTGCACCTAGACAATGCCCCAGTATAACCGCGCGCTCCTGCTTTTCATGACGCAGCATTGCAGCAATATCCTGAGTCCAGTGGTCAATCCCGGCAGTAGCGCCGGTAGCAGTGCGCCAGATGGATTCTCCATTTCCGCGCAAATCCGGGCGCAGCAAAAGCCTGTCTGTTGTCAGTCGCGAATGCTCGGTAAAATGCCACCAGCGCGTCGAATTGCTGGCCGCGCCATGCAGCAGCACAATGGGGATACTTTGCTCTTGTTGTGCCAGCGCTGGCTGCCAGCAGCGGTACATCAATGTGGCATCGTCATAACTCTGGAAATACCGTTTTTCATCCATGTCATTTCCTGATAGTGATTTCCTGTTGATCAACCGAATCACTCCGCACAGATTGTAAGGGCGCCTCTAGAAATCTGTTAAGCGATTCTTACATAACATACCAAAGTAATGACCAAAGCACCAATAAAATTGAGCACCAGCCCTTCGCGCGCCATATGGGCGACCGAAATCTTGCCGGTTCCGAATACAATCGCATTCGGCGGCGTGGCCACAGGCAGCATGAAGGCACAGCTTGCACTCATTGCCGCAGGCACCATGAGTAGCGCAGGGTCGACATCCACGGCAACGCCAGCCGCTGCAAGTATCGGCATCAACAAAATAGCGGTTGCCGTGTTGCTGGTCATTTCGGTCAAGAAGGTCACAGACAGTGTAATGGTTGCAATAATCACTAAAGGGTGTAGATCGGCCAGCACGGCCAGTTTGTCCGCCACGAAGCGGGACAATCCCGATTCCATGAACGCCTGTGCAATAGTAATGCCCGCCGCAAACAGAATGAGGATGCCCCAGGGCACTTTGACCGCAGTATCCCAGTCGAGCAGTTTCCCACCGCGCCCGTTGGAAACCAGGAAAAGGCACACCACCGCAGTCAGCGCCACTGTTGCGTCAGTCGCGCCCGGCAGATCAAGCCATGTGCTCCAGCCGCCAAAAGGTTCGATGCGCGTCACCCAGGCCAACACAGTCAGCCCGAAAATGATCAGCACGCGCTTTTCCTCAGGTCGCCATGCGCCGACTTGCGGCATCGTCAACTCGCCGACATAATTCAGATTGCGCGTGAGCCAAAAAAACGCCAGCGGCAGCATGATTGCCACAACCGGCAGTCCCCAGCTCATCCATTGCGTAAAGCTCACCGCGTTGCCGGTAAAATCCTGGTATTCTTTCATAAACACCAGATTGGGCGGCGTGCCGATCGGCGTACCGATACCGCCGATATTGCAACCGTAGGCGATCGCGAACAGCAGCGGAACCGCCAGTTTTTTGTCAGGACTCTGATCGATCACTGCGATTGCCAGCGGCAGCATCATCAACGCCGTTGCTGAATTGGAAATCCACATGCTCAACAGCGCGCACGCGCACATAAACCCGAACACAATGCGCCGGCTGCTGGTACCGCCGATGAGACGAACCAGTTCCAGCGCCAGGCGGCGGTGCGTCCCCGAATGCGCCATCGCCGCAGAAATCATGAATCCACCCAGCATCAGCAGAATCAGATCGTTGCCGTAAGCCTTGGCCACCTCCTCTTTTGGCAACACACCGACGAGCGGAAAAACAACCAGCGGGATAATCGAGGTTGCCGGAATCGGAATCGGCTCAAAAATCCACCAGACCACGCATAGCATCACCACCCCCGTCGTCCAGCAGGCTTTGGCGCCCCAGCCGGAAAGATGCATACCAAAAGCAATTGCGATAGCCAATAATGGCCCGCAGATGAGTATCCAGGTTTCTTTGTTAAACATAAGGTAATTCATTAATTTTAGAGTTTTGTGCGCGGCCAGATTGCAATCTACTATGAGAATTAGCTAACATTCCCCTTTTTGTATTTATTGTTGTTTTGCAGAGATTTAATTTTAGTTATAGCGACTCGAGGAATATAAATAATGGATAAGAGAAACATTGACGATATAACTCAAGAGTATTTGCGTGCTCGTTCATCTGAAGAAAAATATAATAGGAAAATAGATATTCGTTCACTGCTGTCCCGTTTACTTTTGCATTCAAAACAATATTGGTTGATTATCTGGCGGGTAACGATCAATATGAGGATCGCCTCGCAGCAGTGCCATGAGGTCGCGTTTTTCAAAAAGATTGAGCTGCAACAATCGTACTATCTGTTGCTTACTGATATGAATCTTTGACTGGAATTTGATAAACGCGATCAGTAAATAGACACATAATGCGATCCAGGTTTGGGTCATAACTGCATTTTTGCTGGTTCCGACAAACGATTTGATTTTAAGGTTCTGTTTGATCCATTTGAAGAAAAGTTCCACTTGCCAGCGCGCCTTATAGACATCGGCAATGGTTCTGACCGCCAGTTTGAAATGGTTAGTCAGAAAAGTATATTGCTTGTTGGTTTCCTGATCCCGATAGACAATGCAGCGCAACGGAATCGGACACTTTTTCACGACATGATTACCGGTGAACATTATCGCCTGATCGCTGATTAATTCTTTATTTTTCTGCACGGAATGGTGCGCAACCACTTTGTAGCAAGCATTTGATTTCTGGCGGGTAACAAAATATACGCCTTTGTTTGACAACTGGTTAAACCATTCGTAGTCTATGTAACCCCTGTCCATTGCCACGATACAGCCAGTTGGAAATGCCAGTGTGTGTCCAATTTCAATATCAGTAGTTTTTCCTTCCGTGATTACGGTAAATCCAGGCAAATAACCGCTGTGATTGCGACCGACATGCAATTTGATAGTCTCTTTTGTAGTCCGAAAGTCGGCCCACGGAAAAACAGACAGGCACAGATCAATCGTAGAGGCATCCAGTGAATAAAGCGTGTTCTTGAAGCGGAATCGATGGCCTGGCGTCAGATGTTGACACTGCTGTAACAGTTTCCCAAATAATGCCTCATACAAACTATAGGGCTTGTTCTCGTTCATGCAGGCCAGGTTGGAGCGCGTCAATTTCGCACTGCCAAGATGATACAGACGGTGCGCTTGCGCACTCATGTTTCCTGCGATATCGCGCAAGCTGATACGACCGAAAAGCTGTGCCATCGCCATGGTTACAAACTGGGACCAACGGGTAGCGGTGCGAAAAGATCGCCCCGAATGATGGCGGTTTGCCAAAGACTCAAACTCATGTCTCGAAACAAATTTTAGAGCTTGGGAAAGGATTGCATCACAATGTGTCATGGCCTTATTCTCAAATATTATTCAATAAGTTATCGAAAATCCTATTGTAACAATTTTGGTTGAATCAGGCCTCTTCATTTGTCAGTTAGCGGGACAGCAGTGATATTCGTTATAAGAATGCTGGTTTGATTATTGGAATACTTGGCTTGTTTGGGGGTTCATATTATATTGCAACAACAATCGAGTCCAGTATTAGCGCGAGTATTCAATCAACTAATACAAATAACAATGCAGTCAATCAAGTTGTCCATCTTCCCGGTGCGGGTGACGCCCAGATCCATACGGGTTTTGCCGGTGGCGCAAGCCAGGCTTGCTGGTATTACTTTGCCAATTACGAAACTTCACATCCTTATACTGTTTTATGGGATGTATCAAAAGAAGGAACCCTCTATCCAAAAATTCGAGTGATTGCCGACAAGGGCACTTGGAAGGCTGAAAGATGCATCAAAATAGATAAAAAGGCAAAATTAATAGGATTAGAAACTATAGAACACAGATTAGAAGCTCAATTTGTAGAAGGTGGTGAATTTTTCCATATTGCTAATACTGAAGCCACATATCATTCAGCCTTACATTTTAATGATCAGGGCAGAATTATTCACAGGAGAATTATGGTATCACCAGAAAAAGAAGAGAATGGATATATAAATAAAATGGTGTCTAAAAGATTTTCTAAACAAGATGATAAACAGTATGATGCTGCATATGAACTATATGTAGAAAAAAGGAGTGGATTGCATGAGAACTTAAAGGATTCTGGTTGCGGGGCAATTTCCATACAACCAGATTTTATAAATATTAAAACTCAAGAGCTAGAGAAACCGTCAATTATTTATATTTGTCACAAAGATGGTCAAAAATCTCACGTTAGAATTATGCAGAGAGTAGATTCTGAGAATGATAAAGCTATGTTATAGATGGCGTAGGCATTGGGACAACATTTGCACGCTTTTTAAATATCCCGAAGATATTCGAACATCTATACAACCAATGCCATCGAATCGCTTAACAGCACCATTCGGAAAGGCATAAAAAAACATAAATTGTTTCCAACCGATGATTCCGCCAAGGAAGTCATTTTTCTTGCAATTCAGAAAGAAGATGGGGACCGAAAGAAGATGGGGACCGAAAGAAGATGGGGACAGGTCCCGAAAGAAGATGGGGACAGGTCCCGAATCACGAATGAATTCACTTATAAAAACACACTCAACTCTTTATTCATAACCCGATCTAGTTTTATTAATATTTGACAGCACTCGCAATATAACTATAATCATGACCATGGTAACTAAGGATTAATATTGGAGTATCATATGCAAACAGTTAAAGCGTCTGAATTTAAGGCAAAATGCCTGCATTTGATGGACCTGGTTAATGAATCGGGTGAAGAGATTATTATTACTAAAAATGGCAAGCCAGTTTCACGCTTAGTACCTTACCGTAAGTCTCCAGCATCATTATTTGGTTTGCATCGTGAAAAAATTAAGAGCAATGATGATTTACTTGCACCAATTAATGAAGTATGGGAAGTAAATGAATGATTGTTCTCGATACCCATGCATTAGTTTGGTTAGCTGAGGGAAACTCTAGACTGGGAAATCAATCTCGCTTGCTAATGGACGAGGCATTGAAAGCGGAGAAGCTTTTTGTCTCAGTTATCACTTTCTGGGAAGTTGCCATGTTAGTTGGAAAGCGTCGATTAGAAATGCAAATGAGTGTTGATGCGTGGAGAAAAAGTCTAATTGATAATGGTTTAAAAGAAGTGGATTTGACGGGTGATATGGCTATTAATTCCGCGCAATTAGATGATTTTCATGGCGACCCAGTTGACCGAATGATTGTTTCAACAGCGATCAGTTTAACTGCGACACTTTGTACTGCGGATGAAAAGATACTTGGCTGGAACCAACGTCTTATGCGGTTAGATGCACGTCAATAAAGCTCGGAAAGATGTCAGCGTGTGGTTACATCTGAATCCCGCCTCAATTTTTTTTAAATGTCCAGAAAAGTATTAGCCCTGTAAAGAACATGCCGCCGGCAATGTTGCCGACAATCACCGGAAAACCATTCCAAAGCCACCAATCGGCAATAGTAATGTTTGCACCAAACATCATGCCGGAAGGAATTAAGAACATATTAACGATGGCGTGTTCATATCCCAAGGCAACAAGTTGTTGTCAGGTCCATAATTGAGAATTAAACATGTCGAAGTCCCGGATAAAGAATTTAGAAATATTCTCAAAAACAGATATTCGTGATTCGCAACCTTATGTGCGCGTAGCGGCTTCGTTTAACCCCTCTTCTCGGCAGCTCAACCGCATTGCCCAAACTGATTCAGCTTCAATGTGACTTTAAACACACAAAAGTATAATATCCGCACGTAAACTGGTTGAGTATAATTATGTGAATTGTAAGTTGTGGTATGGCCTGATCTTAATCATGTTGTGCTGACACTGTTTTCAAGGCTTAAATACGGGTGAAACGATGCGAACTGAAAATTCAGGGGACAATAAAGTGATCAGCTTTTCTACGATTCCCGATACCGCAGCGCCGTTTTTGGTTTTTGAAAATATTTCGAATCCCTATCGGCCAGATTTTTTTTCAGATATAGATTTAAAGGGGTTTAAAATTGACGGTCAGTTTAAACTGGCTTTCAATGAAAAAGTTTTGCCGGGAGACGGTGCTATTGTAATCAGTAACGGCACGGAAACGCGCATTGTGCAAATCGATGACGCCAGTCAAGTCACTTTCGATGAATCGGGTGGCGTCACTATCGATTTAAAAAATGACCTGATTGCCGGGACAACATACCAAGTACGAATGGCAAAGGGAGTGATTGTCGATACAGCGGGTAATGATTTTGCCGGATTGGATGTGACCAGCAAAATAATGCAAACCTCCGAGCCGGTATTGACGTTCAGCAATGTGAGCCGAGGGATTGCAGGCTATGATACTGAGGGTTCTTTTTTTCAGTTTATCGCCGATGACTTAGTCATTAAGGCCGACGGCAAGATTGTTTTGGGCTTCGACGAAAAAGTCATTGCGGGCAGTGGCGATATTATTTTCAGTAATGGTGTTGATACCGTTACCATTCCCATCACCGATACACGCCAGGTTATCTTTGAAGAAAGTGGCAGCGATGAATATGGTCGCGTTGTTATTGATCCAACCGATGATTTAATACCCGGCGCAATTTACAATGTCCGCATGGATCGTGGCGTGATTACCGACACCGCGGGAAATCCTTTTGCCGGAGGCAGCGTCAATCTGACAGCAATTGATTCCGTGCCCTTGTTGATCGATAGTTATCCATCTAATCGCGGTGGATTTAAAATAGACGGTTTTACCGATGGTAAAATCAAATTTAAGTTCGATGAACCGGTGATGGCGGGTCATGGCGATCTTATTCTCAGCAACGGTGAAGACAAACGTGTCATTGCAATAGATGACAACAGTCAGGTGACTTTTGATGATTCGGGTGAGGTGATTATTGATTTAGATGAGAATTTAGTCGCCGACACTACGTATACTGCACAATTGGCAAGCGGCGTAATTGTCGATAAGGCTGGTAATCCGTTTGCCGGATTCAATAATGTCGAATTTGAAGCATTTACTTCCAATCCAGTGATGGCAGGCAGGCTACATTCGCTTCCTTCTGATGATGCAGTGTTGCTTTTTGATGAGCCGGTCAAAGCGAATAGCGGAGATATTATTATCACTGGTGAAAGAGTAATCAGTAATTTTTCACTATTTCTAAGTCATGAAATTCGTACTGAAACCGTCAGTATTCCCATAAACGATTCCAGTCAGATTAGTTTTGATAGTTATCTTTATACTACTGCACCTGGCAGTTTAACGATTGCACCGCATCTTGCTCCGTATTTCAATGTTACCCATTTTTCGATTGTCAAGATAGAAGACGGTGCAATAACGGATGTCGACGGCAATCCCTTTGCGGGGTTTTCACAAATTGGCAGCACTGAAAATTCAACCGGGCCGATATTGTTAGCCAGTATTCCGGCCAGTGGTTCGGTTATCAAAACCGATGATGATATCCGGTTAATCTTCAATGAAAAGGTTGTGCCAGGAAATGGTGATATTGTCTTTAGCAACGGCATGGATACCCGAATTGTTTCAATTGATGACGTCAGCCAGGTGACTTTCGACGCGCTGGGTAATGTTTTCGTCAATCCACACGACGATTTAATGATTGACACCACTTATACCGTCAGCATGGCAAATGGCGCTATTCTCGACGTTGCCGGTAATCGCTTTGCTGGTTTCACTAACGGTCAAGTGAAAGTAATTGATTCAGCTCCGTTATTACTGGATAGTGACGCATTGTATTATGGGATTTTTGAAACCGACAATATCCCCAGTTTAAATCCACCCAGTTTTTTTCCTGTTAATGGGAGATTTTTTCAAGCCGACAAAACAATCAGTTTTTATTTTGATGAGAAAGTTAAGGCAGGAAAAGGTGATCTTATTCTCAGCAGTGGGACTGATACGCGTGTTGTCTCAATTGACGACACCAGTCAGATATCTTTTGATGAATTTGGCGGCGTATCCATTGATCTGACTGATGATCTGGTTCCTGATACGACATACAATGTTTTAATACCTGAAGGCGTTATTACCGATATATCCGGAAATCCTTATGCCGGTTTATCGAATGCAGCCATTAAAACCATCAAACCCATCGATACGACAAAACTTCATCCGTTACTCTTCTCCGTTAAGATCGGCGATACCATTGAATTAGACTTCAAAGAAAAAGTTGTACCGGGCAGCGGCGATATTTTTATCAGCAGCGGGACAGATACGCGCGTCATTGCAATTAATGATACCAGCCAGGTTACTTTTGATGATTCTGGTGTTGTCATCATTGATCCTGCGCAGGATTTGGACAAGAACACCAATTATGAGATGCATATCGAACAGGGTGCTATCGTCGATACCGATGGCAATCCTTATGAGGCGCCTTCATACTTGCCGTCGGCTAACGCTGAAGTTATACCCATCTTTGATCTGACTGATTATGAATCCAATGTAAACAACTTAAACCTGGATGGCGTGATCTACGCCAGTACGGGTGTAATGCTGTATTGATTTGTTAATCGGATTTAGAGTGTATTGCCCGGTGAACTGCACCTGAACGATGTGTGCAAACCATCAAATAACTTCGTTTGTATGAAGCATTCTTAGTAAGGCACTTTCTGATCACTATGCCAGGGCGCCACGTCACGTGCGCTGATCATTCTGTGTTTGCTGATATTGAAATCGTTAAAATCCGCCTGTTCAAGTGCGCTGATGAGGTGCGTTCCGGTAGCAACATGCACTTTGACCTGTCCTTGTCCTACAGAAATGATATGCGTGCCGTCTTTTTGCATGCGCACGCTAAAACGCGTGCCGAGATCCTCGATCAGGGTTTCGCCGACTTTAATGCGGAAGTCTTCCGGCTGCTTTTTCTTGATATCAAAATAAACATTTCCCCGGAACATCTCAATGCGTAGCGGTTCGTAATCGGTGACGGCGCACAGGCTGCTCTGATCCAACGATATTTCTATTTCCGGTGTTACCGATACAGTGAGATACTCGTGTGTTTTTGTTTCATGGAACCGGATGCTTTGCGGTCTGGATAGATACCAGGCAAATATACCAAGCACCACACAGATACAGAGCAATGCAAAATGAAACAGCATCTGCCGCCAGGTGAGTTTAACGGGTTTTGATTCGGAATCGGGTTGTTGTTGCTCAGGCACGTTACTGGATACTCCGGAAAAACCAAACCCATATTATAACGATCGCATATCGCAAATTCCAGTTGCCCGGTGATGTGCACTACATTTCATTTCCGCTGGATGGGCTGAATGCAGTGAAGCGCATCGTTTTACGATCAATGCATTCACTTAACAGACTGATTGCCGCGATTTCTTAATTCGTTCTTTAATTGGTTGTTTCAGGTATCGGATATAAACGCTATTAATAATGATTGATAGTTATAATCAATGGGATACTATTGTATCTGTATCTCCGAACTCCTATAATAATACGCCTTGAATTTGTCATCCAATGTTGATATTGGACAGTGCGAATCCGTTACCATCGACCTGTTTCGGGCGTCCGCTTCTTGAATAATTCCCTTGGGGAACAGGTAAATATGACATTACGGTCGCCCGGAACTTAACGATTTTCAAACCATTCCAAACATTTGGTAAGGAGAATATCCTATGAAAGGCAATGCAAAAGTCATCGATACGCTGAATGAGCTCCTTGCAGAAGAACTGACTGCCATGGACCAGTATTTTACCCATTCACGCATGTATGAGGACTGGGGGTTCAGCAAACTTTACGCGCGCATCGATCATGAAATGAATGACGAGAAACAGCATGCGGATCTTTTGATCAAACGGATTCTGCTGCTGGAGGGCGTACCTGCTGTCGGTAACCGCAGTCTGCTCAGGATCGGCAAGGATGTTCCGGAAATGCTGAAAAACGATTTGGAACTGGAACGCTCGGTAATCATCGCATTGCGCAACGCGATCGCATTATGTGAGCAGGAGCGGGATTATCAGACCCGGGAGATTCTCGAGGCCATGCTGGCCGAAACCGAGGAAGACCACGCCTACTGGCTGGAAATACAACTGGGCCTGATTGAGAAGATTGGAATACAGGATTACCTGCAGTCTCAGATGTGACGATTGGCTGCATATACTGTTGTGCGCGTTCATTGGTTGTGTAGCACATAGTTGTGTAGCACATAGATTTGCATTGTGCGGGCGGTCGTTATGACGCAATACTGGCATGACGTGTACATCTGACGGGGTGCGGCAATATGTCACATTGTTTTTATCCGTGATGAGGCAGATAATACCGTTACTGATTTTTGCTTTTCCCGGCTTTGCAACCCGGGTGTTCATTCAGTCACTAGGTCTTCCCCCCCCCGGGCCATCGGGGTCGTCGAATTGATGCGAATTACTCCCTCCACAAATCTTCCTTCCGATGGCTCTTCCCCGGCTTTGATGTCATGTCAAAGTCGGGCATCTTCGTCTGGCATGTGTTGCAATTTAAAACTGTCATGGATGTCCTGATGACTTCTGACAAGACTGGTATTAGCGCATTACCGACGCCGGAATGAAAACATAAAGTTGCTGCGGTAGGTTATGAGTTCGCGTAAGTATTGGCACGTATATTTTTATCCTGAAATTTTCGCTATTGTATTGATGAAGAATGGAACGATTCGTGGAATGCTGGGCTAAGGCAACATGGTTTTAACAGGTTGGAATCAACCGAGTTTTTTTATAAACAATGGAGGTTATATGAAACTGATTTTATTATTACTCACATTTTTTTTGAGTGCGCAGGCATACGCACAGCAAGATACCGAGAAACGCAGTGATACCGGGCATCAGGAGCGGCACGGACAACAGGGTGGCATGCACGGTGACGGACATGGCGACCATGAAGACGGCGAACATGGTGGCGGCCATGGGCACGGCGGCGGGCATGATCATGAAGGCGGTATGCATGGTGGTGGTCATGGCCATGGCCACAAGCTGGACGAGACCCGTCTAAAACAGTTTTTCGAACCGTTACCCGAATCCATTATTGACGCGAAAAAGAACGCCGCATTGATCAAACTGGGTAAAAAACTGTATATGGATCCAAGGTTGTCAATCAATGACAAGATTTCATGCAATTCATGCCACAGTCTCAGTAATTTCGGCGTGGATAATGAATCGACCTCGCCTGGCCATGAGGGCAAACGCGGCGGCAGAAATTCGCCGACCACGATGAATGCGGCGCTTCACATCGCCCAATTCTGGGACGGACGCGCGGGCACCGTAGAGGAACAGGCGTTGGGCCCGATCTTGAATCCCGTCGAAATGGGTATGCCGAGCGAGGAGGCCGTGGTAAAAAAACTGAAAGCCATTGGCGACTATAAAACGCTGTTTGCCGAAGCGTTCGGCGATGAGAAAGATCCTTTGGTGTACAAAAATGTTGGCGTGGCCATCGGTGCTTTCGAACGCACGTTGTTAACACCGTCACGGTTTGACGACTTTCTCAAAGGCGATAAAAATGCGTTGAATGAAAGCGAAAAAAGAGGACTGAAAAAATTCGTCAATATGGGCTGCGTCAATTGCCATAATGGTGCGGTCATCGGCGGAAATTCCTACAGAAAAATCGGCCTGGTGGTGCCTTTTGAAACATCGGATCCGGGGCGCTACGACGTAACCGGGGTCGAAAGCGACAAACATGTTTTTAAAGTGCCGAGCTTGAGAAACATTGCCAAAACAGCGCCGTATTTTCATGACGGCTCTGTTGAGACCCTTGATGAAGCCATCCGGTTAATGGCAAAACATCAACTGGGCATGGATCATGTCGGACACGGCATGATCCGGGATATCAAGGCATTTCTGGGATCGTTAACAGCTAAAAACGCCGAATAAGTAGGAAATACAATGCTGATGCGCAGTCTCGTTAAGCGTGTGATCGCGCATCAGCGGCGCGATGCTGGGTGTACCGTATTGAACTATTTAAATCATTTTAGACCGTGGCTAAACGGCATACGCTAAGGTGCATGATAATGCATTTATTATATTTTTTAACAGGATTTATGTTATCAATGCCAGCGGGTGTGATCGCTGTGTATGCTGCGGAACCGGCCTACGAAAAAAGGCTTGATGAAGTCGCCGAACGTGGTGCACATGTCATGCCATTTGATTTGGAGAAAACGATACATATTTTTTTAAAAACGGCCGATGGTGGTATCCAGCAGGTCATCGCCAAAGACACGTCAGATACTGAACAGATTCAGCTGATACGCGAACACTTATTGGAAATTTCAGTAGAATTTAGCCAGGGTAATTTTTCCAGACCTGAGCGTATTCACGGAGAAAGCATGCCGGGATTAACGGTATTGAAATCAGCCAATTCTGAACAGCTCAAAATTGAGTACCATGAACTTCCTGAAGGTGCGCAGATCAATTATTCCACCCGGTTGTCAAGCTTTATCAGTGCGATACACCAATGGTTTGATGCGCAGCTCAGCGATCATGCGCGGCATGCTATTCCGGGGCATACGCACAAACATATGCACCATAAATAATTTATTGTTCTTCAGAATTAAGTGCGGCTATTATCGATTAGATTAATCCATGCGCAATCGGTGTTTTGCTGCTTCTATCCTCAGTCTTGTTACACGCATCCAAGGATAAGAAAATTCTCATGACACTTAAGTCATATCACTGGAAATCGCACTTTCATACAAGGAAAAGCTTTCCAAAATGGTTACGAAAATTACGGGTCTAGGTATCGTTTCCATTGGGGGCTTTGTCGCTATGGTCGAGCTGCCGTGTACTGGCGGTCCTTATCTTGCTGTTACGGCATTGCTGGCAAGATCGTTCGATATGCAGACCTTCCAGCACAAAACTTAAGTTTTGGCACCAGAAGAACAGATAATGCTTGATCGGGTTGGTGTTGCCACAGCAAGTGTGGCAGATCAGAAAAATGATTCACGGCAGTATAAACTCGAGTCATTTGCCAAATGCCTCAACGAAAAAGGTTACCGCATGTATAGCTTGTTTACTTGCTCACACAGTCGTGCTCAACGTAAAAGCTTTGGAAGTGCGTTTAAATACATTCAAGAAATTGAAAGTAATCCTTCCGCATCAAATACTCAGGTTGAACGCTGCTTAAAAAATAAAATTCGCAAGTTACCAACCTGGATTCAAGAGGTTGATGGTAGAGAACAGGTGCGTTTGGAAGGTTGCCAGTTACTGGAAGTTCTGACAGCTGCCTCTGGTTGTGATTACTAAAAGCAAGCCAGGGTGATTTTCAAACCTGAGCATATTCACGGTGAAACCCCTGCCGGGGTTGGTTGTATTGAAAACAGTCCATCCTGGCAGCTTAATGCTATCTTGCCGGATCACTCGAAAGTCGCCCTGTTTCGGGCAAGATGACGCTCTGGCGGCAAGTTTTCACAAGTGCCGTTTATGAATGCGAAAGTGGTGTTTTGTCTTCCGGCGATGGTCGTACATTGCGGCTTGCGCGGTTTATTTCGTGACGATGTTTAAACGCGATTACAGCAAGTCCCATCATTAGGAGTGCAAAAGTAGAAGGCTCTGGTACTGCAGGCAAAACATCCCAACCGATAACGTCAAGGGCCAAAAGATCTTCCGGCGTTACGAAACCAAGTTCACCTCGCGAAAAAGTGGGATCCATGACGCCTAGTCCATGCCTGTCACGCCAGTGGCTTGCCTGATAGCCATCGCCAAAATGCTTTCCCGTTGAAAAAAAGGCCAGATTTGTTGAGCCGTTATCGATTGAAAAAAATTTGTCCCGATGGTCTGCTGACATATCTGTTACACCGGAAATAGCACTTAAGTCAGAATAACGGAACAGATCCAATGTGGTGGACAAATAATCGTTATCGGTAGTACTACCGAGGCTGCCCGAATCCAATCGGTCAACGCCGCTTATAAAACCAAGCGAATGGCCAATTTCATGTATTGCTACACCTACAAAATCGAAGGCGTTGCTGTCTATACCATCACTATTATCAAAATCCCACACATGATCGGTGTTGAAGTTAATCGTACCGTCGAAGACGAATGGATTATGATATAAACCTATAGCGCGTCCATTGGCTAGTGTCATATAAACATTGGCGTTATTTATGCCACCATCGTTATCCAGATAGGGTGACGCACTGAAAGCACCGTTGGGATGATCTGAAGTGCGATTAATGAAGGTATCAAAAGTCGGGCCTGCCGCCAGGTTTTGTGTCGCCGTAAGATCAGAACGCGTTTTTACATCGGCAATCAGTGCATTGCGTACCGCAGAATAGTTGACTGTTATAATTGAGCTGGAGGCTTGCCCGAGCACATTCGGTGACAGCGTATCAAAGCCCACGTTAAGATTCACCGTGACATTATCAGTTAATAAAGATTCCCAAAATGTTGCGGCTTTTTGAACGCCTGTTTCAGCAGGAGTATTCTTTACACCGCCGACATCATTCAGGTTTATTGTCAACGCATGCACTGGCCCGAGGTAGAGGGCTAGCAACAATCCGAGTAGACCTGATAGTATTTCTTTTCGCATAGACTTATTCCCTTCATCCAAGTTAGCTTTAATATGCCCTATTGCATTTTGCCGAAAAAAAACAATACACGTTAAAACGTCTTCCAACTGAAATAATCAGGACTAAAGAAATCGAATATAATCCTGTCGAACCAAATAGCCAGGTTGAATTCTTTTTAAAAAGAAAATTGGTAGGATTTATACCTGAATTCAAAAGACTGATGGTAAAGAACAGAAATGACCGAAGGCCGCCAGTCATCAGAGGTGTTTCAATCTTATCAGGTATTAATGACTGAAAGAAGGATTTTTGTCAATCCTGTCTGGTCATTTTGTGCACAGTTTAACAGCCCGCCGAGAAACTAGCTGCATCGCTGCTGCGGCAGCAAAAACAGGCTAAAATGCGTTTTATTATCGATAAGTCGTTTTTTTAACCTGTTTTTGCCTTGTACGGACTACTGACTGCCTAGAGATCATTTTTCAACTGTCGCTGATGACACGGATCCGGCAGTAATGAAGCATTGGCTGGTTATTAATCATGGAAAGGCTGGGACCCTGGGTTCGGTTTGTTCGACCTCGACCTGTGGTATATGCTGTTTGATTAACGTTTCAATTTCATTGACGCGCTCGGGTGAGACATCAGCCAGCACCAGAAATTCTCCGGCTTCAATCGCATTTTCAAATTCCTTGATGCGCCGATTGCCGATACTCATGCCAACCATACCGCCCAGCCATGCACCTAGACCTGCTCCTGATAATCCTGTGGCTAGTAAAACACCGCCTGCAATAACTGTCGATGCAGGTGGTAATGCAATTGCAACCAACCCGGCAAGCAGACCGGTGGCGCCACCCAGTGCAATGCCCTGTTCCACTGCGGGAATAAAATCACTTTTTTGTAACAGATTGGCTTCCGGCAGATTCTCAAGCGGCGTGCCGCGCTTTGCAATGACATGAATATGTTTTTCTTCAACACGAGTCAGCAGCAGTTCGTCAACGATTTTTTTCGTCACGTTGATATCAGGTACTAGAAAATAGATTCTTCGCATGATGTACTCCTTTTCAATGTTGCGTGCTGAAATCAAGCCTCAAAACCAATTCAAATCAGCCGCACAGTTTATCGGATCTTTATTACAGCGTTATATAACTATCAACACTTCAAGCATACCTTATCAAAACAGGTTGGATTAATAAATACGTGTAAATACGTATGGGCACACCGATTCTTTGCATATGGATTTTTTTTGTGGTTTGGTCGCATTTTCTGCCAGGATATGTTTACCGGGCTAAGCGTTGTATGCACCGCTGAAAAGCTGGTAAATGGCGTTGTTGAGAAGCATCCTGCAGATTACGCAGCACTATTTTTATATCTGGTCGATTGGTTGTTTTCAGTAAGCGGTCGTACATTTCGCCATTGGCGATCTCGCCTGCAACACCCGCTTCACAGGCGGCCTGCAAACTGGCAAATCGTTCAACCTTACCTGGCCAGGGATTTTCGGGTATGGGTAAATTGTATTGCGTAAACAACGTGCAAAGCGCTGCGATATGTCTTTTTTCAGCTTCGCGTATATTACTGAATGGCTGAACCTCACCAAAATCGGCAATCACCTGGTCATAAGTTGCCCATGCGCGATATTCGTCATCAAGCGCTTCGTTGAGTGCATTGATTTCCATCTCGGTCAAATGATTCAATGTTCAGACTCCTGTATGAAGTGAAATAGCGTACTAACGTGCGGCAATATAGGCGTGATCTACCGGTAGCATCCGATACTTTCCTGTTCTGGACATCACATCTTAATGATGTTGGTATTTATAATTTAAATGGATGCTATTTTGCAATAGTAATGCCCGGTACACCAAAGAGCGGTGCATCCGTAACAGTCATGCGAAAAAGAATGTACAACAGTTGAAAAGCATTCTGATTCCAATGTGAGTAGGGTGCTGCGTTATTGATCGCATAGTACTTGTCATGCGATTTGACGAATAGACCAGATTCTGCTGGTAATGAATCTGATACAATCAAATCCATGGTCATTCTGGGGTTCTCGTTTCGCGCAATTTGTGGTGTACGTGGATCTTTTTCTACAGAATATTCAGCTTCTTCACCCAGTGAATGGCCGAGAAAATTTAGAATAGCATGAAAGCTTCTGAGCCGGAAAGAACCCTGAATCGGCCATTCACCACCGGGGTAGCCGGGACGGATATCAAACGCGACATCGTTGCCAATCCAGGGGCTCGTCAGGTCATATAATTCGGCACGTTCCTCACAGCATAAGATATCGGGATCATAATTCGTGATCAAAACTGGGCCCAACAACTGTTTGCTCAAGGTATAGGTATTGTCCTGCGGGTTGTAGAGTACAGTAAACTCTTTTTCCAAAGCCTGAAATCCTTCCGCTGATACGGAATCGGCAGGAATAGTCCAGCTACGCTCAAAGGTCAACGGTTCGGCATAGAGCTGTTTTTGATCCTGAATTGCCGAGAGGTGTAATACGACACGCCGGAACATTTCGTATGCGGCCGGGTCGGAAGGGCTGTTTATGTACACCGCTTGTTTGCGATGGCGCTGTTGCCGGAGGCGTAAACGATGTTCCTGGGCTTCGGTCAAATGAATAGAACGCGAATTGCCATGCTTTCTGCCACGTTTAAAATAAAAATAGTGATCTTGATCATTCAATGCTTTATACATGTCCAGATCTTGCGGCCTACCGGGTTGAAGACGCACCTCCTGTGCCATCATGCGTAACAGCAAATCAACATCGAAATGTTGTCGCAGCAACAGGGTAAACTTATTTTGATGAAACGGTGTCAGCAGTCTTTTGGTGAACTCTTCGCCTTCAATCGGAACAATGGTGAAAGTGGGATTCTCAGCGACACTTCCTCCAAAAAGTGGCATCAGTAAGCCTCCTGAATTACCCGTCAGTGCGGGAGTGCCGCCGGCGTTCATGCGGAAGTCAAATGTGGCGGCAATATTTGGAACTCTTGTAAAATGGATAGGCTGATGATGTTGTGCGCGGGCAATATTGATCAACAACTGCTCTGATTCGGCTTTGGTCACTGCTTCGTCATACACAATAACCGCTCTATTTAGCGTCATCGGTGACAAACAACCGGAAAGCATAATAGTCGTTACAACAATCAATAAGCCTGGGTGTATGAGCTGTTTCATTGATGCTTTATAGCATTTTTGTTGGGTGCATTGTTGTTTGATTACGGTTGTTTGTATTCATTTTACGCGCTATTTTATTGCAATGGACACAGATTGTGTCGAGCCTTGGACGATTCTCGGCTGTTTCTTTTTCTGTGTATCGATCAAGGTGTATTCAGAATGATTTAATTGGTAGTGTTGTCGACGATCAGCTACATTAGGTGTGAGCACATCGCTCGTATCGAAAAGAAGATGGTACTGTCTCGGTGTGTATCTTTTTGCTGCGATAGTTTCGACCGTTATTTACGTTTAGTGCAGAATTTTCCAACTGGCTGAATTCTAAATTAATTTTAGGACTGGACAGCTTAAGGGCTGCTGTAGTGTTCAGTGTTTGTGTTTTGCGATGACAAGAGTATATGCTGCGTAACTGGTCTTCGAGGTGATAAGCTAAATTCGAGTATTAGATTAATTTAAATTTCTGTATTGCTCATTCTATATTTGCTATTCCTTTTAGCGTGATATAAGCGGTAATATCTTTTTCAAGCCTGTCAGAATAGCGCTGATTAATGAATACGAGTAAATACGACTGTGAGGAAAATATCGGTTCAATGATTTAATGATTCAATGCTTTAATGCTTATGACCGGCTTTTATTACCATAAGTTTGGTCGAATTCGTGTTGAATAATTCATAAAATTTAGGTTCGTCTGCTTTAACTAGCAATTTGTAAAGATCCTGGTTGGTCAGTCCGCGCTCAAGTTGTAATAATAAGGCAGCAAGGCCGGTGACATGGGCGGTGGCCATTGAATTGCCGGAAATAAAGTCGTAAGCCCCGTTTGGAAGCGTAGTAAGAATCTGCTCTCCAGGCGCGGGAACAATCTGGGCTTGCGTTTTATACGATGTTTGCAGCATGTGATTGTGGCTTTGTACACCAATCACGCCCGGTTGTTGTGCCGGAAAACCGGATTTGTCATCTTGCCGGTCGGTTTGAGAGGCGATGACAATAATGCCTTGCCGAACAGCGGTATCGATCAATCTGGCCAAAAGGGGGTCGTGAGGTCCGGTTAAACTTAAATTAATGACGTCTACTTTCATATCTATGGCGGTGTTAAGCGCCAAAGCCAGAGTAAAGCTGTTGCAAACTGCGTCTAAGTTTCCTTTAGATACTTCCCAGCAAGCCTTCATGGCAACGATGCGGCTATCAGGTGCCAAGCCTACTATACCCTGTCCATTGTTTGCTTTGGCGGCAATTATGCCGGCAATAGCCGTGCCATGTCCGTCACTGGAAAAATCAGTGGACTGATGGGTAACAAAATCTTTAATGACGTTAACCTGGCCTTCCAAATCCGGATGTTTTATGTCCACGCCAGTATCAATAATTGCGATTGTTACATTTTTGCCGGTTGTCTGGCTGTGTATTTTTTCCAGATTGAACGGATGAATACTTGATTGCAGCCGGTAATAAGGGTCGCTGTATTCTTCAGCCAGCACTTTAAACGTAGACATCAACTGAACATTGTCGATACGGTTATCATTGGATAATGCGGTGATGATTTCAGCCATTGACTGATTTTCGTTAATCAGATAGACAACACAGTGTTCACCAATTTCACTGATCGACCATTGTGTCAGCATTTTTAATTTGTAATCTGCCTCTATGCTGGCGGCAACTCTTTGGCTCCAGGATGAATTGCCATACTCACCTCTTTTGCGATACGCATGATTAGGTTGGCCGACAGGGATGCGCTTGATGTGTTTGTCGGAATATGTGACCAGAATAATGCGGTCAGTATAATTAATGTCAAAAAGTAATGGATCAATTACCAAATCCTGCTTGGCGCTGACTGGCAACACAGAAGTGCTCAGAGCCATAAACAGCAAGGTAATAAACACCAGAAATTTTTTTAAAAAAGATATAAACATAGCGGGCTCATTCGGATGAAAGTGAGACATGCGCCAGTTCGGCAAAAATGACATTTGCGTTGTCACGCAACTCACGAATGGCATCGGTTGCTTCCATAGAATATTTTTGTTCACTATCTATAAGAATTTCATAAACACCATTTTTGTATGGCCCATTAACTATATGGCCGTAAACACTGCTTACGATAGTGTCGATTTGCGCCACGTCAGTTTCGTCTGTAAAAATGACTCGTATCAAATTAGGTTTTTTAATTTCCTGAAGCGGTTCAGGCGACTGAGCCAAAGTCCGATATTCGCTTCCCGCTTGGGGCTTTTCAAGCGTTGCATTGAATATAAGCGTCGTTGTTATTAGCAGTATTCCGAAAGTCAACGCAAATTGTTTTCCAAGGCCGGGAAATTGAAAGAAAAATTTTTGAAAATTATCGAGTCTTTTGCGAAAGGACGCAAATAGAGAAGCGGGCTGTGTGTCAATACGCTTTTTTAGTTGATTGAATGACGCGTTAGATATTTGTTGCAAAAGTTCTGCCTGCTGGATATTTTCATAGACTTGCCGCTGCTGTTTTAATTCAATTCGGCATGTAATACAGGTTCTGATATGACTTTCTACCCGTGCTTGTTCCGTAGCACTCAGCGTTTGGTTTATAAACCAAGGCAAAAGACTCCATACCTTACGATGTTCATGATTACTATTGATTTTGCTATTCACTGAAATCCCTCGCTCCTGCCATTAATCGTCCTGAAGTGATTTTGCCAGAATTTTTCGCGCATGAAACATTCTGGTTTTTACGGTGTTTTCCGGGCATTGCATAATTTCGGCGATTTCATTGTAATGAAGGCCTTGAAAATATGTCATTTCAACGACTGCTCGCTGTTCAGTCGACAACTGACTGAATGCAACTTCCAGCCAATTACTGGTTTCCACCTGAGAAACCCAATGTGTTCCTTTATCAGGAAAATAATCCAGTTCGTCATTAAATTCAAAGGACCGATCTTCATCTGCCACGGATTTTTCAACACTTTTCAGTGCTTTAAAGTAAGCAATGCCAAGTATCCAGGTTGACGGACGGCATGTCTGATCATAGGTTGAAGCCTTATCCCAAACGACATACATCACATCATTAATCACTTCTTCAATGCCGTTCTGCGTACGCGTAATGCGAAAAATAAATTGAAACAATCGACTAAAATATAGCTGGTAAAGTTGCTCAAACGCCTTTTCGTTTCCGGCTGCTGTTTCAGTAATTAACTGCTGTTCTCTCGCCCGCATTTTCGGTGAGGCATAGATACTTTCTTTATTATTTTCGGGTGATGTGGCCATAGTTCATTTATTTAATGAGACGCTGTTATTTTAGTTTCACTTGCCCGTTAATCCCTGAGTGTAATTAAATAGTTCAATGCATCGCAAAAAAAATTAGATTCCAAAAGTGATCGAGAACAGCACGCGATTACCGACCGCATCGGGTTCGAATTGCCAATCCAAGGGTTTGATTTCTTTTGAAGCGGCGTGAGCAGAACCGTAGTAACGTAAATCGATACCTATGTTACGCGAAAAATGCATGGTAAATCCTGAAGTCCAATAGACATAGTCATAATGCAGATTCTTTTTTTGTTTGTTGTAACCGAAAGAACTGGAAAATTCGATGGAATCGGTAATGGGATAGCGTCCGGTCATTTCATAACTGAATGACATATGTTTTTGATTATAGCTGTTTTCAGAAAAAGCGAGGCCAAATGTCAGTAAATCACGAAAGTGCGTAAAGAAATAAAATTCATTGTAATCAGCATGTCTGCCAAAAATGTTTCCATCATAAATATAACGATTCCATTCAACATTAAATCGCCAGTCTTTGGCTATTCGATATGCGTAACCAAAGTAAGGCCTAAATTCCAGTTTTGAGCGGTTTTCGAAGTCATGATCGGCAAAGTTAACTGAAGACAAAAAGGATCCCAAATAAAATCCGGTTTTGAATTCGTAATCGATGTTGGCTTGAATGGATGGTTTTTTATCGCTTTTAGTATAGCCACGCCAGAAATAATCAGTTGTCCCCGTCACACTTGCGCTTAATTCAGCATGACAGCTGGCTGTGCTAAAAAAAAGTAGTGCGCAAAATAATAGCAGCTGTGCCAGATTGGTGAAGGGCTTTTTCATTTAGCAAGGATATCGAAAGGAAGCTTAAACAACAAGCGGACACGGTTAAACACCTTGTCAGTATTGATGCTGAGCGATTATTTGCAACAAAATGTTTTAATGAATCATGAATTCGGTTTCATGATTTAAAAAATCTTTTCATATTATACAGTGAATTGAGTCGCTTAAATGGACGGGTGTACAACAGGGGCGCACAAAACGATAAATTAAGTTAATGAGAATTATTGCATATTTTGAACCTTTTTGCGGATTAACCGGATATACCGTGTGTTAAAAGCACACGCAATTTATTCAGTGTTAGGTATTTGTATTGTGAAATTGCCGCATAAGTTTGTAACTGGAAGTTTGGATAAATCTTTCAATCGATTGCTTTAATTAATTTTCAAGAAATAGATTATTGGATTCAGTAATACGCTCGGTTAATTGCTGTTCGGAAATTTAAGTAATAGACAACTTTTCGGTTACACAATGATTGGACCGTTTTAGTGCTTTTGCCGGTCTGGTTTTAAAATAAGGGAAATGATATGAAAAAATTATTAATCATGATTATTTTGATGGTTCTTCCGGGGCTGGTCTGGGCAAAAGGGAGCGACCGGCGGATCACTTTTGAATTAAACGACGGACCGGGAAACTGGTACAGAAATGCCAACGGTCCAGTAGCCGGATTGGGCTCACTCGGGGTTGGCACGCCGGGTGTTGAAGTTGTTTTTACAAGAGACGGCTCCAATACCGTGCATACCTATACCAGTCTGCTTTATCCAACTGGCGCTAGAAACATGCCTTTTGATACCGATCCGCAAAAAGGCAGTGAAAGTGTCACGTTAAGAACACCTGGCCTGTACGTCTTTTTCTGTCAGGTGCATCCCTACATGCTTGGCGCAGTGATCGTTGACGATCCGAATACCGAAGGCCTCGATCTGGGTGAATCGATTACACTGATTAATGGCATTACCGTACCTACCAGCAGCGATCTGGCAACACGCCTGCTGCGCGGTTTTATGGTATTGACCGAGCCGGGTAACTGGCAAAACTTCTCATCATCAGACCCATGGCATATTAATTATCCAAGTGTTCCTGTTCGCATTACAGGTGGTGCGGTGGTTGATCTCGCGAGTGTGCTGGAAGCACGCTATGGCAACGATACTGCTTTGCCTTCTCTAATGAAACCAGAGCATGATGGAGTTGGTGAAGTCTGGGTAAATACGCAGTTTGAACGAACAGCCAATAAACGCAAGCCGGGCGCTGCGGCTGTTGTAGACGCAACTGACTGGCAAGTGAAACGCAAAGTATTCTTGCCGGATGTCGAACTGAACAATCCGCACAATATGTGGACCGACCGCGATCAAAACCTCATCTATGTCACAGAGTGGTTTGACAGCAAGCTGACGATTTTCGACCGCGTATCCGGCCAGTTTATTGACCGGATTCAAGTCGGAGAAGCGCCGGCACATGTGATGACGCGCGTGGATACCGATCAACTGCATGTTTCTATCAACGGCTCGGACCGGAATGAATCGGTCGTCGAGTTGTCACCGCTTGCCGGCGGCATTGAGCGACGCATTGATGTCGGCCGGCCAGGCCCGCATGCGCACTGGATGGGTCACGACGGCGGCACTATGGTAACCCCTAACGTATTTACTGGAGACTCTACCATTTATGACTTCGTGCGCGATGGCATACAGGATATTGTCCCTACCGGCAGTGTAGAATCGCATCCGATTGCTACCGGCATGATGCCTGATTCCAGTAAATATTATGTTGCCAATTTCCTGGACAGTACATTCGCTATTATTGAAACGGCTACTGGAAAGGAATTTGCACCACCCATAGATCTGCTACAAAATTATAATGCGTTAACCGGAGAAATTAACGGCCCGGTTGGCGGCCTGCCGATTCAGACACCGGTCAGTCCGGATGGCATAGCCATGGTAACGGCAAATATTTTGACCGATACCATCACCATTGTGGATACCAAAACGGATACGCTGGTGGCTTCGCTGCCTTGTGCTGCTGGGTGTCACGGCGTGCAATTTGGCGCCAAAGCTGGAGGCGGTTATTACGCCTATGTCAGCAGTCAATCAGCCAATGTGCTGCAAGTTGTCGATATCGATCCCAACGGTGACGGCAATCCGGCTGACGCTAAAGTTGTTGGCAGAATTTTGTTGACTTCGACTAGCAATACCGCGTCAGACGACACGATTACAGCACTTGATGGAATGGGTGGTCAGGGATTGTTACCTATCCCAGTGGTCTATAACGGCTGGGTGCAAAATCTGCCGCAAAGCTGGAAAAACCAATTAACACCGCAGCAGCTCGACCCTTTAAATTCATCGGAATAGTTATCGGTTAACTATTTTTTCTTAGTTTATTAATCATAAATCAAGGGCATAAATCCCGATAAGCCTCCCGCGGGAGGCTTATCGCAGAGCCCTGTTACCTGAGGCATTGTATTTGTGTATTAATTTAATCAGTCAGTAATAAGAAAAATTAAAGTTTAAGAACCCACTCTCAAAAACAAACCTTATGTAATTACAAAATTAAATATATATGTTTGATCCGCTTTACGGAAAAATGCCATGCAGAACATCAACAAAAAAAAATACGAGATAGAAACCGGTACAGTTACAGAAACAGGATTATCTGGTTTAAAAATAGTCAAGGTTTTGTCTCCAGAAATGCGTCAACAGGCCAAAATTGCATACAGCTGTCGAAAAGCTAAGCTTGAAGGCGCGTTAACCCTGGTTGCAGGTGATATAGCGCCAAGTACTGGAAATTTGGTTCTGACCAGAGTGGATGAGCTGGGGCAGCACATGGAAATTGAAAGCAGTACTGGTTGGCGGCATATTTTGTTTCCTGGCGACCTGATTATTGTTTGTTACGGAAGGCTGTATGCGCCTGACCAATTTGAGGTAGAGTTGCCGCTTGATCTGTCATCATGCCACCTGGTGGCGGCTGGCGGTATCGCTAGCAAAGTTGTTTCGAAGCATAGCGCGATTCGTCCCGCAACTAAAATTACCCCAATCGGATTGATTGGCGATAATCTGGGAAATCCGCTCAATATAGCCGATTGGGCTTTGAAACCCAAAAAGCGCAGGCAAGCTTCGTCCTCGTCCTCACGGTCTTTGAAAAAGCGCACGCCTACTATCGCTGTACTGGGGACTTCCATGAATGCGGGAAAAACAACCAGCGCGGCGTTTCTTATACGTGGTCTCGCGGCGGCGGGTTTAAATGTTGGCGCAGCGAAAATTACCGGCACCGGTTCCCCGAGGGATGTTCACTTTATGAAAGATGCAGGTGCCGAACTTGTCCTGGATTTCATTGATGCCGGGTATCCGTCGACTTACCAGATAACGAATACGCAACTGGAATCCACTTTTAAGCTTCTGATGAATCATTTGGAGGCGGCAGGCGTGGATATCATTGTACTTGAAATCGCTGACGGCATATTCCAGAAAGAAACCCGGTCGCTATGCCGGTCACAAATGGCCAGTGAAAACATTGGCGGTGTGATATTTGCCGCTGGAGATGCGTTAGGCGCTGTTTATGGGAGTAAATGGCTGTGCGAGCAGGGCTTGAAAGTTGTCGGGTTAAGTGGGTTATTTACGCGATCTGAACCTGCTAACAAAGGAACGCAGGCGAGCACAGATCGTCCTGTCTGTACGCTGCATATGCTCTCACCTGAACAGATAGTTGATTTGATCGGGTTTAATTGTTCCATGTTTGAAAACCATGAATATAAGCTTCTATCCTTATGGTCGATGCGCTACAAGTTATTGCTTGAGTTGATTGTGATCAGTTTTTTTCAAGCCAGTGTCGTAATAGCAAGCCTGTTGCTGGCGTCCAAGTTTCGGGATCTGGTCCGACTTAGGGATACTGGCAGGGATATTGTGTTTCCCGCCAAAAAATAATGATTTATTAAAGAATGGCATACTGCATTGTATGACCTCAGGTATATATTTTTTCAGTAAGACGGATAAGCCCACCCGATCTGACCATAGACAACCAGTTCACACGAGACTCGTTACATGAAAAGTACCCGACGCATCTGTCAGCGTGAAATTTCATCTGAAATTTACGATTTGTTCTCAGTAAACCCATTAGCCAGAATTTTGAGTTTGCTCATTGTCGTCTGCGCTTTGATATTATCAACCGACGCACAGAGCAAAAACTTGTGTGAAGCGGGTTCATCGCTGATAAATCCGCTGGCTGCGGCCAGTTCAGGAATTGGCGGTACGGGCGATAAAGTGACGCAATCAGGTATCGGCGGCACAGGAATTGACCGCAGTGGCATCGGTGGTACGGGTGGAAAGGTAGCGAGTGAAGGTGGCATCGGTGGGACTGGTGATAAATTGACGGAGGATGGTGGTATCGGCGGGACTGGTATCATTGGCATTATTACCGGTTTTGCCAGTATTTGCGTCAATGGCATAGAAATCCACTATGATTCCAGTACTTCCGTCTCTATGGATGGTTCTCCTTCAACCCTGCGAGACTTGACTGCCGGTCAGATTGTCGTCGTGCGTGCCGAGGGTTTTGGCGATGAAGTTGCCGCGAGACACATTGCAATTATGCATGCCGCGGTCGGACCGGTAACGCAGATCGACCATGCTTCCCAGGAAATTCGGGTAATCAATCAAAACATTCAGCTCCAGGAGCAACATACTCCGGAAAGATTGGCTATGGGTGAATGGGTACGCGTAAGTGGACATCGCCTGGCTAACGGAAAAATTATTGCATCGCATGTTCAGTCGATTGCGCCAATAGAACACGCCATCATTAACGGTACGATTACCCAGATAAACGCCAATGAAATTGTGGTTGATGGTACCCGAATTGAACTTGATCCGCAGGCGCATTTAACGGGTCTGAGTGAAGGCAGGGAAGTTTCCATCAAAGGCAGTTGGAATGGAGCGAGTATACAGGCCCAAACTGTGCGGGTTGATCCAACATGGCGCAGCCTGGGTAATGTCAACCGTGTTGTGATGGAGGGGTATGTCCACGCAGTCAAGGATCAGGCGCTTCAATTGAATAACCGGAATATCAGAATGATTCCTGCGGCCCAAATTGCCGGGACAGAAAATGAAAAGCTGCAAATGAATCAGCGCATACAGGTGAGTGGACGGATTACGCCTGATAACCAGGTTGTTGCCGATAAAGTGGAGCTCAAACCAATACCTTTCGTGCAGGATATCAATGGCGTTTATATCGATAACAGCGTACCGCAGGCTAATGATTCGGCGCGGCATTCTGAAGAAAGTCTGCAGAATGATGACGAACAGGAAAAGATACGTCAAAACATTCAGAGCGATAATCGTGGTTCAAGCTCTGATTCGAAATCCGGGAAATCAGAAGATTCGTCAGAACAACATGAGTCCGGTAAATTTAAAGATTCCGCTGCCAGGCTGGAACAAGAGAGTTCGGCGGAACAGGATATCAGGAGACGGGAGGAAGACCGGGACACTGACGATTCCCGAAAAGGTAATGGTCACGAAGATCGCGCAAAAGATATAGAGCGACTTGACCGAAAAGACGAAACTGAATCAATTGACACTCATCATGATCAGGATCGAGATTCTGATCGTGATTTCGAACGTGACAGCGACCAGGATATTGATCGCAACGCTGGTGAAGATTCTGAATTGAATTTTGATCGCGAGCAGAACTTTGATTTAGACCGTAATCAAGCCGGGGATTTTGACAGAGACCATGACAGGGACATTGATAGAGATTTTGATCGTGATATTCATGAGAATTTCGACAGAGATATTGACAGAGATTTCGACGGGGATTTTGACAGGGATTTCGATAGAGATTTTGACAGGGACTTTGATCGCTAATTGACACTGGGAATTTATTGTCTCTGCCTGTTACATATAGCAAAAATAATGAAAATAAATTTATAAGAAAGGTTTATTGCGCTATGAGAAAATCAATGTGCTTGGTGATTGTTACCGCATCGCTTGGCCTACATAATCCAGCAATAGCGGATGGTTTCAGTTTTAGTGCTGGAATGGACTTTACACAAGGAAAATATGGTGGCGCTACTACCACTGATATTTGGTATGTGCCGTTTACCGGGCGCTACACTACTGGGCGCGCGTCGGCTCGGCTAACAATTCCATATCTCAATATCAGCGGTCCTGGCAACATACTCGGACCAGGTTTGGTTGATATTATCGACAGCAGAATTGGTTTAAACGGGGGTGATATTGCAAGTATCGGAACCAGCGATATTGGGGGCGGCGGTGTTTTTATCTGTACCGAAAACCAGCTGGCAGTCAGTAGCTCAAGTAATCCCAGTTTTTGTTTGGACAACAGCACTGACTCAGGTAACGGGAGTGATGGGGAAAATTCAGAGTCGGGGAGTGATGATAATAATTCCGGATCTGGGTCGGGTGATGTTGATGGTGGCAACTCGGGTTCCGGCAGCGGTGATGACAACGCCGGTTCAGGTGGCGGTGACGATAACTCAGGACCGGGAAATAGTGACGACGATCCCGATTCGGAAAGTGGTGACGATAACTCGGGGCCGGGAAATAGCGACGACGATCCCGATTCGGAAAGTGGAGACGATAACTCAGGACCGGGAAATAGTGACGACGATCCCAATTCGGAAAGTGGAGACGATAACTCCGGCTCAGGGAGTGTCGATGATAACTCGGGTTCCGGTAGCGATGATGATACTCCGGACTTGGATAGTGTTGATGATAATTCAGGAACAGGTAGCGACAACTCTGGCCCGGATAATAATGACGACTTAACAATAACTGCTGCCGAGGCACCTTTAAAGTCACATTCAGATGAAGAGCCAATCGGCGTAATTCCAGATGCAAGTGCTGAGGCCGATGCGATTGACGTCGACGCGATCAGCAGAAGAACAGCCTCTGGCTTGGGAGATATTGTCGCAGCGCTGACCTACAATCTGATTGACCACAAGTCCACCGGGATAGCCTTCGATATAACTGGCCGGGTCAAGTTTCCTACGGCCAGCGCTTCACAAAGATTGGGCAGTGGCGAATTTGACTACGCCGTTCAAGGGGATCTGTTTAAGTCCATCGCGAAATTCAACATTAGAACCACCTTTGGTTACAAATTTCTTGGTGATCCGCAGGGCGTTACCTTACAAAATGTATTTTATGGTGGTGCCGGCGTGGGTTACCGCATCTTACCCCGTGCGACAATAGGAACAAGTTTTAACATTGCGCAATCAGCGCTTCGATTACAAGATTCGCGTGCTTTATCGGTTTACTATTCGCACAGACTCGGAGATCATTTCAGGCTTAACTTTTATGGTTTAAAGGGATTCTCGGATCGCAGCCCAGACTGGGGGTCAGGACTTACTCTGCTCTATGCCTTCTAATATTTTTCTGAAATCCGCATCGATTGGCAATGTTTTTTATCGGTCTGGATATGTGTTGTTCGATACCACATTGTTGGTGTTGGTCATTGGTGAAGTTTATAAGTCATAATAGCGCCTGTACCAAGCAACAAACTGTGCTATTCCCTCATCGAGAGGTGTTTTAGGTTCAAATCTTGTTGCCTGCCGCAAAGAATCAATATCAGCAAAGGTTGCCTTAACATCACCCGGTTGCATGGGCAACAGATTCTTGATTGCTTTTTTGTTCAGCGTATTTTCGATAGTTTCAATAAATGTCATTAAGTCGACAGGAGTATGGTTGCCGATATTGTATATCCGGTAGGGTGCATCGCTACTCCCGGGAACAGGCGCAGTATGATCAAACGCCTTATCCGGTTGTGCAATTGCATCCATCACTCGAATTATCCCTTCGATGATATCGTCAATATAGGTAAAGTCCCGCTGCATTTTTCCATAATTGAAAACATTAATCGGCATGCCTTTGAGGATTGCGTATACAAACAGAAAAGGTGACATGTCTGGCCTTCCCCATGGCCCATAAACTGTAAAAAAGCGCAAGCCGGTTGTCGGAATGCCATATAAATGGCTATAACAATGCGCCATCAACTCGTTTGATTTTTTCGTTGCTGCATACAGACTGACCGGATGGTCAACATTATCGTCAACACTAAACGGCATATGCGTGTTAGCGCCATAAACACTGGAGCTGCTTGCATATATCAGATGCTTGACCGGATGATGGCGACAACCCTCGAGTATATTCAAAAAGCCGGTAACATTGCTATCGATATAGGTGTGCGGATTTTCCAGGGAATAACGGACGCCTGCCTGAGCTGCAAGATGGATGACATATTGGAATTTTTCTTCGGAAAATAAGTTATCCATGGACGCACGATCGGCGATATCCAGTTTGATAAAGCGAAAACCGGGTTGCAGACGTAATTGTTTTAGACGATCATCTTTAAGGCGGGTATCGTAATAATCATTCATGTTATCAATACCGACCACTTCAATATGCATCATCAACAGTTGCCTGGCGACATGCATGCCGATAAACCCGGCGGCACCGGTTACTAGTACTTTCATTTTTTATCCGCTCTTACATCGGTTGCTTCAGTTCAACACACTAAATCCGGCCAATCGAAAAATATTCAAGTCCTTTTGCACGTACTTCGCTGGGTTTGAACAGGTTACGTCCATCAAAAATAGCTGGATATCTAAGAGTTTGCTTAATTGTTTCAAAATCAGCAACACGAAATATTTTCCACTCGGTCACAATGACCAGGACATCAGCACCTTGCAATGCAGACATCGGTGAATCCACCAGGCGCAGTCGGGGGTCGTTGCCGAAAATGCGCCTTGCTTCATTCATGGCTGCAGGATCATATGCGGTTATTGCGGCGCCATGTGACCACAGTCCTTCTATTAATTTTCGGCTTGGCGCTTCGCGCATATCGTCCGTTTCGGGCTTAAATGCGAGTCCCCATAAAGCAATATTTTTACTGGATAAATCGTTGCCAAATTTTGCGATTATTTTTTCCAGGAGTACGCCCTTTTGATTATTGTTCACTGATTCCACCGCGTCGAGAATCTTCAAATCGTGGCCTTGCGTCTTGGCAAAAAGTCTCAATGCCTGTACATCTTTAGGAAAACAGGAGCCGCCGTATCCGCAGCCGGGATAGAGGAAGTGATTGCCGATGCGTGAATCAGAACCAATCCCATGACGCACGCTCTCAATGTCAACCCCCATTTTCTCTGCAAGCAGTGCCAGTTCATTCATAAACGAAATCCGCGTTGCCAGCATCGCATTAGCGGCATATTTAGTCATTTCTGCTGAGCGGGTATCCATTACGATGATACGATCAGATCTGCGATTAAAAGGCAAATAAAGCGACCGCATCAATTCCGCTGCCTTGACATCATCGACACCAATGACAATACGTTCAGGGCGCATGAAGTCGTTGACAGCGTCGCCTTCTTTTAAAAATTCGGGATTGGATGATACGCTGAACGGGATGTTTATTTTCCTTTCATTGAGTATTTGTTGTACGTGATCGCGGACTTTATCTGCAGTTCCCACTGGTACAGTGGATTTGTCAACGATTAATTTGTATTCCCGCATATGCTGCGCAATTGTAGCGGCCGCGCGCATGACATGCTGCAAATCGGCGGAGCCGTCTTCATCGGGCGGTGTGCCGACTGCAATGAACTGGATCAGGCCATGCTCGGTTGTTTCTTCCACGTTAGTAGTAAATCGTAGATTTCCCGCAGCCATGTTGCGCTTTACAATGTCTTCGAGTCCGGGTTCATAAATGGGAATTTTGCCTTGATTCAGCAATTTTATTTTTTTGGCATCAACATCCAAACAGAGTACATGATTACCCGTCTCGGCCAGGCAAGCGCCTGTTACAAGTCCGACATATCCAGTTCCAATAACGCTGACTTTCATTTTTCTTCTCCCTGTAACACTATTGATTAAAAGAATTTTTTGTTTTTTTATGCTGTAATTTGGCGAAATAATTCCCGCTAGCGCTAAAATAGAAACTGAACATCCAGTCGTGCAAAGAAAGCTGGTGCAGAGGGTTCTTTGAATGCCTTTCCTGGGATAAAATAGCCTGCGCGCGAGCGTATTCTGATGTTTTCAAAACCGCGGTAACCGAGGACAATGTCAAACTCATCGCCAAGATGGGTATTGATACCGTTCAGGTCGGTGCTAATAATTTCGTTTGGGTCCGAATTAATCGATGCCAAACGCAGTTTGCCGAATGCGTGATCCTGTAAATAGCGGTGATAAACAAATTCCACCGAGGCTCTCTCAAATGGACGAAATCCAATCCCTGCCGTCAAAATATGCATGTTGCTCAGTTCCGGCTGAAGCAAAACACCGTAATATTCAAAATTGACAACACCGCCAAAACGACCGGAATTATTCTGGAGCCCTGTCTGCCTGAAATTACGATCAACGCCATCCTGTGAATTTTTATCGCCCGACCCGAAAGCGTATGCAAACGTTAAAAAAGGGCGCTGTTCAAATTTGCGCGCGATGAGTGTAATTCCGGTATCTAATCCAAAGCCGCGGATTTTTCTTGATTCAACATTTCCCCCGACAAAAGCCGCATCAAGCCAGTATTTGATTCTGGGTTTTAAGAGATCCTGCGTTAACGCAGATTCAGCTGAGCTCAGCTTGATTCTTTCATCTCCCGCTAATCGTAGTCCGATCCAAAAGGGGTTTTCGTTACGGGTTCTGTCCGGCGTTAGTCGGTTTTCATGCTTGTGCCCCAGGATGAAATAAGAACCGAGCGTTGAGTTCTCGGTGAGCGCGTAATCCAGATTAAAAATCGCGTCAGTTTGACGGCGCTTTTGAAAGAAATTATCAAATAATTGAAATGAATCTCTTACAACCGGAACCGGTGAAGAAAAAGCGGCAGAAAAGTTCACAAGCCCAAGGCGGGAAAACAACTGAATCCCATCCATACGGTCATTCAGATACCAGCGCCGCGATTCAAAAAACTGTTGTCTGCCGATACGTAGTGTAACTGGGAGCGCAAGTCTTAATGGCATGTTCAGAAACATGTCCCGTACCTGCAGTTCAAAGTTGTTGCTAGTCTTGCTGTCTTCGCCAAACTTAACTCTGTCGATCATGCGAAGTTCAGTAAACAGCGAATAGCCTTGCGCAAAGTCAAAGATGGTATTGAAATCCAGCAGTGGCCTGATATTAAATTGATCTTCTTTTGCGGCAGGGTGTAAATCAAAATTTCTTTCGTACCGGCTATCGATCAATGTCGCTGCACCGGTAAATGTGACATCAATATTGCCAAACCGGAATTGTGGAGCGATTCTGGGGCGAATCCGCTCATCATCGCCGCCGAGGTCCACTGTGGACGAATCGATTTCATCAACCGATTTGATCGCTGATTCACGTTGGGAACCCAACACGCTGGACATATCACAGATTTGCAGTACCACCACAAACAGTATGAAAAGTATTAAATGCAACATTGATCAAATTCAACCTTAATGTAGTTCTTGCAATATACAAGGGAAATATTCACACGTAATCTGATGATAAAAATGTTTTTCTGCCAGCGTTGTTTTGTTTCATTTAAATCAATAATAAATGGGTAATGTGCTTAGCGCGATGAATCAACTTATCACGGTATTATCAGGTGGTTCGTACTTAATTAAGATAGTGTGTAAATTTTACCCACATAGTACGTGTGAGAATTTCACATGTCAATAGATTTTAGTAATATGCCTGTAAATATTTTGTAATAAATGAAAAGGATGCTGTCCAAGCAATATGAAAATGGAGTTTTGCGCAGCAGCTAATAAACTACCGCTAAATCAACTGGTTTGCGTGGAGGAATTCGCAATTAGACTGGAAAGATTTTAAACAGCAGGCTCTCTGCAATAGCCATCAACCGGGTTGAATAAGTGGTGTCAATGCTGTTTTTTTGTGTCAGCAAGGTAAAAATCGTAGTGCCGGCAAACGCATGCGCCCTGGAAATTACTGGGTCACCGGGACTCATATTCCGGCTTAGCAGATAACGCCGTAAGATAGCTTCAAATATGTTCCATGCAGCATATTCGCAATCGGTTACTACGCCATAAAACAGATAATGTCCCAGCAGCAAACCCAGATCAAAAGCCGGGTCGCCTAAAGTGCTGCTGGTCTCGAAATCGACAACTGCGATTTTGTCATGGTCAATCAGAATATTTTTCGGTTGAAAATCCAGATGTACAAACTGACGCGTGGTGAATTTCAGACTTGCCATTTGCAATTGCTCAAGCAGTTGACGTACCGGATGATGGGTTTTTGCTGGATCGATGGCTAACAGGTGATTTTTCAGTACTATGAGCCAGGCTGACAGATCCTGGTTTGGGTGATTCCACAACGGTTCCGAAGGTACCTTGTCATGACAGCTTGACAGGAAACCGGTCACACGTTCAGCAACCGGCAAATGAAATTGTCCCTGGGATAGCTGCCGCTCAAGCGTTGTGCCGCCGTGACATGGATAGCTCAGCGCCAGCATTTTTTCTTTTTTTTCCCAGGCAATAATCTCAGGAAACCGGATATCGCTCTGGAGTGTTGCGTGCAGCCATTTCAAGGCCTTGCGCTCTGCACTTACGCGTTCGCGGGATTTTTGATGAGCATTTTTTTCACCTACAGAGTTACCTGCATACTTAATGACCAGATTTTTTCCCTGGTCTGTTTCCACGAAAATGACAGGATCGAATTGATTGTTTCCAAAGTAACATCTTGTTACGGCACCGAGTGCAGTCGAATTCAAATATTCACGTACCCGATCGCTTGCAATGTCAGAAACCGTTTTTTTATGTGTCTGGCAAATATGCCAGACTTCACGGCGCTGGTTGATATCAAGATGATCGGGCAAAGCTTGTTGAAAATTGTCTAACTCGCGTTCACCGCAGTTCAGCAGACCGCGCAGATCAGTGGAACGTATTTTCAGCGAACTTGTCGGTGCGGAAATAATTGATGCAGAAATACCTGTTTTTTGCGCACGCTGCTGAATGTCATGAAAACGCGGATCGCCCGATTGAAGATCATCGTTACCCAGACAAAAAAACAATTGATCGCCCGGTAAAGCCTGATCAAAATAGTCCATTGCAGCGCGTATCGCTGTCTTTGCGGCGACGACAATCTGTACATTACTGAAATTTTCAAGATAGATGCGCCATATTTTTAAAGCGACTTCGGCTTCCAGTGCCTGACAAGTCCCCGGTATCTGGCGGCTTCGGTTGGAAATAATAATAACCACTTCATCGATATCCGAACGTGCCAACAAATACCGCACTGCACACATATGCGCGGCATGGGGCGGGCGGAATGCGCCCGGATAGAGAGCAATGCGCTTATTGGCATTTGATCTGCGGGTTTTTATCATGAATACCCCGGTCCGTATTTTCAGATGAATGCACGCATATTCTTGTGAGCGATTTGGGGATGTTGTAACAGTAATTGCGCAAATTGACTAAAAGCCAGCCGTTCTTCATTATCCATGGGCTGGTGATGCAGCATGACACCGATTGTGCCGCCTGCAATCAGTTTTTTGGCCATTTTCTGCATGATTTCTTCACGTTCCCAACGCGCGCCATTGGTTTTCTTCAACCAGTCTATATGAACGGGTATGCCGGTAAGCGTTTTGCCGATATGCAAGTCAGCGGTGTCATCACATGACACCGCACTGAACCTGAGTTCTTCCAGAATTTCAATCGTATCCGAGCTGCAGCGGTTCCAGGGCGGCGTGAAAATAGGATCGGTTTGTTCGCCAAAACGTGACAGCATGATTTCTTTTCCCAGCGCAATATCGTGGTACTGCTGGTCACGATTGCGATGATCGCCGAACTCGCATTTTTTGCCGGACTGTTGATGATTCAGATGCTGAAAACCGTGCTGGTGTATGGCAAGCAATCTGTTTCTACGCAAACGCAAATGCAGTTTTTTTTCCAGATCCTCGGTTAACGCATGTGGAATCACCGCCATATCCAGAGGCAAACACAAATCGTCGAATAAATCGACCAGCGCCATCAGTTCGGGCGTTGCCCAGCCTGCATCGTCATTCCGGTAAAACACAGTAACCGGGTTTTCCAGTTGTTCCAGAGCGCTCCAGATAGGTTTCAGCCATGGGATATTCATAGTGTCGCCACCTGTTGATGCTGCTGCCTGTTTCTCAGCATTAAAATTGTCTTGAGTGTATTTTCTGCGCCGTTTGTATCCAGTTGGTGCATTATTTGCGGCCTGTCCTGCAAATCAAGCATTGCTTCGGCCAGATTCTCACTATTCAATTGCTGCGGCTCCAACAGGCTGACAGCGCCCGCGCGTTGCAGTTTTCTAGCTCGGCTCATTTGTTCATCCTCCATCAGTGTTTGAAATGGCACGACCAGCGCTCTAATGCCGGATTGCATCAATTCCATGGCGGTGTTGTATCCGCACTGACTGATCGAGAATTCATTGCGCAACAGTAATGGCATTAATCCGTCAACCGATCTGTGTAACGTGAATCCGGGTGTCTGACTGGCTTGCAACTGTAAAGCCTGCCATTCATTGTCGGGTAAAAAAGGTCCTGCAATCAGGGTCATGGGTATCCGGGCTTTCTTCCAGATTATTTTCTGCGCAGCAATCGCGGTCTGAAAAAGCGATCCGCCTTCAATACCGCCACCTGCAGAAACAATGACCCGGCGTTCGCGCGTTACATGCTGCGTGTCAAATACATCCGGTGCGACAAAACCGGTATTGTAAATCGGCACTTGCAGCGGAACATTCGGCTTGAAAAAATCGCTGAGCCTGGCAAAGGCCAAGTCGCAATGCAGCAGTACCGCATCAAAATAACGATTCAATGTTTTACAGGCACGATCTTCAAAAGCCTGTTGATCCCGCCGGTTCTGAACCAGGATATCGCGCAGGCTGCACAAAACAAGCGGTTTGTGCAATTGCTGTTGCGCTGCTTCCAGCAATGGAATCAGTTCGTCAGCAAATTTTTTGCGCCCAAACGGAAATAGCTCTATCACAATAACCGCCGGTTGGTGTTGTAGATACAATTGCATGATTGTTTTTCTGCGCGCTTCTTTTGCTTTTTCTACCGATATTTCCGAATCACGGCTGATCAGTTCATGGCTATCGGTAATCATGCCGAGCGGTGGAAGATTCTGCAGGCGGATATCTTTTGGAACTTCAATCCCCTCAGGCACCGGGCCGCCGTTGATAAAGATGACTTCAAACACGTCGGCAAATGTCGCCGCCAGACGGAATGAGCGTACCAGGTGACCCATACCCAAGGAATGCTGGCAGTAAAAAAGTAATTTAGGCTTGTTCATTTGGAATTTCCCCCGATAGCCGCCCTGATAATGCCGGTTTGTATACCGGATGAAACGGCAGATGCTTTAACTGATAACTGTCCGCTGTAAGTTTCCAGTTGCCCGTTTCGCAGAACAACGATGCGATCGGCCCGGTCGGCCATTTCAAACTGATGCGTCACAACCAAACAACTGCGTCCTGCACGGATGCAGTCCAGTGCATCCAGTATAATTTCGCGTGACTCCGGATCGACATTAGCCAACGGTTCATCCAGCAACAATACCGGACGATCCATCAGAAAGGTGCGTGCTAGAGCAAGTCTGGCGCGTTGACCGCCTGACAGATTGACTGCATCTTCTCCCAGTGTAGTGTAAAGACCTTGCGGTAGTTTTTTGACAAAATCGGTCATGGCGACCATTTCAAGCGCATGCCAGATTTGCGCATCTTCCGGCTCCCTGCCCGCAATATAAAAATGTTCATGTAAGCTGCCCGCGAACACGTAATTACGCTGCAACATGACTGCAAACTGGCGCCGCAGACTGTTTTTCAGTTGAATGTCAGGATAAGGTACACCGTCAAAATATATGGCGCCGCTGGTTGGATCCATCATGCGCAACATCAGATTCAGCAACGTGCTTTTGCCGCTGCCACTGGGACCGGTCAGCAAGGTCAGCTTGCCCGGTTCCAGCACAAAATTAATATTGTTGAGCACTTGTCCGTCATTCACCAGGCAGTTATCTTTGTGTGAATCTGGATTTGGAGGGTAGGTAAAGCTGACCTGCTCAAACCGGATTTCCCCTTTAGGGTTGTTTAGGATGACGGCGTTCGGATTGTTTTGAATTTTCGAATGCTGATCAAGCAGATGTACCAGGTTTTCACCTCGTACCATTGCGCGCGAAACGCTGAAAGCCAGATCGTTGATTTTTTCAACCGGTTTGAGCAACTGAATAATATAGGCCATGCATACTGTCAGACTACCCAGTGTCAACTGGCCCTTGAGTACAAGCAAGCCACCGCCACCGATAATCAGCGCAATCGCCAAACCATTCGCTAATTGCATAATGCGCTCCATATCGACAACTACACGTGTTTCCTCCACGCCGGCATGCTTGCTGATGCGCGTTTTATCATTGAACCGCTCGCTAACCTTCTGCTCCATGCCCAGTGCCTGGGTATTGGCCAAACCCCGGATAATTTCCTGCGCCAACGCAGATACATCGCCTTCGGCCTTGCGCTTGTTGCGTGATGCCAGGCGTAAGGGTTCAGCATACCGTCTGACCAGCATTGCGAGCCCCAGAACAATAATGCCCCCTAGTAATCCCAGTAGCGGAGAAACCAGAACCATCGCCACAAAAGCCAGAAAAGTGGTCGCCAAGTGGCGGAAAATAACCGGCGTGGTTTTTGTCAGCAGACGCACCACCTTGTCGCCATCGTCAACCAGGCGTAACACCAGTTCACCACTCTTGTGTTGGTCAAACATACTTGCCGGCTGGTTTTGAATATGTTGCAAAACCTTGCTGCGGACTTCCCTGTCGAGCTGTTCACGAATTCTGGCATTACGCATTTTCTCTGCCGCTGAGGACAGTGCGCCAATAACCGCAATCAGTGCCGTCGCCACTGCCAATGCCAGCACGAGACTAACCGGTGACATGCCAGCTGTTACGAAGTCAAACCATCCGGGCAGTGGCTTGCCAGCCAGGACGTTATCAATAATGTATTTCAGAGGCCAGGGCGCCAGTAACACGGCGCTCACAGCAATCAGTCCCCAGAAATAGGCGATGATCAGTTTGTTTCGATGCACCCAAAGCATGGGAAGAAAGATTTGAAAGATGCGTTTCCAATGGGGGATAGCGTGATCACCTGTTTTCATGGCAGAATCCTGTGCTGATGAAGAGCAAATTCCTCGGCAAAATTTAGCAATTTGTTTACAATGCGTAATCGCCCTGACTTGAGCCGTGTAACACAACGAAACACGCGTTCATTGATGAGTATGGAGGCAAGATACCAGTTCAGATCCGCTCCATTGACCGGATTGACTGCATACTGGTTATAGTGCGTAACCAGTATTTTTAATTTGGGTAACAGCTGTTCCACCGGTGTATTCTGCATTGCAGCCCAATAAATCATCCCGCCGGCCCAACTGGCAAGATCGAGTAGCGGCGGCCCTTTGGTGACGTTATCCAGATCGATCAGGGCGATTGACTCTCCCTGCAAGAACAAATTCTGCGAATGCACATCGCCGTGCAGCACGGCTAATGGGCAATGGTTCAGCGTGCTTGCAGTGTCCTCGAGTAATCGAACAGTCCGCTTCAATGTCAGCTGGTCGATCAGGCTGACATGGCTGAGTACTTCCATGCGGTGATGCAACATGGCGATAATATCCGCAACACCTGTTACCGGCAGCGGCATATCAATCGAAATACGATGAAAAAGCGCTATGGCTTTGGCAGCCAACGGCAACAGTTGTTCGGCATGTTGATCGCTGATGCCGGCGTCGCGCAGCGTTTGACCGCTTAATCCCTCCTGCCATAACAGCTTGTTCTCGGCATCATAGGATAGCGGTTTGGGAAAATTGAGCGGCGTCGCGCCACGTCTGGAAGCATCGTGTAATTTATCCATGACTCTGAAGGTGCGCGCGCCATCATGATTATAATAACATTTGCCATAAAGCGTTTTTTTCATGAATAACTGCATCTGTTTTTCAATCAGCGCCATATGAACCCGGGTGGTGCAGGTTTGCTCAGGCACATAATGAACGATCTCGCTCGAGATGGCCTGAATCCGCCAGTTCTTGCCCCATGTTTGCGTTACCAGTTCAGGCATGATGACATGCTTCAGGTAATGGTTGTTACTCATGAGCGGCAGGCTCAGCAGCTTGCGTTCGCATGGAAAAATCCAGACAACCATTTCCAGTTCAGGCACATGAAACACTGCCGGGCATGCCGGTGAATCACCCCTGATTTCTTTCTGCGCTTTGCGGTAGCGGCGCTCGGAACCCCGGTGTTCATAAGTACGGCAGGTGATGTTCAATTGCATTTCGCGATTGGTCTGCTGATTTTTCAGTGCAATTTCATAAACAGCCAGACAGTTTTTTCTGGGTTTGTACTTGACGCGAACCTGTCTGCAATTGAAAACAGTCCAGCTGTCCGATTGCCAGGATGCTAATTGTCCGGTCAGTACAGATGTCATTGTTGCTGTATCCAACAGCGCCGACATATGTGGCAGATAGCTGTCCTGATAAACCAGATCGGTCGAATCGTTACAGTTTTGATTATGCTCGTGAGACATCAGTTATCTCCTCGTTTTAATTTGACGTTTCTGGTCCAGCTGCCCTTAATCGCATCGCCATGTTCCGGAGCCGGACAAAAACAGCTGTCAATTAGCCCGTTTGTTGCTTGCGCTTGAAAGGCGGTCTTGATCACCAAGCCGGTTGTTGCAGGATGGTTAAAGCCGGCTTGATTGCTGGCGCTGCCATATCGCTTCAAAACCGATATCTGTAGATCAGGCGCATTATTTTTGAAGGGGTAGAGCACGGTAACAAAAACAGTACGCCGTGCATGTTTTACAAAACGCAGCACGGGTGCGGCATTTTTTTCGCCGTATCGTTTGGAAACAAATCCGTTTTCAGTGATCAGTTGCTGCGCGTTATCGAATGGCGTTGCGACTACCAGGTTGGGATATACCACCTGGCAGGTTGCGTTGCTGGTTTTCTGACTGAACGATTGACTGGCATGCGGCGAAAGGTGGAACAGCAATTCGTAACGATGCTCTGAACAGCCGTTCAGGGTGTCGACTATAATCCAGTACTCGCCATTGACGAAAAGAATCTGGCGGTGATGCACCGCATCGTACTCAAAGCTCTTCGCGGATCCGTGCAGATAGACAAAATTATCTTTCTGAATCAGGGCGTGCAACCGGGTTTCGGGTGCGGGGCCTTTAATTTTGTATCGTGCAGGACCAGGAACATAACGCGTTTGATTTTTGCCGTCGACCAGCACCGTATTATGCGATTCGGTGCTGCGGAATTTTACGCGCCAGTTAACTTCGCCGTTTTCATGATAGGTATATCTGGCCGGATCCACTATCAGGGATCGTCCAAATGCAGCCGCCTCAAAACTTAGCGCATCCAGATGTCCGTGATTACCTGCGCCGAGCGGACCACAGTCCAGCATGAAATAACGTTCATCCTGAAAAGCCGTTTCAGACTGTCCCCAACCGCTGCGCAAAATATAGTAACCACTGTTGTCGAATCTGGCGTGCAAGTTGCGTGGCGGGATTCCTTTTTTTCCTTGAGTTGCGACGTACAGCAAATCCTCGCGCTGATAGAGGGCAGCACCCTGAAACAGCAGTTCGTGAAAACTGCGCACATCGCCGTCGCTGAAGGAGGGCACTTCACCGTCCGGCTTATGCGCATACATGGCAAAATCGAGCGCACGATTAAGCCGTTCATCCATATCCGCTTTAATTGCTATGTTGTTTAGCTTTGCCAGTCTGCGTATTGCCAGATAATTTCTTAATACCAGATGATGGTAATCGGTCGACAATTCGCACTGCACGCCATCTTCCAGTAAATCCTGCATGACATTCTGGTAGATCTCGTGTAATGAAAATTCACGCCAATGATGCGCATCAGCCATCTCGGGAAAAACGATCGATGCCAGAAAAATTGAATAGAGCGCAATGGTTCTGTGGTTGCGTGCCGGCGCCAGATGTTGGCAGAGGTAGTTTACCTGCTGGTTCAGCGAATACAGAAAACGGTCATGAAATTCGGCGTCGATACATCGGTTTTTAGATGTAGATACAAAGTAGTACCAGGCATAAATCCAGTTTTGTACACGGCGGCCGGTAACTTCCGGTGCGATAAAATCAACAGGGGTTTGCGTTATCCAACTGTCTGTCAGGTTAATCCATTGAAGCAAATAACGCGAATCGCCGGTTTCCTGCCATATTTTTCCAAGCCCGGGCGCATAGTAGAATTTATGTAAAAGAATTTGCCATTCGATATCGTCGCTTGGATTTTTCAGCCAGTCGATCGGCTGTGGCAATTGAAACCGCTCGCCGTTGAAATCGAACCGATTGTCGAGAATCGCGTCAATGATTGCCTTGTTCGTCATTTCATCGTCCAGTACCGGAAAAAAACGAACATTCTTCCGCCGACAAAAATAATCGATCCGTTGCTGCGGTGAATAGGTCTCAAGCGCCATGTTCCAGAAAGCATTGTTGAGCGTTTTCTCAGTTGCAACGGTGCTCATGCCGTTTGTTCCGCGTGTAATGTCTGCTGGAATAATTGCAGCAGGACAAGTGTCGTCTCGCTGGAATCAAACAGCTCGCAAATAGTCTGCCGTGCCGCATTACCCAGTTTGTTTCTTAATTCAGCGTCTTGTATCAGTGTTTGTAGTGCGTGTGCGAGTTCCTGTCCATTACGCGGTGGAACCAGCAGACCATTGGCATTATGCGCTACCAGTTCGGGAATGCCCGAGACAGGTGTGGAGATTATTGGCAAACCGGTTGCCATGGCCTCAGCCATGACATTGGGAATCCCGTCACGGTCTCCATCCGCAGTAATAATGCATGGCAAAACGAAAATCGTGGCCCGTTGATACAGGTTCTTCAGCGCTTCCTGAGTAACCGCTTGCCTGAGTGTAACCTGCTTATCCAGCTGTCTGCTGTCTATGGCTTGCCGAATAATTTCGGTCTGGTCGCCTGATTCACCGATAATTTCACACTGAAACTGAATTCCTGCGGTGCGAAGATGTTCACATGCTTCGATCAGGAAGATGAATCCCTTTTTTTCGACATGCCGGCCAACCGCCAGAATCAGCGGTACGGCACCGTCAACAGCCGCCAGTTTTTTTGGCGCAAATTTTTTAACGTCAAGTCCGTGGTAGATGGTGTGAACATTCTGCGGTTTATTGTGCAGCGCACATAAATGATGATAATTTGCCTTGGTGCAGGTTGTTACAAATTCAGCCGCCTGCAATTTCTGCTGCAGCAAATCGCCGGGATTGAGTTGTTTTTGATAAATATCCTTGGCGTGTGCGGTAAAACTGAAGGGCAGGCCGGTCATCAGGCTGGCAAACCATGTTACCGTCGTTGCACCGTGACAAAAGTGCGCGTGTAGCAGACGGATATCGGGATTGTGATGTATCTGGCTGGCGATGAAACCAGCCTGAACGAATTCTTTAATAAATACCTTGCGTATCCGGAATCGGCCAGGCCGGTGTTTATAGGCCAGAGATAATGCATGCTTCAAGGCATTGCAATAACCGGCTGGCCGGGCACGAAAAATTTTCCAATGATGCAATAAATACGGCCTGAGATTCATGATTAACCAGAGTGGCAGAAAACTGCCGGATAATGACGAAACTTTTGGCAGATAAGTGAGCGGAGAGTGTATTTTATCGACGACCGCCTGTTTTTTCCCCGATTCGCCTGCTTTAATGGAGAATAAGATCAGTTTTGTGCCCAGTCGCTCAAGCAGGTAAATTTCGTTGGCGATAAACGTTTCCGTCAGCCTCGGAAAACCTTTCAGGATATATGCAATCGTTGCAGTGTTATTTTGTGGCATGAGCTTGCACTCCTTTCTCAACCACTCTCATGCTGTTATCGATCGATTGCTGCAGGAGGCTGATAAGGCGTTGAAGATTCATACTGATCGAAAATTCCTTTTCGATTAATAAGCGTCCCGCAGTGCCGAACTGCTGACAAAGCGACGGATTGAGCAGCAATTTTTTTAATGCATTGGCCAGTGCGTCGGCATCTTTGGGTTGTACGAGATAACCATTGATGCCTTCGGTGATCACTTCCGGCACACCTGAAATATTTGTTGAAACAACCGGCAGACGCATTGCCATCGCTTCGAGCAACACATTCGGGATGCCGTCGCGATCACCATCCGTGGCAATTTGGCAGGGCAGCGTAAAAATGGTCGCTTGTTTGTATAAGCGAAGTATCTCCTGATGTGGTAGCTTCCCTGCCAGTGCTATATGCGCTTGAAGGCCGAGTTCGTCTATTTGGGCCTGCAAACGGTCTCGGTCAGGCCCATATCCTGCAATAACACATTGGAAATCAATGTGCATTTCCAGCAAATGCTTGCAAGCGGCAATCAGCGTTGGAAAACCTTTTTTCTCCCGTAATCGTCCAACACTCATAATCAGCGGCGGCGCAGACGGCTTTGCTTCAGTCGTGTATGCCTCGTCGAATATTTTCAAATCAATTCCATGATACATCCTGTGTACATTTTGATTTTGATCCGCGAGCACCTGTAGGTGTTTTTTGTTGTAGTCAGTACAGGTTACTGTGAAGCTTGCCGCTTTCAATTTCCGCGCCAAGGTTTCGGCGCTGGATAGATAAATATCCTTGGCATGCGCCGAAATGCTGAAAGGAATTCCCGCCAGTCTGCAGGCAATTTCTGCCACGCTCGCAGGTTCGGCAATAAAATGCGTATGAAGATGTTTGATGTTATGGAAGATGAGTTTGTCGACGAGTAATTCCGCGTGCAGAAAATCCCGCAATCTGTTGGATTCGTTGCGCAACATAACCTGTTTTATGGCGCCAAGATAACGCCACGGATTCCGTCTGGCCAGTTTGACATGGCTTCTCACAATCTGTTTAATGCTGGCATGTTCATTTTCAAGAATCGTTACCGGGGCCTTAACATCCATGACTGCAGGATTGCAGACACTGTCAGTCGGTTGATACAAAGAAAAAATATGCAAAGGAGTATGATGTTTTTCCAATCCTAAAATTTCATTCAGAATGAAAGTTTCAGAAAGTTTGGGATATCGTTTCAACAAAATGCCGACCCTTGATTTATCGTCTACTTCATCGGTTCCGGTGTTTTGCATTTTTTGACACACACTATTTTCCTGGGAGTAATCACTCATCTTCTTTTCCTGTTATTCGTTAAGTGCTGTGCAAGTAGCCAAGTCAGCACATGTTATTGCCGCCACGGAAAATCCTAGTCTCGCGAAAAATGTTCAATAGCGACTTCTGCCATCGATTCAGTCTGTTCACTCAAATCAGCTTGATGTAAGCCTTGAGCAGTTGTGCATGATTTAACACGAATCGATTTGCGTTGACTGATTTCCTGCATATACGCTGTAATAAAACGTTTAATATTGGGCAATCCGTCCAGTTTGATTGTTTTCCCGGATGGCACTGAATACTGCTTTGATAAAAGGGCGTTCACTGCGCGTTTGAGATTCTTCGTATTGAGCTGATCGGGATGTATCGCCTTCACGATCCCCATTTCAGTCATGCGCATAGCGCGTATCCATTGTTCCTTAACAGGCCGTACTCGAGGAATGACAATGGCTGGTTTCTGCAACGTCAGAATTTCGCACATAGTGTTGTATCCGAACATGGAAATAACGCCGTCTGCCGCATTCATATAACTCATCAGATCATCGGTAAAATTTCGAATCGTGATGCCGTTGCACCCTCTGGCCTGAGTATTGACGAGTTCCTGGCAGGCTTCCATCATTTCCGGACCGCATAGGACTAATGAATGGAAGTGCTGGCTGGAAACTGTTTTAATCGCTTTTAAGTAGTTGGTAACGAGATGTGTGCCATCTTTGCCGCCACCGGGGGTGATCAGCAAAAGTTTCTGTCGATCGTTCAAGCCCAGTTCTGTGAGAATTTCTTCCCTGTTTTTTAAGCCCGATTCCCGGCGGATATAACCACAGTATTCAATTTTTTCTGCAGCCGCTGACGGGAAATCGTATTCGGATGCAATATCAAAAATTTCCGGCTGTCCAACCACAAGAATGCGATCATAGTAGTTTTCGATGGCATCAAAATATCCTCTTTTTTGCCATATTTTCCTGGTGACTTCGGGACTGTCCAGAATGTCGCGCAACAACAGAATTACTCCGGGGGGATTGCGCCGCTTTTTCAAGTAATCGAGTGCGGGTTCTAATTCTGCGCAGATGCCCAGGGGTTTTTTGTCTATCATCACGATATCCGGTTGATAGTCCTCGACAGTGCTGCGTATCAGGTTGGAACGAAGCTTTAGGGTGTCTGTCATGTCGATTCCCAGGCTTCTTACGCCGTACATGCCCAGTTCATCGCGCTGTAAACAGGGCAGCTTTATATAGTCAAGCTGCTGGGGAATCCGAAAGGCATGCAACATGGGTGAACCGGACAATAACAGCACGCTGTAATCCTTGTGTTCGGAAACAAGATGCTTTGCAATTGACAACATGCGTCGTATATTGCCCAATCCAAACGTATCATGAGAATAGATTAATATTCGTTTCATCGCGCTTCAACCTGACTATCAATATTGCATCTTAAATTGTTGTAATTTCAGCAAAGACTGCCTACTGCAGCAGCATGTTGCTCGCCCTATTTGGGTTTTAATCCTGCTTAAAGTTTTCCGATAATCCCGAATGGATAACTAGCTATTATTCTGTTTAGCGTCATAGCTAGCAAATAAGCGTAAATTTTTCCCACATTTGACAACTATATGCGCGAAAAAATGGTATGTCAATAGATCGTGTAATATTTTCACACATATTATTTGTAGAACGATTAATTCCAAATAAGCTATGGCGTTCCTCAGCTAATTTCAGTTGTATAAAAAGCTGAGCGCGTTACGGCAGAATTTATGACTTGCAAATCGAAAGTTTTTGCCCTACACTAACTTGCGAAATAAAAGTTATAAGGAAAGTTACTATGATCAAGTTACATCAGTTTATCCGTACCTGGAATATTCCTAACCTTAGCCATTTTTGCTGCAAACTGGAAACATATCTGCGTCTGACTGAAATGCCGTATGAAATTGTTCATAGCATTCCGCCAAAATCGCCCAAAGGAAAATTGCCTTTTATAGAAGATGGCGACGAGAAAATTGCAGACAGCGATTTGATTATTCAATACCTCATTAAAAAATACGGTGATACGTTGGATGCCGACTTAACGCCTTCTCAGAAAGCTGTCAGTTTGTCTATGCGGCGGTTATTTGAAGAGCATTTATTCTGGATCACCATGTACACACGTTGGCAGTTTACAGAGGAAAACTGGCAAACAAACAAGGCTGCGATTTTTCATGTTTTTCCGCCAGTGATAAGCGATGTTGTTGCCGGGATTTATCGGAGAAGTATACGCAAACAAATTTACGGACAGGGCATTGGCCGGCATAGCAGCGAGGAAATCTTCCAACTTGGCCGTATTGATTTGGATGCGATTTCTGATTTTCTGGCAGACAAACCTTATTTTATGGGAGACAAACCGACCAGTCTTGACGCAACGGCTTACGGATTTCTGGTTAACACAATGGTTTGCCCAATTGAGTCTCCGGTTAAGGAATATGCGTTGGGCAAGCAGAACCTCGTCGATTACTGTCAACGCATGACATCAAAATATTTTCCTGAACTTATCCAGGGGGGACAATTGGGACAAAAAACTGATGAAAATTCTTGATTTCGCCATGGCGCCCAATCCCATTAAACTCAGGCTTTACTGTGCTGAAAAAGGATTGAACATTCCGTTTGGAAATGTTGATTTTAAGAAAGGCGAACACCGGCAACCCGGTTTTCTGAAAAAAAACCCGCTTGGTGCAGTGCCTGTATTGGGACTTGAAAATGGCAGCTACCTCACCGAGTCGCTGGTTATCATGGAATATCTGGAGGAACTTTATCCGGAGCCATGCATGATCGGCCGAACGCCGTTGGAACGCGCTTACACGCGTCAAATCGAACGTTTTATAGAATTGAACATCTTTAATCCTGTTGCGCAGATTTTTTTTCACACGCAACCGTTTTTCAGTGACAAGAACCAGGTTTTTGCCATCGCAGATGCGGCAAGAGCCAAATTACCTGTTGTCCTGGAATTGCTTGATCTGAAGTTAAACGGTAGGGAGTTTGTTACAGCTAACACACCAACAATAGCTGACTGTACCTTGTTTGCAGCCTGTATCCATGCAAAACGGGTGGATATTGACTTGGGTATTCAATATAAAAATATTAAGCACTGGCACCATAGTTTTAGTCAGCGCAATAGTGTAAAGCGCATCAATTTAGAACTGTAAACGTATTAAGGGCACCTCTAAAAATCAATACTTCGTTGTTTACAAAAAATGTTTCCTTGCATATCAATCATATGCTGCGTCAAAATTTTTTGCTATCAACAAAAACTGGCCTCGCCTTAATTAGAATTATGAATTTTTAGAGACGCCCTTAAGGGAAAAACAGGAATTAAAATGACCGACAGGCCGAAGGTGGGGGTGAACATATTCTGTTTCAAAACTTTACCCAGTAATGATTCTTCGATATGAAAGGACGGGTTTCGAAGTTCATGATTGTCTGCTATTCATCTGAACGCAGCATTGGCCATGGTGAACGGCGTTATTCAACGCATGCTGATTTTCTGTTGTTTCACCGTCGGCAAAATAATTGCAGAGATACTGTTCAAAAGGGATCTGATGCGCGTTATTCAATCGCTCAAATTCCTGAAGGGATGTCTGTACCTGTAAATCGAATTGTTTTCTGGTCGAATCGTTGAGCGCGTTTTGTTTGAAATACTCAGTGTATTCTTGTGACTTCTGCAACACCAGTTCAGTTACTGAAAGCTTTTGGTCGAGCAGTGTTGACAACATTCTCGCTGACGGTGTGCATTCCGGATAACGAATTGCTTCTATTTGTTTTTGTAGGGTTGTCGTATAAGGCCGGTTGTCATGACCATTATCCAGCATCTCGCAAACCGGCTGCATTTCCTGACATAGTTCTAACGCCCAGTGTTGTAGGCGAATCTCCTGTCCATTATTGGATAATTTAAGGGCTGGCGCTCTGCCTTGAATGGCGGCTAACAGCATATTGCGATTAATTTCTGCATGATGCTCCATGTCATGGTGAGGGCTTTCCTGGAGCAGGCAAAACAGATTAAACGCTTCCAAAAACCGCATTGTTTCTGTAGAAATGCCCGTTGGTTCGAAGAAATCAATATCCAGAGACCGCAATTCAATATATTGAATGCCTCTGTGTTGCAACGCTTGCGTGGGCCGTTCATTGGAAATCGTCGATTGTTTTGGACGCACAGGGGTGTAGTATTCATTTTCAATTTGCAAGAAACTAGTGCTCAGCTGACGGTATTCGCCGCACTCGTGTACACCGATTCTTTCATAATCCAGAAAAGAGGCCGATGTTGCCTTGCGCAAATCACGGATGTAATCCTCGATGCTGTTAAACGAAATGTGGAACATTCTTTGCACGGGGTTAACATAACCTACTTCGCTCATTCTCAAAGATGTTGCATAAGGCTTGTAATAAGTCGCATTCTGGAATCGTTCAAATGCAGCAGTGTGAACAGAACGGCGGCTTTCGATGAAGCTTTTGCTGACAGCCGGTGATGCGCCGAATAAATACAGAATGAGCCAGCCGTAACGTTGCATATTTCTGATCATGCCCATATAAGTATTCGTTCTAAATGATTGCAGATCGCTGGTGTTTTTCATCAATTGCTGAAATCCCGGCCAAAACGATTCGGGCGGTGAGTAGTTGAAATGAATACCTGCAATAACTTGCATACAGCGACCGTAGCGATGGCTTAAACCTCTCCGGTATATATGTTTCATTTTTCCCACATTGGAAGAGCCATACGCTGCAATAGGAATTACCGAATCATGTAAGTCACCCACGGGCATGCTTGCAGCCAACAGCAATTCATCGCCGATATGGGTGCAGACATATTTGTGCAGATCGGTTAAATAATTTGCCAGTTCATTCTCATCAGACATTGCCGGGGTGATGAGCTCCAATAATGCTTCAGAAAAATCGGTGGTGATATGCGGGTGCGTTAATGCGGCGCCTAATGAAACCGGATGGGGCGCTGTTGATAGGGCGCCATCCGATGTAATTCTAAGACCTTCTTTCTCTATACCTTTCAGACCATGAATTAAATCAGTCCAGAGTGTTTTGTCGTCAATGATGAGTTGATGAATCTGGCTAACGGGTTTTGACATTTTTGTTCCTGTAATTCGTCAATAACAGCAATGTTGTATGATTAAATAGCATATAAAAATCCAAACTCAAACAATAGCAATATAAATAGCAGCCTAGCACATCAAGTCAATGTCTATCTTTATTTGTTCAAAATGCGGTTGGAACAAACTTTCATTAAGCAAGTAACAGAATTGTATTCCAGTTAATTGCATTTTACAAGTTACAATTAGGCGCCACAATTTGAAAATAAATAGTGTATTACCAAGTATGAAAAGTAATCTTAACAGGTTGCAGGAGAACGTTTTTGAGAAAGTGTGTGAGATAAAAACTGGTGGCAAAATTGTTGAAAGCAGATTTTGGGCGGCTAAATCCAGTTTGATGGCCGAGGCACGTAATTCTGCAAATGTACCGAGAAAAAGAAGAGTTTATGCTTAAAAAATACGCATTTTAGGTTTGTTATTAAGTCGGTGTCAATGCAGAAAGGCTCTCGTTCAATAGTAATGCGCGGAGACCGGTTCCAGGAATTGCCATTGTTATTATGTGTTGATAGACATTAATAAAAAATTTGCATTGATCAGTTTCGATTTGTTTGTGTTGCCTTGCTGCCCGATGATACAGTATTGCACACGTGACGCATACGCCAGCGGTATAATGCTTTCTTTATTTTCTGCCAACTATAAGATTAAATGATGAGAAGAATTCTGATTGTTTTATGCGGTGTTGTGTTAGTGTCTTCCTGTGCATGGGTTAAGGTGTCTTCGATGGGCGAGAGCGTTCGTCTGGTTCAATCAACGAAGACAGTCGAGTCGTGCAAGCGATTGGGAAATGTGAATGCCAAAGTTGTCAGTAAAGTGATTTTTGAACGTGATACGGAAAAAGTCGCCGCTGAACTCGCCGATCTTGCGCGTAACGAGGCCGGTCTGCTGGGGGGAGATACCATTGTTCCGATTACTGAAATATATGATGGCAGACGCAGATTTGCGGTTTACCAGTGTTTTCAGTCCAAAGGCAACAATTGATCATTTATTATGTTTGGCGAGGAAAGAGTACTAGGGGCTTTTCTCAATGAGTGAACTGTTTATGCTGGCACCCATTCTGGGCCTCAGCAAGGCAGAGTGAGCGTTGTGTGGTCGCTCTACATGAGCGAATGATAACGCTGCGGAGGACTAAAATGGACTCAGCCCCTAAGTGTTATTACGTATTTTTTTCTTATGGCATTCCCAGTAAACTACCGGTATTCATTGAATTAACTGAGTTTAACAAATGATGTCTTTTGTGCGTTTTGGGGAAGGGGTGTAATTCGTCCGGCTTCAACGGATCAGGTAAAGTGTTCAATTATCAGTCAGGAGGCAGGTATGGCGCGAATCGTGATTTTGGGTGCGGGTATTGGCGGTGTGCCGATGGCTTACGAAATGAAGGAAGCGGTCGGAAAAAGTCATGAAGTTATCGTGATTTCGGATACGCCAACATTTCATTTTGTTCCTTCCAATGTCTGGGTTCCATCCGGGTGGCGTAAAGCGGATGCGTTGAAGATAGAGCTGGCGCCCGTGATGCAGAAAAAAGGCATAGAATTTATCCAGAAAGCGGCATCATCAATCGATCCGGAAAACAATCAAGTGCTGCTCAACGATCAGTCGGCCGTTGCCTACGATTACCTGGTCATTGCCACCGGGCCGCGGCTGGCTTTTGACGAAATTCCTGGTTTAGGACCCAATGGTCATACCTCATCGGTTTGTCATGTCGACCATGCTGCTGTTGCGGCGGAAGACTGGAACCGGTTTGTTGCAGACCCAGGCCCGATTGTCATTGGCGCAGTTCAAGGCGCATCCTGTTTCGGTCCGGCATATGAATATCTGATGGTGCTTGAAACGGAACTGCGTAACAAAAAAATGCGCGATAAAGTACCGATGACTTTTGTCACTTCAGAGCCTTATATCGGCCATCTGGGACTGGGTGGTGTGGGTGATACCAAAGGGCTGCTGGAGAGCGCCTTGCGGGAAAAAACCATCAAATGGATTACCAATGCAAAGGTCGACAAAATTGAATCCGGAATGATGTTTGTGACCGAAGTCGATGAAGACGGCAATGACAAAAAGCATCATGAGCTGCCCTTTAAACATTCCATGATGTTGCCTGCTTTTACCGGTGTTGACGCGGTACGGCATGTAAAAGCCGAAGGTCTGGTGAATCCGCGCGGTTTTGTGCTGGTGGATGAATATCAGCGTAACGCGGCGTATAAAAATATCTACGCCGTCGGGGTTTGTATCGCCATCCCACCGATTGAAAAAACGCCTTTGCCGGTCGGTGCGCCCAAGACCGGTTACATGATCGAATCCATGGTGACTGCAGTTGCGCATAATATCACCGAGGAACTGGCTGGCAAGGAGCCATCGTACAAGGCAACCTGGAACGCGTTGTGTCTAGCAGATTTCGGCGATACCGGTGTGGCGTTTCTGGCGAAACCGCAAATTCCACCGCGAAATACGACATGGTCATCTGAAGGCAAATGGGTGCATCTGGCTAAAATCGGTTTTGAAAAATATTTTATGCGTAAAATACGCAAAGGGATTAGCGAACCCTATTATGAAAAACTGGTATTAAGTCTCCTGGGTTTGACCCGGCTTAAAGACAAAGGGGAATAAGATGACAATAGACAGAGCAGTGCTTGCCGTTGCAGGCAGTTTTATTCTGATCAGCCTGTTGCTGGCACATTTTCATTCGGAATACTGGTTGTGGTTTACCGCCTTTGTTGGCGCTAATCTTTTGCAATCCGCATTTTCAGGCTTCTGTCCGATGGCGATACTGCTCAAGAAACTGGGTGTGAAACCGGGCAGCGCATTTTAGAGCCTGAACGCATGGATATAAACCGGCGTATAAGCTTTATTTGAATCTCCTGACGTCAGATGCGGTGCTGACAGGATATGGCCGTTCTGATGTGGATGCTGCTGACGGCTGCCATCCAGTGATGAGAATTATGCTTAAAACCATTAAAACCAAACTGGCATTAAGCCTGATAGCGTTAGTCCTGCTGCCGTCATCGTATCTGTCGGCAAGTGATGCGTATGTTTTCGGGCAAGCGCCTGAAAAAATACCTGTCAGTGAAACCGCTGCACAAGTGTTTACGCTGAATCAGGCTATCGATTTTGCGCTCAATAATAATCCCGATCTGCAAATTGCCATTGAACGCATCAAACAGGCTGAAGCGCGGCTGGGAATGGCGCTTGCTGCGTTTTATCCGCAGATCAGCGCCAGGGCAAGTTACGAGCATTCCAACAATCCGGCGCAGGTTTTTGCCATGATCGTGGCGCAGCGGGATTTTGATGTCAATTCTATCCAGAACATCAATAGCCCCGGTTACCGGCAGAACTTTCGCCCGGAAATCATCGGCACATTATCGCTTTTTCGCGGCGGTCAGGATTTTCAAAAAAGCAAGGCAGCCGAGTTGGGTATCGATGCGGCCGAGTTTGAACGCTCAACAGTACGCAATGCCCTGGTCGAGGCGGTAACGGTGTCTTATTATGCCTATCTTTCGGCACTGGAGGCCAAGAAAGTCGCGCAGGATTCCATTGACGCCATTTCCAGCGAACTGAATCAGACCCGGTTGCGGTTTGAGGCGGGAACCGCGCTGAAATCCGAGGTGTTGTCGCTGGATGTGAAACTGGCTGAAGCAAAAAATGCGGAAATCAGGGCTGTCAACAGTGTCGAACTGTCCAAAACCAGCATGGCCAACCTGCTCGGTCTGCAGAATGCGCAATCGTTCAGTATTGCATCAACGTCCGGGTTAACCGTGCCGCATTTGCCGGCATCGTTTGACGTGTTGCTCGAATTGGCGATGGCCGAGCGCCCTGAAGTCCAGGCAGCAGCCCGTCAGGTTGAAATCAGCAAGCGCGAGCTGAAAGCCGAGTTGGGCGCATATCTGCCCAAGGCCGACGCTTTTGTCAGTTACGGCCAGAACAGTCAGTCGCCGGGCTTTTCCGGTCAGAAGGATAATGTTACTGTTGGTGTGGCTGTTGAAATGAATCTGTTTTCCGGCTTCAGCACCAAACAGCGTGTCAGCGCTGCGGAGCGGAAAGTGGCGGAAATGCGCGAAACAGAACGCAAAACCCGGCTGGCTATTGAACAGGAAGTCAAGATTGCGTTTTTAAGACTTGAAGAAGCATTGGCGCGGTTGCGTGTCACCGAAGTTTCTGTCCGGTCGGCTGAAGAGGCGTTAAGACTGGTCAATGAGGAGCGGCGTGCCGGTATGGCAACGGTGACGCGTTACATAGAATCCGAGGTTGCCCGGAATAATGCGCAATCCAATTTGGTCGCTGCGCACTATGATGCGCTGAGTGCGGAAATTGCATTAAAGAAAGCGGTTGGGGACTGGAAATAAAGGAATGTTCATGTCTCAGGAAAAAGAGCGAAAAGATATTAAAAAAATCATTTCTGTTTCTGCGGTTACGCTGGTTCTGATTCTTTTGCTGTTTTACATGCAGGGCAGTTTTGTCAGCAAAACACCGCCGGGAACCAGTTCGCTGGTCGCTGAAACAGGCCAGCCTGCCGGCAATACGGCAGTAGTCACTGAAAAATTGGTGGGCGATATGCTTGCCTGGCCCGGTACCGTAAAGTCAAGAACGGTTGCCGGTATTGCGCCCCGCCTGACTGCCCGGATTATCGAGATCAGGGTCAATGCGGGCGATACGGTTAAAAAAGGCGATGTTATTGCGCGGCTGGACGAACGCGATCTCAAAGCCCAAGAAAAAGCGGCGCTTGCTGCACTGGCGGGCGCCAATGCGCAGGCAGTCCGCGCCACCGCCGACGAAAAGCGAATCGGCGGTTTATATGAAAAGGAAGCGGCGACGCGGGAGCATTTCGACGCTGTAGTCGCTCAGGCCAAGGAAGCACGGGCGCGTGTCAATCAGGCTGGCGGCGTGGTCAATGAAATCAAAACCCGTCTGGCCGATACGGTGTTGCTGGCGCCTTTTGACGGAACCGTTGTCAAGCGCCTTAAACAGCCCGGCGACATGGGGCTGCCCGGCGTTCCGGTGGTGACTATGCAGGTGCCGCATGGACTCAGGCTCGAGGTTGAAGTACCGGCCGCCTGTGCCGGTGCATTCGGCATCGGCATGGCGGTCACGGTGCGCATTGACACGCTGAATCAGACTTTCAGCGCGCCGATTGACGAAATTATTCCCGAAATTGATGCGCAGACACACTCTCAGCTGATTAAAATCGCGCTGCCGGCAATTGAAGGGTTGAAACCGGGGTTTTTCGGATGGCTGGAACAGGCTTGCGATCAACATATTGCATTGTTGATACCGGTCAAAGCTGTAAAGCATCTTGGCCAGCTGGAAGTTGTTCGTGTGCTGTCAAACGGACAACAATCCATACGCCATGTCAGAACGGGTAAAACGTTTGGCGACCAGATTGAGATTGTCTCCGGTTTGCGCGCCGGTGAAGTGGTCGTGATCGATCCGTGGCAGGCACGGTAATGGGCAGCACCAAAACGCAGGACATAAAGCGTGGCCTGACGACAAAAATCGTCAGGATTTTCACGACTTCGCAGCTTTCCCTGCTGTTCCTGATTATATCGATGCTGGCGGGTGCTGTTGCGCTTATCCTGACGCCGCGCGAAGAAGATCCGCAGATCGTGGTGCCGGTGATGGATGTATTGATTGAATATCCGGGCGCATCGAGCGAGGAAGTGGAAAAACTGGCGGCAACGCCGCTTGAAGTTGTGCTCAAACAGATTGAAGGCGTGGAATATGTCTATTCCGTTTCCAGGCCCGGTGCGGCGGTTGTTACGGTGCGTTATTATGTCGGCCAGAATTATGAAAACAGCCTGATCAAAACCTGGAACAAGCTGTTGTCCAACCAGGACTTGATTCCGCCGGGCGTGACGCGGTGGAAAGTGAATCCCGTTGAAATCGATAATGTCCCTATCGTTTTGCTGACATTGTCATCGCAAAACAATCATTATGATTCCATGGCATTGCGCCGCATTGCTGACGAGCTGATTGTTGCCTTCAGGAGTATCGACGATGTCGGTAAAAGCTGGGTTGTCGGCGGCGAACAGCGGCGGGTGTCGGTATATGCCGATCCGGCGCGTCTGGCGGCGCATGGTGTGACCTTGATCGAGGTTTCACGGGCATTGACTGAAACCAACGTCAACATGCAGATCGGTCATTTCGAGCGCAGCAACCGGGAAATTCTGCTGGAAGCCGGCCCGCATTTCGGTTCTTCCAGGGAAGTCGGTGCTACCGTCATCAAACATGTTGACGACCGTCCGGTGTATTTGCGCGATGTCGCGCGTATCGTCGATGGTCCGGCCGATGTCAATCATTATACGCGCATCGGTTTCGGCCCTGCGGTAGACACTATGGTCACAGTGGGTGAAGCTGTTGGTGAAAGACCGCAGGCTGGGCAGGAACGTCAAATGGTGACCATTGCGATAGCCAAACGTAAAGGCAGCAATGCGGTACATGTGGCTGAAGACATCCTTGCCATGGCCGGCAAGCTGCATAGAACGCTGATCCCGCACGATGTCTTGCTGAGCGTTACGCGGGACTACGGCGAAACCGCCAATCATAAAGTCAACGAGCTGGTCAAGCACCTGTGTTTTGCTATTGTGATTATTATGGCGCTGCTGGCGTTTTCGCTGGGAACGAAAGAAGCGTTTATCGTATCCATCGCCGTGCCGATGACGCTGGCGCTGACGTTGCTGCTGGATTATCTTTTTGGCTACACGATTAACCGTGTTACGTTGTTTGCGCTGATTCTGTCGCTCGGCCTGCTGGTGGACGATCCCATCGTCGATGTAGAAAATATTCACCGGCATTATCAATTGCGTAAAGAGCCGCCATTGGATGCGCTGCTGACGGCTGTTGACGAAGTCAGGCCGCCGACCATTCTGGCGACGTTTACGGTAATTGTTTCATTTCTGCCGATGTTTTTTATTACCGGCATGATGGGGCCTTACATGGCGCCGATGGCGTTCAACGTTCCCGTCGCCATGATTTTCTCGCTGATCGTCGCGTTTACCGTTACCCCATGGGCAAGCTACAAACTGCTGCAAGGCGTCTATCACAAGCGTGAACATGCGGCAGCCATAGACCTCAAACAAACGCTGGTGTACCGGATTTATCGCGCTTTCTTGTATCCGTTGCTGACAACGCCTGGCCGTGCGCGGTTGTTTTTGCTGATTATCCTGATTGCTTTTGTCGGCTCTGTTTTGTTGGCAGTTACCCGCGCGGTTCCACTGAAATTATTGCCGTTCGATAACAAAAACGAATTGCAGATCGTCATCGACATGCCGCGCGGCTCAACGCTCGAGCAAACCGACGAAGTCGCGCACGCGCTGGGCAGTTATCTGGCGACGGTCAATGAAGTCACCGATTATCAGACCTATACTGGCATAGCGTCGCCGATGGACTTCAACGGCATGGTGCGGCGGTATTATCTGCGCAATGGCGGCTATATGGGAGATATCCGGATTAATCTGCTGCCAAAGGATATGCGCAAGCATCAATCGCATGAAATCGCACTGCGCATCCGTCCCGAAATAGAACGGATTGGCAAACAATACGGCGCCAACCTGAAAATCGTCGAAATTCCGCCCGGTCCACCCGTTTTGGCCAGTGTGGTGGCGGAAATCTACGGCCCGCCCGAAGCCAGTATCGCCGATCTGGTGAAAGTCACCAAACGTGTGCGCGTCGATTTGGAAACCATAGCAGGCGTCGTTGATGTCGATGATTTTTCCGAAGCGCTGCACGACAAAATTCATTTTCAACTGGATCGGGAAAAAGCCGCCTTGTCCGGTATCAGCGCGGCGCAGGTTGCCGAGACATTGCGCATCGCCTCTGCAGGCCATACGGCTGGTATCGTGCATACCGATACCGAACGCCAGCCGCTGGAAATCATGCTGCAACTGCCGCGCGCGCTGCGCTCGTCGGTTTCCGATGTGCTGGCATTGCGCGTGAAAAACGCGCGGGGCGACCTGATTCCCTTGAGTGAAATAGCCACCGCAGTTTTGCTGACAGCGGATCAGCCGGTCTATCACAAAAACCTGCAGCGGGTGCATTTTGTTGTCGCCGAAATGGCCGGACGCAGTCCGGTGGAAGCGGTTTTTGATCTGAAAGACATGCTGGCTGAACGACCGTTACCGGAAGGGTATACTGTCGAACTGGCCGGTGAGGGGGAATGGAAAATCACGGTTGACGTGTTCCGCGATCTGGGCCTGGCTTTTGCGGCGGCTTTGGTGATGATTTATATTTTGCTGGTTGGGCAGACCGCTTCGTTGACCATGCCGCTCGTCATGATGATTGCCATCCCGTTGACGATTATCGGCATCATGCCGGGATTCTGGCTGCTGAATCTGGTGATGGCGTCGCCCATTGAGGGTTATCCCAACCCGATCTATTTCACCGCCACTGCCATGATCGGCATGATCGCGCTGGCCGGTATCGTGGTGCGCAATTCGATCATTCTGGTCGATTTTATCGAACGCATCCGCGCGCGTGGCGATGTCACGCTGGCAGAAGCGCTGGTCGAAGCCGGCGCAATCCGTCTGCGCCCCATATTCCTGACCGCCGGCGCCGCCATGTTCGGCGCCTTTGTCATCATTCTTGATCCGATATTTTCCGGTCTGGCCTGGAGTTTTATATTCGGAATTTTCGCCTCAACCCTTTTTTCGCTGCTGGTCATCCCGGTTGTGTATTTTCTGATTCACAAAAAGGATGACGACAAGACGGTGCAATTTGAACCGGAAACAGGATAAGTTCATCTATTTGCCTATCCAATTTACAGAATTTTTTGTTAGCAAGCTGCTATGAATGCCACCTTGTTTTATAAAATGGTTTCAGTTCTGTTGCTGCTTGGTGGGCTGGCTGGTTGCGCCGCCAACCCACCGCGCCAGCAGCATGACCTGTGTGCGGTATTCGAGCAGCAACCCGACTGGTATGACTATGCCCGGGCATCGGAGGACAATTGGGGCGTGCCGGCGCATATTTTGATGGCCTTTGTTCGCCACGAATCCAGCTATCGCCACAACGCCAAGCCACCGTTCGAATGGTTTCTGTTCATACCGCTGGGGCGGCCTTCTTCGGCCAAGGGCTATGCCCAGATCCAGGATCCGGCCTGGAAGGATTACAAGCAGTCGACCGGCGGCATGTTCAAGAGCCGCTCAAACATGGCGGATGTGCTGGATTTTGTCGGTTGGTACAACCATAACAGCAATCAGCGGCTTGGCATTTCCAAATGGGACCCGAAGAATTTGTATCTGGCCTATCATGAGGGCCACGGCGGTTACCGCCGTGGCACCTATCGCAAAAAAGAATGGTTGCTGAATGTGGCAGACCGGGTTGACCACACGGCGCGTGAATACGGCGCTCAACTGCGCCGCTGCGACGACCAGTTCCGCTGCCGGCACTGGTACCAGTTCTGGCCGTTTTGCAGCTAGAACGGTGTGTTGGATCAAAAATCCTGAAATCTGTGGTTGAATTCAGGTCTTGGGGGTGAAGTAGCCTCGGTTAATCAAACGTCACACTTCGACCCTGTCATTTTTTTACTTTCCTCCTGTACCACAACCTTGTTTTTTTCAATGACCCTTCGAAAACTATCACTGGTGCACGCCCAATCCACCACATCCACTTTCCATGGCAAATCGGACTCGGAAAATGCATTTGCAAGTTCTGCTTCCAGTGACAACCCCAGCGGTTTGTTGGTGATCACTGCCAGATCGAGATCGGAATATAGCCTTGCTGTCCAGGTGGCGCGGGAGCCGAAAGCCCATACTGCATATTGCGGGACATGGTGCTGCAGAATGTTACGCACAATTTTCCAGTCGGCGGGGCTGATGTCGATATTGGGTTTTGTCATCAGGCCAGATGCTCAGTCAGTCTGTCACGCAGGTAGCGGGCTTCTTCCAGAAAATCAGGGATTCCCGAAACAACTTCCAGCGCAACCTTTTCATCATAGGTATGACTGGTTTTGCCACGCATTTCACGGTAGAGCCGCCAACGCGGCCAGTTTCCAAGCAATAGGCCCTGCTCGTTACCGGAACGGATCAGGTATTGAAAATCCCTGTCATCGTATTCTCCGGGGCTGGGAGATATGGACTCGAGATAGCGTTTGAGCATTCTGTGCGATAATTCGTAGGTAAATTCAAATCGCTGTATCAGGCCATCGCGAATTTGCTCATCAGTCACATCAGCCAGATATCTGGCGTAGCCTTCTTCAAGCTTTGAAACAGCCCTCTCCAGCGGTGAAATATCAAGAATCATTCCTTCCTCCCTCTTGCCATCATACCCCAGTCCCGGAAAAAATTCAGTGGTAGGTTGATGATATGGACTCCTCTCTTTTCGACGATGTCATAATGCACCACTTATCAAGAACGGAATAAAAGAGGAGTCCACAATGAATAATAGCGTAGTTGGATTAGACATCGCAAAAAATGTATTTCACTTTTACAGTATGGGTGTAGACGCAAAAGTGATCAAGAAGAAGCTGAAGCGGAATGAGTTGTTGGCATTTTTCGCAAATTATCCGACTAGTTTGATCGGTATCGAAGCCTGTGGAGGCACGCATTACTGGGCTAGGGAATTTAGCAAATTAGGGCATGAAGTGGTGTTGCTGAATGCGCGTTATGTGAAAAGTTTTGTAGTTGGCAACAAAAACGACTTTAATGATGCGCAAGCGATATTCGATGCGGTAACACGCCCCAACAGAAGGACGGTATCGATAAAAAGTGTGGATCAGCAAGATACACAACTGATACATAAGATAAGGCGGGGTTTTATAGACCATCGTACGGCTCTGGTTAATCAAATCAGGGGATTGCTGAGTGAGCGCGGCATTGTGATACCGAAAGGGATTCGTCAGGTAAGAAAACAATTGCCGTGGATTCTGGAAGATGCCGAAAACAGATTAACAGCGTTAAGCCGGGAAGTGTTTTCTGAACACTATGAGAAGCTCATTCAACTAGATGAAGCGATTGCACAACAGGACAAACGGATCGGTCGTTTATGCCAGGCAAATGAGCTGATCCGTCGTTTTTTAGAAGTTCCCGGAGTTGGGCCTATCACTGCGTCGATCATTGCTTCGGATATTGGCGATGGCAAAGGTTATAACAACAGCCGGGATTATGCCGCCAGTCTGGGGATTGTCCCTAGGCAGCACAGCAGCGGCGATAAACTGGTGTACTTAGGGATCAGCAAGCGCGGCAACCGTACTATTCGAACAATGCTGATTCATGGGGCCCGAGCCGTGTTAAAAGCCTGCTCCAAAAAAACTAATAGGCTGAGCCTTTGGCTGCAAGCTTTGATTGAGCGGAGAGGGTTTAACAAAGCAGCAGTTGCACTGGCAAACAAGAATGCCAGGATACTTTGGGCGCTCGCCACGAAAGGAGAAAATTATAATGAGCTGTCAGTCTAATGGCGGGTATTAGAGCACTAAAGCGGGTTATCCACACTTTGCCCACCGACTTCGTGTAATGTAAGAACTACGTCCGTGGACAAAGCGTGGATAACCCTCAATTAACCGGATAACCGAAATTGTGTAGGCAAATTAACAATAAATGATGACGACAACAGGTCAAACCGGTGCTTATAAAACCCGTTCATCCCAGAGGTTCTTAAGAAACCGTTAGGTTGGTAGAGGAATAAGCGCGCGAATAGCTTCATCAGGAGTCCTGAGGTAATAAAACCTCTGTTTAGAGACCGAATATATGGCTGCAATCCTGGTTACTGTTGACTGCAATTAATAAATTGGAAATTTGTCTTGCAATAGGCGAAGAGTCCATATATCGGATGATCTACCGTGTCGAGTATATCTCCAGCCATAATATGGAAAACCACATCCTCGAACGAAATCCCTCTCTCAGCCTTCAATGAAGCATTTTTATCCGTATTCCATGAAATTGGCTTCATTAACAAATATTAGCACACTGTGTGCCTTTTGTCTTTTTACGGCTAATCATGTGCACGGTAAATTTGTTCTAACGTGGTTTAGCTGTATTTTTGGTCATTTTCAAATAATCAAACACCATTCGAACGCTCATCGTCAACTTTCTCATTGCTTCCGCGACTCCCTTTAAGCTGGTTGCTTTGATAATCCCAACAACAAAACGCCGCAGGCGAGTAATATTTTCAGGGCCATATCCGGTACGGATACGGCATCTGTCTTCGTCAAAGCACCAGTCTAAAATGTAATGACAGCTATTCTCAATACACCAATGCCCCCGATTTGTTTCCAATATTTTAGCGGCAGAGGCATCAAACTCAGCTTGGCTGGTAATGCCGTATACCAACTCTCGTGAGACCTTTTTTGTCTTCTTTTTGGTCGATTCCCGTTCAATAGCAAATGCTTGTCCGACATAAGGAAAGTTCAAGTAGTTGTTGAGTGTGCTGGTTACCCAGATTTTACGGGTTTCTATACGTCCGTGCCCGTAGCTGGTTGTTGTGGCATCAGGTGTCTGACGGTTTTTAAAGTAATACTGCAGATCTTCAAGCAACCTGGGTTGATTGGCTTTGACGGTAAAATGATAATGCGCTTGTTTGTTTTCTACCAGATAACGGGCAAATTGACGTTGTGTAAGCAGCGCGTCTGCAGTAATGACGACACCATCAATGTCGAGTGGATCAAGCAGCGGAGCAGCTATTTTTATTTCATTGGTTTGTTTGGCCGCTGTGCAGTTGTTTGTATTGTATTTTACGACTTTTTTTGGGTGTAACAATGAAGGGTGTTATGGCCGATGGCGCTCATGATATGAATTTGTCTGCCTTCGCTATCAATCGCGCTGCGCATGGTCTTGCCATCTATCGCCAGACTTTCATCGTCAGCGCTGTATTGCTCGCTCCAGTGTTGCAATGCCTGATCCAGTGCATTCGGTTTCACCCTGATCAATGTGTCGCGAATAATGTATTCACTGGGAACATGATAACGTTCCTGCTTATAGTAGCACTGGAAACGGGCGCGGGCATCCTGACTGAGCGATTGTGCCCATTCGGCGATACCTTTATAACCCACCCGGCCACAGAGAATAGCGCCCGTGGCAATGGCCAGTATCGTATCTAACCGATGGCGCCTGCCCTGTGTGCGGCGTGGATCAGGGATGCAATTAAAAAAAGTGGGGAGTGCATTCATTTGATTGGCTGTTAGCATGAGCTTAGGTGTTCCGCATTGATAGACCGGGTTTAAATGCGATTGAGACAGCAGGTGCTGCGCATTGCGTTGCAGCGCATAAACAAAAACCAATTTAGGCGAAGCGTTGGATTGGTAACCTTGGGCATTGATGCGGCGAAACCCCTTTGTGCTGCCCAGCAGTGTCCAGTTGGCCGCCTTGTAAATCGTACCATGGAAATGTTGTGGATCAACGAAGGTTTCAAGTAGCAACAGTGGATGATGAAAGTGCCGCAACCAATCAGCTTGAAGCCTTCTCTGGCACAGCGATAAAATACGGGTTGCCACATTGGGAATGTGCCATTGCGGCAGAATCAAAAATCGACTGTTGTTGGTGACCAAATTTAAACGATCAAATTGATGGCGATATCGCCAGCCAATCCATTGGTCACGTGGCGCACATTTCAAGGCCGCCGATGAAAAACCGAGCAACGCGATCCATTGGGCACGCCAGGTGGCAACATAGTACAATGTTTCGCCAACTGGGCGAGCAGACCCAAGGTAATGATGTCGCTGCATAAGTTTATGATAGTCTGCCTGTTCTTGGTGAGTTACAGGACGAACGACGATTTCTTTAAGCTGCAAAAGATGATCTCAATCGAGTTTTGTTGAGGCTACTTTATATCAACATTCGTTGAGAATGTCCAGCATTATTTAAATGCACTCGCCCCTATTAGCTTTCAGGGGTAGAACAAATTCGCCCTGAATCATGTGTAAGCGAGTTTGGGGAGCTCGGGACAGGTCTAGATTTGTTGCCTAAGTACCTATTTCGTTTCTAAGATACTAAAAAAATCACGTAGTGCAGCATAGAATCAATTTCGTTGCTATCAAGCTGCAATTCCAGATAAATATCGTTCTGTAAAGCTAAATTTTGAGCAAGTAGCCAGATGGAAATTGTGGAATCCGGGTAAGCGAAGATACTGCACCAGAACCTTGCCAATTGGTAATCTTCAGATCAGCTTCCGGTTAATTATTCGCTGTATGCTTCTAGACTCAAATTAACACGTCTAGGAGGGAACATGATGCACAATTCAATTTTTTACAAAAAAACAATAGCGGCAAGTTGGCCGGGCATGGCGTTCGCCACGTTATTATTTTGTACAGTGACAACCGTCGACGCTGACAATCAGCACATTTGCTCAAGCGTTGCATCGACAACCTTTAAAGCCTGTAAGGCAGACATTCTCGACGATTTTCTGATACAAAAAGCCAAATGCCAAAACACAGATGACAGACATGCGGCCAGAGAGTGTATTTACGAGGCGAAGCTACAGCATCACGAGGACCGGGAGCTGTGCCGCGAACAGAAAGAAGTGAGAAAAGTGATTTGCGATGCACTTGGGGAATCGGCATATGCACCTATTATTGACCCTGCTCATTTTATGAGTCCTGAAGAAATTGCCGTTAACCCGAATCCATACTTTCCGCTAATCCCGGGATTGGTTCGCGTTTTGCAATCAGGAGACGAAACAATTACTGTCACCGTCACGACAGACACCGTTGAGATCTTGGGTGTAACCTGTATCGTCGTTCGAGATACTGTTGAAGAAGATGGCGAACTAATTGAAGATACATTCGACTGGTATGCGCAGGATTATGACGGCAACGTTTGGTATTTTGGCGAGCTGTCGATGAATTATGAAGACGGTCAGCTTAATAATTTGGATGGTTCATGGAAAGCTGGTGTTGACGGCGCGCAGCCCGGCATTGTTATGAAGGGCAATCCGCAGGTCGGTGATATTTATCGTCAGGAATACGCAATTGGTGAGGCTGAAGATATGGGCGAAATCATTTCCATAACCGAAACCTCTGAGAAAACACCCGGCGCAGACTGCTCAGGAACCTGCCTGGTTACTCGGGATTTTCTTCCAATAGAGCCGGATGCAGTTGAATTAAAATACTTTGCACCCGGTATAGGCAACATTTTGGTAATAGATAATGAAAGCGGTAATAGAGAAGAATTGATTGAAGTGATCAAACCGTAACAGTAACAATCAACGGGAAAGTTTTTTCAGTTTTTTCATCGAAGAGACTTTCCCGCTCACATTGGCAAAAACAACCTGCAATGCGCTGCCGCCGTTTTTGGTTGCTGCGTTTCATTCTATTAAAATTTTTTCCTGAACGGCATCTTCAGATAAACCGCGCATGATGTCATCCCGCCAATCTTCCAAAATCATTCCAATGGCTTCTTTTAAATCGTTTTTTGTTTTCTCAACACGTCGACCACACAGCCCGCGAATACGGTGCCCAACTGCGCCGCTGCGACCACCCCAGTTCCGCTGTCGGCGCTGGTATCAGTTCTGGCCGTTTTGCAGTTAGAACGGTGTATTGGATCAAGAGTCTTGAAGCCCTTGATTGAGTAAGCTTGGGAACATAAATGCTTGTCTTATTCTTGATTAAGATTGTGTCTCAGAATTTCACTGAATTTTCCTCAACTCTTGCCTTTTACGACTCGTTCGTACATTAAATCTATTTCACGTGCAGTGATGGTGACTTTATCCGAAAATACTTTTTCAAAGTCTTTTTTATTTTCGTATTTCTGGATCATCGGAATAAAAGATGTTGTAGGAGCATAGATTACAGCAATTTTACCAACTTGATATACAACTGGGAGAATAGGGCAATTTAACTCTCGGCCGGATGAGAAAATAAAACTTCCTGTTGATTCATCGCCAAAATAAACACCCCCATTTCCGCTAGTGGCAGGAACTGCTGGGCCAGAAATTGATTGGTATTCAGAATATCTAAAACCAATATTGCTTGTACAGGCAATGGTAACAATTCCTGATACTGTTTTACACGTAGTTCCATTAATCACATTTAAGAAGCCTCTATATGTTTTATTGATTTCGTTGAAAACTGAATTTGAAGTGCTTCTTTCGAAAGTATTGGCAAACATTAATAATTGAGAATGATTTTTTTCGAGTTCGATATCTGCATTAGAAATTAAATTTCTTTGAAGATCAGAAAAACCATCAATATCCCCTATCCATGCTATTTGTTCCTCGGTAATTTTATCTCCTACTATCTTAATAAGATTAGTTTGATTTTGCCCGTAAACACCAACTAAAAAATCAGTATTATTTTCTGACTTAACTGCATAACTAGAAAAATAATGGGTTATGTCTCTTGTATCCCACAAGTTAATGTTTTTTTTTTATAAATTCCTTCTATAGCATCTTTTGCAAATGAAGTTATTCCAGCAAAAGCTACGGTTAAACCGCCGTGTAGAACAATTAACTTCAGACCACCAATAAATTCATCAGCTCCAGAATATTTTTTATCTAAATTAGTTTCGGATTCAGGAAAAGTAAACTTTGTGTCAGCGATGAAAAACATCTCAGAATTAGATAGTTTTTTTGCGTAAACAAGACTCATGTTATTGTAAAAATATTTTCAACTTAATTTTTACAACATTTTATTCATTAATCAGTCGTACAATGTCGCATAATAATGGGATTTTAGATTATATTGTGTTAGGTGGTGTCTTTCACTGATTTGGCAATTGAGCGGTAAAGGTTTTTAGCTTTGTGCGATGACACGATGACAGATCATGTGTCGGTACTTTTTCGATGGGAAAGATTCCGATTTTATGTTCTGAAATTCTATTCATCACAACTTTCCGATTCTTGAGCCAGCATTGCTTTAATGCATTCTTCAAGCGGCGGCAGGTGTTTTTCGATCACATTGACGATAGTTTGAGAGTCGATATCACCAAGATAGTTATGCACGAGAATATTGCGAAAGCCGCTTATTTCACGCCACGGTATAGCAGGACAAGTTGTCTTTTTGTCATCGGGCAATAGTTGCGTGGCTTCTGAAAGCGTCTGCAAATTCCGCAAGGCTGCGTCGTAGAGTACTTCATCTCTGGTGAGATCGCCGCGCGACTGAATACGACGGATTTTGGTAATAGCATCCAGAATATGCATCGCATACGGCTGCCAGGGCTTACTCATAACTCCACGGCTTCTTTCATCACTTGTTCACGAATATGCCGGTTGAGCTCATGTTCCGGTATCAACTCCACCTTGCGGTGCAGCAGATCTGCCAGCCCTTGCATTAGCGGTATGCGCTGGGTAAACAGATCATAACCGCGGGGAAAATCCACCAGGAAGTCCACGTCACTGTCCGGACGCTCTTCACCACGGGCTACCGAGCCAAATATCCTGATGCGCCGGGCGCCATAACGGTTTGCCAAGGCAACGATGGCTTCCTTGTTTGCGTGCAATTCATCGATTAACATCCGTTTTTTCCATTTTTATTGACCAGACTTTGGGATCAGTTCAGTTTAAACGTTGGGGTGCTCTGCAGGGTACTTTTCAACACGGTAAGGTGCAATAACCGTAGGGCATTGCACCAGTGTTCTCACACTATTAATCCGTAATCGCCCCCTTGCTCGCTGTCGACACCAGTTTGGCGTATTTCGACAGTACACCACGGGTATAGCGCGGCTCTGGCGGTTGCCAGGCGGCGCGGCGTCTGGCGAGTTCTTCGTCGGATACGTTGAGTTGCAGCAGGCGCTGTTCGGCGTCGATGGTGATTGAATCGCTTTCCTGTACCAGCGCGATGGTGCCGCCGGCATACGCTTCCGGCGCGACATGGCCGACGACCATGCCGTAAGTGCCGCCCGAAAAACGGCCGTCGGTGATCAGGCCGACCGAATCACCGAGCCCTTCGCCGATAAGCGCCGACGTGGGCGAGAGCATTTCACGCATGCCGGGTCCGCCTTTGGGGCCTTCGTAACGGATAACTACGACATCGCCGGGATTGATTTTTCGATCCAGGATTGCGCGCATGCAGGTTTCTTCGGATTCGAAAACACGCGCAGGGCCGGTGATTTTGGGGTTTTTGATGCCGGAGATTTTGGCCACGGAACCTTCTGTCGACAGATTGCCTTTCAGGATTGCCAGATGGCCCTGTTTATACATTGGGTTATTCCACGGGCGGATCACATCCTGATCGGCGCGTGGTGTCTCCGGGATGTCCTTGAGCACTTCGGCGATGGTTTGTCCGCTGATGGTGATGCAATCGCCATGCAGCAGGCTGTTGACGAGCAGCATTTTCATCACCTGCGGGATGCCGCCGGCTTCGTGCAGATCGGCGGTGACATAACGGCCGGAAGGTTTCAGATCGCAGATGACCGGAACGCGCGCGCGGATGGTTTCAAAATCGTCGATGGACAAATCGACTTCTGCGGCATGCGCGATCGCCAGCAAATGCAGCACGGCATTGGTGGAGCCACCGACCGCCATGATGACCGAAATGGCGTTTTCAAACGATTTGCGGGTGATGATGTCGCGCGGCAGGATTTGCTGTTTGATGGCATTGACCAGTACTTCGGCGGAGCGGGCCGAACTGGTCAGTTTCTCCGCATCTTCCGCCGACATGGTGGAAGAGTAGGGCAGACTCATGCCTATGGCTTCGAAAGCGGAGGACATGGTGTTGGCGGTAAACATGCCGCCGCAGGAGCCTGCGCCGGGGCAGGCATGCCGTTCAATTTCCGTCAGTTCTGCGTCGTCGATTTTTTTTGCGCTGTGCTGGCCGACGGCTTCAAACACACTGACGATGGTCAGGTCTTGTCCTTTGTATTTGCCCGGCTTGATGGTGCCGCCATACACGAAAATGGCGGGGACGTTCATGCGCGCAATGGCAATCATCGCACCCGGCATGTTTTTGTCGCAGCCGCCGATGGCAATGACGCCGTCCATGCTTTCGGCCTGTACACAGGTTTCGATGGAGTCGGCGATGACTTCCCTGGACACCAGCGAATACTTCATGCCTTCGGTTCCCATGGATATGCCGTCCGATACGGTAATGGTGCCAAACATTTGCGGCATTGCGCCGGCCTGAAGCAATGCCTGTTCCGCTTTGAGCGACAGATCGTTCAGGCCTTTGTTGCACGGCGTGATGGTGGAATAGCCGTTGGCAACACCGACGATCGGTTTGTTGAAATCACCATCGGTAAAGCCAACCGCGCGTAACATTGCGCGGCTTGGTGCATGCTGGGTACCCTGGGTGATGGCCTGGCTGCGTTTATTGTCTGGCATACTGACTCCTAACTGTTAAGTGTGATGAATAGTCATTCAATTATGATTGATGCAATTGCTATAATATGCGTATTTTACCGTAAATAAGGCGAGAACCCATGCTTGTTCATCCTCAGTTTGATCCGGTAGCCATATCACTGGGACCTGTGTCCATCCATTGGTATGGGTTGATGTATCTGATTGGTTTTTTGCTGTTCTTTCTGCTGGGACGTTACCGTATCAAGTACGGTCCAAAGACAGTCATCACCAACGAACTGCTCGACGATATTCTGTTTTATGGCATGCTTGGTGTGATCATCGGCGGACGGCTGGGACATGTGCTGTTTTATCAGTTTGGCTATTATCTGGAACATCCGTTGCAGATTTTTGCAATCTGGGAAGGCGGTATGTCGTTTCATGGCGGTTTCCTCGGTGTAATCGTGGCCATGATTATCCTGGCGCGGAAATATGGCGTGCACTGGCTGAACATCACCGATTTTGGCGTGCCCCTGGTGCCGCTGGGATTGGGCGCGGGGCGGATCGGGAATTTTATTAATGCGGAGCTCTGGGGACGGCCAACGGATGCGTCCTGGGGCATGATTTTTCCGTATGTGGACGAGTTGCCGCGCCACCCGTCACAGTTGTATCAGTTCTTTCTGGAAGGCATTGTGCTGTTCTTGCTTGTCTGGATCTATTCCGCCAAACCGCGTGCGATGGGTGCAGTAACCGGTATGTTCATGATCGGTTATGGTGTCGTGCGTTCAATTGCTGAATTTTTCCGCGAACCGACTGACGGCTTTATGGGGGAGCTGACGCTGGGCGTGACCATGGGACAATGGCTGTCGATTCCCATGATTCTGGCGGGTATGGCTTTGGTGATATGGTCAGGGCGGCAACAGCAGATCGAAACAAAGTTATCCAGTTCTGCAAAACCGCGCAAAAAGAAGGCTAAAGGGCACCTCTAAAAATTCAGAGTTTTAAACAAGACGAGGCAAGAACAAAAAATGTTGAAGCAGCATATGATTAATATGTAAGGAAACATTTTTTGCGAACAACGAAGTATTGTAACGAAATATGGATTTTTAGAGGTGTCCTAAAAACTGATTACAGCTTGTGTATAGAAGTAATTAATATCACCGCGGTGGCCTGCATTGGGTGCATTGTGAATGAATTCACCCGCAAAGAGGTGCGCATAACCCGCCTCAACAGACAGATTGCCGGGCAGTAAATGCCATTGTATCTGTGCGTCAAACTGAGAGCCGACGAAGCTGCCTGATTGACCGCTGGAGTCGCGCACGCCGGTAATGCCCCATGAATCGCGCTTTGAGGCCAGCAATAAAGCGCGATAATTCATCGCGGCTTCGACCCGGGTATGGGGTTTCAGGTTCAAGCGCACACCGGGTGCGTGCATGTTGACTCGCGCAAGCGCGCCATATATTCCGGTTGGTCCGAAATCAAATCGGCGGCCGCCATACAACGTATCAAAACGTTCGTTTTTGCCGTCATCCGGGTTCTTGTCGCCGCTGGCAAAGTCATAGAGTAGGGCGATTCTCGGCGACCAGAAAGCAGGGAATGTGTAGCCGATTGCCAGGTTGTGAAAATGTGCAAAATGATCCAGTGATTTATCGCTGACGAGCGATGCGTGAGAATGACCTATCTGAAAAACGGATTCGAATTCGTAATCAATGCGGGCGGGAGCCGGTGTGCGAAGCAACCGGAAACCCGGTGTATACAGCTGACGGTTCAGGGTTGGGCGCTCGGAAGAATCCTTTTCATGCAGGCCGAACATAAATAGTTCTGCACGGCCGAGTGTTGCAAAGTCATGTGCCGCGAACAGTCCCCATAATTGAAGGTCAAGGCTTTCTTCGTCAAAAACGGTGCTGTTGCGATGCAATTGCTCTGTTGAATCCGGAAGGCGATAGACCGGGAGCGTCCAGAATCCGCGCAGATGCGTACCAGCCAGATTTTGTTCGCCATGCCAGTTGATGTCGATACCGGTGAAGTTATTAATGGTATTGCGAAATCCATTGCGCGCGACAAAACGCCTGCTGCCCACATCCAGCGTCATTCGTCCGGCCTGTGCAGTGAATTGGCCGCCCAGTGTATTCTGGCGGCTATATTCAAGATAGCCCCGTAGTAATTCTGCAGAATTGACAATCGTGGTGTTTAACAGTGTATCGGCATCCGAGGCCGTTCGCGAATCCTGCAGCTCGCCCCCGATAGTAAATCCGGCGGGCAACTGAATGCGACCATGGACCAGCGTGCGGAATGCAATGACATCTGTCTGCCCGGACTCGTTTGCTCTGAATTCGTTATCCATGAATTCGTGCCGGGTACGATGATTGATTTGTAGTGAGAAACCCTGCGGCATCAGGGTATTGTTCAATGTCCATTGCGCGTGCAATAGGGTGCTTGTAAACAAGATGGTCTTGAAGACAAGCATGATGATGAGCAGACGCGCCACTAAGCAGATGTGCATTATCAGTACAAATTCGATAATGTAGTACGCTGTAGCGCGTCTTTCAACTCTATTTCAGAAATGATGAGCAGAAAGGATTCTGCAGTGGCCTGTCTAACAGGTTTGTTGAAAACTGGCTACATGTCTATGCGGTGTTACTCGTTAAAAAACTTTACGTTACGGGTTGGTTTTTAGCCGTTCAGAATCTGCTTCCTGCAATTGTCACGAAAACGTTTCTCAGAAACCTGTTAAAATTTGTTTGGTTTTTTGAGTTGCAGGCCAAGCCGATCCATACGGTAGCGCATGGAACGCACCGTGATACCCAGTAGTTTGGCTGCAGCTGTTCTGTTGTACCGGGTTTGCTCCAGTGCATTGATAATGGACTCTCTTTCCAGTCTGTCCAGATAATCCTGCAGTGGAAGCTCTTGGCTAGCCATGCTTGATGATGTTTCATCCGTTTCATCTAGTTCATTTTGGGTTTCTCTGGGTTTGAGCTGCAATTCATTTTTGCCAATCTTTTCCTCGGAACACAGTGCCAGAGTGCGTTCCAGAATATTTTCAAGTTCGCGTACATTGCCGGGAAAATCATAGTTCGTAAGCACGGCTAGTGCTTCTTTGTCAAGGTGACAGATGGGTCTAGCAGTTTCCCGACAGATTTTGACCAGTATTTTTTCCGCGATGAGCGGTATGTCTTCACGCATTTCACGCAGCGCAGGCATGTCAAGCTCGATTACATTCAATCGGTAATACAGATCCTGACGAAACTGTCCATTTTCGACGCATTCGCTCAGTTTTTTATGCGTGGCGCTGATGATGCGTACCTCAATACTTTTTTCCTGCACGTCCCCCAATCTACGAACCTTTTTTTCCTGAATAACTCTGAGTAGTTTTACCTGCATGGTGAGCGGCAAGTCTGCGACTTCGTCAAGAAACAGGGTGCCGCCGTTCGCGGCCAGGAAAAAACCGTCATGGTCCTTGTCTGCACCTGTGAAAGCGCCTTTTTTGTAACCGAAGAATTCACTTTCCATCAGATTCTCAGGGATTGCACCGCAATTGACCGGAACAAATGCTTGATCATGGCGTGCGCTTCTTTCATGAATCATTCTGGCCGCCAGTTCCTTGCCGCTGCCTGATTCGCCACTGATATAGACTGCGGCCTGGCTGCGCGACAGCTTTTCGATAGTCATGCGCAGTGCATGCATGGGCTGCGATTCGCCGAGCAGTGTGCGTCGGTTATCCGTGTTTTTTGTCGGTTTTTCTTCAGCGTGTATAGGCGGAAGACTTAATGCCGATTTGACCAGATCGCGCAGCTGTTTTAGTGATACCGGTTTGGTCAGATAATCAAAGGCGCCAGCTTTTAATGCTGCAACAGCATTTTCTGTCGTGCCATACGCCGTGATGATAGCAACGGGAAGACCTGCATGGTGCTGCGAAATATATTGAACCAGGTCCAGTCCAGTGCCATCCGGCAATCGCATGTCTGTGAGACATAGCTGAAACGTGCGGGATTGCAGTATTGATATGGCTTCGTGTGTATTCTTCGTACTGAATACATTCATGCCCATGCGTGCCAGCGTTAATTCCAGCAATTCGATAATGTCCGGTTCGTCATCAACAATCAAAACATGTGGTGCTGATTTCTGACCGGTTGTCATCTGAAAATGATTGTTACTAGACATGTTGATCAGCATCCTTGCAACTAATTCTGAAATGTCCACCACCGGTATTATCGATATACTTAATCGATGCGTGATTGGCTTCACAGAGTTCGCGCGCAATATAAAGTCCAAGGCCGGTACCGTTGGTGGCCGTCGTGAAAAAGGGCTCGAACAATTGCTTTATTTGATGTTTTGGGACACCGCTGCCATCATCCTTGATGTCAAAAAGGATGCTGTTGGTTTCGTTGCAGCGGGTCAGTTTGACTACAATGCTTCCTGTTTGTTGAAGGCAATGTCGCCGGGCATTTCGGCATAAATTCCATAGTATCTGGTGCAAATGATTCCGATCAAAATTGATCAGAAGTGCCGGGTCGTCATGAGTAAAATCCAGTTGAAAGACTGTTACTTCAATTTTTTCTGTCAGACAAAAATCCTGTATAAAGGTGTGGACAAAGCGCCTGACGTCAATAGACTCAGCCTTGACCGTGTCACGACGATTCAGTTGTAGAATATCTTGCACAATTTTGTTCAAACGATAGGCGTTATCATGAATGATACCTAGTAAACGGCTATTACTGGCTGTTTCTGAAATCCGTTCATCTTCTTCCAGGAGTTCTGTTGCATGGCAAATAGAAGACAAGGGGTTATGGATTTCATGGGCAATATTCGCTGTCAACCTGCCTAAAGCAGCCAGCTTCATTTGTTGTATCTGTGATTGAATTCGGCTTGTATCTTCCAAATAAATAATAGCGGTCGCATGAGGATTTTTTTCAATGGGTACAAAACGGGTTCTGACCATCGTGTTGTTTGTTGACAAACGCAGGTAGTCTGAGGATGTGTCGGCCTGATTGCGCCAGTTGAACAATTTGGACGCGAGCTCCGGTGCGTATTCTGAGAGTTTAAGTGGCTTGAAATAATCAGGACGCTTATCAAGACCGAGTAATTTTTCGGCGTATGAATTACATTGATGGAGGTTCCCTTTTTTATCAACAACCAGTGTGCCTTCCTGCAGTTCCTGAATAATCAGTTGATTAACCTGTGCTATATTGGTCAGGTCGATACCTCGCTCATGAGCCAGTTTTTCACTGGCGATCGCAAGTGACGCCAATCGATGTGCAAGCCAGCTGACCGCAAAGTAGCCTATACTGAGTAATGCTGCGTGTGTGAATTGGGCTGAATGGGATTCGAAATAAAGAAAGGTGTAGACTTCTTGAAACAGAATACCAACAGTAGCGATAGCTGCAAAAAATAACGCCATTCTTCCCTTGCTGATGAGACCGGCGCCGGCCAGCGATATCATAAGCAAAATACCTAATCCACTGGCTAACCCGCCGCTTACAGAGATCATAATGCAAATAAAAACGACATCAGCGCAGACTTGTTGCGTCAATTGCCAGTTAAAATTGGGTTTGCGCAACTTAATCAGCAACATGAACAGACAACTCAGAAGCAAATGCAGTGTCGCGGCATAGAGGAACAGTGTGTAATCGCTCGAACCCAGGCTAGTATATTGAAATGACAAAGCAAGTACGATCAGTCCGCAGGTTATGATGATACGCGAGACGTTAAATAAATATAATGAATGCCAGAACGAGTCCGGATAGACTGATTCTACACAGTGTAAATCGCTGTGCGACTCAAGCTGCGATGGTAAAATTTCTGTAATCACAATTTTATGATGATGAATCGAGATGCTCCAGGCGATGTTCGTTGCAGCAAAAAAATTCTCCTTGGCTTGTAATACTCTCACTTCTTGGCAGGTGAACGCCGCAATGGGCGCATCGCACCATTTCTTCAAGTGATTTTTGCGACGTATTATCTGCTTTGCTGTTATCGTCCAGATTTTCTGTTTCTTCTGGTGAACGGGACTTTAAGATCCAATAAATTAGAACAGCAATAATTAAGAAAAAGACCAACTTACCCAAATTTATATTCCTCCTCTTGACAAGACTTTCAACAAATGAATATGTATATCGCTGTAACGCTATAATAAACAAGTTATTGGTTTTATCTACAGCTTTATTTACAAATTGTACTTGTCATTTGATTGCGGGTAAGCATAACGGAAAAAATTTTTTTTTAATGCCGGATTAATCGGGTTTTTTCGACTATTTAATCCCCGATCATAACTTTAAAGCGCTATTTTTCGATCGCTAGCGGACTGTGTATCGATGTCTTGATTAGCAGGAGAAGTGTTACTGGTATACTATGGAAACAAGCTGAAATAATCTTGCATTAATACTTATGCTTAAATTGTCAGGGATAACGGCTATGTTTTACTTCTTTCGTTATCGGGGGCGTATCATTTGTTTTCGAGAAGGTTTCTATGGGTTTTTCTTCCTGTATGTGCCAGTGTTTATCAGAAAGCGAAAGGATCTCTTGCGAGCTGACCGGTTTGCTGAAATAGTAGCCTTGCAGGGTATTGCACCCCAAAGATTTCAAGACGGCCGCCTGATTGTTTGTTTCAATACCTTCTGCCGTCACCGTAAAACCTAGATTGCTCGATAGGGAAATGATTGATCTGATGATTGCCAGGCTGTCTCTATCATTCAGCATGTCGTCGACAAAGATTTTGTCAACCTTGATATTATTGATGGGAAGATGTTTTAAGTACTTCATGGAGGAATAGCCTGTACCAAAGTCATCCAGTGAAATCTCAATGTTGTAGTTGCGCAGTGTATTCAATGTATTCAAGGTTTCCTGGCTATGATCCATCAACGCACTTTCCGTAACCTCCAGAACGAGATTATTTGGTGAAAGACCCGTTTCACGCAAAATATCCAATACACTTTTTACTAAATCCGGGTTCTTGAATTGCAACGGTGAAAGGTTTACGGAAACGCGCAAGCAAAGTCCTCTGTTCTGCCATTGAATCGCTTCTGAACACGCTGTTCGCAACACCCATTCACCTATAGGGATAATCAGTCCGTTTTCTTCAGCTATTGGTATAAAATCAAGTGGCGGAATGTATCCTTGAGTAGGGTGTTGCCAACGAATTAATGCTTCAACTGATTTGAAACTACCGCTTTGAGTATCAAATTGTGGTTGGTAGGCAAGTTGAAAATCATTATTCAACAGGGCACTACGCAGGTCGTTTTCCAAATTTAATCGTTTTTCAGCTTGATGTGTCAGCATGCTGTTATAGAATTGGCAATTGTTGCGGCCTTCATTTTTAGCATGATACATCGCGGTATCAGCGTGTTTAAGTAAGGTTTCTGCGTCTTTCCCGTCATCAGGATAAAGTGCAATGCCTATACTTGCTGTCAAGATCACATCCCGATTGTCTAAATGAAAAGGTTGCTGCATGGCTTCACGGATACGATGAGCCATAATTAAGGCGTTTTCTGTGCGCTGCAAATTGGAAATAATAATCGTAAATTCATCACCGCCGATGCGCGCGAGCTCGGTTTCTTGTTCGTTCGCTTCGTTTTGTTGGCCATATGCTAAAAAATCAGAAGAGCGCGTACCTTTTTGCAGGCGTTTTGCCGCTGATTGTAGAACCAGGTCACCCGCATTGTGACCGATTGCGTCATTGATGCTTTTGAATCCATCTAGATCCATGAACAGTATTGCCAATTTGGTGTTGGCGTGCTTGGCACGCGGGATTTCCCTTTTTAGATGTTCCAGAAAGGATAGTCGATTGGGTAAGCCGGTTAAGACGTCAAAATAGGCAAGACGAAAAATTTTACTTTCGGAATCTATACGATCTGTAATATCTCGGACCAGACAAAGCGTTTCTTGAGAATCAATCGTGACAATACGACATTCACAGTGCTGGTTATTGTGTTGATCTTGCTTAAGTTGATATTCATAGTGCTCAACCGAATTATTTTTTCGGGCAAGTTTTATAGCGTCATGATATATCTTGACGATATTGTCAGGTAGTGATTGACTTAATGCGTTTCCCGGACTGATTTTTAAACAAGACGATCTTGCGGATTGACTTAGCCTTTCTATAATAATTCCTTCATTGTTCAGAATAAACATTGCGTCGGGAATTGCATTAAAAATAGCTTTGCTGCGCGCATTGGCGTGTTTAAGGTCAACTAGATTCAGGTAAGCACGTTTTAAATATAATACTCGATAACGGATTAGGCTCCAGTTGATTGGTTTGGGAATAAAATCAGTCGCACCAGAATCAAATGCCTGATTGATTGACTGAACATTATCCATTCCGGTAACCATGATGATCGGCAGTTCGTTGCCGGTTTTTTGGCGTAAATATGAACATACGTCGTAACCATTTTTGTGCGGCATTTCTACATCAAGCATGACCATATCTGGCGGTGATGCGTCAAACTTGCGAATGGCATCTTCGCCATCGCATGCCAACGTTACGGTGAATCCGGCCTGCTCCAGCGCAACCTGCATCAGGCATCTGACTATCGCATCATCGTCAGCCACTAAGATGTTAAACGTGTCCGTGGTCATGATTGGTTAAGTAGTTTTTTGATCTCGATGGTGGTTTCTTGGTACCGTTGCTGCATGTTATTCATTAACTGTCTTGCTTGTTCAAGTTCACATGCCCTTCCATATAATTCCATATTTTTGGCAATTTCTGATAAGCTTTCAGCGCCGATGTTTGCTGAGCAGGATTTTAGTGAGTGTGCTGCATGGCTTATGTCTTCAGCATTTTCGTTTTTTACGGCCTCTTCAATTTGCCTGATAAGCTCGATAGAGGTTTCAAGAAAAGTGTGCAGAATTTTATTGAGCAGTTCATCTCCATTTGCTGGATCAAGGTCACGTATTGAACTGATTTGAATCTGATTAAGAATGATCGAATTATCGGATTCCGGAGTGATGCCTGAATATTTAGTACCCATTATCAGTATCTCCTTTTGCGAGGTAACGGCGGGTGTTTCTTACAGCTTGTCAGATGGGATAACGTGCTGAAGGAAAACGCTTTGTTTTGGTATTTGCCGTTGAATACAAACCATTGACCTAAAATAGAAATCAGATTAATACGTGGTGATCGGATGCTGCGTGAGAATTGTGGGCGAGTGCACACTGTCATAATTATTCATTACATCAATTTGCAGATTGCTTGAATTATATCGAAAATGCAACATGCGTATAGGGGTAAATTAATACCGTGTCATTATTTCCAAATACTTGGGTTCATAGGGTACATATGAAAACTGTAACAAAAACCATAAATAACAGTGTTGGCTGGCGGTTTGATAACAGCTATGCACGTTTACCCGAATCTTTTTTTGCACGCATCCGCCCTGTACCAGTGTGTGCGCCAAGTGTGGTGATTTTAAATCATGCACTGGCTGAATCGCTGGGACTGGATTTGCGTGTTCTGTCTAAGACGGAGGCCGCTTTACTCTTCTCCGGCAATATCTTACCCGAAACAACACAGCCTATCGCGCAGGCCTATGCTGGGCATCAGTTCGGCAGTTTCACGATGCTTGGCGACGGACGGGCGATATTGATTGGCGAGCATGTTACGGCGACGGGCGAGAGATTTGATATCCAGTTTAAAGGCTCAGGACGTACTCCTTTTTCGCGACAGGGAGATGGTCGAGCTGCACTGGCACCGATGTTGCGCGAATATATTATCAGCGAAGCAATCCATGCACTGGGCATTCCAACTACGCGCAGCCTTGCCGTGGTCACAACCGGTGAAACTGTGATGCGTGAGATGCCGCTGCCGGGCGCAATTCTGACTCGTGTGGCAGCAAGCCATATTCGCGTGGGGACATTCGAATATGTTATTAGGAAGGCGGGCGCAGAAGGTGTGAGAACGCTGGCCGATTATACGATACATCGCCATTACCCGGAGCTGGCCGAATCCAGAAATCCCTATCTTGCGCTGCTGGATTGCGTGATAGCGCGCCAGGCGTCTCTGGTGACGCAGTGGTTGCTGGTTGGGTTTATTCACGGCGTGATGAATACGGATAACATGGCGATCAGCGGCGAAACGATTGATTTTGGTCCGTGTGCATTCATGGATGAATTTGATCCGCAAACCGTATTCAGTTCCATCGACTATCATGGACGTTACAGCTACAGCAATCAATCTCACGTGGCGCAATGGAATCTGGCGCGTTTTGCTGAAACACTGCTGCCGTTGCTGCATCCAGAGCAGGAAAAAGCGTTGGCGTTGGCGGAAGAATCGATTCGCGCTTTTCCCGATGTTTTCCAGAATCACTGGTTGGCCGGGATGCGTAAAAAACTGGGGCTATTTACCGAGGATACCGGGGATGTTCAGTTGATCGAAACGTTATTGACTTTGATGCACAAGCATCGGGCCGATTATACGAACAGCTTTCGTGCACTGGCCTCGGTTAACCTGCCAAAGAATGACCTGTTTAACGACCCGGCATTCGAGGCATGGCGTGTACAGTGGCAGGCGCGATTATCACACCAGTCCGAAACGATGCAAATGTCATTTGAATTGATGCGGGAGAATAATCCCGCGATTTTGCCGCGCAACCATCGCGTTGAAGAAGCGCTGACCGCGGCATCCGAAGGAGGTGATTACACATTGCTGAATCGGCTGCTGGCAGCAGTGGCTGAACCCTATGTTGATGCACCAGAATACGATGATTACCATGTCCCGCCATTACCTTCAGAGCGCGTGCAGCAGACATTCTGCGGAACGTAAGCAATTGACTAATTGACAGTGTCCGAGATGATGATCCAAAATTGTGAAAATTTGTGCTTGGGTGGGCAGACCCTAATTTACTTGCTTCTGAATTATTTCAGAAAACAAAAAACCCCGGTAAACCGGGGTTTTGGGACTAGATTTTGTTTGTTTAGTCCTATTCAGGCCTGATATTTGATGCCTGTTTGCCTTTAGGTCCGGTTGTCACCTCGAAAACAACACGTTGCGCCTCTCTCAGTGATTTGAACCCATTGCTTTGAATTGCCGAGAAGTGTGCAAACAAATCTTCGCCGCCATCATCTGGTGTAATGAAACCAAAACCTTTTGAGTCATTGAACCATTTTACAATACCTGTTGCCATGTATTTTTCCTTAACAAAAATTAAAAACAAAATTTCACTTGCCTAAAAAAATGCAAGCAGTCAGTGAATATCAAGGAAAAAGCCCACACAACGGTACTGCTCTACAACTTGTATCCATACGACGAGGACAGTATACGCGTTATTTCTAATAAAAACTCAACAATATCATTTTGTGGGATTACTTTACGGTTGTGCTGTTTTACGGTTGGGCAATTTATTTCTGGCTTGATTCTTTACGATAAATTCCAATTTTCAGTCAAAAAACACGCTTATGGTTGACAAGATTCTTCGGTATTCTGAGAATTAATGTAAGCTATCGGTTCAGGTTGTTTTTAAATAAGGCGTTAGCATTTGATTCGATTACCTGAAGCGTTCGGTCAGTATAGGTTTCTTGACCGTTTTATTTCTGTTGCTGCCAACATTCAGTAATTGCTGACACAAAAAATAAGGAAATGCTTTGAACAATCAGAATGACAAACAAGAAATTGTAAGGAAAAACCATTTTCTTAACCGGAACAACAGGTATTGCCTGAATTTTTTACCTGTTTTTGTTTTAATTATATTATTGAGTGGCTGCCAGCAATCGTCGTCACCCAACTTGAATCCGTGTTTCAGTATCAATGCTGTAGCGGCTATGCCTTCTCACGAAACCATTCAAGCGGATGCCTTCGAAGATGCTGCCGGAAGAATTCGATTTAAAGGCGCAGCAACAGGCCAAATTCGTTTATTTTTTCCGGTGATCAACAGTACGGGCCAATTAACTGACAATGTCAAATGGGACAGATTAAAAATCCTGTACCTCGATCCTGATGGGGGTGGCGGTGATTATCGAATCAGTGCGGCATTACAGTACCTTGATGCAACCGGGGGCACGCCCGCAGTCGCAGAATTGGATTCTAATGATTTTGCCAGTACCGGCATCAATACGATGAGCAGTAGTTTAAGTCATGATTTTGATTTTATAAACCGGTATTACTACGTTGAAGTCAGATTGTCGCGTAAAAATACCAATGCGAATCCCTGGGTCGGTGGCTTGAAAATTTGTGAACAGTTTCAATAAAACAATCCAGATTACAATTAATTACTTTTCGCTTAACGGAAATTGAAGTTTTCAACTGTTTCAAACAGTCTTGTTACGATCATTCTGATTACATTGCTGAGTGGCTGCGCTAATCTGGCATATTATGCGCAGGCTGTCGATGGGCATATGGATGTGATGCGCCGTTCCCAGTCCATTGATGTACTGGTAGCCGATCCCAAGGTCGATCCGGATCTGCGCCGTATTCTCAACAAAGTCAGAATATTACGTGAATTCGCCAGTCAGGAGCTGAAGCTGCCTGATAATCGAAGTTACACACACTATGCCGACCTGGAACGGCCCTATGCAGTCTGGAACGTTGTTGCCACTCCTGAATTTTCTATTAAATTAAAAGAATGGTGTTTTATAAAGGCCGGTTGCGTGAGTTATCGCGGTTTTTTTTCGAAAGCCAGCGCTGAAAATTATGCCAACCAGCTCAAGGCCAAAGGTTATGATGTGCATGTCGGCGGCGTGCCAGCATATTCGACCTTGGGATGGTTCAGTGATCCGGTACTTAATACATTTATCGATTCTGAGCTGGAGCTTGCGCGTCTGATTTTCCATGAGCTTGCGCACCAGGTTGTTTATGTACAAGGCGATACGGTTTTCAATGAATCGTTCGCTACACTGGTGGAACAGGAGGGTATAAAGCGCTGGCTTGCACAAAATGGTGCAACATCTGTATACGAAGAATATCGGAAGCGACGGGAACGACAAACAATTTTCAATATGCTGGTGCTCAATCATCGTGCTCGCCTTGAAACTTTATTTGGTACTGAACTTAGCGATACAAAAAAACGTGCTGGAAAAGCGCTAATTTTTGATGATTTACGTGCGCAATTTACATTGCTGAAGAATAGCAGAGCAGAATTTGACCGTTATGAGCACTGGTTTTCTAAGCCTCTCAATAATGCCCGATTGGCAACCGTCTCTGTTTATACACAATTATTGCCGGCATTTCAGGCGTTGCTTTCATTACAGAGTGGGGACATGGTGCGTTTTTTTGATGTTGTCAAAGAAATCAGCAAGCTGTCCAAGGAAGAACGTGCCCAGGCGCTGCAAATGGCGATTCAAGAAAATCAGGCAAGCAGCATTGCCGGGCTCTATTAATCGTTGAGTCAATCTTGAAAAAAACACAATTGAAGCATGTTAAGCGTACAGTCCATTCATTCAAAATTCACCAAAGTAAACTGAAAATTAGCCGGATTGGTTAGCGACAATTTGACGTTATTCACGATAGTGGTTTCATTTACCATTACCGATGGAATCAAAAGTGTGCGGTCCTGCGCCGAAAATGTTGCCATGTTTGTTGTTGACACTGTCGATAATGATGACACGCTGGTTTTATCAAGCTCGAACACGATGTTCGGTTTCACCGCAATCAACACTAAGCGTACATCAAAAAAACTGTTTTCACCGGATTTGACAGCAAAACTCAATACCTTATCGTTAAAAATTCCGGTCACGTCATGTAATTCCAGCGCATTAATCAACACGAAATTTTCAATCTGAAACGATTGGGATGGGTCAAAATTGATTGCAGGAGTACTGGATAGCGGGCCCCCAAAGTTGACTCTCTGAAGATCTTCAATGGCGTCGAATACAGTCATGCCATCGAAAATTATTTTCGCAAAAACGGTAAAGCCGCCGTTTTGGGAATCTAAAAATGCCGGAGCTTCTGAATTATCGCTCAGATTGACAAACCACTGGCTGGTGGCGCTGTCCGGGTCGTTGCCAAGCTTGGCCATTGCGACCATGCCGCGCGTATTGGAAAGGCCAAATTCATTAGCCACCGGATCGAATGTGTTGACAGCCGAAATTTGCACTTCGTTATTGAGGCTGGTTGCTTTGAAACCGCCCCCCTGGATAACGAACCCTGGTTCGCTGCGGTGAAAAATACTCTGCACATACGCACCGCTGTTGATGTAATTGAGAAAATTGGCCACTGTCTTGGGCGCATGTTTTTCCAGCAGCTCCATACAGAAATTACCCATATTGGTATTGAAACAGGTAACCGGGCTGGCTTGCGCCATGACCGAAGTCAATAGCATGTTCATCATGAGCATTGTTTTTAAATAGTTTCGAATGAAAGGCATAGCTGAATGACGAATCTAAAAATAGATTTATTATAGGTAATCCTTGTTTTTTAGGTGAACAAATAATTCACATTTTTTTGATTTTAATATTGAATGCGGCTCATGGTTTGCTTGAAATTGTTCCGGATTTTGGAGAAACATCGTGGTCGTCGGTTTTTGTGAATATATTTGAACTGGTTACCGGATATGTCCAATGCGTTTGGTTGATAGCAATCCGTGATTTTTGAATGACCCTTTTTTAAACCTGGCCTTGTTTAAAACCTGGTTGAACAATATTCGTTTCTTCAAGTGTTCAAAGGCATTTGTTAAAAACCCATTTTACAATTAATATTGCGGAATGCTCAGCAAATGTTATCGAGAAAGATGGCAATGAAAGCTGATTTCATTCAATTTCCAAATATCATGGAGACAAACAATGAAACGCCTTGCTTCCCCCCGTACCCGGTTAAAAGAACGTTATGACGCGATAGTAATTGGTTCAGGTTATGGCGGCGGTATTGCCGCATCCCGTTTGGGAAGATTAACGCGCAGTGACGGCAATAAACTTGATGTTTGTCTGTTGGAACGGGGCCGGGAGATACAGACCGGCGAGTATCCGGATACCTTGCTTGAAGCGGGCAAAGAGTTTCAGATTAATTTTCATGACAAGCATGTTGGTGATTGGACGGGGCTGTTCAATTTGTATGCCAATAAAGATATGAATGTTGTCGTCGGTTGTGGGTTGGGCGGTACGTCGCTGATCAATGCCAATGTCTCGCTGAAAGCGGATGATCGTGTATTTGATGATCCACACTGGCCCGATGAAATCCGCCAGGACAGTGAGCGTTTAGCGGCCTGCTATGACCGGGCCATGACCATGCTGGGTGCGCAACCTTTTCCGGTTGGACAGGGGGGCATTCCTGTTTTGCCCAAAGTGGAAGCCCAGAAAAATTCTGCCAAGGCGGTTAACAAGCCACTTTCTTTTCCGCCAATCAACGTGACTTTCAAGGACAGAATCAACGAAGCGGGCGTTCATCAACCAGCATGCACCTATTGTGGCGATTGTGTATCGGGTTGCAATTATGGCGCCAAAAATACCACGCTGATGAATTATCTGCCGGATGCATGGAATAACGGTGTCGAAATTTATACGCAGATTGCGGTGCGCTGGCTGGAAAAAGACGGCGATGACTGGCTGGTGCATTGCCAGATCATGGAAGTCGGACGGGAAGCATTTGATGCGCCTAATCTGGTATTGCGCAGTAAGCAGGTTTATCTCGGTGCAGGTACGCTTGGCACTACGGAAATATTATTGCGCTCCAAGGAAAAAGGGTTGCCGTTATCCGATCTGGTGGGCGAACGTTTTTCATCAAATGGCGATGTGCTGGGGTTTGGTTTTAATAATGATGTTCCGATTAATGCCATTGGGTTCGGTAACATCCCGGTGGGTGAAATTGACCCCGTCGGCCCGTGCATTACCACCATGATTGATAACCGGGCTACGCCTGATTTAGAGCAGGGTATGATTCTGGAAGAAGGCAGTTTGCCAGGTGCGCTCAGCAGTATTTTACCGGGGTTAATGGCAACGGCCGCCGGGTTGATCGGAAAGGATACCGACGGCGGGTTGAAAGACGAAATCAGCGAACATGCGCGCGTGCTGGAAAGTCTGGCGCGAGGTGCTTACCATGGCGCCGTGCATAATACACAGGTTTATTTGATTATGAGCCATGATGATTCGGATGGGCGCCTGATCATGCAAAATAACTGTATTAACGTTGATTGGCCGGGAGTGGGCGATAAACCGATTTTTAATCGCGACAGCGATTTTATGAAGCAAGTCACGGCAGCCAATGGGGGTACGTATATTCCTAATCCGCTCTGGACGGAGGAGCTGGATAACAGCTTGACGACCGTTCATCCGCTGGGTGGGTGTTGCATGGGCAAGGATGCCGAATCTGGCGTAGTTGATCATCGTGGCAGGGTATACAGCGGAACATCGGGAACGGCGGTTCACCAAGGTCTTTATGCAGTTGATGGCAGCGTGATTCCGCGTTCTGTCGGTGTTAACCCATTGCTGACCATTTCTGCTCTGGCTGAACGCAGTATGGAATTGATGGCTGAAGCTGAAGGCTATGGTTATGATTTCACAAGCCATTCGCAACCGCGTGAAGCGGAACCCAGCACTGTAGGCGTCCGTTTTACCGAAACAATGCGGGGCTGGTGGGCGCAACAGGGCGATTATGAGCAAGCCATGCGGTCCGGCAAGGAAGACGGCAACAGCCTCGATTTTACGTTGACCGTCAGCGTCAATGATTTGGATGCGTTGATTGAACAGGGCGGTCAGTATAACGGCGGCATGGTGGGAACTGTTACTGCGCCCGGTTTGTCTGCATCGCCGCTAACTGTTACACAGGGCGTATTCAATCTGTTTGCACGCGATCCCAAACGGGTTGGTCAGGAGTATATGAAATACCGTTTTCAGATGCATGCAGAAGAGGGGAAAACATGGTTTTTTGAAGGCCATAAAATCATCCATGACGATCCCGGTATCGATATCTGGTCTGATACGACCCAGTTGTTTATCACCATCTACGATGGACCGGACGAAGCTGCACCGATCAGAGGCCGCGGCATGCTTTTTATTCAACCGCTCGATTTTGCACGTCAGATTACAACGATTGATGCAATTGGCACCCAGAGTATGGCCGAGCGGCTGAATGCGATCGCCCGTTTTGGGCTTTATTTTGCCGGAGATCTGTACCACATTTATGGCGGCATCCTGGTGCCTCCGCAATACCTTGATGCAGATGCGCCGCCACGTAAAAAGCGCAGCCTGCGCGTGGGTGCGCCCGAAGTTCACAATTTTAATACCAGCGATGGCGTTCCGTTGCGCTTGACCCGTTATCAGGGTGGTGATAAAGGTCCGTTGCTGATGGTGCATGGCGCGGGTGTTTCCAGTCAGATTTTCGCTACGGATACTATCGATACCAATATGCTGGAATATCTCTTTAACAATGGTTATGACTGCTGGCTGCTGGAGATGCGAATCAGTATTGTGTTGCCCAGTGCGAAACAGGCCTCGACGCTTGATGATATCGCCCGTTACGATTATCCGGCGGCAATAAAAACAATCATGGATGTTACCGGCAGCCCGGATGTGCAGGCATTAGTTCACTGTGCCGGCTCAACCACTTTTTTCATGGCCATGATGAGTGGATTGCAGCATATACGGGCCGCAGTGGCATCACAGATCGGACCGGATCATATTGTTGCGCCGATTGTTAAAGCAAAGGCCGGCCTGCATTTGCCATCATTACTGGATGCCATCGGATTCGATTCGGCGACCGCATATGCGGACAATAAAGGTGGCTGGCTTGATAGGCTCTATGACAAAGCGTTAAATTTGCAGCATTTTGATGTTGAAGAGCGGTGTGCAAGTGCTGTCTGTCACCGCATAAGCTTCATGTACTCCCTGCTTTATGAACATGACCAGCTGAACCGTTTGACACACGACAACCTGCATGAATTATTCGGGATTTGCAGTATGGATATTTTCAAGCATCTGGCGCTTTGCGCGCGTGAGCAGCACATTGTGAATTCAGAGGGTAAGGATGTGTATACGCTGAACTGGAGCAAGCTGAATATACCCATTACGTTTATTCATGGCGCAGAAAATGCGAGCTATCTCCCCGAATCAACCGAGCGTAGCTTCAAAAAACTGGTTGAAGTGAACGGCCCGGACGGTTACGCACGTCATGTTATTCCTGATTATGGTCATATAGACTGTATTTTTGGTAAGAATGCGGTGAAAGATGTTTATCCTTATATTCTTTCGGCATTGGATCAGACCAATCCAGGCAAGTAATCAGTACTATAGAAAGGCAAGCTATGAATCTGGCGGCGGTGTTTTTTGTGGAAACTTTTTCATGTGTTTGCGAAAAGGCAATAATCAGAGCGGGTTATTTTTAAAGAGAGAGGAATTTTTAAATGGGAACAAGAATCAAATCTATCCTGCTACTGACCGTGTTTTTTTTAATGTCATCGCAAGCATATGCTGATGAGGATATAACAGCAGAAATTTATTTTACCCGGGCAGGTATGAAAATTGTAAGTGGCGTGGCGAATGTCGCTACCGGCTGGATGGAGTTGCCAAAAAACATTAGTTTATGGTCTAAAAGGGAACCCAACGAGTTTGTTGCTATTACAGAGGGTGTGCTCAGGGGGGTTGTTCATACAGCAAGCCGTACAGGAAGCGGTGTGCTGGATTTTGCCACTTTCTGGCTTCCAACCTTTCCTACGCCAACACCGTTATTCATATGGGAAGATTTTTCCCAGGAGTCGAAATATTATGCATTTCGTACAGGTGCGTGAAATTGACGGCTGTGATTAAAATCACTCGTGCATTTAGAAGATTATTCAAATTGTATGGTTTGTCCGTGTCTGCTTTCTGCCAAATATGAATTAAGCGTTCACAATGATTGCTCGTGACTTTTATAACAAGCCTGATATCAATCCGAATGAAACTATAACCAACAGGATCGATACAATGACCTGAACGAAGCGAATGGTAACTTTTTTGAGCAGCTTTGCGCTAAAGTAAGCTCCGGTAAATGCAGACAGCATGGCAGCGGCGATTAAAGTCCACTCGATATTTATTTGCTGTGTTGAGATGTTCAGGCCATAAATTACCATGCGAGACAAATCGACCATGACAGCAATAACAACTCCGGTGGCGATAAACGTTTCTTTACTGAGGCCTGCTTTCAGCAGAAACATACTTCTGAAAGCACCCTGATGACCAGACAGTCCGCCGAAAAATCCACTAATCATGCCGCCAACAGGCAAGTATTTACGGTCTAAGGCAATTTTTGAGATACGTGGCGAGAATTCAATCGTTACAAAGAAGATAATCAATAGCCCGATGACCAGTTTAATTGGCGATATCTGAGATTCGCTCCCAAAGGCCTGATATTCATAGATAGGCGGGATGTCACTTAGCCATGTCATCAGCGTGGCGCCCGCCAAAGCTGTAATAATCGCAGGTAAACCAAAATGCAATAGAACTTGCCGATTGGCATATTTTCCAAGTAGACCGATTTTGAATAAATTATTCGCCAGATGAACCATTGCCGTCATGGCGATAGCTGTTTCGATCGGGAAGAATAACGCGGTAACCGGCATCAGCAATGTGCCTAGCCCGAAACCGGAGAAAAGTGTCAGCGCAGATGCAGCCAATGCAGCCAGGCAGACGATGAAATAATCCATTATATAGTTTCGATTTGCCTCAGTATTTACTTTAGCTTGATGCTAAAGATCTAAGCTTGCCAGTCTATTTTGATTTTTGCGTCGGTTTGCGAGATATGGGCTAGACCCCAATTCATTGTTTCCTTGAGTAACGGAGCCAGCGAGCGCCCTTTTTCTGTCAGATGGTAAGAAAAGCGGATAGGGTGTTGCTGGTAGGGAGTTTTTTTTAAAATATCGAAAACTACCAATCGTTTTAGCCTGTCGGCGAGTATATTGGTTGGGATGCCTTCTGGCGAAGCCTGAAATTCGCTGTAGGTTTTTTTTCCGGCAAATGCATCGCGTATAATAAGTAATGTCCATTTGTCACCCACAATTTCCAATGCATTGGCAATCGGACAGGGTGACCGCATGCTATCAATATGTATCGTTTCTATAGAATGATTCATCCTTTCAGTATATCGTATTTTTCTCGCAACTTGCAATTCAAAAGCAATGAATGTGTCGTTAAACAAAAATAACAAGTATTCCGTTAGTACGACTATTTTTAAAAAAATAACCGGTGCTTTTGAGAGTATCGGTTGGTCATACTATCAATAGGAAAGCGAATCTTAACAATTGCTTAACGACGCCCATGTTCATGCCCAAATTTAAGGTGGAATCTAAATTTTCTGTATCAATCGGATTTGGTAGATTGTTTGAATATCTGCCTCTGCCGATTATTTTCGTTGCGGTTGTTTTGCTGGCTTTAGTGTCTATGCAGATTTTCTGAATACACAAGCAAAGGATAAGGCATACGCCAATTTGTATATGATCAGCTCAGTATTCTCCTTGTACCTAGGAGTGCTTTGCGGATTTGGCAAAACATCTCCTTCAGGGGCGTTCAAAAATACGTAATATTTCCGCATTGCTTGATCTAATTAATTGTTACATGTAACCACACAAGGAGGTAATGACACAAATGAGCCGCCCAGAGTTTTGATTCTGCCCGAAATATATAGGCACAGTATGGATGGCTACTAGTACTCTTTCAACTTGATATTGCCGGGTATAGCGCTATCGTGGTGTTATGCAACAAGGCGCAGTACACAGGAAAGGGTTATTCCCTTTTCAAGTACTGCAACGCGGTTGCAGGATACCACGGTAACGCCCTGTGGGTGAGCTTGTCAACGCCCATGGACTGTGTTATGCCTTTTGGAAATAGAATGACTATTTCCTGCAAGGCAAGCCTTGCCATGTACGCTGACAAGTTCACTGAACACGGCAATATCAAATTGAAAGAGTACTAGGTATTAAGAATAATTCAAGAATGATCCTGAATTAAAGCATACGGGTAATTGCAGTTAGCGCGAAAGTGATGCCGCGGGATATTGAAAGGGGAAAAGTGGCCGGCCTCGATGATTACATCACCAAGCCACTGGATATTCAAAATTTCTGGATAAAATTGATCATTTTCTTGCTTAAAATGCGCTTTATCCTTGATCTTGGAGATGAGAATCTGGGGTTGTTAGTATGGTTTCTTACGTATTCCCAGTTCATAGAGCAAGCGGGAAAGAACATATTCAAGAATAAAAAAAATTATAACCAGATAAGTGACTGTGTTTGCCGTCAAATGAAAGGCCTGCATCACAAGTAAAGCCGGAATTAATGATTCAGGGATTTGATCCAGAAACGGTGCCATGGAACTCGGCCGCATGTTAAGCCGCCGTTTGATAAAGCTCGAAATCAGATCTCCGCTCATAGCGCCAGCTGCAATTAAAAAACCAGTTGTTAAATCGTAACCCATCAACCACGCCATCGGACAAGTGACCAGAAATGAACCTATTAGTCCGCGCCAGGTTTTGGCGTTTCCCAGGAGTCGTTTTTGGTCAAAAAAGATAACTCTGAAATCTACCGGATATGCCATTTTGTTGCCTGCCAGATAACGAAATAAAATCGGTCCGCCGTTTGCAGTGATAATCAGCACGAGAAGATGTAGAAATGGCCACTCCATATTACGTTTTCAATGTCATCTGGGATATATATTAGCTTTTGTGATGGATCTAGACTAGCAGAGACGATCTGTTATTCGTGATAACTGTAAAGAACCAAAATTAGTATTGTAATCAAACAAAAATGACGCCGCTAAACTCATTAATTGAAAATACCAATTCATTGGGGAATCAGTAGATTGAACTATTTTTACAAAGTGGCGTGTCTAGGGGATCGTAATAGTGGTTAACAGATTGGGTTAACTGCATCTTCAGAACCGATGTCCAGACTACTCCCAGGTTGCTCTTTTAGTAATTTCTTTGTATTACGTTCAATATCATAACCGTCAATATTCATTTCTTAGTCAATTCAGGCAATACGTTTTCTTGTTCATTGCGCTTAAACCAGGATAACTTTCGGGTATAAACGCTTTAGAATGAAAGAGTTGATTTTTGGGAGAGTATGCGCGTCAAATAGTGGGAGGAAACTTTGTTTTTTTCCTGTATTGAATTCATTGCTACACCTCGATAATGTGTTTGTGAAAATTTGGAGGTGTAATGGCTGAAGACAGCGATTTGGAACGTACGGAAGAGGCAACGCCCCAGCGTATACAAAAAGCGCGAGAAGATGGCCAAGTCGCTCGTTCTCAGGAATTGACTACATTTACCTTATTGTTAGCGGCAGCAGCAGGTATGGTATTTTTGGGCAACGGCCTGATTGAAAAGCTGTTGAAAATCATGCGTGAAGGTATGCAGGTGGAGCGTGAATTGGCGTTTCATAGTGATCTGATGATCAACCGTTTGTTTCAATTGGCTGTTGAAAGTCTGTGGTCTTTAGGGCCGTTGTTAATCTTGTTGATCATAGTGGCTTTTTTTGCGCCGCTGTTGCTCAGTGGCTGGTTATTTAGTACTAAGGCGTTGATTCCTGATTTTAAGAGATTAAATCCGGTTTCTGGTTTTGGCCGGATTTTCTCTGTACATGGTTTAACGGAGCTACTGAAGGCAGTAGCTAAAACATTGGTTGTCGGCAGTGTTGCAGCACTTGTTATCTGGGGTAATAAGGATGCGGTGTTAGCATTGATTGCTATTCCGATTGATTCTGGTATTACACGAACTGGCGAGTTGCTGGTGATGAGTTTTTTGTTGATTACTGGGGCAATGATTTTGATTGTAGCTATTGATGTGCCTTTTCAGCTTTGGAGTCATGCAAAAAAACTACGAATGACCAAAGAAGAAATTCGCCGAGAAGTCAAGGAAAGCGAAGGGGACCCGCTAGTTAAGGGTCGTATTCGCAGTCTGCAACGTGAAGCTGCACGTCGGAGAATGATGTCCGAAGTGCCTAATGCAGATGTAATTGTGACGAATCCAACGCATTATTCGATTGCGTTACGTTACAAAAGCGATTCGATGCGTGCGCCCAAGGTGGTTGCCAAAGGTGTTCATTTATTAGCTGCACGCATCAGAGAACTAGGCGAGGAAAATCATGTGCCTATACTTGAAGCACCACCCTTAGCTCGTGCACTTTATCACCATGCCGATTTGGATTCTGAGATACCAGAAAAACTGTATACGGCTGTGGCAGAAGTCTTGGCGTATGTCTTTCAACTTAAACGGTATCAGGACTATGGCGGCGATATGCCCGAACCTCTGGGAGAAATAACCATACCGGATGAGATGCAGATTTCCTCACCTGGTAATGAGGAATAAGCAAGGAATTCGTCGTTTTTATTGAGCGATGCTGCTATCGATTTTTGATGTAATTTAATTACTATGAATAATACGATGACTTTTTCCGGTTTGATGGCTGGAAATAACCTTAAAGCGTTGGCAGGCCCAATATTGATCATCATGATCCTTGGCATGATGGTGCTTCCTTTGCCGCCGTTTGTGCTGGATGTTTTATTTACATTCAATATTGCGCTGGCTGTTATTGTCTTAATGGTAAGTCTCTATACCAAGAATCCGCTTGAATTTGCCGTATTTCCAACAGTTTTATTGATAACGACATTGTTACGGTTATCTTTAAATGTTGCATCTACGCGGGTTGTTTTGTTAGATGGGCATACCGGCCCTGATGCGGCTGGAAAAGTCATTGAAGCTTTCGGGCATTTTCTTGTTGGCGGTAACTATGCTGTAGGTCTGGTTGTTTTCGTTATCCTTGTGGTGATCAATTTTGTTGTAATTACCAAAGGTGCGGGTCGGATTGCAGAAGTGAGTGCGCGTTTTACCCTAGATGCCATGCCAGGTAAACAGATGGCAATAGATGCAGATTTAAACGCCGGGCTAATTGGAGAGGAAGAAGCGCGCAATCGGCGTGCCACTATTTCCAAAGAAGCGGATTTCTTTGGATCGATGGATGGTGCCAGCAAGTTTGTTCGCGGTGATGCTATTGCAGGTGTTATGGTGATGTTGATTACCATTGTTGGCGGATTGGTGGTTGGAATGTTGCAGCATGATCTTGACCTGGATACGGCTGCACGAAATTATACGCTGTTAACGATTGGTGATGGACTTGTTGCGCAAATCCCAGCGTTGGTTATTTCAACGGCTGCCGGCTTAGTGGTCAGCCGGGTGACGACCGAGGAGGATCTCAGTGAACAGGTCCTGGGTCAACTCTTCAATCAACCCCAGGTATTAATCATAACAGCGGGTATTCTGGGTGTCATGGGATTGGTACCCGGGATGCCGCATTTTGTATTTCTATTACTGGCCAGCGTTCTGGGCCTGGGCGCGTATTTTATGATAAAGAATGCCGCCGCCAAAGAAGCTGAACAGTCTGTTACTGAAGTTGCGCCAGTTACTGAACAACAAGAAGCAAGCTGGAACGATGTGGCACCCATTGATATGCTCGGTTTGGAGGTAGGTTATCGACTTATCCCCCTTGTTGACAAAGCGCAACAAGGTGATTTGCTAAAACGAATAAATGGTATTCGCCGAAAATTTGCGCAGGAAATAGGTTTTCTTCCACCGGTTGTACATATCCGGGATAATCTTGAACTTCGCCCTAACGCGTATCAAATTACACTGAAAGGGTCTGTGATTGGACAAGGTGAGTCCTACAATGGTATGTATCTGGCGATCAATCCCGGTAGAGTGACCATGACATTGCCAGGCACGGTAACAACGGATCCGGCATTTGGTTTGCCGGCGGTCTGGATAGAAGCGTCATTGAGAGAACAGGCACAGGCAAATGGTTACACTGTTGTTGATGCGAGCACTGTTGTTACAACGCATATTAATCATCTGATTCGTTCACATGCGTCCGAATTGTTGGGTAGGCAAGAACTTCAACAGTTATTAGATCATTTAAGTGCTAAAACACCAAAATTGATCGAAGATCTGGTTCCCAAGTTGTTACCACTTTCAGCTGTCCAAAAAATACTGCAAAACCTGTTGGTTGAGAATGTACATATACGAGATATGCGTACTATTATCGATGTGCTGACTGAACACGCTGCAACGTCACAAGATATTGTGCAATTGACGGCATTGGTGCGCACAGCCTTAGGGCGCGCAATAGTTGAACAGTATTTTCCTGTAGGTGCAGAACTCCAAGTTATGGGGCTGCATCATGAAATGGAAAATATTCTGATGCAGGTGGTTCAGACAGGTGGTAAAGAAGGTGGCGGTATAGAGCCAGGGTTGGCTGACATGCTGCTGAAAGAAGCAGGTGCTGCGGCCAATCATCAAGAAAAATTAGGATTGCCTGCCGTACTGCTGGTCCCGGGAGCAATTCGCAGCCTTTTATCACAGTTTCTGCGCCGGGCAGTTCCAGAACTTAGAGTACTAGCGCATTCCGAAATACCTGAGACTAGAAAAATCAGAATCACTTCCATTATTGGAGGTAAGTCATGAAAGTTAAACGCTATGTAGCTGCAACAGCGCGAGAAGCGCTGCGCAAGGTCAAAGAAGATCTTGGCGCTGAGGCTATTATTTTATCGAACAGGCAGACTTCGGCTGGCGTGGAAATTCTGGCATTGGCTGATACGGATATGTCGAATCTGGTCGATACACATCCAGTAGAGCATTTGAGAGAACCGAATAAAGGCAAATCAACGCATATACAGAGTGAATTAGTCGATAGTGACCATGTTTATACTGCACAGCCTACAACGCCCAACATTGATCAGAAAATGACTGAGCGTGTTCCGGAGAATGTTGTTTCCGAAGAATTTGTGCGCAGTCTAATGAAAGAAATTCATGCAATGAAAAGTACGATGGAGGAGCAATTGGCAACCGTTGCATGGGGAAATACTACGCAACGTAGCCCTGAGAAAATGAAGATACTTCGTGCGTTATTGAATGCTGGGTTTAGTCCATTATTGTCCCGTCGTTTGGTCGATAAGCTGCCGGATGGTTCGAATTATGCGCAAAGCATGAAACAGGCAATTTCTGCGCTAGAGTTTAATTTACATACTGCCTCCGATGATGAAATGATTAAAAAGGGAGGGGTGTATGCGCTGGTAGGTGCAACCGGGGTTGGTAAGACAACGACAATAGCCAAGCTGGCGGCAAGAAGTGTTATCCGGCATGGTGCAGAAAAAGTGGCGTTGCTGACGACGGATAGTTACCGGATTGGCGGGCATGAACAGTTACGGATCTATGGTCGATTATTAGGCTTGTCAGTCAGAAATATCCAAGATGCAGATGATTTGCGGCTTACATTATCAGCGCTCAAAAACAAGCATATGGTTCTCATTGATACAGTGGGTATGAGTCATCGCGACCAGATGGTTGGTGAACAAATTGCGATGCTGAGCAAAGCTGATACAGACGTAAAAAAAATGCTGGTGATGAGTGCGGCTTCGAGTGACAGAACCCTGGATGAAATTATTACTGCCTATAGAAAGTATGGCATACATGGATGCATCATTACCAAGTTGGATGAAGCTGCAGGTTTGGGTGTTGCACTGGATGCAGTAATACGACGTAAATTGGTGCTGCACTATGTGACTAATGGTCAGAAAGTACCGGAGGATATTCATTCTGCAAATCCACGGTATTTGCTTCATAGAATATTCAACGCAAAATCTGGTGATACTGCATTTACGTTGCAGGATGCTGAGTTTGCCCTGATCATGGCAAGAAATAATAACTTGGATGAGCCGGATTCAAAAATATATGCCGGAGCCGGTCATGACTAGATTTTTACAGGATCAGGCGGCTGGTTTGCGCGATCTGATGTCATTAAGGACTAATACTTCGGCCCGCGTTATTACAATTGCGGGTGGTGTTAATGGTGTTGGTAAAACAGCGGTTGCAATTAATCTGGCTTCGGCGTTAGCGGAAAAAGGTAAACGCGTTTTACTAATTGATGAGAATGCATGTCCTAATAATATTTGCGCCAAGCTTGGGTTAAAAGCACGTTTTGATCTGATACATGCCATTAATCAGGATAGGAGACTGGATCAGGTTATTTTAAGTGGACCAGAAAATGTTTTTGTTTTATCCGCATTAAGGGGTATCCATGCGCTACCCAAATTAGATCTGGCAAGTCAACAAAAACTGGTTAAAAGTTTTAGACAGCTTTCTGATTTAATTGATGTTATCTTGATTGATACTGCCATTGGCGGCGAGACGCATGTTCTGCCGCTTAGTCTTGCATCCGAGCAAGTAATGGTTGTGTTATCCGGTTCAGTAACTTCTTTAACAGGTTCTTATGCGCTGATCAAGATGATGAGCCTGGAGTATGGCAAAAAACATTTTCTAATTTTTGTTAATAAGACTGATACGAAACAATCTTCACAGACTGTTTTTGATAGCTTTTCGCATATTGTGCGCCAATATCTTTCGGTTTCGCTTGAATTTGCCGGATTTACTGTTACGAGCGAAAAAATGTATCAAGCGAACCGACTTTGTCAGCCCGTGGTTAATGTATTTCCGACATCTGAGGTGGCCAATAATTTCAGGCAACTTGCTGATAATGTAATTTATTCCAATTGTATGGATCATTTTGACGGAGAGATTGAAGGTTTTATGCAGCGACTTATTCACACAAGTCATCTGAGCATGACTAATTTAACGGTTTAATGATTATGTATACAGCGACTGGAGTTAAAAGTAAAGAAGACTTTGTTGATGAATTTGCGCCGCTGGTCAAGCGTATTGCTTATCACATGATGTCAAAGCTTCCTGCCAGCGTCCAGGTGGACGATCTTATTCAAGCGGGAATGATTGGTTTGTTGGATGCGATAAATAGATATGAAGGTTCTTACGGCCGGCAGTTCGAGAGTTACGCAGCGCAGCGAATCCGCGGTTCTATTCTGGACGAATTGCGCGATGCGGACTGGCTGCCTCGAAGTATACGAAAAAAAATGCGACAGATTGAAGCTGCAGTCAATACACTTGAGCAGCGGAATGGTTGTGTGCCAGGTGAACAAGAACTTGCCGAAGAATTGAAAATGTCACTGAGTGAGTATCGATCAACACTCCAAAGTGCGCGTGGTGCGCAATTAATTTACTATGAGGACTTCCAGCAGGAAGATGAAGAACCCTTTCTGGATCGGTTATTCATTGACGAAGAAGGTAATCCACTGAACGCATTGGTTGATGAGAGCCTTAGAACATTATTGGTAGAAGCAATAGACAATTTGCCCGAACGTGAAAAGATGGTTATGGGTATGCACTATGAACAGGAAATGAATCTGCGGGAAATCGGTGAAGTTCTCGGTGTGAGTGAATCACGTGTTTGTCAGTTACATACTCAGGCGATTGCTCGCTTGCGCAGTCGTTTAAGAAATCTTTGAAGTTTGAAAAACGTTCGTTAATGACTGACAACGAAATGAATAATAAAGCAAAGATTGATTTCAATAGTGTTGCCGGAATTGTCTTCGCGTTAACCGCTATTATGGGGGGGCAGATACTTGAAGGTGGCCATATTGGTGCTCTAATGCAGTTTGCTGCCTTCTTTATAGTCATGGGCGGTACAGTGGGGGCCGTGTTGTTACAAAGCCCAGTCAAGATTTTAATGAATGGCGTAAAGATGTCTAAATGGGTCTTTTTTCCTCCAAAAAGATATTCCCAGATTTTGATCAAGCAATTGATTAATTGGTCGTATCTATCACGAAAAGAAGGTTTCTTGGTGCTTGAGAGTCATGCTGAATCAGCAACTGACTCACTGACAAAAAAAGGATTGCAACTACTCGCTGATGGCAGTAAACCCGAAAAGTTAAGGGAAGTGCTGGAAATTGAAGTCGACGCAGAGGTTTCTTATCAGCGACAATCAGCGAAAATATGGGAAGCGGCAGGAGGCTATGCGCCAACTATAGGTATTTTAGGTGCAGTGCTTGGTTTGATTCATGTTATGGAAAATTTATCCGACCCTAGTCTTTTGGGTAGCGGTATTGCAGTTGCATTTGTTGCTACTATTTATGGTGTCGGTTTGGCAAACTTGTTTTTCCTGCCAATAGCAAACAAGCTAAAAAGTATTATTAATGAACAGCTCGTTATGCGTGAAATGTTGATTGATGGATTAGTAGCCATTGCACATGGTGAAAATCCCAGGTTGATAGAAATTCGCTTGATGAGTTATTGTGTGGACGATGAATGATTTTTGTTTGGGTTGATATTTAAAATATTGATTACTTGTGATGGCCAGAAAAAAATCATTTAGAGATGAAGAAGTACACGATAATCATGAGCGTTGGTTGGTTTCTTATGCAGATTTTATTACGTTGTTATTCGCATTCTTTGTCGTTATGTACGCGGTATCATCCATTAATGAAGGTAAATATAGGGTACTAAGTGGTTCTCTAATAAATGCCTTTAAAAATACTGCGGCTGGATCCGATGCAGTTCAACGGACTAATTTGACGCCAATTATCAAAAAGGAACAAAATCAAGGAGGAATGATAAAAACCGTTGAAGAGAAGAAGATACGACTTGTCCAAAAACAAGAAAGAATGCAGTCAATGGCAAAAAATATTTTGCAGGTGCTGGAACCACTAGTCAGTGATGGTAAAGTCAGAGTTACACAGAGTAACCTGGGAATTACAATAGAAATTAATGCGAGCGTTCTTTTTTCTCCCGGGGAAGCGATGTTGTCGGAAAATTCTATTGAAACACTTCAGGCTGTTGCACAAGTTTTAAAGGATCACGATCATGAAATTCAAGTCGAAGGACATACCGATAACCAGCCGATTAGTACAGTTCATTTTCCTTCAAACTGGGAGCTGTCAACAGCACGTGCAAGCAGTGTAATCAGACTGTTCATTGAAAGCGGTGTTGATGGACAAAGAATGACTGCACTTGGATATGGAGAGAATAGACCAATGGATACCAATGATACAATTGAGGGGAGAATGCGTAACCGTAGAGTATCCATTATGATTATGTCTCATGAACCTGATAAAGTTACCGAGATCCCCGTTAGCCTAAATTAATTTGATGTAATTTTCCTGACTTCTTTGTGTAGTTATTTTAAGGTTCTAAAAGGGGAAAGGGAGTAACTAGTCGACCCTGAAAAAAGTCTTTTTTGAGAAATGTCTGTACGATAAACTTAGATTGAGATTATTTTTCCCACCTGTACACTTTTTCTCGGGAATTTCAGGAAACAATTCTTATTTTTGCCTTATTCTCCGTTGGGAAAAACAGCCAAAAAATGGCCAACAGCCATTGTTTCAAATTCCAGGCGCAAGCAGCCATCAGCAGGTTGATCTGATCACCGATGGCACCTTTTAAATAGTTTTTGGCCATTCGATAGTCCGATTTCAAGTGGCCGATGATGGGTTCAATCGCAGCACGTCTTCTGCATTGTTTTCGCTTCTTGTTTCTTTGGTAATGCGTGTCTCGCTTGAGCGCTTTTCCCGGTAAAATGATTTTCGTTCCGTTCACCTCACTTTTGCCGCGGTAGCCGCGGTCACATACTGCTTGTTTGGCTGTTTTGCCACGCGATGTTTCAACATGCTTGAGTATTTCCGGCAACGTATGGCTGTCATGCTGGTTTTGTTCATGGCTGACAACACCGACGATGATATTGCTTCGCGCCGTACAGGCGATTGATGCCTTGCTGCCATATTCGTATTGTTTGTGGTCTTTTCCCTTGGCGACACAGTAGACCTGCGGCTCATGCAATGAATAGATTTTGTTTGTGTCTTTGGGCTGTTGTTTTAGAATGCGCTCATACAGCAGAAAATCCTGTTGGTAGCAATCAAACAAGCAGTACTGCGGCAGCTTCCTTCTGAGCTCCCGTATCAAAATGCCCGCAATGGTTCTGAGGCGCTTTAACGCACGCTTGGCCTTGGCTCTTTTCTTGACATGGCGGAAATGCCGGATGTCCAACCGTAATAATTTGACTTCCTTAACAAACGTGCGCCGTTGAAAAATACCATGCACTTTGGCTATCTTGTTCAGACGATTAATAATTCTAATCGCAAGCTTGCTGTCTGTCGGATAGGTGATGTTCTTTTCCTGTACCGTGGTGTCAATATGAACCGCAGCTTCCAGCGCCGCTTTGCCATGCAAACCAACACTCATCCTAAATATCCGTTCAACACCTTCAGCGCCAATGCGCTTGCGAAAATGCACCAGCTCCGTACTATGGCAAGGCAGTTTCCGCTGGAATTCTTTCATGCCGCAAAAAGCCTGGTAGTACGGATTACGTTTCCACTGCAATACCACCGACTCATCGCTCAAGTTCTCCAGTTGCTTGAGGATCAGCAATCCAACCATCAAACGAATCGGCTTGCTCGGCGCACCTATGCCCTCGGTATAGTGAATGCTAAACGCTTCGTCAAACACGTGCCAAGGGATAACGTTTGATAGTTTGAGCAACGGATCGGCGGGATCAAGTTGTAATAACAGGTCAGTTTCAAACAAACTGGGTTGATGAAAAGTTTTACTGGGTGTGAGCATCGATAAATCACCATTTCGACCAGAAACAAGCGCCTATTTTAGCATTTTCTGGTCGTTTTGAACAGCAAAAACCCGAATAATCACTATTAATATCATACACTTGGAGATATTTTAAGGGCCGACTAACTAGAGTTCCAGTGTAATTCCTTCGTCATTAACGCTACGATACTGCTATCCCGTTAATTTTCCGATCAAAACTGGGGTGGTTTAATTAAACAGGACACTTCTAGAGGTGGATTCATAATGTCATTAGAGGTGAATACAAAAACCAAGCAACCAAGACCGAAATACACACTAGAATTTAAACAGGATACGGTAAGATTAATTAATGAATAGGGATAGCAGGTGGTGGATACATTGGGGCATTTCCCTCAGTGCGATTGGTCGTTGGTCTAGGGCGGAACGGAGCCCTGCAGCGTCATCATCGGGGAAGTAAACAGTTTTAAGCCTGACAGATCAAACTGAATTGATTCGATTGCGTCGAGAAAACGAGCTGTTACGTATCGAGCGTGAAATCATAAAAAAGGCGGCAGTCTTTTTTGCCAAGGAAATCGAATAAAGTACGGGTTTATTCGAGAGCAACAAAAGACGTACCCGGTGACCGTGCTATGTCGCGTGATGATGGTTAGTCGTTGCGCTTTTTTTTGCATGGCTCAAGAAACCTGGAGATACTGATAGTACCAGGAAAAGAGCGGCACTTGAGGGAGGCGCGTTAGCTTTTTTATGAGCTTAAACAAATCTATGGTTATCGGCGGTTATCTGTGCGTTGGGTAAGGCAGGTATAAAGTCTGGCTATTATCGAGTAGGCCATTTAATGGTTCGTCTGGGGTTGAAAGCTTGCTATCCTAAACGCTTTAAAGTGACAACTAACAGCAATCACGTGAGACAATTTCAGCAAATAGCCTTGACCGTTAGTTTAATATCGTTGCTCCAAATCAAGTTTGGACAACTGATATCACTTATGTTTGGACATTGGAAAGCTGGTTTTATGTTGCAGTTGTTATTGATTTATTTTCCAGACAAGTTGTGGGATTGGCAATTGCAGGCCATATGCGAACAGCATTGTGTGTGAAAGCGTTACAAATGGCCTTCTGGCAAAGAAAACCGGCGCATGATTTGCTTCATCACTCGGATCGGGGCAGTCAATATGCTAGTCATGAATATCGTGGTCACCTGTCTGTCATGAGAATGAAGCAGAGCATAAGTCGAAAAGGAAATTGTTGGGATAAATCCCCCACAGAACGCTTCTTCCGTGGCCTTAAATTTGAACAACTAAGCTACGAAAAATTAAGGGCCAAGAAACAAGCAAAGCTTAGTATCATTGGCTATCTGACTTTTTGCAATGGAAAACGTACACACTCAAAATTAGGCTGCCAATTGCCTTTGGAATTTGAACGTGTATTTTATAGAAAAACTGCTTAAAAAAGTCTGGGTTTAGTTGACCATTACACATCGGCGGTGCCATAGGTATAACCAGGTATATTTGCTGTCATAGCATTACCTTTTGATTTGCGTCTATAAAGTTGAACATGTTGACGTAAGCAACAGTCTATAGTGTTGCTATCAGTACTTTTTTAAGCAAGGAATTCTGATTCATGTCATGAAAACAATATCTTTCAGAATTGCTGTTGGGCGCGATTTTAACGTTCTGGATCGCGAATGAATATGTTTTTGGTTTATCTTTATTCGGGCACAATTCGATCCTGGATAGAAATTTTTAAACTGAAAAATTGAGTGATTTTCAAAAATAAATTTTCTTGAAGAAGGGGGAAGAAGTTATGCATAAACACTGTTTATTGTTCCTGGTCAGCCTGTCACTGCTTTTGATTTCATCTTATACGTTTGCGGAAAAATATCACGGTGAATTTTGCTGGCAGGTATTTAATCAATCCGGTGAGCCTTACTGGAAATACAAGTTTGGCATCTATGAAAAAGAGGGCGGGCATCTTGCACTTTTCGGGTCAATTGATTATGGTGACAATGGTGTGTCAGCTTCACATGGTAATGCTATTTTAGCCGGTGGAAATATCAAATTGACTATTGTCAGTACTGATCATGAAGAAGGCGTTGAAGTCTGGGCTGAAACATTTGCTGCAAAATTGAATCCTTCAACGCTTAGCGGGACGTGGAATGCGCTAACACTAGAGAAAGCAGATAATGAGAACGAAGTATTTGGCGTTCATCAACGTGGTTCAATTAACTTTATTCCCTGTCAATAGAGGATGTCGTGATAAATGAAATGTGGCAAATTAATGGGCACGGTATAAATTACTTTTGGATTGTGCAGTCTGTTATGATTGTACATGCATAAAACTAAAATAAGCATAATAATAAGTACAATCCATGCGAAAGCATAACCAGCACTTCGATACTTTAATCATCGGTAGCGGCCTTGCCGGTTATACCCTTGCACTGAATCTGGCGCAAACTCAGCGGGTATGTATCGTTACCAAACAAACGATTAATGACAGCGCCAGTGGATGGGCGCAGGGCGGTATTGCTGCGTCATTATCGGATGAAGATACGCCAGAAAAACATATACAGGATACATTAGTAGCCGGTGCAGGTCTATGCAATGAAGACACTGTACGTTTTATCGCGGAACATGCACGAGAAAGTGTAAACTGGCTCATCGAGCAAGGTGTTGAATTTACCCGTGATCATAATAATGGTACAGGTTATCATCTAACCAAAGAAGGCGGACATAGTATCCGCCGGATCATTCACAGTGGCGATGCGACCGGCAAGGCGGTTCAGCAGGCTTTGATCCAAAAAGTGCGCGGCTGTCAAAATATTCAGATTTTGGAACAGCATATCGCTGTTGATTTGATTACCAGTGATAAAGTTGGCAATAATCCCGGTAAGAATAATAGGCGATGCCTTGGCGCATATGTTTTGGATAAAACCAGAGGCCGGGTCTGCACATTTACTGCGCAGAATACTGTTCTTGCGACTGGTGGTGCGAGCAAGGTTTATTTATATACAACCAACCCTGATACAGCGACGGGTGACGGCATTGCGATGGGATGGCGTGCTGGCTGCCGTATTGCTAATATGGAGTTTATTCAATTTCATCCCACCTGTCTTTATCATCCACATGCTAAATCGTTTCTAATCAGTGAAGCCGTGCGTGGCGAAGGGGGGTTGTTGAAATTGCCCAATGGCGAACGCTTTATGACAGGGCATGATCAACGTGCTGAGTTGGCGCCGCGTGATATAGTTGCGCGTGCAATTGATTTTGAAATGAAAAAACGGGGTCTGGATTGTGTCTATCTCGATATATCTCATAAACCTGCCAATTTTCTACAAGCACATTTTCCCACAATTTATGAACGTTGCTTGAAACTCGGAATCGATCTGACACGAGAGCCCATTCCCGTCGTACCTGCTGCGCACTATACCTGTGGCGGTGTACTGACAGATCATGCCGGGAGAACGGATCTGAATAATTTATATGCTGTTGGAGAAACTGCGCATACTGGGTTGCATGGCGCCAATCGTCTAGCCAGCAATTCTTTGCTTGAATGCCTTGTAGTTGCCAGGGTTGCTGCTCAGGATATTAACAATCAGGCCATTGTTACATCGCTGGAGGTTCCAGATTGGGATGAAAGCCGTGTTACCGATGCCGATGAGGAAATCGTTATTTCGCATAACTGGGATGAGTTGCGACGAGGCATGTGGAGTTATGTCGGTATCGTAAGAACCACCAAGCGCTTGCAGCGCGCGCTACGCAGGATTGAATTGTTGCGCGAGGAAATCAATGAATACTATACCCATTTCCGTGTAACCAGCGATTTGCTTGAATTGCGTAATCTGGTGGATACTGCCGAGTTGATTGTGCGCAGCGCGATGCTCAGACATGAAAGTCGGGGATTGCATTTTAGCAAGGATTATCCGAGTATGCTGACTTCAGTGCACGATACCATCTTACAGAAACCGCTAAGTTGCTGATTAGTTATCGATCAGTATATGCCCGAAAAATGCAAAAATACCGATGGCAATACCGGTAACAAACTGGGCATGTACGACATGTGAGAATTTTTTTATTTCCGCTGGAGAATAGCGCCAGGTCAGAAACAGACCAAAAAAGCCCTGCCAGATGACCAGTGCGAGCAACGCGGGGAAGAACAGGATGTGGCTGTATCGGGAAAAACCCATTAGTGAAATATGTAATAGGATAACAGCAACGGCGGCGATGCCGAAATAAACATGTGTGCGGTTCATCCAGGTGAGTAACCGGTTCAGCGCTGAAGAATGGATCGGTGATTGATAATCCGGGAGCAAACGCTGCGCAAGCTTACCTTGACCCAGAACAAGTTTCATCAAAGTTCGAAAATAGATAAACGACAATAAGCCCAAACCGATTTTCCCAAAAATCTCACCGGTTTCAGTGAGAAAAGTTTCACGTTCTTCCGGTATTGCGTGAACTGTAAAAGCGTAAATGAAATAGATTAATGAAATCAGAAAAACGGCTGCAGCGTAAATCAGAATATTGCGAATGGATTTTATCGATTGTTGCATGATTAGGAACAGTTATTGATTTAACAGATTGATTCATTTACTGAACTTTATGGCCAAATGCCTTGAGTACTTCCCATTTGAAATCATGCACATGCACCACATCGTCATCCAACGCCATAGATATTGCGCCCTTGGTTAACGGTTTCAGGTTCATGTTGATGTGACGAGTACGGGTTTCATGCGGCATATCATGATGCATGCCGCCCATCATTTCCATATGGTGATGATCATCATGAATTGGCGTCATGTTGACAACCAATTGCGTGATAATATATTTATCGTTACCGTTATAAATGCTGCCATTAAAAATTCCCCAGCCAAAACCGGCTTCGATTTTTAGTTTTTGAATGGTATCTTTGGGTAATTCAACTGGACAGGGTTGTTTTGTTTCGGGTTGTTCAATACAAGTGAAAGTTGTATCGCTGGCATTGACTGTATGCGATACGGCCAGCATCGTTAATGCTACCGGCACGACTATTAATTTAATAAATTTAGATTGGTTGATCATGAGATGCGCTTGAATCAAATTAAGTTAAAAAAACAGACTATTTTTTATTTACGAGCCAAAATTATAAATCCGATCGTTGTAAAAGTACGGGTAAAATAAGAATTATCAAAACACTTATTCATGGTACAGATGGATATTGTAACTGACTACTCTAACTTATTCTTGGCGAGGTATTCTGGTAACTGAAGATTCGGCAGTTATTGTCATGTTCAGCCCCAGTTTTAGTAATTCGTTCCAGGGATCAGTGCTTTTTCCTTTAGCGACACCTTTATTGATTCGATCTATTTCAGCTGCATGTAACAGATATTGATGCAATAGACTGAATGGAATGCGCCTGGCCGATGCCATCATTGTATTTTTTCTGTCTCCCCAGATACGGGCTGATTTAAACAGTTGATCGGGTGTTAGTCCTTGATCAAGCCCTTTGCGAAGCTGGATCAGCTGGCGGATATGTTCGGCTAGTACCGCTAGGATTAAAGGCGGGGCTGTTCCCTCGCCCTGCAACCCTGTCAAGATATGCGCAAAGCGCGCTGGATCATCAGCCATGATGGCTTCCGTTAATTGGTAGATATCGTATCGTGCGACATTCAGTATGGCGTTTTTGACTTGATCAAATTCCAGATGACCTTGCGGATACAGCAGGGCAAGCTTTTGTATTTCCTGGTGTGCGGCTAGCAAGTTTCCTTCGACTTTGTCCGCTATGAAAAATAGGGTGTCATTATTTATCGTTTGTTGTTGCATGCTGAGGCGATGTTTGATCCATGCTGGTAACTGTTTGCGTTCGATTGGATGAATCTGTACGGTGATGCCCGCATTCTCAATTGCCTTGAACCATTGAGAAGACTGGCTTTGCTTGTCCAGCCTGGGCAATGTGATCAGTGTAACGGTGTCCTGCGGCAGTGCTTGGCAAAAAAATGCAATCGCTTTGCTGCCATCACGGCCTGGTTTTCCAGATGGGATACGAATATCGATGATTTTTCGATCGCTAAACAGTGATTGATTTCTGCTGGCATTTAAAATATCTGACCAACGAAAGTGGTTGTCGACAGAGAAAATTTCGCGTTCGCCAAAACCCTGTTGGCGCGCGTGTTTGCGGATTAAGTTTGTGGCTTCGATAACTAACAGAGATTCATTACCAAAAATCGCATAAAGCGGTGCGAGTTTTTTCTGTAGTTGCTGAGATAGTTGTTCTGCTTTTATCCGCATTACAGTCAGTTGACGGATTCGGTGTCCGGCTTTACTTGAGATTTCCTGATAGTGGACAAGCGCCAGATAATCTGTTGTACTGCATCCGCCTGCATGTCCTGATATAACATCTGTTCTTCGGCTTCTTTTGCCAGAATTTGCGCATCCAGGAACGGCAGGATCCGCATCAGCGTGATTTCATTTTTCGGCGATATTTCTATACCCTTGTTATCCACAAGCCGGGTGGTCATTTTGAAGATCAGCTCAAATTCCCGTACACGGCCTCCACCCGAAAGCGATAAAATTCTTCTCTCATTGCTCGCATTGAGCACTTGTAAAACAGCTTCAGCATCTTCGATCTTGTCCACAATTTTTGTTGTCGTTGTCGCATCAACTGCACGCCTTAAATCTGAACCAATGGTATGACCTGGCGGTGCTGCTACGTATAACGTTTTAAAAGGTAAAGAGGAAATCTGTCCGCGCAGCTTAAAGCCGCAGGATGTCAACATGAATACCACAAACAGTATCGACAGGCACAGAATTTTAAATGGTACAGAACTGTAAGCCGAATTTTTAGAATGCATTTGATTTTGAAATAACAGTAAAAACGTTTAGAAATTTTGTCAGAATTCTACAGGAAATAAGTATTAATTGTACGTTTGTTCAGTTTGACAAGTTGTAATGTTCTTATAGGATGCACATGAAAAACAAAATGTTGATGGTTTCCGTGGTGCAATCTTGCGTTGAAATTGTAAATCTGTATTCAGGATGAGCAGGTTAAACGTGTGCGAGAAACAGTCATATCTGACGTGTTAATTAAGAAAACTTAGTTTTTAGGAGAGGATTACTATGGATGGGATGATGACTTATGATTTACGTGTTCAGGATCGTCGCAAGGCTGTTCCATTTTTTTGTGCCTATCACTTAGGGCTTAAACAAGGCAGGCGAATGAATGCGCGGCGCATGTGTGAAGCTCGATGGGGTGCGGCTTATGTGGATCGTTATGCGGATCATTTAATGGTCTGTGTCGTGGGGATTCTTTTTTTGAGCATTTGTGACGCATTGTTTACGTTAAGGATTCTTGCTCACGGTGGGGAAGAACTTAACTGGTTTATGGCCGTTCTGATTGATGATAGCGTCGAAAAATTCATTGCGTTTAAAATGGCCTTGACGTCATTGGCATTGATCATGTTGATTATTCACCATAATGTGAGAATTTTATATGCGGTAAGTGTCAAGCATATTACATATGCAATTTTGTCAGGCTATGGCGTTTTAATCAGCTATGAACTTTACTTGCTTGAGCTGGCAAGCAAACTGTAAGATCAACGTCATTTGTAGTAAACTGCCATGTTTTGAGTGATCAATTCAGGGGTAGAAATGACTGATAAAGAACAGAAGATTGTAATTGACGGAACGGAATATGCATTGTCATCTCTAAGTCAAGAAGCCAGAACACAAATTACAAACTTGCGTGTTGTGGAAAATGAAATCGCGCAACTGAAAGCCAGACTAGCAATAGCAGGCACCGCAAAAATTGCTTACCAGAATGCATTAAAAAATGCGTTACCAGTGGACACGCATTGATTATTTCGACTCAAAATCGACCGGTTTGAAATAAGACGCAATTTTGCGCAAGTCTTCCAGAACCAGTGTGCCTGCAGTTAAATTTAACCGCAGGTACGCAAGCAAAAAATTGTACTTCGCTTCTGCCAGATTAAGCTGACTATTAAAAAGCTGTTGCTGGGCATCCAGCAAATCGAGGTTGATACGAATCCCGCCCTGTATGCTTTTCTCAGTGGCATGGATCAGCATTTTTGCTGATTTTACGGCCAATTCAAGTGACTCAATACGTTTAACGCTACTTAATACTAATTGGTGTTGTCGGCGCAGTTCAACCAGCACGTTATCCATCATGGCATCCAGATCGGCTTTTGCACGTGCATGGTTGGCTTTTGCCTGGTTCGTGACGGCATTCACCCGCCCACCTGCGTACAACGGCAGATTGACTTCGATCCCGACGGTCGCAAGTTGAACTTCCCGGTCTGCCGTAAAAAACGAAGCGGCTTTATTTCTGCTGAGGCTGGCGACGAAGTCGACACGCGGTGTGTGTCCTGCGTAGCTTTTACGCACTTCTTCTTGGCCTGATTGCACGATATGCCGTTGTGTGACAAGTTCTGCATTGCGATCAAGAGCTAGTGCGCGCCAGTCATCAAAATCAGGCAAATAGACGGTATCGATGCGAAAGACTTCAGACAGCGCATGTAATTGTGTTGCTTCTCTGCCAATGATTGATTCTAGCCGTAATTGCGCGACATAAAGTTCATCCTGTGCTTCAATCAATTGCGCCATTGCCAGTGCGTGCCGCGATTGTGTCTCCAGAACATCTGTTGTTGTGCCTTCTCCCTTTAACAACATTTGCTCATTGATGCGTTTCAGCTCTGTCAGTGAGTCCAGTTGCGATTGCGTCAGTTTTAATTGATGTTGTGCAAGCAGTGTTCCAAAATAAGCTTCGACCAGTCTTACAATCAGTTGCTGGCTTTGTCCAGTAAACCTGGACTGACTTGAGTAGGCCTGCGCTTGTCCTTGACGGTAACTGGCAACGGCTTCCATGTTCATGATTGGCTGACGCAATGTTAATGCACTGACTTGCGTATGAAAATTTAGATTATTTGATATGCCGGGAGTCGGTGTTCTTTGATCATTTGTGCCTATGCTCTTACTATCTGTGTGCGTAATGGATAAATTCGGCAATAATCCCGCGCGGTTAATCGCTTCGACTTGTAGTCCGGCTTCGTTTTCGTGCAAAGCCGAGCGGAAAACCGGATCATTTTCCAGCGCGGCTTCATAAGCATCGAGCAGGCTTAATGCCTGGGCGGAACCAGCCAGTCCTGTGAGTAAGAAAATATATATCGCTTTGTGACAAACGTTTGTAAATGCCATTTATTCTTCACTCATAGATGCATGGAGACGGTCAAGAATGGGTTTAAACAGATAATTCATCAAGGAACGCTCGCCTGTTTTGACAAAAATATCAACGGGCATCCCTGCACGCACCTGATGATGGGTAAGCAGTTTCATACCTTCCGGAGTGACTTTGACTCTTAACTGATAATAGGGTTCTTCGGTACGTTCATCCGTTAATCTGTCCGCAGACACCCGTACAACCTCACCGGGTATATTGGGTGTTTTGTTCTGATTAAAGGCAGAAAAAATCAGATCAACATGAAGACCTGGATGTACCTTGTCGATCAAGTGTACCGGTACGCGGCCTGTAATCATTAAAGGATCATCACTGGGTACAATATCCATTAACAGAAAACCCGGTGGAATAACCCCGCCCTGTGTAAAAACATTCATGCCGACAACAATGCCTTCTACAGGTGCCTTGACCAGAACATTGTCCAGCTCGAATTCCTGGCCGATGAGTTGACTGCTGAGCGCGTCCGCTTCGCGCTGAGTATCGGACAATTGCTGACGCACTTCTTTTTGATGTTCCTGAAAACGTTGTATCCGGCGTTGTTTTAACTCTGCAATCTGGCGCTGGGTGCGGCCTATTTCACCCGTTTCGGCAGAGATTTCCCCATTCAGCTGCACATGGGCGCGTTCAAGCTCAAGTACCCGGTTGCGTGGTACAAAACCGTCCTTTGCCAGGTCGCGCATACTGTTGAGTTGTTCCTGTAACAGTTCAAGCTGTTGCTTCTTACTGTTCCTGGAAGCTTCTAGCCCTTTGAGTTGCACCGTTAAACCCGCAATATTTTCATCCAGTGCGGCTATTTCATGTTGCATGGCGAGCCGGCGCGATTTAAATAGCTGGTTCTGGGTGATAATGTTATTTTTTATGCGTGGATCGATGTGTTCTGTCAGTAGATTATCCGGATATTCGATGGTGCTTTTTTCATCACGCTCGGCGATCAGACGGGCCTCAACTGTACGCGCAGTAATGAGCTGTGTGCGTGTAATCTCTGCTTGCGCCTTGACTTGAACATCGTTCATGCGCACCAGAACCTGACCCGCTTCAACATGATCCCCTTCCTTGACATAAATCTGATCGATAATGCCGCCAGTTCGATGTTGAACGGCTTTGCGATTGGTGTCCACCGTAACTGTACCTGTGAGTGGCACGCCCTTGTCAAGGGGCGCGAAAAACGCCCATAGGATAAAGCCGCCTACACCCAACAATACAACCCACCAGCCGATTCTGGCGTGTGCTGTTTCATCGGTTTTTACCTGAACAGACTGTTTCGTCGGGCTGAGTTCAGATTTGATCGCGTTATTTTCTGCCTGCGCCGTCATAATTATTCCTGTTGAATACGCCTATCATTTTGATATATTTACTCACTGAGCTGTATAGCTTCTCAAATGTCTGGATCACCTATATTGACAGTCTGGACAGGTTTCTGTTGCACTTGTGAATCAGGTGGTTCTTTTATTTGTTGAGATTGTTGTGCCTGGTGTTGTTTTTGTTGCTGTTTCTTCAGTTCCTCAATTACTTGTTTGGTTGGGCCAAATAATTTCGCGATACCTTCTTGTAATAACAATAGCTTGTTGGTTACGCTGATGATACTGCTTCGGTGCGTAATCAGAACAATTGTCTTGCCGCGTTTTCGTAAATCCAGCAAGGCGGTCAGTAAAGCCTGTTCGCCAATGTCGTCAAGATTGGAATTGGGTTCGTCAAGAACGATTAAAGCAGGATCGTCATACATGGCGCGCGCCAAGCCGAGTCGCTGTTTTTGACCGCCGGATAGCCCGGCGCCGCCGTCGCCGAGTTTGGTGTCATACCCTTCCGGCATATTCAAAATCATTTGATGAACTCCTGCACGCTTGGCGGCAAGTATGACTTTGTCGGGATCGACTTCGCCGAAGCGGGCGATATTTTCTGAAACCGTTCCACCGAATAATTCGATATCCTGCGGCAGGTAGCCGATGTTGGGACCGAGCTCCTCTTTGTTCCACAGGTAAACATCGGCGCCATCAAGGCGAACCTTGCCGGCCGCTGCAGGCCAGACACCGACCAGAAGCCTGGCCAGTGTGGATTTTCCGGAACCGCTTGGACCGATAATGCCCAATACTTCACCGGCTGAAACGGACAGGCTCAGACCTTTGAGCACAGGCACGCGCGAAGCGGGGGGTGCGGCTGTGACATTCTCAACGGAAATAACGCCGGTCGGTTTGGGTAGCGCCATGCCGGGTTCACGAGCGGGATTGAGCTCCAGCAATTTAATTAATCGGTCGTATGCACTGCGCGTGCTGCCAAACTGCTTCCATACACTGATCAATAACTGAACCGGTGCAATCGCTCTTCCCATTAAAATCGATGCGGCAATCATCATGCCCGGGGAAATCTGGTTTTCCAGAACGAGCAATGCGCCCAAGCCCAGCATCAGTGATTGCAGTGCAACAGTGGTCGATTTGGATATTGCCGTAACGACACCGGCTTTTTCGCTGGCATCTGCCTGGAGATTGAGGAAGCGGCTGTGCAGCTTATCCCAACGTGCCTGCAGGTTGGGTAACATCCCCATGGCCTCAATCACTTCGGCGTTACGCAGGTTATTGGAGGCCATATTGGTTGAAACCACAGCCATGGTGTTCGCTTCATCGAGTGGCTTGCGGGATATTTTTTCATTGATATAAGCCAACAGAATGAGAACTGTCGTTCCACACAACGCAAAGATACCCAACCAGGGGTGGAACATGAAAATAACAAAAATATAGATTGGAAACCAAGGTGCGTCGAAAAACGCAAATAAGGCATTTCCTGTCATGAATTGGCGTATATTGGTCAGATCCTTTAAGGCCTGGCCGGCATTACCTTCGCCCTGTTTCAGGCTTTGTTCAAAAGCAGCCGTATAGACGCGTTTATTTAATTGTGTGTCGAGTTTGGCGCCGACACGAATCATAACAAAACTGCGGACGTATTCCAGTGCGCCCAGAAAGATATATGCGCCGATGACAATCAATGTCAGCATTAACAAAGTCATTTCATTGCGGCTGGTTAATACGCTGTCATAAAGCTGCAGCATGTAAATCGCCGGCATCAGCATCAAACCATTAATCACTGCGCTGAACACACCGATAGAGTTGAAAGTTTTCTTGAAACTGCCAAGAACTTCCATGATTTCATTCTGTGGAGCTTTAAATTTTGGTTTCATTCTTAAGATTGTGTGTAAGCATTCAGAAACGATGCAAAAAAGGAGATATCATTAAAATTAAAAACGTTGTTGGACAGATGGCAAATCTTCTCTGGACAAAGTGAATGGGCGCGGAGAAAAATGAATATCCCGCTGTGTTTTTAAACAGTCAAATACCAAGTCCTGATTCATACGTTTCGCCATCGCAACAGACCAATTCCGGTAGCGTGGAAACCATCTTAATACAGTTATTGTTAACCGGAAAAACCAAAACGGTATTCTGATTAAACGAGGATCTTTATTCAGTGCTGAGAAAATGCGTTTGATCATTTCGCGATATGTCAGTGTTTCACCCCCCGTTAGATTATAGGTGCAATTTTTTAAATTTAAAGTGTTCAGCGCAAGTATACACGCTGTCGATACATCCTTTGCATGAATGGGTTGCCTGAGTCCCTGGGCTGGACCAAATAACGGGAAAAAACCAAAACGCAGAATAAATCGCGCGATTTCTGAAATATTTTTATCCCGCCCCAGGCCATAAATTAATGTTGGTCGCAGAATAATCCATTCAATATTGTGTTTGGCTGCCCAGGTTTCCACCGTTTTTTCAGCAGTGATTAATTGTTGTGCAATGGCCTGTTCGTCTGGATCAATTGATTCGGTCTTGCTAAAACGGCTGGTCGAGGAAAGCATGACGATTCTTTGTGCTCTCCAGGCCAATAAAAGCGAAAAATGTTCTGGCAGTGTCCAGATGGGGGCCGCACAAATCCATAAGGCGATTTTGTCATTATTTTGGACTTTCCCTGACGTAACGTTTAGCTGTATCCAGTTTATCTGTGGATGGTCTTGTTGCCTCGTCTGGCGCGAAAAAGCGGTTATTCTCCATTGATCTGATACCAGTTGATTCAAAATGCATTCTCCGACTAGACTGGTTGCACCCAATAAACCAATATGTTTGTTATTCATGCTTAAGTTTCAGCAATTTTGCGAGATAATAAATGGTATGAGAACACACGGCCGCTGTAAATCGCAGCCAAACACCCGCGGCAACGATCCACATCAGAAAACCTGGATATTGCTTGTGAAAAAATTTTTTATAAAAATAAACCATGCCTTTATGTTTATGCCAAGCAACAAAGAAGGGCCTTGATTTGCTGCAGGTGCCTTTATGATGGATTCCTTTGGCATTCGGAACAAATAATATTTTCCAGTTTTGCTGACGAAAGCGCATGCACAAATCCAAGTCTTCGCAATGCAGAAAATAATTTTCATCCCACTTGCCTACAGCCTGGAGGGATTTGCGGCGTAACAGCATCATGGCGCCGGAAATGGCTTCCACATCAATGGGTCTGTCAGGCAGTGGCTGTTTATGCAAATGAAAATCCGGAAACAATTTGGGACAAAATTTGTTCAGATGATATAAACCCGCAGCACGTACAAAGGCATGCCATGGTGTCGGAATATTTCGGCGTCCACCGCCTTGTTCGGTGCCATCGGGATTTGCCAAATATCCGCCTGCCATGCCTGCATCCGGTTGAGATTCTAGTGTTGCAACTAGTTTTTGTACAGCATTACTCTCCAAAAGACAGTCGGGGTTGAGAAATAAAACATACTGCTCGGTTGACAATTCATATCCCCTATTGCAACCGGCAGAAAAACCCTGGTTAAGGCCTGCATGGTGTATATGCAAACGGTTTTCGTTTTGATAACGGGTTTTCAGGTCGGTTAGGCTGGTATCTGTAGAGGCATTGTCGATGACGATGACTTGCTTGACCTGCTTCAAGCAGCTGTCGACACATTGAGTCAGTATGTTACCGGCGTTATAGTTGACAATGATCACGGAGACAAGCTCCACTTTGCATTGAGCATTCATCTGTAGTGTTTCAATTTCTGCTCAGCTGAAAATACGCAGAAGATCTCAATTTCCATGTATGTTTTTTGCGACAGGTTATCTGACTAAGCTATGCATCAGGTTTTTTAGTTGGTTTTATTAGTTTTCCTGTTTTACCTTTAAAACCATCCATAAAACCATTTATCATCATAATCAGGTTTTTGATTCGATTTGGAGAGAAAAGACTGAAAAAAAACACAGTATACAGTATACGCAGTTTATCCGCGCGTTTCCATCCAGCATGGATATAGGGGCGTTGCCATAACAAAACGCTGTTTCTGACCATGTAGTAGTATCGAAATGGTTGATGGTAGGCGATTGTTCTCCAACGCCCCAACCAGATACGGGTTTGTTTGTTGCCTAGCGAATGCCACATTTTGGCGTGGCAGCAGCCATATATTTCATATCCTTTTGATTTTGCACGCAGACACCACTCGGTATCAATATGATCTATAAAAAGTGATTCATCCATGTCGCCAATTTCATCCAAAGTATTTATGGAAATGAGTGACCCGGAAGAGATGACAAAATCAGCCTGGATAAGATTGTTCGTTGAATCGCAATCCTGTCTCGTTATTCTAAATCGTGTTATATGCGCAAACTGCGAGTATTCAGCGTTAGGCCTTGATCTATAACGGACACCCACGGCCGCAACTTTTTTGTGTTGCCGTATTAATGTTTGATGTGAATTTTTCAGAATACCGATCATGCCGGGTTCTGGAATACTGTCCTGATCCATCAGCAAAATGTATTCGGCGCCCATTTGACGTGCCTTGGCAATACCCATATTATAGGCTGCTCCCAATCCAAGATTCTGTTTTAATGATAAAAGTTCAATTCTTTCTTGAGGATATGATTTGGTATTATGTAGCGTTTCTTCCAGATTGATTTTTGAACCATTATCGACGAGTAAAAGTGTTTGTGTCTGCGTAAGCAATGCATTGAGGACTGACTGGAGTTGTGTTACATCTGGATCATAGGTAACGACAATAGGAATTACATCAGTACTGAGATTGTTCAAAGTAATTAGTTGGTAATGAGGATAGCGTTTGCGCGGTGAATAAAGGATATGGCGTATAGGCTTGTGATCAGGTTTATTGCTGATGCTTAATTTTTGATTTTAAAAACTATCCATCTGAGTTTCCGGATAGCCTGTAATAACGGAAAACAATGATGGTTAAGGAATATTATCAGAAAATCGATACCATGTGGTTGGGGTAGATTGACTTGCGGTTTTCCTTTGGCAGTTATGCTGCGAAAGAACTGGTGGATACAGGCGATTTTGAACGTTCTGCTGCACGAACAGGCAGTGATGTCAAATGATTTGGTGAAATATGGATTTTTTTTCATTACTCATTACTTTGATTTCATTAAATCGTAAAAGCGGATAATCATATTTAATCCAGGAATACCCAAGGAACGCGCCGTGCCGTATTTCCAGTTTGCTGTGGCAAGTTTTTTAATTAAGCGTCGCGGTCTGAATAATGTCAACCAGCCGTCTAGTTTTTCATGGCGGAAATCCATAATATTACTGGAGCCGAAATCTTCTGCGTGTCCCAGTTGCATGAGTTTCTCAATTTCCTCAGCTGTAGGAAAGACAATCGCTCTTTCGGCGATGGTTAGAGTAAAGGGTTTAATGTCCTCAAAGCTGTAACCCGTCAAATCAATGGCCCTTGTAAATTCAGAAGCAAAATCGATGATGCCTTCCTGGAACTGTACAATATGAGCATTGGCACGTAATTCCACAGCTCTGTCCTGACTTGAATCCGCTTTGAAAACGGGTTCTATCTTATCGCTGTTCATGGCTTTCTGATAACCGATAGTTGTAGGATGTAATGCACGTGCCCCTTCTTCAAAAATTTCTTCAAAGCGACTGAAAACATCTTCCGGTCTTGGTTTTCCGCGTTCATCACAGAGTATGCCCACAATGGTGTTTTTATCGTCATCATGACGACGGTGCTGGATGCCGCCGATAAAACCAAGATACAGTCCGAACACATGCGGATAGTTCTCCAGATCGCCAAAAGCATCTTCCAGGAATTTCTGAATGGAACCATTCCAGCCGATGTCAACGACGGCTACTTTTTCCTGTCCAAAGAAACCGTGTTGATCCAGGTAGCGGTACAGTAAATCATGGTGTTCCCGGGTATGCTGCTGGACAGTGTGCTGAAAATCAGTGTCTTGTATCATTTCCTTGAAACGAGATGATTTCCAGTCACAAATAGGTTCGTTGATATCGGTATAGCCGTATTTTTCGGCGATTCCGTTAAACTGTTCAGGTGGCAGGCCATAAGCCCTGCAGATTGAATACAATCCCTGGTGTTTAGGATTGAATAGCGGCGCAATGGCCGCCTCGTATGTCAGGCCCTTATGTGCAGAGGCGGGTGAAATGGAACGTCTTGATACATACAGATAGTCTGTCTTTGGGATTTGATCAGGTTCAAAAAAATCCGGCAAAATGAGTCGGAATAATTTCAAAAACAATTCACCTTCCCGGGCCAGAAAGTAAACATGCTGGATGTTGTTTTTCTTGATTGCTTCAATAATTCCCAGAATAAAGGTTGCATAGATTGGGCCAAGAATGCTGTAGCCATAATCATAATAAAAGCCTTGAGATTCAGCTGGTCGTATTATCTGGAGTAGATAGCGCCCGCGCCAGTATGCGTTCTTTGCTGCCAGATGGCGGTATGTGCGTAGTGTTTGCCTGCGTCTGTTGCTGGTTTTGTCATTGAAGTGAATAGTGTGTATGCCCATTTTGGCAGGAGAACGGTAGTCTGAATGATGGTTGTCACCGATATGGAGTAATTCATGTGGCTTAAGTTCCTCCTGCTGCAGTACATGCTCAAACAGCCGCCCAGAATGTTTGCAAATACCAGATTCTGACGAGACATAAATTTGGTCAATGTGAGTGGTCAAACCTTTTCGGGTAAAAATTTCATGCAGATGGTCATGATCCAGATACATATCAGAGATTGCTATAACCCGGGTGCCCTTGTCATTCAGCCAGGCCAGAATAATGCTCATGTCGCGCTTAACATACAGAACTTCGTTTTCTGTTTCCAGTTCATGATCAATAATCCTTTTTGCAAGAATATTCGCTTTGTCGCTGCTTAACCGTGCGGCTAAATGTTGGGCGATATCCGAAAATTTACATTCGAAATCCTTGCCATTGGTCAAACCATCTTTCCGCAGCATATGTTCAATTTCTTTGCGTAATTGCAATAGTTTTTCGACGGTATATTGCACATCATATTCGTCTAATAGGGTGCGGCACAGTTTGCGTGCCACAATCTGTTTGACTTCGTCAGGCGGATCGATATCGCGTTCAAGAATGGTGTCAAAAATGTCAAAAGAAACTACTTTGGTCTGGGAGAGGTGCTTTGCGAGTTTTGCGTGCAATGACGAAACATTATTTGCGGTGTCTTTAATTGCATGTGGTTTTTTGGCAAAAACGCCTTGTGGCAGTGTTCTGATCCACCGGCAAAGAGCGGTTATCGCTCTGCCTATGCGACGGTTTCTCGAATTCTCAGTGATATTCGGTTTGCTCATTAAATCATTGTACTGTGAATTGGTGCGTTCTTCTGCTGCGTCAATGCATTGACTTGATCAATCGGGCCATTAGTTTGTCTATTGAATTGAGCATTTTGATATTTGAGATTATTGATTTGTATCATGCCCGGATCCTTGGTAATTTTGCTGATATGGTTTACCTTTGTTACAGTTCGCCCTCGAAATATTTCGCAATTGACCGATCAAGAAAGAAAATACGTCCGGGTTATTAAGGCGGTACGGATAGTAAAATAATAGCCCAATATACAACGAAAAGGCCAGGAATATCCATTCCGGTCGGTAATACGGGTAGGGAGGAAGTAATTAGAAGAAGTAACTGTCAAATTAGACGCAAAAAATGCTGCCGTAGTGGATGTGCTTTCCCGGTATGCAAGCTTGAGGTTGTCTTACCCTCTTAATACCCATTGCGATGGATCACAAACAATTTCTGAATTGTGGTCAATGACATTGATGTCGGTAATAATATGGTTGAACGTTGTCGAGATAAATTTTTCTATTATCCTGATCGATTAAAAAAGCGTCTGAATACACGTAGCGGGTGGGTGATGCGCCAACTGGAAGAAGACACGAATGCAGTTATTTTTTCATTGAGTGCAATAATTTCTTGCTTCTGACGGATAACTTCTTTTTGTTGTTTTTCGAATTTCTTCTTCAGCCTTGCATATTCAAAGATACGCCAAATAACCTCGTCGTTCCAACGCGGCATCCACTTTTTATAAATTGTGATCATGGCTTGCTGTGTGTCCACTTTATTTTCACGTATGCCTGAGCCTTGCCCCTTGACTGTACTGTAAATTGCACCAACTTCAGATACAAAACGGAATTCACCATTCTCCATCACTTGGAGCCAGAAATCCCAGTCTTCGCATAAACTGAGTTTTTCATCAAAACGTGCGCCTTTGTCCAAAACGGTGCGTTTGAAAAGTGCCGCGTGAATTGGGATATAGTTTTCGATGCGCAATTGGATTGGATCAAAATCATCCGCATAGCGATTGACTTCTTTACCAGATTCATCAATGCATTGAATGGCTGAATAGGCTGCTACGGCAGAATGATAACGATCAAGTTCCATTTTAAGCCTGGCAATGTGATGGGGCATGAACCAATCATCGTCATCCAGAAAAATCAGGTAATCTCCTTTGGCGGCATCAAGGCCATTGTTTGCTGCGGCACTGCGGTGCAGCGGTTCTGCACTTAATTTCTCACGTAGCGGAAAACGGCCGCACCAATTACCAACAGTGCTGTGTTCCTGACCTTTTGCATGCACTAAGATAACTTCTATATTGGGATATGTTTGTAGCGCAACAGAATCCAGCGCATCGGATAAGGTGGGTCGATCCATGCTGCGTATAATGACGCTGACTAAAGGCAGGTCTTCTGGGTCTAAAGTGAATCTTTTTTTTTGCTGACGTGCGTGTTCAGATTGGTAAAGTTGTAAAGGATCGCCTGCCAGTTCTTCTGTGTTTGTTAATAGATAAGCTTCGGCTGCAGTTACTTCGGTGGGCAAGGTATAGGTGCGATAGCGGTTGAGTGCGGCAATATCCAGATCGTAACGCTGTTTTGCATTTTGTGACGTAAAGCAACCCATTGCCTCCATCTTGCGTGTTGCCAGATCGCTGATATCGAGCAGCAAATTGGGTCGTATGGGCTGTCCGATTTCGTAGAGTGCCAGCTGTATCGTATTTGCACAACGGCGTACCGCCTCTATCACCGCCATTCCCAGTGCGCGATGATCCGGGTGTATTTCGTATACGGAGGGCGTGTATACCAGGTCGGCTTTGGTTTCATGGATTGCATTTATGATTTCTGCTATCAGTTTTTCACCATAATAGAGTTCGCGATCACGATATTGCCAGAAAACCGGATTGCCATAGCCCAGTATGGAAGCTGCGATTATGCTTTCTTGTTGACGTTGATGAATATAATCCGATTCTTTCTCGGGACTAATGCCATACGAACCGTTCGTGACGATAATGACACGCACGGGTATTTGTTGTTCGACATGCAACATTATGGCGCCACCACAGCCGAATACTTCGTCATCGGGGTGCGGTGCAAATACCAGCACGCGATTGCCTGTAATTTTCTTGGTAGCCTGGTAAGGGACGAGTAAATTTTCCAATGAATTTGCTGAAAAAAATCGTTTTGTTGTTAATCAATCTTAGATGTAGAGCCCTGCCACTGCCAATAATATATCAAATCCGGCTTGGGGTTCGGCGCAGATAGACGCGCATAGTAAATTTTTTCTTTCAGTCTTTTGAATAAAATTGTGTCGACTTCAGCTGTAGGTCCGCTGCCAAAATGACCGATAGCGGGCATCAGTTGTGGTGTTGTGCCCAATTCTAATAACCAAGCATTTCTGAGTTCAGGCGGGACGTCAAAAACGAGTTTTTCATTGTTCGCTGTGATTGATTCGATGTGCGGCGTTCTAACTGGCGGCAGTTTTTTGTTGAGCCAGTTAACGAACTGAAAACTGATCTTTTTCTGTAAATATTTCTGTTGATAAGTGGACCATCCTTGAGAAATAAGTCGGTCTTTGGAAAAGGAATGCTCGTAGTAATGCAGGCAGGCAGCCCTCGGGTCTAGATACAAGCGGTACCCCTTTTTTTTTAAACGATGCATGAGGTCGGTGTCTTCCCAGTACATAAAAAAGCGCTCGTCAAACAGGCCGCCACACTTGAGAATCGCGTCGCGGCGGATGAGTATATGTCCACCGGATAATGCCTCAACAATGAGGGGCTTTGCGCAGATCCATGCTTGCAGTGCTTTTTTCCGAAAATCGAATGAGTTATAACCGGCCAGTCTGGGATGTAACCGGGATGTGGCTTCTTTAAAAAATACCCGTATGGATGGATATGTGCTGGGCGGCATTAAGAACCGGCAATCATCGTCCCAGTAAACGCGTGGTCCAACAGCGCCCGCATCAGGGTGTTTTATTAAACTGTCAGATAGTGTCGATAAAGCTGACGGTAGTAACCGGGCATCCGGGTTGAGCAGTAGAATGAATTCTCCGCAGGAGCGAGCGAAAGCTTGGTTGCAGGCACTGGCAAAGCCAGTATTTTTTTTATTCCGGATATAGGTGACGCTGTTGGGCAATTGTGCTTCTAGTAAGGTACCTGAATTGTCATTCGGGCTGTTGTCGACTACGATTACTTCCAGACTGCCTGAAATTTTTTGGTTCAATACTGATGCTATCGCACCAAGGAGCTGGTCATTTGTTTTATAATTAACCAGAATTGCCGAAATCATAAATTTGCATCTGGTGATAAGTTATACATTGAGAGCAAAATTTAGCATTATCTTTAGCATTATCTGAAGTCAGTATCGCCTCCCATCAACCAACAGCGTGACTGTAATTGATCAGCCATGTTTTCCAGATCGGGTGTGGCTATATGTATACCGGTGATTTCGTATTGTGTGAGTGGCTTGGGCAAACGCGACAAGATATTAGGCGTCAACCAGCTAAAGATGCGAGCTCGATTGATTTGCTTCGCATGCGCTTGAGCGGCTTTCAGTAACAACGCCAGATCTTCCGGTGAGCCCAGGACGTCAATTAATTCAACCCCTTGTTCAGGGCCATGATCACGTAACACGACTATACCGATAATTTTATTTGTCCATTTCCAGGAAACAATTTTCGCGGAATAAACATGGGTTGGATGATCGAGATAGCGCCAGTTGAAAAAATGCGCATCTTTTTGAGGCAGCAGAAAATCTGGCAACGACTTTTGCATCGCATGCCAAAGCGTGTTGATAACAGTTTCGTCATGGTCGGATACCGGTTCGGTTTTAAACAAAACTGATGTTTTGAGTGATGCAGTAGCCGGCCAATTTGCTTCCAATAAGGTATCAACCCGTGTATAGAGTCCTGCGATTTCTCCCAGGCGTGCGTGTCTGCCGGATGGAAAACCAAAAGCAAAACGGTAGGGTTTTTTCTCGCCGGTTTTTTCTTTAAGGAAATTATTGGCCGTTTGAAAAAATGCGCCTTTTTTTGTTAAAACACCGCGTGTTTTCGGTGCAACCATGACATCGCAAATTTGAATTGCGTTAAATGTTTTTTTTTGTAGCCAGAGCGAGCGTGGCAAACCGCCGTAGTATGCAATAATAGATTCGTCGTTATAAGCCAGAACACCAAATTCATCCTGCCATGCGTATTTCCATGCCCATAGACTGGCCATCATCGGGTGTTCAAATGCTGATAGAAACAGGGAAAGCAATGCGTCACGATCTTGTTGTGTTGCCCAGCGGCACTGCCATTTCATACTGTAATTACGATTTTGGAAGAGAGAATGTTCATTTTCGAGGAAATCACTAAAGCTATCAGAGACCGACTTTTGAGTCAATATCAGCAGTTAGCAAATTAAATGGAATCATGTTGTTTTGTTAATTCTGAAATTCGGCTATTGGGTTGCTTAAGTGTTTGTTTAATCGTATGTGCAACTTCGGTCATGGCGTGAACACTCGCATGATGACTGTAAAAATCAGTGACGGTGTCATGCGTCTTTTTTTGGATTAAGCATAATCCGGTAATTCATTTTCAGTCAGTTTAACCCAGTACGCAGCGCCAAGCGTCAGAATCTCATCGTTGAAATCGTATAGTGGATTATGCAGCAGACAGTTGCCCTCTGAACTGCCATTACCAATCCATATATAGCAGCCGGGTTTTTGCTGCAGCATAAATGCGAAATCCTCGGAGCCCATGCTCGGAGTTGGCGCTGTATTGATATTGTTTTTACCTGCAATGGCGGTTGCAGCGCGGATTGCGCTAGCTGTCTCATTAGGGCTGTTGACCGTGACCGGATAGCCTGGATTCTCGGGATTAAATCGAATGTCGGCAATGATGCAGAAACTATGCGCGACTGTCTGTGCAAGGTGATTGATTTTTTGTTGCAATTGCTCGCGAACAGCGTTTTTAAAGCAGCGGAATGTTCCCCGAATCACAGCCGTATCCGGCAACGCATTCCAGGTGTCGCCGCCATGAATTTGAGTAATACTGATAACAGCTGCTTCGGTCGGGTCTATCTGCCGGCTGACGATAGTCTGTAACAGGGTGACTAAATGCGCCGCAGCAACAAGAATATCGTTACCCAGATGCGGCATGGCGGCATGGGTGCCCTGGCCGCTGAGTCGAATTTCAAAGCAATCAAACGAAGCCATCATGGCGCCGGTTTTAACCGCGAAATGACCGATTGGAATATCGGGAAAATTGTGCATGCCGAAAACCCGTTGTGCCGGAAATTTCTCGAACAGACCTTCGTTGATCATTTGATGGGCACCGGCTCTGCCTTCTTCAGCAGGCTGAAAAATAAAATAAACCGTTCCATCAAATCGGCCGTAGCTTGCCAGATAACAGGCTGCGCCGAGAAGCATGGCGCAATGCCCGTCATGACCGCATGCATGCATTTTGCCGTGATGTCGGGATGCATATTCAAACCGGTTTTGCTCTTGAATAAACAGTGCATCCATATCGGCACGCAGGGCTATGCTGTTGGCATTGTTGCCACGGCGTAAAGTCCCGACAACGCCAGTTTTGGCCAAACCAAGATGGACTTCGATGCCGCATTGCTGGAGTTGATCGGAAATCAGTTGGGCTGTAGCGGTTTCTTCAAACGCCGTTTCCGGATATTGGTGTAACTGTCTACGCCATTGGCGCATGTCTTCATGCAGCGCTAGAATTTCGGGTTCTATAGTCATTGTCAAAATCAATTGGTTTTAATCACTGACTATCATAGAACCAAAAAGCCGAGAAAAAAAGCAGTATACTGCAACGCATGGTTTTCGCTTATGAACTCAGCCAGTTTGTAGCATGAAGTGTTTAAAGCACCGGTTACAGCTGGTTATCATTTGAATTTTGTTCGAACTAACGGTTAATAATTGACGCCGTCAGCGATCGTAATCTACTGTGTTCTGTTCACTGGTGCTCGCCATCAGGTGTTCTGGATATCACAACCATTTCTTTTTTTTAAAGTAAATCAATAAGCCGACACCGATTGCAATAAAGATAATCCATAAAACGGGGTAGGCCCAGCGCCATTTCAGTTCGGGCATATGTTCAAAATTCATCCCGTATATACCTGCGATAAACGTGAGCGGGATAAAGATGGACGCAAAAATAGTCAATACCTTCATGGTTTCGTTCAATTTGTTGCTGATACTTGATAGATAAATGTCCTGTATGGAAGCGATTCTTTCCCGGTATGAATCCAATGAATCGGTGACACGTAAAACATGATCATAAACATCGTTATAATATCGCAACGTTTTTTCCTCCAGCAATCCTGTGTTGGCATGCTGGATGGTGGACAGTAATTCACGTAACGGAGAAATGCTGCGTTTCATGGTAATCAGTTCTCGGCGCAGATGTTGAATAGTCTGTAATGTTTCCGGCGTTGGATTCGATAGCAGACTGTCTTCCAACGGATCAATGATTTCGTCCAGACAATCTTCAACCACAAAATATTCGTCTACAACCGTGTCGATCAGAACATAAGCCAGAAAATCACTGCCGTTTTGCCGGATGCGATCCTTGCGGTTTTGCAGCCGGTACTGAACGGGCTTGAAAATTTCATCCATTTTTTCCTTAAAGGTTATAACATAGTTCGCAAGCAGCAAGATACTGATTTGCTCGTATTGCAAACTCGGATGATTATTTTTTTCTGCCTGGATGCTCTTGATCACAAGATAGATATAATCCTCATATTCTTCCAGCTTGGGTCGCTGATGTGTACTTAAGATATCCTCAAGTATCAGTGGATGGATATCAAATTCCGTACCAAGACTTTCCACGATGTGCGTATCACTTAATCCGTCTACGTTGATCCAGGTGATCAAATCATTATTTCTCAAATGTTGTAATTCATCGATTGAATCAATCTCGAACTGTTTAATGGCATCAATATTAAATTGAGTTACGGTAATACGGCACTCGGTTTCGTGTTTTTCACCGATATGGATTAACGAACCGGGCGGAAGGCCCGATTTGTCAGCCGCGCTGCGTAATATCGTTTTGTTCTTTTTTTGGTGCAAGCGATGCCAGGGTGGGTATTTGAAGCTCATGATAGTAGTATTGGCTCGGATTGCCAGTTTCCGGAAAGCAATCTGACTAAAACACGCTGATTACTGAATTAATAATTGCGTGTTACTGCGAAACTGGCCAGTTGCATCAAACATTCCTTGTATTCTGATTCCTGCAAACAGCTAATAGCGGCTATAGCAGTTTCGATTTCAGCTTGCGCGCATTTTCTGGCATAGTCAAGCGCAGCGGTTTGTTGAATGATATCGAGTACAGGCTGGAAACCATCGGTTCCTCCTTCTTCAATAGCTTTACGGATTAGGTTTGCTTGTTCGGCGGTGCCGGCTTGCATGGCATAGATAAGCGGTAACGTCGGTTTTCCTTCGGCCAGATCATCGCCAAGATTCTTGCCGGTATCCTGATGGTCACCGGAATAGTCCAGAACATCGTCTATGAGCTGAAATGCGGTACCGAGGTGCATGCCATAAACTGCCATGGCTTTTTCCTGTTCGGAGGTGGCGCTGCCAAGGATTGCGCCTAAACGGCTGGCTGCTTCGAACAGTTTCGCGGTTTTGAAACGGATAACTTGTAAATAATTGTCTTCATTGACATTCGGATCACGGCAATTAAGCAGTTGTAGAACCTCGCCTTCGGCAATGGTATTGGTTGCATCAGCCAGTACCTCCATGACACGCATGTTGTTGACTTCAACCATCATCTGGAAAGCGCGTGAATACAGAAAATCTCCCACAAGAACACTTGCTGCATTGCCAAACAGGGCATTGGCGGTCTCTTTACTGCGACGCATTTCGGATTCATCCACAACGTCATCATGTAATAATGTTGCCGTATGGATAAATTCGATAACAGCCGCCAGGTTGTAATGAAATTTGCCAGTGTAGCCAAAAGAGCCTGCGGATAGAATCACTAAAGCGGGACGTAGCCGCTTGCCTCCACTGTTAATGATATATTCACTGACCTGACGGATGAGAGCGACATGGGAATGCAATTTTTTCCGGATAACTTTATCCACAGTACCCATGTCCTGGGCAATAAAGCTCCTGATATGTTCTATTGACACGCTGTTACCTTGAAGAAAACGCTATGTTAGAAATGACATACTTTCGTGTCAAGCATTAAAGATGAAATCCGATCAAATTTGCTCCACAAAATATGTTTGCTTATGTATAATTACCGGTTCTGTTTAAAAGAGATGTGTGGAGTCTAATTATGTATGCGGTTATAAAAACCGGTGGCAAACAGTATCGTATCAAAGTTGGGGAAAAACTGAAAGTTGAACAGCTCGATGTTGAGAAAGGTAGTGAGCTTGTCATAGACCAGGTACTGATGGTTGCTGATGGTGATAAAATTTCCATGGGTACGCCACTGGTCGAAGGCGCTACTGTAAATGCTACAGTTTTGGGACAGGGCAGGCACGACAAAATACGTGTATTTAAAATGCGTCGCCGCAAACATTACCAAAAACATCAGGGACATCGTCAAAATTATACTGAGATACAGATTACGGGTATTTCAGCTTAAGTGTTTGAGGAGTATTAATAATGGCACATAAAAAAGCGGGTGGCAGCTCTAGAAATGGGCGTGACTCAGAATCGAAACGTCTGGGTGTTAAACGTTTTGGAGGGGAATTGATACCGGCAGGCTCGATTATTGTCCGGCAGCGCGGAACCCGGTTTCATCCTGGGGTAAATGTAGGCATGGGTAAGGATCATACTTTGTTTGCCAAAATAGCAGGTAAAGTGAGTTTCGGAACTAGAGGCGCATTAAAGCGTAAGGTCGTTGACGTTACTCCAGTTTAATTCAATAAAAACAATATTTTTTCTTATATTTTGTGTTAAAGCCCTGTCCATGTGATGGGGCTTTTTTATTTGCTTGCCATATTTCGCCTGGACTGGCGTTTTTTTATAATCAGAAGTAGGTTATGAAGTTTATTGACGAAGCCTCGATTCATGTTTATGCCGGGAAAGGCGGTGACGGTGTGGCCAGTTTTCGTCGAGAAAAGTTTATACCCAAAGGCGGACCCGACGGTGGAGATGGCGGCCGAGGCGGTAGTATTTATGCTGAGGCTGATCGTAATATCAACACATTGGTCGATTACCGTTTCGCACGGATTTATCGGGCTAAGAACGGGCAGAATGGCCGGGGCTCAGATCGTTATGGCAAAGGTGCGGAAGATATTGTCCTGCGTATGCCTGTGGGAACGGTAGTCAAGAATTTCTATACCGGGGAGGTCGTTGCAGACCTCGTTCATCATCAGCAAAAAGTTTTGCTTGCCAAAGGCGGGACAGGCGGTCTGGGTAATCTGCATTTTAAATCCAGCACGAACAGAACGCCACGACAGTTTACCTATGGTGAGCCAGGCCAGGAATTAGAATTAAAACTGGAGCTCAAAGTGCTGGCCGATGTGGGTTTGCTGGGCATGCCTAATGCCGGTAAGTCAACACTCATTCGCGCCGTGTCAGCAGCGAAACCCAAAGTGGCTGATTATCCTTTTACTACGTTGAAACCCAACCTTGGTGTTGTCCGGATTGATCCGAATCGCAGTTTTGTAATGGCCGATATTCCGGGCCTGATAGAAGGTGCTGCAGAAGGTGCTGGCCTTGGACACCGTTTTCTCAAACATCTGTCACGTACACGGCTGTTACTGCATCTGGTTGACATGGCGCCATTCGATGAGAATGTGGACACAGTATATGAGGCGCAGGCACTGATTGAAGAGTTGCGCAAGTTTGATGAATCGCTTTACTCAAAGCCGCGTTGGTTGGTGTTGAACAAAGTGGACATGCTGCCTGAAGATCAGCGAAACCGGATTTGCCAGACATTTGTTCAAAAATTAGGCTGGGCGGAAAAATATTTTATGCTGTCCGCGCTGACCGGTGAAGGATGCAAGGATTTGTCATATGCCATTATGGATTATCTGGAACAACATCTGTCCTTAGTCAATGAATAATTTGGGCGCAAAAATATCATGTTAAAAGAAGCGCGCCGGATTGTCGTCAAAGTCGGCAGCAGCTTGGTGACGAATCAGGGGAAAGGGCTGGATCATGTAGCACTGAAGGGCTGGGCTGAACAGATTGTCAGACTCAAACAGATGGGTAAGGAAGTCGTGCTGGTTTCTTCAGGCGCCATTGCAGAAGGAATGCAGCGCCTGAACTGGAATACACGGCCAACTGCATTGTATGAATTGCAGGCAGCCGCTGCTGTTGGACAAATGGGTCTGGCACAGGCCTATGCAGCCAGCTTTGATCATCATGAGCTGAAAACTGCACAAATATTGCTTACACATGGAGATCTGTCTAACCGTGAACGTTACCTGAATGCGCGATCGACACTTATGACATTGCTGAAACTGGAAATTATTCCAATCATCAATGAGAATGATACCGTGGTAACCGATGAAATCCGCTTTGGTGACAACGATACCCTGGCAGCGCTGGTGACAAATCTGACCGAAGCGGATGCGCTGGTAATACTGACCGATCAGGCCGGGTTATATACCAGCGATCCACGCAAAAATCATGACGCAATATTTCTGACAGAAGTGTGTGCCGCCGATCCGGCGTTATTGGAAATGGCGGGCGGCGTCGGCAGCAGTATCGGCAGCGGGGGTATGCAGACAAAAGTGATTGCCGCCAAACGTGCCGCGCGCAGTGGTGCGCACACAATTATCGCGTCGGGTCATGAGTCAGATGTACTGGTTCGTATGGCAAAGGGTGAGTCCATTGGTACACGTTTTCTGGCGACAATACCTGTGCTGGCGGCACGAAAGCAGTGGCTGGCCGATTACCTGCAGGTGCGTGGAACCGTCACACTGGATCAGGGTGCGGTTAATGCTCTGGTGACTGACGGCAAAAGTCTGTTGCCTATCGGTGTAACTCAGGTTGATGGTAATTTTGAACGGGGCGAAGCCGTTGCGTGTCTGACACCTGAAGGCCGGGAAGTTGCGCGCGGCCTGATTAATTATAATGCGGCGGAAACCCGGAAAATTATGGGTAAGGCCAGTACACATATTGAAACCATTCTGGGATATGTTGATGAAGCGGAGCTGATACACCGCAATAATCTCGCATTGCTCTAAGTTCACCTTTAAAAATCCATGTTTCGTTACAATACTTCGTTGCTCAAAAAAATGTTTCCTTACATATCAGTCATATGCTGCGTTAACATTTTTTGTTCCCGCCTTGTCTTGTTTAGAACTCTGGATTTTTAGAGGCGACCTTAATTGTACCTGAATTTGTGTTGAACACTTACAGACACGTGACTACCGGATTTTTTGATAAAAACCAGAACCGAATAGCCGCCATTGACTGGATGCGCGGTATTGTCATGATATTGATGGCATTGGATCATGCTTCCGGGTTTTTTAATGGGGACCGGATTTTCGCAGATTCTGTTCTGCTTTATGAAAGCGGCAGTGTTTTTGCCAGCGATCAGTTTATGACCCGTTGGGTTACGCATATCTGTGCCCCTACTTTTATCTTTCTGACAGGGACTTCCATCGCCATCAGTAATGCGCAGCGTTTGCAGCAGGGCATGTCGCAGTCAATTATTGACCGAGAACTATGGATGCGTGGTGTTTTCATCGCTTTACTGGATATCTGTGTATTTTCGCTGGCTTCCGGAAAGCCGGTATTGCAGGTATTGTATGCCATCGGTGTCGGTATGATGTTGATGGTTTGGCTGCAACGCCTCGGGATGCGGATTGTTTTGATTGTGGCGATGGTTGTATTGATCGGCGGTGAATTGCTGCTGGTCGTGTTATGGAAGCCCGGTGGCGATGTTCCAATTTGGCTTGCGCTGACATTCGCGCCCGTATTTACAGAAACCTATACGGTTTTGTATCCCGCTATACCCTGGCTGGCGATGATGATGCTGGGTTGGGTGTTTGGTAAGTGGCTGATGTCAAAGCCGCTTAATGCGTTGCCCGTTAAACGATTGCTCCTGGTCAGTGGGATGGTTGCTTTGGTGGCGTTTATTCTGATTCGCGGTTTGAATGATTATGGCAACATGTTTATGTTGCTCGAAGGAAATTCGATCGTGCAATGGCTGCATGTCAGTAAATATCCGCCAAGCCTGTCTTATACCCTCTTGGAACTGGGGTTGATGGCGATTATACTGACTGTTTTAATACAACTTGAATCAGTTGCGGGTGTTCGCCACAACGGACCAGTGCTGGTATTTGGGCAAACCGCACTGTTCTTTTATCTCGCTCATTTCGGCGTACTGGCGCTGTTGAGGCTGGTTTTTGATCGTGGCGATTTGGAAATGGCTTATCTTATGGCGTTTCTGGCCCTGCTAATGCTTTATCCGGTCTGTCGGGTTTATCGTAAGATCAAATGGCAGAATCCGCAAAGTGTGTTGCGTTTTATATGAATCTGGGTTTAGACTGAGACAGGTTGAAAGAGTGATAAGCAAGACATGGCAATTAAAAAAATTTTGATCGTGGATGATTCTCCAACCGAGCGCCATATATTGTCTTCCATTTTGACCAGAAACGGTTATGAAGTGATCATGGCTGAAAATGGTGAGCAGGCAATTGCCAAGGCGAAAGAAGAGAAACCGGATCTTGTGTTGATGGATGTCGTCATGCCGGGCGTCAATGGTTTTCAGGCGACGCGGGCATTTGCCAAAGATCAGTCGTTAGAGAATATTCCGATTATCATTTGCAGTACCAAAGGACATGAAATCGATAAGATCTGGGGTTTGCGTCAGGGCGCCAGAGATTATCTTGCCAAACCGATTGTGGCGGAAGAATTGCTGCAAAAAATTTCTAGGCTAAACTAGGTAACACAATGGATATCAAAGAAAATCAGTTGGGTGATCAGGACAGCGAGAATGCCGCCACGGTCGGAATGAGCCCCATGTCTGCCACTGTTCTGGGTTTGCTGATTGGCGATGATCGTTATCTGGTGCATATGAAAGAGATCAATGAAGTCATTCAGGTGCCGGAAATTGTGCCTGTACCGCTAACGCATCCCTGGTTTCTGGGCATTATTAATGTGCATGGCACACTTTATGGCATCACAGACCTGGGCGTGTATCTGAGCGGTAAACCGGAGCCATTCGGTTTGAAATCGCGTATCCTGCTGGTTTCATCAAGCTACAAAATTAACAGCGGATTTATCGTACCTAATTTACTGGGCATCAGAAATTTGTCCGAATTCGAGCGGGATCAGACACCGGGTGTGGAATTACGCAGCGGTGTGAAGCAGATATACCGGGATAGAGAGGGCAGACCCTGGTATGAACTCGATCTGCTAACGATTACCAGGGAAAAGAATTTTCTGCAGATTGCCTGCTGATCCGTTTCCGTCAATTGCTGCAATTCTAAGTCTTTCATTCATACGTTTTAGAGCAAATCATGTCAATTTCGCAATCCACCGCAAAAGATAAGGCCAAAATTCTGGCCGAAGCGCTGCCCTATATCCAGCGTTTCCATGGGAAAACCATCGTCATTAAATATGGCGGCAATGCCATGGTCGAGGAAAATCTTAAACAGGGTTTTGCGCGTGACGTCGTGCTGCTCAAGCTGGTCGGCATGAATCCGGTGATTATTCACGGCGGGGGGCCGCAGATTGATCAAATGCTTAAACGTGTTGGCAAGCAGGGTGAATTTATCCAGGGCATGCGCGTCACCGATGCAGAAACGATGGATGTCGTGGAAATGGTACTTGGCGGTTCAGTCAATAAGGACATTGTCAACCTGATCAACCGTCATGGCGGCAAGGCCGTTGGTTTGACGGGAAAAGACGGTGCTTTTATTCGCGCGAAAAAGATGCTGGTCAAGGACCGTGAAAAAATCGGTGAATGGATCAGTATCGGCCAGGTTGGAGAAATCGAATCTGTCGATCCGTCACTCATCGCGTTGCTCGACAGCCAGGATTTTATTCCAGTAATAGCGCCAATCGGTGTGGGTGAGAATGGTGAATCTTATAACATAAACGCCGATCTGGTTGCAGGCAAGCTGGCCGAAATACTGCGTGCCGAGAAACTGATTCTGCTGACCAATACCCCCGGTGTGTTGGATAAAAATGGACAATTGCTGACAGGGCTGTCAGCGCAAAGAGTGGACGAATTATTTGTCGATGGCACTATTTCCGGTGGCATGCTGCCCAAAATCGGTTCGGCGCTCGATGCGGTCAAAAAAGGTGTGAAGTCCTGCCATATCATAGACGGGCGCGTGGAACATGCTCTATTGCTGGAAATTCTCACCGATCAGGGCGTGGGGACGCTGATCAGGAATCAATAACTGTTATTCTTATGGATAATTGCGAAGCCAAAGGTCAGCGTTCAAGCCTCGCTGATTATGATTGGGAAGCCAATTGGGTACAAAAGTGGGTACTCAATCAATGTTATTGTGAATTGATCCTGCCATAGGTTAACTTCGCAGGGAATTTTAAAATCTTAGTAACAGTGTCATGCCTTTCGGCATGACACTGTTACATTCATTCTCAGTTATTTATGAGGCTGGTCGTAATGTGCTTGCAGATTGCCACCATCAATGTGTTGCCGAGGTACATTTAAGACAATTTTACCGGTACTTGTGTTATAGATACGAATAGCTATTTCATCCAATGTCCCCGGTTCGCCCGCATCAACCAAAGTGAACTCGATTGTATAACCATCCTGATTCTGATAACGTCCAGTACCCACACCTATCAAAGTATCAAGCGGTGCATTAGGTGGAACCTGATCTATCTCTGGATCATCGGAACACTGAATTGTGGTCAAATGCTCTGTCATGTGAAAATGCTTACCATTCCAGTTGAGTTGCAGGTTATTGGAAAGCAGCAGATCACAGTGAATCGTGAGGCCGCCGGTGACACGCACGCCATCCACATGTAGATTGCCTCCACCAGTAAACCTGCCACTGGCTTGTTGGACGCACACCTCATCTGGCAGGGTTACAGTGATAGAACGAGATTGCCCCCCAGGGAAACCATCGCTCCAAATTCCTGCTGCATAAGCTGAGACTATTACTGTATCGCCTCCAACAGCATTAGTCGGTGCAGGCACCGAGCCTGAAAACGAATAATTATTGGAGCTGTCGTAACTGCCAGAATCAGCTAATACGCCGTTGACAAAAATGTAGATTTGAGGATTCCCACTATCCTGACCTCCCGTAGGCCGCCATGATGTCGACGTGTAGTTAATCACAAATCCGGAACCAACATCGCAAATCGCTTCTGCAGTAATAGTAGGGTGAGTTGCCTGTGAGCTGGCGCTCCAGCCCATAAAAATCAGGCCAGCAAGCAATATCTGGAAAATCTTATGTTTTTGCATAATCCTGTTCATAATGTATTCCTTTTATAGATTATTATGTTGATATACTGGAAGGTGGCCATTTACATATTTTTATAGTCTTGGCCGATAGCCCTCATTCATTCAATTTTTGTCTCGGCATCAGGTATTACTGAAACGGAGATATTCAATTAAAAACAACGGATTTCCGCTGTTTCAGTATTCTGATTTGTCTGTTTTCTGAAAGCTACTGTACTTAGGGGTATTGTTTTTCTCTGTAATAACTAAAAGCAGTCGTCCCTGAAATAAGCGCAAGTATTTGACATTGTTGAAAGAAACAGGAAAGTGCAATTTGAATCGAGCATAAATACTTTGACATAAATGTATTTTTCTCGTCGAAGTGGCGATTTATCTATCTTTACACCCAGTACAACCTTTCCATCAACTCTGTGTTTGAAACAGACTGATTACCACAACTTGATTCCACTGGTCCGATTCTAATACTTGCAACCGTTATACCCTGATATGCATTTGATGACGTGTTTTCCATTCATTACATCGAAGGATTAGACGCGCAGGACAAACGGAATGAATATACGACGAGCAAAGTGTGGCTCTCGGGGGCTTGCCTCGGGAACACGGTCTAGTCTATTTTCATGAGGGCGCTGAGGGCACGACCCTTAGCTATCAGTTAATTCATGCAAATCGTTATCGTTTCGCTGTGCGTCTTTTATGCTACCTTGGTCGAATATTTTACAACTCGCTACATATATGCTAACAATCATTTTTAATGATACAAACGTAACGATGTTATTCTTAGGCGTGCAATGATTCGAATAATACCTGACGTGCGCTACAAACAATGAACGCTATATCACGACGTATCGCCCATCTTGATATGGATGCTTTCTATGCCTCGGTAGAACTTCTGCGCTATCCGGAATTAACCGGCTTGCCGGTTGTGATCGGCGGGCGCAGCAAACACAAACCCGCGCTACAAACTGACGGAAGTAGGCATTTTTACAAATTGCGCGACTATGCCGGACGCGGTGTTATTACGACGGCAACCTACGAGGCCCGCGCATCGGGGGTGCATTCCGGTATGGGCGTCATGAAAGCGGCGCAGCTCGCCCCGGATGCGATTTTGCTTCCTGCCGATTTTGAACGTTTCCGACATTATTCGCGGTTGTTCAAAGCGGCTGTCGCCCGGGTTGCGACAGAGATCGAGAATACGGGTATTGATGAGATATATATCGATCTTAGCGAACTGCCGGAAGGCAGTCTGATGCTCGCAAAAAAGATCAAGCAAGCAGTGCTTGAGGCAACCGGACTGACCTGCTCTATCGGTATCGCGCCAAACAAGCTGCTGGCAAAGATTTGTTCCGATCTTGATAAACCGGACGGTATCTCCATTATCGGCATGTCCGATATTGCAGATAGAATCTGGCCGTTATCCGTTCGTAAAATCAACGGTATCGGCCCCAAAGCCGCCAAAAAACTTGCGTCATTGGGTATCACGACGATTGCCGCGCTTGCGCAGGCTGAGCCGGAATTCCTGCAAGCTCATTTTAGCCGCAGCTATTCCATTTGGTTACTGGAAGTATCGCACGGTATCGATAACCGCCCGGTCAAAACATATTCCGAACCCAAATCCATCAGCCGGGAAACCACCTTTGAACAAGACCTTCACCCTCGTCATGACCGTCCAGTCTTATCAAAAGCTTTTACCGCCCTTTGTATACGCGTAGCTGAAGATCTCCAGCGCAAAGCTTATGCCGGACGCACCGTCGGTATTAAATTGCGGTTTGAGGATTTTCAGACTGTGACGCGGGATTTCACCTTATCAACCCATACTAACGATCCGGCTGCCATACGCCAAGCAGCGACAGAATGCTTGCGGCGCGTAGCGCTTGAGAAAAAATTGCGACTACTTGGGGTGCGGGTCAGTACACTCGTTCCCATCGATTCCGTACAGACAACTGAAATTTTACGGCAAGGAGTGTTGCCGCTATCCACTTGAACATTACCGGAGTTGAAAGCCTGGTTCGTGTTCAAGGCTTTTGGTTGGTTTAACCACAATTCCGGGTTGTTACCATGGCAATGACCTAAGGACTGTTCTTCCTGAAATGGTGTCAGCAGATACCGTTCACTAATTGAGAACAGCCCCTAGTAGTCGTTATAAAATCGCGGGCTATTCGGAATCCTTCCGTACAATTTTTCATCAACCAACATTTCGGCCAGCTCACGCAAATTTTCAACCGGATAAATATCAACGCTCTTAATAACTATCAAACAGCACATACTAAGTTTACCAGTCCAAAACTCAGCCTAAAAATTATTGTTGTTTAGGGGCATGGTCTGCAAGCTAACGATGGCAATAGATGACACTAATTTGTCAATAAAACTGGCCAAAATTGAACATTGATTGACACCAAACGATTCAGCACTGAACATTTTTTCCTTTGACGTGAGTGACAATTATCACATCTCCTTTTATGCATTGTATGGATACTATTAACAATAGAAGTTTGGGTTCGTAGCAAATTTTTTTAATTATTTTATCCCATTAGGAGGTGTTGTCATGGTTCTTTTGAGAACAACAATATTCACGGTAATCTTTTTCTTTGCCTCGGTTATTTCTGCTAATGCAGCAATAACTGCTGATTTCAATGATTTCCAGCTTGATGTTGAAGCTGTAGCAACGGGACCTAATATAAATGGAATTTCATTTGTTGTTTTAACAGTATCTTATGAAGGGGCAGGTGTTACCGGCATACCTGAATCGGATTTTGAACTTGGAACCCATATCGTTGGTCCAGGCGGTTCTCTATTAGAGACAACCGGATTCTTGGAATTGGGCAAGGGTCTGTATCGACTTGATATTGAACCAATAAACGGCAACACATGGAATCCGGGTAATTATCTGTTATCGGTCATTGTTGATCTGCGTTCTGCAATAGTTGCAAGTGGCAGGACGGTGTTTAATCTTACCGTACAATAATAATCTGGCGCAGGTTTTACCTTGCGCCCGGCGTACACTTTCATTCACAAAAAGAAGCGACCTCCTATGCATGAGGTCAAGTATTATAATGGCAACAATTGGCCAAAATTAGGAAAATGGAAAAAGTGCTGCTAGCTTAAAGCTGGCAGCACCCTCTCAGTCTTAACGGCTCCAAAATATGTGAATTTCTTCGAAGACCTTTTCAAAGGTGAGATATCACCACTGAGTTCCATATCCCGGCTCATACGTTCGCAGTCGATATAATACGCAAGATTTTCAGGAATCTGCGTAGTGTCTTCGGTCAGTTCTTCCGCAAAATCAGCCAGTGATTGATAACAGCCGCAATTTTTTTGCCGTCGCTTTCGATTCTTCCAGATCACCGCCAAAATTATTCAGCAATTCCCCGCCAAAATGATAGAAAACACGGGCTTTGGTGGAGCCAAGTCAGGAGGAACTACTCGGTCTGCACAAGCGTCGCGCGGAAAATTGGGGGATGATTTGGTGGAAACAGGCTCCAGGTTAGATTGATTGATCCCCAGCGGGGGAAAGCAAAAACAAAATGAATCGATTTATCGGTTCACAATAGATGGGGCGTTACGGGGTGATAATCCCGTAGATGGGGGTGCTGGAAAACGCAGCAAAGCTGCGGCTGGAGCAGGGGGAAGGCTTTCCCCCTAAAAACACATATTAAATACGCGCTGCTTCCTGTGGTTGCCACGGATGGATTTTACGAATTCGATTGCCAAGAGCGGTTTTAGCTTTATCAAGCTCATAGGCTTTTTGCAGATTTAACCACAGTTCCGGGCCGGTGCCGAAGAACCGCCCTAATCGCAGGGCCGTATCCGCTGTCAAATCCCGCTTGCCGCGAATAATCTGCGAAATGCGGTTTGGCGGCACGTCAATTTGACGCGCAAGTTCAGTGCGCGTCATACCAATTTCTTTTAATTCATCAGCGAGAAACTCGCCGGGGTGAATTGCTTCTCTAACCATGTTTCTTTACCTTTTCTATGCTGTTTCAGTGATAATCCACGATCTCCACATCAATTGCGCCTTTATCCCACGTAAAACATACGCGCCATTGTTGATTAATACGAATACTGCATTGTCCTGCTCTATCGCCGGATAAGCGTTCAAAACGATTACTGGGCAGCAACCAGAGCTTCAAGTGTGTCGGCGGCATCCAGTATTCTCAGACGCTTTTCCGCTTGACGTTTAAAGCCGGAAAACACCGCAACATGCTGACCGTCAAAGAGACGCTGGGTTTTTCGGCATTTAAAGCTCTTTATCATCCTTAACCCTAACATATATTGACGAAATACGTCAATCGTCAATATGATATAAGAAAGTAAGTAAACCAAGGGAGAGGTAATAGTTGGCGTTCCAAGTCCGGTTCTGCGATGTCTACGGATGTACCGAAAGGGATTCTCGTTGTTGTTCTCCCGACGGAATCTCGGCCATGTCCGGTATGAACAGGACAAAGAAATCAAGCATCTGAAAATGATAATCTTTTCAGCGTTTCCTCCAGAGATGAATGCACGGCTTCAAAAACAACTCGAACAACGTTATTTTCAGCAGAATATACCTTCCTTATTGTCTATTTTTTATGAAGTGCATTGAGGGCGTAGCCCTAAGTACCAAGAAGAATAAAGTTTTTTGCTTGTGATATCTTTGTTATTTAACTATCTTTCTGTTTCAGAAAACTTTTGGATTAAAAAATGATTAAGCTAATAGAAGCTACTGTTCACAAATATAAATGCATTGAGAATGACCAAACTTTTGAAGTTGATGACAAGGTTACGGTTCTTGTCGGAATGAATGAGTCTGGAAAAACTTCTATTTTAGAAGCCTTGGCGAAGACAAATTATTTTGAAAGTGATGAAAAATTTACTTTTAATACCGATTGAGTAAGTCCACGAATATCATTTACTAATGTTTTAACGACAATTTGGTCAAGGGTTCCAAGGGGATAATATTCTCTTTGCTGCTTATCAATCTGCACAAGGTTGGTCATTGGGTTGTTAGGAGTAGCAGGAACGCTCTCCTGACTGGTGCTCAATCGGCCAAACGATTGTGCATGGTTCGGTGCTGGTGGAGAAAGCATATCTCCAAGTCCAGCGAGTGATAAAACGGCGATACGTTTTAGTGGTGTCAGTTTTCACCCCAATAGAGCCAGTCCAATTTCACCGTAATGGAGCCAGTGAAATTTCACTGTAATGGAACCATTTAATTTTCACCATAATGGAGCCATTCACTAGGCATCATTAACCAGATTTCAGGTTCGGATTTTCTATTACTGCTGGTTATTCTGTTGATTTTTTATCAGAGGATAACCATGAGCAACAGGAGATTCGAAATGTTTGAATATCGTCAAATCATAGTTCGCATGAGACTTGGAGATTCCGACCGGGCATTAGCCAGAGCTGGGCTGATTGGTCGGCCCAAAGCCAAGGCGCTGCGGCAAATTGCCTTGCAACAGGGCTGGCTGGATACAGACCGTCATCTGCCGGATGATGAAGTGCTTGCACAGTACTTGAATCAACGGGCACAAGAATCCTCTACAACGACAGGTTCCTGCGTTGAACCTTACCGTGATACCGTCGCGCAATGGGTTACCAACGGGGTACAAGCCAAGACTATCTACCAAACCCTGGTACGCAACAATCGGTTCGCCGGCAGTTACGCCTCTGTTTATCGGTTTGTCCGTTTATTAAAGCCAACACAGCCCAATGCCACCATGCATCTAGAGTTTGAACCTGCCGAAGCGGCGCAGGTTGACTTTGGTACAGGCCCGAGACTGGTTGATACCCGAACGGGCGAAGAACTTAAAACCTGGTTCTTTCTGATGACACTGTGCTGGAGTCGCCATCAGTATGCCGAGCTTGTCCTGAACCAGAAGGTTGACACCTGGCTGAACTGTCACCGCCATGCTTTTGAATGGTTCAATGGCGTTCCTGGGCGGATCATTATTGATAACGCCAAATGTGCAATTACCCGTGCCTGCATCTATGACCCCCAAGTGCAAAGAGCTTATGCGCAATGTGCCGAAGGCTATGGTTTTAAAATCGATGCCTGTCCACCTCGACAGCCGCAGAAAAAAGGGCGTGTGGAATCGGGTATCAAATATCTCAAGCACAGTTTTACACCGTTACGCGAATTCCGGAATCTACAGGATGCCAACCGGCAATTGCATGACTGGATACTCCATGTAGCGGGCAACCGTATTCATGGTTCCACCCATGAAAAGCCCTTGTCACGCTTCAGCCTGGAGCAACCGCTGTTGACACCTTTGCCAACCAATCCACCGGAACTGGCCAGCTGGCACAAGGTCAAGGTGCATCGGGACAGTCATGTGCAGTTTGAGAAATGCTTGTACTCGGTGCCATTCAGACTGATCGGCCAGTCGCTTTGGTTAAAAGCCAGTTCTGCGACCATCCGGGTTTTCCGTGACCATGAACTGGTAGCTGTACACCCCCGGCAATCGCGCCCTGGTGCGCGTTCCACTTCAGATGACCATCTGCCGCCGGAGGCCATTGCCTGGAAAATGCGCGACCCTCAGTGGTGCCTGAAACAATCGGAAGCAATCGGTAAACACTGTCATCAACTGGTCAGACAACTATTCGCCGACCGGGTGCTGGATAATCTGCGCGCGGTCCAGGGATTAATCCGGCTGAAAGATAAATACGGTGCTGCCCGGCTTGAAGCTGCCTGCCAAAGAGCGTTGGATTACCACAATCCACGCTACCGCACCGTCAAGACCATCCTTGAAAAAGGCCTCGATCAACATCCCTCGGCACAATTGGCCTTTGACAATCTGACCGACAGCTATACCGGCCAGGGTCGCTTCTGCCGGAACATACAAACCTTACTAAAACATTAACTAATAAAAGGAGAAAATCATGAATCCAATCCCCGAACTGACACCGATGCTCAAACAGCTCAGACTCTCCGGTATTCTCGACTCACTGGAGTCCCGCAATAAACAGGCAATCGATAAAAAGCTACCATATCCTGAATTTCTCGCCCTGCTGATCGCCGATGAGGTGGCGCGACGAGAGCAGAAGCGTTTCGCTTCTCGCTTGCGGCGTGCGGCTTTCCGCACCCAGAAAACACTCGACCAGTTCGACTTCAACTTTAATCCAAACATCAACTCGGCATTAATTCATGAACTGGTCACCGGCCGCTTCATCGAAGAAAAGATTGCCGTGCTCATCGCAGGCCCCTGTGGCACCGGCAAAAGTCATATCGCACAAGCGATTGGCCATGCCGCAGTACGACAGGGACATGACGTCCTATTTACCTCGCAGTCACAACTGCTCAGTTCATTGCACGCCGCACGAGCAACCGACACATATGACCGCAAGTTCCAGAATATGGCGAAAATACCACTGCTTATTATCGATGATTTCGGCCTTAAACCGCTTCGCCCGCCCCATGACGAAGACTTCCATGATCTGGTGGCTGAACGGTATGAACGCACGGCCACAGTGATTACCAGTAACCTGGACTTTGGCGAATGGGGCGATGCCTTTCCCAACCAGTTGCTAGGTGCTGCAACCCTGGACAGACTCAGACATGGCGCTTACCGTGTTGTCCTGGATGGCAAAAGTTATCGCTCGCCTAAACCTATGAACGAGCAACTTGAAAAACAACATAAAAAAGGTAAATAATACACCCTGTCTGAACCCGAAAATTTGCGTTTTAAAGTGGCTCCATTAGACCGAAAACGGGTGGCTCCATTAGGGTGAAATTTGACAGTGGCGCATGATGGCTCAATGCCGAATGCGCCACAAGCCGGGGGTATGCAACAGGGGCGCGCAGCGGCCCCCGCTTACCGCGAATAATTTGCGAAATGCGGTTTGGCGGCACGTCAATTTCCGCGCAAATCCAATATATGTCAAAAAATAATAAAAACTAAATCTAGCGTACAAATAATGTTGGTTTGCAAAAAATTTGTGGGATTCTTCTTTACTAGCAAGTGCATTAATATGTAATATCCTGAATTTTCATAATTTAATGAAAGACAAAACGGGATAGTCTTACAAAAATAAGGGGGCCACAATGGACTTGATAGATAAAATCAAAGAATTATCGTCTAGAATCCAGAAGCAAAAAGATCATATTAAAACTGAAGAAGCAACAAAAAATGCATTTGTAATGCCGTTCATTAGCGCTCTTGGCTATGATGTCTTTAATCCTATGGAAGTAATTCCAGAATTTACTGCTGACGCAGGTATAAAAAAGGGCGAGAAGGTTGATTATGCTATTAAGAAAGACAATGGCATTATTATTCTTATTGAATGTAAATGGGCAGGAGCAAATTTGCAAAATGAACACTCATCCCAACTATACCGTTATTTCTCTGTAACGGAAGCTCGTTTTGCAATTTTGACAAATGGAATTGAATATTATTTTTACTCAGATATTGACGAACCCAATAGAATGGATTCCAAACCGTTCTTTGAATTTAATATCTTGCATTTTGAAGACCATCAAATTAACGAATTAAAGAAATTTACTAAATCAGCTTTTTCATTGAACGACATTTTAACAACAGCTAGTACTCTTAAATATACAAGTGCAATTAAGAAAATTTTAGATGAAGAACTTAAAAATCCTACGGAACCATTTGTTCGTTTTTTTGCTTCACAAATATATGATGGGCGTCTGACACAACAAGTTATTGAACAATTTACTCAAATAGTTAAAAACGCAAGAAATCAATTTATAAATGAACGTTTGAATGAAAGATTAAAATCCGCTTTGGCAGCCAATGAAGGAGATTCCTCCATAGACTCAAATGCGATGAACAGTCCAAATGAAACAAGCGCTACAGAAAAAAATGAAATAGAAACTACTCAGGAAGAAATAGATGGGTTCAATATAGTAAAAGCTATTTTGCGCGAAGATGTTGATGTTTCACGTATAGCCATGCGGGACAATAAAAGTTATTGTGCAGTTTTGCTCGATGATAACAACCGTAAACCAGTTTGCAGGCTGCATTTCAATTTCTCTCAAAAGTATCTAGGTGTATTTACAAATAAAAATGAAGAAAGACTACCGATAACTAAAGTTGATGATATTTTTAAACATGCAGGACGCCTAAAAACAACCATAAAAGAATATGAATCATAAAGCTTTGCAAAATTGTAGAATTTTTATAATCTGCCTTGAGCGGATTTTTGTTGTCTAGTGATCAATTGAGGATGATCAAAACCTTGATAGCTATCATTTTCGAGATGATGGCTAGGCTGATGGGCAGAGAAAAAATAATGTGTAACTTATTGAATTAATTTATGAGTTGGCGGAGAGAGAGGGATTCGAACCCTCGATGAGGCTATAAACCCCATACTCCCTTAGCAGGGGAGCGCCTTCAGCCGCTCGGCCATCTCTCCGAATTGCAAGTCGGACAGGATAATGGGTTACGCTATCCTGGTCAAATCTAGTTTATACGTTATTGTATAGAAATTACAGCGCTTGTTCCAAGTCAAATGCTTTGTGGAGAACACGTACCGCAAGTTCCATATATTTTTCATCCACAACAACAGAAACCTTTATCTCGGAAGTGGCAATCATCTGAATATTAATTCCTTCTTCAGCCAGAACACGGAACATTTTGCTGGCAATGCCTGCATGTGAACGCATGCCGACACCAACAACAGAAACTTTCGCAATTCTGTCGCCTCCGATGACATCGCGTGCGCCAATATGCGGCTGGATCTTTTCTCGAATAATTTTCAGTGTGTTATTAAAATCATTGCGATGGACTGTAAATGAAAAATCAGTTAAGTCATCATGACTGACATTTTGAATAATCATGTCCACATCGATGTTCGCATCTGCCACCGGTCCCAGAATCTGGTAGGCAATACCGGGATGGTCGGGTACCCCTAAAACTGTGATTTTTGCTTCATCTCTATTAAATGCAATGCCTGAAATTACAGCCTGCTCCATATCTTTGTCTTCCTCGAAAGTAATCAGTGTGCCTTGTCCTTCTTCTTCAAAGCTGGATAAAACCCTCAGCTTTACCTGATATTTGCCAGCAAATTCTACCGATCTGAGTTGCAATACTTTTGAACCCAGGCTTGCCATTTCAAGCATTTCTTCAAATGTTATGCTGTTGAGGCGTCTGGCTTCAGGCACGACGCGCGGATCGGTTGTATAGATACCGTCAACATCGGTGTAAATCTGGCATTCATCAGCTTTCAGAGCCGCAGCCAGCGCGACACCAGTCGTATCAGAGCCGCCGCGTCCTAATGTTGTGATATTGCCTTTTTCATCAACGCCCTGAAATCCTGCAACGATGACAACGCATCCATCATCCAGGTCAGCACGGATTTTTTCTGTACCGATGTTTAATATACGTGCTTTGGTGTATGCGCTGTCGGTCAGTATTTTTACCTGAAACCCGGTATAGCTTTTTGCCTTGACATTATGCTCCTTTAACGCCATTGACAATAACGCTATGGAGACCTGTTCTCCAGTCGATACCATGACATCCAGTTCGCGTGGGTCCGGATTCTCCTGCACTTCTCGGGCCAACGCAATCAGTCGATTTGTTTCACCGCTCATGGCTGAAACAACAACGATAATTTGATGTCCCTGAGTATGGAACTTGGCCACCCTGCGAGCGACATTCTTGATGCGCTCGGTACTTCCGACCGAGGTGCCACCATATTTTTGAACGTAAAAAGCCACTGATTAATGATCCATTCTTACGGATGAACCCCCAATAAAAAACCATTAATTTTACACATTTCTTTGTTGGAACACTAATTTGAGTATTGGATACAGCGGATACAGTCAGAAATACATGTATGCGGGTGGAAAGTTTGTTTGCCCGCAAGCGCAGAATCAGTAGGCATGCGATGAATACAAGTCCTGCCGATTGTTGAGCGTATTGAATTTTCTATTAAAATTGTATAATACCGGATTGAAACAAGACAATTTATATGAGCAACCCTATGAATTCCTATCAAAATAACAAAACTAATGTGCTGTTTGTCTGCATGGGCAATATTTGCCGCTCACCTACTGCGGATGCTGTTTTCAGGCATACGGTGAAGAAAGCCGGGCTAGAAGATAAAATTTTTGTGGATTCTGCTGGTACGCATGCTTATCATGTTGGCGATCCGCCTGATCGCCGCGCACAGAGCATCGCCTTGAAGCGCGGTTATCAAATGCACGATTTGCGTGCGCGTAAAGTTATTCCCGATGATTTCGTGCATTTTGATTATATTCTGGCAATGGATAATGAAAATCTTGCATTATTGCAACAACGCTGCCCGGATCCTTATGGCAGAAAAATTGAATTGTTGATGCAGTATAGCAAGGGGATGTATAGCAATCGGGAAGTTGCCGATCCTTATTTTGGTGGTGATCAAGGGTTTGAAATGGTACTGGATATGATTGAAGAAGCCAGCCAGGGGCTTCTGGCGCATATTTGTAGCCGGGAGGGCTAGTGCTTCCATGACTTAATGGAACCCGTTTAGTTACTTGTCAGCGCGTATCTCGTATCTATTTGTCAGTTGTAACGGGTTGTGTGCCATCCTTTTGTCAGTGTTTGTCTGTTTCGTGCCGTGACGATTTGGAAATTTAATCGATGTTTTTTTTTGTGTCCTGTGCGATGTCATGCGAATTTTCAGGATTTGAAAAGTGTATGTTCTCAGGCGCATTGGTTCCGCCAGTTACCACAAATGTCATGGCTTCTTCTGTACTCCAGTCAGTCATGACAACATCTTTGATCGGTACAATCTCAATATAACCTGAAGTCGGATTGGGTGAAGTCGGTACGTAGACTGCCGCCAGTTTTTCTCCTGTCTTAGTATCATGCATAACTTTGGTAATGAAACCGACGGCTTTCATCTGTGACGAAGGAAAGCTGATCAACACCACTCTGCGCCCGGTAACAGGCGGTTGACTCAGGGTGTTGAGTAAGCGTTTGGTAGCGCCGTATATCGTCTGGACTAAAGGTAATCGTGCCAGAATATCTTCGTAGAGCTCAATTACTTTTTTGCCAATCACAAACGAGGCTAACAAACCGATGCCGTACAGGCTGGCTATGGTCAACAGAGCAGCAACGCCTTGCTGGAAACTGGAATCAAGCAGCCAGCTGGCAATGGTGTCAGAATGTGGGCGTACTGCACGTGCTACTCCTTTTAGAAGCGGTTCGCCCATTTGTGCCAGCATTCTTAATACAAATTCGAAAACCAGCCAGGTTATCCAAAGCGGTGCGACTGTTATCGCACCGATGAGGACATACCTGCCGATATGCGCCGAACGCTCAGTCTGAGGTGTGTTAGTGTTATGCGTGTTATTCATGAATGGTCGTTAGTGATTTTGCTATTGTTGACTATATTTTCTCGGTTTCTGAAAGATTAGTCGGTAATTGTCTTCAGCGTTATCATATTTGTGGATGAAATAAGGCGTTCTTCTTAAAAAATTAATGCTAACAAGAACAGAAAATGGTATTTTCACTATACAGCATTACCTAAATGACCCTTTACTGGTAAGTAGATGCTGTTCTTGGTAGAATCGCCACGCAAGGATTCTTTAGTTTTTACTGAAATTTTACTCACTTAACGCGTGTTATATCAAATATAAATCTGTCATTGATCCCCATGAGCATATCGCATCAGAGTCAACAGGTAAGCATAAATCAAAATAACATAGAAAAACGGGGTCTTTATGTTGCAGCGCGTTATATCAATCAATTCGTTTATTATCCATTGGGCGTCCTGAATAGGATGAACTTTAAAAAGGAATGAAAAGGGGCTCTTATGTCATATAGTTCAACTCAAATTAATAAACTCCTAAGTAGTCTGGAAAAGCATCTGGCTGACGAGCATCCAGATAATCCCATACTGGCTAAGGCAGTCAAAAGCTTTCGAAAAATGGATTATATTGCCTACGGCATGGGACTGCTCAGCAGAGATGAATCGTATGCAACCTGTGTAACCTGGTGGCCAATGATCGCCGTTTTAGGTACTTTTTCCGCAGGCAAGTCAACATTTATCAATACCCATCTGGGCATGAAATTACAGCGCACAGGCAATCAAGCTGTCGATGATAAATTTACCGTTATCTGTTATAGTCGCCATAATGAAGCAAAAACGTTGCCTGGCGTAGCGCTCGATGCGGATCCGCGATTTCCTTTTTTTCATATCAGCAAAAGTATCGAGGAAATTTCCGAAGCCGGACAGGAGCGCATTGATGCTTATCTGCAATTAAAAACCTGTCCTTCAGAAAATATTCGCGGCAAGATTCTGATTGATTCTCCAGGTTTTGATGCGGACAGTCAACGTGCATCGACACTGCGTTTAACGCAGCATATCATTAATCTTTCTGATCTGGTTCTGGTGTTTTTTGATGCGCGCCATCCTGAACCTAAAGCAATGCAGGACACGCTTGCGTATTTGGTCTCTGCAAGTGTCAACCGTGCGGATGCCAACAAATTCCTCTATATTCTTAACCAGATGGATGTCACAGCGCAGGAAGACAATCCGGAAGAAGTGGTGTCAGCCTGGCAACGTTCGCTCGCAGAAGTTGGCCTGATTGCTGGCCGTTTTTATCGTATCTACAACCCCGATGTGGCAGTGCCGATCAGTAATCCAAAAGTGAGGGAACGTTTTGAGAAAAAGCGTGAAGAGGATATGGCGGATATTCATACGCGCATGCAGCAAATAGAGGTGGAGCGCTCGTACCGTATCGTCGGTAAGCTCGAACAGACAGCAAAAGGCATTAAAAACCAAGTGATTGTCAAGTTGAAAGAGCTGCTGCAAGAATGGAAAAGCAAGGTGCTCATACTGGATGTTGTTATATTTTCCACCTTAGCAGTTCTCGCGGGGGTAGCTTTGCATTTTACCGAGTCATGGGACTCGCTAAGTGTGTTTGTGCCAGGCAGTGAGTCGTTTTCTCTTGTGGCATTGCTGGGATTACTCATTGGTTTGGGTGTTGTTCATTTTACCGTTCGCCGTAAGGTGGCAAACAGAATCAAGAAAAGACTGGCGAAGGAAATGGGAAATGATCACGAGGCATGCAAGCAATATACCCAGGCGTTCAGTAAGAGTACAGCATCATACAGATCCATGCTGTTCAAGAATCCGGCTGGCTGGAATGAAGTCACCGAACAAACAATTGATGAAATTGTTGACGAATCCAATGATTATATCCAGGAATTAAACGATCAATTTACCAATCCGTCGGGTAATGGTAGAGAGAATTCACAGGTCTAATTTAGCCTATTTATATTTATGGTAAGGGACAATTCATAAGTTAACTGGTCCAAAAAACAGGATTTGATTAAATCAGATATAGGTTTGCATTTGGTTGGACACCGGTTTTCCCAGCGAGAATTTGTCCCTGATGTGTTGTCAAAATGATTTTATCTGTTCGCTTTAGCTAGAGGTTGCTGATGTGTTGAAACTTGCTATCCATACCTATAGCAAAAGACTTTTTCAAAATATAGAGTCCAAACTGAAAGATAGTGCGATCTGTTTTGGACAAGGGACCTATTAAAGAGTAAAATTTCGCGTTTTTATATATTACTATTAGGTATTAGTGGAGAGATATATGTCAGTAACAACTGAGCAGAAAGCACAGGTCATGCGTGATTTTCAGAGAGGTGAGGGAGATACAGGCTCTCCAGAGGTGCAAGTTGCGCTTTTGACTGCTCGAATCAATGATTTGATCGATCATTTTAAAATGCATGTTAAAGATCATCATTCGCGCCGTGGCCTTTTGCGCATGGTTGGCCGTCGCCGCAAATTGCTGGATTATTTGAAACGCCATAATGCAGAAGCCTACAAAACGTTAATAGACCGTCTCGGTTTACGTAAATAATAAAACGCTGAACCGGTTTGTTAAATGGCTATCCCTGTGTTTGATACTGTGGGATTAACATAACTAACAGGCGTAAATTCAAGAAAAAGGATTGTTTAATTGAAACCTATCAAGAAAAGTATCACCTACGGGCGCCATCAGCTTACTCTGGAAACTGGAGAAATAGCCAGACAGGCTCATGGCGCTGTTATGGTTACAATGGACGATACAGTCGTATTAGTGACTGTGGTTGGTGCAAAAAATGTAAGCCCTGGTCAGGATTTTTTTCCACTTACGGTTGACTATCAGGAAAAATTTTATGCTGCGGGCAGAATTCCTGGCAGTTTCTTTAAGCGTGAAGGCCGTCCTTCGGAAAAGGAAACACTGACTTCCCGGCTGATTGACCGTCCAGTCCGTCCGCTTTTTCCTGAAGGGTTTTATAATGAAGTGCAGATTGTGGCGACTGTTTTGTCGTCCAATGAAGAGGTTGATGCCGATATTCCGGCGATCATAGGGGCTTCCGCTGCGCTTGTGTTGTCCGGTATTCCTTTTGATGGTCCAATTGGTGCTGCCCGGGTTGGTTTTATCAACAATGAATATGTTTTAAATCCGACAACGACCGAACTTAAAAATACCCAGCTAAATCTTGTGGTCGCGGGTACAGAGCAAGCAGTTTTGATGGTCGAGTCCGAAGCGATGGAACTATCTGAAGACATTATGCTCGGTGCGGTTGTGTATGGTCATGAGCAAATGCAGGCAGTCATAAATGCGATTAATGAGCTCGCCGACGAGACGGGTGTATCGGCTTGGGACTGGGAACCGCAGGAGAAAGACACTGCTTTGGAGGAAAAAGTCATCCAAATGGCGGAACAGGATTTACGCCAGGCTTTCAAGAACAAGCAAAAGCAGGCACGAACTGAGGCCATTGCAGCCGTGCGTCAAAAATGTATCGATGAAATCGGTGTGGGTAACGAAGATGGCCCTGAACCAAACGCATTTGAAGAAGCTTTTTTTGCGCTGGAATCAAAAATTGTTCGCAATCAAATACTGGATGGTGAGCCCCGTATCGATGGTCGGGGTACCAGAACTGTAAGACCGATCAATATCCGCTGCGGCGTATTGCCCCGTACTCATGGATCTGCGTTATTTACGCGTGGTGAAACGCAGTCTCTGGCCGTGGCAACACTAGGAACCACACGCGATGAACAAAAAATAGATTCCCTGCAGGGTGATTATTCAGAACGTTTTATGCTGCACTACAATATGCCGCCATATGCAACAGGTGAAACCGGGCGTGTCGGTACGCCGAAGCGGCGTGAAATTGGTCATGGCCGTTTGGCCAAACGCGCACTGATTGCTGTACTGCCTTCCCAGGAAGAGTTTGGCTACTCTTTACGGGTTGTTTCTGAAGTTACAGAATCAAACGGTTCAAGTTCAATGGCGTCGGTATGCGGCGGTTGTCTGTCGCTGATGGATGCGGGCGTGCCTTTGAAGGCGCATGTTGCAGGGATTGCCATGGGCCTGATTAAAGACGGAAAACGTTTTGCAGTGTTGACTGATATTTTGGGTGACGAGGACCATCTGGGTGATATGGATTTTAAAGTGGCCGGTACGGAAAACGGCATTACCGCTTTACAGATGGATATTAAGATACAGGGCATTACCAAGGATATTATGCATGCCGCGCTATTGCAGGCACGTGAAGGACGCATGCATATACTCGATATAATGAAGGAAGCAATGCCTGTAACGCGTGACAGTATTTCGATTCACGCACCGAGAATCATTAAAATCAAGATCAATCCGGAAAAAATTCGTGATGTTATCGGAAAAGGCGGAGCAGTTATCCGTACATTGACCGAAGAAACCGGCACGACTATTGATATTACTGACGATGGACAGGTAACGATTGCCTGCGTTAATGCTGAGAACGGAGAGATTGCCCGGAAACGTATTGAAGATCTGACCGCTGAAGTCGAGGTTGGCAGGATTTACGACGGGACCGTACTTAAACTGCTCGATTTTGGTGCTATCGTCAGCGTATTGCCAGGCAAAGACGGGTTGCTGCATATTTCGCAAATCGCAAATGAACGTGTGAATAATGTGTCAGACCACCTGAGTGAAGGTCAGTCAGTGCGCGTAAAAGTACTCGAAGCTGATGATAAGGGTCGCCTGAGACTGAGTATGAAAGCAGTCGCAAATGACGAAACCGCTGGCGATAAGGCTGAAGAGGCGGCTGAAATAACTGATACGACTGAAAATTAAACATCGAAGAAAGTAATATGCGGTGCCGGAAACTGCCAATCCAGCTTAAATCTTGTTCATAAATACTCCCGCTGCTATAAGTTATTTTTTTCCAAAAATGAAGGGAATGTTAGACTGCATTCTCATTAGCGGTTTTTGGGCGCTTTTTCTGGAAAGACTGATTACTTTGCGTAAAAATCAAACCACGCATCTGTTAGTATTATTTAATGGGTTACGTGTAACTGTCTTGTAATAATCCTGGTTAGAATGGTCTTTCTTGTTTGTCAGTAAACCGGGAGGCAATGGTAATGCATTGCGTTCTTTTTTATAACTACTCGTTTTTCATCATTGCGAATTTCTCCTGTTCGGTGCAACCCGATTTTTCCTCAAAGTACGTGCGTTATCAGCCGGAAATGTCAATATGGTGTAGTCTTATAACCCTATCAATATTGTGTGGTAACCTGCAAAGCAATTCCGTTCCAATAGTCCAAGTACTTTCAATTTTAACAATTTTAGCTTGAATTGATCGGGCAGTATCATTTGTAAAAACACCCGCCCAGTGATGACAGAAGAAACGACACAAAAAAAAGAGGATGGCGGTTTGTGGTTGTCGCGTGAAGGTGAATGGCCGCTAATGGCAACAGCTATCCATGCGGGTCATGAGATTCGTGCTGAACTGTTACCGCTGCTGGCGCTGGATGAAGCGCGGCGCGCACAGGAGGAAGATCCCTATACCGATTACTGGGTTAAGATAGTGCCGACCTGGCTCGTGCCCAGACGTTCGCGATTCGAAGTGGATCTGAACCGGGAACGGGAAGAAGCGGTTTATCTGTATCCAGAGATGGCTTGGGGGCTTCATCTGTGGAAACAGTGTCCAGATCCGGTAATGATTGAACGCTCGCTGGCGGAATACGATGCATTCTATGAATCGTTGTACAAAATACTGCAGCGTATTGCCGCGCATTACAAGCACTTTGTGGTGTTTGATCTGCACGCATACAACTATCGTCGTAACGGGCCTGAGCAACCCCCGGCTTCAGCGGAGGATAATCCTGAGGTGAATATCGGAACCGGTACTATGGACAGGGTGAAATTTGCCAATGTAGTCGAGCGGTTTATGCGCGATCTGCGCAGCTTTGATTACCTTGGCAGGCACCTGGACGCAAGAGAAAATGTGAAGTTCAAGGGGCGGTATCTGGCCAAATGGATACATGACAAATTTCCAGGGCATGCCTGTGTGATTTCCATAGAATTCAAGAAAATCTATATGAATGAATGGACAGGCGTTGGCGATGTGGAACAGATTCTGGCAATACGAAACGCGTTGCAGTTTACGATACCAGGTATACTGAAAGAACTTCAGAAACTGGAGCAATAATGAAGCAGCGGCCATTAGATGGAGATGCCATTACTGTCATCTGTGAAAAAATAGTCCGTAACGAACCAGTCAGGCTTAGCCTGCAGGATGGCGGACGTGTCCATATAGACAGGCAACTGCCCTTTCTTTGTCTTTATCGCATACCACGGGAGACGGACAACGGAACGGTTAGACTGATTTTGGGCGAAGCTGCATACCTGGTCATGCCGGGCAATCCGGATTTGGACGCTGTCTACAAGCAGCTACTCAAAACGATTGCTGAAGCGCAATGTAAAGCATTTGGCGCTTTTCTCATTTTAGAAATATGGAGCGATGAAGCAGGTTTTGATCAAGATTCACCTGGTCAACCGGGTTTCCGTATTTTTTCTCCGGTTCATTATCCACCTGCGCGGTTGCTGGAAGAACTTGAAAGCAAGTTGCTGGAACACGAAATGGCGGGTTTGAAGCCCGTGGTAAGGGTAACCTATCAGCATGAATGGTCACCGAAAAGCATGCGATGCCTATTCAGTATCGATGAATTACGGCATATGCAGACCATAGTACTGGGTTTGCAGATCAGACCGATCTATCGCGACCAGGACAGTGGAACGCTTTTTCCATTCGAACTGAAACAATTGCACAGCGGTCTGGCGCATGACCTGAAGCAGGTTTTCTATAGTTTTGCCCACAACTATACCCGGCAGCGCCCTGCGCATTATCAGGAGTTGGGTCCGCGGGCAATGGTCAAGGCAGTATGGGAAACCGACCAGGCGTTGGCCGAAATCAGTACTAACTTCGATCTGTTGCTTCATGTTTCACCCATCAATGTACCGGAAGCATGGGTGCAGTTTAAATCAAGTTGCTATAAACATGAGCCCGATTTTCTATACCGCGCACGTCCTTTTGATCCGGGTTTGTTAAAACGCAGGCTTTATTCTATTCCTGTCGAGCGTATCAATGACCCGACCATGGCGCATATTTTTCTGGCAAAACGAGAGGAACTGGACCGGCAAATTAATCTGGTTGCAGACAGGAACACCAGCCGTTTCCTGTTGGGTAGCCGTGCACTTTATGGCGATATTGAACCGCCGCTGTTAACTCTGGCGAAGGAAATGCTGGCGCGTATCGATGTGGACAGCGGATCGACCGATGGCGAGGTGCTCACAGCCGATGCTTTTGCGGAACGTGCACGTGAAGAAGTGGCCTATTATAAGCGACAAAATTCCGAACTGAGAACTGAGGTGGTTATTCGCAGCGATGTACCCGGTATTATGGTATCCAAAGGTAATTTCTTAATCGGCCGCGATACAGCAATCACGGTTGAGCGGGTTCGGGCTACACTGGCGCATGAGATTGGCACGCATGTGGTTACACATTTTAATGGTAAACAGCAGCCATTCCAGGAACTTCATGCCGGCATGGCGGGTTATGAAGCCATGCAGGAAGGTATGGCGGTATTAGCGGAATATTTAGTGGGTGGTTTGCATGCCGCGCGTTTGCGCCTTCTGGCGGGCAGAGTGGTAGCAGCCAGTATGATTATCGAAGGCGCCGATTTTATTCATACGTTTAATACGCTTAGATGTAATTATGGTTTTCCGGACTATTCCGCCTATACGATTACCATGCGCATTTACCGGGGAGGCGGTTTTATCAAGGATGTCGTTTATATGCGTGGCTTGCTGCACATACTTGATTACCTGGGTAAAGGAAATTCAATCGAGAAGCTTTATCTGGGTAAGCTATCTTACGAGCATCTGCCGCTGGTTGAGGAATTGCAGTGGCGCAAGATAGTAAAGCCGGCCACATTGCTGCCACGTTTCCTGCAGGAAGAAGATGCATGTCAACGCCTCAAACAAGTGCAGCAGGGGCTTACTGTATTCGACATGATCAGGGAAGCAGTATGAAACTGGGTATAGTCGTCAACAATGTCATGACTGAAAAGCGTGGCTATACAACGACACATATCGCTTTGGCGGCGACAAACAGGGGACATGAAGTTTGGTATATGGGCGTGGATAACTTTGCTTTCGGCCCTGAAGAGCATGTTTGTGCGCATGCTCGTCAGGTGCAGATGAGGCATTATCGCAATGTCGTAACCTACACGCGTTCTCTGCATGACGAATCGGCCATTCAGGAGCGTATTTCTTTAGATCAACTCGATGTATTGTTGCTGCGAAACGATCCGGCGGAGGATGTCAACAAACGTCCTTGGGCCCGTCTCGCGGGAATAAACTTCGGTCGTTTGGCGAAAAATCATGGTGTGATTGTGCTGAATGATCCTGATGGACTGGCCCAGGCGGTGAACAAAATGTATCTGTTATTGTTTCCACCTGAGGTGCGTCCGACAACGCTCATTTCCTGTGATCGCCATGATATCAAGGCGTTCATCAGGGAACTGGGTGGTTATGCTGTGATTAAACCGCTTGCCGGTTCGGGCGGGCGCAATGTTTTTCTCATCACACCGTCGGAAGCGCCTAATCTCAATTCAATGATAGACGCAGTTAGTACGGAGGGTTATGTTGTTGTTCAGGAATATTTGCCTGATGCGATACATGGCGATACCCGCATGTTCGTAGTTAATGCCCAGCCTTTTATAGTCGATGGGGTTTATGCCGCTATTCAACGGGTTCGAAGCGTGGGTGATGTCGATATGCGCAGCAACCTCTCCGCTGGCGCCATATCCAATTCAGCCAACGTTACTGAAAAGATGCTGGAAGTGGCTGAGATAATCAGGCCACGCTTGATTCAGGATGGCATGTTTATGGTCGGCCTGGATATTGTCAAAGACAAACTGATGGAAATCAATGTGTTTAGTCCTGGCGGCATGCAAATCGCCGAGCGCCTTTATAACGCGCATTTTGCCCGAGAAATCGTTTGTCTACTGGAGCACAAAGTCGAATACCGGCATCAACACCGGGAAAATTTTAATAATGTGGAAATTGCCACAGCTGCTCCGTTAACATCCTGTTAAGCGAATCCAATTCAACCGGAATTGCTGCGATGAGGATTCGATAAACCTGGGTTATTTATTGAAAAACACATGACCGGCATTAACCTTGATCTGCTGTCGATCAACACAATCCGCACGTTATCGATTGATGCGGTGGAACAGGCCAACTCAGGCCATCCCGGCACTGCAATGGCGCTTGCGCCGCTTGTCTATACCCTATGGAATCGCGTAATGCGGTTTGATCCTGAAGACCCTATCTGGCCTAATCGGGACCGGTTTGTGTTGTCGAATGGTCATGCATCGATGCTGTTGTGGTCGATATTGCACTTAACAGGAACGCGCGCAGTCAATGCAGATTATGAGCAGTTGGGGCAGCTTTCGGTGACACTGGACGATATTCGCCGTTTTCGTCAATTTGGAAGCAAAGCGCCTGGCCATCCCGAATATCACTGGGTATCCGGAGTTGAAGTCACGACAGGACCACTCGGGCAGGGTATTGCAACCAGTGTTGGCATGGCGATCGCAGAGAAATGGCTTGCAAACCGTTACAATAAATCGGGGTTCAAAATCTTTGATTACAATATCTATGCAGTGTGTGGCGATGGCTGCATGATGGAAGGAGTTGGCTCGGAAGCTGCCTCACTTGCAGGGCATCTTGCCCTTGATAATCTTTGCTGGATTTACGATAACAACCACATGACCATTGAAGGCAGTACTGCGATAGCGTTTACTGAAGATGTTGCGACGCGTTTTCACAGCTATCGCTGGAATGTTCTGCACTTAAAAGACGCCAATGACATCGAACAGATCTATCATGCCTTGAAAGCATTCCAGGAAACCGAAGGCCGTCCCACGCTCATTATCATTGACAGCCATATTGGTTACGGATCGCCAAACCGGCAAGATACTGCCAAAGCGCACGGAGAACCGCTTGGACCGGATGAGATCCGTTTGACCAAGCGCGCATACGGCTGGCCTGAGAATGAACAGTTTCTGGTACCGGAGGAGGTGCGCGCGCATTTTGCCGCGGGTATTGGCGCCAGGGGCGCATCCGCACGCCGAAAATGGATGGATCTGTTTGCTGAATACCGTGTCCGGTATGTAAAGCTGGCGACCGAAATCGAACAGATGCAACGCCGTTACTTGCCCGAAGGATGGGATCGTGGTTTACCGGTGTTTCCTGCGGACATGACAGGGATGGCTGGGCGGGATAGCTCGGCTAGGGTATTGAATGTCCTGGCACAGAATATTCCCTGGCTGATTGGCGGCTCTGCAGATCTTGGCCCGTCGAACAAAACGCTATTGACCTATCCGGGTGCCGGGGATATTCAGGCTGAAACGCCGGGTGGCAAGAATCTGCATTTTGGAATCCGGGAGCATGCCATGGGTGCAATCGTGAATGGCCTGTCATTATCCAAGTTGCGGCCTTATGGCGCTACTTTCTTCATTTTTAGCGACTACGCCCGGCCGGCAATCCGACTATCAGCATTAATGGAATTGCCGGTGATTTACATTCTTACCCATGATGCCATGGGCGATGGAGAAGATGGCCCGACGCACCAGCCAGTAGAACACCTGGCTTCGCTGCGCGCAGTTCCTGGTTTGACACTGTTTCGTCCGGGCGATGCAAATGAAGTTGTTGAAGCGTATCGCGCCATTATGCAATTGCGTCATCGTCCGGCAGTCCTGGTTCTGTCGCGCCAGCCGCTGCCGACACTGAATCGCGAAAAGTATGCACCGGCTTCTGGCGTATCTCGCGGCGCGTATGTGCTGGCCGATACGCCTGATGGTGAACCTGAAATTATCCTTATTGCTACGGGTAGCGAAATCAGTCTGGCCGTACAGGTGCATGAAACACTTGTTTTCGAACACATCCGTTCCCGCGTTGTATCGATGCCGTCATGGGATATCTTCGAACAGCAGCCGCAGGAATATCGTGACCGTGTCCTGCCGACAGCAGTTAAAGCGCGTATTGCAATCGAACAGGCATCAACCTTTGGCTGGGAACGTTATGTGGGGGATAACGGCCATGTTGTTGGAATGCAGACCTTTGGTGCTTCGGCTCCCCTGAAAGAATTACAGAAAGAGTTCGGTTTCGAGCCGGAAAGAATTGTTAGGATCGCAAAAAATATGCTGGGTAATCTTCCTGGTAACAATCGCTGATTAATATGATAAGCAATTGAATTGATGGCTTTAAGGAAAAATTGACGCTCCGGGTGGACACAAGTTCTGTAGGTTTGTGGAAATTAAAATGCGGATTTGCGGTTTAAACGCGTGCAGGTCTTTTCATTGCGACTGGACGCACAACCAGTCCAGATCATGGCGACGATTCTTCAAGCCTTCCCCATTGCAAGGTAATTAATCTTGATCAATAGCATCGTGGTCTAAAATCGTTCAAATTGGGAATGACGTACCTTGCCTGAGATCCGGTGTAATACAAATGACGCAACGTTTGGGAATAAATAAACTTCCTTTTCACAGAAACGAATGTATCCGTTTGCAGTTTGGCCGTCAACATCGAAGACTCACGAAAAATTTCTGTTATCCGCTCATGCGCTATTATTGAATACTGTTTTTATATGCAAGTGCTATGAACAAAAATATTCTTATCGTTACTATTGGCCTGTTTTTACTGCTTCCGCAACATTTGTATGCAGAGAGTATTCGGTATCAGGATGTTGCCCCGATATTTAATGAACGTTGCGTTCTTTGTCATGCCGGATTTGCTGCTACTAACGGCCTACAAATGGAAAATTATCAAAATCTGCTGAAAGGCGGGCAGAATGGTGCGGTAATTATTCCAGGAGACGCGGATAGCAGCGAGTTATACCGGCGTATAAAGGGAACGAGCCAACCCCGGATGCCAATGACGGGACCGCCTTTTCTGAGCGATGATCAAATTGAACGCATTGCCCGGTGGATTAACGAGGGTGCTCAAGACGCTGCTATCGGCGAAAATCAAAAGGGTGGAACCGTACCAACCGTTCCGGGAACCATACCGGCATTGGAACTGGCACAGGAAAAGTCTAAACGTTCTGGCAATGTCACTTATGCTGACGTTAAATCCATTTTTACCTTGCGCTGTGTGAAATGCCACATGCCTAATGGCATGATGGGATTGCCGCCGGAAAACTATTTGCTGGATAATTACCAGAATACGCTGAATCTGCAGGATCGTGCGCGCGTCGTCCCCGGCAACATAGAAGCCAGTGAATTGATTCGCCGTATCCGTGGTCAATCTGTTCCGCGCATGCCCCTCGATGGACCGCCATATTTAAGCGCAGAAGAAACACAATTGATCGAAAAATGGGTCGAACAAGGAGCCCGTAGTGAAAATGGCGAAGTGGCGGCAACTCCTGTTGGCGCAAAAGTACGCCTGCATGGCCGTCTGACTGCACGCTGGCAACTTGACGGTAAACTGCCGGTAAAAATATCCAGCTAACACACGTTTCAAAAAGGCACCGAATACGGGAGATTACGTGCAATTACGCGGTCGGTTGGATTCGAATGGTGACATAATTGCCGAGCGCCTACGCCGCAGGGATTGATTGAATGACGTATTTTCAGGATAAGCTGCCTGGCGGTGCCATCAGCAGTAATTAAAGTGTGGTTTCAAAATCCGGTTCGGTTTGGTTTCCTGTTACTTCTGGTATGGTATTTTGTACTAAATCGTGCATGAGAGCATGGCCGTTTTTTACAATGAACTGCATGCCATGGTCTAATTGGAAATCAGTTGATAAAGCTTCCATCAATCGCCACCGTCTATAATAATCAGCCCCATCTGGTTTAAACTTCTTATTCACAGTCGCAGAATTGCACAGTCAGAAAGTTCAACCAATAAATATACAAGGAAGGAGGCAACATCATGTGTAACGCAACCACACAAACAATGTCCTATCCCAAACGATTGGAAAAGTTCGAGAAAAACGCGCACAGTCTTGCGACCGCTCAGCCTTCCGTTATGAAAGCATTCTGGGGGCTTCATGCGGCGTCTGTATCACCGGGTGCGCTTGACAGTAAGACGAAGGAACTGATTGCCCTGGCAATAAGTGTTTTTGCGCGATGTGATGACTGCATTGCCCATCATACCAAGGATGCGCTTGATGCAGGCGCAACAAAGGAAGAGATTGTCGATGCATTGGGTGTCGCCGTCCTTATGGGCGGCGGCACCAGTGTAGTCTACGCGACACACGCAATGGAGGCGCTTGAACAGCTTATTAAATCAGACTAATGTTTGTTCTCGGACAATCAGGCAACAAATTTTCTGCATCAGCAAAACAATCTAGCATTTGTTGATGGTTTACAGACTACATGGTTTGCATTTTATCCATAATCCCGGTAATTGGACAATGACCGCTTAAGGTGGCTATCAAACCCATGACAGGGATAAATGCCGCAATCATGAAAATCCAGATTGCCAATATCCGGCCAAATTTTTGTGCTCGTCCGTCAGATTTAGTAGATAAAAAATAGACGATGTAACCAATAACCAACCAGAATGTCGCTGGAAATAAACTTATGAAGAAGCACATTGCTCGTTGTCTCCTTGTTTAGACTACAGTTCTTTAGGGCTTACTTGTGCGAATATTAGAATTTTTTGACGCTTTCATGACACGGCTATTTTAAAAATCTGGTTAGTTTTTATGTCTTTTATCGATTCAGAAGCTACTGCTGTAACCGGATCAGCAATTCAATCTGATCCTGCGATACAGACACCAACCTCAGGTGTCAGCGTGGATGTTAGGTTTATTGTATCCCGTCGGTACAAGTTGGGCAAAATTGCTTGGTTGGGTGAGCCAATGATATGCCGCTTAAACCAGGGTTCTGACCTGATGTCCTCATAAACATTCCGCTATGTCTACTGCAGGTCGGTTTATTTGGAAGTAAGCTCAGGCAGAGCTTGCATCAATCATGGCGCTGACAACTGCTGGCCATGTTTTAGCGATGTTGTCGAGATTGTAGCCGCCGCCACCGAGCGCTACCACGCGGCCGCCACAAAACGCATTGGCAATTCGGCATACGTTCGTTGTTACATATTTATGCACGTACTCGGTGTAAGCCATGTGTGTTATCGGATCACCATTGATGCTGTCGGCGCCACACTGTACTAATATGAATTCGGGCTTGCCAGCGCGTATAAACGCTTCGGCACGTGGCCATAATTGCATAAATATTTCATTGCCGGCGCCCGGCGGCATCGGAATGTTCAGCTTGGTGCCTGCCGCGTTGGCTTTCCCGGATTCGGCGGCATTTCCAGTTCCCGGATACAGAAAACGGCCGTCCTCGTGGAAATCAACAAAAATCAGATCGGGATCATTTTCAAAACTGTAGAATACGCCATCGCCGTGGTGCGCGTCGATATCGATATAGGCAATCCTGTCGATGTTGTGCTTATGGCGTAGATATTCGATAGCAATGCCACAATCATTGACAACACAAAATCCGGCGGCGGTATGCCGTCGGGCGTGATGCAGGCCGGCAATCGGTATGAATGCACGTGTATATTCATTGTTCACAAGCCGGTCAATGGCATTGCATACGGTACCCGCGACCGTGAGGGCTGCTTCATACATGCCGATAAATGCTGGCGTGTCCCCCTGGTCAAGGAAACCGCCACCAGACTTTGACAACTGTTTAACTTTCTCGATGTATTCGTGTTCGTGAAATAATTCGAGCACTTCCTGTGTGGTCGCAACCGGTTTCAGAATGTCGACGGATTGATCAAGTGCTTTTTCGTGTAGCGCTTTGCTGAATGCGCTATGGCGATGCGGACCAAAGGGGTGGTCTTCTCCAAATGCGTAACGCGCAAGTTCGTCACCAAGGTAAACACAGCATGAATGTTTTGCTTTCATTGTCCAGTTACAGTCAAGTTAGCGTATCTTGGTGATAATAGCAGAGTAAGCAATTCTGCGTGGGTGAGTTCGGACTAAAGCAAATATGTGTTCACCACTTAACTTCATCCAGAGCCTATACGTTCGATGATCTGTGACCTCAGGGTAAGTCCAAGAAATGTATGACTCTGACCAGGTCACTCAACCTCGCATGACTCTTTTTCGTTTTCCACCATCCAGGTAACGGAAGTTAATGTATCTATAAGAAAATTAACAGATTTTCTGAATAATAGCTATAAAAAGTGGTAATGATTATTATGATCAGAAGCCACGGTATCCAGTTATCGGTTTTCAGAATACTGCATCCACCGGAGCCATGCGTCATTCTCACTGTCGTTCTTATTTCGGGATTCGCTGGATTCCGGCTTGAATGAGCGCAAACTCAGCAAGGCGGATGACAGATTGATTTCCATTACCCGGCAAACCAGAGATGAACCAGCAGGGAAATGGCGTATATGATATTCAGCATCTGTGGTGAATACCAGAGTAAAGCGAGCAACAACATCCATTACGTGTCATGAAGGAAATTGTTGTCACGCCTGGCACACTGAGAGTCAGATGAGGTTTTACTGTACTGAATGACACCACGACATTTACTCATCGGCAAGCAGTCAGTCAGTAACGCACCTATGTGATAGGTGCATTATTAGCATTCCACTCTTCGTCGTAATTTGGTGTGTGATTGGTTTTCGTTGTCTACCAGCTCGTTGTTTTTTATCAGTGCAAGTCGATCTATCATACTGTTAGGCAAGGCTTCCTTGATAGCTCATCCTGTTCCAAGCAAACGTCGCGTCATCAGAGTTGTGACATTTTTTCCTGGTGTATGGGTATATCTACCGCCCCTCTGCTCAATTTTAAACCGGTATCGACAATCTGGGAATTAATTATGCAACCAGTCTGACTTTGCCTGTTTCCAGCTGGTACACGCCGCCGACAACCTTTATTTTCATGCTGTCAACCAGCCTGCTCAAAATTGGTGGCTGTTTCCTTAATTCTCTAACTGTTAAAATAACATTCATTCTAACGATATCGTCATATCTATTGGCGGCAACATAGTCTGGTTTTCTGGGCACTGCTCTGACAGCTGGGGTTAAAGCAGTGGCTATTGATTGTATATGGCCTGGAAACTGATCATTATTGTCTGTTGCATCTATAGCAGCCTGAATTGCGCCACATTTTTCATGACCCAATACCATTATTAAGGGTGTATGTAATACGGCGGTCGCATACTCAAGCGTTGCGATAAAATCAGTTGTTAAATAATTACCTGCCACGCGCGCAACAAACAGGTCACCGCGCTGTTCGTCAAAGCAGAATTCTGGACTCACCCTGGAGTCCGAGCAGCTCAACACACACGCATACGGATTCTGTCCGCGCATTAAATCCAGACGCTCATCCCTGAAATTGAGTGGTATCGATTGGCCCGAAACGTAACGCTCATTACCCTTCATCAAGCGTTCTAAAGCGGCTTCAGGCGATAGAACGTTTTCAGGCAAAGGCGGAGATTCGATAACACCGGAAGTGGCATGCACGCTTCCCAATGGTGTAAGTCCCAATCCAAACATTGATGCTGTAGCTAATTTTAGAAAAGAGCGTCGTTGTTGACTATTTTGTTTGACACTACCTGTATGATTTTCAGCTTCGCACATATTTTATTTCCTATTAAATAAATCAGCTTGCACCATCTAATAAGCCATGCAAAGATTAGTTTTACATTTATTTTTGCACAAATGCAGCAATTAAAAAAAATCAAATTAGCGGATTGCTGTGAATATGTGATGTTGGTTCGTGCATATGCTGCTCTTCTCTGATTTCAATCGGAGCCATGAAAAGCTTGCCATGCCGAACACCACGAGTGGCAATAATCTGATTGGCAAAATTAGTAACATTTTTTATGGTTCCACGCAAAATTGTGACTTCGAGACAGTTAAAATGGTCCATATGGACATGTAAGCTGGATAAAGTCAAATTATGATGATCGTGATGAGTTGATGTTATCCGGTTTGCCAAATCACTTTCATGATGATTATAGATGTAGCTGAGCGAAGCAACGCAGTCACCATTACTATCACTATTCAAGTGCTCAGTTTCAAGTAGCTTGCGAATCATGTCGCGCACGGCTTCAGAGCGGTTGGTATAGCCTCTTGATCGCATTAACTTATCAAATTGTGCTGACAATTAATTATCCAGTGAAATAGTAAAGCGTTTCATTCAAGTAATCCTAGAAATTTGTAGAATTAAAAAACATATATATCGATTTCAAACTCTGCGCCTACTTTTGATACTTTTGCGATATAAAACGGCAATTTAGCAAATAGATAATTTAACACTTATTACTAAAGAAAGGTATCAATCAAAGTGTATCAGAGATACCGGAATTTGGATTGTATTTATTGTCAATGGTTTTCAAAGTTTAATACCATAATGATTGAGCACTAAAACCATTAGCCAGTAACTGACAACAGTAAGCGCCATAGAAAGACTCATACTCAGATAAAAATTAATGTCTTGTTTTAATAACAAAGGTAATGCTATAAAAAAAACCAAAGACGGCAGCACCAGCCAAAAAACACTTGTCGCCAACGCGGACACCTGCGCCGTGTCTTTGGTATCAATGTATAACCAGAACATTGCAAGCACGGATATGAGTGGTATGGACGTTAATATAGCACCTATGAAAGTGCTTCGTTTAGCGTTCTCTGTCATTAGTATGTTACGGTTATCCAATCACTGCTGTCCCGTTTACTTTTGCATTCAAAACAATATTGGTTGATTATCTGGCGGGTAACGATCAATATGAGGATCGCCTCGCAGCAGTGCCATGAGGTCGCGTTTTTCAAAAAGATTTTGCTGCAACAATCGTAGTATCTGTTGCTTACTGATATGAATCTTTGACTGGAATTTGATAAACGCGATCAGTAAATAGACACATAATGCGATCCAGGTTTGGGTCATAACTGCATTTTTGCTGGTTCCGACAAACGATTTGATTTTAAGGTTCTGTTTGATCCATTTGAAGAAAAGTTCCACTTGCCAGCGCGCCTTATAGACATCGGCAATGGTTCTGACCGCCAGTTTGAAATGGTTAGTCAGAAAAGTATATTGCTTGTTGGTTTCCTGATCCCGATAGACAATGCAGCGCAACGGAATCGGACACTTTTTCACGACATGATTACCGGTAAACATAATCGCCTGATCGCTGATGATTCCTTTATTTTTCGGTATGGCGTGACGCTCGATCACTTTATAGCACGCATTGGATTTAAGGCGAGTCACAAAATATACGCCTTTGTTTGACAACTGGTTAAACCATTCGTAGTCTATGTAACCCCTGTCCATTGCCACGATACAGCCAGTTGGAAATGCCAGTGTGTGTCCAATTTCAATATCAGTAGTTTTTCCTTCCGTGATTACGGTAAATCCAGGCAAATAACCGCTGTGATTGCGACCGACATGCAATTTGATAGTCTCTTTTGTAGTCCGAAAGTCGGCCCACGGAAAAACAGACAGGCACAGATCAATCGTAGAGGCATCCAGTGAATAAAGCGTGTTCTTGAAGCGGAATCGATGGCCTGGCGTCAGATGTTGACACTGCTGTAACAGTTTCCCAAATAATGCCTCATACAAACTATAGGGCTTGTTCTCGTTCATGCAGGCCAGGTTGGAGCGCGTCAATTTCGCACTGCCAAGATGATACAGACGGTGCGCTTGCGCACTCATGTTTCCTGCGATATCGCGCAAGCTGATACGACCGGAAAGCTGTGCCATCGCCATGGTTATAAACTGGGACCAACGGGTAGCGGTGCGAAAAGATCGCTCCGCATGATGGCGGTTTGCCAAAGACTCAAACTCATGTCTCGAAACAAATTTTAGAGCTTGGGAAAGGATTGCATCACAATGTGTCATGGCCTTATTCTCAAATATTATTCAATAAGTTATCGAAAATCCTATTGTAACAATTTTGATTGAATCAGGCCTCTTCATTTGTCAGTTAGCGGGACAGCAGTGATTGATTATACGAACATCAGTTTATCAAGCCTGATTTGCTGTATATGAACAAAAGTCCAATTGCTAACTGATGCTTGTTATTGATAATGTTGATTATCAAGCTGGTAAGCAAATCGCCGATTAGCTGATGTTAAGCATCTATTTCAAACTGAATAAGGAAGTATATGGATAAACAGAATATCAATCCGTATTGGGAGAAAATTTATGATGCGCTTGGATACGATAAACATAAGTCTATACAGATGATTCACAAAAGGTGCATGAAAATCGATGGTTAAAGTTACGTTGACCTTGCTTGCCGCAGGCCTGATCATTTTGGCAAGCTACAAAAATTTCAGTCCAATGGCGGATAATTTGCATTTATCAAAGAAGATTGAGTACGGCACAGTTTCCTCGACGGGATGTCAGTTACTACCCGCTCATGGCGCTGCTTATATAATGGAACCATCGTTCATGAAGCGAACTGATGTGCTTTATTCGGGATTGAAAATACTGAATACGCATGATCATCCGATGGTGGTGGTATTATCAGACATATCCGGTTCTAAGCAACTCCTTGCTACTTCCATTGCCGCAGATAAAACTGTTCAGTTCAGTGTGCCGGTTGGGCAATACGACATTCGGGTTTTTGTTGGATCAAACTGGTGCAATCTGGAATCCGGGTTTTCTGATGGGGTAAATATTTCAGTTGATGGCGGAATTATGATTAAAGCCGGGCAAACGTCCATACTTGAATTTTATGGTACAGGACTAAATCCCGTACAGATTGCGCTTGCTTATAGCACGTCAAGGCCTCCTGCCAACCCTGAACAAATAAAACCGCCATCTGAAGTGATTGGCGTCGGAGAACTCAAATTACTGCAGTCGCGTGATGGTCATTATTTTAGCTCGGGGAGAATAAATGGTGTCCCGCTTGTTTTTATGATCGATACTGGTGCGACAACCGTTTCTATTTCTGCAGACATAGCGGCACGGGCCGGTATTAAAAATTGTGTTCCTGTCAATGTTTCTACCGCAAATGGTATTGTGGATGCCTGTGTCGCAACGGTGGCTGAGGTCACATTCGGAAACTATCAAATAACGGATGTTGACGTAACTGTATTGCCGAACTTGCCTGGAAATGCTTTGCTGGGTATGAATGTGTTGCGCAATTTCCGCATAGAGCAGGTTGGTGATGTCATGAGAATATCTGTTCTCTGAGTTATTCTGCTGTTAGGCCAAAGTATCTGTTAATGCAAGAATTCATGCACATTGAAGAATCCTGCGTTGATATAGTGGGATGTTTAAACCGCAATGGACTGATTCAATTGTTGTAAAACGCGCAATGGATCTTGCGCCTGTGTGATCGGTCTGCCGATGACGAGATAATCAGCGCCATTACGGATAGCGGCAGACGGTGTGGCAACTCGTTTTTGATCGTCCGAGCTATTTTCTTCCAGGCGTATGCCGGGTGTGACCAACCTGAAATCCGGTCTGATTATTTGTCGTAAGCTGCTGACTTCAAGCGCAGAGCAAACAACACCGTCAAGCCCGCAATCCTGGGTTAATGTGGCCAAACGAAGCACAATCTGTTCGGGTTTACCTTGCAAACCAACATCGTTCAGGTCATCCTGGTCCATGCTCGTTAGCAGTGTTACCGCAATCAGTTTGACTGTTCCTGATGGGACCGCTTCGCGTGCTGCCAGCAGCATTTTTTTGCCTCCTAACGCATGTACATTCATCATCCAGACGCCCAAATTTGCTGCCGCCATGCAGGCTTTGGCAACGGTATTGGGAATATCGTGAAATTTTAGATCAAGGAAGACGTCAAATCCGTTACGAATCAGTTTCTCGACCAGATTCGGGCCCGCTACTGTGAATAGTTCTTTTCCCACTTTCAAGCGACACAACCTTGGATCGAGCTGTGCTGTAAGATTTAGTGCTTGTTCGGCGTTGCTGAAATCAAGTGCAACAATAATACGCGACTCTTTCATAATCTGGGACAATGAATTAATAATGTGATCACAAGATAATCCTGGGGGTGCCGAAAAAATTAAATGCATTATAAAACATCATGCAATTTTGTTCAGGTGGCAACAATGACACGCACGGCATCCAGTCTAGACTTCGCTGTATCGAATGCCAGGGTTAAGTCCTGTAATTGCTGTTCAAAAAAATGGATTTCTTCTGGGCGCACATTAGGATTAATTTTTTTCAGTGCTTTCAGTCTTTCAATTTCCAAAGTGAGTTTTTCCTGTATTTGTTCCTTGCTCTGTTTGATGTAGGCAGGCAATTGTGCTTTAGCAAGCTGCTCGCTGACGGTTATCGTGTTTCTAATCGTTTCTTTCTTCAACTCGATAACTTGTTTGGCGGTTGACTGTGAAATTGTTCTTATGCATAGATTAATGGTTTCATGATCTAATGCAGCATAATCAGAGTGACCATCTTCATCAATTATGATACGCATGACGACAGATGGCAGGTTGCGGCTGCCAGTAACGTGATTTTCTGTAGTTATATCAATTACAAAAAGGCATTCGAGAAACAGCGTTCCGGGCTTGGCGTCGCGATGTGAAAAGCTTGATACCGCTGCGTTACCGGTTTCATTATCTACTATACGATCCATCGCGTGTAAGACCATGGGGTGTTCCCAGGTTAAAAATTGCATGTCTTCGTTGGCAAGTGCTTGATTTCTGTTATATGTAATGATCAGACCCTCATCTGGCAGACCGGGAAATGCCGATGTCATATGCTCACCTGGTTCAATACGAAAGCTCTCGATGCGGTGTTCTTCAATATGTACACCAAAGCAGTCAAAGGCCTTGTCCATATATTGTTGCAAGCTGGTGTTGTTATCTGCTGAAATCCCTGCCATGTACAGCTGTTCTGCAATTTGTGGTCGGAATGAATTATATTCCAACAGCCGGTCACGTCCGCGATCTAGTGCTTCGTTAAGCGCCTGAGTGGTTTTTTGGGTATGGACAATTAGTTCAGAAAAGGCAATTGAATCAGAGTCACGTTGATAAAATGCTTCAATCAGCTGATTCTCAAATTGTTGATGAACGGCTTGTCCGGCGGGGCAGGTTTTTTCAAGTGCGTGAAGCCCCTTAAGATACCAGTGCAGTATGATTTCTTGGGCGCTATTTTGTATATAAGGTACATGAATCCTAATTGTTTCTGTTTGACCGATACGATCCAGCCTGCCAATACGTTGTTCCAGTAAATCGGGGTTAGACGGTAAATCAAATAAGACAAGGTGGTGGGCAAACTGGAAATTACGGCCTTCGCTGCCAATTTCCGAACAGATCAATACTTGACAGCCGGCTTCCCTGTCGGCAAAAAAAGCGGCTGCGCGATCGCGTTCCAGTAAACTCATGTTTTCATGGAATACAGGAAAATGCTGGCCAGTGAGTGTTTTGAGCGCGCGAGCAAGATCAAGCACTGTTTGCCCACTTGCTGCAATCACCAGAATTTTTTCCGGTTTTAGCTGACGCATGGTTTTGTGCAGCCATTTGACTCGTGGATCAATATCGATCCAGCGGGGGGCATCTGCATCAGCACTGGTCTGATAGAGTAATTCCGGATAAAGCAGTAGTTCGGGTTCTGACAGGGGCGTTGCGTCGAAAACGGCTAAACAATCGTCATAATAAGCAGGCAATGGCAACGGAACAACGTTCAGTTCTCTTTTGGGAAAGCCTTTTATTGCCGAACGTGTGTTGCGAAACATAACGCGTCCCGTGCCATGGCGGTCCAGCAGTAACGCTGCGAGATTCTGTCTTGCTTCTTCTTGCTTTTCTGTATCAGTGTTTACTTTCTCCAGGCGGGTAAGAAGCGATCTGATTTGCACGTTGTTTTCTATTGATAGAACGGTTTTTTTGATTTCCTCATTTAGCTTTTGCTCATAAAGCAGCTCCTCAACTACAGTGGCGATCGGTTCAAATGTTTGTTCTTCTGCAAGAAAACGCTGAAAATTCGCAAAACGGTCTGGATCAAGCAGGCGCAGGCGGGCAAAATGCCCCGCTTTTCCTAATTGCTCAGGTGTTGCGGTCAACAATAGTACGCCGCTTGTACGGGCAGCTAGCTGTTCAATAGCCTGATATGCTGGGCTTGATGCCTGCTCTGACCATTCGAGGTGATGTGCCTCGTCAACTATGAGCAAATCCCAGTTGCCAGTTAAAGCATTTTGGAGATGTTTCGTAGTGTCACAAAGAAAACCAAGGCTGCATAGAATGAGTTGTTCACTGTGAAAGGGGTTGTTATCCGTGCTGTTATCTTCGAGTATGGCATAGCGTTCATCGTCGAATATATTAAACCAGAGGTTAAAGCGACGCAGCATTTCAACAAACCATTGATGAATCAATGTTTCGGGAACTACAATAAGAATGCGTTTGGCGCGCTCCATTAACAACTGTTGATGCAAAATCATGCCGGCCTCGATTGTTTTGCCCAGTCCAACCTCATCAGCCAGCAAAACACGTGGTGCGTAGCGTCGACCTACTTCGTGAGCAATATAGAGCTGATGCGGAATCAAGCTGGTGCGTGCGCCCAGTAAGCCATACAATACATTACTTGTAAGTTGACTTCGCTTGATCCGGGTTTGATATCTAATCTGAAACCATTTGTCTGCATCAATATGTTGATTAAGCAACCGTTCAACAGGCCGGTTAAATTGCAAGTGGTGAGCCAGCTGATGTTCAGGAAGCGTGAATGGGTTGCCACTTTTGTCCTTGCCCAGGTATATGAGTAGTCCATCTTCTTCTTGTATGGACATAATTTGCATAATGGTGCCATGATGACTTGTGATTGTGTCTCCAATATTAAAAATTACACGTGTAAGCGGCGCCGATTGACGGGCGTATGCGCGGGTTTCACCAGTTGTCATGAATGCGATTTTGACAATACGTTCTTCAACCGATTGTACAGTGCCTAACCCCAACTGTAAGTCGACATCGCAAATCCAGCGTTGACCCGGTCTAAAGTTGTTCATTTTCGTCGTCTTTGATTAAAGGAGTAAAAGGTGCACAAAGCGTTTAAAAAATCGTCATAAAAAATCTGTTGTTAAGTTGAGGTACTTGCAAAATTCAAAAAATGAGCTGAATTAATGGTCCGAAAGGCCAAAAAAATGAAAGTAGCCTGTCCATAGGTGATAAAGTTGAATTGTCAAAAACTCGAAAAAGATCAACAAATGAAAAGGCTACATGAAACTTTATCACAAACTTGGTGGAACATTCAAAGTTCGTTATTTCCCTGGTTATCTGAAGAGCTAGGTCCATTAACGGAAAAGCAGCAGGAACTGATAACCACGCTGGAATTGGTTCGCATAGAAGAATTCGTATTTACGCCTTGTGGTTTTCCGGGACGCCCTGCACAAGATCGCGCAGCCATAGCAAGAGCCTTTGTAGCCAAGATGATATATAACCTGCCCACGACACGAGCGTTATTGGATCGACTGGCGACGGATAAAGCTTTGCGTCGTCTTTGCGGTTGGGAGTGCAACAATAGAGTACCGGATGAATGGACGTTCTCGCGTGCGTTTGCTGAGTTTGCGGACTCCCGTCTGGCCGAGCGGGTGCATGAGGCATTGATCCGGAAGAATTATAACGGCGTGTTGGTAGGTCACATTTCTCGTGATTCGACGGCGATTGAAGCGAGAGAGAAGCCTATCAAGGAAACCGTGATTGAAGCAGCACCGGGCAAGCGTGGACGACCCAAAAAAGGTGAAGTTCGGGTTAGGCAACAGACTCGCATCGAAAAGCAGGCGGAAGGCATTGCGTTGGCCGATATGATCGCAGACCTGCCAACGACCTGTAATGTCGGCACCAAGAAAAATAGCAAAGGCTACAAAGAGAGCTGGATAGGCTACAAGTTGCATCTTGATGTGGCAGACGGCGGTATCCCGGTGAGTGGGTTGTTGACTTCGGCATCGACACATGACAGCCAGGTAGCCATCCCGCTAATGCACATGAGCGATGAACGAATCGTTAGTCTGTATGACCTGATGGATGCTGCCTATGATGCGCCACAGATTCGCAAGGTCAGTCTGCAACTGGGTCATGTGCCCCTAATCGACGTGAATCCACGCTGGAATTCGGCGTTGAAAGCGGAAATTGCAGCCGAAAACAAACGCTGCCGCTTAGTGGGTCATAAACCAGCCGAAGTTATCCGTTATCACGAACGAAGCACGGTTGAGCGTGTCAATGCGCGATTGAAAGATGAATTTGGCGGGCGCATGGTACGTGTACGGGGCCACGCCAAGGTCATGTGCCATTTAATGTTTGGCATTCTTGCACTTACAGCGAATCAGCTGATGACTTTAGTCACGTAAACGCAATCTAAACCATTTTGGTCATCAATCTCGACGATTGAGGGGATAGGCATATGTCCAGATTTTGAGAAAATGATGATATGACCTTGTGACGACACAAAATAGGATCAATCGATTGAAAAAATTGACTTCAATGATAGATGTCAAAACTTTTTTCGGCTAACCTGGGATAATTTTGCAAGAGGCTCAAGTTAAAATTGATTTTCAGACGCGGAATTATTCCCTGTGCGGCTTTTTGGCCAATTTGCGTTGCAACGTCCGGCGGTGCATATTCAGGATTCTCGCTGTGACGGAAATATTATTGTCATTTTCTGCAAGTATACGGTGAATATATTCCCATTCAAGTCTGCCTACAGATAACGGGTTGGCGCTGATCGGAGTGTCAGTATCTCCGCTGGTACGTTCAAATGCAGTCATAATTTCATCGGCGTCGACGGGTTTGGCTAAATAATGTGTTGCGCCTAGTTTTATTGCTTCCACAGCTGTTGCAATACTTGCATATCCGGTTAACATGACAATGCGCGTTCCGGGATCCAATGCTTTTAGTTTCTCAACCAGAACCAGGCCGGATTCGCTGGATAATTTAAGATCGACAATCGCATATTCCGGCGCCACCGCTTCAGCATGTACGAGCGCTTCTTCGATAGTGTGTGTGGTATGTACACTGAAACCTCTCTTGGTCATGGCTTTTGCCAGAACATCACAAAAAATCTTGTCGTCATCAATAATCAGCAGGCTGGGCTGCTCGCTTGCGTCATCTGTTGGTATCGGTTCAATCATGGTTTTTTACCCAATTAATGGCAATGAAACTTGTGTGCAGGCCCCGCCGCTTTCAAGATTAAATAGATGTACGCTACCACCTAATCGTTCAATATTGGCATTGGCCAAAAATAGGCCAATGCCAAAGCCTTGTCCAGGTGCCTTGCTAGTGAAAAAGGCTTCGCCAATGCGCTGTGCGGCTTCAGTCGATAAGCCTTCGCCGTCGTCAATAATTTCCAGATGTAGCTGCTTTGAATTCCAATGGCTTTTAATTTCAATACAGTGTAAGGAAGCGTCTGCAGCATTGTTGAGCAGGTTCAGAAGAGATTGGCTGACTAGTTGATTATCCATGATTTTGGGTGAGGGAAGTGGTCCGTTACTCTGATAATTAAACTTGACGGTGGGTCGTATCAATTTCCATTTTTCCAGTAGTGAAGTTAAAAATTCATCAACCGGCAGCTGACTGCCGCCCTCGACTCTTGTCTGCCCGGCTTTCGCCAGAAGTTGGGTAAGTGTTTGTTTGCAATGTGTTATCTGGTCACGCAGAATGTGTACGTTGTTTTGGAATTCACTGTCGTTGGTATATTCTTTTTGTAACTCCCCCGTAATAACAGCCATTGTAGATAACGGCGTGCCAAGTTCATGTGCTGCGCCAGCTGCCAGTGTGCCCAGCGCGATGATTTGTTCATTGCGTAATGCTTGCTCTCTAACCTGAGCCAGATCCCGGTCACGATCCCGAATGGAAATACTCATTTTCACAACAAACCAGGCAATAATTACTGTGCTGAGTACAAATGCCAACCACATGCCAGATACATGCAAATTGAACTCAATGAGGTGTTTGCTATGATCGTGGGGTAACGGAATATAATTAAACAACAGTAATGTATAGCAACCAATTGTAATAACGGCCATAACCCACGTATAACGCCAGGGGAGCGTGGCTGCTGCGATAGTCAGCGGTAACAAATACAGCGATATAAACGGATTTGTTGAACCGCCACTATAGTAAAGCAATGCGCTAAGTGCGAAAACATCAATTAACAATTGCGCAAAAAACTCGATATTGGATACCGGCCATTTTCGATGCAATCGTATCCAGGTCAGAAGATTCAATGTTGTCAGTAGTACAACAATTATAATCATTTCTGTCCATGGAATATCAAGATCGATGATGATGTAAACAAGACTGAAAGTCAGGCATTGTGCGAGAATTGCAATATTTCTGAGCAGAAACAGGCGCTGTAGATTTTTGCTTAGTGGCGATTGGTTAAGATCTTTAAACATGATGTTTCTATAAATATCTTTTTGATGGCTATCTGTAAATGGGTTAATCTGCTAAGGAAATACAATTTAGCGCTATTTTCTGATTTGATCTGTTAAACAGCACGGCAATGATTCGTATCAAATACTCAAAATTTCTATCTAAAAATACTTTCTCATTTTCACAATATATAACCTTATTTGGACATTCAAAAGTTTGATAATTTATTTTAGGTTCTGGAAAAATATACTACATTAGCCAAAATTGATATCAATGACTATGTGACATTTTGTCGCAGTAAAGGTTGTAGTGTTGGAGAAATACTTTTCCTCGCAACAAGTTGATTAAGGATGGGGGTTTCTATAAACAATTGGCGGAATTCAATTCTCATGGCACTGCTGGCAGTGATTGTTGGTGTTGTTGCCAGTTACGCATCTTTGGGATTTTTATGGGCTGTCGATAGTCTGCATGAGTTTTTTCTTGGTGCAAAAGGCAGTGAACTCTACGAACATCTGGAAAAAATTTCTATTTGGTATTTGTTTTTTCTGCCAGTTGTTGGCGCAGTTGTAGTGCGGTTCATAATTCAATACGGGATGCCCGAACAACGAAACCATGGGCCTGCAGATGTGATTGAAGCAACACGGCTTAGAAATGGAGATTTGTCCATTAAAACGGGTGTTGGCAGTGCTGTTGCCAGCATTGTATCAATAGGTAGCGGCGCATCAGTAGGCCGATATGGACCCGCTGTGCATCTGGGTGCTTCATTAGGGTCATGGCTGGCTCAAATTCTGAAGCTTACTGCGGAAAGAAAAAAAAACCTATTGGCTTGCGGTGTTGCCGGTGCTATTTCGGCTTCATTTTCTGCGCCTTTGGCTGGAGTTGTGTTCGCGCATGAAGTTATTCTTGGCCGATTTGGCAGCAGGTCGGTAATGCCCATTGTTATCTCATCAGTAGTGGCTACAGCCGTTGTAAGAATACATGCGCTTGATAACATGATTTTTATTCTGCCTGATATGCCAGTGGTTGCAAACTGGGAATATTCTCTATTCGCACTTGTCGGTGTTTTCGGTGGTGCCTTGGCTGTCTGTTTTATGTTTGTAATGCACCACATGAATAAGTTTGCCCAGCAGTTACCTGTTTCTTTTATGGTGAGAGCCCTGGTGGGTGGAATGTTGCTGGGTGCTATCATCATCATCTTTCCTCAGACTTTCGGATTGGGTGAACAAGTTATTCGGGATGCCTTGCATCTTAAACTGTCGGCAGGTGTTTTAATGATGTTGATCCTTGCCAAGTTACTTGCAACATCGATAAGTTTTGCAGCAGGTTTTTCCGGGGGCGTATTTGGTCCGGCGCTTTTTTTGGGTGCTATGATGGGCACGGTTTTTGGGATAGGCGCTCAGGAGTTGAGTGGAATAACCGCATCTCCCGCTGTTTATGGAGTAGTAGGTATGGGTGCGGTAATCAGTCGAGTGATTGGCGCGCCTATGACAACAATTTTAATTGTCTTCGAATTGACAGGAAGTTATTCGTTGATGACGGCAGTTATGGTATCGGTGGTTGCAGGGAGTACTGTTACCAGAGAATTCTTTAATCATTCCTATTTTTATCACCAACTGCGTATGCGTGGAATTGAGCCTGAAACATCTCAGATACAGCAGAAATTGAATGAAATGTCTGTTTGTGCATTAATTTCTAGGCAGTCCGTAGTTTTAACAACAGGTATGACGTTGAAGGCATCACGTCAGATGCTTGCTCAATTCGCAACTGTTACCGAAGATATATATGTTGTCAATAAAGAAAGGCAGTTAATGGGACAAATTAGCATGGCAAAATTGTGTAATATTGATGATGAAAGAATGTTGAATAAACAAATTGAGAGCATGCTTTGCAAGCCATTGGTTGTTTTTACGAACGAAATAAGTGTCTATCAAGCATACGAGCAATCAAAGCAGTTTAAAGGTGCAAGTATTCCGGTACTTGATGGGCAAACACAACAATTTATAGGCGTTGTATATTTAAGTGAATTGGTAAATGCTTGTTTGCAGTCATTTGAAAGATTCCGTATAGAAGAACGTTAGTTGGATCATGGTAACCTGTTTTGTTTTCGGTTAGAATTCATTACCAGTTTACTTTTGTGCTGAATATGTCGGCAAAATTTTATTGAAATGATTTTATGATTTTAATTTTAGTGCCCAATACCCGGCCAGAGAGTCCGGAATATAAACAGTTGCAGGCATATCTGGCCAATTTGCCTGGTATTACCACACGTATACATACAGAAGTTGGTGCTGAGCAAACATTGACAGAGTTGTATTTGATTGGCAATACCAAAGCATTGTCAGTTGACGAGATCGGCAATCTTCCGTGTGTGGATCGCGTTGTGCGTATTTCTGAGGAATATCGCATACTCGGCCGTCATCAGAATGACGATCGGCCAACCAGTTTTAAATATAATGAAGTTCTGTTTGGTCAGGATACATTGAATGTTTTTGCGGGATTATGTGCCGTCGATACGCTTGAACATGTGGAAATCATGATGAAGGTGTTGCAGGAAAATAGACAAGTTTGTACCCGAATGGGGGCGTACAAACCAAGAACCAGTCCATACTCTTTCCAAGGACATGGGAAAAGTTGTCTTCCTTATGTGTTTGATCTGGCGGGTAAATATGGAATTAGAGTTATTGCGATGGAAATAACGCACGAAGTCCATTTGGAAGAAATTCGCAATGCACTTCACCAAACTGGAAATGCAACAGGCGTTATGTTACAGATAGGCACACGTAATACACAAAATTTTGAATTGTTGAAAATAGTAGGGCGGCAACAGGATTTCCCGGTATTAATAAAACGTGGATTCGGTATAACCCTTGATGAATCTTTGAATGCGGCTGAATATCTGGCGTCAGAGGGCAATCGTAAGGTGATTTTCGGATTGCGTGGTATGAAGACGAATATGGGTGATCCGCATCGTAATTTTGTTGACTTTGCCCATGTACCGGTAGTGAAACGATTGACAAGGATGCCGGTCTGTATTGACCCATCACATTCTGTTGGAACTCGGGCCGAGTCGCCAGATGGTATTTTAGATATTATGCATGCCACCGCTCAAGGTATTATCGCTGGTGCCAATATGGTTCTTGTGGACTTTCATCCTATGCCTAACAAAGCACTCGTTGATGGTCCTCAGGCGTTACTTTTAAAGGAGCTGCCACAATACCTGGAAGATATTCAGATAGCGCGTGATGCTTATCTGAAACGTATTGAACTGGTTGAGCGATACCAAAGTCAGAGTTAAAACCAGCTGTTATATGAAGGATTTGTATGCTTCCTTTTCTGGAGAAGAATAAATGATCAAAGTATTACTCTCAAATCCCAGAGGATTTTGTGCAGGTGTAGATCGTGCAATTGGGATTGTAGAGCGCGCGTTGACGATGCATGGCGCTCCGATTTATGTACGTCACGAAGTCGTGCATAATCGTTTTGTTGTTGAGGATTTAGAGAAAAAAGGCGCTGTTTTCGTTGAAACTCTCGATGAGGTGCCGAAAAACAGTATTTTGATTTTTAGTGCTCATGGCGTTTCTCATGCGGTTCGGAGAGAAGCGGCAGAACGGGATCTTGAGGTGTTTGATGCAACATGTCCACTGGTTACGAAGGTTCATGTGGAAGTGGCCAAGATGCGTAAGGAAGGCAAGGAAATTATTATGATTGGTCATCAAGGTCATCCCGAAGTTGAGGGTACCATGGGCCAAGTTGAGGGCGATGATAAAGGCATGTATCTAGTTGAAACGGAAGATGATGTGGAAAATCTGCAAGTAAAAGATGTTTCTAATTTAGCTTACGTTACGCAGACGACTTTGTCTGTTGATGATGCGGCACGTATTGTTGAAGCCTTAAAAAGTCGATTTCCAATGATTATTGGCCCTAAAAAAGATGATATTTGCTATGCAACACAGAATCGACAGGATGCAGTTAAAAAAATGGTCGCCCGTTGCGACTTGGTTATTGTGGTTGGCTCTCCCAATAGCTCAAATTCAAACCGGTTATGTGAAGTTGCAAGAAACGCAGATGTTGAAGCCTATATGGTGGATAATGCAGAACAATTAAATGATGACTGGTTTGTTAATAAACGTCAGATTGGTATTACAGCGGGAGCCTCTGCACCTGAAATATTGGTTCAACAAGTCATATCACGGATCAAGCAAATTGGGGTACAGCAAACTGGGGAAGATGTTAGTGTTGAAGAATTAAGCGGTGTTGTGGAATCAGTAGTTTTTCCTTTACCTAAGGCTTGAAATTCAAACTAAGAAATGCACAGATGAGAGAAGTGTTCTTTTTCATGCCACCCTGCTTTATAAGGTGTGACATCAAATGGCTGAGCGATACCCAAGATTTCATTTACCAAAATTTTAGCACTGGCAGGTGCCATTGTTACACCATAACGAAAGTGCCCGCTGTTAATATATAGATTTGCCAAGTCAGGGTGTTGACCTATCGTGGGAATATTCTGCGGTGAGGCGGGACGTAACCCTGACCAGTGATTTTTTATCGGCATGTTATGTAACTGCGGGAGAACAGTTATAGCATCTCGCAATAATTTGTTTCTTGCAGTTATCGTGATTTGTTTGCTAAATCCTTTGTCTTCCAATGTGCTGCCGACTAAAAGATGTCCGTCCTTGCGGGGAATAATATAAGTACCATTTTTAACCAGAAGTGCTTGCAACGGAAGAGTGTCAAATTTAAACAATAACATCTGACCACAGATAGGCCTGATATCTAAACCCAGCGCATATCGCCCTAGAACTTCTTTGGTCCACGCACCTGCTGCAATAATGAAGTTGTCTGCTACAAACCGCCCACATGATGAGAAAAGGAATTGTACCTTATTCTGTTTGATGGTAATTCCATGTACAGTACAGTTTTCGACGATTTGTCCTCCCAATTGAATCACATGCTGACGTAGTGCACGTAACAATCTTGGATTACGGATTTGTGCAATCTCAGGTAAGTAGATAGTCTGTTCTATTTTTTTACGATTAATATGTGTCATATTAGTTGAGTAAGGTACAGGCAATCTTATTTGCTGAATATTTGTTTCATTTTTTGAACACCAGTGTATAGCTGTTTCTAAATTATAGGGTGGCAAAATAAACAAACCGCATTGATTATATTCTGGATCAATACTTGTAGCTGTATGAAGTGTTGAAGCCCAGTCAGAAAACAAACTGGCACTATATTGTGTCAAGCGTGTAACGGTTTCAGAATAGTGCCAAGGCATAAGCGGTGATAGTATGCCACCTCCAGCCCATGAGGATTCTTTCCCTACTTGTCCGCGTTCCAAGAGTAATACTTTTATCCCTTGTTTAAGCAGGCGTTCTGCTGTTGCTAGGCCGATAATACCCGCTCCAACAATAATTACATCCTGTTGCATACCCATACCATCATCCTAAATTTTCTAAAAAACAAAACGATATAGTTTTCATGTGAAGGTTAACGGTAAATTGATAAAGATTTAGCTATTATGGACTAAAAGGCGGGAGAGCAGGAATGTAGTTGGGACGTTAAAAAACTAAAGTCGTTCTTGATTCAGCCGTAAAAACTAAAACCATGAATGAATTGATGACGATGCCAGAAATACAAAGTGAATAATTTAGCAATTAATAAAGGTTTTACCGTAATAGAACTGCTTGTTACCTTAAGCGTAGCTGGAATTTTACTGGCGGTGGCGGCTCCAAGTTATCGGGAATTTGTTCAAGAAAGCAGAATATCAGCGCAAAGTAACAGTATTTTGTCGTCGATTATGTTAACTAAAAGCGAAGCAATTAAAAGAAACAGTCCTGCCACAATTTGTCCAAGCACTAGCGGAACAGCTTGTACCGGTGGAACTATATGGTCGAATGGTTGGATTGTTTTTGCAGACGCAAATAGTGATGGAGTGGTAGATGCAGGTGAAGAAATAATTCAGGTGGGTGCTGCGTTTCCGGACGGAAATACGCTGCAGACTGGTCCTGGGGATTTACGGGTAACATTTTCTGCAAACGGTTTTTCTATGGGATTTAATAGTACATTTTCTTTGTGCGATGGTCGCGGTGCTGCGCATTCTAGAGCTTTGATTCTGAGTAATCAGGGGCGTATGCGTACTGAAAAAGGAACAGCTGCATGCTAGGCCGTTATCGATTTTGTGCGCAAATGACTAAGTCAGGCGGTTTTAGCATGCTGGAGGTATTGATCACTGTGCTGGTCCTGTCGCTTGGATTGCTTGGTATGGCCGGTTTGATAACGACAGGGATGAAAAGCAATACCACGGCACATTTTCGCTCAGTTGCCATCCATCAAACACATGATATCGCCGATCGCATGCGCGCTAATTTAGCTGGTGTTCGAAGCGGTTTATATAATGATCTAACAATTGATGTCCCTAGTAGCAATGATTGTATGGCAGCCGCTTGTGACGCCGCTCAGATGGCAGTATATGACCATGCCCAATGGAATGTTGCCAATGCCAATTTGCTGCCAAATGGACGAGGAACTGTATCTGGTGACTTGGTCAATGGATATGTCATCACGATTATGTGGACTGAAAAAGACAGAGGCGGTGGATGTCAGGCAGGAGTATCACTGGAAACACAGTGCTTTCTAACTAGGTTCACACCATGACAAAATATAAAAATTTTGGACAAAGTGGCTTTACTCTGATTGAAATGATGATTGCATTAACACTTGGTCTGGTGATAATGCTGGTCATTGGTACCGTCTTTGTAAGCAGCAGCCAAACATTTCGTGCACAAGAAGATAATGCCCGTATTCAGGAAAGTGGCCGTTTTGCGCTCGAAATTATCGGTCGAAGTATTAAACAAGCGGGATATGCTGATATTCCTTTTACAGGATTTAAAGTGGATTTCTCCGGAGTACCAATTAACGGAGTCGATGGAGGGACTGGTGTCCCAGATACCCTGATTGTTCAATATGATGGTGTTATCGGCGACAGCGATTGTGAAGGCGCTAATGTAACTGCTGCTGGCAATATTATTCAGAATTACTTCAATGTAGATACGGCCAATGCAGTACTGAGATGTAAAGGTGAAATAAATGTTACTCCGCCTATACCGGGTGCAGCACCATCAGGCATTGTATTGGCCGATAACGTCGAGGATCTTCAAATTCTTTATGGTATTGATACTGCGGGGGACCAGTCGGCAAACCAGTATGTCGCCGCACCTGCTGACTGGAATCAAGTCGTAACAGCACGGATTTGTGTACTCGTACGCTCAGATAAGACCAATATCGCTACCGGTGGAAATAATTACCGGGATTGTAATGGTGCAGTGGCCGCTGTGCCGGCAGACGGGCGATTAAGACGTGCATTTACTGCTACATTCAATTTACGTAACCGTATCAATATATTGCCATGATATCGACTGTTTCATTGCCACACAAACAAATTGGTGCAACATTCGCAACAGGGCTGATTTTTTTGGTAGTGCTGACCCTGTTTGGGACTACAGCAATGAAAACAGCCGGTATGGAAGAACGTATGAGTGGCAACCTGCGTGATCGTAATCTTGCCCTTCAAGCTGCCGAAATGACGCTGCGTTATGCTGAACAACATGTCCGTGATAATGATCCGTCTACAAATTCGCCTAATCCCATAGACGGCGTGATCGGTTTTGATGCTGTTTGTACGAATGGATTATGTTATTACGGAGCGGGGGTTTCAGCCCCAGGAGAACCTGGAAACCCAGGAGACCCGGCTTGGGTTACGTATTGCACCCCAGATTGTCCTATTGGCTATGTGGCAGGGACTGTATTTAATGTGGACGGTGTTAGCTATACCGCGCCAGCCTTGCCTACAGGTTTGCCTGCACCAACATATATTATCGAAGGAATTAGAAAAATGCCGCCGGGTAATAGCGTCCGTTATTACTATCGTATTACCGTGCGTGCGCTGGGAGCTAAACAAGGAACTGAAGTACAGTTACAAGAAATTTTCAGGCCTTAAAGCTTGCGTATGGACATTAAGTAACTGGAAATTTAAATAGGATGTTGTAACCATGGATAAAAATCTGATACGTTCGATATTATTTGCAGGCACTGTTTGTTTGCAAACTGTTATTGCAAATTCGGTCTATGCTTTGCCACCATTATCAAATAGCCCGCTTTTTTTAGGTGGGAATATCTCACCAAATGTGATGTTTACTCTGGATGACTCTGGGTCGATGCAGTTTGAAATCATGCCGCAAGAATTAATCATCCAATCCGTACGTTACATGTTTCCTCGTGCGGATGATGTTTATGGTGGCAGCGATTACTCCAACTATGTAGTTGATTTTGATTCAACAAATAAATACACTACTTCATTGCGTTCCAGTCATGTCAATAAGATTTACTACGATCCTGCAGTAAGCTATTTACCCTGGAGCAACCATGATGGGTCGCTGATGAGTAATGCAGACCCTACTTGTGCACCACACAATCCAATGATCCCCGGCAAGGGATGTCGTAATCTTACAGTCAATAATACTCAGACTGCTCGGTGGTTGAGAGATAACGGTAGTCTGTCTTCAAGTAGTTCAAAAACTTTTTATCCTGCAGTGTACTACCAATATAATGGAGGAAGTGTTGATTCGGCAAACAGCTATACGGAGGTCGAAATCAAGTCTTCGGTATCTTCATATACTGGTGGAACCAACCGACTGGACTGTGCTGCTGTTTACACATGTACCTATAATGAGGAAATTCAGAATTTTGCAAATTGGTATACCTATTACCGTTCGCGCATACTGCTGGCACGCGCCGGTATTGGCAGAGCATTTGCCGAACAGGGCAATACCATGCGCGTGGGTTTCGCGGCCATTAACAAAAATACAGAGACGATAGATGGTGTATCGACTCAAGTTATCGTCAAGGGCGTCAGGCAATTTACCGGCGCAGACAAAATAAGCTTTTTCGAGAATCTTTATGAGTATCCGCTTCGAGCTGCTGGTACGCCTCTACGGCAATCAGTTGATTATGTTGGGAAATATTTTCAACGCGATGATAATAAAGGGCCTTGGAGCGAAACACCGGGGTCGAGTGGTGGCGCAGAGCATGAATGCCGTCAGAATTATAATATTCTAATGACTGACGGATACTGGCATGATACCGATGATCCTTCACCCGGAGTCGGCAATGTGGATAATACAGCCGGTGCCACCATCACCAACCATTCATCACCGGCTACGCCGCCAACTTATACCTATACGCCGGAACTTCCTTTTGCCGATAGTTACAGTGATACGCTTGCTGACATCGCAATGTATTACTGGAAAAATGACTTGCGCACGGACTTGGACAATACTGTACCGACAAACCCTTCAGACCCGGCGTTTTGGCAACATATGGTAACATTTACAGTAGGTTTGGGTGTTAATGGTGCATTGACTGCGTTACCAACGGGTTCTGAGACCTGGCCTGATCCTACCGGTAATAATGAAACCCCCGCAAAGATTGATGATCTTTGGCATGCTGCTGTCAATAGCCGGGGTGAATTTTTCAGTGCCGCAGATCCCAATGTTTTTGCCAGTGCTTTATCCGATACTTTATCTTCAATAATTGCGCGCACTGGTTCTGCGTCTTCAGTAGCCACGAATTCCAGATCGTTGAGAGCGAATGGGCGAGTTTATCAGGCTAGATTTAACAGTGGTGATTGGAGCGGACAATTGTTCTCTGTTCCGATCGATATTACCGGTACCTTGGGCACAATCGAATGGGAGGCCGGAGCCCTTTCGCTTGCATCAGGCACTATCAACCCGGTTTCACGTGTTGTGATTACTAAAAGTGGTACCGATGGCGTGGCTTTTGAATATTCCAATCTCACTGCTTCGCAAAAAGCTTTACTGGATCAGGATATTCTTGGTAATGTTGATAATTGCGGTTTGGAACGCGTGGATTTTATTAGAGGAAGCGGTTTTCATGAAAGTACTGGCAGTGGAACATTCAGCTGTGCAAGTGGTGCAACAATCAATAAATTCCGCGGGAGAGTAACAACTAAACTTGGTGATATTGTAAACTCCAGTCCCTTTTTTGTCGGTATGCCTAGTAGTGGCTATTCTGATGTAGATCATCCGGGGTATTCAGCATTCTATACAGCAAATATAAGCCGTACACCAGTAGTATACGTCGGGGCAAATGATGGTATCTTACATGGATTTAATGCTTGTATACTCGGAATAACACCAGGGTGCTCTGCTGCAGAAGCAGGCAAGGAGCTGATCACATATATTCCCAGTATGGTTTATGCAAATTTAAACAGATTGGCTGAACGTGATTATCAGTCTGGGCACCGCTACTTTGTTGATGGTTCGCCTATGGTCGGCGATGCATTTACTACCAGTTGGAAGAGCGTGCTTGTGAGTGGTTTAAATGGCGGTGGCAAGGGATTTTATGCACTGGATGTGTCCAATCCATCGAATTTTACTGCAGGTAATGCAGCAAATCTGTTGCTATGGGAGTTTTCGGATGCCGATGATGCAGATATGGGCTATAGTTATAACCAACCACCGCTAAATTTGTTAACTGGCCAAGCCAAACAAATTACTAAGATGGAGAATGGAAAATGGGCTGTTGTAGTCGGTAATGGATATAATAGCGATAATGGTAAAGCAGTACTTTATATACTTTTTTTGGCAGACGGTGAGGACGGTAGCTGGGCGCTTGGCACGGATTTTATTAAGCTTGTTGCAGATACTGGTCCGGGTAATGGCCTTTCGACACCGGTACCCTTCGATTCGGATGGGAATGGTTTGTCTGACGTAATTTATGCTGGAGACTTTAAAGGTAATTTATGGCAGTTTGATGTCAGTTCTGCGTCTCCTGCAAGCTGGGATGTGGGCATTGGCGGTTTGCCGTTGTTTGTTGCGGGCGCCAGTAAACCAATTGTTGTTCCGCCCGTTATTAGTGTTCACCCTGATGGTGGGCAATTAATTTTGTTCGGGACTGGTAAATATCTTGAGACAGGTGATACAACAAATACAGATACCCAAAGCATTTATGGAATATGGGATCATAATACGTCAACTACTGTTACTCTGGGAGAGTTGGTACAGCAGGAAATATTTAATACGGATCCTGCAAGAACAGCTACACAACATCCAGTTTCTTATTCGAATACAATTAAAGGTTGGTATATAGATTTGCCTGTCAGTGGTGAACGTATTACCGGTGTGCCAATTTTGTTGGATACGATTTTTTCTTTTAGCACAATTGTGCCTTCTGTTTCTCCTTGTGATTTTGGTGGAGATGGATTTACTAACTCGCTGAATTTTCTTACTGGTGGCATGCTGCCTTTTCCTGCATTCGATGTCAATAGAAACCGCGTAGTTGGTGCGGAAGATGGTTTGTCTGCAAGTGTAAGAGTAGGCTTCTCACCCGGTGGATTTGCAGTAATCCAAGGAGAGCACGCTAATGTTTTTATAAATAGTTTGGGGGATGGGAGTTTAACGACTGTTTTGGGGGCAAAGGGCCCGGCGGGTTTGCGTGGACGAATTACCTGGCGTGAATTGACGCAGTGATAAAGTTAGGTATGTTATGTTAATCGGTTATGTTTCTACATGACTTTGAATGACAATAAGAAATTTAATTTGGATAGAATAAGGCGATTTAATTATGAAAGTAACAATTAAACCGAAAAGCATCATTGGCTTTACCTTGGTTGAGTTAATGATTACAGTTGCAATTTTAGGAATTATCGCCGCAGTTGCTTTGCCTTCCTACCAGAATTATGTCAGAGATGCGAACAGAGCTGCTGCCAAAACAATCATCTACGAGAACGCACAGTTTATGGAGCAGTTTTATACAGAAAACAATCGGTATGATCAGAATCTGGCTGGAAATCCAGTTGTATTGCCTGTTACCCAGTCCCCCAGAACAGGTGCTGCTCAATACAACATTACGCTTCAGGCTGTCGCAAATGCGACATTTACCTTACAAGCTGTGCCTGTCGGTTCGATGGCTGGTGACGTTTGTGGCACACTAACGCTAACAAATACCGGTTTACAGGGTGCGGGCGGAGGTGTTGCTGCATGTTGGAATCGGTAGCGCTACTGTTTCAGATTCCAGGCGCAAGCAGTCATCATCAGGATGATCTAATCAACGATGGCACCTTTTGAATAGATGATGTTCAAACTCTGTGTCTTTGGAAACGTAAATCCGACAAAAACTTGTTATGGCATACCGATAGAGGTGGCCAATACGAATCGGAAAGTCGGCGACAATTACTAAAGCAGCATGGCATCCAGTAAAGCATGAGCCGGAAGGGTAATTGCTGGGATAATGCCATGTCGGAAAGCTTCTTCCATACCTTAAAAACCGAATTAATCCATCACCAAACGTTTCGTTCTCGGGATGAAGCCAGGCAGGCTTTTTTTGAATATATCGAAGTGTTTTACAACCTGAGGCGATTGCATTCAGCTAATGGATAATATATCGCCCGTTGATTTCGAATTGCTGCAAAATGCTGCTTAACCTTGTGTCTAGCAAAGTGTTGACACATCAATCCAGGCAGTACGATTAGGCTATGTCCCCTGGGCACCTGCTGGTGAGGTGGGGCGGTAGTTGATTCTTAGCATTAGCGGCAGGGCACGAACTGAGAAAAATTCTACTTGTTCTTGAAATATTGTTGTTTGTGTAGGTGAAATCGGTTGGTAAAAGAAGACATTAATCGCGTATTTCCTGTTCGATTTCATCTGCAGTAACATGACGCACATCCTTACCTTTTACCATGTATACGACATATTCGGACATGTTTTTTGCATGATCTCCAATACGTTCAATTGCTTTTGCAACAAACAAAATTTCGATTGAAGTGGATATTTTGCGCGGATCTTCCATCATAAATGTAATCAAATGGCGCATAATAGACCGAAATTCTTCGTCAACGAATTCATCCTGACGTACAATTTGTGCGGCTGAATTTGGATCCAACCGTGCAAAGGAGTCAAGTGCCTTCTTGACCATATCCATGGCAATGCTGGCAACATGCTTGATTTCTGTAAAGCGCGGTGTTTGCAAACGGTCTGTTGAGTAAATCAGTTTTGCCATTCGTGCAATTTTTTGTGCTTCATCTCCAATTCGTTCGAGATCAGTTATGGTTTTGATGATCATTACAATCATGCGCAAATCTACGGCTGTCGGCTGTCTGCGTACAATGATCTGGCTACAGATTTCATCTATGGCAACTTCCATGGCATTAACACGATGATCGTATTCGATAACTTGGTCAATCAATTCCTCATTGCCGGTTGTAAGTGCTTCCATGGCGCGCTCAATTTGTTCTTCTACAAAACCACCCATTTGTAAAACACGCGTACGTGCTTCTTCAAGATCAGCATCAAATTGTTTAGATATATGTTCTTTATTTACCATGGTATCCCTTTGTTTTTTGGATGCTAAATAAAAATAAGGCGTGATTCGTAAAATAAAAAAACAAATTAGTGTGTGATTGTTTTGACACCTAAGTCGCCACCTAATAATAGAACATCTGCGGCGCGTCGCGCAAAAAGACCATTAGTCACAATGCCGGTAATTTGGTTTAGCGTTGTTTCCAATTCGACAGGATTTAGAATTTGCAAGCCATGCACATCCAGGATGACATTGCCATTGTCAGTGATGAATCCCTGCCGTAATGCTGGTTGACCGCCTAGTAAGGTGATTTCACGAGCTACATAGCTACGTGCCATCGGGATGACTTCAATAGGTAATGGGAAATTACCGAGAATATTAACGAGCTTTGTTTGATCTGTAATACAGATAAATTTCCTGGCAACTGCCGCGACAATTTTTTCGCGGGTTAGTGCGCCGCCGCCGCCTTTGGTCATATGTAAATGTTCAGTTATTTCATCGGCGCCATCTATATAAACCGGTAGGTCATCGACATTGTTCAGATCAATGACTTCTATTCCATGTGACTCAAGCCGTTTGGCCGTGGCATCGGAACTTGCTACGGCGCCATCAATTTTATGTTTGATTTTGGCCAATTCATCAATAAAATAGTTTGCTGTCGAGCCTGTGCCTACGCCAACAATACAACCAACTGGCACATGCTCAATGGCTGCTATTGCAACGGCTCTCTTTTGTTCATCCTGTATCATTTGTTTATTATGATCAACTAAAATTAAAATAATATGTATTGTTCATTATAATGTTTATGTTTCGTAATTGTACAATTTTATGGTGCCAATTAAGCCTTTACCAGAATTATTGATTAATCAGATAGCGGCCGGGGAGGTTGTTGAACGTCCAGCTTCAGCGCTTAAGGAAATTATTGAAAACAGTATTGATGCCGACGCAACTAAAATCAATGTGCAGCTTATGCAAGGTGGTATCAAACAAATGCGTATCGCTGATAATGGCGTGGGAATCGCTAAAGATGAATTGGCACTTGCTTTAACGCGTCATAGTACGAGCAAAATCAGTTCGCTGGAAGATTTGCAAAAAATAACAAGCTTAGGGTTTAGAGGAGAGGCGCTTGCCAGTATTTCAGCCATTTCAACACTAACATTAACCAGTTGTCTCGCCAATCAAAGTCATGCGTGGCAGGTGCAGGTCAAAGGGAGCTCAATAACAGAACCACAGCCTGCTTCTTTATCCCAAGGAACGGTAGTGGAGGCGTATGAGCTGTATTCAAATATTCCTGCAAGGCGGAAATTCCTGAAAACTGAAACCACTGAATATACCCATTGTGAAGATGTATTTAAGCGGATGGCTTTGGTTCAACCTAGCATTGAATTTATACTGAGGCATAATGATAAGCTGCGTTATCATTATCGTACTGGTGATGTATTGCAGCGGATAGAATCTGTATTGGGTGAAGCGTTTACGCAGTCAGTTTCATCCATTAATGTGCAGGCAGCGGACATACGGTTGCATGGTGTCGTTGCTTTGCCAGCTTATTCAAGAGCATCTCGTGATATGCAATATTTTTTTGTAAATAATCGATTTGTGCGCGATAAACTGATATCACACGCAATACGGGAAGCTTACCGTGATGTGTTACATTTGGATCGTTTTCCCAGTTTTGTCCTGTTTTTGGAGATGGATCCGTCAGAAATTGATGTCAACGTTCATCCGACCAAAACAGAGGTCAGATTTAGAGATCCACGCGCGCTGCATCAATTCATTTTTCATGCCGTTAACAAGTCCCTGGCAAAGCCTTCTAATGATATACAAGCCGGCTTGACGGATACTGTAATTTCCAAATCTATACCACATTATCCTAAACAACATTCAGTAAGAACAGAGAAAATCGCGCAAACCGCAGGATTCTATCAATCTCTGTTTGGTGCTGGTGAGGATAATTTAAAAGCACCTGAAGTAGATACTGAAACGACAGTGTACCTGAAATATGGAGAGCCACAGAGAGGGGCTTCTTCAAAGATTGAAGAAAAAAAGGATTATCCGCCGCTAGGCTATGCTTTGGGGCAATTGCATGGTGTTTACATATTGGCGCAAAATAATAATGGCTTGATTATTGTTGACATGCATGCCGCGCATGAACGTATCATGTATGAAAAATTGAAAATTGCAATGGATAGTTGTACATGGATAATACAATCACTTCTGATTCCTGTTACATTCCACGCAGATCGCGCGGATATTGTTTTTGTTGAAGAGAATCTGGGATTATTTGAGAAAATCGGATTTGAACTCGCTGTTCTTTCTCCCACGACATTAGCAGTTCGTGCTGTACCGGCAATATTACAACAGACTGATCTCGTCAAATTAACTCAAGACTTGTTACGTGAAATTCGTGAGTATGGTGACAGTCAGGTTCTGACTGCTAAACGCAATGAAATACTGGCAACAATGGCATGTCATGGTGCGGTTCGTGCTAACAGAAATTTAACATTCCCCGAAATGAATGCATTGCTGCGCGAAATGGAGGTAACTGAACGTGCTGACCAATGTAATCACGGCAGGCCGACATGGTTCGAAATGAGTATGACAAGCCTGGATAAAATGTTTATGCGCGGGAAGTGAGTATGACTACTGTTTTTGTTGTGCATAATGCACAATAAGGGACAAAAGGTCTTCCTCTTTATAGGGCTTGCCAAGAAATTCATTGGCACCAAATTCAGCAGCCATCTTACGGTGTTTTTCTGCTGTGCGTGAAGTAATAACAATGATTGGTATATCTGCAGTATCAGGATTGCTGCGAATCTTTTGAATCAACTCAAAGCCATTCATCTTAGGCATCTCAAGATCAGCCAAAATGATATCCGGTTTTATTTCAGCGATGATGTCCATGGCTTCAAGTCCTTGTTTGGCGGTTAATACTTTATAACCTTCCCGATCCAGTAATCGACTGGTGACTTTACGTACGGTCAGTGAGTCATCAACGATAAGAATAGTTGCCTTGGATGCATCTATCTGAGTCGTTTGGGTAATAATGTCAGAAACGGGTGTTATTAGAATCCGCTGCACGTCTTCACGATGCAGTAGCTTAAGCGGATTCAGAATAAGTACTGGTGTGCCTTCTCCGTTCACAGTCGCGCCTTCTATTCCTGGCGCATGCATGATCTGTGGACCGGTATTTTTTACAATGACTTCACGGTTTCCTATGAGTTCATCAACATGAATTGCCAGGCGCTTATCGCCTTTATGTAACAGTAATATGTGATTGTGCCTTTTTGTTTCAGGGTGTTGATCCAATTTTCCGAGAATAAAAGGTAAATATGTTAGCGGATATGTATTTTCATCATAAATAATTTTCCGATCCTTATATGCTGCCTGCAACGTTTCGTGATCCAGCTCCTGTACATGCCCGACAATCGGCGTAGGTATTGCAAAAACCTGATTTCCTGAAGATATAAGAAATGATTGTGTAACTGCAAGCGTCAATGGCAATTGGATGTGGAAAACGGTTTCCTGATTTCTTTTCGAGCTGACTGCGACATGACCGCCTAATCCTGAAATGTCGTTTTGTACAATATCCATACCGATTCCGCGACCAGAAGTGCCCGTAGCATGGTCTTGTGTGGTCAAGCCCGGGGAAAAAATCAATGCCGCAATTTGGTCGTCACTCAGACTCTCATTTTCGCGAATCAGGTTCATTTTTGTTGCTTCTTGACGTATGTTTTCGAGATCAAGCCCGCACCCGTCATCACGAATGGTTATCGCAACCTCGTTACCCTTTTGGTGAAGATCCATTTGAATTTGTCCAGTTTCCAGTTTTCCGGACCGGATGCGCTGATCGGGTTCTTCAATGCCATGGGCAACTGCGTTGCGCAGGATATGCTCAAGAGAAGCGCTAATTTTTTCCAAAACACTACGATCTATTTCAGTATCTTCCCCTTGAATTGTCAGATTAATTTTTTTGCCGAGTTCATTGGCTGTTTTTCTGATAACACGATAGTAGCGTTCTGAAATACTTCCGAATGGTACCGTACGAATTCGTATCAATTCTTGTTGCAGCTGATGGTTGATAGTGGCTTGCTGCGCCACTGCTTCTGCCGCAGCATTATGTGTGGCGTTGAGGTTTTTTTGTACAGTGATGACATCATCGACACTTTCTGCCATGAGACGTGTCAGCTCCTGAAAGCGTGTAAAACGATCAAGTTCAAGAGGATCGAAAGATTGCTCACTATTTTGTTGTGACGCTATTTGGGATTGCATTTGTGTTTCTGCCTGGATTTCGATTTCGCGCAATTGTCCATGCAGGCGATCGACACTTTCAGTCAAATCCTGAAGCGATTGTTTGAAATGGTTAAGTTGTGTTTCAATTTTGGTGCGGATAATGCTGACTTCTCCGGATTCATTGACGAGGCGATCAATGTGGTCGGCGTTGATCCGTAAGAAATTCCCAGAGTGATGGGGCTCTTCTACTCTTATTTCGATTGGAGCAGTCTGTTCCAGAGTCGTTTCAATAGCAGGTTCAGGTAAGTTCGGTGATTCGCTGGATACTGAGGATGTTCTATCGGTAATTGTTGGTTCTGTTAGTTCCGAGATGTCAACAAAATCTGTAATCTCTTCGGTTTTTTCAATAATGTTCTGTGTCTGCAATTGTTCTATTCGTTCGCACAATTGGTCGAATTTATATTCGACCGTTTCAATTGAAGAAAGTGAAACCACAGGATTATTGAACGCTTGATCAACGTCTTCTTCCATCGTATGAATCAATTCGCCAAGCTGCTGTGCGCCGATCATGTTCGCACTGCCTTTCAGGGTATGAAGCAATCGGAGCAGGCTGATGCGGACATCTTCATTTTGTGGCAGTATGCGCCAGGCGCGTAATTTTGCGCTGATTTGTGGAATGGTATCTTTTGCTTCTTCAAAAAAAGCCTGAAGCAATTCGTAGCTGATATTATCCAAATTATCGCTAGTAAATTTTTCCTGCGTTTTTTCTGGCGATGGTTCTAATGGTGTAAAAGCGGGTGCTTTTTTAAGTCTGTACTCGGTTAAGTTGATCGGTTCAGAAGGCGTGGCGATTGTTGTCAATTTCCTGCCCTCTGCCTGGTGTTTTGTTATTTCGTCAGATAGGAATTGGACGAGCTGCAAATCGGTTTCTTCTGGAAATTGTTGTTGATATACTTTGTGCAACATTTCGCCGATATGCTGAATACAATTTTGTATTAAATGGGTGTCAGATTCTTTTAGATTTATGTTTTTTTCTCTTAACTGGGTTAACCATTCCTCAAGCATGCTGCTTGGGTCGGCGATGAAATCCAGTTTCAAGGCACGAGAAGTGCTCGCCAGGGTATGCGTTGCGAGAGTGAGCGGTTGTGTTATTCTCGCCGGATGAGCAGCCAGCAGTGTTCTCAGTTCGTTCTCAAGTGTGGCTAAATGTTGTTTTGATTCAGTTACAAAGATGTTGTAGAGTTCGACCGGTATAGCGATGCCACCTATAGAGATGGATGTTTCCGGAGGGCGGGTCGCGTCTGGTCTCGATTCTGCCACGACAGACTCAAGTGCTGAGCTTTGTTCTTCTTCGATTGCATCAACGCTTAAGTGATCGATGAGATCAAGCATTTCTTCCAATTGAATTTCTGTTTCACCTGATGCTTTAAGGTTACCGCACCACTCGGTAAATACATGATGTGCATATTTCATCAAATGAATCAGTTCGCTGGATACCCGTTTTTTATCATTCAGCCAGTGATTCAGCGTTTTTTCCATAGTCCAGGCGGCATCACTGAGAAACTCCAGCTTGACCATGCGGCCACTTCCTTTCAGTGTATGAAATCCTCGCCGGATAGTTGTCAGCGATTTCATGTCTGAGTCGTCCGATTGACACTTTTGTATACATTCAGCAACTTCAGCTAGAATTTCTTCCGCTTCTTCCAGAAAGATGCTCAGTAATTCTGGGTCTACACCAGAATCGATTCTGGTCCTGCGTTCTGGATCAACTTCGGCGATAAGCTTGGTTTCTATGATGTCAGTCTCTTCAAAATCTGAATCAATGGCTAACATGTCATGAGTTGATGCGGGTTTGGATTTTTGTTTTGAGGCATTTTCAAAAACAGTAATCGCGGATTCGATGACTTTAGTATTCGCTGCTTGATCGTTTTTGAACGCTTCCAGGAAAAAACTCAGACTGCTTATTCCATCGACAAGCAGATTTTGTTCAGTCTGATTGAGTGCGTAATCGGGGGCGGGAAATTTTTCTATCAGCGTATAACAGAGATTCAGTAAATATTTGGCGCGTTGAAGGTCCAGTATGGCGAGTGCGCCGGAAGTTTGCGTGAATAAGAGAGGTAATGCGGATAGTGCAGTGCGTTCGGCCGGTGTTTCAAAAAAACCTTCCAGGATTTTTTCTATTTCCCTTAGATTGTTAATGACTTCCTGGACTGCCTGTGTTTGAAGTTTCTTGTTCTGCGCCGGATTTTCGATTTCATCGAGCCGGGACGCGGATTGTTGTTCAACTGGTTTTTCGTCAGTTTCAGTAGTCGCTTTCAATCTCGTGGACGCCGCCTCAACCTGTTCTGAGAGATTATTTTGTGGTCGGTTGAAATTCTCGATGATATTTTCCAGTTGTAACAGTGCAGTGGTGATTTCCATCAATGCACGCTCATTGATTTCCTGAGAATGGGCATGCAAGGATTTGGCGACATCTTCAATCGTTTCGGCGAGTTGCCGCAGGGGTGCGTTTTCGACGTGTGTTGAGTGTTTGCGCACTTGCGCCATACTGTTTATAAAAGCGGCAAGATAAGTATGGTTGCCCGAACTAAAAGCCCGCCAGTCTTCAGTGGCCTGTTTCAAAGCGCTGCGCATTTCATGAAGGTCGGATTGTGGGGATGTTGGTTTTGTTAATTCAGATGCATTGAGTTCTGCAAAAGTTGGCAACGCATAGGCTTTACGAATGGCAGTAATCTGCTCGGTTTCTGTTGGGGTTTTTGCTATGGCGTAAAGTAATTCGCGCTGAAGAAGCGTTGTGTCTTGCTGTGAACCTTCCTGGAAATGGCGTAATACCTGTTCAATTTTTCCGCATAATTTACGGTTTGATAGTTCAATAGTTGCATCCTGAGATAAAAGACTTTCCAGGAAACCGGCTGATATCCACCAGAAAGCACGATGTTCTGTTGAACCTGGAAATTGTGCAACTTCGCCGATCGCATCATGCATTTTTTTAAGACTATCCGTACTGGATGTGTTTTTCAGCCATTGGGCCAGATTGCTCTGATAGCCAGCGCGCATTCGTTTTGCAAGCGCTTCAAGTTGTTGGGCGTCTTTGCCGGAAAGGACGGGTTTGAGTGGCGGGTCTTGAGTCAGAACGGGATAAAACAGATCAAACTTGGATACTTGTTTTTCACCGAGTAATTGCATCAGGTTTCGATAGACGGGAAACAAACGCATTGGATTTTCCTGAACGCCGTCCAAGAGTTCATCCAGGTAAAAAAGTAAGGCGCTGATTGCTTGTTTGAGCACCACGATACTTTCCAGCGTGGGATCTGTTTTTTTGTCGATCAAGGCTGAAACAAGTTGTTCTATTTTCCCGGTTATGACTGTAATGTTGTTAAGTTCCAGCATCTTGAATAATCCATTCAATTGCTGAATGTAGACGCGGCTGGAATCAAGTTGTTTTTCGTCGTTTAAATTCTGGCTGTAGTTATCCAGATTCTCTTCAATTAGAGAAAAAATCTCGTGAATGCTTTCCTTGATCCCTGAGATTGATGCGATGTTCAGTCTGGTTTGAGTATTCATAGATCAATTGAGAATAAACGCTAGAATAGAAAATATAATAAATTAAATTTTAAAATTGGAAACAGATGCTTTAAGTTCTGAGGCAAATCCGGAAATTTGTTCGATTGATGCTGCTGTTTCCTGGGTTCCAACAGTTGTTTGTTGTGTAATTTGCAGTATTTCTTCCATGTTCTCAATGACCGTGTTGGCTGCTTGTGTCTGAGCGTGGGTAGTGGCGTAAATGTTTGCGACATGATCAGCGAGGCGTTTGGATACCACTTCGATTTCTTCCAGTGCTTTTCCGGCAATATTTGATTTTTGGGTACCTTTGATGACTTCCAGGGTGCTTCTTTCCATAGCAGCGATGGTATCGTAGGTGTCATTTTGCATCATTTTGATTAATCGACTAATATGTTTGCTGGCCTCTGCAGAACGTTCTGCAAGTCTCTGAACTTCTTGGGCAATCATGTTAAAACCCCGTCCGGCTTCGCCTGCTGCTGTTGCCTGAAGTGCTGCATTTAACGCAAGAATATTGGTTTGTTCAGTAATATCTGAAACAAGCGAAATAATTTCGCCAATCTCCTGTGAACTTTCACCCAGTCGTTTGATGCGTTTTGAGGTCTCTTGAATATGTGTGCGAATTTCATCCATGCCGGTAATTGATTCACGAACTGCTGTGCTGCCTTTTTCCGCAGTGACAAGTGATTGTTTGGCTACTTTTGTAGATTCAGCTGCCGTGTCTGATACATTGTTGATGGATTCAGCCATACCAAGGGCTGCAACAGTCGTTTCTTCAATCTTGAGCGATTGTTGTTGTGCTGCCGATAATAATCGGCTTGCAACATGCTGTGCCTGATCGGATGCGTCAACCACCAGGGTGCTGGCCTTGTTTACCTGTTCAACAAGTGTGTGCAGCTCTTCTATAGTAAAGTTTATGGCATCGGCTATTGCTCCTGTAATGTCTTCTGTGACAGTAGTGCGCACCGTGAGATCCCCTTCGGCCATTTTTTTCATGTCATCAAGTAGATATAACATGGCTTTTTGTGTATCGTCCATTTTGTTTACGCTGATACGTGGAATACTGTGTCTGTTTTTACGCAGTGAATAAATAAATGCGCACAATGTCAGGGTAGTGCCGATGAGTAATCCAATAAGAATTTTTGCCAAAAGACCAGTTGTTTCAGTATGATGCACCTGAAGCACTTTGTCCAATGATAAGATGCTACTGAGTATTGTTTCACTGTTTTTAATGATTTCGTTGGCGGCAGCCTTTGCCGTCATGACTGCTGACAGTTCGGTTTGAATAGTATTGATATTATTGTCAATTTTTATGAATAACGGCTTGATTTTAGGTAGTATTTCCAGAGCTTCTGGATCATTAATCGCAGAAAGATTCAAAATATCATGACCTCCATCAATTGCTTGCAGAATAATCGAAAATTGTTTGCGATCATGTGCCAGTTGTTTTTTTATCTCCGATACAGGCAGTTTGCTTGAAAGAATAATATTGACGCTTCGGGTAACATTCTGGGTAAGTGTGCGCATCGCTGTTATCGTGCCAAGTTCTTTGGGTTGATTGCCCATGACCGTTAAGCGATGGATTAACTGCTCGATATTTTTTTGCAGCTCATTATTGGTCGAATTAATTGCGCTTACGGCCTGACCGAGTTTAATCAGTGTTTGTTGATTATCGAGAATGACCTGAATCTTTGTTTCTTCTGACCGCCATTTTTTAACAAAATCGTCCAGATGTGCTCGCGTGAATTCTAGATCTACGGGGGGGATATTGTTTTGATGGAAAAAACCACCTTGCGAAAATATTGCAATATATTGATTAATTTTTTTATGACTGTCTTGTATCTGTGTAAACGCAATTTCACGGCCTGAGAATGCAAGCTGTAGCGCTATAGGCAGGCGTTGAATATGTGTTTGCATACGCGCGGTGATTTCAACTCGTGCCATATTTTGTCTGGTTTGATCCAAGTCGTAAGCGAGCAGTACAGCCAACAACAACAGCGCCACAATAAAAAGGCTGCCAGAAATCAAACTTTTTTTTGAATAGTCTGAATGCATTTTATTTTCAGCGGGAACAGTAACGGGAGAGCGCTTGTTTTTTGATTTAAAAGTTGTTTTGAGCCTTGAAAAAAAACCCGTCATTGATTTCTCCAGTTTTTTCAGAAACTGTTTTGGGAACTAAAAACAATTAGCCAGATACAACATTGTAACTGTTAAAAACAAAAAGAGATAACGACCAGCAAAAGATCTGTTGTTATCGGTACCACAAAATCTCCAATCAGCGTTAGAAAGTTTGGAGCTGCGGCCAACATTGAGGTAAAAGACTATTATTTGTAATATTTTGAGTTTATCTAATGTAATACTTCTTTTCCATATGTTTATTTGCCACTAATATTGATTGCTGTAAAAAGGTATTAACTCAAAAAAACCTGTATATATCCCGGGGTGAGCTTGATCATGTTGTTATCGTTTTAGTGTCTCTTTCGGGGATGGTTTAAACCCCTCGACTTAACGTCGAAAGTTGTTCTGTTTTCTATTAAACCGCAGTCTCACAGACTTCTTTTGCAATATCACTTACTAAACCAGGGCCTTGGTAAACCAAACCGGTGTAGATTTGTATCAAACATGCACCGGCATCAATTTTGTCTTTAGCGTCTTTAGCTGACATAATTCCGCCGACACCGATGATGGGAATACTATCCTGCAGGAAGTGATGCAGTTGTTTAATGATTTCAGTTGCCGCTTGTGTTAGTGGCGCACCACTCATGCCCCCGGTTTCATGCGAGACAGCTAAATGCTCTATTCCGTTACGAGAAAGTGTAGTATTGGTTGCGATAACGCCGTCAACCTGATGTTTAATCAGTAACTTGGCGATGGTTTCTACCTGTGAGGTGTCAAGATCGGGCGCTATTTTAACCACCAGGGGGGTGTATTTGCCGTGCTTCTGGGACAGGTTGTGTTGCTCGGACTTTAATTCTGACAGCATTTCATTCAGTGCCGTTGCCGATTGTAATTGCCGCAAGTTTTGTGTATTGGGTGAAGAAATGTTGATCGTGATATAGCTGGCGTAACGGTATACCTTGTGTAAACAAATACGGTAGTCTTCAACCGCATTTTCGATGGGGGTGTCGAAATTTTTTCCAATATTGATACCTAATATGCCCTGGTAGCTTGAAGTTTTAATATTTTCAATTAATCGATCGACGCCGTGGTTATTAAAACCCATGCGGTTAATGATTGCGTGTGCTTTGGGAACGCGGAATATGCGGGGTGCAGGATTGCCTGGTTGGGGGCGTGGTGTTACCGTTCCAACTTCAATAAATCCAAAGCCCAGTGTGGCTAAGGCATCCAGATGTTCCCCATTTTTATCCAGACCTGCCGCAAGTCCGATAGGATTGGGAAATGTTATCCCCATAACTTGCCGTTGTTGGCATGGGATGATCTGGTGCTTGAGGAGGCCAAGCTTGAGTGCTTTTTCAATTGCGCCAAATGTCACGCAATGTGCTACTTCTGGATCGAGCTTAAAGAGTAATGGACGCAGGAATGAATAGAACATGGATTTAATCTGAAGATTATAGAATAACCTAGTTGATCAGATTGCAGGGATAGATGCATGTAAATATAATGATACTTCATCATTTGTCGGCGAATTGTTCAAAAGTCTGCCAACGGTTGTTCACCAGAATTTCCAGTGGTTGAAATTTTGCTTTGTAACTCATTTTCTTGTGTTCTTTGATCCAGTAACCCAGATAGAGATAGTTCAGATTCAGTGCTCTGCAAAGTTGTATTTGCCATAATATACTATAGGTGCCAAAGCTGGCTTGCTTGATTTCCGGATCATAAAAGGTGTAAACGGATGAAAGTCCATCAGGTAGCTCGTCTATAATACTGATCATGCAAAGTTGTGCTGCATCATAAAATGTGATCAGTTTGGAACTGACGTGACTGTGAAGCAGAAAATTTTGGTATTGCTCACGGCTGTCTTGATCCATCGCTCCGCTTGCATGGCGTGCAGCTTGATAACGCTGATAAAGTGCGAAATGTGTTTCATCGAAATACAATTCATGCTGTTCGGCGGTCAAATGGTGATGCTTTTTCCAGCTTCTGTGCTGTGAACGGTTAGGTATAAAAGTTTCAACTTTCACACGTACCGATAAGCAGGCGTGGCATTGATCGCAACATGGTCGATAGACAAACTGACCACTGCGGCGATATCCTGTCTTCATCAGTCGGCCATACGTTTCTGTGTCAATGGAATATTCTGGCGATACAACTTCCGAACGCGCCATTCTGTCAGAAAAATAACCGCATGGATAGGGATGCGTTGTGTGATATTTCAGCGTTTTCATTCGACTAAACGTTCATGTTACTAAAATTCCATTTTTTACCCTGCTCTGGGTGTTTGATCCATTTGTTCAATAGACGGCTAAATTCTGTTCTGGGAATCTCTCGTGCACCTAAAGATGCAAGATGTGCTGTACTTGTTTGACAATCAATTAACACAAAATTCCATTCCGCTAATTGCTTGACCAGATGTACAAATGCAATTTTAGAGGCATCAGGCGCACATGAAAACATGGATTCGCCGAAAAAAACGCTTCCCAAGGCAATGCCGTAAAGTCCGCCAACGAGTTCTCCATTCATCCAGGTTTCCACAGAATGGGCTAATCCGATTTCATGCAGTGTGCTATAGGCTGCAATCATTTCCGGATGAATCCATGTGCCGGCTTGATTTTTGCGTGGTGCGGCACAGGCCTGCATAACTTGTGTGAAATGAAGATCAGTTCGAATAAGGTAGTTATTTTTTTTTATTGATTTCTTTAAAGAGCGGGAAACTTTTAGTTCGCCGGGAAATAACACCATACGTGGATTCGGGCTCCACCATAGTATCGGTTCATTCTCATTAAACCATGGAAAAATACCATTTTTGTACGCATTGATCAGGCGGTTTGGTGAGAGATCTCCGCCAACAGCCAGCAAACCATTAGGTTCCAGTAATGCTTCTTCCAAAGGCGGAAACAAAGAATCTGAAAACATTAGATGAACCTGAACCATAAAATTTGAAATAAAAAAACAAATTAATCTTAGCTTGATGCAGATCAAAGTTGAAATCCCTGTGCTTACATATTATCTGAAAAAAAAGTCGAAGTGGTAGAAGAGAAAATAAGAAAGTTTGAAAACGAGTATCCCATGTACCCTGATGTGTACGGGAGTAGTAAGTGGGTAAGTGGCTTCAAATGATTTGTCGAGAACGTATTTAGAAAACATAAATAATTACATAAATACATAATTTGGAGGATTAGATGAAATTTTTCTATGACAAAAAGGGGGTTGGCAGTGGTGTGGTTCTCCTTTTGGCAAGCATGATATTCATGCCTCATGCTTTTGCGCATGATCGAACCAAGGCTCTGGAACAAAAAGTCCAGGAACTGGAGAATATGCTCAGATCGGTTCAAGGTGAATTGCAGAGAGTCAGAACTGAATCAGATTCAAAAGCAGTAGAAGCTCAACAAACCGCTGTTGAGGCTAAGGCGCAGGCAACGGCTGCGCGTGAGGAAGTGTCTCGTGTTTCATCAACGACAACGGCTGGCACAGATAAGCGTCACCGCGTTTTCTTTCGTGGCGGTTGGGCGCGTAGCGACCATACCCATAACGCTGTATCTATAGAAAGTCGGGTTGCGCCTGTCGGCGCGCAGGATCGCGCAGATAGGGATGCTTGGTATATTGGTGCGGGCCTGGATTTCAGCTTGACAAACGATGTATGGGGTTTGATGCCGCGGACAGAAGTTTTGGCCGAAGTCATGTTTGAATACAAACATTTCCGAACCGGCGTTGCGGGTAATGCACTTGCAAACGAACCAACCCAGTTAGCCGGTTTTCCAGATAATCCTAGAGGGGTTACCGTTAGTCAATTCACGCTGACTGCCGCGCCAAAAATCAAATTCATGGAAGGTTCTAAATTCAGACCCTGGATTATTCCGGCAGGTTTGGCTATACATGTCATAAGCCCACCTTCTGAATCCATTACCGTCTTGGACCCCGGCGTTATGTTTGGCGGGGGCGCTGAATATAACGTATGGAAAGATATTTATATCGGTGCTGATGCGCGTTACCACTATACTGTTGGCACATTGGATGGCGCTAAAATAGATGGTTTGACGTTGGGTGGTTATATCGGTATGGGCTGGTAAATGATTAATGTGAAAAATGATCTACCCAGGTTACAGAAAATGACCGTAGATCATCTTTCCTGATTGGTTATATTGATCAGGAACGTAAGATATGAAAGTTTTTTTGCTTTTCCCATGTTGTTCTGTTGTATGTTCTATGAGTAGTTGTCAAAGCGTATAAGTTCGTGACGAAGCCATTGCACCTTGCTGTTTCAGTGAGGTGCTTTTTTTTGCAAAGCCATGTGTCCCAATTTAAGTGTATAGTGTCGTTCAATTGCTGTTCCCAGATTTTGCGAGCAATACATCAAGGGCGCGGGTGCTGAGTATACGCTTCAGAACGCCAAATAAGTATGTTGGAAAAGTGACATAGTATCTGGGGTGCGGTTTTTTGGCTTCCAGTGCATGGATAACGCGTTTAAGAACAGCCTCTGGCGGCAAGGTGAAGGGTACTGCAGGCCCTTCTTTGTTAAGCCGTTTGAGTACGGCTTTGTATCTATCCTGATGAATGCTGTTTTCAACATCAACATATTTGGCCAGCATTGTAACCGCATTGGCCCTGAACTTGCTGGTGATCGGGCCGGGTTCAATCAAACTGATATAAATGTTACTGCCTTTTAATTCAAGACGCATGGTATCGCTGAGTCCTTCGATGGCGTATTTTGAGGCATTGTATGCACCACGGAAAGGCAAGGAGACAAAACCTAGTACTGAACTGTTTTGAATGATTCGGCCATAGCCCTGTTTGCGCATCACGGGTAATACCAGGTTGGTCAGTTCCTGCCAGCCGAACACGTTGGTTTCGAATTGGTCGCGTAATGCTTGGCGGCTCAAATCCTCAATTGCGCCCGGTAAACCGTAGGCGCCATTATTGAATAATGCATATAACTGTCCATCCGTTCGGCGCAAGACTTCTTCAAAGGCGAAGTGTATGGAATTTGAATCCATCAAGTCCAGACGAAAACTCTCCAGTCCTTCGCTGAGTAAAATTTCGACACTTTCTTTCCTGCGCGCAGTGGCGAAAACGCGATATCCCCGTTCATGCAGTGACTTGGCAACACAATAGCCAATACCACTTGAACAACCTGTGATTAAAATAGTTTTTTTCATGAGTTCTGTATTTAATTTGAATATGTTTCTTTGACTTATACTTGACAATCTGATGATCGCAAAGATAGCATCAATTGAGCAGAAAATCTCTGCTTGGTGTGGGTAGCTTAACAAAGGCCTTTTTTCAATGTCTAAAATTTTATTCAAACTCAATGGTGTGCCTGATGATGAAGCGAACGATGTGCGTGCGCTCTTGACTGACAATAATATAGATTATTATGAAACCACGGCAGGTAACTGGGGTGTGTCAATGCCGGCCATCTGGTTGAAAGATGCGGGGCAGTTCAAGAAAGCCCGCGCACTGTTGGATGACTATCAGAACGCGCGGACGATCAGGATGCGCGAGGAATTTGCGCGTTTGAAAAAAGAAGGAAAAAATAAAACATTAGTGGATGCAATCAAGGAAAAACCGGTTCAATTTATATTCCATTTGGGATTGGCTTTGCTGGTGATATATTTATCGATACGGTTGGTGATTGACATTGGCGGAATAGGCTTGAAAGAATAAAAATATTGTTATGATTGTGTTACGGACTTTATAAAAAAGGAGCAAACTATGAAAGGCATTTTGAAAATAGCAGTCGTGATACTTGCAATTACACCCATTTATGCGCAAGGCGGCGGGGATCCTGAATATGTTAAATTTCCTGCAGGCTATGAAGAAGCATTCACTAAATATGCAACAGCAAATCGTGCCAATCAAACGCAGGTTGCCAAGTTGTACGCTAATGAAACAGCGTTAGCCAGCTATAAGGAGAATCAGGCGGGCGCATCGGGTTCTGTTGTGGTGATGGAAATCTATAGCACAAAAACAGGCGAAGACGGAAAGCCTGTTGCAGGAGATGATGGTATTTTTGAGATAGATTCGTTGGCAGCTGTTGCTGTAATGGAAAACCGGGATAACTGGGATGATGCTTATCCTGCAGAAAACCGCACTGGAAATTGGGGTTTTGCTGTATATGATCCAGATGGCACAGAAAAAAGTAATGATTTGAACTGTGTACAGTGCCATACACCGCTTTCCGGGCAGGATTATTTATTTACATACCAGCGGCTGGTTGATTTTGTGAAAAATCATTAATTTTACTTTTTAAGGAATTGAGCAGGTAATGCGGTGTAAGCCCTTGTGAACAGTTCAGCGCAATTACCTGCTTAATCATTTTCGGGCAAGCCGCTTAAATCACAGGCTAAAAATTATCGCGCTTTTCGCTTCTCGAGTATCAGGTGTATCAGTATTAAGTGGATATGTCAGCGACATGATATTTCGTTCTTACTGCTTTTTCGTAAAACCGGTTTAATAGGGATTTAATGTGAGAAAAAACAAACTGGCGCCGGAAAATATTTTCTCGGCAAATCATGTGGATCCTGAAAAAGCTGAAAAAGAAGTATTCGATGTTTTAGTAAGTAGCACTGCGGTATCTATTGAAAGAATTATTTCAAAAGGCCATCGTTCCCCTGCAAGTGGATGGTATGATCAGGAGAAAAACGAATGGGTACTGCTATTAAGAGGTCGTGCCGAGCTAACTTTTCAGGACCAGACAACAGTGCGTTTAGAAGAAGGTGATTTTATCCATCTTCCGCCGCATAAAAAGCACAGAGTTAGTTGGACTGATCCGGATAAAGAGACTTTCTGGCTAGCGGTTCATTATTGATATTATTTTGTTGAATCCAAAGACGCCGTTTAAGTAATTCTATCTTCTTGTGTTGACTGATAAATTAAACTACTAAGAAGCAGCATTATTGCCACTACCGGCGCCTTTTGGAATCTGTTTGCCATATTTCTGACGAAATTTCTCAACGCGGCCCGCGGTATCAACAATTTTTTGCTTTCCGGTATAAAAAGGGTGGCAGATGGAACATACTTCAATGTTTAAAGATTTGCCCATTGTTGAGCGCGTTTTAAATTCATTACCACAGCTACATGTGACGGTTATTTCCTGATAGTCAGGATGTATATCTGCTTTCATCGTGTTTTTCCTCGCTTTATAAAAGCGTTGTTACTCATAGTACAAAACCTGAAATTATCCTTTATTTGTCACTTTGTTGCAACTTCCGTTTGGTATTTTATCTTAAACAAGAAGAACTATTTACTTGAAGAAAGATGACATAACTCGATGTTGTACAGAAGTGAGAAGTGCCAGTGTCACTATTTCACCATACAAGTGAGTGTTGTAGCATAGAAAAAAAATTGTTGTATAATGCCAAGTTAAGTTAAAGCATGTATTTTAATTTTTTACCCACCAAAAAATTAGGAGCACTCACGATGCCGCAAGAGCTACAGAGCAAGAATGCTACTTCCTATGAACCAAAAGAGGGTGAGGACTATATGAGCCCCGGACAACTTGCGCATTTTCGCAAGATTTTGGAGGGTATGAAAATTGAATTGAGTCAGGATATAGATCGTGCGGTACATACGATGCAGGACGAAGCGACAGTTTTTGCCGATCCCAATGACCGTGCAAGTCAGGAATCCGATATGACGCTCGAGTTACGTAACCGTGATCGTGAACGCAAACTTATCAAGAAGATTGATGAAATCATCGCCAAGATCGACTCTAAAGATTATGGTTATTGTGAGAGTTGTGGTATTGAGATTGGGTTGAAACGCCTTGAGGCCCGCCCGACTGCAACATTGTGTATTGATTGCAAGACATTGGATGAGATTCGCGAAAAACAGATGGCAAAATAAGCTTGATCAGTTATCGTAAAGATAACGCCAGCCAAGAATAATTTTGCTCACGGGTCGACAAGTTTTCGTAACGACTCAGTATCTATCCATTGTTTATCTAAGTGGACGGGAAGGCTTGAAACAGGATCAAATATTTGATCAGGCTCACCCAAATCAGACAATACAGCAACTGCACCCTCAAAGTTTTGCAGGCGGGTATAGTTATTGACGGTAATTAATGTAGGCAGGCCAGCTGCGCGTGCTGCCTGTAATCCGTTTTCGGAATCTTCAATTGCGATGCATTGCTGGGGTTGTAGATTAAGTTGATTGAGAACCCAGAAATAAATGTCCGGTGCAGGCTTTTTCTGCAGAACAATATCCCCGGCACCGATTACGTCAAATAAATCAATGGCGTCTTTTCCTAAAGTGGACTCCAGTAGATAAGATACATTTTCCGGTGTGGTCGTGGTCGCAATGGCAATTTTAATATTGTTGTCCCGTAGTTCATGAATTAAACGCTTAACACCCGGACGCAGAGGAATACCGCCTTGTTCCATGAGTTTTTTAAAGTGGCGTGTTTTGGTTTTGTGCAAATCTGCTATCCATTCGTCCAGATTGTTTCTACTGAGTTCTTTCGGCATATATTTTTCAATATAGAACCGGATTCTTTCTTTTCCGCCCGTTACTTGTAATAACTCGCCGTAGAGCGGGATATCCCAGTGCCAAGACAAATTGAATTCTTTAAATGCCGCATTGAATGCGGGTCTATGGCCATCCTGCTCGGTGTCGGCCAGCGTGCCATCAACATCAAATAAAACGGCCTTTAATTGATAATTTTGTTTTAGTGTATTCATAGTGTTTTTATGTTTGTGTATAACTTGCTCTTTGCAAACGATCATTGATCGCAAGCCAGTCCGGTAGCTCCGGTGGAGATTCCATTAAAATATAATCGAATGTCTTATCATCGTATTGATGAAGTTTTGCATAGAGATGTTTGCCATAGTTGATCGGATCCTGTGGCATGCGAACATGTCGCACATTAGAACTGTCGAATGAGGATAAGTCGATTCCGGACCATGTAATAATGACTAAACGAACATCTTGTTTTGAAAGTCTTTGTGCTTCCTGAAAAATTTTATCAGCAGGATATAGTTTAAGCGGGGTTGCTGGTGCATAGTGCGAGGGTAGCGAACCAGAAACACGTATTTCTGACGATTGGTTTTTTTTCAATTGTACTGGTTTGTTGATAACCAACTCAATTGCCGTTACCGGGATTCCGCCGGGTCTGAGCATTGAAACATTTTCGCGTTCAAAACCGAGGATAGTGCTTTCCAGTCCAATTTCACAGGTACCGCCATCCAAAATCATATCCACTTTTTTATTCAATACAGTTTGTACGTGCGCAGCTGATGTAGGGCTGATTCTGCCATAAAGATTTGCTGATGGTGCTGCTAGTGCTTTTTCGGGCCCTATCGCATCAAGCAACGCAAGCGCAACAGGATGAGCGGGAATTCGTATGCCGACGGTATCTTGCCCGCCGGTAACGCTATTCGGTACATGTTTGCTGCGTTTCAGGATTAAGGTTAATGGTCCAGGCCAGAAATACTCGGCCAGTTTCAAGGCAGATTGGGGTATTTCTTGCGCCCAGTACTCCAGTTGAGTCATATCACCAATATGGACGATCAAAGGATGATTTTCAGGACGCCGCTTAATTTCATAGATTTTTCGTATCGCTGCTTCGTTGGTTACATCCGCCCCCAAACCGTATACAGTCTCAGTAGGAAAAGCAACAACACCACCCTTGTTTAATATCCGGGCAGCCGTCGCTATTTGCTCAAGCGCATCTTGGTTAAGCTTTCCTGTGCTCGTTGTCATTTTTATGCGGTTTCGTTTTTACTGATTTTTGTTTGGCCGTACCCCAGTACACTCTGGGTATAATAGATGAGTGCGTAACTAAGCCAATAAATTGCGTGGTACATCCATGATTTTGATCGCCAACTGGTGCGTGCGACTAAACTGGATTCTCTTGCTATGGCATGCATTAAACTCGCTCTTAATTGTCCAGCAAAAGCTTTGTCCTGTATTACCACATTTGCCTCACGGGCCAGCATCAAACTGAAAGGATCAATATTTGAAGAGCCTACCGTTGCCCAATACTGATCTATGACAGCGACTTTGGCATGTAGAAAACTCTTATGGTATTCGTAAATTTTTATACCTGCATCAAGCAGGTTTCCATAGAGCGCATGTGTTGCATAATGTTGTAAACGATATTCAATTCTTCCCTGTAACAACAGTACGACATTAACGCCGCGACATGCTGCTTTATTCAGTGCCTTGCAGAAGTGTATGCCGGGCAGGAAATATGCATTGGCAATAATAATTTCTTTTTGCGCATTTTTGATGGCATCAAGGCACGCCTGTTCAATAGAATGGCGATACCTGAGGTTATCACGTATCAGGAAACCAACACGTTGGCTACCTTCGGGCTTATCCGTAGGCTGCAATTTCTTTTTGCAGACCCAGCGTTTTTTAAACCGTGCCCAAGCAACAATTAACCATAAGCGCTTTGTTGCGGCATAGATTTTATGTAATAACGGACCTTCAATCAAAACGGCATAATCAAGTCGCGGAGCCTGTTTATACGGATGGGAATAGTCATCAATAACGTTGATGCCGCCAACAAAAGCAATCCGGGCATCTATTACCACAAGTTTTCGATGCATGCGACGCAATCGGTAGCGACGCAATTTGAAAAAAAGGATTTCACGGCGATAGATCAGAACCTTTACACCGGCATTCAGCATATTCTGAATAAAATTTTCCGGAAGCATATATGAACCAAATCCATCAATGAGCAGATGGACAGATACGCCTCTTTTCGCGGCACGTATTAATGTTGTCGCAATTTTCTGGCCGGTGGGGTCATTATTAAAGATATATGTTTCAAAATATATTTCTAGCTTTGCAGAATCAATAGCCTGTTCCAGTGCCGGGAAATATTCACTGCCATTTTGCAATAATCTGATTTTATTTCCTTCCGCAAAACCTGTTAGATTCATCTGCGAATAACATTGGTGGATAATGCTGCGTGATCTGAGGTTTTTGACCAGGGGTAGCCGTGGTGAACGCAAGTATTTTCTATGTGAAATCCGCGAACGTAAATACGGTCAAGCCGCAATATGGGCAATGCCGATGGAAAGCTGCGCGCAGCTCTGCCGTTTGTGAATTCGAATACTTCAGTCAGATCAAGCGCATTTGCCAACATAGGGCCTGTCATTTCGCGCCAGTCATTGAAGTCCCCAGCAATTATCAACGGCACATGTGAGGGAACCAGTTTCTTTATACGTTTCTTCAAGGCCTTAAGTTGTATGTGCCTGCCTTTTTTAAACAATCCTAAATGTACGCAAATGCAATGAAGATTTTCTTCCCACTCAGGTATACTGATTTCGCAGTGCAGCAGGCCGCGGCTTTCAAAGCGATGCGCCGAGATATCTTCATTTTCCCATGAAACAATCGGATAGCGGCTCAATATGGCATTACCGTGATGCCCGTATTCGTAAACCGCGTTTTTACCATATATCGACTCAGGCCAAAATGAGTCGGCAAAAAACTCGTGCTGACTGCCGTCCGGCCAGTCGGTAAAGCGCGTAGCATGTTTGGTGTGCCGTCCGACTACTTCCTGAAGAAACACAATGTCAGCGTTAAGGTCGCGCAAACAGTCTCTCTGTTCATGAACAATCAAACGCTGATTAAAACTGGAAAAACCTTTGTGGATATTGTAGGTGGCAATATGTAGTTTATTAAACACGGTAATATCGAGTAAAAAGGAATTAAATATTCAAATCAATATAATATAGACAACGATCAACTTTTAAATATCCGGTATTTTACAAGATAGATGCTTTGCAGTCTGAACAAGATAAAGATTGTTATAGACTGCAGGCTGATAGTTTAAGTCGCTATACACGGATTATAGTTTGATTGAAATTTAGACATACAGAGAAAAAACATAATATTTTAGCTCATACCTTTTTAGAAATTGGTGCAAAAAAATTATTTTCAAGTATGTATTGGCAGGAAGCTATATACAAATGGAATGTGAAAAAATATTAAATCCGGATGTGGATTACTCAAGAAGGTGATAGTCGAATCAGTGATTTGAGAACTGTATAAATGCGTGCAGGTGCAATCAGATTCACTTCGCGCGGGTGTGCAAAAGGAAAATACAGATGATAAGAATCGGTTAATAGATTACGATAATGGTTTTATAGAAGAGAAAAAAATGATTACTGCAGAGAATATCAAAAATTATATCGAGGCTTCGCTGCCGTGCGAACTAGTCCGTGTAGAGGGTGATGATGGGCATCATTTTCAGGCGGTTATCGTCAGTGCTGAATTCAGGGGCAAGCGTATGATTCAACAACATCAGCTTGTTTACCAGGCGCTTGGTGACAAGATGAAACAGGAAATACATGCATTATCAATGAAAACCTTTACGCCAGAGGAATGGGCAGAAAGAGTCTGAGCGTTTTCAAAAATAACTACAAGACAATTATGGGCTGGAAAGCCGCAGGTACAAAGTTTACGTTTTTTTCAACAACGAAATGATTTGGGCATAGGGATAGCGTCTAGAAGCTGATAACGTTTCAAGCAGCTATAGACCGAATGAATATCCCGACACTCCACTCAATTCCGTGTTGTATGAAGTGGCGTTTTAAGGTCGTGCTGAGCAGGCAGTGCATCGGTATCAAACGGGTAACACAGTTCCCGTTGAAGAATCGGGAAAATTGGGTTGTGTTGTCAGCAACGTTGTTAGTGTTGGCATGTAATTATTTATAAAACCGATTTCCTTTAAAAAGGAGAAAATATGTCTGATAAGGATTTTCCGGCTTCCATTGCAACACCCGCCCAAACGATTGATGAAGTGATCAATCAACTTACCGCTATCGTGGAATGGTCCAAGGAAAATAATTCGCGCATGGGCTATTTTGCCGCGTTGTACCGCAAGGTGACGATACAGGTCAAAAATGGCATTGAGCAAGGTAATTTTGACGATGGACCCCGTATGGAACGTCTTGATGTCATTTTCGCTAACCGTTATATCCATGCGTGCTACCAGTACCAGTCCGCACAGACGCCAACACAATCCTGGGTACGTGCATTTGATACAACCGAGCGCTGGTGGCCCATAGTATTGCAGCATTTATTGATGGGCATGAATGCACATATCAACCTCGACCTCGGTATTGCCGCCGCCGAAACGGTACCGCCGGAAGAACTACAGAACCTAAAGGATGACTTTGAGAAAATAAACCAAGTACTCGCCAGTCTCGTCGGCAGTGTGCAGGACGAACTCGCTGAGATCTGGCCGATTCTCGGCATCCTGAACCGTTACCTTGGCAGTGTGGAAAAAGCCATCATCAATTTCAGTATGGAAAAAGCCCGCGACGCTGCATGGTCATTCGCCGAAGAGCTGTCGCCGTTGACGGCAGAATTGCGCGGGAAAGCAATTGCAGAAAAAGACGTAATGTTCGCAGCATTTTCAAATGTTATCCTGCATCCGGGATTTACCCTTTCGGCTGTGCTAAAAATTGTTCGGCTGGGTGAGCGGGGGACAGTACGGGAGCGGATTGGGATACTGGAATGAGCTTAAAGTGCCACTCAATGTATTCTGTAATAATTGCCAAGCAATTTAATTTATTTGCTCTCTACAATGCGGCAGATTATGTAGTGCGATAAACAAAATAGTGTAGAATCTTTTTAATACGAGACGAGGAGGCGTAAGAGATGATTATGAGGTATATCTTGCTGGCTGCGATTTTAGGCGTGGTGCTCACGGCGTGTAGTGAACCGAGAAGGACGCCCGATGGACATTTGATGGATAGACCAAAAATGTCGGCTTATGGCCCGGATGATGTTACCAGGCATGATACGGATCCGTCTGCTGCTGATGGCTCAAATGAAGAATGATTAAAAATCAAAAAGGGCGAGATGGTTGTGCGTTTTTAAATAATGATTGCGCTCATCTATAGACATGAGCGGTGAGATGTACTGAATTGTATTGTATTGATAGAAACCGCATAAGTTATTGCAGAGCGTAGCACTGATGCTTAGTGATTGCGTGAATTCTGATATTTACCCTGCGCTCTGGCAATACTTGAATGTTTATCTCCATGTTGTTATGTCAACATATCATTGCTTCCGGTTTTGTGTGATAATTTCTGGGCGTTAGAAATTTAAGCTGAATATCAAAACAAAAATTCCTTCCTATAATTTTTACGCGATAATTCAAAACCAGAATCAATTTTTACATTCAATTCAAGGTGATGCATATGAGTCCTTTTCTAGGTGAATTAGTTGGAACCTTCATATTAGTTTTGTTAGGTAATGGCGTTGTGGCCAATGTAGTGCTCAACAAATCCAAAGGTAATAATGCCGGTTGGTTAACGATCGCAGCGGGGTGGGGTATTGCGCTTTTTGTAGCTGTATACGCAGTTGCTGCATCAAGTGGCGCACATTTGAATCCCGCCGTCAGCATCGGTCTAGCTGCAGCGGGTAAATTTGCATGGGCGGATGTGCCAAGCTACGCCATTGCGCAAATGCTGGGTGCAATGTTGGGCGCGGTGATTGTATGGATCACATATCGTCAACATTTTGATCAGACAGCCGATCCGGATGCGCAATTAGCTGCATTTTGTACTGGTCCTGCGATCAAAAGCCCGGTTCATAATATTATTACAGAAGCGGTAGGCACATTTGTGCTGGTTTTTGGCGTCATGATGATTGTTTCGCCACAAACCAGTCTCGGGGCATTAGATGCACTTCCTGTGGCATTATTACTGTTTGGTATTGGTTTGTCACTGGGCGGACCAACAGGATTTGCAGTCAATCCGGCGCGTGATCTTGGACCGCGCATTATGCATGCGATACTGCCAATACAAAATAAACGGGACAGTGATTGGGGCTACGCTTATGTTCCCGTGGTTGGTGGCATTATTGGCGGACTTGTAGCCGCTGTTGTGTATAGCATCCTGTAAATAATGACATAATCTGCTTTTCCAGTCGGTAATCTGCAATCCTCCGGCTGGTTTTTGGAGCAGAAATAGCGCTGCTAGAATGACCAATGCCATATAGATTTTCTGGCATTTCGGCAACGTCCGTGTTGATCATCAAGATACTTCGGATGCTTACAACGTAAAATTTATCATTGAATCTACTGTCAAGGTAAATTGAAACCGTCTTAAAATCTCGCGCTGATTGATACTAAAACAAAGAGAACTGCGCTAGTGTCATAACATCCAGTTTTTGCCATGTACAAGCGGACAGTATTTGGAGTAGGCCTAGGTCTACATCTACGCTTCCTGAATTTTATAAGCACTTCGGATACACTGGTTACGGGCAATCTGCATTTTAAGCCTGTGGCAAATTACAAAAATGCATGCTTGAGAGGCATTGATATTGTGAAATAATTATCGAACAGTGTAACCTGTCAAAATGAGACTGCCCGATAATTTATTTATGTGCGGTTGAGTTGTGATTTTTACACACATATTGCAATTCTTATTGTTGGAAAAGGCCTGATGTAATTGCTTGTAATTTCAGCTGCAAATGAGCATCAGATTGAATAGTTTGTCCCATAACGTTATATTCATCGACTGTTAGTCCGGCCTGCTGCAGTACCTGCAATATCTGCTGATTGGTAGCCTCCATCATTTCTTGCTTTTGTTGGTCTGACGCCATGTTTTGCATCTGCGCGTCAGCATGCTGTTGCAACTGGTTAATACTTGCGTTTGCAATAATAAACGACCTGAGCGCTTCATCGCTGTAAGAAATATTAGTATCCTGGTTTGTACCCAGGTCTTGAGCCATAACCGGCATCATGCAAAGAATGCTGAATAAACAAACTGCAACAATACTGTTCGTCCATTTGTTATGCATGCCTAACTCCTCTGATCCTTTGGTTTATTGAAAATTTAGTAAGCGTGTTGTAAGTGTGTTAATGGTTAAGCCGGTTAACCTGAAGACTTACTTCGCGGACCACCCTAACAGATAATCTTATCGTATTCAAACAAACCTTCATTGAATAATGTGATTGATAGTGCAGGTTATAAGCTACTTTTTTGAAAATGGAGAAAAGAAGTGGTTACCATCTCAACAAATACAGCGCGTCTTATGCATATCGTTACCCTCGAGTGCAAGAATGAAGAACATGTGAGACGGTTGCCTTGATGCGCTGGCCAATTATGGCCGACCGGACGTGCTTGCCTATAATTGCATGTCCTACGAATTTGGGCTGAAGGAAGGCGCGTCAAACACTGCGTATGTTATTGAACGCTGGAATCCGGTGAGTAGGCCTGAATTCGTTAACACTAGGGTCGTTCCAGCTTTGCCACAATGTATAACGCGCTTTTAAAGCAACCCTGAAGTAACCATTTGATCCGTAGAGGGACACGCTGATCACTTTCGTCGGTTCTTGAGCACCTGTTGCTGCCTGCTGATAGTTATATTTCAAATGCTTGAAGGTATTCAGTCTAGTCCGCAATCAGATTGCATGCTCAGTGTATCCTTTGTGGCTGCAAACCGGTTTTTCCAGTATTTGAAAGCAGCATCTTCGCGGGCTTCAGCACCGTCTTCACCCAAGTCACAACTATGCGCAAATTCATGTGCCATGAGCGCTGCATAGCAGGCGCGCCGATCTGCCTGGGGTAATCCGGCTATTTTGGTAAGAAATTTAGGATAAATCTTAATTTTCTTGTTAAATGGTGAAGACCAACCCATTAAGCCATTTTTATCTGATGACATGCATTTTACCTTCCCGTTCTTCGAGAACCGGTTTTTTGCGCAGTTTCCCAGATTAGTGCCTGTTTCTGTTTCAACCACATTTTCAAAGTTTACCCAGTCATCCGAAATATTCCAGGCAACAGCGTTTATATCTCTTTCTTGCGTAGCATTACAATCAATAACTTTAAGGTCGATTGTCGTGCCGGATGATCCAAAAGTTGAACCGGAGGTTGACCCGGAGTTTGACCCGGAAGTCGAACCCGTGCCCGATCCAGCAGTGTCATTGAATCCATCGCAGTTAATACCCTGACAGGTTTCTCCGGTATCGGGGTTTTCCATACCCGCCTGAACGGGATTCCACATTAACGCTGCAAAAACAAGAAACAGACAACCGACATAAATCTGTGTCCACCCAGAAAATTTCAGTACTTTATGATTGATTCTTTTCATGATCGTTGCCTCCGAAATTGGATGATTATTTTATTACACCTGTTGCTGATTATGATCAGAAGAGTCTGACAACTCGCACATGATTAACTGTAAAAGCAACTAGGCTTAAAATATGAGCTTGTCGGCACGAATGCGTCATTCTGTCTTTGCGCGTTAAAAATGATGCATTGATGTGCCCTCATGCAGATATATGAATAAATGCTATCCCGGACGCACATAATATTCTGTGATTTTTATCACTGGATAATCCAGGTAATCATTCGGCGTGAGAATCCTGCCAAATGTGAGGAAACAGGAAAGTTGTTATATGCTCAGGTGATAACTCCAATTTTTACCTGTGATAGGCACAGCGGGAGATTGCCTGGTTTGATGTGTCGGGGACAGTGTCTGACTGCCCCCGTATTCAATTACCTTGCTTTAGATGCTCATGCCGCTGGAAATGGTCGGGGATCATGAAATTGATCGTTCTGATTACGCCGGTAATCTGCTAACAATTCATCCAGCAGCAGATCCAGATTTTCCCTGGCAAAATTGTCCGTACGATTGATTGCTGCATCCCACAGATTTTCCGCTGGAGTGCCCGTGGCGTCTTCGCGATCGGGGATGATGCCTTCCTCAAAACGATAAAGGGCATAAGTGTGGGAGTCCGTGGCAGGATCATATTCATAGTTGAGCTTGTATTCAGCATTGCGTATAGAAGCGCGCTCCGTATCGCTGCTATACCATTGTGCGAAGTTGAAGTTACGCACTTCAGTCGGCGCAGGTTCAAAATCGGGTAGATCTGGAACCTTGGTGCCCGGCAGTCCTCCGCTTCCAGGGTTTACGGGTACTTTGGGTTTTCCCGGCGTTTTATGCCGGATCATCAGTGGCCGGGTCAGCAAGGGCCCAAGATCCACTGAATCGGTACGTGCCGGCATTGTGCCATCGGTCGGATCGGCAAAGTGCGCTAAAGTGGCATACAGGTCGATTACATGGGTCATCCCGGTTGAAGTCCAGCCGACCCGGCGCGGATGCAAAAACCTGGGGCTGTCATTTGTGCTGTTGAATTCTGCCATAACACTGGCGCCATCCGCGATGATCATGGGTACAGCTACCGATCCCTCATATTCATACGTCTTGGGTTCCTCAATTGCGACCCTAGAATCCGAACCGTTATCACCAATGAAAATGATGATCGTGTTTTGCAGTTGATCCTGAGGAATGGCTGCAAAATCAAATTCCGTCATTGGAGGAATACCACCGCTGCTCGCTGTTCCCAACAACCCACCGATATGATGATCGAGACTCTGCGTCATAAGATTAAATTTAAAATCATTGGTGTCTGTGTTTGCACCTGCGGGGATACTGGTTATACCCGTTGTTCCAGAAGGTGGCGTATGGAATGGGGAATGTGGCGCATGAAAGGCCATTGTAGCAAACCAGGGGGTATCGCTATCGAGCGCGTTGATCCAGTCGGCTGCTTCTCTGACTGTCACAGTAGTGACATATTCCGTACTGTAGGGTGCAAGGTCTTCATCGTACACACCATCTGAATCCAATAACGGCCATTGACGATAATCCGGCACCACGCCATCGAAAGTGCCTACATGTTTGTCCCAGCCGTGTTCCAGGGGGCTGGTATCGCGGTTGTTTCCCAGATGCCATTTTCCAAACAGCCCCGATTTATAAGCGCTAGGCAAAAGCTCAGGCAGCGTGGTCAGGCTTATGGTGGTATCCAGCACCGGGTTGCCCATGGGGCTGCCCACGCCATTGCGCCAGGGATGCACGCCACTGTAGATGGAAGCTCTGGTCGGTGAACAGGCGGGTTGCGCCCAGGCTTGATCGAAATATACCCCATTACGCAGCAAGCGGCTGACATTGGGCATATTACCGACATGATAGCCGATCACATTGGCATTGGGACCTGTGTTGTCCTTGGCTTTGGTGCGCACCTGCATGCTGCGGCCAGTACCGGAGCCGGTGATGGAAATAAGATCCTTGCCAAGGTCATCGGCGATCAGCAGCAAAAAATTTGGACTTGCAGAATTGGTTGACATTTCATTATCCTCCCGGTTGCAATTGCAACAAACATGTCTTATAGCATTAAACGATCAGACAGTTTTTCGAATGAGCGAAGTAAATCACTGAAGCATATCAGCGTGAATTTCAAAAAACCGCTGGGTATAAACGGATTGATCATAATCGCCGCCACGCTCGACCGAAGGCACGTTATGTTCGGCGCCAACCCGTTCCAGCCATGAGATTGGCGCGCCCTGATGCCGGGTAATCCGGCCTTCCTGCTCGGCGTAATAGCTTCTTTGAATGACTTTTTCCTCGTCATTCAAATTGCTGTCGGGTAGAAATACACTCGAATTCGGTCTTGAGGCAAGCTGATGTCTGGCGATCAGCCAGTTAACAGTCGATATATCGTCACGTGCTTCAAGTGAGCCACCGGGATCCATGGAAAACAATGGATCTTCGGATATGTCACATTCTCCACGTTGCCAGCATCCGCTGTTTCCGGTGCGTACAAGATTTTTGTCGGCTGTTCCGTGCGCATAAAAAACTGCTTTTGTCGCCGCATTCTGCGCCGGCGTGTTCGGTGCTCCGGAAACCCTGTGTCCGTATTGATCTGGCGGGGTATTCGTTAATTTCTCATAACCGGTGCGATTGTCATTCGCATGCAGTAACTGTCCGTCGCCACAGCCCCCGCTTCTGCGTTCCGATCCCAGTTGCTGGGAATATATCGCGAATCCTTGAAACAGCGCAGAACGATAACACAACAGCATCCACGTCATTCCGGCGCCGCTTGAAAATCCCGTTGCATAAACATGCGCTGCGTTCAACTGGGAATTATGTTTCAGGAGTTTTGATCGCATCCATTCAATAAACGCAATATCACGATAGGCGTTTGGATCCGAAGCAGAACCAGGCAATCTTGCCATACGCCACTTGGTATCCGAATTCCCGCTCAAATCGAGGATGTTGTCTTCATTAACCTCCATCGCTTCTGGATAGACAATCAAGGTTGGGGCGGCATGAGGGACTTCATCGAAGAACTTGTGCATGGTCAGTGCGTTTCCTCCGCCTCCGTGGAAGACAAACCAGAGATTGAGACTCTGATGGGTACGATTTTTGAAGTTTTTCGGCGTCGAATAGCGGAATCGGCGTGTTTCGTACAAGCCGTCCGGTTGTTTGTGCACGACTTCAACCGGTTCGGATATATCGCGCCTGGTTGTCGCAGAATCGGCGCCGGTTCCTTTCAGAATGAAAGGATTGGGCTTGGGATTTTTCGGTGTTGTGTTGGTTCCGGTATCGGGAGTGGATTGATCGGGTACATAACAGTCACAGCCGGAATCATAATGATACTGACGGGAATAGCCATGATTAGCAGCAAAGAAAAGCCAGCATGCAAATAGGCAGATAATTGATCTCTGTAGTAACATGGCTATCCTCCAAACTGTGATTATATTAATCCATCATTCGGAAATCTCATAGCAGACCAGTGAAATACCGTTGTACATCCGGCGATTGCCACTTCCTGCACGAGTATTGAGTTTCATACCTGTGGCGACATGCCCGGGCGGGCATTTCACAGTTTTCTCCCAATCACTGTCAGGTTTGCCGGTATTTTTACCGACACAATTCGCTCTTTCGAAAGATGGCCCGATTTCAGTGCTACAGGATCGCGTGATGTAGGCTGGTTGATCGGTATTGCATAAACGGTATTCGTGACCGGATATCCTGACCACGGCGGAACAATCCGGTGGCACAACACTGACTGATTCCGCGCCTAACAGGCAGCCCCCGTAGTTGCCAATGAGTTGAATTCCCTTAATTTTGTCTTCATCGTTGTTAAGACATACACGAACACCGGTTGCAAAGGCGCCATCCGGTAACGTTAGCGTTTCAAGATCACCCTCTTTATGGCCATCGCATTCATTATAGGTCTTGGCTGATGTTGCGCCGGTAGTCACGTCGCGGAAATTGACTTTCAAATAACATGGGTCATTGGTATCTTCTCCCGCGACAATGCCGTAAATTGCGTCGTTGTCGGAAAATGATTTTTCTACCGTCGCTTTTTGAGATGCGTCTTTGCCAGAAAACTCGGTATTTGACGGTTTACCGCGCAGTTTCACGTCATTTGCAAAGCCTGATTGCGATAAGACCAGCGCACAAATTCCAATCAGGATCGTGGTAATTCTCATAAACATGGTTTTATCCTCCATACACTGTATTGTCAGCCTTACAAGGCGACTCAATACTTATTTGAACTGTTGATGCCATTTAAAGGGCATCTCTAAAAATCCATATTTCGTTACAATACTTCGTTGTTTACAAAAAATGTTTCCTTACATATCAATCATATGCTGCGTCAAAATTTTTTGCTATCTACAAGAACTGGCCTCGTCTTGTTTAAAACTTTGAATTTTTAGAGGTGCTCTAAAGATAAAATGATTGAACTGAATATTCAGTGAGAAAAAACACAATAACGCGTGACGCATTACAGATGGCCGAATCGGTCGTCTGTAGTAAATTAATAACACAGCAAAAATAGACGCAATAGCGGCATTTATGCATAATAAATGTGTGTTCCGAGTCTGTTTTTATTGCCGTAGCGGCAACATAAATCGTTTTTCAACGGCCAGTAAGGGGAATACTGCCATGCCGGATGAATTAGTAATACGAAACATGACACGGCCCGAAGTGGACGAACTTGTCGAATGGGCTGCACAAGAAGGCTGGAATCCGGGGCTTCATGATGCCGATACATTCTGGGCTACGGATCCTGAAGCCTTCATCGCTGCCGAACTAGGCGACGCGCTGATTGGCGGCGGCGCTATCACAGCCTATAATGGCGCGTTCGGCTTCATGGGCTTTTTCATAGTCCGTCCCGAGTTCCGGGGCCGGGGACTTGGCAATACACTCTGGCATGCCCGCCGTGATCGCCTTCTGGCCCGTCTGCAGCCGGACGCGAGCATTGGGCTGGATGGCGTATTTGAAATGCAGCGTTACTATGCAAAAGGCGGCTTCATTTTTTCGCACCGCGACATGCGGTTTCGTGCCGATATCCCGGCGCATTACCAAGCTGCTGTTGATGATGACGAAGAAATTATACCGCTGTTATCCGTGCCATTTGATCAGGTCCAGGCATACGACCGTACCTGTTTTCCCGCGTTGCGTTCAGCTTTTCTGAAAGCCTGGATAAACCAGCCCGATGCCCTTGCGCTGGGCTGTCGGCGCGAAGGAAAACTTGCCGGGTATGGTGTAGTGCGGCGCTGCAGGGAAGGCTGCAAGATAGGCCCCTTGTTCGCGGACGACACACAGTCAGCAAGGGCGCTTTACATACGTTTGGCAACATTTGCCGTGGCTGGTCCGTTGTATCTCGATGTCCCCGAAAACAACCCGGCCGCAATCGAGCTTGTGCACCGTCACGGAATGATCGAAGTTTTCGGATGTGCGCGGATGTACCTGGGTCCGCCACCCGCCCTCGCGCATGTGCGCATCTTCGGCGTTACAACCTTCGAGTTGGGTTGATTGGATGGATGCGCGAGACCTGACCGGCTATGGCGGCCGTCCCCCGCATCCGCGATGGCCGGGCAATGCACGGGTTGCGATCCAATTCGTGCTCAATATCGAGGAAGGCGCGGAATCGTGCATTCTCAATAACGATGCCTGCTCGGAGGCGTATTTGCACGAGCTGCCGGGTCGTCCGCCACGGGAAGGGGAACGCGACCTGAGTGTCGAAGGTATGTATGAATATGGATCGCGCGCGGGCGTCTGGCGCGTTCTGGAGTTGTTCAAAGACCACGGCCTGACATTGACCGCTTTTGCCGTTGGCCGGGCGCTGGAACTTAACCCGGAGATTGGCCGTGCGCTTGCCGCCGCCGGACACGAAGTTGCCGGGCATGGTTATCGCTGGATTGATTACCGCGGTATCCCCGAAGACAATGAACGGCACCACATTCGCCTTACCCTTGAGATTATTGAGCGGATCTGCGGCAAACAGCCTGTTGGCTGGTACACAGGCCGTGTGAGCCAGAATACCCGCCGCCTGTTACGAGAGGAGAGCGGGATGCTTTACAGCTCGGACGCCTACAACGATGACCTGCCTTACTGGCTCGACGGATTGCCGCCACATCTGGTGATTCCGTACACACTGATCAACAATGACGCCCGTTATCTGCTGCCGAACGGTTTTGCTTGCGGGGACGATTTCTTCCAATCGCTCAAGGACGCTTTCGATTTGTTGTGGCAGGAAGGCGCGCGCTGCCCGAAGATGATGAGCATCGGACTGCATGGCAGAATCAGCGGACATCCGGCGCGCGCAATGGCGCTGGCGCGCTTTCTCGATTATATACAAAATCACGATCTGGTATGGATTTGCCGGCGGGAGGAGATCGCCAGGCACTGGATGGCTAAGCATCCATTCGAAGCAAGTGCACAAGAAAATTGAACATGAATCACCCTGCAAGTTTGGCCGGTTAATGTGAAAAGCATGAGCGCGTTTTTGCCTGATGCTGCGGCAGCAGGGATAAAATTTGCCGGATCAACTATATAACTGCGATTTTCCTGTTTTATCAGACGTTTGTCGGAATTGCTTGTCTGGCACAATGCGTAGCGCTTCGTGTCAAAAATCTGGCCGATTATTCATTCATCCTGATTCGGAAAAAGGAAAATTCATGACCGTTGAAGTGATAATTTTTTGTGTGCTCGTATTAGCAGCACTCTATTTCTTTGTTAAAGGGAAGCAGTTAAAGCGGCTCGCTTTTATCGCAGACTACAAATTTCCTTCAAGCCTGGCTCAGAAAGTCAGTAAACGATACCCGCATTTGACCAAAACCGACATCAATCTGGTATTCGATGCCCTGCGGGACTATTTTCACCTATGCTACCAGTCAAAAAACAAAATGGTCTCGATGCCTTCACAGGTGGTGGATGTTGCCTGGCATGAATTTATTCTGTTTACGCGGAATTATGAAAATTTTTGCAACAAGGCACTCGGCAAATTTCTGCACCATACGCCGACCGAGGCCATGCTGACGCCTACGCTGGCGCAAACCGGAATTAAACGAGCATGGCGGCTGGCCTGCGCAAAAGAGAAAATCAGTCCCGAAACGCCGCCATATCTGCCTTTGCTTTTCGCCATCGACAGCAAACTGAATATTCACGATGGTTTCAAATACTCGCTCAATTGCGCCGACAAGTCATCGCCAAATTACGGCAGCGGGTATTGCGCCGCCCATATTGGCTGCGCTTCCGGCTGTTCCGGTGATTCGGGAGACGCTTCCAGCGGCAGTGGAATTTTTGACGGATCGGGTGATTCCAGCGGATGCAGTGGCGGGTGTGGCGGTGACTGAGCAATAATTATGCCGGGCAAAAAGCATCATACGTATGCACAGTAAAGCGGTTGAAACGGCTATCCATATCAACAGTTTACGTATTGTGTTTGAACCGGATTTCCAGTCCCTGGCGATGCGGATTTTTTTTTTTGCCAGATCTCTCAAGCAGGTGCGCAGTCCTTCTTCCACAACCGGATGGTAAAAGGGTGCTGCCAATGCGTCAAAGACCGTCATTCTGCTTTCTATAGCCCAGGACAGAAGATGTCCCAGGTGTTCGCCAGCAGGCGCGGTCATTTCCGCGCCCAGTAAAAGTCCGGTGTTCTTGTCGCCAAAAATATGCAGCATACCTTTATTGTATTGCTGGATGGAGGCTCTACCCTGCGAATCGAACAGCACTTCCCCGGTATGGTAGGCGCCTTTTTCCAGTTCCCGGTGGGGTTTTCCAACACGGACGATGTTGGGTTCTGAAAAGGCAATGGCAAGCAGGGTGCGCCGCCTGAAAGCAGCCGCATCATGCGTGCAGTTCCAGCCAGCAATCTGGCCTTCATCGCTTGCCTCATGCAATACCGGCAGCATGCCGGTAACGTCTCCGGCGATGAAAATGGGAAAATCCGCAATCTGCATGGTTGTCGGATTAAATTCAGGCACGCTTTTCTGATTGACTGGCACGCCGATCTCCTCAAGACCTAATCCTTGAACATTTGGACGCCTGCCGGTTGCTGCGAGCACTGTTTTGACCTGAATACATTTCTGTTGCTGTGCTTCCTGCCAAGAGATGGCAATACCGTCGTTGTTTTCTTCGTAACAGAGTTCCGCCGCGTAACTGAGCGGCAGTTCTTCCTGAAAGGCCTGAATGGCGTATTCGATGATATCGGGGTCCGTTAAACCGCCGACGGTGCGGGAACGGCCGAAGATATGTGTTGCTATGCCCATGCGGTGCAGTGCCTGACCCAATTCGATTCCGATCGGCCCTGTTCCGATGACTGCGAACGATTCGGGCAGGCTTTCCAGTTCAAAGAGCTCGTCTGTGGTTATCACGCTGTTTTTGCGTTTCGCACGTATGGCCCTGAGCGGTTCCGGAATAAACGGCGTTGAGCCTGTCGCCAGAATGATCTTGTCGGCCTGAATGATCTGATCGTCGACCTGAAGCGTATCCGGCTCAATGAACCGCGCCCGGCCGCGGATATTATTATCGCCGATTGTTTCGATTGTTTCGAGCACAAAACTGACAAAATAGTCGCGCATTGATCTAACATGACGGAGGGTTTCCTCGGTCCGGATATGTATCCGGTCGCTGCCGTAAATACCCTGTTTTTCCAGCATGTGCCGCCGGTGATAATCGTTTGCAGCCTGGATAAAAACCTTGCTGGGCATACACCCCACCCGGGCGCACGTGGTGCCGTAGTGGCCGTCGTTGATTAATACAATATCCTTGGAGTACCGTTTTGCAATGCCGTAAGCGGAGAGTCCCGCCGTTCCGGCGCCAATAATTGCAATTTCAGTTTTTCGTTTCGTCATGACAAATAAGCAAAAGAGAAAAGGACGCCGATACCGGAGTAATAAGTCTTTGCGCTGCTTCTAAAAAGTCGGTTTCGTGGGCCAGCCCGGCATCCTGCCGCTTAAACCAGACCGATACGGCTCTTTTACAGTATTACACATAACCTGGATATGCGCCATTCAGGGGGCGCGAACGCCAATGTAATGTTGAGGTTTCACGCCATTCAATGTACTGTTGCGGGTAATCAATTGCGGCCACACCCCATCTTTTTTGATACCGTGATTAAAAGTCAGTGTAATGGCGGCATAGAGGAGAAAATTATGCGTATTGTTTCAGTGATGGCCTTGTGCATCCCACTCGTTTTTCTGGCTGGATGTGTCAGTCAAGAACGGGTTTACGGCAACATTTATGAAGGATTAAAAACAAGAGAAATGAATGTCAACCCCGGCATCGATCCGAATCAGGTTGAAAAACCGATGCCGTATCAGGAATATGAAAATGAACGGAAAAAACTATTGAAAAACGACAAGCAGTAATAATTCAAATAATTTTATCCCGTATTATCTGTTCCAATAAACGATCTCCAGCGCACCGCTAATCGAGAATCCCAAAGCACTGAGGGCAGCAGCTACATCTCAAGCATCGATTTGAACAGCTTGGTGTTACTGCCATCACAGGCGTATTTCTGTTTTTATGGTATTTGTGAGATTTGTCACATTACCACAAATGATCCAATGCTAGTCTTACAGAGGATAGTCGCGTATTTGATTTGTTTAATCTTATCAAGGACAGAGAGATTGCTATTGCAAAAATTCTGCTGCGACTAAATTTTTGAGTGGGATTGATATTTTTATAGAATTTCACTTTTTCTGTCAGATTTATTCGATTGGATAACGGTGCAGAAATTTTCTTGTCCTTGAGTGGACTAACCAATAAGCATTAACATGGAGAAAAAACAATGACTGAATATCGAAGACAAAGTGCAAAAGAAGTTCGCGAATCTGCAAGCCAAATAGCTCGTGACCGTAAACACATGACACATCAAAGTAATGGCGACGAACAGAGATATGCTGGTGCACATTTTGCGATGAGTTTTACTAAAGGCCTTGAGCACGAAAGCAATAACGGATTAATTCGAAATGCCGACGATTTCAGGGCATTTCGCTCTGCTATAGACAATGGGAAGCACCTACAGCCGGACTCGTTTACGATCTGCAAGGCCCTGATTCGCATGCGGTAACCATGCCGCCCGCACCTGCGCTTGGTTCCGCTGAACTAGCTTATGAAATGGCTGAAGTGTATGAACTTGCGCTGTTGCGCGACGAACCGCTGTCTGATTTTAGCAAAACACAGGGAAATGCCAACATCGCTCAATCATTAGATAGACTGAACGACATCGGTTACGACATCACCGGCAGGGATGGCCGTCCGCGAAAAAATGTCGGCGGCAGTATCACCACACAGACAGCGTTCAGGGGTTCTTCACCTGGTGTTGAAAACGGTCCCTATCTTTCCCAGTTTATGTTGTTAGGTAATAAAAGTGTTGCCGGTGACGGTGATGTAACCAATGGAATCATTCAATATGGGGCTTTAAGTATTGATCAGCGCGTTCCTGTTGCCAGAGCAGGCACTGATTTTATGACTGAATGGAATGATTGGCTGGACGTGCAGAATGGTGCAGATCCGCAATCCGGAAATGAAGCGGATATTTTCGGCGCACCAGGAAATGTTACCAGACGTTTTATTTCCACTCCCCGTGACTTAGCTACCTATGTGCATTACGATGCATTGTACGAAGCTTATCTAAACACATGTCTTATCCTGCTTGCAATGAAAGCACCAACCGACCCCGGTTTCGATAAACTCTCGGGGAGAAATACCTTGCATTGGAACAGTCTGAATCCTGACAGCCCTGCTTTTATTACACGTTTCTTTGAAATCCATGAACGGGAGGCTGGCGGTTTTGCGTTATGGGGTGGTCCACATATTCTGACACTTGTGACCGAGGTGGCTACACGTGCACTCAAAGCAGTACGTTACCAAAAGTTTAATACACACTGCCGGCTGCGTCCTGAAGCACTGGCCGGACGTATTGAAAAAGCTAGCCGAATTGAATTAGACTTTCCTTCCTTGGGCAAACTTTTCTCGCAGCTTGAGGATGAAATACAGGATACGGTAAACACCATTCAGTCGCGTAATGCTTCGGGCGCCAAGCTGCTGCCAATGGCTTTCCAGGAAGGTTCGCCAATGCATCCATCATATGGGGCTGGGCATGCGACGGTTGCTGGCGCATGCGTGACTATTCTCAAAGCCTATTTTGATACCAGTGCAGTGCTTGTGAAGCGTGGTAGCGACATTCTATTTTCTCACTATAAAAATGGAGACTCTCCTGTCGCGTTTGTACCGGACAATACGATGAATGCTCTGCTCGATGTTAATGATGGTTCTTATCTTACCCTGGAAGGAGAATTGAACAAACTGGCAGCCAATATCTCTATTGCCCGCAACATGGCTGGAGTGCACTACTTCTCGGACTATTATGACAGTTTACGCATGGGCGAGGAGATTGCCATTGGGATTCTGGAAGAGCAGGCACTTTGCTATAAAACTGACCCGTTTGTACTTTCCGTACCGACATTCGATGGTGATGTCCGTCGTATAGGTCATCGTTAAATCAGGAGTTATGGAATTTCTGGACCGTTTTTCTGAAGAGGGACGGTTCATTTGTTTGATTGGTGCAAGTTACGTAAACGGGTTTTGAATCAGAAGCAGGTCATCAATTTTCTGATTGTTCTGCATGTTTTCCGAATAAAGCGTTGTACATCCGGCCGATAAGGCTGCAGCGACGATCATTGCATCATATATGGAGAACCCATAGTGTTCTGCTATTCGAAGTCCCTGTTCATGTACCTTGACAGTAACCGGTATTACAGGACATAGCACGCATATGTAGGAAAGAAATTCCCGGATCTCGGCAAAAGACATATTCAGTTTTCTCCGAGTCATGCTTACGAATTCATTGAGTACCTGGACGCTGATAATGCCGCCCGCCGCGATGGTGTTTTCCGCCTGGGCAGATTTGGTTTCATCTTCGGATAAAAGATACAAAAGAATATTTGTATCCAGAAAAGCGTTATGATCTTTCATGCGCTTCGATACGGTCAAATTTGAAGTCTTTGGGTAACCTTCCGCGGTACTTTCTCAAGCGTTCAAGGATTTGACGGGTTTCCGGTGTTTTCATGATTTCAATGTCACGGGAACCCGCCACGTGAATTTCAATATTGTCGCCTTCCTTGAGATCGAGTATTTCAACAATCGCTGCGGGTAATCTGATTGCCAGACTGTTACCCCATTTTGAAACCTGCATTTGAACATTTCCTGAATTGATATACTTATTATTATTGTATATCCTGATGTTTCATTACTCAAGTATATCGTTGTGTTTCTTTGATGTAAGCACATAACAGGTAATTTTGGTTCATTGGTCATTCTCACCGGAACACTCGATATATGCGGGGCAAAATAAGTGGCGCATTGCGACTTAGCCTGCGTGAGGGTGAGAAAGGCGCACTGAAAGCAGAATATCTTCATGCGATGGTTTGGATATGGGATGGCGCCGAGAAACAGGCGCATCGCAGGCACTTGTTGGTCAGACGGGAAGTCGGCGCAAACGAAGTATCCCATTACTGTTTATCCAACGCCCCACTTGAAATGCCATTACAGAAATTAGCGCAGGTTCAGGCGCAGCGTTACTTCATTGAACACAGCTTTCATGAAGCAAAAAGCGAATGCGGTATGGCCGATTATCAAGTGCGTCGGTGGGATGCATGGCATCATCACATGGCACTGGTTATGCTGGCAATGCTATTCCTGGTCAAGCAAAAGATGACGGGACGCGAGCAATGGCAGATGCTATTTGTCAATGACCTGGTGACTGCATTAGCGCACATGCTGCCACGAAGGCAGCTTACAGCCGAAGAACTAGCCGAAATTATTCATAAGCGGCATCAGCGGCGGTTCAGCGCTAAAAAGTCTGTTACCAGGCGAAATGTTGCTTTGGAGTAATCTGACAAAGTAGAATTAGCTTTTGAAAGTTAAGTTTCAATCACATGAATGCTATGAATAGAAATGCTGTGTGTTCAACCAATATTTTTTAACCAATCCTCCCGCATTCCCCGCGCTTGAGAAAACAATTTTTCCAGTGCTTCTCCATCTCCATTTTTCAGAATTACGTGTAGCGTGTTCAGTTCATCCTGATAAGCCGCTATTTGCTTGAGCAAAGCCTCCCGGTTGGCCAGGCAGATGTCGCGCCACATTTCGGGCGAGCTGCTGGCGATGCGAGTGAAATCGCGAAAGCCGCTGCCGGCGAAGCGCAGCAGGTTTTTTGGGTTGTCGGTACTGCGGTGCAGGTGGTTCATGAGTGCGAATGCGAGCACATGCGGCAAGTGACTGGTTGCGGCAAGAATTTCGTCATGTTCTGCAACCTGCATTTGCGAGATTTTTGCGCCACAGGCCTGCCACAGCGCGGTGGTTTTTTTGACGGCGTCGATGTAGGTTTCCTCGAGCGGTGTCAGGATGACATGTTTTCCGGTATAGAGATCGGGTTGCGCGGCGAGTACGCCACTGTGTTCCGCACCGGCAATCGGGTGTCCAGGCACGAAGTTCTTCAGGTTGTCGCCAAGATGATTGCGTGCTGCGGTGACCACATCCTGTTTGGTGCTGCCCGCATCGGTGATGATGGTGCCGGTTTGCACATGCGGTGCGATTTGCGCCATGATCGCTTCGGTCTGACCGACCGGCATGGCGAGCAGAACACAATCGGCATCGTGTAGTGCCGATGCCATGTTTTCCGCGATTTCATCGATAACGCCTTGTTCCAAAGCACGCTGCATGTTTTCGCGGCTGCGCCCGACACCGGTGACATGCTTCACCACACCCGCTTTACGCAGTGCCAACGCAAAGGAGCCGCCGATCAGGCCGACGCCGATAATGACCAGTTTGTTCAGCGTAATTTGTGTCATGAACGGGTATAAACGTTAAAGGCTGCGCCCGATGACCTGGGCGATACCTTTGAGCGATCCCATCAAATCGGTGAATTCCTGTGGGCTGAGTGCCTGATCAGCATCGCACCAGGCTTCGCAGGGGTTCGGGTGCATTTCAACCAGCAGTCCGTCGGCACCCGCTGCGATGGCGGCGCGCGCAAGCGACGGCACCATCCAGGCCTTGCCGCCCGCATGCGACGGGTCGATGATCACCGGCAAGTGGGTTTCGCGTTTGAGCATCGGCACACAGGTGACGTCGAGCACATTGCGGTACGCGGTTTCAAACGTGCGAATGCCGCGTTCGCAGAAAATGATATTGTGATTGCCGCCTGCGGCGATATATTCGGCAGCCATGAGCCATTCGTTAATGGTGGCGGACAGACCGCGCTTGAGGATAACGGGTTTGTCGATGCGACCGACTTCTTTCAGCAAATCGAAATTCTGCATGTTGCGCGTACCGATCTGGATCACGTCGACGTCATGATCGAGAAACGTGTCGAGCATGCGCACATCCATCAATTCGGTGACGATTGGCAGGTTATGCTTGTCTGCGGCCTGACGGAATATACCGAGCCCGTCGCGGCCCTTGCCCTGGAAGGTATACGGACTGGTGCGTGGTTTAAACGCGCCGCCGCGCATCAGGCGGCAACCGGCTGAAGAAACCTGCTGTGCCGCCAGATCCATTTGTTCCTGCGTTTCAACCGAGCATGGGCCGCCAATGACTTGTATCTGGTTGCCGCCTATCGGGATGCCGCGCACGTCAATAATGGAGTCCTGCTGGTGCGATTCGCGCGACACGATTTTGTATTGCTTGACGATGTGCATCGAATATTCCACGCCCGGCATGGGATCAAACAATTCGGGATCCAGCTTGCTTTCATCGCCGATTGCGCCGATAACGGTGCGTTTAGTGCCGCGCGAGATATTGACTTCATGTCCGAGATCTTGAATTTTTTTGACGACGGCGCCGATTTGTTCTTCGGTTACACCTTTGTTCATGACGATAATCATGCTAATTCTCCCAGGGCATGTTCAAGTGATTTCAGGAATTTCTGGTTTTCGGATTCGAGCCCGATGGTTACGCGCAGATGATGGGGCATTTCGTAGATGCCGAGCGGGCGGACAATAACGCCTTGTCGCAGCAAACTTTGGTAGATTTTCTGGGTATTGGTTGCAACGCCTTCGACCTTGAAGCTGATAAAATTGCCGAACGAAGGGATATGTTCAATACCGAGTTTACGGAAACCGTCGGTGAGCTGTAGCATGCCTGCCCGGTTCAGCGCATAAGAACGTTGGACGAACTCGGTGTCCTGCAACGCGGCCAGTGCGCCCGCCAGTCCAATGCTGCTGACGTTAAACGGTTGGCGCACCCGATTCATCAGATTGGCGACATCAGGGTGTGCCAGGCCGAATCCGATACGGACACCTGCAAGCCCATAGACTTTGGAAAACGTGCGTGTGATAACGAGATTGGGAAACTGTTGCAGCCAACTGATACTGTCTGTCTGGTTTGTCGCCGGTAAGTATTCGTAATACGCTTCGTCCAGTACGACCAGAACGTCCCGGGAAACCCGCTCCATGAAGCGGTGTAATTCATCGGCATCGGATAGCGTGCCGGTCGGATTGTTCGGACTGGCGATAAAGACCATGCGTGTTTCAGGCGTGACGGCATCGAGCATTGCGAAAAGATCATGACCGTAATCCCTGGCCGGAACAGAGATGCCGTTTGCGCCGATAGTTTGCGTGACAAGCGGGTACACTGCAAACGCATGCTGTGAATAAATGGCGGTAGCGCCCGGTTTCAGGAATACCCGTGCGGCCAGATCCAGTACGTCATTGGAACCGTTTCCCAGAATAATTTGCTCGGTATCGACAGCGTACAGTTTGGATAACGCCTGTTTTAATTCAAACCCGCTGCCGTCGGGGTAACGGGCAACATTATGCAGTTCCTGTATCATGGCTTCGAGTGCTAATGGACTGGTGCCAAGCGGGTTTTCGTTGGAAGCCAGCTTAATGATACTGTGCTCATCCAGTCCCATTTCCCTGGCCAGTTCTGATATTGGTTTGCCGGGTTGGTATGGATTAATGGCGCGGATATATTCCGGTGCAAAATCGCAAAGATTCATAGTATTAATTTCTTTATTTGTGATTGGGTAACAGTAAAATCGATTTATTAATGGATATGATTTTTGACTGCTTTAGAAACAGCCTATGTTGCTGGATAAGAACCAAGGATCTTCAGAAACGTTGCTTTTTCGTTCAATTCTGTGAGCGCGTCCGAGACATTTTTGTCCTTTTGGTGCCCTTCGATATCGACAAAAAAAACATACTGCCAGAGATTGGTGCGCGATGGGCGCGATTCGAGGCGACTCATGCTGACGTTATGCACTGCAAGCGGTGTGAGCAGTTTATGAATGGCGCCTGCGTAGTTACCGGAGGACATGATCAGCGAGGTTTTGTCTTTACCGGATGGTGAGACTTTTTGTGTGCCAAGAACCAGAAAACGCGTCGTGTTTTTGGGGTCGTCTTCAATATTTTCTGCACAAATCGTTAACGCATAAAAATCTGCCGCTCTTTTGCCCGCGATGGCGGCGGCATGCTCATCCTGTGCAGCCAGACGTGCTGCATCGGCATTGCTGCTGCTATTGATATACGCCGTGCCGGGAACGCTGGGTAACGTGGTTTGCAGCCAATGATGGCATTGTGCGAAAGATTGGGGGTGTGAATAAATTTTGTCAATTTTGGCCAGGTCAGTCTGTTTTGCCATGAGAGATTGATGAACCGGCAGCTGGATTTCTCCACAAACAATCAGTGAAGTCTGCAACAACAGATCCAGCGTGCGGCCGACCGCGCCTTCGGTTGAATTTTCAACCGGAACAACACCGTAGCCCGCATGGCCGGATTCAACGCTGCGAAATACCGCGTCGATGGTATCGCATGGCAGAATAGTAATGGCGCTGCCAAAACGTTTTATAGCGGCTTCTTCCGAAAATGTGCCCTGCGGTCCAAGACAAGCGACTGTCATTGGTTTTTCCAGTGCGCGGCATACCGACATGATCTCGGTAAAAAGTTGCGTAATGCGTGTATCGTCAAGCGGGCCGGGATTTTCCCGTCGTACCCGTTCCAGTATCTGGGCTTCACGCTCAGGTCGATAAATAATATCGCTTTTCTTTATGAAGCCAATTTGCTGGGCAAATTCTGCCCGCTTGTTGACGAGTTTGACAATTTCGCTGTCAATTTTATCTATCTCGTCACGTAGTTGTTTTAATTGCTCAGTGACCATATTTGTATGAATAATTTATCGGATAGGGAACGGCACGTAACGCGCGGATAAAACACCCGAAATCATTGAAATATCATCAATGACCTTTTGTGGAACGGGGCTGTCGACGTCTACCAGTGTAAATGCCAGTTCGCCACGGGATTTGTTCATCATATTATGGATATTTAACCCTGCCTTTGCCAAATCAGTTGATATTTGCCCCACGATATTGGGCACATTCGCGTTGGCCACGGCGACTCGATAGGGCGATTCCCGTTCCATACTGATATTGGGAAAATTGACGGTATTCGTGATATTGCCGTTCTGCAGAAAATCAACCAGTTGATTAACAACCATTACGGCACAGTTTTCCTCGGCTTCCTGTGTGGATGCGCCGAGGTGCGGCAGTGTAATCACAGACTCATGGCACTGCAATTTTGTACTTGGAAAATCGCAGACGTAAAACTTTATTTTGCCGGAGGAGATACCTGTCAAGACAGCATCTTCATCGACAATGGCATTACGCGAAAAATTCAAAATGATGACGTTTTGTTTCATGACGCCAATGCTTTTTTCGTTAATAAGATGGCGCGTCGAATCGAGCAGCGGCACGTGCACGGTAATAAAATCACTGTTGCGCAGTAGTGTGTCGATACTCGGCGCTTTTTTGACTTCTGCCGACAAGCTCCAGGCCGATTCAACGGTAATATTGGGGTCATAACCAATAACCTTCATACCGAGCTTGAGTGCCGCATCGGCAACCAGCCGGCCGATTTCTCCCAGGCCAATGATGCCTAATGTGCGCCCTGGTAATTCAACACCTGAAAAACGTTTTTTTTCAGTTTCAGCCTGTTTGTGTAACGTTTCGTCGTCACCTTGCAAAGTCTCTACAAAACGCAAGGCAGGTAAAAGATTGCGGGCGGCCAGCAATAGTCCGGCCAGCACGAGTTCTTTGACGGCGTTGGCATTGGCACCTGGCGTATTGAATACGGGGATGCCGCGCTCATTCAAAGCATTTACTGGAATGTTGTTGGTTCCCGCACCTGCGCGTCCGATGGCGAGAACACTGCATGGAATGTCCATATTCAACATATTGTGCGAACGTACCAGTATGGCGTCAGGGTCTGTAATGTCTGTGCCGACCTGGTAATTTTCCTTGGGGAAACGCGCCAGTCCTAACGGCGAGATTTGATTCAGGGTAAGGATTTTAAATGTGTTTTGTTGATGTTCAGGCATGTTTGTTGGCAAACTCCTTCATAAAATCAACGAGCTGGATTACGCCTTCGATTGGCATAGCATTGTAGATCGAGGCACGCATGCCACCGACTGAGCGGTGACCTTTTAATTGAGTCAAACCATTCGCTTGCGCCTGCTCAAGAAACGCGGAATCCAATGCAGAATCTTTGAGTGTAAACGGAATATTCATTCGTGAACGATCCTGTTTGGCAACCGGGCAGTGGTAAAAATCGCTGGTATCAAGCAAGTCATAGAGCAAAGCAGCCTTACGGATGTTGTATTGTTCGATGGCAGTAAGCCCACCTTTTTGCTTTAGCCATTTCAACACCAGCCCGGTAATGTAAATGGCGAAGGTGGGCGGTGTGTTATACATGGAGTCATTGTTGATATGCACCTGGTAGTCAAACAGCGTTGGTGTCCCTGGAATGGCAAAGCCTGCAAGATCTTCACGGATAATGACAAGTACCAGTCCGGCTGGCCCCAGGTTTTTTTGTGCGCCAGCGTAAATCAGTCCGTAACGGGAAATATCGAGTGGGCGCGACAAAATATTGGATGACATATCGGCAACGAGCGGGATCTCGCAATCTCCGCCTACATCTGGTGTCCAATGAAACTCAACGCCGCCAATAGTTTCGTTGGTGGTGTAGTGGATGTAGGCGGCATCCTTGTCGAGCTGCCATTGATCTTGTGTCGGCGCATAAGTAAAGCGGGTGTTTTCTGCCGATGCTGCAACGTTGACGGCACAGTAACGTTTTGCTTCCTGAATGGCTTTTTCAGACCATTGTCCGGTATGAATATAGTCGGCCTTTTTTTTGCCGCGCAGCAAATTCATGGGCACCATGGCAAATTGACTTGATGCACCGCCTTGTAAAAACAAGATTTTGTAATTTGACGGAATGTCCGCCAATTCACGCAAATCATTCTCTGCAGCTTCAATTATGGTCATGAATTCCTTGCCGCGATGGCTCATTTCCATGACAGACATGCCGCTGCCATGCCAGTCAAGCATTTCATCGCGTGCCTGCTGCAAGACCGACTTCGGTAAAATCGCGGGTCCAGCACTGAAGTTATAGATTCGATTCATTTAACATGTATCTAGAAAATAATTTATTGATTTGTAAGCGCAAGAGCGGTTGGTTCCCGGTTTTATTCCTCTTCGCTTTCAATGACTCTTTCCAATCCTGCTAGTTTTTCACCTTCGTCCAGATTGATTAGTGTAACACCTTGCGTCGCCCGGCTCATTTCCCGTACTTCATTGACGCGCGTGCGTATCAATACACCACCTGAGGTGATCAGCATAATTTCATCGTCTGGTCGAACCAATTTTGCAGTCACTACTTTTCCGTTACGTTTGCTGGTTTTTATCGCAATCATGCCTTGAGTGCCGCGGTTATGGCGGGTATATTCGCCGATAGGCGTGCGCTTGCCATAGCCGTTTTCAGTAACAGTCAATACAGCTTGTGTTTCATCTTCTGCCACAAGTAATGAGATAACCCGCTGCCCTGAGCCCAGCTTCATGCCGCGAACGCCACGCGCATTGCGTCCCATCGGGCGTACGTCATTTTCATTGAAACGCATGGCCTTGCCGTTGTCAGAAAATAGCATAACGTCATATTGCCCGTTGGTCAGTGCAACACCAATCAAATAATCGTCTTCATTCAGACCGATAGCGATAATGCCATTACTTCGCGGCCGTGAGAAATCCGACAGCGGTGTCTTTTTCACGGTGCCTGATGCGGTTGCCATAAAAACATAATGTTCATCATCAAATGTTTTTACCGGCAAAATCGCGTTGATTTTTTCGCCTTCATCCAATTGCACGAGGTTGATGATTGGCTTGCCACGCGAAATGCGGCCGCCCTGGGGAACGGCATACACCTTGATCCAGTAAACGCGTCCGCGGCTGGAAAAACATAAGATATAGTCATGTGTGTTGGCGATAAAGAGGTTGTCAATAAAGTCATCTTCTTTGGTGCTGGTTGCCTGTTTGCCTCTTCCGCCACGTTTTTGAGCGCGGTATTCGTCCAGTAACTGCGACTTAATATAACCGCTGTGAGAGAGTGTGACCACGACATCGGCGGGCGCAATCAGGTCTTCCATACTCAAATCCTGCGTATCAACAATGATTTCGCTGCGACGCTTGTCGCCAAATTGTTGACGAATTGCTTCGAGTTCTTCTGTAATGATGGCAGTGATCCGTTCAGGTGAGGCAAGAATATCAAGAAAATCAACAATTTTATCCATGATTTCTTTGTATTCATCTATAATCTTGTCTTGTTCAAGACCGGTTAGTCGTTGCAGGCGCAATTCCAGGATGGCTTGAGCTTGCGCATCGGACAACCGATAACCTTGAGCCTGCATGCCAAATTCCGGCGCCAGATTTTGGGGGCGCAATGCCTGTATATCAGCGATTGCACGGGCCAGCATTTCTTCAACCAGAGCGGAACGCCATTCTCTTGCCATGAGCGCTTCCTTGGCAACCGCAGGTGTGGGCGATGTCTTGATGAGTGTGATGATTTCATCCACGTTGGACAGAGACACCGCAAGACCCTCCAGGATATGCCCGCGTTCTCGCGCTTTTTTGAGTTCAAAGACAGTTCTGCGCGTCACAATTTCGCGCCGGTGGCGCAGGAATGCGTCGAGAATTTGTTTTAGATTCAGCAGGCGTGGCTGGCCATCAATCAGGGCGACCATATTCATGCCGAAAGTGTCCTGCATTTGCGTTTCTTTATACAGATTGTTGAGGATGACTTCGGGTAATTCGCCGCGTTTAAGCTCTATGACGACGCGCATTCCTGATTTGTCGGATTCATCACGCAAATCGGAAATGCCTTCGATTTTCTTGTCGCGAACAAGTTCACCTATTCGAATGAGTAAGTTAGCTTTGTTAACCTGATAGGGCAACTCGTCAACAATAATGGCCTGACGACTGCCTTTTTCCATATCTTCGAAATGAGTGCGGGCGCGCATTACAACGCGACCGCGCCCTGTGCGATAGCCATCATGAACGCCGGATATGCCATAAATAATACCTGCAGTGGGGAAGTCCGGCGCCTGAATGCATTCAATCAGTTCATCTATGCTGGTTTCCGGGTTGTTTAGAAGCAAAAGGCTGGCGTCTAATACTTCGTTCAGGTTATGTGGTGGTATATTAGTGGCCATGCCTACTGCAATTCCGGAAGAACCGTTTATCAGTAAATTAGGAATTCGCGTTGGTAAAATCAGGGGTTCTTTTTCTGACTCGTCATAGTTCGGACCAAAATCAACCGTTTCCTTATCAAGATCAACGAGTAATTCGTGCGCAATGCGCGACATGCGAATTTCTGTGTAGCGCATGGCTGCGGCATTGTCGCCATCTACTGACCCAAAATTACCCTGGCCGTCAATCAATAAATAGCGCAGAGAGAAATCTTGTGCCATACGAACAATAGTGTCATAAACAGCTGTGTCGCCATGGGGGTGATACTTACCAATGACATCACCCACAATACGTGCTGATTTTTTATAGGGGCGATTCCAATCGTTTGATAATTCATGCATCGCAAATAGTATGCGTCGATGAACCGGCTTTAGACCGTCCCGAACATCAGGCAAAGCGCGCCCGACGATTACACTCATGGCGTAATCCAAATAGGAGCGTCGCATTTCCTCTTCAAGACTTATCGGCAGAGTTTCCTTGGCAAATTGATTCATATTTGTGATTAATTAAGAAACAACTGGTTATGATACGGATATAGGCATTAATTTAGAGTGCCGCCAAATAAAAATCCTTTAATTCTACCATGATGATGTCATTTCTCTGGAACTTTAAAATAATCCCGACCTAAAAACTGAATTCAAAAGCGTACGCTGGAAAAAAAGCTTGAAAAAGCGATCTATATGGGTGATGATGATCGCTTTTTTTCAATTTAGGGTATTGTTCCTGGCGTGAAAAGGTGGCTATGCTGGGTGGCCGTGCAGCACTTTTAACGCTTGAGTCATAATGTATTGTTTTATTAGTGGGTGAGCATAAAATAGATATGTCGAACGTCATGAGTACATACGCACAGTTACCCGTTACTTTCGTTAAAGGGGAAGGGGTCTGGCTGTGGGATGACAAAGGTGAGCGTTATCTTGATGCTTTGTCGGGAGTGGCTGTATGCGGATTGGGTCATTGTCATCCACGTTTGTCTGATGTGCTGTGCAAGCAAGCCCGGACACTAATTCATACATCTAATATTTATTATATTGAAAAGCAAGAACAATTAGCTGGTCGTCTGGCTGCACTATCGGGTATGGAAAAAGTCTTTTTCTGTAACTCTGGTGCGGAAGCGAATGAAGCGGCCATCAAGTTGGCACGGCTTTATGGTCATAATAGGGGTGTGGCAGTTCCGACTATTATTGTGATGGAACAATCGTTTCATGGCCGCACGATGGCAACGCTGACTGCAACGGGTAATCGCAAAGTTCAGGCCGGTTTCGAACCGTTATTGTCAGGATTTGTACGCGTGCCCTATAACAATTTAGATGCCGTCAAGCAGGTTGCTGTAAATAACAAGAATGTTGTTGCAGTGCTGGTTGAACCCTTCCAGGGGGAAGGGGGTGTCAATATACCGCAGGCACGTTATTTGCAGGAATTACGCAGCTTGTGCGATGAAAACGGTTGGCTGTTAATGCTAGACGAGGTTCAGTCTGGTATTGGGCGCAGTGGTGAATGGTTTGCATTTCAACACAGTGACATTTTGCCGGATGTCATGACACTGGCCAAGGGTCTGGGCTCGGGTGTTCCGATTGGCGCATGCTTGGCGACAGGCGTTGCCGCAAGCACTTTCAAGCCAGGCAACCACGCGTCGACATTTGGAGGAAATCCTTTGGTTTGCGCCGCAGCGCTAGAAACACTTGCCGTACTTGAGGAAGAGGGACTTATTGATCATGCAAGAAAGTTGGGTGCTTTTATGCATGAACGTCTGGAAACACAACTTGAGGGCCAGAATAACGTCGTTGAGATCAGAAGCCAGGGACTCATGATCGGTATTGAATTATCTGTGCCGTGCGGAGAACTGGTTAAAAAAGCATTGGAAAGGCAGCTGCTGATTAATGTGACTTCCGAGAAAGTAGTGCGTTTGTTACCTGCGCTCGTGATGCAGGAAAATGAAGCCAAGCTGGTTGTGGATACAACCTGTCAATTAATTAAGGAGCGTTTCAGTAGTTAGATAGATTGTCAAAATCAAAATGATCTGTCTGGTTGGACTGTTTGTTTATTTACTTATGCAATTGAAGCATTTTTTGCAGTTTAATGATTTTGGTCGTGAAGAATTTGAATATTTGTTTGAACGTTCACGCTGGTTAAAGCAGGCGTTCAAGCAATATCGTCAATATTGGCCTTTGGTCGATCGAACATTGGCGATGATTTTTGATAAAAACTCAACCAGAACACGTCTGTCATTTGAAGCAGGCATGAATCAGCTCGGCGGCACGGCGATTTATCTTTCCACTCGTGATACGCAGTTAGGACGAGGGGAGCCCGCAGAAGATTCAGCGCGTGTCATATCGCGCATGGTTGACATTATCATGATTCGCACACATGAACATGACCTCTTGCAACGCTTTGCAGAGCATTCCCGTGTGCCGGTGATTAATGGATTGACAAATGAATTTCATCCGTGCCAGATTATGGGTGATATTTTTACGTATAAAGAGCATAGAGGAGATATCTCCGGAAGGACGGTGGCATGGATTGGTGATGTCAATAACATGTGTAACACCTGGTTGCAAGCTGCAGAGATTTTTGATTTTAAAGTACATGTTTCAACGCCACCCGGTTATGAGATCGAACCTGTTCAGATTGGATTAACAGGTACAAGTCATTATGAGAAGTTTTCCAATCCGCATGAAGCAGTGAGGGGAGCGGACTTGGTCACAACGGATGTCTGGACCAGCATGGGGTTTGAAGCTGAAACCGAGCAGAGAAAGGCCGATTTTGCTGAATTTTGTGTGGATAGTAAAATGATGGCTTTGGCAAAGGATGATGCATTATTTATGCATTGCTTGCCTGCCCATCGGGGTGAAGAGGTGGCGGGTGAAGTGATTGATGGACATCAGTCAGTAGTGTGGGATGAAGCGGAAAACCGGTTGCATACCCAAAAAGCGTTGATGGAATATTTGCTGTTGGGAAAAATTGAGGAAAGCTGAGCAAAATTAAAGCGAAAAGCGATTGTTTGTTTGTGAATAGTGAAAGAATGACAAAGATAAATAAAGTAGTTTTAGCCTTTTCAGGCGGATTGGATACATCGGTTATTCTCAAGTGGCTGCAGGATACTTATCAATGCGAGGTGGTTACTTTTACTGCGGATATTGGTCAGGGAGAAGAAGTAGAACCGGCACGAGCAAAGGCGAAGCAACTGGGCGTCGAGGAAATCTTTATTGATGACCTGCGTGAAGAGTTTGTACGAGATTTTGTTTTTCCAATGTTCAGAGCGAATACGATCTATGAAGGCGAATATTTACTTGGGACCAGCATTGCGCGGCCGTTAATCGCTAAAAGACAAATTGAAATTGCAAATGTGACAGGTGCGGATGCCGTGTCGCATGGTGCAACGGGAAAGGGGAATGATCAAGTACGATTTGAACTGGGTTATTATGCGTTGCAACCGAATATTCACGTGATTGCGCCATGGCGGGAGTGGGATTTGACTTCGCGGGAAAAACTGTTGAATTATGCAGAAAAACATAATATTCCGGTCGAAATGAAGAAGAAAGTTGGTTCGCCTTATAGTATGGACGCCAATCTCTTGCATATTTCCTACGAAGGCAGGAGTCTGGAGAATCCCGCCGTTGAACCGGAAGAATCTATGTGGCGCTGGAGCGTTTCTCCGGAGAATGCGCCTGACGAAGCGGAATATTTAGAGATTGGATTTAAATGCGGTGATGTGGTTGCGATTAATGGCATAAAAAGAACGCCTGCGGAGGCGTTGGCAATGCTTAATCAACTGGGTGGAAAACATGGAATTGGGCGACTTGATCTGGTAGAGAATCGTTATGTGGGTATGAAGTCTCGTGGCTGCTATGAAACACCGGGTGGGACAATATTATTAAGAGCGCACCGTGCAATAGAGTCAATTACGTTGGACCGGGAAGTTGCACATCTGAAGGATGAATTGATGCCGCGCTATGCGGCCTTGATCTATAATGGCTATTGGTGGAGCCCGGAACGCAAGGCAATCCAATCAATGATCGACGCAACTCAGGAAAATGTCAACGGATGGGTCAGACTAAAATTATACAAAGGAAATGTTATTGTTGTTGGTAGAGATTCAGAAACACATTCTTTATTTGATGAAAATGTAGCGACTTTCGAAGACGATGCTGGCGCTTATAATCAAGCCGATGCAGCTGGGTTTATTAAGTTAAATGCGTTGCGGTTACGTATTGCTGCAACAATGAAAAAGAAATAAATTGTTGCTATACTTATAATTCCTAAAACAAAATAGCATATGGGTGAGAATAACGATGCATTCCTTTCTAGTCTGTATTCCATAGAACAAGGTGATTTAGATGCCATCATTTGATATTGTCTCTGAGGTTGATGGCCACGAAGTCAGAAATGCGGTTGACCAAACGAACAAGGAAGTTGGATCCAGGTTCGATTTTAAAGGATCCGATGCGCGTGTAGAACAGGCTGATCTCCAACTAAGCGTATACGCTGATGATGAGTTTAAGCTCGAACAAATCCAGGATATCTTGCGGACTAAATTAACAAAAAGAAAAATTGATGTTCGTTGCCTCGAAAAAGGTCACATTGAGAAAGTTAGCGGCAATAAAGTAAAACAAGAAGTGACCGTGAAAACGGGTCTTGAAACAGAACTGGCTAAGAAAATTATTAAAATTCTTAAAGAAAACAAGTTAAAAGTGCAGGCGAGTATTCAAGGGGACAGTGTGCGTGTTTCTGGCGTCAAAAAGGATGTGTTGCAAGAAGCGATACAGATCGTTAAAAAAGTAATAACAGATTTCCCCTTACAATATCAGAATTTTAGAGATTGATGGTAGAGTCAGTCAGGGTATGTTTCGCTGTTATTTTCGATTAAGCTTGTGACAGGTTAGTCATAATAAAAACAAGTGGGCGAGATAAATACAAGCGCAACCTTTGTCTTGACATGAGTCTATAAACCCCATAGAATCCGCAGTCTTTTATCGCATCAAGAATATTAGTCTAAATTAATGCGATAAGGCCATTTTAAAGGCAATTAGAAGTTATTAAGCTAAAATTTACAATCAAATTCAGCAATAAGTCAGGACGGCTACAGGCCGTCCCAGTTTTTTAGGACATAGTAATATGCCGACTATTAGTCAATTAGTACGCAAGCCAAGAGTTGCAAAACGGGTTAAAAGTAATGTACCTGCGCTAGAAAATTGTCCACAAAAAAGAGGTGTGTGCACCCGGGTATATACAACTACACCGAAGAAACCGAATTCAGCGCTTCGTAAAGTTGCTAGAGTGAGGCTTACAAATGGTTATGAAGTATCCAGTTATATTGGCGGGGAAGGGCATAACCTCCAGGAACACTCGGTGGTGCTCATTCGTGGCGGTCGTGTGAAGGATCTTCCTGGTGTGCGATATCACACTGTAAGAGGAAGTCTTGATACTGCGGGCGTGAAAGATCGCAAGCAGGCACGTTCCAAGTATGGTTCCAAAAAGCCAAAAACAGCTTAATGGCTGATAGTGTAAAAGATAAGAGGAAGCATTATGCCAAGACGTAGAGAAGTTCCAAAGCGAGAAATACTGCCTGATCCTAAATACCATGATATTGAGTTGGCAAAGTTCGTTAATGTTCTGATGACGCGCGGTAAAAAGTCCGTAGCTGAAAGGATTATATACGGTGCGCTTGCGCAAATAGAAAAGAAAACAGGCGGTGACCCAATGGAGGTTTTTACGCAAGCCTTGACAAATGTACGTCCATTGGTAGAAGTTAAAAGTCGGCGTGTCGGTGGCGCCAATTATCAGGTGCCTGTTGAAGTTCGATCTGTTCGTAGAAATGCCTTGGCAATGCGATGGCTGCGTGACGCCGCTAGAAAAAGAAGTGAGAAATCTATGGATATGCGTCTGGCCGGAGAGCTGACCGAAGCGGCTGAAGGAAGAGGTGGCGCTGTCAAGAAAAAGGAAGAAGTACATCGAATGGCAGAGTCGAACAAAGCTTTCTCGCATTTTAGATTTTAGTTTATAGGTTTTTGATTAATCCATTCATTCATCATTCAATAAAGTAATTAATTATTGTAGGGCATTTAGATTGTGGCAAGAAAAACTCCCATAGAGCGCTATAGAAATATAGGAATTATGGCGCATATTGACGCTGGTAAAACAACAACTACTGAGCGTGTGCTTTTTTATACAGGTGTGTCGCATAAAATTGGTGAAGTTCATGATGGTGCGGCAACCATGGATTGGATGGAGCAAGAGCAGGAAAGAGGTATTACCATTACTTCAGCTGCAACAACATGTTTCTGGAAAGGAATGGATGGTAATTATCCTGAGCATCGTATCAATATTATCGATACACCGGGTCATGTTGATTTCACGATTGAAGTAGAACGATCGTTGCGGGTATTAGATGGTGCATGTACGGTATTCTGTGCAGTAGGTGGTGTGCAACCTCAGACTGAAACCGTCTGGCGCCAAGCCAATAAATATAACGTACCAAGGTTAGCATTTGTGAACAAGATGGATAGATCCGGTGCTGATTTTATGCGCGTCTACGAGCAAATTAAAACACGGCTTAAAGCTGTTCCCGTGCCAATTCAGTTACCCATTGGTGCCGAGGACAAATTTGAAGGTGTAATTGACCTCGTAAAAATGAAGGCCATTTATTGGGATGATGAAACTAGAGGATTGAAATTTGAAGAGCGTGAAATACCAGATGATTTGAAAGCATCGGCGCAGGAATGGCAGGAAAAAATGCTTGAAACTGCGGCGGAAGCAGATGAGGATTTGATGAATAAATATCTGGAAAATGGTGAGTTGGATATTTCAGATATAAAAAGAGGTCTGCGCCTAAGAACAATCAATAATGAAATTATTCCCATGCTCTGTGGCACAGCATTTAAGAACAAAGGTGTACAAGCGATGCTTGATGCCGTGCTTGACTATATGCCTTCGCCCGTTGATGTGGTGGCTATACAGGGTGAAAAAGAAAATGGTGAATCTGATCAGAGGAAATCAGATGATAATGCGCCTTTTTCTGCGTTGGCATTTAAAGTAGCTACTGATCCGTATGTGGGTCAACTCATATTTTTCAGGGTTTATTCTGGCGTGGTTAATTCTGGGGACTCAGTTTATAACCCAGTAAAAACAAAAAAAGAAAGAATAGGCCGTATTTTGCAAATGCATGCTAATCAGCGTGAAGAAATTAAAGAAGTTCGGGCTGGAGATATCGCGGCGGCAGTTGGTCTCAAAGATGTAACAACAGGTGATACATTGTGTGATCCGAATGCAATAATTACTTTGGAAAGAATGGATTTTCCAGATCCGGTGATACATGTGGCTGTTGAACCAAAAACAAAGTTGGATCAAGAGAAAATGGGCATCGCACTCAACAGATTGGCTCAAGAAGATCCGTCGTTTAGAGTCAGAACTGATGAAGAATCTGGACAGACAATTATCTCTGGAATGGGAGAGCTGCATCTGGAGATTATTGTTGATCGCATGAAACGTGAATTCGGTGTTGAAGCAAATGTGGGCGCACCGCAGGTTGCCTATAGAGAAGCAATCAGGAAGCTGGTAGAGGTTGAAGGAAAGTTTGTCAAGCAGTCTGGTGGTCGTGGTCAATATGGCCATGTCTGGCTGAAGATGGAGCCGAACGAAGCGGGTAAAGGGTTCGAATTTATCGATGAGATTAAAGGCGGTGTCGTGCCGCGGGAATATATTCCTGCAGTTGAAAAAGGATTGATAGATACGCTACCAAATGGTATATTGGCTGGTTTTCCGGTGGTAGATGTCAAGGTTACGCTTTTCGACGGTTCCTATCATGATGTGGATTCTAATGAAAATGCGTTCAAAATGGCTGCTTCAATTGCATTTAAGGATGGCATGAGAAAAGCTGATCCGGTGCTTTTGGAGCCGATGATGGCTGTTGAGGTGGAGTCGCCGGAAGAGTTCATGGGAAATGTAGTAGGTGATCTGTCATCAAGGCGTGGAATGATACAGGGCATGGAAGATACTCCTGGCTTAAAGTTAATTCGTGCAGAAGTGCCACTGGCTGAAATGTTTGGTTATTCAACGGCATTGAGATCGGCAACACAGGGTAGGGCTACATACACAATGGAATTTAAGCATTATGCTGAGGCTCCAAAAAATGTGGCTGAAGCGGTAATCAATAAGAAGTAAAGTTAATGAGAGTATAAAGGGACAGGTCATGGCAAAAAGCAAGTTTGAACGTTCGAAGCCGCATGTAAATGTTGGAACGATAGGTCATGTGGATCATGGTAAGACGACGCTGACGGCGGCGATTACGACGATATTGACATCAAAATATGGTGGGGAGTCGAAAAGTTATGATCAGATAGACTCGGCGCCGGAAGAACGTTCTCGCGGCATCACTATTAATACGGCGCATGTGGAATATGAGACTGAGAATCGTCATTATGCGCATGTTGATTGTCCCGGGCATGCTGACTATGTCAAGAACATGATTACTGGTGCTGCGCAAATGGATGGCGCGATACTGGTTGTATCTGCAGCTGATGGGCCGATGCCGCAAACACGTGAACATATCCTGTTGGCGCGCCAAGTTGGTGTTCCCTATATCATAGTTTATATGAACAAGGCGGATATGGTGGATGATGCCGAATTGCTGGAATTGGTGGAAATGGAAATCCGCGAGCTGTTATCGAAGTATGATTTTCCGGGCGATGATACGCCGATCATTGTCGGTTCTGCGCTGAAGGCGCTGGAAGGCGACCAAAGCGAGATTGGTGAGCCGTCGATTCTCAAGCTGGCAGAGGCGTTGGATACGTATATCCCTGAGCCGGAAAGAGCGATTGATGGTGCATTTATTATGCCTGTTGAAGATGTGTTTTCAATTTCTGGGCGTGGCACGGTGGTAACCGGCCGTGTTGAAAGAGGTGTCATTAAAGTTGGAGAAGAAATCGAGATTGTGGGATTGAAGCCAACGCTGAAAACGGTTTGTACGGGTGTTGAGATGTTCAGGAAACTGCTTGATCAGGGTCAGGCAGGAGATAATGTGGGTGTTTTGTTGCGTGGCACCAAACGAGAAGAAGTTGAGCGTGGGCAGGTGTTAGCGAAGCCGGGAAGCATATCGCCGCACACCAAGTTTACAGCAGAAATATATGTACTAAGTAAAGAAGAGGGTGGAAGGCATACACCGTTCTTCCCTGGCTATCGCCCCCAGTTTTATTTCAGGACAACGGATGTGACTGGCGCGATAGAGTTACCAGCGGGTACTGAAATGGTGATGCCGGGTGACAATGTGTCGGTGACGGTCAATTTGATTGCGCCGATTGCAATGGAAGATGGTCTGCGATTTGCTATCCGTGAAGGGGGCAGAACGGTAGGCGCCGGCGTGGTTGCAAAGATAATTGAATAACGAGGGTAAACAGTTCTGAATATTGAATAGATAGGTTGAAATATGCAACATTCAATAATATCAATTCATAAACTCAAAAGTAGAATATGCAAAACCAAAAAATTAGAATTCGCTTAAAAGCATTTGATTATCGTCTCATAGATAAGTCAGCGCTCGAAATAGTTGATACAGCAAAAAGAACGGGGGCGGTTGTGAGAGGGCCGGTGCCATTGCCGACACGGATAGAAAGGTTTGATGTTCTGCGTTCTCCGCATGTCAATAAAACATCGCGTGATCAGTTTGAAATAAGAACACACCTCAGATTAATGGATATTATTGACCCTACAGATAAAACGGTAGATGCGTTAATGAAGCTAGATCTGCCGGCTGGTGTGGATGTTGAGATTAAGCTTTAATTCTCTCCATGAATAAAGATTGAGAAAATATCGCAACACCATCAAAATAAAGTGATCTATCTCAAAAAATAGGAAAAGTAATGAGTTTAGGTTTAATTGGCCAGAAATTAGGCATGACGCGAGTATTCACGGAAAATGGGGATAGTCTGCCGGTGACAATTATAGATGTCGCTAAAAATAGAGTGACGCAGGTAAAAACTCAAGCGAAAGATGGGTATTCTGCAATTCAATTAGCTTTTGGTAAAAAAAGAGCGATTCGTGTTAATAAACCATTGGCGGGCCATTACTCGAAGGCAGGCGCTGAAGCTGGTGGGATAATAAGAGAATTTCGTGTTAAATCTGATGACGAACTGCTGGAAATTGAAAGCGGATCGACTATTGAAATTGATATATTTCAAGAAGGTCAGAAAGTTGACATATCTGGAATTACTATAGGTAAGGGTTATGCGGGTACTATAAAGCGCCATAATTTTTCGTCCAATCGAACATCGCATGGTAATTCAAAGGCTCACAGAAAGCCTGGTTCAATTGGCATGGCGCAAGATCCAGGAAGAATATTTCCAGGGAAAAAAATGTCAGGACAGATGGGTTGTGTAAAAAGGACGACGCAAAACCTGAAGATAATAAAAATTGATAAGGAAAGAAATCTGCTTCTTGTGAAAGGCGCAGTTCCAGGATCAAAGGGCGGAAAAGTTATCATTCGTCCAAGTATTAAAGAGAAACAATAAATAAAAAGGTAGATGGGCAATGGATCTTAAGATGATCAATGAACAGAAAGAAGATGTAGGAAGCATATCTGTATCTGATTCTCTGTTTAATAGGGAATACAATGAAACACTTGTTCATCAAGTAATTACGTCATATCTATCCAATTCGAGAAGTGGGACTAGAGCGCAGAAAGGAAGATCCCAAGTTGCACGATCAAATCATAAGCCATGGAGGCAAAAAGGCTCGGGAAGAGCACGAGCCGGGAGAACTTCAAGTCCCATTTGGCGTGGAGGTGGAAAAGTTTTTCCAAACAGTCCAGAAGAAAATTTTAATAAGAAGTTGAATAAAAAAATGTATCGTGCAGGTATGAGTGTAATTTTGTCTAAACTCATACGAGATCAAAGACTGACTGTAATCGATTCATTTACACTAAGCTCACATAAAACAAAAGAATTGTCTGAAAAACTGCAAAAGCTTGGGTTTGACGATGTGTTGTTAATCACGCACGGAGTAGAAGATAATCTATATTTGTCGTCGAGAAACTTGCCAAATACTCTCGCATTGGAGGTTAATAATACCGACCCAGTGAGTCTTTTAAAATTCAAGAATACGCTAATTACTTCAGATGGTATTAAGAAATTTGAGGAACTATTTTCATGAACAATTCCGCGGGTAATTATGAGCGCTTAATGCAAGTGATACTTGCTCCATATATTTCAGAAAAAGGTACTTTCTTGGGCGAGACCCATAATCAGACTATATTTCGTGTTCTAAAAAACGCAACAAAAAAAGAAATAAAAGCCGCAGTCGAGTTACTTTGGAAAGATCAAAAAATTATAGTCGAAAAAGTTCAAACGATTAATGTAAAGGGAAAGCGAAAGCGTTTTGGTCGTTATTTAGGGCGGCGTAGCAATTGGAAAAAGGCTATTGTAAGTATAAAAGAGGGACAAGAGCTTAGCTTTACAAATTTATCAAAAGCAGAGGGTAAATGATGGCACTCGTAAAGCTCAAGCCAACATCACCGGGAAGACGTTCCGTAGTTCAAGTTGTTCAAAAAGATTTATACAAAGGTAGACCCTATAAAAGTTTAATTGAAAAGCAAACTAAATCTGCAGGACGAAATAATTCTGGAAAAATAACAACGCGTCATAAAGGTGGTGGACATAAACAGTTTTATCGCAAAATAGATTTTAAGCGCAATAAAGATAATATACCCGGCGTTGTCGAAAGAATAGAATATGACCCAAATCGATCGGCCAATATTGCTTTGATTTGTTATCGAGATGGTGAAAGAAGGTATATTATAGCACCCAAAGGATTGAAGAAAGGTGAATCAGTTGTTAGTGGCAGCAATGCGCAAATTAAAGCTGGAGATGCTCTGGCTTTGCGAGATATCCCAGTGGGAACTGTCGTGCATTGTATCGAATTGATGCCTGGTAAAGGTGCGCAACTAGCAAGATCAGCTGGAACATCAGCTCAGCTGCTAGCAAGAGATGGAAATTATGCCCAGTTAAGATTACGTTCGGGAGAAATTCGTAAAGTTCACATAAATTGCAGGGCTGCTGTCGGGGAGGTGAGTAACTCTGAGCATAATCTTAGATCTATTGGTAAGGCCGGCGCAACAAGATGGCGAGGGATAAGACCAACGGTGCGTGGGGTTGCAATGAATCCAATTGACCATCCACATGGTGGTGGTGAAGGACGCACTTCAGGAGGTAGACATCCTGTCAGTCCTTGGGGGACTCCGGCCAAGGGTTATCGCACGCGTTCAAATAAACGGACAGAAGTTATGATCGTGAGACATCGATATTCAAGAAAAGGTTAGAAAATGGCAAGATCAATTAAAAAAGGTCCTTTTGTTGACTCACATCTAATAGCAAAAGTCGAGAAAGCTCAAGAGTCTAACGATAAGCGACCTATAAAAACATGGTCCAGAAGGTCAACTATTCTCCCAAACTTCATCGGAATGACCATTTCGATACATAATGGAAGACAACATGTGCCAATTTATGTAACAGAAAATATGGTTGGCCATAAATTAGGCGAGTTTGCACAGACAAGAACATTTAAAGGCCATGCAGCAGATAAAAAAACAGCTAAACGATAGGATTTCATAATTATGGAGACAACTGCAAAATTACGAAATGTACGTCTATCAGCTCAAAAGGGAAGATTAGTCGCTGATCAAATAAGAGGACTGCCGGTCGATAAGGCAATAAATATACTTACATTTAGTCCTAAAAAGGGTGCAGTTATTATTCGGCAGTTGCTTGAATCTGCAATAGCAAATGCTGAACACAATAATGGTGCTGATATTGATGAACTAAAAATATCCAGCATTTTTGTGGATAGAGCAACGTTTATGCCCCGATCAAGTGCTCGAGCCAAAGGGCGTGGTAATCGTATTATGAAACCAAACTGTCACATCACAATTACGGTTGCTGATTAATATAGATTTATACACTTAAGACAATAGGCAATATTAATGGGTCAGAAAATACATCCAACTGGATTCCGGCTTTCGGTTCAGAGGAACTGGTTATCAAAGTGGTATGCTAATAATAGTACATTTGCATTAATGCTTAATGAGGATATCAAAGTAAGAAACTTTTTATCCAAAAAACTTAAACATGCATCTGTCGGTAGAGTGTTAATTGAAAGACCCTCTAAAAACGCAAGAATTACTATATATAGTGCACGACCGGGTGTTGTAATTGGCAAGAAAGGTGAAGATATTGAATTGCTTCGCACAGAACTACAAAAAAGAATGGGTGTTCCTGTGCATGTCAATATTGAAGAAATTAGAAAACCCGAGCTCGATGCGCAGTTGATAGCCGACAATATTGCGCAGCAACTTGAAAAAAGAATAATGTTTCGACGTGCTATGAAGCGCGCCATGCAGAATGCTATGAGACTAGGCGCTCAAGGTATTAAAATTATGAGTTCTGGTCGATTAAATGGAATCGAAATTGCTCGGACTGAATGGTATCGAGAAGGTAGAGTTCCTTTGCATACACTTAGGGCAGACTTAGATTATGCAACATCTGAGGCGCAAACAACATACGGCATTATTGGCATTAAGGTGTGGATATTTAAAGGTGAAGAGTTAGGAAGAGACCATGGTGCTCAATCGACATCTCAAAATACTATGGATGCGGATAAAAAAAGAATCAGTAAAAAAGATAAATTACCTTATGATAATCCTAGTGCGGATGTCATAGGAACCCCAAAAGATTCTGGAGAAAATGATGCTTCAACCAGCTAGAACAAAATATCGAAAACAACAAAAGGGACGGAATACCGGAATAGCAACACGGGGATCTAAGGTCAGTTTTGGTGAGTTCGGCTTAAAGGCTGTTGAAAGAGGTAGGATAACTGCGCGACAAATTGAAGCAGCAAGACGAGCGATGACGAGGCACATTAAAAGAGGTGGCCGTATATGGATAAGGATATTTCCAGATAAACCGATTTCGCAAAAGCCTGCAGAAGTCAGAATGGGCAAAGGTAAGGGAAATCCGGAATACTATGTCGCTGAGATTAAGCCTGGAAAGATGTTATATGAAATGGATGGAGTTAACGAAGAATTAGCTCGTGAAGCATTCAGGCTGGCAGCGGCAAAATTACCAATAAGAACAATATTTACTATTCGGCACCTTGGTGGATGAAATGAAAGCAGACGAGCTTCGTAAAATGAATCTCATAGAACTAAATACAGAATTACGTTCTTTATTGAGAGCACAATTTGGTTTGAGAATGCAATTAGCAACACAACAAATATCAAATACAAATCAATTAAAAATAGTAAAGAGAGATATTGCGCGTGTGAAAACAATAATTACACAAAAAAGTAATGAAATATGAATAACGAGAAATTAAATCGCATCTTGAGTGGGAAAGTTACCAGTAACAAAATGGATAAAACGGTTACTGTGCTAGTTGACAGAAGAGTAAAACACCCATTGTATGGAAAAATAATTTCTCGATCAAAAAAATATCATGCTCATGACGAAACTAATGCCAGCAAAATCGGTGATATCGTGTTAATTGAGGAATGCAGACCTTTCTCAAAGACTAAGTCGTGGCGAGTTGTTAAAATATTGTCTTGAATAGCAATAGCATAACAATATTTTATGTGGTAGTTGCTTAATTATTCATTAATCAGTAAAATCTCGCTCTTTCCTAAAACGAGGTCTGCATAAAAGGTAGCTGAATGTTTATAAATGAATTCTGTTTGTAAAGTGAATTCAGTATCAATTCAATATCAAATTTCTTGAAACCTAAAATAAGTCGTTTCAAAAATTAGTTGAAAATATTATTCATAAATCTGAAAAAGCGAATTTATAATGATTCAAATGCAATCAATGCTCAAAGTAGCTGATAACACAGGTGCACGTGCAGTTATGTGTATTAAGGTTCTTGGCGGCTCAAAACGACATTATGCAAATATCGGCGATATTATAAAAGTTACCGTCAAAGATGCAACGCCTCGTGGAAGAGTAAAAAAAGGTGAAGTGTATAATGCAGTAGTTGTTCGCACAGCCAAAGGCGTAAGACGTATAGATGGTTCCTTACTCAAATTCGATAGTAATGCAGCTGTATTATTAAATAATAAATTAGAACCTATAGGAACGAGGATTTTCGGTCCTGTAACCAGAGAATTAAGAAGCGCAAAATTTATGAAGATTGTGTCCTTAGCGCCAGAAGTTTTATAAATACTTGGAAGATACTGATGAAAAAGATCAAAAAAGGTGATGATGTTATAATTCTTGCTGGAAAAGATAAAGGAAAGCGTGGTACTGTTGCAAAGTTAGTTGGAGATTCACGCGTTCAAATACAGGGTGTGAATACTGTAAAAAAGCATCAAAAACCTAATCCTTCTACCGGTGCGTCCGGTGGCATTGTTAACATGGATTTACCTATTCATATATCTAATGTTGCTTTATATAATTTTACGTCCAAAAAAAGTGATCGCGTAGGATTTGAATATGACTCGGATCAAAAAAAAATACGTATATTTAGATCGAGCGGCGAAAAAATTTAATTTTATGATTGGACTACAATGAGTCGTTTACAGGAATTATATAAAACCTCTATAGCAAATCAATTAACCGAAAAGTTTGGTTATCAGTCGATTATGCAGGTACCTAGGATATCGAAAATAACTCTAAATATGGGCGTTGGGGAAGCAACCGCGGATAAAAAGGTTATCGATAATGCTGTATCTGATCTAAAGAAAATTGCCGGCCAACAGCCCGTTGTAACACGTGCCAGAAAATCTATTGCTTCCTTTAAGGTCAGAGAAGGATATCCCATAGGGTGCATGGTTACGCTAAGAGGGGTAAGAATGTATGAGTTTCTTGATAGACTAATATCAGTAGCGATACCACGAATAAGAGACTTTCGTGGTATATCTTCTAAGTCATTCGATGGCCGAGGCAATTATAATTTGGGTATCAAAGAGCAAATAATTTTTCCAGAAATTGATTATGATAAAATTGATGCGCTTAGAGGACTAAATATTTCAATAAACACCACTGCTAATAATGATGAAGAGGCAAAAGCACTGTTAAGTGCTTTTAATTTTCCATTTAAAAATTGAGTGTAAAATGGCAAAAAAAGCTATCATTAATAGAAACTTAAAAAGACAAAAGCTTGTTCTTAAATACGCTGAACGTAGAAAGCAATTAAATGAAAAGATAAGAGATATGTCTCTTACTGAAGACGAAAGGTTTGAAGTGCGCTTACAGTTGCAAAGTCTACCCAGGAACTCAAGTCCTGTAAGACTGAGAAATCGCTGTGCCATTACTGGCCGGCCGCGTGGCGTTTATTCCAAATTTGGTTTAGGAAGAAGCAAATTACGTGATATCGCTATGAGCGGGAAAATACCTGGTATCATAAAAGCAAGCTGGTAGAAATAAAACCTGTGTTATCAAATAAGTTTTTTATAAAGAGCATAAAATAAATGAGTATGAGTGATCCGATAGCCGATATGCTAACTCGAATACGTAACGCACAAATGGCTAAAAAAAAATCAGTCAATGTTCCATATTCAAAAATCAAATCTGCAATCGCTGATGTTTTAAAGGAAGAGGGCTATATAGATAACTATAGTCAGAAGTATGTTAATGATCAAAATGTTATCGAGATTGCATTAAGATATTATGCTGATTTACCCGTGATTGAAAAAATTAAGCGGGTTAGTAAACCAGGTTTACGGATATATAAATCAGCTACACAATTGCCTGAGGTTATGAATGGATTGGGGATCGCAATAGTTTCTACATCAAAAGGTGTCATGACTGGAAAAAAAGCACAAGAAGCAGGAGTTGGTGGTGAGATTTTATGTGAAGTTGTGTGATGTGATAAAGGATACCGCAAATGTCGCGAATTAGTAAGAACCCTATAACGATACCGTCAAATGTAGAAGTATCGATTGCAGCAACAAATATAACAGTTAAAGGGCCTAATGGTAAATTAGAGCAAAAGCTTAACTCTGAAGTTAATCTAAAGGCGGAAGATAAAACTATAATCGTGCAGTCCACTTCTAATTCGAAGCATGCGAATGCTATGTCAGGAACAATACGTTCTTTAGTTGCGAATATGGTTCAGGGTGTATCAGTAGGGTTTGAAAAAAAACTAATGCTTGTAGGCGTTGGTTATCGCGCACAACTTAGTGGAAATAATATCAACCTAAATTTAGGCTTCTCGCACCCAGTTAATTATTCAATACCTGAAGGGATTAAAGTGGAAGTGCCAACACAAACAGAGATAATCATAAAAGGGATTGATAAACAAAAGGTAGGTCAGACTGCTGCTGAAATCCGTTCATTTAGAAGACCAGAACCTTATAAAGGAAAAGGAGTTCGTTATTCAGACGAAACAGTGGTACTTAAAGAAGCGAAGAAAAAATAAATAGTGATTATTAATCATATGCAAAACCTTAAACAAAACAGATTAAGAAGAGCAAAAAAGACACGGATTAAAATTGCCGAACTCGGCATTATACGATTATCGGTTTATAGAACGAATCAACATATTTATGCTCAACTAATAGATGATCGTAATCATAAAACGCTTACAAGTGCATCTACGCTAGAATCCGATATTAAAAAAGAAATTGCACGTGGAAGTACAACAAAGGCAGCAAGTTTAATTGGTAAGCGAATAGCCGATAAAGCAAAAAAATTAGGAATCGATCAAATTGCATTTGATCGCTCTGGCTACAAATATCATGGCCGAGTAAAAGCACTAGCAGAAGCTGCACGTGAAAATGGATTAAAATTCTAGAATATTACGATATTATGGCGAAATCGAATTTAAAAAGTGTACAGGATGAAGCTGCTCAAGAAGACCTGAAAGAGAAAATGGTTTCTATAAACAGAGTCACTAAAGTTGTTAAAGGTGGTCGTATTCTTGGGTTTGCAGCTCTAACGGTTGTTGGTGATGGTGATGGTGGGGTTGGAATGGGCAAAGGCAAATCCAGGGAAGTGCCAGTCGCTGTTCAAAAAGCAATGGATGAAGCGCGTCGTTCAATGATAAAAGTTAAATTAAAAAATGGTACGATTTATCATCCTATTGTTGGTAGGCATGGAGCAGCGAGGGTTTATATGCAACCAGCGCCAGAAGGAACAGGTATTATTGCCGGTGGGCCTATGAGAGCAATATTTGAAGTAATGGGAATGCATAACATATTAGCAAAGTGTATCGGTTCTACAAATCCATATAATGTCGTTAGAGCAACACTGCAGGGCCTCAATTCTATGAATACACCATCGACGGTTGCTGCTAAACGAGGAAAAACAGTCGAAGAAATTTTAGGACGTTAGCATGAATTCTAAAAGCAGTAAGACTATAAAAATTACATTAGTCAAAAGTTTGATCGGGACCAAGCAATCTCACAGAGCTACGATAAAAGGCCTAGGGCTTCGTAAAATCAACAGTACTTCAGTATTGGAAGATACTCCTGCTATTCGAGGCATGATTCAAAAAGTGAATTATCTTGTTAAGTGTGAATGATATGTATTTAAATACGATTAAAAGTTGTGAAGGTTCTACAAAACCAAAAAAACGACTTGGTAGAGGTATGGGTAGCGCTAGTGGGAAAACTGCAGGAAGAGGACATAAAGGACAAAAATCAAGAGCTGGCGGTTATCATAAAATTGGTTTTGAAGGTGGACAAATGCCTTTGTATAGACGATTACCAAAACGTGGATTTCATTCGTTAAAATCTAATAAAGTTGCTAGTTTGAGACTTGATTGTATAGAAAATTTATCTGATTCAGTAATTGATTTAAATACAATTAAAAATAATAGATTAGTTTCAAAGCAGGTTACCAGGGTAAAGCTATATCTTTCCAACAAGAACAAATCTCTAAACACAAAACTTATTCTCGAAGGAATAAGAACTTCTGCGGGTGTAAAAAAATTAATTGATGCTGCCGGTGGCAGTGTCAAGGAGTAGAAAGGTATCAAATTGGCTAACAAAGGATTCACGCATAAACCAGTTGATAAATTCGCCGATTTAAAACGACGGCTTTGGTTTTTATTATTAGCGCTTATCGTCTATAGAATCGGTGCACATGTACCTGTTCCCGGTATTGATCCTGACGTATTAAAAGATTTATTTGATTCCCAACAAGGTGGTGTGCTGGGAATGTTTAATATGTTTTCAGGTGGAGCGCTATCCCGTTTCTCAATATTTGCACTTGGTATTATGCCATATATCTCGGCATCGATCATTATGCAGTTAGGAACTGTTGCTGTTCCTTATCTGGAAGCGTTGAAAAAAGAAGGCGAAAGTGGGCGCAGGAAAATTACTCAATATACACGATATGGAACCTTGCTTCTTGCTTTGGTTCAAAGCTATGGCATTTCAATAGCACTTCAATCACAAGCTGGTTTGGTCATAAATCCAGGGCCAATGTTTGTGTTAACTACTGTTATTACATTAGTAACTGGAACAATTTTTTTAATGTGGCTGGGAGAGCAAATTACTGAACGTGGCATAGGAAATGGTATCTCTCTAATTATCTTTGCTGGAATCGCCGCTGGATTGCCTAGTGCAATCGGAGGAACCTTAGATCTTGTCAGTACAGGCTCAATGCATTTTTTGGTTGCTTTATTTATATTCATTGGAGCTGCACTTGTAACTGGTTTCGTTGTGTTTATCGAAAAGGGACAACGACGAATTTTAGTGAATTATGCAAAAAGACAAGTAGGAAAAAAAATATATGGAGGACAAAGCTCTCACCTTCCATTAAAACTTAATATGGCGGGTGTTATTCCACCAATTTTTGCGTCAAGTATAATTTTGTTTCCAGCGACATTGGCTGGCTGGTTTGCAACAAGTGAGTCTATGATTTGGTTGCGCGATATTAGTGCGGCATTATCTCCTGGTCAACCGTTGTATGTATTTCTATATGCAACAATGATTATTTTCTTTTGCTTTTTTTATACAGCACTGGTTTTTAATCCAAAAGAAACTTCTGATAATTTAAAGAAAAGTGGGGCCTTTATACCTGGAATAAGACCGGGCGATCAAACTACGCGTTATATTGAACGAATAATGCTGCGGTTGACTCTAACAGGCTCAATTTATGTGACACTTGTATGTTTGTTACCTGAGTTTTTAATATTGAAATGGAATGTGCCATTTTATTTCGGCGGTACATCGTTGCTAATTATAGTAATTGTAACAATGGATTTTATGTCTCAAGTACAATCACATGTAATGTCATCACAATATGATAGTTTATTGAAGAAAGCTAATTTGAAGGGAAGTAGTGGGCGTCTCCCAGCAAGATAACATAATATAGATATATGGTATGGCAAAGGAAGAAACGATACAAATGCAGGGTGAAGTACTGGAAACTCTACCCAATGCCACTTTTAAAGTTAAGTTAGAAAACGGACATACTGTATTGGCTCATATTTCTGGAAAAATGCGTATGCATTACATAAGAATTCTACCAGGCGATAAAGTTACGGTAGATTTGACACCATATGATTTGACAAGAGCAAGAATTACCTTCAGAGCAAAATAAACATAAAGAATTTAGGAGTCATGGATGAAAGTAATGGCATCAGTAAAAAAAATTTGCAGAAATTGCAAGATTATTAAGAGAAACAGGGTTGTTCGTGTTATTTGTACAGACCCAAGGCATAAACAAAGACAAGGTTAATCTACCCAATTCATAATAGGTTATACAAATGGCACGAATTGCTGGAGTAAATTTACCAAATCATCAACATGTAGGTATTGCGCTAACTTCGATATACGGTGTTGGTCGCACAAGATCATCTCAAATATGTATCGAAGTGGGTATACCTGCAGATATTAAATTAAAGGATTTATCTGAACAGCAGCTAGATCAACTTCGAGATCATATTTCTAAGTTAACCATTGAAGGTGATTTGCGTCGAGAAGTATCGATGAATATCAAAAGATTAATGGACCTGGGTTGTTATCGGGGTTATCGTCATAGACGCGGTTTGCCGGTTAGAGGTCAGAGAACGAGAACCAATGCACGAACACGTAAAGGACCTCGAAAAGCAATACGAGCCCGATAAAAAAGTAGAATCTAAATCTATTAACAGGATAATATGATATGGTAAAAGCTAATGTCCGTGCACGGAAAAAAATAAAAAAGAATGTATCAGAAGGAATAGCACATATACATGCTTCTTTTAATAATACAATCGTTACGATTACTGACCGTCAAGGAAATGCACTTTCATGGGCAACTTCAGGTGGGGCTGGATTTAAAGGTTCTCGAAAGAGTACCCCTTTTGCCGCTCAGGTGGCAGCAGAAATTGCAAGTAAAGCGGCTATAGAATGTGGTGTGAAAAACCTTGAGGTTAAAATAAAAGGCCCCGGGCCGGGAAGAGATTCGGCTGTAAGAGCTTTAAATGGAGCTGGCTTTAAAATTGTAAGTATTTCTGATGTAACATCTGTGCCCCATAATGGATGTCGTCCACCAAAAAAACGTCGTATCTAAGGAGAATCTGTTGGCTAGATATCTTGAGTCTAAATGTAAATTATGTCGCCGAGAAGGCGAAAAGCTTTTCTTAAAAGGAGAGAAATGTTTTACTGATAAGTGTGCTATCGAGCGGAGAAATTATCCACCAGGACAGCATGGTCAGAAAAAAGGACGTATATCAGATTATGGTGGTCAGTTACGAGAGAAACAGAAAATCAGACGCATATACGGTGTTCTTGAAAAACAATTTAGAATAATTTATAAAAAAGCTGATAAGCAGCGCGGAGTCACGGGTGAAAATTTGTTGCAATTGTTAGAAAGTCGATTAGATAATGTGGTATATCTAATGGGCTTCGGGACCTCTCGCGCTGAATCACGTCAGATAATACGACACAATAGCATTTTGGTGAATGGAAAAAGAGTAAATATTCCTTCATATATTGTCATGCCTGGTGACGCTATTGAAGTAGATCAAAAATCTAAAAATCAGTTGAGAATAAAGGCATCAATGGAATCAGCTGACAATCGCGGTTTCCCATCTTGGTTAGAGGTTGATCTTAAAGGAATGAAAGGCACATTTAAAAATAAACCAGATCGTTCTGATTTGCCATCAACTATAAATGAATCATTAGTTGTCGAATTATATTCTAAATAAAATATCAATTCACTTTCTTTAGGGTTTATAAATGCAAACTAATGATATATTAACACCACGTATTATAGATGTTCAAAATATATCACCATTACATGCAAAGGTTGTAATGGAACCATTTGAGAGAGGATACGGTTATACTTTAGGTAATGCTTTACGTAGAATACTGTTATCTTCAATGTTTGGATATGCTCCAACCGAAGTAAAGATTGCTGGTGTTGTGCATGAATATTCAACTCTAGATGGCGTCCAGGAAGATGTGGTGGATGTACTACTTAATATTAAAGGTGTCGTGTTGAAATTACACCATTCTGACGAAGTAACTTTAAAGTTAACCAAATCAGGAAAAGGAGTAGTTACAGCAAATGATATTGAAACAAGTCATGACGTTGAGATTTTAAACCCTGACCATGTTATCGCGCATTTGACAACTGGTGGAAAGTTGGATTTGCAGCTTAAGGTATCCCGAGGTAGGGGGTATGTTCCCGCTACAACACGACAAATATCTCAAGAAGAAAAGAGTATAGGTACAATTTTTTTAGATGCATCTTTTAGCCCAATACGACGTGTCAGTTATACAGTTGAAAGTGCGAGGGTTGAGCAGAGGACAGATCTAGATAAATTAATCATGGATATTGAAACGAATGGTGTTGTTGATCCCGAAGAAGCGATTCGGTATGCCGCAAGAGTTCTAGTTCAACAGCTATCCGTTTTCGCAGATCTGGAGAGTACTCCAATTCCTACTGAGCAGCCAAAGGTTCCGCAAATTGATCCAGTTTTGTTGAGACCTGTTGATGATTTAGAATTAACTGTGCGATCAGCTAATTGTTTAAAAGTAGAAAATATTTATTATATAGGTGATCTTATACAACGCACTGAAGCTGAACTATTAAGGACTCCAAATCTGGGCAGAAAATCATTAAATGAAATAAAAGAAGTATTAGCTGCGCGTGAATTAACATTAGGTATGAAACTTGACAATTGGCCGCCAGCTAACTTAGAAAATCAAACAAAGGATATTAATCATGCGTCATCATAACGCTTTTCGAAAACTAAATAGAACGAGTAGTCATCGAGCTGCTATGTTTCGCAATATGACGAATTCTTTATTACGGCATGAGATTATTAAGACGACGTTACCAAAAGCGAAAGAATTACGAAGTTATGCTGAGCCAGTTATAACATTAGGTAAAATTTCAAATTTAAATAATAAAAGAAAAGTATTCAATATGTTACGAGATCGCACTATAGTAACAAAGCTTTTTTCAGAATTAGGCCCACGTTATGCTGCAAGACCGGGTGGTTACATCAGAATTTTAAAGTATGGTTTTCGTAAGGGCGATAATGCGCCGATGGCGTTAGTAGAATTAGTTGATCGGCCTATTGAAGAAGTAGACTTAAACGAAGCAAATGAAGAGCATTAAATAATCAATCTAAAACAGATTTCTAAAATGCAATGTGTACGTACAGTACATTGTAAATGTATGCAATCAATTCAAATACGCTAGACTTTCAATTATTAAGAGTCTTATCAGACGGAAAAATACATACCTATAAGACTCTTTCTTCAAAATTAAATTGTACCTCTTTATCTGTATTCCAATCGATACAAGTTGCCTTAAATTATGGTATTGAAATAAGTCTAATAAATGGCTTTGGTGTTTTTTGGAGCCGACCATTTGTTTGGATAAATGAAGGAGCCATAAATACTTTCCTTAAGGATCAGAAAATTTTTTTTAATCTGACAAAATTTAATTTGTTGGACTCAACAAATAGTTATCTTATAAGAAATAAATCGGTCTATCTCAAGCATGGAACTATACCTGTTATAGTTTCAGAGCTACAGACAAAGGGACGAGGAACGAGCAATCGAAATTGGTTTTCAAATTTAGGAGGATGTTTAACATTTTCTATATTGTGGCAGTATAAGCACAAAATTCAGCATCTTCCTTCGTTAGGCTTGGTAGTCGGAGTTTCTCTTATAAGGGTTTTTAGAAATTTAGCATTGACTAGTGTTCATTTAAAGTGGCCTAATGATTTACTGTATAAAAATAAGAAATTTGGCGGAATCTTAATAGAATGTAATACAAATGAGCAGATATCAACTGCGGTAATTATAGGAATAGGGGTAAATTTTAAATTATCATCAAATCTAGCTTCTTTGGTAGATTATGCTGTAACAGATTTATATGAGATTACTGGTTATATGCTTGACCGAAATCAAATTTTAGCTTTGTTTTTGATCGAGCTTCGCCACGTTTTAAATACTTTTGAGAATTATGGATTCCATGTATTTCGCAATGAATGGCAGAGTTACCATATTTATCAGGGGCAGAATATAGTGTTACGGTTACCAAATAGGCTGAATGTTGAAGGTATCGTTGATGGTGTGCAAGATGATGGTTCCTTGACGCTTATTACTTCCTCTGGACGAAAAAACTTTAACGTCGGTGAGATTAGTTTAAGAGCCAAATCCTAAGATGTTTTCTGTACTGGCTGTAGATTCTGGAAACTCATTTCTCAAATGGGCTTATGTTGTAAACAATCGTGGATTAATTCAAGATAGAGTTCATAACCAACAAATTAGCCAACTTTCTGACAAATGGGAATTGTTAAAACGACCTGATATTATTATCGTTTCGCATGTAGCAAGCCGCGCTATATATAAAGAATTATCACAACTGTTTAATATTTGGGATACTCAACCCCAATGGGTAGTTGCTTTATCCAAACAATGTGGCGTAACGAACAATTATGATGAGCCCTGTCAACTTGGAAGCGATCGTTGGGCAGCTTTAATTGCAGCATGGGATAAATACCATGAATCATGTTTGGTTATTAATATCGGTACTGCTATGACAGTTGACGCACTGTCTAACGATGGCGTTTTTCTCGGTGGAATTATAGTGCCTAGTTCACACTCATTGCTAAATTGTATTCAAAAAAATACACAAATTAATATCAATCATGAAAAAAAATTTTGTTACAAAGCTTTTCCGTTAAACACTACAAATGCAATTTTCAGTGGTATTGTCCAATCACAAATTGGTTCTATAGAGAGAATGACACGATTATTTCATCTCCAGCAGGGATATGCTGTGAAGAATTGTATTTTTAGTGGTGGTGGCGCAGCTGATATACTGCCTTATGTTAACTTAAAATATACAGTTATTGAGAATCTTGTTTTAGATGGATTGCTAATAATTGCAAAAGAGATGCAACTGAAAACAAATATTTAGAATGGAAATGACTTTATTTCAAGACGCATCCTTTTATACTTCCGTCAATAGCTTAAAAGATCTGCCTATGCTTGATGGTGTCGAAATTGCGTTTGCTGGACGGTCCAATGCAGGCAAATCGAGTGTGATAAATACGTTGACGAGGCGAAATAAACTTGCTTTTGTCAGCAAAACGCCCGGTCGCACACAGCAAATTAATTATTTTCGCCTTAGATCTGGTCTTTTTCTAGTTGATTTGCCTGGTTATGGTTATGCAAAGGTGCCGATAGAAATTAGGAATCATTGGGGTGGATTTCTCAGCGAATATTTACAAACGCGCAAAATGTTACTGGGCCTTGTTTTGATAATGGATATACGACATCCTTTAAAAGATCTAGATATGCAGATGCTGGATTGGTTTTCTAGGACACAAAAATCGGTGCATATCATGTTGACAAAAGCGGATAAACTAAGTCGGTGTCAAGCTAATTACACACTTAATACAGTTAAAAAAAGTTTAGTCTTACAATATCCTATGGTGAGCGTGCAATTATTTTCGAGCACCAAAGCAACAGGTATTGAAGAAGCAAATAAAATGATTGGTAACTGGATTTGTAACAATGCCGCTTTGTAAGATAAAGTCTAGACATACACAAAATAAAAGACCCCCGGTTAAAGGGGAGTAAAAAACCGGGGGGAACCGCCTTAATATCACATAAGGCCCTGCCTCCAGGGAGAAAAGACAGGGGACAAATTTTTTATGCCCATTAAGAAGACAATATAAACATAATACAAGTTCCCTGAAAAATAATTTTTTAATATTTACTTCAAATAAATAAGTTATGATGAATTCATTGGGTCAATTTCCACAGAAAAGAATGCGACGATTGCGCCGCGATAATTTCTCACGTCGACTCGTCCAGGAAAATTATCTTCATGTGAATGATTTTATTTATCCTGTTTTTGTTTTGGACGGCATGAATCGAGAAGAAAATGTTTCCTCAATGCCTGGCGTTAGACGCCACAGCGTTGATCTATTGATGAAACAAGCCGAACGTTGTTTACAGTTGGGCATACCAGCTCTGGCAATTTTTCCTGTTATAGATACGCATTTAAAAAGCTTGACAGCTGAAGAAGCATATAATCCAGAAGGCCTTGTGCCGAGAATTGTAATGGAATTGAAGCAAAACTTTCCTGAACTAGGTGTAATTACGGATATTGCTTTGGACCCTTATACCAGCCATGGTCAGGATGGACTAATTGATGAGAATGGCTATGTCATGAATGATGAGACAGTAGCGGTGCTTTGTAAACAAGCATTAGCACATGCACATGCAGGCGCTGATGTTGTGGCGCCTTCTGATATGATGGATGGGCGGGTCGGTGCTATCCGGGATGTTTTGGACAAAAATCAGTTTATTCACACACGAATTTTAGCGTATTCAGCAAAATATGCATCAAGTTTTTATGGTCCGTTTAGAGATGCGGTCGGATCTGCAGCAAATTTGGGAGGAGGTAATAAATATACATACCAAATGGATCCAGCTAATTCCTGTGAAGCGTTGTGGGAGGTTGGACTTGATTTGACCGAGGGCGCGGATATGATCATGATAAAACCGGGTATGCCGTATTTAGACATTGTAAAACATGTTAAAGATCATTTTAAAACCCCGACTTTTGTTTATCAGGTTAGCGGGGAATATGCAATGCTTAAAGCTGCCTCAATTAATGGCTGGTTAAATGAAGAAGCTTGTGTTTTAGAATCGTTGCTTTCTTTTAAACGGGCGGGTGCAGATGGGATACTGACATATTATGCCTTGGAGGCTGCTGCTTGGCTTAACAAGATGAGATAAAAAACAAACAGTTTAAAAAGTTGACTAAGTTCGTTCGTTGTAACTTCTTGGGAATTCGCATTTTGAGATAATCGAAGCTTTTTATAAGGTAAACTGCTTAGAATAATTGATCCTTCAAAATTTGCGTTGATTTTCCCGATTCAATGAAGTGATCATTTGAGAGAGGGGGTAGCTGTTCATGAAAGAAGTATTCGGTAATACCGTTTGACAATACTCTTAAGCCGGTTTCCGGATTAATTTTTTCAGCTATAATTCCTTCAGGCGGAATATATCTCGCTATTGGCTCGTCTTTAAGAACGGTACCCATATATTGCATCCAGATTGGTAACGCAACACGACCACCGGTTTCATTTTTTCCTAGAGATTGAGGATCGTCGTATCCGATCCATGCAATTGCAACCAAGTCTTTTTGGAACCCACAAAACCAGGCGTCAATAAAATTACTGGTAGTCCCTGTTTTTCCAGCTAGGTCCGAGCGTCCTAATTGTTTTGCTCTGACTGCTGTCCCATGATTAATTACATCTTGCATCATGCTTGTTACGATAAAAGCATTACGAGGATCAATGACTTGTTTTGCTTCGCTCAATGTAATTTCATTTGGCATTTGTTCAAGAATATTACCATTTTCATCTTCAATGCGCTTAATGAAATAGGGTTTAACCCGGAATCCCCCATTTGCAAAAACAGCATACCCTGTCGCCATCTGTAATGGTGTTACCGAGCCTGAGCCTAAGGCCATTGGTAAATAGGGTGGATGTTTATTTGCTTCAAAACCAAATCTTGTGATGTAATCCTGCGCATATTTAAGATCAATTGCTTGTAAAATTCGAATAGAAGCAAGATTTTTGGATTTGGCTAATGCCTCACGCATACGCATTGGTCCGCCATATTTACCATCAAAGTTTCTTGGTTCCCATAATTTGCTCCCAGTTTGGGCAGCACTGAAAGACAGTGGTGCGTCATTAATGATCGTTGCAGCGGTAAAGCCTTTTTCTAGCGATGCCGAATAAATGAAGGGTTTGAAGCTGGAGCCAGGTTGTCGCCATGCTTGCGTTACATGGTTAAACTGGTTTTGATGAAAATCAAAACCACCAACAAGTGCGTGTATAGCACCATCATGCGGATTGATGGAAACGAGGGCTGCCTCGACTTTTGGTAGTTGGATTACATGCCAGATTTTCTTTGAATCTTGCTGAATACGTACAATTGCACCAGGGCTGATATACTTTTTATCAGCATTTTTTTGCGCGGTTAGATATTTTTCTACAAACTTAAGCCCTTCCGATTTGATTTGTATAATTTCCGCTCCCTTTTTGTAGACCTGAATTTCATTATTTTTTACAGTCAATACAACTGCTGGGATAATATTGTCACTTTCACTAAAGTCCTCAAGTGCTTCTTCTAGGGTTTTTTCCTGGTCTGTTCCGTATTTCATTAAATCAATATAAGCTTCTGGGCCTCGATACCCCCTGCGTTTGTCATATTCCAGTACATTTGTTCGTAATGCATGATATGCAGCTTGCTGATCGAGTTGTCGAATTGTTGTGTAGACTTTTATGCCTCTACTATAGGCATCCTCGTTCAAACGGTCATAAACAACTTGTCTTGCCATTTCAGCTACATAATCAGCAGGTATCGCAAATACTCTGGATTGCTTCACAATAGGGACAGGTTGTTTCTCTAATTGTTTGAATTCTTGTTCAGAGATGTGATTGAGTTTGTGTAAACGGCCGAGTACATAGAGTTGTCTTGTTTTTGCACGTTTAGGATTAACTACCGGATTAAAACTTGAAGGGGCTTTAGGCAGTCCGGCAAGCATGGCAGCCTCTGCCATGTTAATTTCATGCAATGATTTTCCGAAGTAAGTCTTTGCAGCGGCTGCAAAACCGTAGCTACGTTGACCAAGATAAATTTGATTGATATACAACTCCAGAATTTTATCTTTGCTTAAGTTGTGTTCGATTTTAAATGCAAGTAATGCCTCACTGAATTTCCGCGTGAGTGTTTTTTCTCTGGTTAAAAAAAAGTTTCTTGCAACCTGCATTGTGATCGTACTAGCACCCTGGCGCACGCTCCCGGCAGTGAAATTGGAATAAGCAGCACGTAAAACACCTAAATAATCTACGCCACTATGTTCATAAAAACGGTCGTCTTCCGCGGCTAGGATAGCCTGTTTAAGATGTACAGGAACTTCATGAATGCCGACAAGATTACGCCTTTCAGCACCGAATTCGCCAATTAACAAACCTTCATCACTATATATTCTGAGTGGTATTTTGGGTCTGTAATCCGTTAATGCATTAAGGGTAGGTAACGAGGAGAATGTAACAAGTGCTGCAAAGATAAGCAGCAACACACCAATAATACCTAAAGCAAAAAAAGTAACGAAAAAATAATAAAGCCAGCGGGTAATCATGACGTTAGATTCAAAACATTGTGCAATACTTTTTAAAACAGTTTAAGGGTATTAAAGCCCTTTTTTTCCATAAATGGTTTTTTTTTTAGTCTGTCAAAATTGTAGTCATCTTGTCATCTTGTCATCTTGTCAGCTTCTTAGAGTAATAATTTTTTAAGCCTAAAATTTTATGCACAACTTTATCTTTGTAAATCTGGAAATAATTAATAGGTGAGTATCCACTCAAATAGAACAATGTTCAAGGAAAAATTTGATATTAATCTCGATTTTCTGAAATTAAAGTCTCCAACTTTAATTGGTGTTGATATTAGTTCCTCATCAGTAAAAATGGTTGAATTATCGAAAGCTGGCAAGGGTAATGGCAGTTATCGTCTTGAGCGGTATGTAATAGAACCATTGCAGGCTGATTCTGTTCAAGATGGTGCGATTGTAAACATGGATTCTGTGAGTGAATGTATACAGCGTGGTTGGAAACGATTGAGCTCTAAATGCAAGAAAATTGCAATGGCTTTACCAGCATCTGATGTTATCACAAAAAAAATAATCGTTCCTTCTGGACAGCGTGAGGATGATTTGGAGTTCCAAGTTGAGAACGAAGCAAGTCAATATATTCCTTTTGCACTTGATGAAGTGAATCTTGATTATCAAGTTTTAAAACCTTTACCTAACAATCCAGATGAAGTGGAAGTACTTATTGCGGCATCTCGTAAAGATAAAGTTGAAGATCGTGTTGCGGCATCGTTGACAGCGGGTTTAAAAACCATAGTGATGGATGTGGAACCCTATGCGGCACAAGCTGTATTTGAATTGATAAAGGATCAACTGCCGGATGGCGGTGATGGTCAAGTGATCGCAATAGTTGATATTGGTGCAACTGTTATGAAAACCAATGTGTTGCATAATGGTGAGTCTGTATATATGCGTGACCAGCCATTCGGCGGGGATCAACTCACTCAAGAAATTCATAATCAATTTAATTTGTCATTTGAAGATTCAGAAAAGGCCAAACGTAACGGTAATCTGCCTGAAAATTATAAAACAGATGTGCTTCAGCCATTTTGTGAAACATTGGCAATTGAAGTAATGAGAGCCATTCAGTTTTTTTATACATCAACCCAATATACCGAAATTAATTACATTCTGATTGCTGGAGGGTGTGCCGCAATACCTGGTCTTGATGAGATCATAGGTTCACGTACACAGGTGTGCACTCTTGTTGTAAATCCATTCTCAAGTATGGAACTGTCCAGCCGTATCATTCCAAGGCAAATCAATATTGACGCGCCATCTCTTTTAATTGCTTGTGGTTTGGCTATGCGTAGCTTTGATCCATCATGATTCGAATTAATCTTCTTCCTCATCGCGAGTTAAAACGTAAGGAACGGCAGCAACAGTTTGCGATCTTCGCGGGAATTGTTTGTGTGCTTGGTTTGCTGGCAATTTGGTGCGTACATACCATTATCGATGGAAAAATTGTGCGCCAAAGTGAGCGAAACCAATTTTTAAATAATCATATTGCTATTCTCGATAAACAGATTGCGGAAATAAGGGACATTAGGAGCCAAATACAAGAGTTGCTTGCACGTAAAGCTGTTGTAGAAACATTGCAGGGAAATCGGTCAGAGGTTGTTCATTTATTAGATCAGCTGGTTAGATTGTTACCGGATGGTGTTTATCTGAAAAGTGTCAAGCAAGAAGGGCGACGGATTAATTTAACCGGTTATGCGCAATCAAATGCCTGGGTGTCGACATTAATGCGTAATCTGGAATCGTCTTCGTGGCTTGAGTCTCCTTCATTAATCGAGATTAAGGCTGTGTCGGTAAACAATACTCGACAGAATGAATTTAATTTGAATATCCAACTAAAGTCGGCAGTTACTACCGATGACGACATTGCTGCTGCGGAAACTAATGTTTTGTGAGGTTTGTTTGTTATGAATATGCTTGAAGAATTACGCCATATTGATCCAAATGATCCCGGTAAGTGGCCAAGTTCAATTAGGATGATTGCATTATTGTTCTTGCTAATTGTAATAATCGGAGCTGGTTATTATTTCGTTTGGCAAGATCAATTAAACAATCTTGAAAATATTCGTTCAGAAGAACAAACACTGAAGGATACATATCTCGTGAAAAAACGTAGTGCTGTTAACTTGCCTATTTTAAAACAGCAATTAAATGATATTGAGCAGTCGTTAAGTGCACTTTTGAAACAGCTTCCAAATAAATCTGAAATGGAAGCGTTGTTAGTTGATATCAACCAGGCAGGTTTGGGAAGAGGGCTGCAGTTTGAATTATTTAAACCTGCCGAAAATGAAATACTCCATGAATTCTATGCGGAATTGCCGGTATCCATAAGGGTAACCGGCGGGTATCATGACATCAGTTCATTTGCCAGTGATATTGCGCAATTGCCCAGGATTGTGACACTCAATGATATCAATGTTGTTCCCGGTAGTGACAATTTGTTAATGCTGGACGCTGTTGCTAAAACATTCCGTTACCTAGACGAAAATGAGGTAATAGATCAAGGAGTGCAAAGTCAATGAAAACAAAATACCTGTTGATAATAATTGTAAGTATTTTGTTAATGGCTTGCGAGAATAGTGATCATGGTGACTTAAACGAATTTATCAACAATGCTGGCAACGGCCTTCGTGGGCAGGTTGACCCACTGCCAGAAGTTAAATTATTTGAGTTTTTTACCTACGAGGCTTTTGATATTCCAAGCCCTTTTGTTCCAAGAAAAAATGAACAGGTGCAACAGTCGAATGATGGAATCAAGCCTGATTTGACAAGACGAAAAGAGTTTTTAGAAAACTTTCCATTGGAGAGCTTGGAAATGGTGGGTTCATTAGAACAAGATGAGGTTGTTTATGGTGTTGTTAAAACACCGGAAGGAAGCTTGCTTCGGGTCAGTGTTGGAAATTATCTAGGTCAGGATTATGGAAGGATAAATCAAATTTCTGAGTCACAGATTAAATTAAGAGAATTAGTTCAAGATGGTATCAATGAATGGACTGAGCGTATTAGCACACTTATGCTTAATGATTAGGAGTTTAACAATGAGGCTTCCCATTAACAGAAAATTATTATTTAGGCTGTGGTTTGTAACATTGTTATGTTTATTAACATACTCGGTCCATGCCGATACCATACATGAGAAACTATATAATACCGTGAATTCAATTCAAGTTTCTACTCTGGAAAATGGTAAAGTAGTTACTAAGCTGGATCTTGATCAGCCGATTGCGAATGTGCCCACAGGAGTCTCTCTTAGCAACCCGCATAGATTATATTTTGACTTTCATAATGTTTCCAATGGATTGGGAAGAAATTATCAGGAAGTGGAAGAAGGAGATCTACACAGTATCAATATTGTACAGGTTGGCGATCGCACACGTTTAGTGTTTAATCTATCCGGCTTGATGCAGCATGAAACAGTAGTGCAAGATAATTCATTTTTAATCGTTCTCAAAACTGTTGATGAGCGCCAGAGTACGAGTTCAACTGTATACTTTGCTCAGGACAACTTGGAGAAGGAACTGAATAGTTTACTTGATATTGATTTTCGTCGTGGCGAAAGTGGTGAGGGTAGAATCATTGTTGATATGGTGCATGCTGGTGCAGGTATAGACGTGAATCAGCTCGGAGAGAATCTCGTCGTGGAATTTATCGATACCTATTTGCCCAGTAATCTGGAAAGAAAGCTTGATGTGATAGATTTTGCGACGCCGATACAAATTATTAACACTACCATGCAAGGAGATAATGTTCGGATGATTATCGAACCTTCTGGTCGCTGGGAACATACGGCACGTCAGACGGATACTCGGTTTGTCCTGGAAGTGCGCGCATTGACTGAAGATGAAGATGAGATTGCAAAGCGTAGGCGTGAAAATGGTGGATATGTCGGTGAGAAATTGTCGCTTAATTTCCAGGATGTTGAGGTGCGGGCAGTCTTGCAGGTTATTGCTGATTTTACGAACCTAAATATTATCGCCAGTGATTCTGTCGGCGGAAATCTGACGCTACGCTTGAGAGATGTTCCCTGGGACCAAGCGCTTGATATCGTACTACAAGCAAATGGTCTTGCCAAACGTCAGACAGGAAATGTCATTTTTGTAGCACCGAGTAAAGAAATGGCTGATAGAGAGTTGCTTGAGCTGGAGGCAAAACAGCAAGTCGCTGAAATGGAGCCTCTAATTACTGAAACTTTCCAGCTTAACCACCGTCGGGTAAATTCGATTTCGTTTGAGGGTATGCTGAGTGACCGTGGCGCGATGAATTTAGATGAAATCAGTAATACAATGACGGTAACAGATATTCCGGTGAAAATCGGCGAGATTAGAAAACGCATCAAACGGTTGGATGTATATGAAAGACAGGTCATGATAGAGGCACGGATTGTTGAAGCGACAGAGACTTTTAGCCGTAATCTGGGTGCGCGTTTCGGTGTCAAGCAAATTTCAAGACCGGGTAACAACGAATTGATGGTGGGTGGTAACATTGACGATAATAGTTCGGCATTAGGCGAAGATAGAAAATTGATTTTAAATGATGGGTTAAATGTAAATTTACCAGCTGCAGGGGCTGCACTGCTTGGCGGGCCTGCAACATTGGGCTTAAGTTTGCTAAAGATTAATAATTCCCGATTGATTAACCTAGAATTATCCGCGCTGGAAACAGATACCAAAGGTCGAGTTATTGCCAGTCCACGTGTCGTGACAGCACATGGCGTAGAAGCAATTATCGAACAGGGTGATCGTGTGCCTTTCCAGCAGGCAACCAGCAGCGGTGCAACAAGTATCCGCTTTATGGATGCGACGCTTAGCTTGAAAGTTAAGCCATTGATTACTTATGATAATCAGATTGATATGGAACTTAGTGTTAACCAGGATAAAATTGGTGAAAGTATCAATGCTTTTCTGCCGCCTCCTATTAATACAAAACAAGTTACAACAAAAGTTCTGGTAGAAAATGGCGGTACAGTTGTCATCGGTGGTATTTTTGAGCGCGCCGAGAATAATGTGGTAAACAAAGTGCCGTTGTTAGGAGATATTCCGTATATTGGTCATATTTTCAGAAATACCGCCAAACAGGATGATAAAAGGGAATTGCTGGTATTTGTAACGCCTCGTATCTTGAATGAAAACCTGAATTTGCATTAAAAATTTATCTTATATTGCAGCCTGAAATCCTATCTGTCGCCATGCTTCATACGTGATAATAGCGACTGTATTCGATATATTCAGGCTGCGGCTGTTTGGTACCATAGGTACTCGAATGCGCATTTGTGAAGAGAAGCTACACAGAATTTCCTCTGGCAGTCCTTTAGTTTCTGATCCAAATAAAAATGTATCACCAGATATATATCTGATTTTGTCATAGCGTGTTTTTCCTTTTGTGGTTACGGCAAAAATGCGTTTTTCTTTTTTTTTCATTATATTTAAGCAATCCGTCCAATTTTCATGAGTCGTGATACGTGCTAGCTCATGATAATCAAGCCCTGCACGTAACAGTTGTTTATCGCGCAAAACGAACCCTAAAGGCTTTACCAAATGTAGCTGCGTACCTGTGTTGGCACATAACCGAATGATATTACCCGTATTTTGTGGAATCTCCGGTTGATACAGAATAATATTCAACATGAGGTTTGGTATGGTTATTTTCTTAACGCCTAAATTTCAGAAGTTGTTGACTGTGTTTGGAATTTATCAGACTGGACCCTTGCAATAACCCAGTTGGTAATCTTTTTTGCGCCTTGTTTACGTAATTGCTTTGCTAACTCATTTAGTGTTGCGCCTGTTGTCATTACATCATCAAGCACTGCGACATGTTTTTCAGATAAATCGATATTACAGCTAAAGGCTTTCTGGATATTTTTTTCACGCATTTTCCAGGGAAGATCTGTTTGTGGTGGTGTATTTTTGATGCGCCTGCAACTATTCGAAGATAATACGATATTTAACTGGCGAGTCAAATGATGACCAATTTCTAGTGCCTGATTAAATCCTCTTTCTTGTAATCGCTTTGGATGCAGTGGCATTGGAATAACCAAATCAGGGAACTCAGATAATTCCAGGGAGTTAAGTTTATCAATAAATAATTGAGCTAAAACCGGCGCTATGGCAAGCTGCATTCCATATTTCAATGCATGTATTAGTGCATCTACTGGAAAGGAATATGAGAGTGCTGCAATTGTAGCGGCATAAGCGGGGGGAGTGGAAAGACAGGCTCCACATTTGTTATTCTGGTTAATGGTAATAATTTTTGAACAAGTGATGCATTGGTTGGCAGAGAGTCTGGGTATACTTTTGTGGCAAGCGGTACAGAAATATTGATTCGATAGCGCATTACAAAGAATACAGTTTTTATAAAAAAGGTTTTTCACACGTTATGTCTGAATAAAAAGTGCTTAAAAAAATACTTAAATTGACAATAATGCAGGAATCCGTAATTATCTTTTAAATTATAAATTGAAATACTGAATATGCTATCAAATTTTATGCAAGGGATCAGGTATGCATCGTAATTTTCCCGTGACGGACTCGGCTGATGATCGAAATGTTGACAAAAATAGAGGTGAAAAAACGTTTGAATCCATGAAGTGGAGTATTAACGAGATACAGTCGTTACTTGATAAGCCTTTTAACGATTTAATTTTTGAGGCGCAACAAATGCATCGTCAATATCATGATGCGAATGTCGTGCAGTTATCAACACTAATATCTGTTAAAACAGGAGGGTGCCCGGAGGATTGTGGTTATTGTCCGCAGGCTGCGCGTTATCATACCGGTGTAGAGAATCAGACCATGCTGTCCGTGGAAAGCGTAGTTAATGCAGCTGCCGCAGCGAAGTCACAAGGTGCTACAAGATTCTGTATGGGGGCAGCCTGGAGGGGCCCTAAACAGAGCGATATAGAAAAAATCGCAGAAATGATAAGTGCTGTGAAAGCACTGGAAATGGAGACCTGCGCAACATTGGGTATGCTAAAGCCCGGGCAGGCAAAACAGTTAGGTGAGGCAGGACTGGATTACTATAATCACAACCTGGATACCTCGCCGGATTTCTATGAGGAAATCATTAGCACTCGAAATTATCAGGACCGATTAAGAACATTGCAGGATGTGCGTGATGCGGGTATTAATGTCTGTTGCGGTGGCATTGTCGGCATGGGCGAAACGCGAGAAGTGCGCGCCGGCTTGATTGCGCAACTGGCTAATCTTAATCCTTATCCAGAGTCGGTACCAATCAATAATTTGGTCCAGGTGGAGGGAACACCGCTCTATGGAACGGCAAAACTGGATCCACTGGAATTTGTGCGTACGATAGCTGCTGCGCGTATTTCCATGCCGAAGGCAATGATACGCTTATCAGCCGGTAGGCGTGAAATGTCAGAAGAGGTTCAGGCCTTGTGTTTTCTTGCGGGCGCCAATTCTATTTTTTACGGCGACAAACTATTAACCACCGGCAATCCAGAAGTAAGACAGGACCAGGCACTGCTTGACAAACTGGGTATGCAGTCACAGTAACTCGAGGAATATCTTAGAAAAAAATAAATGCATGTTTTTGATTTTAATGAACAATTGCATGATCTGGAGCTGCGAGGATTAAAACGTCACCGTTCTGTTTTGGAAGGCCCTCAGTCGACGCATATCACGATAGACAATCATGAGTATCTTTCATTTTGCAGCAACGACTATCTGGGTCTGGCCAACGACCCTGAGTTAGTCGAGGCAGTCTGTGAAGGGGCGAAACAATACGGTGTAGGCGCGGGTGCATCGCATTTGGTAAATGGACATAATATTGCGCATCATGAACTGGAAGAAACGCTTGCGCAATTTACTGGTTTTCCAAACGCCTTATTATTTTCTACCGGTTACATGGCGAATATTGGCGTCGTGACGGCACTGGTCGGTCGAAGCGATGCAATTTTTGCAGACAAATTGAATCATGCATCGTTAAATGATGCTGCGATACTTTCACGGGCTCAGTTGATTCGCTATCCGCACCTTGATCTGGCAGTTCTGGAACACCGGCTGGCCAATTCCCGCGCTAAACGCAAATTAATTATTACTGATGCAGTATTCAGTATGGATGGTGATATTGCACCTGTTGAAGCGTTGACTTATTTGAGCGAGAAATACCGCGCCATGCTTGTATTGGATGATGCACATGGATTTGGTGTGCTTGGCAGCAAAGGGCGTGGATTACTGTTTGCTACAGAAATAGCCAAGCAGCATTCGTCCAATATCATATACATGGCCACACTGGGTAAGGCTGCGGGAGTTTTTGGCGCATTCGTTGCTGCTTCAAATGAAGTGATCGAGACCCTGATACAATCGGCAAGAAGCTATATCTATACGACGGCAACTCCGCCTCTGCTGTCGCATGCGCTGAAGAAAAGTCTGAAATTGATTGCGCAAGGGGATTGGCGGCGAAAAAAATTAATGCGCCATATTCAGTTGCTTAAAGAAAAACTTCAAACCTTGCCGTGGCCATTGTTACCGTCGAGTACGCCTATTCAGCCTGTGATTGTCGGAGATGTCAGGGAGGTTGTACGCGTTAGTCAAGCGTTGAAAGCGCGTGATATTCTAGTACCGGCCATTCGTCCACCTACCGTTCCAACAGGAACTACGCGATTACGTATTTCTTTATCTGCGGGCCATCAGGAAGCTGATATTCTACGTTTGGCCGAAGAGTTGCATAAACTGGCAGAAGCTGGATAAGTCTACATGTCAAAGCAGTCGATTCATATTGAAACTCTCGGGGAAGGTCCGGATATTGTTTTTTTACATGGTTGGGCCATGCACAGTGGCGTGTGGAAAGGCATTCTTGCTCGGCTGGTATCTCATTATCGCGTACATTTGATTGATTTGCCCGGACATGGACTAAGCCCTAACCAGGAACCTGGCGATTTCGATCAAGTTGTAAAAACTATTTTGGATACCCTGCCTGATCGTTGCACCATTTGTGGTTGGTCGTTAGGTGGACAGGTTGCAATGGGATTGGCGCTCGCCGATCCAATACGCGTAAAAAAACTGGTGCTCGTCTCCACCACGCCTTGTTTTGTGAAACATCCAGACTGGCCTTGGGGAATGGAAGGCAGTTTTTTACAATTTTTTATGGCAAATTTGCATCAAAATTTTCGAACAACAATAAATCGCTTTTTGACTTTGCAAATAAATGGAGGGAGAAATAGCGCAAACACACTGGCTCAGTTACGCGAATATTTTTTTGAACGTGATCCACCAGATTATAATGCGTTGCAACAAGGGCTTTTGATATTACAAACAAATGATATGCGCAGCAAACTGCATCGAATTACCCAGCCGGTGTTATTACTCCATGGTGAGAATGATATGATAACGCATCCATCTGCAGCAAAATGGATGAGTCAGCAATTTAATAACGCCAGACTAGTCCTGTTTCCGAAATGCGGGCATGCACCCTTTATCACTGATCCCGAGAAATTTGTAGCGTGTATTCATGAAAACTGATTATTTCTTAGATAAACGCCTGTTGCGCAAAGCCTTTGAGCATGCCGCGACAAGTTATGATCAGGCTGCTGTTTTACAACGGGAAATCAGTGACCGTATGTTTGCCCGGCTGGACTATATCAAGTATCTGCCGGATTCGATCCTGGATGCAGGCAGTGGTACGGGGTATGGTACTCAGAAACTCGGGAAACGGTATCCGAATAGTCGTCTGATGGCATTGGATATTGCATGGGCCATGCTGCAACAAGCAAAACCATTTGAGCCGTGGTGGTATCGGTTCTGGCCGTTTTATAGCAGACAAACGCAGTACGTTTGTGCGGATATTGAGTGTTTGCCCGTTAAAGATGAAAGTGTTGGCATGGTGTGGTCAAATCTTGCGCTGCAGTGGTGCAATGATCTTGATCGCACATTTCGGGAAATCAACCGTGTATTAACGACTGATGGTCTTTTTATGTTCAGTACATTTGGTCCTGATACCTTAAAGGAACTAAGACATGTTTTCGAGACGGCCGATACGTTTGTTCATGTCAATCAATTCATTGATATGCATGATATTGGCGATCTTCTGGTGCATAATCGTTTTGCAACGCCGGTAATGGATATGGAGTATATAACGGTGACTTACGATGAAGTCATCGGCATTATGCACGATCTCAAGTCCATCGGAGCACATAACGTGGCTAAAGGCCGACAGCGGGGATTGACAGGAAAAACAAAATGGCAACGCGTTGTTGATCAATATGAAACAATGCGATCGAACGGAAAACTGCCTGCGACTTTTGAAGTGATTTACGGCCATGCCTGGAAATTGCCGCCTAAACAATCTGTAATAACACCGGAAATCCGCAAGCAAATCCTCATGAATTAATGAATATGTGTGCAGGTTTTTTTGTGACCGGAACTGACACCGGTGTTGGTAAAACATTTGTCAGTTGTTTATTATTAAATGCTTTGGCTAAACAGCGTAAGACGGTTGTAGGTATGAAGCCGATTGCAGCAGGCCGTGAAAACGGACAATGGATGGATGTGGAATTGCTGCGTGCGGCAAGCACTGTTGATGTTGACGTCAAGCTGATCAATCCTTATGCGCTGGATTCGCCAATAGCGCCGCATATTGCTGCCAGACAGCAGGCTATTGAAATTAACTTGGAAAAAATTAATAAGGCGTTTCAAGAAATCAGTACGAAAGCAGATTATGTGGTTGTAGAGGGCGTCGGTGGTTTTCTGGTTCCGGTAAATGAATGCCAGGATACTTCGGATTTGGCGCGACTGCTGAATCTTCCGATCATTCTGGTTGTTGGTATGCGACTGGGGTGTATCAATCATGCATTATTAACAATGCGGGTTATACAGCATACTGGATTTTCGCCGGCAGGCTGGGTGGCCAACTGTATCGATCCGGATTTCTTGGCGCTTGACGAAAATATCGTTACTTTGAAACAGCGGCTTGTTTGTCCACTGATGGGTATTGTACCGTTTCAGGCTGAACCGGATAACTGTGGCCTATCCGAATTGATCGATATCTCGGTACTATTGTAAGGCAGAAAGATATGACTCTTTATGATTCGGCCATTCTTTTGATAGGATGTCCATCAGGTCGGAGATAACGAATATTGACTGCTTTCATTCCTGTGTTGCGGCAAGTGTAGAATTGCCTCGGCATTACTCCAGGAAAATACCTTGTCGGCAGCTTGTTTCCAAGGGAGCCAAAGATAACTAAGATGTTCTTTCGGCGCGATCGTGATAGATTTTTTTTCTGACAGACACAGGCTAAAGACGTGCTCTATGTTATGCGTGACATCAGGCGCGTAGCGCCAGCGCCACTCCTTAAAAATTTCATACCTGTTTTCAGTTTTCCAGTCTAATAACTGATGATCAAAAGGGTCCAGACCTGTTTCTTCTCTAATTTCGCGCAGTGCAGTTTGCTGAAAAGTTTCTCCCTTGTTTTGACTGCCTGTAACAGACTGCCAATATCCAGGATGGTCGGCCCGTTCAAGTAAAAGTACCTGTAAATCCAGGGTGTGAATGACAACTAAAACAGAGACGGGAATTTTATACATTAGCCTTTTCGGGGATTCTGCTTAAAGCACTAATTTTTAGTTTGATCTGTTTTGCGTAGCCGGATATTCAGTTCTTTTAGCTGTTTTTCGTCTACGGTATTGGGTGCGTGTGTTAATAAGCACTGCGCACGCTGTGTTTTGGGAAAAGCAATAACATCGCGAATGGATTCTGATCCGGTCATCAACGTCACAATCCGGTCAAGCCCGAAGGCAATGCCGCCATGCGGCGGTGCGCCATATTGCAGTGCTTCCAACAAGAAACTGAATTTCTCCTGAGCTTCTTCATCAGAGATGTTGAGTGCCTGAAATACTTTTGACTGGACTTCCTTGCGGTGAATACGTACTGAACCCCCGCCGATTTCCGAGCCGTTAAGTACCATATCATACGCTTTGGACAGTGCATCACCCGGATTGCTATGTAAAAGGTCTTCGTGGCCATCTGCAGGTGAAGTAAACGGATGATGCAGCGCCTGCCAGCGATTCTCTTCCTCGTCCCATTCAAACATAGGAAAATCGATAATCCAGGCGGGCTGCCAATCGGATGAAGCATGGCCATGCTGATGTCCGATCTTGATGCGTAGCGCGCCAAGTGATTCATTGACAACCTTGGCCTTATCAGCACCGAAGAATATCAGGTCACCATCTTTGGCGCCTGTGCGATTCAAGATGGTTTGGATTGTGCTTTCCGGCAGGAATTTCAGAATAGGGGATTGCAGTCCCGCTTGTCCATCATTGAGTTTGTTGATCTTGATATAAGCCAGCCCTTTGGCACCGTATATGCTGACAAATTGTGTGTAGTCGTCAATTTCCTTGCGCGTCAATTGCCCGCCATTCGGTACATGCAATGCTGCAACACGTCCATTAGGCTTTTCTGCGGCTTCACGGAAAACCTTGAACGGGACTTCTTTCATGATATCGGTCAATTCCGTTAACTCCAGTGGAACGCGCAAATCCGGTTTGTCACTGCCATATTTATGCATGGCTTCAGCATAAGTCAGGCGCGGAAAAGGGTTGGGTAAATCAATATTGCTTACAGACTTGAAGAGACTACGTATCATTTCTTCCATCAAGGCCATGATTTCTTCGCTTGTCAGAAAGGATGTTTCGATATCGATTTGCGTAAATTCGGGTTGCCGGTCTGCCCGCAGATCTTCATCGCGAAAACAACGTGCAATCTGGTAGTAACGATCAAACCCTGAAACCATTAACAGTTGCTTGAATAACTGAGGTGATTGCGGCAGGGCAAAGAAGTGATTCGCGTTGACGCGTGACGGAACCAGATAGTCGCGCGCACCCTCAGGTGTTGATTTGGTGAGTATGGGTGTTTCAATATCTAAAAAGCCCTGCTGATCCAGAAAAACACGCACAGCCATCGTAACCTTATGTCTTAGTCTTAAATTGGACTGCATGACCGGGCGGCGTAAATCGAGAAAGCGGTGCTCCAGGCGGACAAACTCGCTGATATGTTCGTCATCCATGAGAAATGGCGGCGTCAGCGAGGTATTCAGTATTTCCATGTTTGTGACCAGGATTTCTATTTCGCCACTATGCAATGCTGGATTAACCGTACCTTCCGGGCGTCTTCTGACCTTTCCAATTACTTTTAAAACATATTCATTACGGATTTTTTCTGCAAGCTGGAATGTTTCATTATTGTCAGGGTCGCATACGACTTGTGCCAATCCTTCGCGGTCGCGCAAATCAATGAAAATCACACCACCATGATCCCGGCGTCTATGGACCCAGCCATACAGTGTGATGATTTTGTCAAGGTATTGTGTATTAATGGCTCCGCAGTAGTTTGTACGCATAGTTCGATGTTGGATTTGTAATAAAGCTGCTTTTGGGGAAAATTGAAATTTAAGTCAGAAGGAAAACTGTCCGTTTGATTTTTTAGTCAACGGTTGTACTTGCAGTGGTACTTGTTTTATTGTCAGTTGACGATACAGATGCTGTTGATGTATTTGCCGCAGAATCTGTTTGTGTTTCTGCTGGCTTGGATTGTTTGTCGCCTTTTTCAGATTTTACTGAAGGTTGCGAAGGCTTGTTCTTGAAATCCGTTACGTACCAGCCGCTGCCTTTTAACTGAAACCCGGCTGCAGAAATCTGTTTAGCATACGCCGCGCTACCGCATTCAGGACAGGCCTGAATTGGCGCATCGCTCATTTTTTGGATATGCTCTTTTTTTGCGCCGCATGAATTGCAAAGATATTCATAAATGGGCATAAAAACCTCCAACAATTCAGTAATAAATAAACCAAGTATTATACCTTAACCTGATTAATGCACCAGCCTGCAGTTATGATGTAAATAATAACGATCTACCTGAATGAATCGGTAAACGCTGGGATATAAGTGGATTTGTTACTTTGAATATAATTGGAATTCATCCGCGCGAGTGTGCGCTGCGAAATGGCTGCTTTGATTTGGGATGAGCCCGTAGTTTTTATTGAATAGCGTTATTTTGTTGACTATAGCGGTGCTGTAGTGCGGCCCTTTTTTGATCAACAAGACCTTAGTCAGTACAATCGGTAATATGGTCAGGAGAATGCTATTTGTTATTGACGCCATGGGTTTATTGGTGCACTTGATCGGATATTATAAAATGTTAGCCATATTAGCCTTGTCTCAGCTTGTCTTCAAGCGTCGTACCCTGGCAATATTTCTGATGGTATTGAGCTTTTAATTGCATTGTTCAGCCTCTCTATTAGGTATAGCTATTTCAGGACATATCACATATCCTTGAAGTGGCAACTTTTCCGGCGATTACATCAATTGTCATCCGGGGGAGTAAATACCGTTATTGATTCCACATGTGCGGTGTGCGGAAACATGTTGACAACGCCTGCTGCAAGGAGCTGCCACCCCCCTTTATTCACCAGCACTTCGGTATCACGTGCGAGTGTATCGGGGTTGCATGAGATATAAACTAGACGTTTTGGCGGCGTTTGGGTCGTGGCGAGTACTTGTGATACAGCAAGCGCGCCTGCGCGCGGCGGATCGATCAGTACCCGATCGACACGACTGGTTATCCCGCCATAGGTATTTACTAAGGTGTCCCAGTCTTGCGCGTTCCATTCAAATAAATTTCGTGCGGCAAATACTGTTTTTTGTGCCAAGTCATTGTGCTGTGCGGCCTGTTCGGCGCGTTCTATCAACGTGGGCAATCCTTCGAGTCCGATCACCCGCTGAGCGCGGGTTGCCAGCGGGAGCGTGAAATTACCGAGCCCGCAGAAAAAATCAACGACGATATCATCGGGTTCAGGCGCCAACAGTTCAATGGTACGTTTCACCAGCAGCGTATTAAGCTGATGATTAACCTGTGTAAAATCGGTGGGTGCAAAAGGGATATCGATGCCGAATTCCGGTAATGCCAGCGACAATCCATTTGAATTGCTGTCAAGTGGCGCGGCGGTTTCGGGACCACGGGATTGCAACCATATCGAAACATCATGCGTACGGCCAAAATGTAGCAGCATTTCGCGATCGTCCGAACTGGGTGCGTCGAGTACGCGCAAAACCAGAACTGTAACATGAGCGCCAACCGCCACTTCAATCTGCGGTAACCGTTCGCGTATCGATAATTCCTGGATCAACTTGCGTAACGGCATCAGTAAAGCGGAAACCTTTTCTGGTAGTATCGCGCAAGATTGCATATCAGCCACAAAACTTCGGGTGCGCTCATGAAATCCAACCAGAATAATGCCCCTACGCTTGACGTAACGTACCGACAATCGTGCGCGGTGGCGATAACCCCAAATGGGGCCTTCAATAGGTGGTAACAGATTTTGCGGGCGCACGCTTGCCGCCTGCCACAGGGCATTTTCAAGCGTTTGCTGCTTGACAGCAATTTGCGTTGATATGTTCAGATGTTGCAAGGCGCATCCGCTGCAAGCACCCTGAAAATAACCAAAGTGCTTGCAGCGCGGTATTACCCGGTCGGCGCTGAGGCGCAGCAAAGCCATAGCCCGACCGCTTTGTTCGTGTTTTCTCGATTTTACAGGTTTGTAGCGTACCCGCTCACCGGGTAACACACCATTGATTTGTACTGCCTTGCCGTCATGGTATGCGATACCTTTTCCGTCAAGTTTTAGCGCCTTGATGTTGACATCATGATATTCAGTCATAAATCCGGGATATTATCGGTCAGTTTCAAAAACAGTAATGGTCGACTGACTCCATTGCAGCAACCAGACCAAAGGAACTCTTCGATTGGGGTTATCCGAGAGTTGATCCAGTAATTTCCGTTTACTGTGTCCGGTGACAACCAAGGCAATTTGCTCGCTACGGGCAAGTGCATCGAGCGACAGACTGATCCGCGGTGTAGGTGATATGGGAGGATAAACTGCCAGACAATGAGATGGCAGCGCGTTTTGTTGCGGTTCGTGTAGTTGCAATCCAGGAAACAATGATGCGATATGGCCGTCTTCGCCCAGACCAAGTACAGTGAGGGTAAACGGCAGCGTGATTTTTTCGAGACGCCGGTCGATTTCAGGGATGGCTTCATCAGGTGTGTCATGCCATGTTTTGAGGCCGACGAAATGCGCTTTTTGCGGTAACCGATCCAGCATGAATTTTTTCACAAGACATTCGTTCGAGTCTTCCGATTTGGTATCGACCCAGCGCTCATCGCTCAATGTAATGGTAACGCGGTTCCAGGGTAACGGTTTTGCGGCAAGCGCAGGCAGATAGGTGCGTGGTGTATTGCCGCCGGGAACGACAAGGCTGGCGGATTGCTGTTTTTCGAGCGCCAAGGATAATATTGCAACTGCATAATCTGCAAAACCATGCGCCAGAGTATCGATATTCGAAAAAACGTTTCTTTTAATCCGACTGTGCATGTTGCCGGTCATGTAACCAGTGTGCTTAAATCGGGGACGACATGTGTTCCAGGCGGAAACGGATTTTCGTCGCCGGGTTTCACGCGGCCAAGGAATGCGGTGCCGTTTGCTTGTGCGCCTTCATAATCAGCCATGGCGTCACCGATCATCAATACCGATTCAGGTTTGAGGTTGTGTTCGGCCAGGATTTCCGCAATCAGTGTTTTTTTTGGTTTGGGTGCGCCGCGCACCTGTTTGAAATAAGGCGATAAACCGCGCCGCTCGACAATAACCTTGAGTTCGATTTCCGGTGTGCCGGAAGCAACAAAGAGCGGAATTCTTTCGGCCTGTTGACGGATGAGTTCAGTAGCACCGGCAACGGCGTCGGCGGCAATCACGGCCTCGACGACAAGTTCTGAAAATCGCCGGTCCAGTTCTTTTTCTTCTTCCGGTGTTAACGGCGGTTTGTTCAGTAAATGCTGCTGATAGTAGCGGAATTTGTTGTAGCGCGACAGTCCACCGTTTTGGGTATGATATTGAACAACTTCGGTAACCACGGCATCGCCATAGGCGCGGTACAATTCTGCAAAAGCCTGTGTCTTGATTTCTCCGGATTCTGCTACGACGCCGTCAAAATCGAAAATAATCGCCTGTAAGGGTATTAAATCAAGCATACACATCAGGCCCGGTTGTCGGATGACGAGGGCGATGCGTTATTATTTTCATCCTCATGTTCCAGGTATTGATGAATTTCCCGGATGCAGTCGAGCAGGCCTTGCCCAAGGTCGACATGTTCGTTAATTACCAGTTTGCGGCCGATACGCGGTTGAAACGCATAGGGTGTGATTTCATAATGATGTACGACATTCGCGTCGTCGAAATTAAGCGTTATCGGCCACGGCATGATTTCGGAAATCATGGTCATGACATCGCGGATGCGCATTTTCTCCTGCCCGGTCAGAATGAGATGCCGGTTGGCATACTCCTGTGCGAGCACTTGTACGCTGAGCCGTGCGGCGTCTTCCACATGAATATATTCACGCATGGCGTTTCCACTGCCTTTGTAGGTAATTGAGCGGTGCGTAATGGCTTCGTGCAGCATGCGGTAGATGCCGTTGCGCTGGTCGCTTCGACGCCCGTACAATGAACCGTAACGCAGAATGTTGTATTCGAGTCCGTAACGGTCGTGGTAGGTCTCGGTAAAACGCTCTGAAGCCTGTTTGCTGGCGCGGTAAAACGAACCGGATTCCGAATAGACATACACGCTGCTGGCAAAAACAAAACGGCGCACGTTGGCGAGACGCGCAGCTTCAAGTACATGTGTATTGCCGAGCACATTGATGGTGACGGTCTCGATCGGCTTGTTGTGTGCTTCGTCGATGTCGGCGATGGCGGCGAAGTTATAGACGATGTCCGCGCCTTTAACCGCATCGACGACTTGTTGCAGGTCCATGATGTCGCCGACGATCATTTCTTGATCTTTTCTAAGATGCGGGGAAGGGCTGCGGTCAAATAAACGCACTTTGTAACCGGCGTTGGAAAGCGCATCGGCAACATGGCTGCCCAGAAAGCCGCTGGCGCCGAAAACGATAACAGTATGATCTGAAAGTGGTGAATCTATTGAAGTGTTGCTATGTGTCATTAATTACGCCTGCTTCGATGAGTCCCTTGAGTAAATTGTCTGCGGCTTCCAGTTCCATGCGCTGACGCGCTTCTCTGGCCAGAGAACCGACGTGTGAGGATAAGACCAGATTTTTACATTCGAGCAGCGGCCCTTGATAAGGTTCCTGTTCGAACGTATCTAGCGCTGCCGCACCCAGTTTGCCGCAATCCAGGGCATCTTTGAGCGCTTGTTCATCAATCAGTCCGCCGCGCGCGGCATTAATCAGCAGCGCACCGGGCTTCATGCGCGCGAGTGCCTGTGTATCGATCAGATGATGCAATTCGGGGCTGTAAAATGTATGTAGGCTGATAATGTCGGCTGTCTCAAGAAGTTGATCCAGCGGCATGAGTGCGATGTTCTCTGGCGCCTGTTTGACTAATGGATCGCAGGCGATTACACGGGCTTCAAAAGCCTGACACAATCGAGCCACACGTTTGCCGATGTGGCCCAGGCCAATGACGCCGACGGTTTGTGCGGCCAGCAGGCCGCCCTGCGTGCGCGGCCATTCGCCGTTGCGGATTAACTGATCCGTTTGGGGTATTTGACGCAAGCCAGCCAGCATGAGTCCCATCGTAAGTTCGGCGACGGCCTGCGCCGGCGCTTCAGGGGTATTGAGTACTGTGACGCCATGATTTTTCGCGGCGGTTTGATCCACACTGTCCATGCCGGTGCCGCAACGTGAAATGACTTTCAGATTTTTTGCGGATTGAATCACACGGGCCGTGAGCGGTTCGATACCTGCAATCATGCCGACAACATCGTCTTCCAGCAGAGACCCGGCTTCATCCTCGGTCAATCGCCGGCCAAATGGATTGGTAACCGGTTGCAGGCCTGCCTGAATGAGCCGCTGGATTGCCGGGTTATTGTCGGTGTCGAATGACGAAGTGGAAATGACAAATTTGTACATAAAATTTTTTACAATGTTTTGCGTATCTGTTGCAGGTGATTGCGGCAGATGGAATCCAGAATGCGGATATCCAGACTGTAACCCAGAAAATTGAATCCGGATTGTATGCGCTGCTGCAATGCTTCGGGATCGGGTTCGATAACATGGATGCCGCCGGGTTTTTGAGCGTGTTTTCCCGCGTCGAGTATGCGGGCGATGGCGTTTTGCACATCAGGGTGATTCAGATCGCCGGGGCGGCCCATGGAACCCGAAAGATCATAAGGACCGATGATATAGGCATCGATACCCGGCACAGCCAGAATTGAGTCAATTGCATTCACTGCGTCGATATGCTCGATCATGGCGACAATGACGGCATTGTGTTCCAGCCACTGTTGATAAGCGGGAAAGCTTGCTCCATAGCCCTGCGCCCGTGCGAGACCGACGCCGCGCTGACCGCGTGGCGGGTAATAGACTGCATCAACGGCAGCCTGAGCATCGGCTGCGGATTTGATCATTGGCACCATGACACCGGTTGCGCCGGCATCCATGACGCGCTTGATCTGGTCGGGGTGATTGGATGTCAATCGAACAATCGCCGGGCACTGTTTGCCATCGATTACCTGAATAATAGCCTGGACTTCATTCAGTTCCAGGACGCTGTGTTCCATATCGAGCACCAGCCAGTCGAAACCGGCCTCGGCCATGATTTCGGCAATCGCCGTATGGCCCAACGTGATCCAAGAGCCAATGGTTACCGCGGATTGCGCAAGTTTTGATTTTAGCTGCATATTAATGGTTATAGGGATCAATAACGGGATAGTAGTGGGTCGTTCTCCATCAGTCTGGCAACACGCGCCAGATCTGCTTCGGTATCTACCGCCTGGGTGTTGAATTCGGTCGGTACCATTTTGACCGTGTATCCATGTTCCAGCAAACGCATCATGTCGACAGATTCAAGTTGTTCGAGTGGTGTGGGCGGCAGGTTAGTGTAACGGAAAAGCAAGTCACGGCGAAATGGAATAATGCATACCTGTTTGTGCGCAATTGTTTGCGCAAAGCCTGCTTTTGCCAATGTCGGGATAGGCTGACGCGACATATAAAGCGCATTGCCGGATTGATCCATGACGACCTTGATCGTATTGGGATCGCGAAAATCGGATTCCTGATCAATACGGCGCACCAGATTGACACAACCCAGTTCAGGGTCATCGTTGAACGGCGCGACTGCAGCATCGATCATGTCCGGATGCGTCATGGGTTCGTCGCCTTGCACCATGACAATCAAATCAGCGTCCAGATCAACCACTGCTTCAGCGACACGGTCACTCGCGCGTTCATGTGTATCGGCCGTCATGATGACTGTTGCGCCGAAACCTTGCGCAACTTCGCGAATTTCCTCGTCACAGGTGGCGATATAGGTGGCGTCAAGCGCTTTGCTGAGCGCGACGCGTTTATAAATATGCTCAATCATCGGACGACCCAATAACGGCGCGATCGGTTTGCCTGGATAACGTGTTGAACCCATGCGTGCGGGGATGACAGCAATTGTTTTCATGTTGAATCGTTTAAATTATTGATTATTTGATTGAGAAATCTCAATATGTCGTTTTGCATAACTGGCTATTATCCAATTTATCAGTCAGTCAGGGCAAATTTATTCGGGGGGTTCGTGGCTAAATCCACAACCCGTGCTGCGCAGTTGTTTGATTGCGACAGTTTTGCAGCAAGAATTGTGCTTTCCGGGGGTTTTCTGGCAAAGTCATGACCGGGCGTGTAGAATTAAACCGGTTTGTTAGGTGTGTATGTGGCATGTGTATAGAGTACATCTGCGCTGGCAGTCGCAGGCAATTAGTTCGTGCCGGATAAGCCCATAATGTTTAAAACTGTTTTCGATTTCAATTAATTTACGTTCATATTCTCAGGGATGAGAGCCCTTTTTTTTCTTCGTCATTATAATGATATAGACCATATCACACCGGTGATTTACAAATGGGCTGATTCGGGACATCAATGCAATGTAGTGCTGCTTGGATCGGCAAAGTTTCGTCGTGATTACCGGATACAGTTTTTAAAACAGCTTTCTGGTGTCCGCGTTGCGCATATGCGCGAGGTATTGGGTTGGCTGCATTTCTTAAAGTGGCGTTTGCAAATGTACATGCTAACCGGCAATGTCAGGCGTATACCCGTGCTGGGTTTATTGGCGAAGCGGTTATCCGAGCGCTATGATGAATCTCGGCGCGAGCAAGTCTGGCGGCAAACAAATGAAACATTGTTCCAGCGATGTTTTGAAAACAGTGACGGTGGTGTGATTACCTTTGACTGGGTGGAGCGAAATTCAGTCATCAGTGTTGAATGGATAAAAATCCTGATTGAAATGGCGCATGCCAGAAAACTCAGCGTCATCTCGCTGCCGCATGGGGACAGTCCGCATGTCAATCAGCTGATTCGCCGTGGAGAACGGAAACTCGGGCCGGATACGGTCTTTTCCAACGCAGATGTTTTTGATTGCCTGGTTGTTCCCAATGAACTATGCGCAAAGCGTTTTCGTCCTTACCTCGGTGAACAAAAAATAGCGGTATTGGGCTCGCCGCGCTTTTGTCAAGAATGGCTGTCAAAACTGGCTGAAATTCTGCCGCCATCGCCAATAACGCCGTCGGACAGTCGGCTTAAAATAGTGATCTTTCTCAGGAAGGCCAATTTTACGACTTTCTGGGAAGAAGTCGGCGAAGTGGTGCATATGATTGCAGAATTTCCCGGGACTGAAATTATGATTAAGCCGCATACGCGTAGCGGATGGAAGCAATCGCTGACAAAAGACAAAGCAATCAAAAAGCTGTCGAATGTCAGTATTGCCGATGATAAAGCGCATTCAGTGCATTTGATGAACTGGGCGGATGTCATTATCGATCTGGCTACTTCGGTTATTTTTGAAGCTGTCAGGACCAGAAAGCCGGTGCTGGCTGCCGATTATTTGATTGCAGGGCGTTCTACCGTAGCCCATTACATGCCGGAAACCGAACTCAGGTGCCGGGATGATGTGTATGAAAAAATCAATTATTTTTTAGAACAGGGTTGCAATGTTTTTTACGACGAAGCGCATCGACAACACTTCCTGAACGAAATGCTCGATGTTCCAGATGAGAACGTGTTGCAGCGCTATGTCGCGTTGCTGGAAGAATCCGCCAGTAAAACCTGCCAGTAGAACTGAGCAGCAGGCGCCGAGCAACGAGCAGGTTAAGCCAGGGAAGTATGGATGTTCGTAAATTTTTTTAGAAACTGTGTTGTAGCGTTTTATCAGTTAAAAGGTGGTTTTACCCGCGCCACGGTCAGGGGCCTGTCGATTCGAATTGCGGTTGATCACTGGCGCGTATTGAAACGGGCGAGAACTTATGCCATTAAAGAACCGGACACGCTGGATTGGCTCGATCAATTTGAACCGGGGAGTTGTTATTTCGATATTGGCGCCAATATCGGACAGTATTCTTTATATCCGGCAAAAAAATATGGGAAATCCGTTCAGATATTTGCATTCGAGCCGCAAAGCAATAATTATTATTCACTTGAGGTACTTGCAAAATTCAAAAAATGAGCTGAATTAATGGTCCGAAAGGCCAAAAAAATGAAAGTAGCCTGTCCATAGGTGATAAAGTTGAATTGTCAAAAACTCGAAAAAGATCAACAAATGAAAAGGCTACATGAAACTTTATCACAAACTTGGTGGAACATTCAAAGTTCGTTATTTCCCTGGTTATCTGAAGAGCTAGGTCCATTAACGGAAAAGCAGCAGGAACTGATAACCACGCTGGAATTGGTTCGCATAGAAGAATTCGTATTTACGCCTTGTGGTTTTCCGGGACGCCCTGCACAAGATCGCGCAGCCATAGCAAGAGCCTTTGTAGCCAAGATGATATATAACCTGCCCACGACACGAGCGTTATTGGATCGACTGGCGACGGATAAAGCTTTGCGTCGTCTTTGCGGTTGGGAGTGCAACAATAGAGTACCGGATGAATGGACGTTCTCGCGTGCGTTTGCTGAGTTTGCGGACTCCCGTCTGGCCGAGCGGGTGCATGAGGCATTGATCCGGAAGAATTATAACGGCGTGTTGGTAGGTCACATTTCTCGTGATTCGACGGCGATTGAAGCGAGAGAGAAGCCTATCAAGGAAACCGTGATTGAAGCAGCACCGGGCAAGCGTGGACGACCCAAAAAAGGTGAAGTTCGGGTTAGGCAACAGACTCGCATCGAAAAGCAGGCGGAAGGCATTGCGTTGGCCGATATGATCGCAGACCTGCCAACGACCTGTAATGTCGGCACCAAGAAAAATAGCAAAGGCTACAAAGAGAGCTGGATAGGCTACAAGTTGCATCTTGATGTGGCAGACGGCGGTATCCCGGTGAGTGGGTTGTTGACTTCGGCATCGACACATGACAGCCAGGTAGCCATCCCGCTAATGCACATGAGCGATGAACGAATCGTTAGTCTGTATGACCTGATGGATGCTGCCTATGATGCGCCACAGATTCGCAAGGTCAGTCTGCAACTGGGTCATGTGCCCCTAATCGACGTGAATCCACGCTGGAATTCGGCGTTGAAAGCGGAAATTGCAGCCGAAAACAAACGCTGCCGCTTAGTGGGTCATAAACCAGCCGAAGTTATCCGTTATCACGAACGAAGCACGGTTGAGCGTGTCAATGCGCGATTGAAAGATGAATTTGGCGGGCGCATGGTACGTGTACGGGGCCACGCCAAGGTCATGTGCCATTTAATGTTTGGCATTCTTGCACTTACAGCGAATCAGCTGATGACTTTAGTCACGTAAACGCAATCTAAACCATTTTGGTCATCAATCTCGACGATTGAGGGGATAGGCATATGTCCAGATTTTGAGAAAATGATGATATGACCTTGTGACGACACAAAATAGGATCAATCGATTGAAAAAATTGACTTCAATGATAGATGTCAAAACTTTTTTCGGCTAACCTGGGATAATTTTGCAAGAGGCTCACTTAATAAGAATATTTTTATCAATAATCTTGCCGATAGTATTGCCGCATATTGTGTGGCGGTCTCGGGTAAAACCGAGTTTTCCAAACTCTATATTCCTAAATTCATACCGGGTGGAAATCGCTCCCAATTCGGCCAGGAAGATATCCGCAACATGAGAGTTCCTACATCGCATACTCAGGGCATGTTTGGTGTTACTCTGGATGATTTATGCAGCAGTTGGGGTTTCCCTTGCCCTAATTATATGAAGATCGATGTGGACGGTATCGAAATTTCCATTTTAAAAGGTGCGGAGAATGTACTCAACAATCCGCAACTGAAATCCGTCATTATTGAACTGGGTACAGATGAGGAACAGAAAGAAGCCGTTCAGTTAATGCATGCAGCAGGGTTCCAGGTAAAATATAAAACGACCCGGAACTGGGGGGAAACCTGTTTTATATTTGAACGCTGTTGATTGTTTGAATTCTGGATTTTTATTTGCTGACCGATTTTGTTTGGCCTAGAAAAACTAAATATTCCCCAACGGGAAACTCTGATTAGGATTTCCTTGATTGTTTTTTGTGCGGGACTTTGGTTCAGTGTCCTGTATAAATTCATCGTTGTCTTTCTGATTCTGGCATGGTTAATTGATGACCGTGCGCCCTCATTCGGTAGCATCATTAAGGAACCATTAGTCCAGGCGATATTTGTTTTATGTACTGTTTTGTTACTGGGTTTGCTCTGGAGTGATGCGTCACTGGAAGGGCGGCACAAATGGACGAAATATTTTCTGCTATTGGTCTATGTGCCTTTTTTTGCGCTGATGAATAAACAACGGTTGCCTTGGGCGATAGGTGCCGTGCTTGCGGGGTACTGCATGGTGCTATTTGCGGGATTACATGTCTGGATGGTTGAAGAAGAACTGGGCATTCCCGTTTTCAATATGACGTACCTGACTTTTTCCGCCATGCTCGGCGTGGGCAGTGTGCTTTCATGTTGTTGGGCCTGTATGAGTCGCAATAAGACTGTTCAAACTTGCCTGGCTGTATTAGCGCTGGTATTGCTGTACCTTCAGTTTCATCAGGGCGCGCGTGGCTTTTTGCTGGCAACGGTATTAACGCAGTTGGCCCTGATCGTCATTTATTTCAGGGTAACATTATACGCACTGGCCGGAATTGCCATTATGTTGTTGCTGGTCACCATATTTTTTGCAAACACCAACCCAGTCGCTCAACAAAGGTGGATGCAGGCCGGACTTGATTTTGAGAAAATGCAGCAAGGAGATTTCAGCAGCAGCGTCGGTTATCGCTTCGGTTTTTGGGATGTGGGTTTCCATGGAATAGCCGAGAAGCCACTTGTGGGGCACGGCACAGGTATGCCCGAACGTTATTTTGAACAAACAATTACGCAGTATAAGGGCGGAATTTACAAGGACCTGCCGAAATTCCATCCAACGTCGCACTATCATAACGATTGGATAGAAATCGGTATGCAGCTGGGTGCGCTGGGGGTTATGGCCTTACTGTTTTTATTTTGGGCCTGGTTTCAAGCCTTTAAGCGAAGCGGACTGGTCTTGCTGGGTATTGGTATAATGAGTTTCATCGGTTTATCGGGATTGACCGAGACATTTATGATTTTTGGCAGAATCCCGGTTTTGCTGCTGGTTATTACTGCGATAATTATTTGCTGGCAGCGTGAAGTATCCGATGTGGTTCGTTATACTGGAACGGCATCAACGCCGGATTAAGGAAACAACGGAGATTGCTATGGATAAAATACTGACACCAACATCAGACAATCCTAGTTTAATTATTCCTGTACACCCGGATATCGAGCGATATATGCGTGGCCTGGTCGATAAAACGGATCATCCCGTTTTGGTTGAAATGGAAGAGCTTGCCAAACAGAAGAGCTTTCCGATCATTCAAAGACTGGTCGGGCTCTTTCTGGAGACACAGGCAAAAATGATTGATGCGAGGCGTGTTTTTGAGTTTGGCAGTGGCTACGGTTACTCCGCCTACTGGTTTGCGCGCGTTGTTGGCGAGGAAGGAAAGGTTATTTGCAGTGACGGCAACAGTGAAAACAGAGATCGTGCGGAGGAATTCTTGTCGTCGGCCGGTTTATGGGATCGCATTGACTTCAGAGTGGGTATGGCGCAGGATATTTTTGCGCAGACCGACGGCCTGTTTGATATCTGTTATAACGATGTCGATAAAGGTGGTTATCCAGAAGTGTGGCAAATGGCGAAAGATAGAATTCGTCCTGGCGGGCTCTATATTGCCGACAATGTCTTGTGGCATGGTCGCGTGGCTGCAGAAACCTATACCGATATCGTACTTGGCTGGACCGAAGCGATTGTTGAGCATAATCAAATTATTTTTAATGACCCTGACTTTGATACGTTTATCAATCCAACACGTGACGGTGTTATTGTCGCGCGCAGAAAAGACGCCTAGAAGCAGTATTGAAGCTGTTATTGGTTGAAATCCTTTTATAGAATCCTGTTAATCTGTTCATTATCATGGCGGTTTGTCGGATTAATTGATATAGTAACCCCCGTTCAGTAAAGCAGAGTGATTAAAATTTTCTGGTCATGTTGCTTTGCTTTTTTTCAGTTTTAATCTTAAGGATGAAGAAAAATATGCAGATTCATGTTTATGATACGTATGTGAAAGCAAAAGATGGACATATTATGCACTTTGATGTTTTTACAGCAGTTAAGGATGACCAAAAAGCCGTTGAATACGCCAAGGAATGGTTAGTTTCGATTGGTGAAGGTGATGCCGTTGTGACCAGTAAAGAATGCAGTTTCTGTCATAGTCAAAGCGCGCCGCCAGATGTGATAGATGCCATAAATAATAATGGTTACTACATCTATAAAATGGAAGGATGCGCTTAAGTTTTCTGCTTCATTGAGTCAATCAGACTAATGCATTTTCCATATATTGAGCACAGTTACAGAAAACTCGATTATCCAATACAATCTCAAGGCTTTTCATTATGAAGTATAGACAATTAAGCAGGTTAATTTTGACAAGTGCCATTTTTTTTATGGGTGGTGCGATGAGTTCAGTCCAGGCATCCGAGCCAGAGTTGCTGGGGCAGCATGGCGACTGGACAGCTTATAAGTTTATGGAAAACAATGGCAAAGTTTGCTATATGGTCAGCCAGCCAAAAAAAGATGAAGGTGACTATACGAAGCGTGGGGATATTTTTGCGTTGATTACGCATCGTCCGGCGGAAGGCAGTAAAAATGTGTTCAGTTATATTGCCGGTTATAGCTATAAAGCGGGTAGTGAAGTGGTGGTCAAAGTGAACAACCAGACCTTCAAGCTTTTTACTCAGGATGATTCCGCCTGGGCTCCTGATCAGAGTACCGATAACAAACTGGCTGACGCAATCAGACGCGGCAGTACGTTGGTGGTTCAAGGTACTTCTTCGCGTGGAACGCAGACGACAGACACTTTTGGATTATCAGGATCGTCTGCAGCACATAAAGCCATTTCGGATGAATGTGGCGTCAATTAGCGCGGTTCCCGGTAATAAAGATTGATTTGCCGATGCATCGTTCATCATGTTTATTGTCGGTTCTACTGTAATGTCACTCTAAGCCTGTGGAGCGTCCTAAGTTCAGGGAGAAGATTTGTTCTATGAGCGATAAAATAACAATTTATCAGAAACCAACGTGCAGTAAATGCCGCGGCACATTGGCGATACTGGATGACAGCGGCCAGGAATATGAATCCGTCAATTATTACGAAACGCCTTTGACTGTTGATAAATTGAGAGAGTTGATACAAAAACTGAATCTAACCGCGCGTGATGTGCTGCGTCAGGATGAGCCCGCCGCACGTGATCTTGATTTAAATACGGTCTCGGAGGATGAATTGATTAAACTGATGGTTGAAAATCCCGATTTAATGCAGCGCCCAATTGTAGTGCGTGGGGATAAAGCGAAAATATGCCGACCACCCGAAAATGTCCAGGAGCTGCTGTAATTGGAATAAAAAAGCCACCCATGATTTTTAATCGTGCGTGGCTTTTAACTGGGTTTTTAGAACGACTTATTCAGAATTGTCCTCCGGTGCCGTTTCCTGCACTTTCTTTACTGGTTTATCCTGTTTTTTAGGCGCGGCTACTTGAGCGTTTTTATTTAAACGTGCAGGCAGTTTTTCGCGGATGCGCGCAGATTTGCCTGAACGTTCTCTCAAATAGTACAGTTTTGCACGACGGACATCGCCGCGTCGCTTGATTTCTATGCTTGCAATAAGTGGGGAATACGTTTGGAATGTTCGCTCAACGCCTTCACCGCTGGAAATCTTGCGAACCGTAAATGCCGAATTCAAACCGCGATTGCGCTTGGCAATGACGACACCTTCGTATGCCTGCACCCGTTTGCGGTCTCCCTCTACAACATTGACATTGACTACAACCGTATCGCCAGGTGAAAAACTGGGTATGTTTTTATTTAAACGACTAATTTCTTCAGCTTCTAATTGATCAATGATATTCATAACATTTTCCTATTTACCGTTTATTTTTACCTGGTTCTTGCAGGTTTTCTTAAATTCTTCCAGAAGTATTTTTTCTTCTTTTGTAATCCCTTGAACTTCTTTCAATTTAAGTAAATCAGGGCGTTTCAGCCAAGTTTTGCCCAGTGCCTGTTGTAAGCGCCAGCGGCGTATATCAGCATGATTACCCGATAATAAAACCTCCGGTACGCTGCTGTCGCAGTATTTCTCAGGGCGCGTGTAATGCGGGTAGTCCAGAAGCCCGTTTGCAAACGAATCCTGATTGGCTGATTCAGGGTCGCCCAACGTTCCTGGAATCAACCGTGTTACACAGTCTATAATTACCATGGCTGCTAGTTCACCGCCGGAAAGAACGTAGTCGCCTATTGAAATTTCAGTGTCTACCTGGCGATTCAACACGCGTTCATCTACGCCTTCATAACGTCCGCAGAGCAAAATAATACCTGGCAGCTTGCTTAACCGCTTAACCAGGTCATTGTCTAGCCGTTGCCCTTGCGGGGTCAGATAAATGACTTCCGCTTTGTCAATCCCTGCCGAATGCTGCCGCGCTCTGGCACTGATGATAGCTTGCTCGAGTGGTTTTGCCATCATCACCATTCCCGGTCCACCGCCGTAGGGACTGTCATCAACCGTGCGGTGGTTGTTTTCGCTAAAATCGCGCGGGTTCCATCTATGTAAATGGAACAGGTTGTTTTTATGCGCTCTTCCTGTAACACCATATTGCGTAACGGCATCAAACATATCCGGAAACAATGTGATGACATCACACTCGTAAGGCATCGCGCTTTACCTCAATTATCGCCTCAATATCCGTTTCAATAATCCAGTTCCCAATCCACAACAATTCGAGAACACTTTAAATCCACTTTCTTGATGAATGTTTTCTCAATAAATGGAATCAGCAGTTCTTGTGTACCATTACGTTCAGAGCCTTGAGATTGCTCAGATCGCTCAGAATTGATGCTATCGGTCCTCACCCGCAATATATCATTTGCGCCGGTTTCAATCAGTCCCACCACCGTGCCAAGTTTTTCGTTGTTCAGATTGACCACCTCGGCGCCAATCAAATCAGACCAATAGTATCCTTGCGCTCCATTTTCCGGTAAATCCGGCAGTTTATTCCGTGGAATAGCAATTTGCATTCCTTTAAGCCGTAGCGCATGATCTCGGTCATCGCATCCTTTTAACTGTACATCCAGTACGTTGCCGTTAATGCGGCCTGCTATGACCTGCATTTCGTTCCAGTGGTTATCGTCTTGTCCTAACCACCATGTTTCATAATCAAGCAATCCATCAATTCTGTCCGTGTACGGAAAGACCCTGACCCAGCCTTGTATACCAAAGGCGTTAATAACATGACCCATAATAACCATGGGTGCTGCAAGACTGTTCTTATTGGGTATTTGCTGCTGCTTCCTTGTTCGTTGCTGCAAATTGTTTTAATAATCTGTTCACGGTGCTGGATACCTGCGCGCCTTTCGACTGCCAGAAATTGATCCGATCCAGTTGGATACGCAGCGTTTCTTCGCCACCGGTAGCCCTGGGGTTATAAAATCCAACGCGTTCAATAAATCTGCCGTCCCGCGCGTTACGTGAGTTCGCAACAACCATATTATAAAAAGGGCGTTTCTTGGCGCCCCCGCGTGCCAATCTGATAATGACCATAATCTTTTGTCTACCCGCCTTTACTTTTAGCTCAAATATAGAGTGAATTTATGCAACCCTTAATTCTACATGTAGTTTAAAGCCGAAGGCAAGCTTTGTCTTGATCCTATAGGTGCTTTTGAAGCCAAAACCCATCTGTCCTCCTTGCTCGAACGTGTAGTCCAAGGCGAGGAAATCGTCATTACCCGTCATGGAAAACCCTTAGCGATGCTTTATTGGAACGTGTCAGGGATGAAGGGGCGTTAGTTCCGTCCTTATGGCGTCTTGAATTGGGAAACGTCATGATACAAGCCGAGCGACGTGGGAGAATGATGCCAATTATTTGGAACTTGCAATTAGACTCACCCCGCCATTGGCTATAAATGACAAGCAGTTGCGAAGTGCAGGTGCAAATACCGGTGTTCAAATTCTTCCAGTTTAATTTTCATTTATCCGGCAAGTGCGTGTATTTTGCAGCAACAAAGATTTAGCTGTATGGAAACAGGATGAATGTATGATAGCGAGACCTGGTGTCGTTATGGGGGTGGTATCGTTATGGTAAAAGAACGGATTGATAGGATTTGGTTAGATTTGGGATTATAATTTTTCTAATATGAGCCCAACAATTTATTTGGAAAAGGATACCGGTTCTTCTTCTTTTCAAGAGAGGAAACAAGAATGCATGTACATATCCACACAGGAGACGGTGAAGCAAAGATTTGGTTGGAACCGGAAATTGAATTGGCAAAAAACTATCATCTGACACGGTCACAACTCAGGGAAATTGAGAACATTATTGAGGCGCACTACGATGAATTCAGAAATAACAGGAACGCTCACTTCAAAAACTGAGATTACCCATATCTCCAGTCATGGTGTATGGCTGCTGGCCAGTGACAAGGAATTGTCAGTGACAAGGAATTGTTTATGCCGTACGCCGACTTTCCATGGTTTAAAGATGCGCCCGTTGGCAAAGTACTCAATGTGACAGAGCCGACACCAGGTCATTTTTTCTGGCCTGATCTGGATGTGGATTTGGGCATCGAATCGATTGAGCATCCGGAACGGTTTTCGTTGGTTGCAAAATCGTAGAGCAAAGGGAGTTCAAATCTGTTGAATATGTGAATGTTGCATTGAAAGACCTGTTGCTGATTTTCAATTGGAGCTTGCAATTAGGCGCGGCCTGCCGCTTGCTACTAACGACAAGCGGTTGCGAAGTGCAGGTGCAAATACCAGTGTTCAGATTCTTCCAGTTTAATTTTAGTTCACCCGACAAGTGTGTGCATTTGTATTTTAACCTTGATTCTGCGCGCTGTGTGAAAACGGGATAAATATGTGATTGCAAGACTTGAACCCCTTACTATGCTTTTTGGGAATACTGTGAGCGAAAACAGAAATTATTAACTATGGACCTTTCTGCTGTGCGCTTGAGCGCAGGGTTATAAGTCATTTGCATACTCGGAGACGTTGTCTCCATTTAGCCGAAGACCGCAATTCATGCACTTGCGGTTAAATAGATTCCTGAAGTAGCGCGTCCCATTGATTTTGACGTTGAACTTCTTACCGCAGTTCGGGCACTTGATGTTCTCCTGAATGAAGAGCATGACGAAGCCCCAAAAAAAGAGCACAAAAGATAGTTGGTAGATCGGCTTGAACCACGACTCGAACCCCAACCCCTTCAAGACGAAGAACACGACTACTACACCAAGAAAAATACCAAGCGGGACATCGGTTGCGTATTTTGTTTTCCGCACACGCGATAAACCTTCCAGCAAGTCTTGATGTCGCTTAGCTTCCATTGGCGCGTGACTTATAACGTTGCGATCAGCCGCCGCTTTTAGCGGTCGGCTGGATTGCCTGGTAGCTGCTGCCAAATACGACACGCTTGATTGCATGATTGATTTCTCCATACTTTACCTCTCTCGGAGCTAGTTTTAGCAGGCTCGAAAGAGAGATGGTTTTCTGCTTACCTACTGCTTCATTTAATTTAGATGTTGCAATTACATAAAAGACCCATTGGTCTAGATTCAATGGATCTATTGTTTCTTGGTTTTTATGTTCCAGAACGCAAAATACATATACATCCGACTGCCTTTCAATCTGCGACGAGTATGTGTTTGTTTTTGCATCCCATCCTTGAGTTTCCGGAATACCGAACTGAATTCTAGAAAGTCTGTTTTGCGCCCAGCTTTGAATATACGCTCCGGACTTAACCTCTACCTTTATTCCTTCCGGTGTTACAACGTCGTACGCATCCCATTCCGTTCGAATGTTCTCATTACTTCCTACTGCGCTCGACACAATATACTCGGCCAATTTACCGCGGAGGGCGTTACCCACTAAATCAGATGACGACCATTGCCAAAAACTCAACACGTTGAAAGGGAGTACCTGCCCATCTAACTGGAATGACTCACTACCATCTTTCTTTGTTACGGTAATTGCCGAATATTTCTCCATTTTCCTGCAGCTAACGTAAAGCTAACCGGCGCAGCGCGGCTTTATCGCGCAGCGTCCAGCGACCGAAGGGAGTGAGGTTGAGCGCCATGTTAGACTGCATAAATCAGAGGCCGAATGCGTGCGTAAACTTGTTGCAACTCACGAAGAGTAACCAAGAATGAATTTGGCTCAAAGCCGAACGCACCATCCCAAGTCTTGCCGTCCACGCCTGCAGGATACCGATGGCGCTGGTCTTCAGGAACCCTTTTTTTATGTTCCTCGATATGGGTCAGCAATTCAGCAAGTTTATCGGCGGCCATTCCTCCGACTACTTCGGGAATCTCGTGCCGGAACGGCACTTCAAATTGGAACTCTTTCTTCGGATAGAGCTTGAAAAAGCGTTTAGAGAGCGCGTCCAAGTCGTGGCCGGCTTTTCCGCCGAACTGCTCTGTGGGGAACGACTTCAAGATACAACCTTTAAAGAAGAGTTCAAGTGAGTGAAACGCGAGGGACATGACTACCGATCCATGCGCATAGTTTGCGCGTTCCTTGTCAGAACATAGGCTATTGCAAAGTACTTCTGCGGAGTCGAGATAAGCCCCAGCGAAAGCGAGAACCTGTTCGTGAACAGGTAGCTGCTGTAGTTCGGAAAAGTGGAGCATCTGCCAGGCCATATGAAGGCTAACGTTTGAATTCACCGGACTGCGCGGCCTTTCGCGCAGGTCCGGTGGAATGCTGGGTTAGCCACCTATATGGCATCATCGAACTCCCCGCGATACCGTGCGATGCCACCGGCTTTGGGCAAGGCATCGTTATCGAGAACGGCCACCATGAATGCTTCATCAGGCACCCCTTCCCATTGGCAGCGAAGGCGGTATCGCGATGCAACCTCAAAGCCAAAGCGTGGGTAATATTCGGGGTGTCCCAAGACGATGACGAAAGGGCAGCCAGATTGACGTAAGTGTTCAAGCCCATGCCGGACAAGTTGAGATCCGATGCCCTTTCTCTGATGCGAAGGTAACACGGCCATTGGCGCTAAACCCATTCCCACGACATTCGAGCCATCAACTGTGACCGGTGTAAACAGTATGTGGCCAACGACCGTTCCATCTTCGACAGCGACGAACGCGAGATAGCCTTTACATGAGGTACGGAGCTTGTCGACGAGTGCGGCCTCCGAGCCGTTATCGAATGCGGTCAAGTTCAGATGGCGAACGGTATCCCGGTCTGTCGGTTCTTCATTCCGGATTTCCATCATCAATTAGGGCTCGGTCTAGAGGTGGCTAACGTTTAAATTGAGAGATACCCCGCAGGGGCAAAGCCGTGAACGAAGTGAACGGTGTTCTCTCCAATGCCGCGTTCTCTGATATTGAGTGCGGGGCAAAATCCAAACCATTGTTCAACGCAAATTTTGGGCAATTAACCTGAAATATCTTGCTTTTCATACGGAGCGCGGCTTGTGTGTCCGCATCAATACCTGCGGTATTATGCGTGCGCGCAAATTGCGCTCCGCACATTAGCAGTTTTTCCGCGTTGTATAAACCCGCTACTTTTCTTATAAACTGAAAGAATTTTGTCATTCGTAGCGCTCAATGTTAGGGAACGCCTAGCTCACCGGAAAAATGCGAGCGCAGCGAGTATTTTTTCCGGTGAAGCTAATTGTTATACCCTTTTGCATTTAATGTTCAGCTCTTCTATAAGGCGCTTTGCTTTGAATGGGTCAATACTTACCGATGTGCTCAATGGATGGTAAATATCAAAATTATCTCGAACATCGGCAGGTTTGATACCTTCTGATAGATCAGTTGCTACCGCTTTCCAATTAATTGAAAGCCTATGCATACAATCACCTTTCAAGCGGTCTTCAGCACCCCCAACCTTTGCAAGTTTATAAGACTCAGGCTTTTCAATTACACCCCAACCAATTGCACCAAAACCCTTAGAATACGCAACGATTACATCACCAGATATATAACTGGTTAATATTTTTTCTCCTTGGTCGCCTGGCGCACTATCGAAACAAGCTGGAATTTGTTTTGCTTCAATTAAATACTCCCACCATTCTTGATCGGGGCGAGCGATATTGTGCCAGTAATAGCTGGGTTCTCTAGCGGTTGCCCCAAGAGAAAGTGGATTTAATATATCTTTAGATCGATCAAAGGCAATACTGAAAGAAATGAAACGCTTTTCATCTATTTCAGTAGGCTCATATCGGATACAGCGAAATGCTACGCCATTATTTGAAAGCCACTCGCCCATAGAGTAAATAGTTGGATCAAACTCTCTAGCCAACAAAATGATACGACTTGACTTATTAATGTCTTTTAAAGTGGCATTGCCACCGATGAAAGAGTTAATTTCTTCTTCTAATTGAGTATTTGTTTTTGAAAATTGTTTCATTGCTGTCCGGTTAAGAAATACCAGGAAGGTCTAAGAAGCCCAAGCACCTTGGTTATCAGGTAAAATAGCGTTTACCCAAACAGCTATTTTCCCACCAAGGACCTGAGCATGAAATATCATAACACTGTACTGAATCAGCTTTTGAAATTTTTACCGCGACATCGTTTTCAAAATGTTGTTGACCGCCATAAGGGTGATCATCGGACCCGTTTACTCAATTGTTGGGACCAATTGGTAGCACTGCTGTTTTGTCAGCTCTCAGGCCGCCAATCGCTGCGTGATCTGGTCGATAGTTTCAACAGTAAAAGCGTCCACCATTATCATTGGGGTACTCGAGTGATACGACGCTCATCGCTGGCCGATGCGAACCAGAATCGGCCGGTGGCAGTCTTTCAGGAAGCCTTTTTCTACTTGCTCAATCAGGTGCGCACAGCACTCCCTAAACAGGAGGCTCAAGATATGGTGCGGCTGATTGATTCAACTACGCTGGATTTGAACCTTAATCGGTTTGAATGGGCTCGCTTCCGTTCCACCAGGGCAGGCATCAAGCTGCATACTGTCTATGATCCGCATGCTGAAGTACCAGTGTTTTTTGAGATGACCGAGGCCAAAGTCAATGACCGTAAAGCCTTATCCAGTCTACCGATGATGCCGGGCGTCACATACGTGGTGGACCGTGCTTACAATGATTATGGCTGGTATTATGCGCTCACAGAACAAGGATCAAGGTTTGTAGGGCGCATGAAAAGCAATGCCTTGTATGAAGTGGTTGAAACCCGAACGGCTCAGGGTGATGGTGTACTCAGCGATGAGATTATCCGATTGAGCTCAGCCAAAGCGAAGAAAGCTTGCCCCGTACCGTTACGGCGGATCACCTTCTTGCGCGCGGAAGATCAGAAGCGGTTGGTGTTTATCAGCAATGACCTTGAATTCTCTGCTGAGGAGATTGCTGCTTTATATAAGCAGCGGTGGCAGATTGAACTGTTTTTCAAGTGGATCAAGCAGAACCTGAAAATAAAACAATTCCTGGGGCGCAATAAAAATGCAATGCATATCCAAGTGCTGGTCGCAATGATCACCTATTTGATGATCAAGTTGGTACAACTGGGCGGCTATTCGCGCCTATCCCTGCAACAAATTTATCGATTGATCAGCGTCAATTTGACCAGTCGACGCACTTTAATACAACTGTTGAACCCGGATACAGAGCGAAGAAAGGGACATCGTTTATCAAGTCCCCAGCTTGATTTCGGGTTCAGCTTTGTTTAACCGGACAGTAGTGAAATTGTTTTATAAAGTCTTGACCTTTATATGCGGAAAAGTCGGCAAGATACTGTAGCGCTTGAGTTTCAACGCCTAAAAATCCCCGATCTCGTTTTAACTCAATAATCACACCGTTTCCGTAGCGATCTATGGCTAGAATATCGGCCCTTTTCTTGAACTTCGTTTTAACCTGATTGCTGATGATTAATAGAGGCTCGCCAAACACAGAAGGATCAAGGATGTTGTTATCGCTATCGGCTGATACAATGAATTTTTCGACATCCAATTCTCGGGGCTGCCATTTCGAGAGATACCTCTTTAAAGAATAATTTTTTGTGATCTCGAATAACATGCAAGTTCCTATTCGGTATAACGTTCAAGGTGAGTGGCCTTGCGCGGCTTTATGCGCAAGGTCCGCTCGACCGCAGGGTTGGGGGTCGCCGTTAAGGCCGCCACAAGAACACCCGGTAGCCACTGAACACACGATTGGCCACATAGATGGAGCGGAAGCAACCCTGGTCATTCACCGCGAGCGATGACCAAGCTTTGGCTATATAGTGCATGGTGTGTTGGCCAAACAGCGGATACTGGACTGAGACGACCAAGTAGCCGGGGCCGTGGCGGTCCCTGAACTTTCCGTAGGTCGCCTTTTCTAGTTTCTGCTTTACGACGGAGACGAAATTCTTGGCAAATTCCTCGTCGGGGCCAACGAAGACTCCGTCACCAATGGGGCGATGAACTTCCCCTTCGGTGGCATAGGAGTAAACGTCAATCGCAAAGGATTGGTTCCAGAAAGCTGTCGTCACTTCGACCCATCGTGTTTTGCGTCCAGACCGGATGATCGCTTCCGGTGGATTGGGTTCTTCAACGACAGCGAAGTTGGAGTGATGTCGACGATTGAAGGATTCCAAAAATAGGCCGACGGTGAACCGTTCATGTGCCTCCTGCACTGCCCGGCGCTTATTCGGCATGCGACCCCCAACGTTTAAATTGAGAGATACCCCGCAGGGGCAAAGCCGTGAACGAAGTGAACGGTGTTCTCTCCAATGCCGCGTTCTCTGATATTGAGTGCGGGGCAAAATCCAAACCATTGTTCAACGCAAATTTTGGGCAATTAACCTGAAATATCTTGCTTTTCATACGGAGCGCGGCTTGTGTGTCCGCATCAATACCTGCGGTATTATGCGTGCGCGCAAATTGCGCTCCGCACATTAGCAGTTTTTCCGCGTTGTATAAACCCGCTACTTTTCTTATAAACTGAAAGAATTTTGTCATTCGTAGCGCTCAATGTTAGGGAACGTAATATATACGACATTTTGTCTAATAATCTGGCGGGAAATGTCGTATAACTATGGTAATTATTAATTAGCATACTGTATTCAAACGTAAATCCTCTGTTTAAAAAGACAAATGGCACAAGAAAATACGACAATGCCGCCGCCTAAAAAACTGCTTGATCAAGTAAGAGAGAAAATAAGATACAAGCACTACAGTTTAAGCACGGAAAAAACTTATATTTCATGGATTAAACACTATATTATTTTCAATGGCAAGCGTCATCCTGTCGAAATGGGCGCTGTTGAAGTGGAGCGCTTTTTGACTTATCTGGCCAATGAGCGACATGTATCCAGTTCCACACAGAACCAGGCATTATCGGCCATTCTATTTCTGTACCGTGAAGTTATTGGATCGGATTTGCCGTGGTTGGATGGATTCGAGCGGTCTAAAAAACCCAGGCGTTTACCGGTCGTATTAACGCCTTTGGAAGTTCAGGCACTTTTGCGTGAGGCTGCGTCGGCTCCTGAGCCGGTTGGCCTGATTATCAAGCTGTTATATGGCACAGGCATGCGGCTTATGGAAGCAGTAAGATTGCGTGTCAAGGATGTCGAATTGACACGTGGAGAAATCATCGTGCGTGATGGCAAGGGCGGTAAGGATCGGGTGACGATGCTGCCCGGAAGCTTGTTGGATGCCATGCGCCATCAGCTTGAAATGCGTCGAGAATGGCATGAACAGGATATCAAACTGGGCAAGGCAGATGTCTGGTTGCCGAATGCGCTGGCTGTTAAATATCCCAATGCACCCAGGGAGTGGGGCTGGCAATATGTGTTTGCCGCCCGGAAATATTCGATAGATCCGCGCAGTCAAGCTGAGCGCCGCCATCATGTCGATGAAAAACAGGTGCAGCGCTATGTCAAGAAAGCGGCATTGGCTGCGAGTATAGTCAAGCCAACATCACCCCATACGCTGCGCCACAGTTTTGCAACGCATATCCTGCAAGCCGGTTATGATATCCGTACCGTGCAGGAATTACTCGGGCATAGCGATGTTTCAACGACAATGATATATACGCATGTTTTGAATAAGGGTGGCAAGGCAGTTGTCAGCCCGCTGGATAGATTGTAGCATCACACGTTAAACAGCCCTTGTTTTCCCCAACAAAATCTCCATCTCCTGATTTGTGTCAGAAACAATCCCTTTTTGCACATTAGCCTTGTCAATCATAGACTGATATAATGCTGCCCCTGTTGAGTGTCTGTAACTGTATATTTTGAGGAATTTTTTTATGTCCCGCCCTATCCGTAATATCGCGATTATTGCCCACGTAGATCATGGCAAAACCACGCTGGTTGACAAGTTGTTGCACCAGGCGGGGACTTTTGCCGCGCATCAGCAGGTTTCCGATCGCATCATGGATTCAAACGATATCGAACGTGAGCGCGGTATTACCATTTTATCCAAAAACTGTGCGATTGATTATGAAGACGTTCATATCAATATTGTCGATACGCCGGGGCATGCGGATTTTGGCGGGGAAGTCGAGCGGGTGTTATCGATGGTCGATGGCGTATTGCTGCTGGTCGATGCAGTGGAAGGGCCGATGCCGCAAACGCGGTTTGTTACCAAGAAGGCGCTGGCGCTGGGATTGAATCCGATTGTGGTGGTGAACAAGGTCGACCGGCCGGGCGCGCGCCCGGATTGGGTCATCGACCAGACATTCGATCTGTTCGACAAACTTGGCGCGAGTGATGCGCAGCTCGATTTTCCAGTGGTGTATGCATCGGCGTTGAACGGCTATGCGTCGCTGGATTACTCGCAACCGGGCGAAAATATGCGTCCGTTGTTTGAAACCATTATCGAACATGTCAAGGCGCCTGAAGGTAATCCCGATGAACCGTTGCAGTTACAGATCAGCACGCTGGATTACTCGAGTTTTGTCGGGCGCATCGGCATTGGCCGTATCCGGCGCGGGCGGTTGAAACCCGGTCAGGAAGTCATGGTGATGACGGGCGATAAGGTGACTCGAAAAAAAGTGAATCAGGTGCTTTGTTTCCGCGGTCTTGAACGCGAACAGGTGGTTGAGGCGCAGGCCGGGGATATTGTGTCGATCAATGGGATTGACGAGCTCAGTATTGGCACGACGGTTGCGGACATTGACAGTCCGGAAGCCCTGCCGATCAGCATGGTTGACGAACCAACCATATCAATGACTTTTCAGGTCAATACCTCGCCGTTTGCCGGACAAGAGGGCAAATTTGTGACCAGCCGCCAGTTGCGCGAACGGCTGGAAAAGGAATTGCTGACCAATGTCGCCATGCGTATGGAAGAAACCGGCGATACCGATGCGTTCCTGGTTTCAGGCCGTGGTGAACTGCATCTGACGATTCTGCTGGAAAATATGCGCCGGGAAGGTTATGAACTCGCGGTATCGCGCCCGAGGGTGGTGGTGCGCGAGATTGACGGCGTCAAATGCGAGCCGTTTGAAATGCTGACTGTTGATGTGGAAGAATCCAGTCAGGGTGCCGTAATGGAAGCGCTCGGTGAACGGCGCGGCGAATTGCAGGATATGGTTTCCGATGGCAAAGGGCGCGTGCGGCTGGATTACCGTATTCCGGCGCGTGGTCTGATCGGTTTCCAGTCGGAATTTATGACCATGACGCGTGGCACCGGTCTGATCAGTCATGTGTTTGATGAATTTGCACCAATGCGCTCGGATATTCCGCCGCGCAGAAACGGCGTGCTGATTTCGGGCGAGCATGGTGAAGCGGTTGCGTATGCGTTGTGGAAGCTGCAGGAACGCGGTCGCATGTTTGTCAGTCCGGGAGACCGACTCTATGAAGGTATGGTGATCGGCATTCACAGCCGCGATAACGATTTGGTGGTCAATCCGATCAAGGGAAAACAGTTGACCAATTTCCGTGCGTCGGGTACCGATGAAGCCGTAGTGCTGACGCCGCCGATACAGTTGACATTGGAATCGGCGATCGAGTTTATCGCCGATGACGAACTGGTTGAAATTACGCCGAAAACCATCCGTATTCGCAAAAAACTGCTGCTCGAGCATGAACGTAAACGTGCTTCGCGCGCGGCTGCATAATTATCCAGTCAGTATCCCTATGGCATCCATGCAAGGAACCAATTCTGACTGGATGAGCACTAATCAGGTGTGTGAAAAATTGTTGAATTAGAAATACGTAGCAGATAAGCCCTTGTCAATCCACGTCTTTGATCTTGACAAGCCAACGTCTCAAGGGCAAAATGCTGCCTCTTGTCTTTCCGTGTGGCGAATTAGCTCAGTGGTTAGAGCAGCGGAATCATAATCCGTTGGTCCGGGGTTCAAATCCCTGATTCGCCACCATCTTTATGCGTTGTCTGGTATTGTTTTTTTATTTGAATAGCTTTGAGTTGAATGTTCTGAATAGAATGAACAAAAAGCGGGTGCTACAGTGCATGGCTATAATCATATTGGCGTGTATGGTCAGTCATGGCTACGCGCAGATGATCAGGAATTTCCCGATAGACAGCAAGTTTGGCAATCTCAAATCTCATTCGTATCCTGAATTTAAAATCGACAAAAAAACTATGGTGATGGGTGTCGGCGGTCAAATCAGGGATACCAATAATCTGCTGATCATGCCGACAATGCTGACACAAAAAGGTCACATCCGCTACCAGGTTGATAATATGGGCTTTTTGCATCGTATCTGGTTTCTGACGCCGGAAGAAATTAAGCTGGCCAAAGAGGAAGAAAAGCTGCTTAAAAAACAGAATCCACAAAAAAAATTCTCAATTCCATTCTTTCAGTGAGTAACAAGCTTTATATTAAAACGTTTGGCTGCCAGATGAACGAATATGATTCGGACAAAATGGCCGACGTATTGCATGCTGCGCATGGCATGGAGCAGACCGATGATCCGGCGCAAGCGGATGTTATACTGTTTAATACCTGTTCTGTGCGTGAAAAGGCACAGGAAAAAGTGTTTCATGATCTCGGGCGCGTCAAACACCTGAAGGCGGCAAATCCAAATCTGTTAATCGGCGTGGGGGGTTGTGTCGCCAGCCAGGAAGGCAAGGCGATTGTAAGTCGGGCGCCGTTTGTCGATATCGTTTTTGGCCCGCAAACCCTGCACCGATTGCCACAACTGATCGAACAACGCAAAACGACCGGAAAATCGCAGGTCGATATCACATTTCCCGAAATCGAAAAATTCGATCACTTGCCGCCCGCACGCACTGAAGGGGCAACCGCTTTTGTGTCCATTATGGAGGGGTGCAGCAAATACTGCAGCTTTTGTGTGGTGCCTTATACGCGTGGCGAGGAAGTCTCCAGGCCATTGGTCGATGTATTAACCGACATTGCGGTGCTCGCCGATCAGGGGGTCAAGGAAATTACCTTGCTCGGGCAGAATGTCAATGCGTATCTCGGTGTCATGGATGATGGTGAAATTGCAGATTTTGCGTTGCTGATCGAATGCATTCACGATATACCGGGCATTGAACGCATCCGTTATACCACGTCGCACCCGAAAGAATTCACTGCGCGATTGATTGCGGCTTATGGTAATTTACCCAAGCTTGTCAGCCATTTGCATTTGCCGGTGCAATCGGGGTCAGATCGTGTTCTGGCTGCAATGAAACGCGGTTACAGCGTGCTGGAATATAAATCGATTATTCGTCGGTTACGGGCCATGCGCCCGGAAATTTCCCTGTCGTCCGATTTTATCGTTGGCTTCCCGGGAGAGACGGCGACTGATTTCGAGGCGACCATGAAGTTAGTCGAAGAAGTGAATTTCGACGATTCCTTCAGCTTCATCTACAGCGCCCGCCCCGGTACACCGGCAGCCGATCTACCTGATGATACGCCGCATGTGGTCAAGCTTGAAAGACTGCAGCGCCTGCAAGCGCAAATTAGTCAGCAATCGCGTAAAATCAGTCAGCGCATGGTTGGCAGTCGGCAACGCATTCTGGTCGAAGGCGTTTCCAAGAAAAGTGCCGATGAGATTTTTGGCCGTACCGATAATAATCGTGTTGTCAATTTCGCCGGGGATAAGGACTTGATCGGCCGTTTTATTGATGTGCAAATTACCGATGCGCTGATGCACTCATTACGCGGTGAAATAGCAAATGTATAAAAACGTGTATTTTGCTTGCAAAGTTTCCCTTCTGCTGAGAAAATCGTGCTAACTTAACAGTAACATTCAACATTGAAACCCAAACCGATAGAGATTTCATTTACACCTGCAGATAATCAACGATTGGCAAATTTGTGTGGTGCGCTTGACGAGAATCTGAAACAAGTTGAGACTGCGCTTGATGTTACTATTTCACGACGCGGTGAACATTTCAGCTTACATGGCGAATCAAACCAGGCGCAGCTTGCTGCGCAGGTCTTGCGTCGATTCTATAATCAGTCTCGCCACCACTTGAGTCTTGAACAGATACAACTTGGGCTGATCGAAGCTAGAAATCCAAAAAGAGGGTTTGCACAAACAGAAAGCAATGAAGCGTCTGTAATGGAGGAAGCTTCGCCGTCACTGATGACGCGTCGCGCCAATTTGTATGGCCGCACCCAACGTCAGACACAATATCTGCAGCAAATCCAGAATCATGACATTACGTTTGCCATTGGTCCGGCAGGTACCGGGAAAACCTATCTGGCTGTTGCCAGCGCCGTTGATGCCTTGGAGCGGGAACTGGTGACGCGCCTGGTATTGGTGAGGCCCGCAGTTGAAGCGGGGGAGCGTCTGGGTTTTCTGCCTGGCGATATGACACAGAAAGTGGATCCATATCTACGCCCTCTGTACGATGCGCTGTATGATTTAATGGGGTTTGATAAGACCAGCAAACAGTTTGATCGCCAGGTCATCGAAATTGCGCCGCTGGCATTCATGCGTGGCCGCACCTTGAACCAATCATTTATTATCCTGGATGAGGCGCAAAATACTACCCCGGAACAAATGAAAATGTTTCTGACGCGTATTGGATTCGGCTCAAAAGCTGTCATTACTGGTGATATCACCCAGATCGATTTGCCGAAGCATCAGAAAAGTGGGTTGACGGAAGTCAAGCAGGTGTTAAAAAATATCCGCGGTATTGCGTTTACGCATTTTGGCTCTGAAGATGTGGTCAGGCATCCGCTGGTTCAGCGTATTGTAGACGCCTATGAAAAGCATGACCGGCAGAAACAGGATGCTGAATAGTTACTGTGTACCTGCCGAAGTGGATGCCTGAAACCCTGAATTGAATATGAAGAAATCGTTTAAACTCGCTGTGCAATATGCAGCCGATCATTCAGATTCTGCAGAATTGCCAGCGCGTCCGCAGTTCAGACGTTGGGTTAGATCGGCGCTGGGGGAGGATGCGCAGGGTGCCGAAATTGTGATTCGCATCGTGGATACGGCTGAAGGACGTGCCTTGAATCAGTGTTATCGCGGTAAAGACTATGCGACCAATGTGTTGACCTTTGTCTATGATGATACTGATCCACTGTCTGGTGACATTGTGTTATGTGCAGATGTGGTAAAAAAAGAAGCACAGCAGCAGCATAAACCACTGATGGCGCATTATGCACATCTGACCGTTCATGGCGTTTTGCACTTGCAGGGCTATGATCATATCGAAAATGATGATGCGCTGATTATGGAAAAAATGGAAACCAGCATTCTGGCCCGTTTTGGCATTCAAGATCCCTATGCGGAGTTGTGTGCGGCGGCTTCATCAAAATAATGCATTTCATCCGACTATTATATGTACTTCATCAATCAAACATAAATCAGCATGGACGATCCCTCGCCTAAAACGGGTTGGCTTGAGCGTGTCAGTAAAATGCTCTTGCGCGAACCGGAAGATCGCAAACAACTTATCACGTTATTGCACTCCGCCTTTGAACGCAACCTGCTTGACTCTGATGCGCTCAGCATGATTGAAGGCGTCATGCAGGTGTCTGAAATGCAGGCGCGTGATATCATGATTCCACGCTCTCAAATGGATGTTATCGATATCAGCGAAACACCGGATAAATTTATCCCTTTCGTCATTGAAACCGCACACTCACGCTTTCCGGTAACCGAAGGATGCGAAGACAATGTCATTGGTATTCTGCTGGCGAAAGATCTGCTGCGTTATTATGCAGGAGAAGAGGAATTCAATATCCGTGATATGCTGCGTCCCGCTGTTTTTATCCCTGAGTCCAAACAACTCAATGTGCTGCTGAAAGATTTTCGTAAAAACAGGAATCACATTGCGATCGTCGTAAACGAATATGGCGGCGTGGCTGGGCTTGTTACCATTGAAGATGTACTCGAACAAATCGTCGGTGAAATAGAAGACGAGTATGATTTCGATGAGGATGAAGATAATATTGTCCTTGAGAAAGAGGGCAGTTATCGCATCAAGGCGATCACAGAAATTGAAAATTTTAATGAAGTTGTCGGTGCCAATTTCGATGATGGTGACTATGATACTGTCGGCGGTCTGGTACTGAATAAATTTGGCAGACTGCCGAATCGGGATGAATCTGTCGTAATTGATGACTTTAAATTTACCGTGCTGCGTGCGGACAGCCGTAGGCTGCTTATGCTGAAAGCCGAAAGAATTGAAACCGAATCAGAAATGAAGCAGGGTATCGATTAATAGTCGTTTCATACAGGTGCGTACGCCTGTGAGTGTTGTCGATTTTGTGTAAAAATAGGGTTAATGCCTAAAATAACTGTACGCACATTTGATTCCAAAACTGTTGAAGCATTGCATCGCAGTGGGCTGCCCCGTGTTCTTGCCCGCATCTATGCAGCGCGTGGTATAGAAAATTCAGACCAGCTCGAGACGGTCCTGGCGCGACTCATTCCGTTCGATCAAATCAAGAACATCAATCATATGGCCGGCCTGTTGGCCGATGCAATTGAAGCCAGAAAACGTCTGCTCATTGTGGCTGATTACGATTCCGACGGTGCGACTGCATGCGCTGTCGGTCTGCGGGTGCTGCGTAAAATGGGCGCGGTTGTTGACTATCTGGTTCCCAATCGTTTCGAATACGGGTATGGTCTGACACCGGAAATCGTTCAACTTGCGCATACCGCCTGGCAGCCCGATATATTGATCACGGTGGACAATGGCATTGCCAGTATCGAGGGTGTTCAGGTGGCAAAAGCATTGGATATGGACGTACTGATTACCGATCATCATTTGCCCGGTGATGAACTGCCTGACGCGACTGCGATTATCAATCCGAATCAACCAGGTTGCCCGTTTCCCAGTAAAAATATTGCCGGTGTCGGTGTGATTTTCTACCTGATGCTGGCCCTGCGCGCAACGCTTCGTCAACGGGGTGCTTTTCAGGACAGGAGAGAACCCAATCTTGCTAGCTATCTGGATCTGGTCGCGCTTGGCACGGTAGCGGATGTTGTCAAGCTCGATGGCAATAACCGCATTCTGGTACAGCAGGGCTTGAAACGTATTCAAAAAGGTCATGCTTGTGCAGGAATCAATGCGCTGCTCAAGGTTGCGCGACGTAATCCGCAGCAAACTTCTACGTATGATTTGGGTTATATTCTGGGGCCCCGGTTAAATGCCGCTGGGCGTCTCGATGATATGTCATTAGGAATAGAATGCCTAACTACGGATGACGCGGCATATGCCGAAGAAATTGCCCGTAAACTGGATGCACTCAATGTTCAGCGCCGTGAAATCGAGTCTGACATGCAGGACAGTGCGCTATCCAAGCTGGAAAATACACTGAGCGCTGAAAATAACCGAATCGGGTCCGCATTCAGTATCTGCTTGTTTGATCACGACTGGCATCAGGGTGTCATCGGTATTCTGGCATCGCGTATCAAGGATAAATATCATCGTCCGGTCATTATTTTTGCACCGGGTAATGACGGTGAAATGAAAGGCTCGGGACGTTCCATCAAGGGGTTTCATTTGCGCGATGCTTTGGATTTGGTTTCCAAGCGTTACCCGAGGCTTATACAGAAATTTGGCGGCCATGCCGCTGCAGCAGGTTTGACGATCCCCGCGGATAGTTTTGAGAAATTTTGTGACGCATTTGAGGAAACCGCGCAAGTACTGCTGACCGAGGCCGATTTGACACGTATGATTGAAACAGATGGTATTCTGGAAGAGTCTGAAATCAATATGGAACTGGCAAGCCATCTTGCCGGGCAGGTCTGGGGACAGGGATTTCCTCAGCCGAGTTTTAGCGCCTGTTTTTATGTTGAGAATCAACGTATTGTTGGTGATAAGCATTTGAAACTGAAACTGAAAAAAATGGATCAGGACTTTACCGAAATCAAGGCAAACGACAATCCGAGCTATGACGCCATGCTGTTTTTTCATCATGATTTATTACCCGATATTATCAATGCGGTCTACCGGTTACAGATTAACGAATTTAATGGCCGGACGACACTGCAGTTGTTAATTGAGCATTGGTCACAAGCGGATACCCAGCCGGGAAGCGACGCGATTGCATCATGAATACCGAGTTTCTGCAGGATAGCGAGCTTTTTCATTTGCCGCTTTTTGCGACCAGTCTGGCGATAGGCTTACTCATCGGTCTGGAACGCGAGCGCAGCCCGAGTGCCCGGGCGGGATTGAGAACATTCGCGCTGGTTGCGATGTTTGGCACGCTGGCTGCCATGTTGACTGAAAAAACAAACGCGACTTGGTTTCTGGTGGGTGGATTGCTGATTGTCGGTTTTATGACCATTGCGGCGTATTTCCGGCATCAGGACGATAGTTCGGCTGATCCCGGCACGACTACAATTGCCGCGATCATTATTTGTTATGGCCTGGGCGCAATCGTCTGGTATGGGGATACCAAATTGGCGGTCATGCTGGCCATTATTACGACGATACTGCTGTATTTTAAAACTGAACTGCATGGTATTACCCAGAATCTGGGGCGGCGCGATCTGGTTTCAATTCTGCAGTTTGCAGTACTCACTTTTATCATCTTGCCTATTCTGCCGGATGAGAATTTTGGGCCTTATCTGGCTATTAATCCTTATCAAATCTGGTTGATGGTGGTGTTGATTTCCGGCGTCAGTCTGGCGGGTTATGTGGCATTGCGCATGTTGGGGGAACGTCATGGTGCAGTGCTGCTGGGCTTGTTTGGCGGTCTGGTTTCAAGTACGGCGACAACGCTTGTATACACGAGACTGAGCAACAATAATCAATATTTTATTCAACTGGCGATTGTGGTGATTTTGATTGCCAATCTGACCGTGTTAATTCGCCTGGTTATAGTCAGTTCAGTCGTATCGCCCAATATTTTGCCGCAACTGTTACCGGTACTGGGATGTGGCCTGCTGTTTGGAATCGGCGCGACAGTTTATTGGTGGCGTCAGTTAAATCAGCACAGTAATATTCCCGCGCCAGAAATTAGCAACCCGGCAGAGATACGCACTGCGGCAAGTTTTGGCCTGCTTTATGCCGTTGTGTTGTTTTTTGCAGCCTGGTTATCAGACATTGCCGGAAGTCGCGGTTTGTATGCTGTCGCGCTTGTGTCGGGTTTAACGGATGTTGATGCCATTACCTTGACGAGCCTGCGTTTGTTCGAGCTGGGCAAGCTCGAAGCTGCTGAAACAGTAATCGCAATTTCATTGGGCATAATGTCCAATATCGCTTTCAAACTCGGCCTCATTTATTTTATCGGCAGCGCGTTAATTGCCAGGCGGTGCGCTACAGGCATGATTGCTACAGGGTGCGGGATTGGACTGGCGTTGTTTGTTTTTGTGGCATAACAGGATATGCGGGCTATGGGCTCATCAGCTTGTTTGCGCTTGAATACGCGATATTAAAACAGGCATTCCGTTTTTTTCCTTGATAGCCTGTTCCAAGGCCTGGTGGTTTATTTCAAAGTCAACGGAAATATTTGCCTGACTTCTTTTGTCTGCCAGAAAGTCGTTGATGGCGCCAATGACGGTTTGTTTGTAATCAGTATATTTTGCTTCGTCTTCTTCCAGCGGCGGATGAAGTTCAATATATAGTTGATTGAGCAGCCAGCCTAACTTGATGGGTTGATTGACGATATTGACTTGTGTTCCGATGGGAACCTTGTCAAACAGATTTTCTATATCTTCTGGATATAGGCGAATACAGCCCGATGAAACCCGCATGCCAACGCCGAAAGGTTTAATTGTTCCGTGAATAAGATAAGTACCCTTGCCGATACTCAGTCGCATGGCATGGCGGCCTAATGGATTATCCGGGCCCGGCGGTACGACATCGGGCAACGGCGGCTCACCATTGGCAATTCGGTGTTTTTTGATTGATTCCGGCGGTATCCATGTCGGATCCTTTCTTTTTTCAATGATTTTTGAGATGCCTAAAGGCGTATCCCAGTCCATTCTGCCGATGCCCATTGGAAATGTCATAACCACCGGTTTTTCGCCTTTTTTGGGTTCCGGGAAGTAATACAGCCGCATTTCAGCCAGATTCAATACCAGACCTTTACGCGCTGCCTGCGGGAAAATATAGCGACTGGGAAGAATAACCTGCGAGCCGTCATCCGGCATCCAGCGATCGACACTGGGGTTGGCCAGCATAATTTCAGTCTGCCCAATGTCATGCAAGCGCGCAATGTCCAACAGTGTATCTGCCCGACCAGCCTGTGTTGTGCGTATCTGACCAAAAATATCAATATCCGCCGGCGGTAATACCCAGGATTCTGCCCGCAGCGATGAAAATGTAAAGCCACTGAAGATGGCGATAAAAAATAGAAAAAGTCTATGATAAACCATGTCTTGACACTGATCTAAAAACCATTACAAGCGGAATAATAACTGATATTTATCGTTTAAAACAGGCAAATGCGAATGATTTGAAATAAATTTGTTTCGTCAGGGGTATTATGGTGTTGCTGAACAGTGATCACACGTTTCCTAGATAGCGGGGAAATTGGACTCTGGTTTCCCCGTTTTTTATTAAAAAACAGCGGTATAGTGTTTAACGCCGAGATTCCATGGGCGGCTGTAAGCATGAACCTGTGTAGTTGTCTGTCCTTTGGGATTGAGCAAGCGGCCTTTGATATGCGTCCATCCGAGAATGCCTTCACTCAGGTTGTAAGCTTCATAGCCCTTTTGCCGCAGTGACCGCGTATAGAATCCGCTACGATAACCAATCGTACAATAGACAATAATCTTTTGATCCTGATAATCAGCTTGGTTGCGTTCGAAAGACGCTTGATCAATAGCGTCCGCAATTATGGAAACATTTTGCTCTTCTGGCGTACGTACATCGACAATAATATAGCCGGAATCGTTGTTACCCTTGGATAAATGATGCAATGCCGTGCTGGAAAAATCAGGGATATCTTTAAATTCCAGTTTTACCAGCGCATAAGTTGTTTTGGTGAAAGTTTTGGGCGAGATAATGCAGGCCATTACAATACTGACCAATCCAAGTAACCCTATACCTAGAAATGCTTTTACTGTACGCATGGAATGATCATAACAAATTCGCAGCAGAAAAAACAAATGGATGCGCTTAGCCGGATATTACTTCAGGTAAGCAACAACTTTTGTATTATGTGGAAAATTGAGAAACAAGATCACTCGCTGTCTAGCGTGAATTTGTTCAAATTGAAATCTGGGTTTGAAATCTTGGTTTGTAATTAATGGATGAATCAGGATAAATAAAAGCGGGTTATGACTGAGAATTGGGTCTATATAAAAATATAGACCCAAAATGGAAATCAAAAATCACTAACTGGCATTTCTGCGTCCGCAACAATTTTGTTGATATCAGCACATTTTACGACGACAATCTTGCCATTTTTTACTTTGGTCATGCTTTTTACGGTAGCATTAGCATCTTTATCTTTGCAGTTCATCCAGTTCAAAACATTCTCGGCACTGACAAAATTCAGTGAAGATTCCAAATTTCCGCTTGCCATTGTAGCGGTAGATCCAAAAATAAACATTGAAGCGAAAGCAGCGATTGCAATTTTTTTCATTTTAGTTCCTCTCTCTCTTTGATTTAGTGTTTAAAATCATATTAATCTTGCCAGAACTCCACCCAGGCAATAATCATGATTAAGTGTATAACAGGTTTTCGGATTCAAGCCACTGTCTTCCTTCGTTAACTGCTGACAAGAATCACAGTTGCCGGAATCCAAAAAAACGAGTCAATTAGTCAACGAAGCATCCAACTTAATCATGGTCGCAACATTTAAAGTCCATGACGAAATGACTTGTCTAAAATATTACACTACCATATTACTTACTTATTTGACATTTGCAATATTAACACTCCACTTTGTTGCAGTCTAGGCATAGTCTTTTACAAAATTTATTACGTTATACGTTAAAAACCAGGGGTTAATCATGAATCTGAAGTGTAAGGAAATCAAATAGGGTAATTTCGAACATGTGTTTTTCAGCTACAGCCAGCTTCGCAGTATCTGCTGGATTGATTCCTGTCGGCGTGTATTGTGTATACAAAGTGCGCTTGGTCAATAGGGCCTATTGGCCTTTTGCACTTTATCCGCTTTTTTTTGGGATACAGCAGGCTGCCGAAGGGTGGCTTTGGTTGATGCTCGAGAGTGGGAATATGGAATCGATACGTTTGCCCGCCTTGAGTTTTGTATTTTTTTCGCATTTCTTCTGGCTGCTTTGGATACCGTATTCGTGCTTCGTGATAGAAAACTCAGACAATAAAAAATGGTATTTTTTTATTATGACCATCACAGGATGCCTGTTTGGTCTTGCCCTGTACGTTCCCGTGCTGTTGTTTGCTGATTGGATGACGGTATCGTTGATACATCAATCTATATCGTATGAACTGAAATTGCTGTTCGATGACTTTGTGCCGCGTCTGGCAGTGCGCGGGGCGTATGTGTTAATCATTCTGATTCCGTTATTATCGTCGTCGCAAAAATACTTGCGTTATTTTGGTGTCATTATTGCTCTGTCGGTACTGGGGACTGTTTTATTGTATGCTGAGACATTTATTTCCGTGTGGTGTTTTTTTGCCGCGGTGTTTTCTTTTTATATGCTTTATATGATTATCAGTCTGGAAAGGCAAAAAGCGATACACTAGGGACTGTTTTCAATGGGTGCCAGCAGGTGCAGTTTACTCATTGAGAACAGTCTTTTATAGATACAGAAAAAACAAACATTAACTTGGCCGTACCTAAAATTATGATTTGGAAACCAAATGTAACTGTCGCTGCAGTTGTCGAGCAGGGAGGAAAATTTTTACTGGTGGAGGAAACTGTTTCTCCGGACACCACTACGCTATTCAATCAGCCGGCTGGACATCTGGAAGCGGGCGAGTCGTTGATCCAGGCTGTTGTTAGAGAAACACTGGAAGAAACCGGTTATACTTTTACGCCAGAATGGCTGATAGGCATTTATCATTGGCATTCCACCGATAATAATACAACTTATTTGCGTTTTGCATTTTCAGGCTATGTTTCGGATTTCGATCCGGACTATGTGCGCGAGGAATGTATTGTCAATGTGGACTGGTACGACATGCCGCAGATTGAAGAACTGACCATGCGTCATCGCAGCCCGCTTGTGAAGCAATGTGTTCAGGATTTCTTTGCGGGCAGGCGTTATCCACTGGAAATCTTGACGCATTTTAATTAATACAAATGAAAAACAAGCACGTAATTGTCGGCATGTCGGGTGGCGTTGATTCATCGGTGTCAGCCTATTTGCTTAAACAGCAAGGCTATAATGTCACCGGCTTGTTCATGAAGAACTGGGAGGATGATGATACTGATGAATATTGCTCTTCGCGGCAGGACTTGCTGGATGCGGTTTCGGTTGCTGATATCCTCGATATCCCGCTTGAGGCGGTCAATTTCTCGGCGGAATATAAAGACCGCGTTTTTTCCAATTTTCTGAATGAATATCAATCCGGTCGTACGCCAAACCCGGATGTTCTGTGTAATGCCGAGATCAAGTTTAAGTCTTTTCTGGATCACGCGCACAAGCTCGGCGCTGATTTTATCGCGACCGGACATTATGCGCAGGTAAATGAATTTAACGGTAAATTCCAGCTGCTCAAGGGCGAAGACGGCACCAAGGATCAAAGCTATTTCCTGTATCGTCTGAATCAACGGCAGCTTGCCAGTACCTTGTTTCCGATTGGGCATCTTTATAAGCGCGAGGTGCGTAACATTGCGAAGGATCTTGGTTTGCCCAATTCTGCCAAGAAGGACAGTACCGGTATCTGTTTTATCGGTGAGCGGCCTTTCCGTGAATTTTTAAACCGCTACCTGCCACACGAACCGGGTGACATCCAGACGTTTGAAGGCAAGGTGGTCGGCAAGCATGTCGGATTGATGTTTTACACCATCGGGCAGCGGCAGGGACTGGGTATCGGTGGTACACGGGATGGTAACGATGAGCCCTGGTTTGTATGCGGCAAAAATCTTGCTGACAACGTTTTGATCGTAGTTCAGGGACATGACCATCCCAGCCTGTTGCAGCCTTCGCTTAAAGCTGCTGACTTAACTTGGGTCGCCGATGAAAGGCCGCACTGTAACTGGGTGTATGCGGCTAAAACACGCTACCGCCAAAAGGATGCGCCGTGCACTATTGCAAATTTCAACAATGGAGAATGCCAGGTTGATTTTGCGCAGGCGCAGTGGGCTGTGACGCCAGGGCAGTCGGTAGTTGTCTATGAGAGCAAGGTTTGTCTGGGGGGAGGGATTATCGTTGAATAACATTTTTCTTTCTGAATAAATTTACTTTGAATGCCAGGCTGGACCAAAATCGTGCCTGCTTTAAACTAAACACTGAGGTATCAAATGATAAAAAAAATTATTGCGTTAATATCTTTGCTGATCTGTTCATGCGTCGTCCATGCGGAAGGAAATGATCTGATCAAAGATATTGAAAACAGTGCGCGTTCATGGCTTGCTTTGGCTGACGAAGGTCAGTATACAGAAAGCTGGAGAAAAGCATCCCAGCATCTTCGTAACAAAAAGACTGAAACTGACTGGGTGAAAACCATCGAAGCTATCAGGAGGCCGTTAGGGTTAAAGGAAGCAAGGTATATCGCCACGGCCGGCTATACTGAAGGATTGTCAGGGTTTCCCAAAGGAGAATATGTCGTGGTCCAGTTTTACACAACGTTTAAAATTAAGGGATTGGCACTGGAAACCGTCACGCTGGCTAAAGAAAACAATGGCGTGTGGCAGGTTGCTGATTATAAAATAAAGTAAATTAGCGGCTTAGTAGTTATATTTTTTGAGTGCATATGCTAAATTTTGTGATTTTGATGTAGGCGCAATGGCAGTCTGATGTAATATATCAGGCGTATTATAAGAAGGAGAAATATCATGAAACATTACATCAGGTCTTTGATCTCAACATTATCTTTACTGCTTTTGTTATGCAGTGTTAATCCTGTATCTGCTGCGACGACAAACGAAATTGAAACGGTATTCAACTGGGCAGAAAACAATTTCCCGCAATTGTTTCCTAACCATCAGGCGACTCGTACAATTACTCCCTGGACGTTCAGATTTTATCCATCAACAGGAATTGCTGTTGGTGTCAAGGATGATGAACTCTTTGTCCTAGGTGGTCCCTGGGGAACTGAAAGTCCAACATTTGTCGGCACAATGCCAAATGTACTGGCACAAATACAGGGCACTAACGGCAATGGGAATGTGCCTGCATGCAGCAATACAGCGGAGATTCCTCAAGGCATGGTCATTACCCAGAGCGGTAATGTCGTCAATATTACGACGAACGGTCAATGCATTGTAGTGCCAACGCCCGAAAGCGCCAGTTTCTGCGAGCCGCCCGCACCGACTCAGCCAACCGGTATTTCTGTATTAAGCACGACCAATATTATGTCATTCCTGACGACCGGGATTATCATTGACATGCCGGGCATTCCAAACCCACTGGATACCTTCGCGCAGAGCATATCCAGTTGCGTCGTCAATGCCCAGACGGATGCAGTCAATCTTGTGATGAACAGTGATATTTGTTTTGATTTGACCAATCAGTTTTCATCCATTCCCAGCGGAATTGGCATCACGATTGATCCGCCGGTTACTGCTGCAATTGTTTCTTCAAGCACCAGTCAGCAGGTATCCGATTGCTTCGCCACAGATGCTACAACCATTGTCGATGCATTTACCGGAGAGACCTGGATCAATGTCAATGGCAATTTCGTGACGACTGGTAGTCTTGGCGCAAGTTTTTAATCTTTGGTTTTTAGATTGATGCGCTGTTCACTGCTTCACTGTTTTTGGGCGGCGCATCCTGTAAGATTGATCGATCTATTTTAACAACTGTGTTGATGGGGTCGAGTTTGTTGGCCTAAGCATGCACCCGAAGGCGGCCCTGATGAACTGCTTCAGCTGCTTTTTATTGTGATCGCCATGTTAAAATGCGCATCTTCATGAATCCAGTCTAATTCTAATTTGAGGATGTTATGCGTTTTTCCCCAATTACCGCATTGTCGCCACTCGACGGCAGATATCAAAACAAGGTAGCCGCCCTGCAGTTTTTTTTCAGCGAGTTTGCGTTGATACGCTTTCGTGTACAGGTTGAGGCGGCATGGCTCATCGCGCTGAGTAATGAACCGGGAATTGTCGAAATTCAACCATTCTCGGATGAAACCATAGACCGGTTCGATAATCTTGTGGCAGATTTCTCGGTGTCCGACGCCGAGGCCATTAAGGGAATTGAGGCGACAACCAATCATGATGTCAAGGCGGTTGAGTACTGGCTAAAACAAACGCTGGCCGACAATAGTGAAATAGCCATTGCCGCTGAATTTATTCATTTTGCCTGCACATCCGAAGATATTAACAACCTGTCGCATGGCTTGATGCTTAAACAAAGCCTTGAGCAAGTCATGTTGCCAGCGCTGGATCAAATTATTGTCAAGTTGACCGAACTGGCGCATCGGCTGGCGGAAATGCCCATGCTTGCGCGCACGCATGGACAGCCGGCGACACCCACAACGTTAGGCAAGGAAATTGCAAATGTTGTTTATCGCCTGCAGCGCGGCAAAAAACAACTTGTAGACGTCGCCATACTGGGCAAGATTAATGGTGCTGTCGGCAATTACAATGCCCATTTATCCGCGTACCCGGACCTGGACTGGGAGCGTTTTGCGCGATCTTTTGTGGAATCGCTTGGGTTGACGTTTAATTCCTACACAACACAGATTGAACCGCACGATACCATTGCCGAATTGTTTGACGCGTATGCGCGCATCAATACCATTCTGCTCGATTTGAACCGCGATATCTGGGGATATATTTCGTTGGGTTATTTCAGGCAAAAAACAAAGGCAGGCGAGGTGGGGTCTTCGACCATGCCGCACAAAGTGAATCCTATTGATTTTGAGAACTCGGAGGGCAACCTCGGCATAGCCAATGCTTTGTTGCGGCATTTAAGTGAGAAATTACCCGTTTCGCGCTGGCAACGCGATTTGACGGATTCAACAGTGCTGCGCAATATGGGTGTTGCGATGGGGCATACACTACTTGCCTATGATTCCTGCGCCAAAGGATTGGCCAAGCTGGAAGCCAATCCGGATCAGCTGGCGCATGATCTGGATAATGCCTGGGAAGTGCTGGCTGAACCGATTCAAACAGTCATGCGCCGTTTTTCAGTACCCAATCCCTACGAACAATTAAAGGCGCTGACGCGCGGCAAGCGTGGCATCACTCAGGAAGTGCTTCATCAATTTATTCGGGATTTGGATATACCGGAATCCGAGAAAAACAGATTGCTGGCAATGACCCCGCAAAACTATATCGGCAAGGCCAGCGAGCTTGCACGCAGAATTAAAAATTAACGGCCTGTTATTGCCTTGAAATAACTGGACATCGGTTCTTTTAGAGGCAGGTTAATAAAAAATTCCATAAAAAAACTTGAAATCAAGAAAATTGTCCCAATAACCCCCTGATAATCATTAGGAGGAACGATGCAAAATTCACAGAATCCGCAAGATACACAATCCAGTGAATCTGAAAAACCGCTGGATATTAATCAAGGTGAAACATCTGGTGCAGTGGAAGGAACAATTCAGACGGACGAACAAGGTGAAATAGAACAAGAATCGCAGCCCGATCTGGAGCAATTGTTAAAAGCGGCAGAACTCAAAGTGGCTGAACATCATGATGCCTGGATGCGCGCAAAAGCAGAGACTGAAAATATTCGTAAACGGGCGCAGACAGATGTGGCCAATGCGCACAAGTATGCGGTAGAAAATTTTTCTACTGAATTACTGGCCGTCATGGACAGCCTGGAAGCCGCGTTATCTGTTGAAAATGCCAGCGTCGAAAATTACAAGAACGGCATGGAGCTTACGCAAAAGCAGTTAACAACTGTATTTGACAAATTTAATATCAAAGTCATTGATCCTGAGGGCGAGAAATTTGATCCGCATCAGCACCAGGCGATGTGCACTGTTGATTCCGAACTGGAGCCAAATACCGTCGTGCAGGTCATGCAAAAAGGCTACAGGTTGCATGACAGGGTAATCCGTCCTGCACTGGTGATGGTTTCCAAAGCAAAAGATGCCTGATTTTAGCTTGAAATTTGATAATGCATCTCCATTTATCTGATTAATTCATAAACATTTTTTATTCATAGGGAAATCAACATGGCAAAAATTATCGGTATCGACTTGGGTACGACCAATTCGTGTGTGGCGATCATGGAAAATGGCAAGCCTAAGGTAATAGAAAATTCTGAAGGCACGCGAACCACGCCTTCGATTGTTGCCTATACGGAAGACAACGAAATTCTGGTCGGTGCGTCTGCGAAACGCCAGGCTGTTACCAATCCAAAAAATACTTTGTTCGCGGTAAAACGGCTTATTGGCCGCCGTTTTGACGAAGATATGGTGCAAAAAGATATCAAAATGGTGCCTTATAAGATTATCAAGGCAAGCAATAACGACGCATGGGTCGAAGTGCGCGAGAAAAAAATTGCACCACCGGAAGTTTCTGCGCAAGTACTCAAGAAAATGAAGAAAACGGCTGAGGATTATCTCGGCGAACCTGTAACCGAAGCTGTCATCACCGTTCCGGCTTATTTTAATGATTCTCAGCGTCAGGCAACCAAGGACGCAGGTAAAATTGCCGGCCTGGAAGTCAAACGGATCATCAATGAGCCAACGGCTGCTGCACTGGCATTCGGGCTGGACAAGAAGGAAGGCGACCGCAAAATCGCTGTGTACGATCTCGGGGGCGGTACGTTTGATATTTCCATTATCGAAATTGCAGAAGTCGAAGGCGAGCACCAGTTCGAAGTGCTGGCAACCAATGGCGATACGTTCCTGGGCGGTGAGGATTTTGACTCGCGTGTTATTGAATACCTAGTTGATGAATTCAAGAAGGAAAATGGTATCGATCTCAAGCAGGATATGCTGGCGTTACAGCGTTTGAAAGATGCGGCGGAAAAAACCAAAATAGAGCTTTCTTCCAGCCAGCAGACCGAGGTGAATCTGCCTTATATCACAGCAGATGCGAGCGGGCCCAAACATATGGCGGTCAAAATTACGCGCGCAAAACTGGAGAGTCTGGTTGAAGAGCTGATTGAGCGTACCGTTGAACCATGCCGTATCGCGATGAAGGATGCCGGGGTTTCCGCTTCTGAAATTGACGATGTGATTCTGGTTGGTGGGCAATCCCGTATGCCTAAAGTTCAGGAGAAAGTAAAAGAAATCTTTGGCAAGGAGCCGCGTAAAGATGTGAATCCTGACGAAGCTGTTGCAGTGGGTGCTGCTATTCAGGGCGGTGTGTTGCAAGGCGATGTCAAGGATGTGTTGTTACTAGACGTGACGCCATTATCGCTCGGTATTGAAACACTTGGCGGCGTGATGACCAAATTGATTCAAAAAAACACGACTATTCCGACCAAGGCGCAACAGGTGTTTTCGACTGCGGAAGACAATCAGACGGCTGTTACGATTCATGTGTTACAGGGTGAACGTGAAATGGCCTCGGGCAATAAAAGCCTGGGTCAATTCAATTTGACCGATATTCCGCCTTCGCCACGCGGCATGCCGCAAATTGAAGTTGCTTTTGATATTGATGCCAACGGTATTTTGCATGTATCAGCGAAAGACAAGGCAACAGGCAAGGAAAACAAAATCAAAATACAGGCGAGCTCCGGTTTGTCGGATGAAGAAGTCGAACGCATGGTCAAAGATGCGGAAGCGCATGCGGAAGAAGATCACAAAATCCTGGAACTGGTTTCCAGTCGCAACCAGTGCGATGCGATCATCCATTCGGTGAAAAAATCACTGAAGGAACATGGCGATCAACTGGATGAAGATGAGAAATCCAAGATTGAAGCGGCATTGCAGGATGCGGAAGCAGCCTTGAAGTCGGACAATAAAGATGAAATCGATGCCAAAACTCAGGCGCTGACTGAAGCATCGCATAAGCTGGCCGAAAAAATGTATCAAGGCCAGGACCAGCAATCACAAGCGCAGCCGGGTGCAGCAGGTGCTTCATCTTCTTCTGATAGCCGCGAAAAACCAGTTGAAGGCGAAGTGGTTGACGCTGAATTTGAGGAAGTCAAAGATAAGAAATAAATCTTGTGAATAAAGCGTACTCCGTCATTGTTCAGTCGATGGAGTGCCGGGCGCAGAGGCGAGAAATGAGATGCAAGAAGCTCTTTTTCGTGCTCTGCGTTTTGGTGTTTACTCAAAATATAATGGATTTAGATAACCGAGCATATCACTACACTGATGATGACAGGAACTAAATATGGCCAAGCGCGATTATTATGAAGTACTTGGCGTCAACCGTGACGCCGATGAGAACACAATTAAAAAAGCCTATCGTAAGTTGGCGATGAAACATCATCCCGATCGGAACGCGGGTGATGCAAAATCAGAAGAATTATTCAAGGAAGCCAAGGAAGCTTACGAAGTATTGTCCGATGCAAACAAGCGCGCCGCCTATGATCAATTTGGTCATGCGGGCGTGGATGCGAGTGCGGCTGGCGGCGGAGCAGGTGGAGCACAGGGATTTGCCGATGCATTTGGGGATATCTTCGGGGATATCTTTGGTGGGCGTGGCGGACGCTCGAACGTACACCGGGGTTCAGACCTGCGCTATAGCCTGGAGGTTACGCTTGAACAGGCCGCCCATGGTACCGAAACAAAGATCCGCATTCCCACCATGGAAACCTGTGAGGCCTGTCACGGAGACGGCAGCAAACCGGGCAGCAAGCCTAAAACCTGTCCGACCTGTCACGGTCATGGCCAGGTCAGAATGCAGCAGGGGTTTTTCTCGATTCAGCAAACCTGCCCGAAATGCCATGGCAATGGCAAAATAATCACCGATCCATGCGGTACATGCCACGGTACCGGGCGCGTAAAACGGCATAAAACATTGAATGTGAAAATTCCGGCCGGCGTCGATGATGGAGATCGTATTCGTATTGCAGGTGAGGGCGAGGCCGGGACAAACGGTGGCCCCCCGGGTGATCTTTATGTCGTCATCCATCTTGCGTCGCACTCTGTTTTCCATCGCGATGGCGACCATCTGCATTGCGAGATACCGATCAGTTTTACAACGGCTGCGTTGGGCGGTGAGATCGAAGTACCCACGCTCGAGGGACATGCCAAAATAAAAGTGCCGGCCGAAACGCAGACTGGCAAGATTTTCCGCTTGCGGGGCAAAGGCATTAAAGGCGTGCGCAGCCATAGCAAGGGAGACCTGCTCTGTCATGTCATTGTTGAAACGCCGGTGAAACTGACTGCGCGTCAAAAAGAACTGCTTGAGGAACTGGAAACGATCAGTCTGAAAGATGGCTCCCGTCACAGTCCGCGCGCCAAATCGTGGATGGATAAGGCGCGTGATTTCTTTTCAGACTGAGATCTTGAACAGGTTCTGAGGGACATCTGGTAGATGATTAAATCTGTCGCCGGAATCAGACTGAAGCAGGACAAACCCTGATGAGCATAATGTCACGATTACACAACCTGTTTTGCTATAGCCTCCTGGTTTTACTGGGCATGGCCTCTCCACTGGGTCACAGTGTGACGCCGGATGATGGCCTTGAACTGGCTGTCAGTCAATCAGGCGTCGGTCTTTTGGACTCCGATTCTGGCGATGTGCATATCGGGCTTACCCCGGAACAATACGAGGCGGGGCTGAGACGTCTGGAAAAGGATCTGGAAGCACGCTACGCCAGGGCGCATGCCAATGACCGGCAGCACCTGGCAGCCCAGCTGCATGTTATTCAAAGCCATTTACAGGGCGTCAAACAAAGCTACCAGAAACATATCGAGGATCTAACAACACGCATCGTGCAGCTGGAGTCCATCCGGGGCCAAGTGCCTGATGACCTGCTGGACAGGACCCAACAGGCATTGGCTGACGGCGATAACCGGCAAGTCGAGCAGTTGTTGCAACAACTGGAAACCCGGTCGGCCAACGTGAATACTATTACCGCAGAAATAAATTATCAGCGCTGTCAGATCGCCAAGGATGAGATCCGCTATCGTCAGGCATCCACGTTGTGCCGCTCCGCCGCGCAATTGACCCCTGACAGGACGGACTATCTTTCGGACCTGGCGGGACTGGCATATACGCTGGGCGAATACGACAAGGCGGTCGGCTATTATGAGCAGGCATTGGCCAATTCTCTCAAAACAGTTGGAGAAGATCATCCTGATGTGGCGATTAGCCGAAATAATCTGGGCACGGTCTGGGATGCGATGGGTGACTATAAAAAAGCCATTGGTTATTACGAGCAGGCGCTCGCCAGCGATATCAAAACTTTTGGGGAAAATCACCCCGATGTAGCGATTGACCGCAATAATCTGGGAATGGCCTGGTATGCGCTGGGCGACTATAAAAAGGCCATTGTCTATCTGGAGCAGGCGCTGGCCAGCGACATCAAAACGTACGGAGAAAACAACCTCCAGGTGGCGGCATACTACAATAATTTAGCCGGTGCCTGGTATGCGCTGGACGACTACGCAAAATCCCATGAATACCTGGATCAGGCATTAAAGATTTTTGAGAACACTTTGGGAGAAAACCACCCGGATACACGCCGCGTCCGGGCAAGTTATCAGCAATTGCAGTCGGATATGGAGGGTCGGGAAAAGGAATCCGGTGCATTGGAATAAAGGGGACAGAAGAAACTGGATAACCCGTTCGATTGCTGCAAGAATCGAGTTGCCTTTGTTTAAAGAATGTAAATTTCAGATCGACTGCTTGCGACCCATTGACGCCACTCATCCTATATTACCAAATGACAGCATACCAAGAATAAGCGGACAGTCGATTCCGTTGGGCCAACTCGATCTATTGCTCAAACTTTGAGGGAATTGATGACAATGCACTGACCCATGTCAACCGCACGCTTTATTTCTCGAGCTGATGTATTAAAATTCATTAGCTTATGGATAAAAGTTAACCTGTTTGTTGATTAAGACAAATGAATGATGAAAGTAACAGAGCCATCTTCATCATCTTTGTTTGGTAAACCCTGATTTGTTGTAAACATGCAATCAATATTACCCTGAAGTTGCAACAAACCGTCCTTGATAACATGCTTATCTACTTCAGCAATAATAGTGCATTGGTTATTACCACTAGAATAACGGAACTCCAGCTGAAAACCGCCTCGTACTAAATGACCACCTAAGAAATGGTAATTGGGAACTGCTACACTAATTTCATCAGTTTCGCCATTTATGCTGAGTCGATCAAGGACAACACCCTTCCATAGTTTGTAAGTATATTTGGTTCCAAGGTCTGAAGTTTGTGGTTTTTCAACATATAAAGGTAAGCGAGTTCTCGCTTTAAATAACCAACGCAAGGCAGTTGTTTGTATTCGAGGATTATTAGTGCTTAATGCTGCTTCCAAAGTCATGGAACGAATTTCAGAGTCCACACTACTCAGACCTACCTCAGTAGCGGCTATAGCTTCTTCTATATTATCTGATTTTATTCTTGCTCTGTGTTCTTGCAATTTGTCGCTGCGTTTTATGGTCTCCCCTTCTAGATCACTTGTTGCATTAGCAATGCTTGGAATGATAATTGAGATTGCCAAATAAAATAAGAAAGCAATCTGTCTATATACAACAAATTTATTATGCATAATCATAATAGCCACACCTCAGTTAGTTATTAATTTCCGTTAATAAGGCAGGTTGCAAACCTTTGCTGGGCGTATAAAACCCTCATAACCAACCCTACAATTTTTTGAGTCAACTACTCTAACCTTGCACCATACTTTATTTAATGATTTAGTAACTTCGAGCGGTAAAATATAGTCTGTCGCTTTCAGTTTACAATAGGCTGATTTCTCCACATCTGGTAGAAGTCTTAATCCAACATCCTCATTCAGTTTTATTGGCTTAGATTCATGATAGGTACTGGGTTGATGAATTGGTTCACACAACGACAACGCAAATGTAAGTTTTTGCCCATCTTTTACTACAAGGGCATCAAACTCACATTTTTTGTTATCAGCTTCTATAATGAAGCTGTGCTTTGATTCTTTACTACGCAGCTTCAAATTTATAATTGAATTTGATTGATCTATATTTTCTGCTTGTTTTCCATCCACAAAGACAGTGACATTTTTCATACCCAATGGAATTTGTAATTGCACTTTATATTCTTTTTTAGGTGGTTCATACGATAGATAGATAATAATGGCGGTAACGACAATAATAATAGTTACAATTCCAGATAACCCATAGTTATTGTTGATAATTTTGTCTCTGGCGACATTATCTCCCGCACCCGTATGAAAATTTACGGTGGGGCTATCATTTGTTTTCTTATTTTTTCTGAAAGATATGACGAGAGAGGCTAAGATACCAGCGGCTGTAGTTAATAATCCTACATATAGTGCCGCTTCATTATTTACTAATGAATTCCACCAATCAAGAAAATAATTCCACCAATACAACATAGTTATTATTGAATACGTTAGCGGGCAAATAGCAATTAGTGACATTTTAACAGGAAAATTTCTGTCAATTCCTCATTATGAATTTCTCTAACATAGATGTGCCTACAGGAGCTGTGCTATTGAAATAACTGGCTAAAAGTTAACTAGTTCCCAAAACCTCGAAGAACCAATTCCACCCTGCCATACAGCATATACTTACCCCACAAAACAAAAAAGACTGGTTTTCATCTTGTTAAGTTTTATGCTTATAGCTATAAAAGTTAGGATTTACTGAATGACCGTTTATTAAGGTTGACCAGCCGCTCACTGGAAACTGGTGACTGGCTGTTGATGGCCGATACCAGATATTCTAATAATGCCAACAGTTACCCTCGCTAATCTTCCTGGATTGTGGCAAAAAACACCAGGTATGAAAAGTTATTTACTCGTTGCGACCCATTCTTATGCTGTTGCCAGGTTTCAAATGTCCACGGTTGATTTTTTAGGAAAGATTGAATATGAAAATAAATATTACAAAAAAAGAATATAGATTGTTACTCGATATTCTCTATCTTGGAGAGTGGATGTTAACAGCGCACGACCAGGAAGAAGCGCCGGAAAAAAAGCAGTATCAAGATGTAATCCAGAAATTTTATTCATATGCTGAAGAAATGGGTTATGACAATTTGATAAAGGCTGATAAAGCATTAAATAAATACTTTGAAACAATGGAGTATGAAGAGAACAGTCAGGTTAACGAGATCATTGAGAATTATGATAATGCAACATTCTGGGACGAATTAGTGTCAGGACTTGCGTTGAGAGACGCTCAGGAAATTGAAGGAAATGATGCGTTCAATAAGATGTCGCCCGAAGAAAGAATACAATTATTGTATCCATTGGAGGAAAAGTATCATGAAGAATTTATGGCAAATGATCTGGCTAATCTTCAAATAAAGAAATGAGGCGTGCTATAACCTGTACTGATTTGTCGCTGCAGAGGTAGATTTTTAGAGGCGCCCGTAATTCTTCGAATGTTCTGGGCTATTTTTTTCCTGCCAGCCTTAAAACATTATTTATTCAATTGACACCTGAATAGTTAGTATGTTTGAATACTGTTACGTATTTCATAACGGAGTAACTCAAAATGTCAAATCGTGGCGGAAAAAGAGAAAATGCAGGAAGGCCTGGCGGGCAGGGGAAATATGGCGAACCGACAACCACAATACGCATACCGAAAAGTCAGAGAGATAACATTAGAAACTTTCTTGACGCATACCAATGCAAAAAAGAAAATTTCAGTCATGAAGCGGACAGTGTGGATGAGTTTTTGATTCCCGCGATGAGCGATCAACCAACCCGATTGCCACTTTTTTCTACCAAAGTTGCCGCAGGTTTACCAAGCCCGGCAGATGATCATGTCGAGCAACGTCTCGATATCAGTGAATTTCTAATTGATCACGCCGATTCGACCTTTTTCGTGACGATCAAGGGAGAATCGATGATTGATCTGGGTTTGTTACCGGATGACAAAGTTGTGGTGGATCGATCAAAAACGCCAGTTATCGGTGACATCGTGCTTGCAGTGGTTGATCGGGAATTCACCATCAAAATCCTTGACTACGGGGCGAACAAGATGCCAAGACTTATGCCGGCCAATTCATCGGGTACTTACAGACCCATTTACATTCGGCCGGATACACAGTTTGAGATTTTTGGTGTAGTGACAGGATCATTCAGACGTTTCAAATGAGCACGATGGAGCCATGTTATGTATTGCCTGATCTGGCAACTGGCTATTCATGGCCGACAGCCGTCTTTTTCTGTTGCAACATTAAAACCGGCTACCGTTTCAGACCTCCTCAAGAGTTAAGCCGGTTACGTGGGTTGCCAGGTCAGAATTCAATTAGTATGAATAGCTTTAGCCGGTCAGTTTTAAACTGGCGTCAACAATCACTCAGCTGTTAAATTTACTCTGGGGCAAAACAAATAGCCGTAATCTTATTGCCGTCAGGATCCCGCAGATAGGCTGCGTAAGCATTTGGCGCAAAACTGCGTGGACCGGGCTTGCCTTCATCGATACCACCGTTGGCCAAACCGGCTTCATGAAACTTATGTACCGCATCCCGACTGGCTGCCGCAAATCCAACAGTCCCACCATTTGCACTACAGGCAGGTTCGCCATTTGAAGGTGTGAGAACCACAAATTCAAAAGATTCTTTCCCATACATCATGGCGGTATCGTGAAACTTGCCAAGGTTGTTGATGCCCAGCGCACCTAATACAGCGTCGTAAAAAGTAACGGCTGCATCAAAATTATTTGTACCTAATGTAACATGGGTAAAAATTGCCATTATGGTTTCCTCAATTAAAATAAGGTGTAGTGTAGTTCATTTTTTATGGAAAAGATTTTTTTATAACATGGTCGGATTTGGTTTCTGTATTCTTGGCAACGGTTTTTTGAAACGCCTATTACATGGCGCTAATCGACGCATTGCGGACTTTGGTTGATTCAATTTAATTAATGCGCCGAAAAAAATATGCCATAAAGGTAACTAGTTTGTTACAATTGAGTACACAATTGAGTGCACTAATTGGGGGTTTTTATGACTCAACGTATTGGCGTGAGAGAACTGCGCGAAAAGTTATCATTGTTTCTCGAATCAAGTGAAACTATTGAAGTTACAAGACACGGACAAACCATCGGTTTTTTTATTCCTGTTCCAAAACGGCCAGGGCAAACTCAGCGTGAAGCGCTCCTAGAAGCAGGAAAGCGCATGGATGATGAATTAGTCCGGTTGGGCCTCAAAGAAGACGAGTTGTTGGAAGAATTTAGACAATGGCGGCGGCAGCGTTCACATGCAACATAAGCGTTTAGTCATTGATGCCAATATTCTTATTCGTGCTGTATTGGGTCATCGAGTTAGGTATTTAATTGAACATTACTGCGGTTTAGTTGCATTTTATATGGCAGAGACAAATGTTACCGAAGCGGAATTTTATCTCTCAACAGAACTGATGACCAAGCATAACTTGAGTGAATCAATCTGGCGGCCAGTATATGCCGGAATTTTGAATACTGTTCAGGTCATTGCTGATGACATTTTAATTGAGTTAGAGAGCAAGGCAAAATCACGCATTTCATCCCGTGATGTCAATGATTGGCCTGCTGTAGCCGCAGCCCTGTTACTCGATTGTCCTGTATGGACAGAAGACAAAGACTTTTTTGGCGCAGGCATTGCCACTTGGACAACTGCCACGGTGGAGCTATATCTTGCTGATACATGATTGATAATATATTAATGTGTGACTAGATAGCTTCAAAAACAATATATACATCAATGCATACTCCAGCCTAATATACCTTTACTGCCCTTAAATCTATCAATGTCCTTCTCACCTGACAACAAAAACCGTAATAACGACTTATTCTGAAACCGGCAAGTCTGCATAACACCTAGGAGTCTTAAATAATCGGTAACTGATTCTTTACCAAAGGATCCTGAAATCTTTCTTTGAACTGCCAAATGTCTTAATGCCCTTTCTGCTGCATTATTATTCCAAGGAATACCTTCCATATCGATAAAAACAAATAGTTTTTTCCGGTACTTCAAAAATCGTTTTTGAAAAGTTTGTGTAACTTCTGATATATACACTTTATTATCAATGAAATTCTCATAGAAACTATCAACACTTGATCGAAATTTGCGTAAATGCCTGGTTTTTGACCCATACTTTTCCACAGATTGAAGAATTGGAGTAATTAATGCTCCAACTGCACTGACGAAATTCTCAAATTCAGTATCAAAAGGAGATTTGCGAAGATTCTCATTTAAATCACGAATCAAATGCACCTGTCAGTTTTCACCCCAATAGAGCCAGTCCAATTTCACCGTAATGGAGCCAGTGAAATTTCACTGTAATGGAACCATTTAATTTTCACCATAATGGAGCCATTCACTAGGCATCATTAACCAGATTTCAGGTTCGGATTTTCTATTACTGCTGGTTATTCTGTTGATTTTTTATCAGAGGATAACCATGAGCAACAGGAGATTCGAAATGTTTGAATATCGTCAAATCATAGTTCGCATGAGACTTGGAGATTCCGACCGGGCATTAGCCAGAGCTGGGCTGATTGGTCGGCCCAAAGCCAAGGCGCTGCGGCAAATTGCCTTGCAACAGGGCTGGCTGGATACAGACCGTCATCTGCCGGATGATGAAGTGCTTGCACAGTACTTGAATCAACGGGCACAAGAATCCTCTACAACGACAGGTTCCTGCGTTGAACCTTACCGTGATACCGTCGCGCAATGGGTTGCCAACGGGGTACAAGCCAAGACTATCTACCAAACCCTGGTACGCAACAATCGGTTCGCCGGCAGTTACGCCTCTGTTTATCGGTTTGTCCGTTTATTAAAGCCAACACAGCCCAATGCCACCATGCATCTAGAGTTTGAACCTGCCGAAGCGGCGCAGGTTGACTTTGGTACAGGCCCGAGACTGGTTGATACCCGAACGGGCGAAGAACTTAAAACCTGGTTCTTTCTGATGACACTGTGCTGGAGTCGCCATCAGTATGCCGAGCTTGTCCTGAACCAGAAGGTTGACACCTGGCTGAACTGTCACCGCCATGCTTTTGAATGGTTCAATGGCGTTCCTGGGCGGATCATTATTGATAACGCCAAATGTGCAATTACCCGTGCCTGCATCTATGACCCCCAAGTGCAAAGAGCTTATGCGCAATGTGCCGAAGGCTATGGTTTTAAAATCGATGCCTGTCCACCTCGACAGCCGCAGAAAAAAGGGCGTGTGGAATCGGGTATCAAATATCTCAAGCACAGTTTTACACCGTTACGCGAATTCCGGAATCTACAGGATGCCAACCGGCAATTGCATGACTGGATACTCCATGTAGCGGGCAACCGTATTCATGGTTCCACCCATGAAAAGCCCTTGTCACGCTTCAGCCTGGAGCAACCGCTGTTGACACCTTTGCCAACCAATCCACCGGAACTGGCCAGCTGGCACAAGGTCAAGGTGCATCGGGACAGTCATGTGCAGTTTGAGAAATGCTTGTACTCGGTGCCATTCAGACTGATCGGCCAGTCGCTTTGGTTAAAAGCCAGTTCTGCGACCATCCGGGTTTTCCGTGACCATGAACTGGTAGCTGTACACCCCCGGCAATCGCGCCCTGGTGCGCGTTCCACTTCAGATGACCATCTGCCGCCGGAGGCCATTGCCTGGAAAATGCGCGACCCTCAGTGGTGCCTGAAACAATCGGAAGCAATCGGTAAACACTGTCATCAACTGGTCAGACAACTATTCGCCGACCGGGTGCTGGATAATCTGCGCGCGGTCCAGGGATTAATCCGGCTGAAAGATAAATACGGTGCTGCCCGGCTTGAAGCTGCCTGCCAAAGAGCGTTGGATTACCACAATCCACGCTACCGCACCGTCAAGACCATCCTTGAAAAAGGCCTCGATCAACATCCCTCGGCACAATTGGCCTTTGACAATCTGACCGACAGCTATACCGGCCAGGGTCGCTTCTGCCGGAACATACAAACCTTACTAAAACATTAACTAATAAAAGGAGAAAATCATGAATCCAATCCCCGAACTGACACCGATGCTCAAACAGCTCAGACTCTCCGGTATTCTCGACTCACTGGAGTCCCGCAATAAACAGGCAATCGATAAAAAGCTACCATATCCTGAATTTCTCGCCCTGCTGATCGCCGATGAGGTGGCGCGACGAGAGCAGAAGCGTTTCGCTTCTCGCTTGCGGCGTGCGGCTTTCCGCACCCAGAAAACACTCGACCAGTTCGACTTCAACTTTAATCCAAACATCAACTCGGCATTAATTCATGAACTGGTCACCGGCCGCTTCATCGAAGAAAAGATTGCCGTGCTCATCGCAGGCCCCTGTGGCACCGGCAAAAGTCATATCGCACAAGCGATTGGCCATGCCGCAGTACGACAGGGACATGACGTCCTATTTACCTCGCAGTCACAACTGCTCAGTTCATTGCACGCCGCACGAGCAACCGACACATATGACCGCAAGTTCCAGAATATGGCGAAAATACCACTGCTTATTATCGATGATTTCGGCCTTAAACCGCTTCGCCCGCCCCATGACGAAGACTTCCATGATCTGGTGGCTGAACGGTATGAACGCACGGCCACAGTGATTACCAGTAACCTGGACTTTGGCGAATGGGGCGATGCCTTTCCCAACCAGTTGCTAGGTGCTGCAACCCTGGACAGACTCAGACATGGCGCTTACCGTGTTGTCCTGGATGGCAAAAGTTATCGCTCGCCTAAACCTATGAACGAGCAACTTGAAAAACAACATAAAAAAGGTAAATAATACACCCTGTCTGAACCCGAAAATTTGCGTTTTAAAGTGGCTCCATTAGACCGAAAACGGGTGGCTCCATTAGGGTGAAATTTGACAGCACCCAACACTTTTGCTGAAAACAAGGAACCGAGTCATAACCGGCGTAAAAATCTGAGCAAAGCACACCTTTATAGCCCCTGAGCAATTCATGAACTATTGCTGCCTCCCTATTTTCGGTAAGCCTAAAAATCACATGCACTCCGTCAGTAACCACCCAAACATATTGCGAAACCCCTTTAATATTAATCGTGGTTTCATCCATATGAACAAATGAATTCTTCAATATTTTTTCAAGCAATTTCCGTTCAGTTTCTGAATAAAAGCTGGAAAAGTTCAAAAATAATCCAGCTATAGTGCTTGGGGAAACATACTCTCCAAAGCTATCAACTAACTGTGTGATTTTGTTATAAGGAAGACGCATTGCTAATCTTTGATAACTTACCCATGCTATAAAACCATGTCCATACATTTTTCCAGGCCCAAGCTTTCGAATTTGTGGTGGATCATATTTATGATGACAAGCAGTACAATTTCCTTTTTTACCAATGTACCGAACAATATTTTTTTTGACTCCTCTTGCTGTGAAAATTAAATCAAATATTGTTCGTGAAGCTATAATTTGTGTTGATATAAATTTACGACCGGGGTGCTTTGGGCAAATGCGGCCCTGTCGGACATAAACGACTTTATTGACTTTTCTATCTCGTGAAACTAGTCGCTTTTTCTTTTTGTTGCCACTATTATCAATTGCTGTTGCCTCACTACCTTTATTTTTAAGTCTAATTTTCTTTCGCTCATATTTTCCATGAGCCGAAATCAGTATATTTGACAACTGTTTTGAAAGATTGGATGCCGATTCCGGCATGGATCCACTTTTATTATCAGCAAACCTAATCCGTTCCAAATGAGCAGCATCAGAAGCGATAAGTCTAAGATACTCCGTCAATCCTTTAAGATTCAGGCAGTCCTCACGATTATACGTTTGTAATAAATCCCGATAAATGTCATTCCTGCTCAGGTCGTACTTGTGCCGCCAAACGATGGATTGTATCCCTGAAGCATTTGATGAACTCCACGACATACCCAAATAATTACAAATTTCTTTTAAACTATTCGAATAAACTGGAAAGTATAATTTCCCATAAATGTAAGTATTGACATTCACAAGCCTTTCAATAATTGGTTTAGTGGGAGTTTCATATCTTTTTCCAAGGCTTGAAATTGCTTTGTTCTCAAAACTACCATAATGAAATAGTGGAGAATTATCATATTGCGAAATGATAGAAACAAAGTCTTTCCATGCTGACTCTTCGTCACTCTTTGAGTACGCCCAAAACTGGAAATTTTCTTGCGTATCCGCTTGACAAATAACCAGCCCAAATAAATAGAAAAAATCTTCTTCTGGCAAGTATTCAAAATCGATAAAAATTTCAATATCATGTTTGGGAAACTCAGATGAATTGTTTTGAATGTATATGTTGCCTGTTCGTAGTGCCAGTGCCTGAAGCTCATATTTATGAACAAGGCGTTCCGTACTTGTGCGTCGATTTCTCTTGCGAGGTCGATAGAGAAATGAAAGTTGCTTGATAGTAAAGATTCCTTTCTTCTCGAATTTCCCGATTTGTTTTTTTGAAATACCACCTAGAAGGGAAAGGTTATCACCTTGTAAAGCAGCCTCGGAACAAACATGCTGAAATTCACAATATGGGCAGTGCTTATTTAATGTTATGGTCGGCGAATCACTATTTTGCGTTATCCATTCTTGCAACACATTGATGACGGGTATATATTCCTGTAAATTAACCAATATTTTGATCGTCTTGATTCTGCCATCAGAAAATACGATATGCCCATTATCTGGCAGGTAACCAAAGTACCTTGAAAGCATATATCCGCAAAACGAAAGCTCAGCTCTATCCTCACATTTAATTTTATTAGAACTTGAGAATATTATTGGCTCATAACGCAATTTGTTTAAACACTTGATGCCTGATGTCTTGATTAAAGTCACATTCTTTATGGAGAATGATCCATCAGACATATTAACGTTTGTTAATATGTCTACACCTTTCGAGAGTGCTAAACAAGAAAATGATTCAATAATTGAATCATTAGAAATTGAGCCAAGGTAATTCTGGCAAACAATATTCTTAAATGTGTTTTGCATCTTTTCATAGTCTTTTAGCGAACTCAAACCCGGTGAAAATATCAGCAAGTAGGCTTTTCGAACACATAAGTTGTATGCACGTATAGCACTTTCAGAGATTTGTAAATCATTGTTCATTCTCGCCCCCCGAATTGGTGCACTGAATTATGTCTACTAAAACAAACATCTTTACTGTAGATATGCTTGACGGTTGATTAACCTTATAGCACCCTAATTGACATTTCAAATTGCACTGGTTGATGAGTTTTTTGCTGTTCAATGATTGCTCGGCTTAAAATTTGTTTTCCTTGAGAAACTTCTCTAACCTTTAGTTTTACCAAATCACATGCACGTAGTTTGCTGTCTATGGCTAGGTTAAAGAGCGCTAGGTCTCTCACTTTCCGCGATAGTTGCAGTCTTATTCGTGTTGCCCAAATTTCCCTAAGTTTAAGTGGAGCCTTTTGTCTCACAAGTTTGCCTTTATTCCAAGGTTCTCTATTTTTCTGAATTTGTATAGTATTTATCATGGTTTGATTCCTTATTTTGGATTATGGAATCAAAAGTGTAGACTTAGGTGGCAAGTCGCTCGTCGTCCTATAGCAGAGAAAACCATGTATTTGGTAATTGCTAGTGTTTAATTGCATTAATAACATTCATTAATGATGTATACTAGGCATTATGCCTAGAAAAGCTATAGAGATAACACTTACACAAGATCAGAAAGAACAACTGGAGAAAATTGTTCGGAGTCATAGTGCCGAGCGCAGACTGGTTGAAAGAGCTGAAATTATTTTGTCCTGCGCGTTTGGCAAACAGAATCAAGAGATTGCTCAAGAATATGGAACATCAGAAGCGCGAGTCGGTAAATGGCGCAAACGGTTTGCACGATACGGTATTGCAGGGCTTGAAGATGAACAACGTCCTGGGAAACCTAAGCAGTTCGGCGAAGATTTTAAGGAGAAATTGCTCGCCACATTAAAGTTGAATCCACCAAATGGTTTGTCCAGATGGGATTGTCCCACTTTGGCAGAGCAGTTGAATGCAAGTATCCATGCAGTGTGGCGAGCATTGAAGAAAGAGGGAATTTATCTGCACAGGGCGCGCAGTTGGTGTATCAGTACCGATCCTCAGTTTGCAGAGAAATCAGCAACTATAATTGGTTTGTACCTGAACCCGCCGCTGAATGCATTAGTGTTGAGTGTAGATGAAAAGCCCAGCATTCAAGCTTTAGAACGAGAAGTTGGATACATTGAAACACGCGACAACAAATTGATGCGCGCCTATAAAAGCACCTACAAGCGTCATGGCACCTTGAATCTATTTGCAGCATTGAATGTGGCTACGGGCCATATCAAAGCCCAGACTACTCAAACCAAAACGCGCGAAGATTTTAAGAATTTTATGAACAGTGTGATACAGGATTTACCCGAAAACAAAGAAGTGCATGTCATTTTAGATAACTATTGTACGCACAAGAAGAATGACGCATGGCTGGAGAAATATGGCGGAAGAGTGCATTTTCACTTTACGCCTACTTCTGCAAGTTGGCTAAATCAGATTGAAATCTGGTTTGGCATCTTATCTCGCAAGACATTGAAAAATGCAAGTTTTAATAATGTAGCGGAATTAAGAAATGCAATCGAAGCATTTATTGAGCGCCATAATCAGAATGCACAGCCATTCAAATGGCGTTGCCCGGAAGTAAAAGGAAGCCAAATAAAAAATACTTTAGCTAATTTACGCAATTAAACACTAGCTTTGGGATTTAATTGCATTCCTGGTGCATTGTCCCATTCAGATGCCTTGAAAGACAGGTATGAAGTGGCATCACTGTTGTCGATTTGTTTTATTTGTCATCCCTCTGTTTTTATTCATTAATAAATTTACGATGAGGAAAAATATGAAAATAAAATTTTATGGGTATAACGCCTTTTTAATCGAATCAGGCGATAAAAAAATTGCTATTGACCCTGGTGCAATATTTTTTTATTGGTTCCGGTTGACTACGCTTATTCCAAAATCAGAATGGGACAATATCACTCATATCTTTATCACACACGGTGATCCAGACCATTACTGGCACGCTGATCGGGTAGCAAGCGCCTCAAATGCATCGGTTATCTGTAACAAAATGATGGCGAGAAATATTCATGGAAAAGTATTAATGCTTGGCCCTCGTGATAAAGGGTTGGCATTTACGACAGAATTTGCCAATCTTCATACCCTGTCCGTGGATGAAACAATTGAGATTGATGACATGTCAATTACCGGAATTAAAACAACCCATGGCGAGCTTGTCTTTAAATGGGGCCCTTTCTCCAAAACCTTGAAGCCGGGTACTGATGAAAGAATTGGGTGGGGTGCGATTGGTTTTGAAATCAAACTGGATGGAAAAACGATTGTTAATCTTGGCGATACATTACTACACGTAAAGGAGTGGCAGACGATTTACGAACCTGATGTATTGATGATACCCATTGGTGGCAAGACTGTTCATAATACGATGGACGTCGAAGAAGCCATACAAGCGGTTAAAAACATACATCCAAAATTGGTGATTCCCTGCCATTATAATTGCCCGGCTTTTTTTACTAAAACATATAACCCGGCTGATGATGCGCTGTTCAAGCGTGAGGTGGAAAAAGCGGGATCTAAATGCGTTATTTTAGGCGCGGGTAATTCATTTGATTTTGCCGATGAATAATAGCGTCAAAATGTGGTCGAGGTTAGTTGTGCGCATGTCGTTATTTGCCATGGCACTTCTATGGCCAGCAGGAACCTGGCAATGGTGGGAGGCGTGGATATTGATCGTCATGTGGACAATCTATGGGGTTGTTATGACGCATTATTTATTGCGACATGATCCCGCATTACTTGCAGAGCGGCTGAAGCTTGTGCCGATACACAAGGAACAAAAATATTGGGATAAATTATTAATGTCAGTATTTTTTGTTGCCGGTATTGGACTTTATCTTATCCCCGGTTTTGATGTGATACGGTATGAATGGAGCGAGCCTTTACCAGAATGGATACGGATTTTAGCACTGCTTATACACTTGCCTTGCTTTTTGTTACTGGGTTGGGTGATGTGTGAAAATACTTATCTGTCTCAGGTCGTCAAAATAGACAAGGATCGTAGTCACAAGGTGGTTACTACTGGGCCATACGCGCTGGTGCGCCACCCTATGTACACTGCCGTGATTGTTTTGCTGTTTGCAGTACCTGTGGCACTTGGATCACGTCTTGCACTGATTCTTTCAGTGTTCCTGATGCTGTTGCTGATTATACGCACACATTTTGAGGATCGAACTTTGCATGAAGAGCTAGAGGGGTATCCTGAGTACGCCAAACAAACCCGATATCGATTGATTCCGGGAATTTGGTGATCCTATGAGCGATGTCAAGCAACACGTGGTAGGGTTTTTGGGCCGTACAAGGCCCTGGCTGGGTCTTGTTGGCATTGGTGTGGTTGGTCGTGGACACGCGCGGTGTTCGGTACAGCGACGGGATTACTGTGTACTGAGCAGTCGTGGCTCTGGCATCGACCATTGCTGCAAGTGACACATCCGGCTGGAATCTTGCGAACGAAACTGTATATTGGATCACTGCTGTCCCGTTAACTTTCCTATCAAAACAAAGTTGGTTGGTTATCATATTCGTGTCGATTAGTAGGTGGATCGCCTCGCAACAGTGCCATGAGATCACGCTTTTCAAACAGATTGAGCTGCAATAGACGCACTATTTGTTGCATGCTGATCTGAATCTTTGATTGGAATTTGATAAATGCGATCAGTAAATAGACGCATAATGCAATCCAGATTTGTGTCATGACGGCATTTTTGCTGGTTCCGACAAACGATTTGATTTTAAGGTTCTGCTTGATCCATTTGAAGAAGAGCTCGACTTGCCAACGCGCTTTATAAACGTCGGCAATGGTTCTGGCAGCGAGTTTGAAATGGTTGGTCAAAAAAGTATATTGCTTGCCGGTTTCTTGATCCCGGTAGACAATACGGCGTACCGGAATCGGACATTTCTTCAAGGCATCGTTACCTGTGAACATAATCGTATGGTCGCTGACTACCCCCTTGTTTTTCTGTATAGGGTGGCGCTCAATCACTTTATAGCAAGCATTTGATTTAAGGCGGGTGACAAAATATACACCGTTGTTTGTCAATTGGTTAAACCATGCATAATCGATGTAGCCTCTATCCATTGCCACGATACTGCCGGTTGGAAATGCCAGCGTACGTCCGACTTCAATATCACTGGTTTTTCCATCAGTGATCACAGCAAACTCAGGCAGATAACCGTTGTGATTAAGACCGACATGCAGCTTGATGGCACCTTTCGTAGAACGGAAATCTGCCCATGGAAAGACAGACAGGCTCAGGTCAATGGTAGACGCATCAAGAGAATAGAGTATGTTCTTGAAACGGAATTGATGACCGGGCGCCAAATATTGGCAATGATGCAACAGCTTTCCAAATAACGCCTCATATAAGCTATAGGGCTTGTTCTCATTCATGCGGGCAAGGTTGGAGCGTGTCAGTTTTGCGCTGCCAAGATGATAAAGACGGTGCGCTTGCGCGCTTACGTTTCCAACAATATCGCGCAAGCTGATACGACCGGATAACTGTGCCATTGCCATAGTGACAAACTGTGACCATCGGGTGGCAGTACGAAATGATCGACCTGCATGATGACGGTTTGCCAGAGATTCAAATTCATGTCTCGAAACAAATTTTAGAATCTGAGAAAGGATTGTATTACAATGTGCCATGGCCTGATTCTCCAATCTTATTCAATAAGTTATCGAAAATCCTATTGTAACAATTTTGGTTGAATCGGGCCTCCTTGTTCTTCAGTTAATGGGACAGCAGTGATATTGGATAGTTCTTCCAATTGTTTCGCTGTGGGGCGTTTTTGCACTTTGGCGAGTTGCATTTCGATGATCGATTCCGTTAAGCATGCTTCTGTGTCAATATCATTTTAATGTGCCACTTGTGTGTCAGATTTGTGGAAGCGGTCGATGACAGCTTGAACAAAGGAGCACGCAAAACGCTGATTCATGGCAATAGGCCAGGTAAAAAAATTGAAGCGAGTCAAGATTGAATCCGAGTTCGACAAAGCGGACAAGCTAGGATTGCGGTCCGTGGGCGCATTGCAGTGGAAGAACGCATCACGGAATCTGGTTCGGGGCTTGCTGAGAGAAGATGGGCCGGTCAGTAGAGGTGCTTGACAATAGACGCGGTGCACTCACAAACCACGCGAGCGCGCCCTTATGAAATTGCGCGCCGGGGTTTCGATGGTTCGTTCGATCAGTGTGGCTAGGGCGAGGCTTACGGGCAGCACGATGGCGATCCCCCATAGGGGCATGGGCATGTTGAAATTCCAAGCCTGATCAGGCCGGGTGATCCAGGCGACGTATTGGATGATGGGTTCATGCACCAAATACAAAGCCAAAGAAATTCTGCCGAGGAAGAGGCAGACTGGCCAATTCAACAGGCGTTGCGTGTATGATTTTTTTCCTCCGCTGGTCATTGACAACCCGGCGATGACGACAAGGATCACATACGGGAATACCCCTTGCATCCACCAGGAGCCGAGAACGTCGATGTCTCCCACGACTTGTAGGATGGACAACCCGATCACGAAGACGACGAGCGTGCCGGCGTACCAGTCGACGCGTTGCGCCCAACGGTTCTTTTGATCGGTCGGAACACCCATGATACTGACAGTGGTGTCGCGATCAGGACGGTTTTGACGGAGCACGAGTAGTCCCGCGACGAGCCCCATATCAAACACGAAAACCCGCGATATGGGCCATGCATGGGAGGCCCAGAATGCCCACCAGCGATCTACGGGTTCGATAGCCAGCGCCAAACCAAAGAACACCACGGCCTGTACTACCGCCAGTATTGTGATCCATCGATTCAAAGACTGGTCGGTCTGATTCTGATGCCATCGTAGCAGCCAAGGGAAGACGAGATAGAAAAAGGCGAGTGTGGAAATTGTCCAGGCAGGGCCTGCGAACGAGGACGGAGGAAGACTTGCCCACATTTGCACGGCGAAAATGTTGGTCGCGAATACCCAGCCAATGTCGGATGGCGGCACCCAGCCACGGCCGAACACAGCAAGTGGCAGTGCAATCAGTATCGCGACGTAGTAAACGGGGGCGATCCGTGCGAAGCGGTTGCAGTAGTAGTGCTTGACATTGAATCTGGACTGTTGCTGTTGCGGCTGTGTCCCGTAAACGATGGCGAGTGAATAGCCCGCCAGAAGAAAGAATACGGGCATCAAAGCTGAGCCGTGGAGGTTCCAGCCAACGGAAAACGCCAGGGCGTGAAACAACATAATATAAAAGGCCAGCAGACCGCGCATTCCAGTATGGGCGCTGACAAGCCCGAAACCGGCAGTCGTCTTTGATGATTCCAGTTCCCGGTTCCGCTCTGTGGCAACCTCAGTTTTCGGCATGAATGCGTTTCTCCAAAATTGCTGTCGACCGGCGTTGATGATAACTGTTCGTCCAGCCGAGCGCTTTGATAGCAGACAGTCAAGCGCCTTTCCTCTAGCTGGATTGAGAGAACTCGAGGTCGTGTGTGAGGAAGGCAGTCGCTTTGCCGCCGACCGCAGAGATTAGCTAACGACTAATCGCGGCTATGAAAATGTCGCGTAGTCGATGACTGCATTTGTCGATAGCGACTCACGGGGTGGCCTTTTGTGAAATTAGGCTGTAGCGAATGCACAAAAGGCAGACCTAATTTTATTTTTCTAACGTGTGACAATGTTCATTCATTTTTTCTATTAATTCTTCTTGTTTTCGTGAATAATCACTAGTCCAAGATCTGCTCCTGCAGTAAATTTTAATGCCTTGCCTTCAATTAAATCACCTTTAGTAACGCTTATGCCATTGGCTGTTCCATTACCTTGAGTGATCAATACTACAAATGGAATATCCAATGAAATTTCTTTACCAGGATTTAAATAACCGACTTCACAAGTCATGTTGCTATCAAAGCTGCCATTCTTGCCACCAAGGACAGTTGTCAACTCATCTTTTGAGAGTTTGAAATTTTTATAGGCAGGATCAAGTCCTACCTTAGGTGGCTTGAACCAAATTTGAGCTATATCAGCGGGAGTATCATTGAGATTGAATTCAGCGTGTTGCATTCCAGTACCGGCCCGCTGTACTTGTACTTCTGGTGCATGAATTGAAGTACCATCACCCAAAGTACCCTTGTGGCCAACACTACCATTGAAGACAACACTAACGATGTCTACATCGTTATGAGGATGTAATGGTGCACCGTCATTTGGTAAAAACTGTCCAAGAGCCAGATAGATAAAGTCACCCAGTCCATGGCTTATGTCCATTCTATCTTTTGCATTTGGCCACAACTCTGGATTTAACACCATCTTTCTCTCAATGATACCTGCAAAACCGCCTTGGGGAAGGTCATCGTAATGAATTACTCTAGTATTCATCAAAGAACCTCTTAAATAAAGTATTCTGCATAATTGTCATCAGCACTGGTTTTCTTCTGTTATTGTGCCAGATTATCGGTGATTTATCGCAAAAAAAAGACTGGCCGGTATCGACCCGAAGCGGTCAGTGAGGCATTAGTACAAATTCATTCTTAATGCCGCACTCTGCGGAAAAATTGCCCGACAGCAGCGCTTTGTTAGATTTTTTTAATTCGATATTCAATTTCAACAACAAATTTTGTTGTTGCGGCAATTACAATTGCATCTTGCATGTTGATATTTGGTGTCTCCGTATTTCCATGTCCAGATAGGGGCATTTTGTTGCGAAGATTATATATGCTCTCAACGGCATTTTTTATCTCTTGCGGAAGGGCTGACTCTTTTTTAAATTTCTCAATAAAGCTCCCCAATGTCTTATTGGCCAATTTTTCATCACCTAGAATATCTTTAGCCATTGTTTCGAGTATATTAGAAGCGGCATGCAGAACACCAGAAGGGTCGTTACTTTCTAAACATTGCTCCATGCGACCAATTAAAACCACAACATTTGAATGCGCCAACTGATCAAACTTGCTAACCTTTTTTGAGTTAAAGTCATCAACTTGGCTGTAAACACTACAATCTAAAAAGTGGCACGCAATTACACTTGCCCAATCATAGCGCCAGTCGTTCTTAACACTTTCCCTTTCAGCAATTCTTTGGCCGCTACCTTCATCAATCTCATCTGCATATCTTGCTAAGTAGTTTGCGTAATAGCCGAAATACGTAAAGGTAACTTCTGGACAAAAGTTAAAGAATGAATTCGACTTATATTCAGAACCCCGAATTCCGGTGTCTTCTTCTGCGATGACTGGTACCAGGTTAGACCCTGCCCAAAATGTATCTAAATTAGCCTTTTTATCTTCACTGATAGAGGTGATCATTTTAACTTTCCCCAGCATATATATACTTGCATAATATCTATGGCATTTATGGACATTTGCGTACGGACATGAAAAAGGAGCGTGTGCTTCTGTGCTTTTCGCTCTGTACCATGAAGAATCAGGGACAATTATAGGCACCACTCATACTCCTTCGAAAATCTAACAAGTTATTATATAGTTTCTGTATATATTCCATACTTTTCGCATTAATATCAACAGAGTCGCTACGCATAATTGATCGGCTGCTTCTGGCCGACAGCCGTCTTTCTCTGTTAAAACATAAATACCGACTATCCCTTCAGATTTTCTTAAGAGTTAAGCCGGGTACATGGGTTGCCTGGTCAAAATTCAATTAACACAAATAGCTTTAACCGGTCAGTTTTAAACGGGCGTCAACAATCACTCACTGTTATGTTCATTCCGGGGCAAAGCAAATTGCCGTAATCTTGTTGCCATCAGGATCCCGCAGATAGGCTGCGTAAGCATTTGGAGCAAAACTGCGTGGACCGGGCTTGCCTTCATCGATACCACCGTTGGCCAAGCCGGCTTCATGAAACTTATGTACCGCATCCCGACTGGCTGCCGCAAATCCTACAGTTCCGCCATTTGCACTGCAGGCAGGCTCGCCATTTGAAGGTGTGAGAATTACAAATTCAAAAGATTCTTTGCCATACATCATGGCTGTATCGTGAAATTTGCCAAGGTTGTTGATGCCCAGTGCGCCTAAAACAGCGTCGTAAAAAGTAACGGCTGCATCAAAATTATTTGTACCTAATGTAACGTGGGTAAAAATTGCCATTGTAGTTTCCTTAATTAAAATAAGGTGTAGTGTAGTTCATTTTTATGGAAAAGATTTTTTTATAACGTGGTCGAATTTGGTTCTTGTATTCTTGGCAACGGTTCGGGGGGGCGAAAATCCGTGGAAATTAATTCTATTTCTTGAATGCATCAGATTAAATTCTCGTTATTACTGAGCGATTGCTATTTCCCGTCACTTTTCTGCGTTAAAATTTTTTTCAGTTTCAATCCGGTTCGAAATGACGTGCAGGAGTCCATATTTAAGCGTTACAATCCTGATAAAGAATCGTTAAATACAGCACTTTTTTGAATCACCTGAAGCGTTGCAGAGATTTCGGGCGTCAATCCGCTTGGATTCGGAATCATCTGTGGCAGTGAAAGCCCGAGTCATCCAGCGTTACGTAATCAGAAATTAGATGTTGCGTAATCGTTAAAAATTTTAATGTTTAAGTGTTAAAGGGGTGAGATTTATGGCAACAAGTGAATCAGCACGTAAAAAGCACTATTCTGAACGTATTGTCCCGTTCACGGCCGGCGATGGCCGGGAACTGAATTTGATCAACGTCCGTGGAGAACGCGCGCCTGAGAAAGGCCCGGTGATCCTGGTTCATGGCGCAGGTGTGCGGGCGAATATCTTTAGAGCGCCGGTGGAAGAGGATTTTGTCGATGCGCTGGTTGCGGCCGGATATGATGTGTGGCTTGAGAACTGGCGCGCCAGCATTGAATTCCCGCCGAATTTGTGGACGCTGGATCAGGCGGCGCTCTACGATCACCCGCAGGCTGTCAAAACGATCTTAAACGAAACCGGTGCGGATACGCTCAAGGCGGTTATTCATTGTCAGGGGTCGACCAGTTTTACCATGTCCGCGATGGCGGGGCTGGTGCCCGAAGTTACGACCATTGTCAGTAACGCCGTTTCATTGAATCCCACTGTTCCAAGCTGGTCCACCTTCAAACTCAATTATTTCCTGCCGGTTGTCAAGCTGCTCACGCGCTATCTGAATCCGCACTGGGGTGTGGAAGCGCCCAATCTCAGCGCCAAGCTGATCACGCTTTTTGTTAATCTGACGCACCATGAATGTAACAATGCGGTGTGCAAGCAGGTCAGTTTTACCTACGGTTCCGGTTTTCCCGCATTGTGGAGTCATGAAAACCTGAACGATGAAACGCATGAATGGCTGAAGGAGGAATTCGCCGAGGTACCGTTGCGTTTTTTTGATCAGATTCTGCGCTGTATCAAGCGCGGCAATCTGGTGTCGATTGAAGGATTTAAGGAATTGCCCGCCGATTTTGCTGCAGAAGGCCCCAAAACGGACGCGCGTTTCGCGTTTTTCGCCGGGCAGGATAATCTGTGTTTTCTGCCGGTCAGCCAGGAAAAATCGTTTGAATATTTTTCCAATATCCGGAAAGATTACCATACGTTGCATCTGTTGCCGAATTATGGCCATCTCGATGTGTTTATGGGGAAAAATGCTGCCAGAGACACTTTTCCGCTGCTCATTGCCGAGCTGGGCCGGTAAAAAACGGACAGATCACTGGAAAACGTTTCAGGAGCCTACTCTAATTTTGTAATTTATTTTTAAAAGGGGGATAGTTATGTTGATGATACCCAGGCGCATCAAGCAATATACCGGGAAATATGCACTCGTCGACGGCATTCCGTTCAAACTGCCGGTATCCGCCGTTAATTCACCCGCATTGATGGCCATTTTTCCCATCAATCTTGAGAAATCCAAGGCGTTTCTGCCCAAAAGCGTGCAACCGTTCTGCCTGTGGAACAGCGGTCTGCTCATTGTGACCGTGATCGATTACCGGGAAACGCCCATTGGTAAATATATCGAATACAGCATCGGCATTGCCTGTACGCATGGCGCTAAACCTGCGCCCAAACTGTTGCCCGGTGTATTGCCCAATTTATTCAAAACAGGGCAGTATGTCATCGACCTGCCTGTTTCGTCCGAAGTGTCTGTAAAAGGCGGGAAAGGCATCTGGGGCATGCCCAAGCATCAGGGACAGCTTGATTTTAAAATTACCGACGAGCTGGTCAGCAGCCAGTATGATCTCGACGGCCAGCTGGTCGCTTATGTGGAAATCAAAAAACCGCGCTTTAATTTTATTCCGATCAAAGTCCGCGCCTCCAATTATTGCGCGTTTCGCGGCATGCTGATGAAATCGGATATTCTGCTCAACAACAAATTTGGCGTCCGCCTGTTCGGAAAAGACAAGGCGCGTTTTGTCATCGGCGATCATCCGCGGTTGCAAGCGATGAAGGATCTTGAAATCGGCGACGCCATCGCCGCGATATATCTGCCCAGCATACACGGCATCCTCGACGACCACATCGAAAGCTGGTTTCTCGATTATGATCAACTGCCCGAAAAAGCGTCCGAGGGCATGGAGTCGGTCATCAATCTGGGCCTGAGCGAGGAATGGCTGCCGCCGCCCAGCGCGTCGGTCCCGCCAAAATAAATTACTGGTCATCCCGGATACATTGGGATCTTTTCCGTTCATTTCTAAAAAAGGGTTGATATGCCTGATTCTATGCATATTCCACAAGGCGCGGCAGTTAAAGAGCAGGCTGCATCCGGAATAAAACGCGCGCTTATTTTGCCAGGCGGCGGCCTGCGGTTATCGTATGCCGCCGGTGTTCTCGACGAGATTTTTTCGCACGGCCTGAAATTCGATCTGATGGACGGTACGTCCGGCGGGTCGCTCAATCTGGCCATGCTGCTGTCCGGTTTGAAGGCCGATGAAATGTGCGACCGTTGGCGCAGTCTGAACATAATGGACACCATTTCTTTCGGTTCATTGAAAGACTATCTCAGCGATCCATTTTTTGTCGCGGCAGGCAGCGCGGCGGCGTTCAGAGAGAAAGTTTTTCCGCATTTGGGGATCAATGTCGACAAAATCAGGGCTGCGGGCGGCATGCAGGCCACGTTTAATGTGTGCAACTTCACCACCAAAACCAACGAGACCATCAGGCACCAGGATATCAGCGAGGATTTTCTTGTTGCGGGGATTTCGCTGCCGGGTACCCTGCCGCCTGTTCAAATCAACGGTGTCAATTATCTGGATTCCGGTTTTATCCAGGATGCGAATTTGCTCGGTCCCGTTAAAGCCGGCGCAAATGAATTATGGCTGGTCTGGATCATGGGCAATATCCCGCAATACCGCAGTGGATTGCTCAATTTTTACGTCCAGATGCTGGAAATGAGCGCTAATGGCGCATTAGGCAAGGAAATTCTGCATATCGCAGAAATCAACGAACGCATCCGGAATGGCGAGGAAGTCTACGGACACCGCCAGCCGATTACGCTGCATCTGATCAAACCGGCGCATCCCCTGCCGCTGGATTCCGCGTTATACACCGGACAAATCTCCCATGCCCGTCTCATAGAAATGGGACGCGACGACGCCAGAAGCTACTTTGCCTCGATGTTGTCGCAGGGTGTTGCACTTGACCCGAAAGTGCTGCAAATGACGCAGCAGAGCCCCGGAATATTTTTCAAGGAAGCCATGTCCGGCGGCTTTGCTCTGGATACAACCGATCCTGAAAGCGGAAAAAAACAGGGCAATCGCGCCGGAGTCGAATTGACGATACATGTTGAAGTCACCATCGACGACATCGATCGGTTCATCGAGCAGCCCGAACATGCCGGTCATCTGGCGGGTAAAATCGACTTTCCGCCGCTCGGCATGGACATGATCGCAGATCGCGGTGTTTTTAATCTGTTCAGCCCCGCCGACGAGCCCCGCACAAAATACATGATCTATGAACTGGGTTTCGAGCACTTGAACCGGCAATACTATCTGGCAGGTAAAAAAATCATTCGCGATGATCCCATGTTTGACCTGTGGGACGACACGACCACGCTACACACATTGCTATACCAGGGGCGGGATGCATCGGGCGAGATTATCGGCGCAGGCATTTTAACGCTGGGCGTCAAGGAATTGTTGAAGCTCATCTCCAGCATGGAAATCGTCAATCCGCTGCTGGAAACAGACAAACTAACGACTTTATCCAAATTCGGACGTTTCTTTATCGGCGAGCTTTGGGATACCTATGTGATGCGGCTCAAGTAGACTATTGCAATACGGTGTCATGGTGACATCGTGTATTGCCCAGCCGATTGATCGCAATAATCCAGGTGCAATCATTCAGGCGCAAGAACGCATGGGGACTGGTCGTTTATGCCCTGTGTCTCCTCAGGTAAGCAGTCATTCCCGCAGCCGTCAGAATGCACCACACGGCAAAAAGCGCGCCAGGCAGGGCGGTTTCCGGCGCGAAGTGTTTCAATGCCAGCGCGACGCCAAGCCCCGCATTTTGCATGCCGATTTCGATAGACAGGGCGATTTGCAGTTTTTTCTCGAAGCCGTAAAGCCGTGCCAGGTGCCAGCCAGCAAGGTAGCCTAGCAGGTTGAAGATAACCACGATCAGAAACAGGTACGGGCCAACGTCAGCAATCCGTTCCTGATTGGCGGCAACCGCGTAACTGCAGATAATGACAATCGACAGTACCGCGATTGCGGGAGCGATTTCGGTGATGACTTGCGTTTTTCGTCTCAGAACGCGTTTTACCAGCATGCCGAGGATAATCGGCAAAACGACGATCAGCAGTATCGTTTGCGTCATCGGCCAGAATGGAATGGGCAATAATGCGCCGCCGATCCATTTGACCAGCGCCGGGGTCAACAGCGGCGAGAGCAATGTAGAAACAGTGGTCAGCACAATCGAATACGCCAGCGCGCCGCCTGCCAGATACACCACGACATTGCTGGCCATTGCGCCGGGCGCGCAGGCGACAATAACCAGTCCGAGCGCGGTTTCGCTGGGCAGTCCGCTGCCGTAGGCGGCAATAGCGCCCAGCAGCGGCATCACGCTATACTGCGTCAACACGCCCAGGCCGACCTGCCTGGGTTGCTGACGCACCTGCTGGAGTTCGCCCGGCTTCAGGACGATGCCGAGCGAAAACATGGTTGCGGCAAACAACCAGAGAAAAATATGCTCAAAAACTAAAAAGACGTCGGGCAGAAAATAAGCGGCAACCGCCGAGAGCGCGGTGAGCAGGGCAAGATTGTCGCTGATTAATCTGAAACGTTTCATGGGACTGTGTTACGGGGAAGGGCCGGTAGCGATAAATAACGCACATGTTAGCAGCCATTTCGGTGTCTTGCATGCTGTTCCGTCTTTGATCTGAAATTCGTCCATCCAGCGGAATCTAACCCGGATCCGGCGAAGCGGGGCGTTTGTATGGAGAATGAAAGGCCGATACAATTTTGTGTGTCCTCGACACACACCATGCTGGGTAACCTGGGACAGGCCGCTCTGTTTTACGCCAAATCAAAGCAGTTATTACTGGAACTCGTTGACTGTTATCCGGCGTATGCCGAATTCAGAAAAACCTGGGCTGGGTAAACGGCAAACTGCCGGATAACTAAACGTGTGGTCCCGGTTATTTCAATTTGCTTTGCTTTTTACAGCTTTTGTCATACGCTATAACCTGTTTAGGATTATTTACGTTTCGGGTATGAACAACGTCAAACACTATAACCGGGAAATTTCAGAAGCTTATGGAACAGGTGCCCGGGATTTTGTCGATTTCTTCAGGAATGCGCATGAATTTCTGGACATTGACCGGAAGAGATTCCTGGAATCCATGCCCGAGCGGGCGAAGATTCTGGATTGTGGATGCGGGCCCGGACAGGATTCGGAAGTCTTTGCGAAACTTGGCTATACGGTGACAGGCATAGACATTACCCCTGAGTTTATCGCAATGGCGAAACAGCGCGTGCCCGCGGCGGACTTTATCCAAATGGACATGAGAGCAATCAACCTGCCTGCGGACACTTTCGACGGGATTTGGGTGTCGTTCAGCTTGCTCCATATTCATAAAACCGATGTGCCACAAGTATTGCGCAATTTTATAACAGTGATGAAATCCACCGGCAGGATGATGATCGCACTTCACCGGGGCCCGAAAACCGAATGGGTCACTGCGAATATTTCCGGAATTAACCGGCATTGCGCCGTTCAGGAATGGGTCCAGTCCGATCTGGAGCAGGTTATTCGGGACAATGGATTTGCCATTGAATATTCCCGCGCATTTGAGCGTTCAGGCGGCCGTTTCCCCTTGTTGAGCATTATCGGTTCAATTTCGGGGCAGTGACGATGCAAAGGGCAGTATAAACAGGCGAAAATAGGGATTAAACAGGGACTAAGCAGAGACTTAGCAAGGATTAAGCAAGGACGGAATTATGATTGTACGTAAAACAGTTCGCCTTAAATGGATACTCAAAATCGACGGGTGGAATATTCTGTTTTTTCTGGCCTATGGTTATCTTGTCTGCGTTATGCATGCATACGGCTTTTTTGCGCATCTTACCTTTCCCGATACTGAAATCAGCGTCTTTGGAATTGCTGTCGCAATCATGCTGGGTTTTCGCAATAACGAGGCGTATAACCGGTTCTGGGAGGCCCGGATTGTGTGGGGCGATTTAACCAATGCCGCGCGGAATTTTGCGTCCCAGGTCGTCAATTACGTTCGGCATCCAGAGGGACAGGATAACGGGCCACAGGCAGCCGCTGCAGCAATCCACAGAGAACTCGTTTACCGGCAACTGGCTTTTTTGAATGCGCTGCGCTTGCAGTTGCGCCAGGAGAAAACCTGGGAGGAATTGAAGCCGCTGTTGCCGGATGCAGAATTCCAGGCGCTGGACCGGGCGGCAAATAAAGCAACGCAATTGAACCATCAGCAATCGCTGCGGTTAAGCGAGTTGCATAGCGCCGGATGGATCAAGGACCAGGCCTATGTGTACGGCTTGATGGAATCCGTTAAAACGTTTTTTTCCGCGCAGGGACGCTGTGAACGGATAAAAACCACGCCATTGCCGCGGCAATACGGGTTTTTTACCAAATCCTTTGTCTGGATTTTTGTGCTGCTGTTGCCTTTCGGACTTGTCCAGCATCTTGGCTGGGGCGCATTTCCGATTTACGTGATGCTGGCTACGATTTTTACCATCACCGAGCGCATCGGTAACCGTACCGAAGCGCCGTTTGAAGGTAAACTAGAAGATGTGCCGATGTCGGCGATTTGCCGGAATATCGAAATCGATTTAAGGCAGCAGCTGGGAGAGGATTCAGTCCCGGCACCACTGGAACCCAAAGATGGCGTGCTCATGTGATCGGGCGCCGATTCAATGTCACAATTTCGCAATGCCAATGTACAGTTAACAAATGGGGTGTATCGCTTGAAAGTTAGATCGCTTGCGGTAATGGCAATAGCCGGCCTGTCTTTGCTTATGGGCGGGTGCAGCATCACACAGCTGGGCTATAACAACGGCCCGCATCTGGCGTGGTGGTGGCTCGACGGCTATGTCGACTTTGACCGTGAACAAAAGCCACATGCAAAGCAGGCGATTCAGGCATGGTTCAACTGGCACCGCAGCGAACAGCTCCCCGCATACGCAGAATGGCTGACCATCGTGCGCAGCGGCATCGATGGCCGGATCACCCCGGAACAGGCGTGCAGCTGGTCGGATGAGTTGCAGGAGATCATTGCACCGGCTCTCGATCATGCCGTTCAACTGGGAACGCCGGTGGCGTTGCGTCTCGGCGAAGCGCAGTGGCGCTATCTGGAAAAACAATACCAAAAAAGCAACGACAAACTGCGCCGCAAATACCTGCAACCCGATGTTGAAGACCGGTTGAATGCTTCGGTCAAACGGACCGTCAAGCGCATCGAGAATCTGTATGGCAGGATAGACAAAAAACAGCGGGCGCTGATCATTACTGCAGTCAAGGCTTCTCCGTTCGCGCCTGATGCATGGTTGCTTGAGCGCCAGCGACGCCAGCAGGTGACATTGTCCACCCTGCAACGGATCGCCACCGAACCCGCCCCGTTTGATAAAGCGGCTGCCGAGCTGCGCCAACTGGTTGCGCATACCTACCGTTCCGACGATGCGGATTACCGCGCCTATCAGCTCAGGCTGTCCGAATACACCTGCGGTTTTATCGCGCGCCTGCACAACAGCACCACGCCCAAACAGCGGCAGCATGCGCATGACAAACTAGCAGGCTGGGAGACGGATATCACAGCGTTGATAAATGACAATCGTCATGCAGCGAATCAAGTGCAGATTGCTACAGAATAATCGCGCGGACTGTCATATTAGTAGATTGGGCGGGTTTTGCGCTTGAAATAAAATTTTTTTCGGTGAGTGAATTTACGATATATTTACACAATATATGCGGCCGGTCACAATACATATCAGTTTCAAATGTAGACACTGGCGGCTCAATCTGGCGGAGGAATAATGCAGCATAATTCAGGTTTCTTGAAGTTGGTGGACGACGCGAAGCAGCGTGTCAAAGAATGCACCGCGGCAGATGTACGGGCACGTATGAAAAAGGGGAAATCGTTTCATTTCATCGACGTGCGTGAGGATCACGAATACCACGCCGATCATGCCGCAGGCGCCCGCCATCTGGGTAAGGGAATTATTGAACGCGATATTGAAACGGTAATACCCGACAAGCATGCGTCTATCGTATTGTATTGCGGCGGCGGTTACCGCTCTGCTCTGGCTGCTGACGCGTTGCAGCAAATGGGGTATACCAATGTGATATCCATGGATGGCGGTATCAGGGCGTGGCGCGACGCGGGATATCCATTGGAGAAAGATTAACTGGGAGCGGCATAACAGGCGCTGTTGCTCCTAACCTCCATTTTATAACACCGTGGGCCGTAGCAATACAATTCAAACCGGCTTTCAAAAGTACCCAGTTCCCACGTTAGTCCAGCTATAGTTCAATGCCCGTTGCGGCAGTTTGTAACGTTTTGCCGCAATGCAGTTTACGCTGTTTTCAGTCTCGACCTCGACTTCGCTCTATAACAAAACTTATTTCATTTAACGCAATAAACAAGCATGATCAGAAATGTCGAAATGATCGTTTTGACAGCGGCGAGAATGTTTTGCTTGCACACAATCAGGTGGAAGGCATACTCGGCCGATTGTTCCAGACTTTCTTTGACCGCGATGCCACCATCGGCGAATGGCAGTTGGGGCGCAAGGCTATCACTGATCACGTCAATCCCGAAATCATTCTCGACTGGTTCCAAAACAACTCGAGTCTGAATGATCTGGGCGACACCGATTACATTCAGGCGCTCTACAGCCAGACGCTCGGCAGATCGGCCACAGAAGCCGAACTGAATCAGCAGCAATTACGGCTCGAAAACGGTGAAATCACGCGCGAATGGATTGCTGTGGATATTGCCGGCAGCAACGAAGCCGTAGCCATCATCGGCAGCGTATTGCTGCTGGATGGCAATTTATAATCCGTATATGTGAGTCTTGATGACTATATCACCGGAAAGTGAAGAGAGAGAAAAACTGAACGACTGTTTTTAACGATTGTCTGCCTGTTCTTTAAGTCGATTTCCTTCGCTTTCCAGTATCTTTCTCTCTTTATCCAGTTCAGCAATGGCATTTTTGACGGCATCTTCGTCTACGGAATCCGGGTCGGCGTCGAGCAATTGATGAAGATCACTTTTCTTTTGATCCCATTCACTTTTTCTTTGTTTCCAGCTTTCGATGTCTTCAAGTAATTCTCCGCCTTGGTCCTTAAGCTTGTTCAAGAGGTGGCCTACGTTATCGAGCGCTTCATCATATTTGCCTTCCTGATATTTTTGATATTCAGATTTCAAAAGATCAGCACCCGCTCCGACAACTTCGGCGCCTTTACTGAAAATTTCTTGCGCCTGCTCCTTTTCTTCCTTGGTGCCAAAAAAGTAGTTGTAGCTTAACAGGGCAATAACCAGGAAAAATACTGTTGTGAGAATAAATCGAATCATGGTAATTACGTTTTAGATTAAGTCTTTACTGGCAATCATTGTAACAGTGCGCTTAACATTTGCATACTGCGCAAATATAGCCAAGATGAATCGTGGCAGAATATGGAAAGCGCATTAATCCGGCTTGACTGCAAATCTACCACTGCCAAGAAAGAAAACAGCCAGCCCTGTGAGCAAGTAAAATATTTGCAGCTCCAGGCCAAGTCCGCCGTGATCTGTTAATGTAAACAACTGATTACTATGCGCCAGTACAATTGCAAATATCATGTTGCCAAAAACGAGCAACCCGCCGAATCGTGCAAATAAGCCCAAAATAATCAACAACGGTGCAATAATTTCTCCGAGATAGACGCCGTAAGCCAGCGCCTGGGGCAGATCGATACCCACAAGTTGTTTGCTGATAAAATCGAGAGAACTCGGGTTTAACAGCTTATGAACGCCATGAAATAACATTAAAATACCAACGGTAAGCCGCAAAATCAGCTTGCCCAGTGCATCACTCTGAAATGGAAGGTTCAATTTGGTTTCTCCTCACAGTCGTGGTTATTATTGTGTTGTGCGTAAATCAGTCTTGAATAGTACAAAAGGTAAAGATGTTTCCGCTGCATACGGTCAAATTACCGGGTGCAGCAAGTTCAGATTATTATAAACAATTTATCGTGGATGTTTTGAGGCTAGCATTAAGCTTCTGCGTTATGCTTATGTCGGTTGAATCAAGATTCTGAGTTTGAATTACCGCTGCAATAAGCCTGTTACAGATTTTATTTCAATCCGGTAGATAAATACGCAATCGTTGGTGTGACTTAGTGGATACGACGGTAAGCGAGGGTGGTTAGTTTTGGGTGGTTGTACAGGTGGCTGATTTGCGGGGGATTGAATTTTTCATAATGCATTATCGTGTTGCTGCGGTGTTTTTACCGGTGAATGGTAACGCATCAATTCTTCCTTCGGCACGCCTGGGCATCGATTTGCTGACCGGTATGAAATCCATCAGGGGACCGGAAATTTTGCTTTGGTATCGTACAATCGGGCCGGCGATGCCGTGACATTTTTCCGGAAGACTGGTTCAGATACCCACAGTGTGCCGATTCATTGCATGCGGACAACCCGAATCGTTTAGGCAGCGTCAGCTAGTTGCCTGGTTTTCTCGGCAACTTGTTCGATCTCTTCGACAATTGTGTTTACCTTATTAATATCGATGTGAATGCTTGCCCATTCCTGTTCGGTAACTTCATGAGCTGTATGCTCTGTAATGCCGAAGTCCGGAAGTAATTTTTCTGCAATATTAACCAGGCTGACTAGCGGTTGACCGATCTGTGCCTGCTCGTTTTCCGGCATGTGGTGATAGCGCATTACGGCAATAATCTCTTCTGGCAGTCCCCAATGCTTGCCAAGTTGGGCGCCTATCTCGCCATGATGCGTACCCAGTAAATTGTTCTCGATATCCAGCAAGGGCATGCTTGTGTCAGCATTCAATTTTTCATGAAGCGCATTGCTGATACTGATATCGATATAACTTAGCACGTAATATCCAATATCATGTAATAGTCCGGCAAGGAATATTTTATCTTCCATTGGTCGCATACGTGGTGGCATATGCCGCGTGAGAATACGCATGGTATTCGCAATGGCCAGGCTGTGTGCCCAGAAATCCGCGAATTTCAACTTACCCTCGGACTGCTTTGTCAATGACGATAAAGTTGCCATGCTGACAGCAATTGCTTTGACTTGTGTCATACCCAACCTCATAGTGGCATCTCTCACGGAATTGATACTGCCTGGCGCACCAAACAGCGCTGTGTTTGACAGCCCGATAATCTTCGCGGAGGTTTGCGGGTCTTGTGCGATGAGTCTAAGCAGTTCAGCTTCGCCCTGGTCTGTATTGAGCGGTAATGCAAGTATTTTTTGCGCAATAGCCGGCATGGCGGGAAGTGAATCTATACACTCAAGAAAATCCATTTGATTGCTGTCGCTAGACATGGGCTGTTATCCTCCAGAATATGTTTGGGCCTGCTTTTTCGAAATATTACGTCTTCGTATTAGCCGATTTTTTCGGCCGAGTTGTAAAGGAGTGACACTTTTTTGGGGTTATATGAATTGATCGCGTTTAACTGCTTGATGCTCATGGCATTGTCTAAGTGGTTGTCAATATTTACATTGCTCTCCATATTTTCTGGCTGTGTCTTGACTGAAATTTTTTGTCGCGCATCGCCATCTTTATATTGAAGCCAATGCAACGAATTATAAAGTTTCCGGGTGACAGCCATTTACCGGAATAAACGGAAATAAACTGGTGATATCTGCAGAATAACGGTGTATCAAGTTAATAAGCAGAAAGGGAAATAGGAAACAGTGGTTTGAATATGCCAATAGTTTCGCTATTGACACAAGTAATGTATTGAGAGGTATTGTTTTTTTGAAAACCCAGATATTCATTTAACACAGAGTAGTTTAAACAATACACTTTAAAGACATACAGTGATGCCAGAAAAAATAGAAATCAAACTATATTTGTGTGCTGCAATTTTAATAGCAGCAACTTTGCTGATTTTTTTATGATGAATTGACTCGGCGATTCCTTGTTCATGTTCGTCAAACAAATAGTCGTTCCTGAGATTATCCTCAAGCATTTGACATCAGAGAAGACAAGAAACGCAAACAATGCAGAAGGTGCGCAGCCTCTGAGCCTGTTATTGGCCATTCTTTGGTGCTTTCTTCCTCGGAAAATATTGCAAGAATAAGATGTTTTGCCGATAATTTCGGAATGAAAGAGAACGCAGGGATTAAATCGCAATTACTGCTTCGTATCACTGTACTGAAAATTTTCGGCTGACATGTTTTCAGGAACGACTCATTATGTCGATAATAATACAGTTAATTTAAGGAGCTAAATTATATGTTAAAGAAACTGTTCTATATCCAAATATTAATAGCAATAATGACAACTTCGTCGCTAAATGCTGGGTCTGCAGCATTGCCTGATGATGAAGCAGGAAGATGTAGATATGGTGCGAAACATATGATCGAAGTTGGGAAGCGATCATTATTGGAAGTTAGTAGCCGACCAGCGCGGATTGAAAAGCGTAGAAAGCTGGTCGAAGAATGGTCTTCCCGGTTGGAGAATGGCGATGATCCATGCCAACTGTATATGGATATTCAAAAAGCCGCTACTACGTTCTAAGCTAAGTTATAACGCATTATAGTCTTTTAAAACTGCCTAAAGCCGGATTGTTTTGATCCGGCTTTTTTGTTGATGAACCGTCCGAGTGGTGGACGTGCTGCGCTATCCCTCACATTTATCCAACGCAAAACAGGGTCGCGAATCAAGAACAAAAAGGTATCTAGTCTTGCATTGCGACATATTATCCAGCAAAAGAATTTTTCCGATCATTTTTACGAATGCCTATCCATCTTTCGATATTGGATCGCTTCGGCAATATGCTGGCTGCTGATTTGATCTACACGCGCTAAATCCGCAATCGTTCGTGCGACTTTAAGGATGCGATGATACGCGCGGGCGGAAAGATTCAAGCGGCTGATAGCCTGTTTGAGCAGGTTTTCGCTGACGGTGTCGAGTACACAGAACCGGTCGATTTCCTTGACGCTGAGTTGACTGTTGGTTTTCTTCTGCCGGTTGGTTTGAAGATGATAAGCGTTTTCAACGCGATGCCGAATCGTTTCGCTTTTTTCTCCCGATGTCTGCTTTCGTATCAGTTCATCCTGCGGTATCGCCGGGACTTCAATTTGCAGGTCGATGCGATCCAATAGCGGTCCGGAAATTTTTCCGCGATAGCGTGCGATCTGGTCGGGGGTGCAGTGACATTTGCCGGAAGGATGACCCAGGTAGCCGCAAGGGCAGGGATTCATTGCTGCGATAAGCTGGAAACGGGCGGGGAACTCGGCCTGACGCGCCGCGCGGGAGATGGTTATTTTTCCGGATTCGAGTGGTTCACGCAGTACTTCGAGCACTTTGCGGTCAAATTCGGCGAGTTCATCAAGAAACAATACGCCATGCATCGCTAGCGAGATTTCTCCGGGACGGGGGTGGCTGCCGCCACCTACGAGTGCTACGCCGGATGCAGTATGGTGTGGCGCGCGGTAGGGCCTGCGCTTCCAGTTGGCGATATCGAAACTACCGTGGCTGAGGGACTGGATAGCAGCGGATTCCAAAGCTTCGACTTCAGACATGGGTGGCAGTATGCCGGGAAACCGTGCGGCGAGCATGGATTTTCCGGTGCCAGGCGGGCCTGTCATCAGAACGCTGTGATTTCCGGCTGCGGCAATTTCCAAAGCGCGTTTGACTTGAACCTGTCCTTTGACTTCCGCCATATCCGGGTAATCAGGGGTATGGTTTTGCCGTTCGGGAATGCAGTTATAAATGGCTAATGGTTTGTCTCCTGTGAGATGGGCGCAAATCTGTAATAATGAGTGCGCGGCATAAACATGTGCTTTTTTGACCAGCGCAGCTTCAGATGCATTTTGGTGCGGCAGAACGAAACTGCGGCCTGATCGGGATGCGCTGTAGGTCATGGCCAATGCGCCATGAATCGGGCGCAGTTCGCCGGTCAGCGCCAGTTCTCCTGCCCATTCATACTGATCGAGTTTGTCGGCAGGGATTTGACCGGATGCGGCCAGAATGCCCAAAGCAATCGGCAGATCAAAGCGGCCGCTTTCCTTGGGTAAATCGGCAGGGGCCAGATTGATTGTAATGCGTTGCGCCGGGATTTTAAAATGCGCGGTTTGCAGCGCCGCCCTGACACGATCCTTGCTTTCCTTGACTTCGGTTTCCGGCAGGCCGACGATAGTGAAGCTTGGCAGGCCGTTGGCGATATGCGTTTCAACCGTAACCAGTGGTGCATCCATGCCGGAAAGTGCGCGGCTGTATAAAACAGCTAGAGGCATTTGGAAAGCATGGGCGCATTTCTTGTGCGCGGGTTCATTAATGCAGCGATGGAAGGCTTGATATCTGCATCCATGCTGTTATGTTGAACTGGTTTGTGCCGTTCCGGTATCTGAAGCTGATTTGGTTTCCGTCTCGGACAAGCCGAGTTGTTGTTCCAGTTCCTGTACTTTGCTTTCCAGTTGAGTCAGTTTCTCGCGGGTTCGTTGCAGCACTTCCTGCTGGATGTCAAACTCATCGCGTGTGACCAAATCCAGACGGGAGAAAACGCCAGATAGCACGGCGCGCATATTTTTCTCAACATCCTTTGCAGGACTGTTTTGCAGTATCTCACTGACTTTGGAATTGATTTCCTCAATGACATTTTTATTCAGCATATTTTTCTCCATGATATAAATTGTGACTTCTGGTAGGTTGGGAATGAACACGACGTGATAAAATCCCACTACCGTCATTACGATTTCGATGACGGGTGTTTTTCAGTCAAGTACTGCTATTATCTACTGTTATGGACTGCTGTTCCACTTCTGAATATTAAAATATCAACGGTTTGATCGTAACAGGATTTGACGGCAGGGTCATCCTCAGAAATTTTTAAACGTTTTAATAATCAGCATGAATCGTTTGCAACACCTTGAAAACTGGATACAACAGCAATATCCTGAAATGTCGTTTACGTTGCAACCGGCATCAGTGGATGCCAGTTTCCGGCGTTATTTTCGTGTCATTTCAGATAATGAGACATTTATAGCCATGGACGCGCCGCCACAGCAGGAAGATTGCACCCCGTTCGTGCATGTGGCGCAATTACTCGAGCAGGCTGTAAATGTTCCGACAATACGGGCCAAGGATCTGGGACAGGGGTTTTTGTTGCTGTCCGATCTGGGCAATTTGACCTATCTGCAGGCACTGACAGATCAGCCCGAAGAAGCAAATAGTCTGTATTCTGAGGCGACGGATGCGTTGATCAAAATGCAGTTGACACGACACCTCGATGATTTGCCACAGTATGATGAAGCGCTATTGCGTTTTGAGCTGAGTCTTTTTCCTGACTGGTATATCGCCAGGCATTTGCAACTTGACCTGAGCGCCGTACAAAAAACAGTTCTCGAGCAGGTGTTTACACGAATTGTTCAGAACAATTTGTCTCAACCCCGTGTTTTCGTGCACCGGGATTATCATTCGCGTAACCTGATGGTGACAACACCGAATCCCGGTATTCTCGATTTCCAGGATGCCGTAGTGGGTCCAGTGACCTACGATCTGGTATCGTTGTTGAAAGATGCATATATCACCTGGGATGAAGAACGTATTCTCGACTGGGCTATCCGTTACTGGGAAAAGGCGCGCAATGCCGGATTGCCTGTGGCGGATGATTTCGGCGATTTTTACCGTGATTTCGAGTGGATGGGCGTGCAGCGCCATATCAAGGTGCTCGGTATTTTTGCGCGTTTGTGCTATCGGGATAGCAAAAACGCCTATCTGGATGATATGCCTCTGGTCATGAATTATCTACGCAAAGCGTGCGAACGCTATCATGAATTGCGTCCCTTGCTCGGTTTGCTCGATGAACTGGACAATAACGCATCGGAATCAAAAGTTGGCTATACCTTCTGAAACAGCAAGTTACAAAGCGATGATTCTGGCTGCCGGTCGCGGTGAACGCATGCGCCCATTGACCGATAGCACGCCGAAACCATTGTTACAGGCGGGTAACGATGCGTTGATTGAATATCAAATCAAAAGCCTTGAACGGGCGGGCTTCAAGGATATCGTGATCAATCATGCTTATCTGGGAGAAATGATTGAAGCCGCTTTGGGCTGCGGGGAGCGTTATGGTGTCCGTATCACGTATTCACCCGAGAAGGTGGTGCTGGAGACAGCGGGCGGTATTGCCAATGCATTGCCATTACTAACTGATGACGCTTACAGCAGGCCGTTTCTGGTGGTCAATGCCGATATTTATTGCGAATTTGACTACGCAGTACTGCTGCCGGTTTTGAAAGCCATGCACCAGGTTGATTCCGCTCCGCTTGCGCACCTGATTCTGGTGGATAATCCGCCGCATCATGCTGCGGGCGATTTTGCATTATTACACAACCAGGTCGAATTGACCGGTGACAATCGCCTGACATTCAGTGGCATTGGTATTTATCATCCGTTACTGTTTAAGGACGTGGAGTCCGGTCTGCCGGCTAAACTTGCGCCGATATTGCGTACGGCAATTAATCAAAAAAAAGTTACCGGCGCATATTATGCCGGCACCTGGATGGATATCGGCACACCTGAAAGGCTAGGTCAGTTGAATAGACAACTAAGCGATCAACAAGGATAATGATCTTGGGGTTTTTGAGATTGAACAAAAAATCATGACAGATATTGAACATTACGTGGCGCGACGCAAAGTGATGGCTGCACAAATGCAAAATAGTGTGGCGATTGTGCCGACTGCGCCGGAACGGTTGCGCAACCGGGATGCGCATTATCCGTATCGATTTGACAGCTATTTTTATTATTTAACCGGTTTTAACGAACCGGAAGCGGTACTGGTTGTTGTGGCAGAATCGGAAAAGGACGCGGTCAGACATATTTTGTTTTGCCGCGACAAAGATATTGAACGCGAAATCTGGGATGGTTTTCGCTATGGGCCGGATCTTGCCAGGGAAAAATTCGGATTTGATGAAGCCTATTCGATTGCAAAACTCGATGAAATGCTGCCCGGACTGTTGGCTGACAAGGGCGCTGTCTATTCGGCGACGGGACATGATCCGGTCTGGGACGGGCGTATAGCGGGCTGGATCAACCAGGTGCGCGGACAAAGCCGCAGCGGCGTGACGGCGCCGACTGAAATACGCGATTACCGGACATTGCTTGATGAAATGCGTCTGATCAAGGATGAATCGGAATTGCAGATCATGCGGCGTGCTGCGGATATTTCCGTGCAGGCCCACCGGCGGGCCATGCAGGCGACACAACCGGAAAAATATGAATACGAAGTTGAAGCCGAGTTGTTGTATACCTTTCATCGATTGGGTGCGCGGGCGCCAGCCTATTCGTCCATTGTGGCTGGCGGCGGGAATGCCTGTGTTTTGCATTATATTGAAAATAATGCACAATTAAAGTCAGGGGATTTGTTGTTGATTGATGCCGGGTGCGAGTTGGATGGCTATGCATCCGATATTACGCGGACTTTTCCGGTCAATGGCCAGTTTTCGCCAGCGCAAAAGGATGTTTATCAGCTGGTTTTGTCAGCACAGCAGGCAGCCATAGACAAAGTCAGGCCCGGCAATACCTGGAATGATCTGCATCAGGCTGCGTTGCAGGTGCTGGCACAGGGTTTTATTGATTTTGGCTTATGTCAGGGCAGTGTGGACAGTGTACTGGAATCGGAAGATTACAAACGCTTTTATATGCACCGAACTGGTCATTGGCTGGGAATGGATGTCCACGATGCCGGTGAGTACAAGCAACAGGGTCAATGGCGCGAATTGCGTCCCGGAATGACGTTAACCGTCGAACCGGGTTGTTATATCCGCCCGGCAGAAAACGTACCCAAACACTTCTGGGATATCGGCGTGCGTATAGAGGACGACGTTTTGGTTAAGCCTGATGGCAGTGAACTATTAACTATTGCAGCACCCAAAACGGTGAAAGAAATAGAGGAGTTAATGCAATGAACGATGAACAACGCAGAATTATTATCAGAAGAATATCGAGTTATGGTCAAGAAGACGGCAATTCACAGGATCGTGTGCCAGTATCGCCGATAAACCGTTGGGTTGCCATAGCGATTATGATTCCGGTATTGGCTTTGATGGCCGTATTGGGGGTGTTCTTTTTTACTATTTTTGTTGCCTTGTTTTCAATTATTGCTGTTGTTTTTGGTGTGAGAATCTGGTGGTTGCGAAGAAAATTTCGTCACGCCATGCAGCGGGAAGAGGAATCTGTACAGTCAAGACAATCTTCGCAGGGCGCGGAGTATCCGGATTCCGTTATTGTGGAGGATGCCGAGATTATTGAAGAAACGACGGTAACTCGAGAAGGTGGAAAATCCGGTAGCAATAATAAAAACAGGCAAAGTTAGCCGCATAGCTATTTTTTCCATTTCTGGAATCTTATGTAGTTTCAACAGGGCTGTATCAGGACTGAGCGGATATCAACCTCAGTCCTGGAATTCAGATGTAATAGAATATTACACAAAACAAGGAGAGTCCAAGTCTCCTTGGGTCTATTTTTTTGAGTCGGCGTCCATGCTGTCCTGATATTGCTGAAAATGCTCGTCGTTGCAAAAAAAGTGCCCCTGAAAACGAATCGCTTCTTCTTTGGGAATAAGTATCTTGCATTGATGGCATTCAACGATATCACCTTCAGCGGCAAGCGGACTCTTTTCGGAATAGGTATCGCGCTGTTTGCGTTCTTCTGTTTTTTCCTCGGCTTTTTCTTCTTTTTTGACTGGTTCGGAATCGTCCTCACCGTTTGACCAGGTTGCTTTCTGAAAATCTCCTTTCGAATAATAATCCTCCGAAATACTGACCTCCTCGCCCAGGAAGATATCTTTGTAGCTCACATAAATAGAAGCAAAAATAGTCGGTATCAATATCACGAGACCTGCGCCATAGGGCATAAATGCAATCAAACTGAAAATAATCAGTAATATGCCATACAGCTGGAACGGTATAATATTTTTCAGGCAGGCAAAAAAGCTTTTTTTCATTGCCGGAATGGGCTGAAGATTATGGAAAACAACCAGTAAGGGCGAAAACCAGGCAGCCATCATCAATGGTATGGATAATAACAGTGCAACCAACGAAGCCGTCAGCATGTTGTCCATTACGTTGATCAGTTCACTTTCATCCACTCTTTTTCCATAGAGCAGCATGTCAGTCATTTGGCTGCCGCCGATCATCATGACCAAACCGATTATCAAAACCTGACCGATAAGATAAATACCGCCGACAGTAACCAGCGGTGCGACATTGGTTTTAAACGCAACAAATAAATGAACGATTTCCAGTTGTCTTCCCTGGTCCTGCTCGCGGCATCCGATCATAATGCCAGCCAGGAAAACCGGCGAGATCAGTGTAAAAATAAATTGACCCAGTATAGGGATCAAAGCAAGCGTCATGGCGATCAAGAGCAGGGTAAAGCAAACCAATACCCAAATCATTGGCGCTTTACGGAACATATGAAAGCCATTGGCGATCCAGTGCCATCCATGTTTAGCGCTGACTTGATGAATTTCCATTGATGTTTCTCCAGTTGTTAAGTTCGTTGTGACGATTTTATGTGTTCATTCATGCCTGGAAAGCCGGAAGGTGATTTCCTATATCCAGAGTTGTTTTAATATGGATTTATTGTTTGCATGATTAATCAGCAGTATCTTGAAATCATCCGGGTTTTTGGCATGTGTGAGTTCTCCCGGGCGCGGCAAATGAAAATCATACAAACGGGAAATCCAGAACCGCAAAGCCCCGGCGCGCAGCATAACGGGCCAGGCATGTTGCTCATCCGGCGTTAGCGACCGGACACTGTGATAGGCCTTGAGCAGCGATAACGTGCGTTTTTCATCCAGCATTCTGTTTTCGGTAATGCACCAGTCATTCATGACGATAGCCAGATCGTATAATAAACTATCGTTACAGGCGAAGTAAAAATCAATAACACCGCCTATATTATGGTCGGTGAAGAGGATGTTGTCACGAAAGAGATCGGCATGGATGACGCCTCTGGGAATATTCTGTGGTTGATGAGATAACTGATAGTCCAGCTCTTCATCAAGCAGTGATTGTTCATCCTGACCGAGAAAAGGCTTTATTTTAGGTGCGCTGGTTTGCCACCATTTTAAACCGCGCGGATTGTCCATTGTTGCGCAATAGCTTTGGCCGCATAAATGCATTTTCGCCAACATCAAGCCAACCTGAGTACAGTGTTCTTTGGTGGGATTTATCAGAGATTTCCCCGGCAAACATGTGACTATGGTCGCGGGTTTTCCGTTTAATACACCCAATAACCTGTTATCCAGCATAGGGACGGGATCCGGACAGGGTATTTGTCGGCTTGAAAGGTGCGCCATTAAATTCAGGTAGTATGGCAATTCATTCGCGGTCAATTTTTCAAAAAGCGTCAGCACGAATCGCCCTTTTGAAGTGGTGACGAAAAAATTCGTATTTTCTATACCGGAAGAAATGCCCTGAAGCTCGATGAGTTCACCCAGTGCATAGTTTTTCAGCCAGTCTGAGAGTTGATTTTCTGTGACAGGTGTAAAAACAGACATGCGTTAAAACAAGGAAAACACGGAAGTGCGAACTTTCAAGTTAAAGGCGTGAATTGCCATTGTCGGATGATTGATGCCGTCTTGTTTCACGAAAATTAGAATTCCAGAATACGCCACATGGGCGCGCTGACATTACTGCCTGGTTCGCCTGGATGTGCGTCTAAGCGGCCACGATTTTTGACTAGGTAGTAGGGGAAGCCGACACGTGGAATCACCTTGATCATATAGAGTTCACCATTGAGACGATGTTCTTCTATGGTATCTTCTCCGCGTTTGATAATGGTAATCTGAGGCTCGAGATCCGGGTCGATTTCCATATCAGGCGGTAGCGGTGGTGGAGCGGCCAATTCAGGTAAATCTGAATCAGACAGTTCAGGTAACTCCGGGATCTCGGGTAGCGGTACCAGATCTTTGGGCACGTCGGATTGCGCTATCAGCGGCATTGCACAAGATAGCGAAAAACTGAATAAAAATATTAAAGATAATCTGTACATGACGGTTCCGGTGTTGCTCATCAGGCATTCCAGATAGTGTTCAATTTTGTGTATTTTACCTAAATTAGTACCTGTTGGTTACAGATTCAATTGAATTTCTCTTTCCTCTGCGTTTGGCTCAAAGCCGCGAGTTTCATAATATTTGAAGATCGCATTAACGACTTCACGGGGTTCATCGATAATCTGTATAAGATCCATATCTTCGTGTGAAATAAACCCTTCTGCAATCAGTGTGTTTCGGAACCAGTCGATCAGTCCCTGCCAGAAACTCGTGTTAACCAGAATAATTGGCATTTTACGGGTTTTGCCGGTTTGTACCAGTGTTAGCGCTTCCATTAATTCATCCAGTGTGCCAAATCCCCCCGGCATAACGACATACGCTGTGGCGAATTTTACAAACATATACTTGCGTGCAAAAAAGTGTCGAAAAGTCTGGCTGATATCCTGGTATGCATTGCGGTGTTGTTCGTTTGGCAGCTGGATGTTCAAGCCAACGCTCGGCGACTTTCCGTAAAAGGCGCCTTTGTTGGCGGCTTCCATAATACCAGGTCCGCCGCCGGAAATGACTGAGAAGCCGGCATCCGAGAGGAGTTTTGCAATTTCTTCAGTCAGTTTATAGTGGGGGTGATTGGCGTCGGTGCGTGCGCTGCCAAAAATACTGACTGCGGGCTGAATTGTGTCAAGGCGCTCCGTTCCTTCGACAAATTCTGCCATAATCCCAAATAAGCGCCATGATTCTCTCGCTGACCACAGTTTTTCAAGAGAAAGTGTCAAGGCGGGTTTATTTTGCAAGCTCATAGGAACTCTTTTTAAATGAAAACATTATTGCTGGTTGATGGTTCTTCCTACCTTTATCGTGCTTATCATGCGTTGCCGGATTTGCGCAGTCACGAAAATAAACCGACTGGTGCGATTCATGGCGTACTCAATATGCTGCGACGTTTGCACAAGGAATATCATGCCGATTATAGCGCGTGTGTGTTTGATGCAAAAGGCAAAACTTTTCGCGATGAAATTTATCCGGAATATAAAGCCCATCGCCCGCGAATGCCGGACGATCTGGCGGCGCAGATTGAACCGCTACATGCCTGTATCAAAGCAATGGGCTGGCCAATTCTGATTATTGACGGTGTTGAAGCAGATGATGTTATCGGTACGTTGGCGAAACAGGCGGTAGCGGCGGATATGCGCTGTATTATTTCGACCGGTGACAAGGATATTGCGCAACTGGTGAATACGCATATCACGCTTGTCAACACAATGAATAATGAGGTTCTTGATTCGGAAAAAGTCTATGCCAAGTTTGGGGTCAAACCTGGACAAATGCTGGATTATTTAATGCTGGTCGGCGACAGTGTTGACAATATACCGGGTGTTGAAAAAGTGGGGCCCAAGACTGCTGCTAAATGGCTCGAACAGTATGGTTCGCTGGAGAATATTATTGCGCACGCAGATGAAATCAAGGGTGTGGTAGGTGACAATTTGCGTAAAGTATTGGGCTGGTTTGAGACTGCGCGGAAGCTGGTTACGATTAAGTGCGATGTTGAGTTGCCGGTGGCGGTTACAGATTTGGAACCGAAACCACAGGATACTGAACGGTTGGCGGCAATGTACGAAGAGCTGAGCATGAAAACGGCGTTACAGGAATTGCGGCAGCAAAACACTGTGGACCCGGTGAATACGGATCATGAGAACATGCGCGATATTCAGGAAACCCATGCGGTTGATTATAAAACCATTTTGACGATGACTCACCTGGAGGATTGGATAGGCAGACTGAATAATGCGCCGTTGGTATCCATCGATACGGAAACAACCAGTTTGAACCCAATGGAAGCAAAACTGGTCGGCATTTCGTTTTGTGTAGAAAGTGGGCATGCGGCTTATCTTCCGCTCTCACATGATTACATCGATGCGCCTGTGCAGTTAGAAATGTCATCTGTGCTGGAGAAGCTCAAACCCTGGCTGGAAAATCCAGAAAAACCCAAGCTGGGACAGAATCTGAAATATGATAAACATGTTTTTGCTAATCACGGGATCTGTTTAAACGGAATTGTGCATGACACGCTTTTGCAATCCTATGTGCTCGAGTCGCACAAGCCCCATAATATGGACAGTCTAGCGCAACGGCATTTAAATATTAAAACCATCGGTTATGATGAAGTGACCGGAAAGGGTGCGCAGCGCATCACGTTTAATCAGGTGTCTGTCGATACTGCAACCGTATACGCGGCAGAAGACGCGGATGTGGCGCTGCGGTTGCACCAGTTTCTATATCCAAAAATTGAGACTGATGACCGGCAAAATCATATTTACCGCAATATCGAAATGCCGTCTATGGAAGTTCTGTTTGCAATGGAGCGCCATGGGGTTTTGCTCGATATACAACTTTTGCATCAGCAAAGTAAGGAGCTGAATGAAAAATTGAATATTTTGGAAGAGCAGGCATACTCGATTACGGGTCAGCCCTTTAATCTTAATTCACCAAAACAGATACAGGAAATATTGTTCAATCAGCTTAAATTACCCGTTATCAAAAAAACGCCGAAAGGCGTTCCTTCCACTAATGAGGATGTGCTGCAGAAATTGGCTCTGGATTATCCACTGCCCAAAATTCTTCTTGATTATCGTACGCTGGCCAAATTAAAGTCGACATATACCGATAAATTGCCGCAAATGGTCAATCCAGATACCGGGCGTGTGCACACCAATTATGCACAGGCGGTCGCAGTTACCGGTCGTCTGGCAAGTTCGGATCCTAATTTGCAGAACATTCCGGTACGCACAGCTGAGGGCCGACGAATTCGTGAAGCATTTATTGCGCGTCCCGGCAATCAAATTGTTTCGGCAGACTATTCCCAAATCGAATTGCGTATTATGGCGCATATTTCCCAAGATGAGGGGTTGCTCAAAGCTTTTGCCGCTGGAGAAGATATTCATAGCGCCACAGCTTCCGAAATGTTTGCTTTGCCAGTCGAAGAGATCGATCAGGAAAAACGTCGCTATGCAAAAGTGATTAATTTTGGTTTGATTTACGGTATGTCTGAATTTGGCCTTGCAACGCAGCTGGGCATTGAACGCAGTGCCGCACGTGCCTATATGGATCGGTATTTTTCGCGTTATCCAGGTGTGGCTGAATATATGGATAATGCCCGTAATCGCGCAAAACAAAGCGGTTTTGTCGAAACAGTACTTGGACGCAGATTATGGTTGCCGGATATTAATAATGCCAACGGCAGCCGTAGACAGGGCGCCGAGCGCGCAGCTATCAATGCGCCCATGCAGGGAACTGCGGCTGATATCATCAAGCTTGCAATGATTGCTGTTCATCAATGGCTGTCTCGGGCAAGACTGAAAAGCAAATTGATCATGCAGGTGCATGATGAACTTGTGCTTGAAGTGCCTGATGACGAAGTTGATATGATCCGGTCCGAGCTGCCAAAATATATGTGCAATGTCATCAATCTGGATGTGCCATTGCTGGTAGATATCGGTGTGGGTAGAAACTGGGAACAGGCGCATTAATATTGCCTAACGGGCCAGTTTCTATATCAGAATAAGCAAAGAATAAATAGGTTAAAGCTGTAAAAGTGATCAGCTTGCTCGATAAAAAGCTTTTCTGATAGCGTTTTATTCGCGCGTCTCAACCTGCATCAATTTCTCGGTTTCGATTACAGACGTGCTTTTGACCTTGCGTCTTTGTCGTTTTTTAGGCTCTGGCGGTACCTCATCGGCCAATTCGATTTTTTCCGGTGGTGTTTCGATCATAACCAGATCGCTGTCTTCTAGATTCCTGTTTCGAGCAGTTGTCTGCTGTGTCGGCTGTTGAGGCATTTGTCCGGATATCCCGCCATCAATAGGTTCGGTTGTTGCAGTCGGTTCTTGATCTTGCGCTTCATAATTTTTTTCACTATCAGCGGAATTTTTTTTGATGAGCGTATTTTCCTCAGTTGTTTCAACTTGCTGAGCAGATTCTGTTTTTTTCGTATGAGATTCAGCAGAAACTTTTAGTTCGGTATCTTTTATCTCAGTGGCATGCACTGCTGCGTCGGGTTCAGCAATATCATGCTCAGGTTTGTGCGATAACTGACTCTCCAAGGTTTGATCGCCAGCTGTTTGCGCAGCTACTATTAGTTCTCCAGAATCAGATGCCGATGTCTCAGCTTCTTTGCTTCGTGGTGAGCGATCCCGCTGCCTGGTGCTACGTCGTCTGCGTGGGCGTTTCTTTTCATCGGGTTTTGGCTTTGACTCAGTTGTAATTTCGGTATTATCCGTTTCTGTGACAGAAGGTGTTTCGGCTGTAATCAGCTGCGGTTGTGGCTGAGTCTGGTTTGAATCCTGATGTGGGTATTGTGTGCTGGCAGTTGACACCGTATCCGTTAATGCGTTGCTGTCCTCATGAGCTGTACTGGCGGAATTGCTGCTGGACTGTTTGGTTTGTATATGATCCTTGCGACTGCGTGAACGACCTCGTCCGCGAGTTGCCCGTTTTGTTTTTTCTGTTTTTCCCTGTGTCGGTGCGCCAGTTTTTTCTTTTATCGTGGCATGTTCTGGTTGTTTAACTGCGACTTCAGTATGGGCTGGTTTAAACCAGCTAAAGAACTTGTCCAGGAGTGAAGTTTCTTTGGATTTTTCTTCACGGATCGGCGCTGGTTGCGTAGGTGTAATACCTTGAACCGCAGCTTTGGGGCGTTCATGTTTCTGTTTCTTTTCTGTTAATTCGGGAACAAGGTCTTCTGCAACTTTCTCGACCATTTTATAGCTTGCCTGTGGTTCAATTTGTTTGACATCCTCATGGCGCAGGCGAGTAATTTTATATTTGGGTGTTTCCAAGTGAATATTTGGAATCAGAATAATATCGACTTTGAGTCTTTCCTCAATTTCATAAATTTCGGAACGTTTTTCGTTCAATAGATAAGTGGCGACGTCGATCGGAAGTTGGACATGTAATGCAGTAGTCCGTTCTTTCATTACTTCTTCCTGAATGATACGCAAAACATGCAATGCAGATGAATCGGTTCCTCGAATATATCCGGTGCCATGGCAGCGTGTGCAAGCTGCATAGTTGCTTTCACCCAATGACGGGCGCAGACGCTGCCGGGATAGTTCCAAAAGTCCAAAGCGGGAAATTCTGCCGACTTGAACGCGTGCCCGATCCTGGCGTAACGCTTCATGCAGACGCGCTTCAACTTCGCGCTGATTGCGTGATGCATCCATATCGATAAAGTCGATAACGATCAGTCCGCCAAGGTCACGTAAACGCAATTGCCGCGCAATTTCGTCGGCTGCCTCCAAGTTTGTATTTAGCGCTGTATGCTCAATATCCGCACCACGTATTGCGCGAGCTGAATTGACATCTACCGATACCAGTGCCTCCGTATGATCAATTACAATTGAGCCGCCGGAGGGTAGTGTGACCTGTCTTGAATAAGCGGTTTCAATCTGGTGCTCGATCTGGAAACGAGAAAATAACGGAACATCATCGTGATAGTATTTCAGGCGGTCAACATTTGCCGGCATGACATGCATCATGAACTGACATGCCTGTTCATAAATTTCGCGGCTGTCAATCAGGATTTCACCGATTTCATAATTGAAATAATCGCGGATGGCGCGAATGACCAGACTGCTTTCCTGATAGATCAGGAAAACACCGCTTTGATTGTTTGCCGCTTCTTCAATTGCGTGCCAGAGTTGTGTCAGATAGTTCAGGTCCCACTGCAACTCTTCCTCGCTGCGTCCAATGCCTGCAGTGCGTGCGATTACGCTCATTCCTTCAGGTATTTCAAGTTTTGCGAGAACTTCGCGCATTTCATTGCGTTCTTCGCCGGTGATACGCCGTGATACGCCGCCGCTGTTGGGATTGTTGGGTATCAAAACCAGATAACGGCCAGCAAGCGAAATATATGTGGTCAGTGCTGCGCCTTTTGTGCCGCGTTCATCTTTGTCTACCTGGACAATAAGCTCCAATCCTTCATGCAAAAAATCCTGTATGCGACTGGGCGATATATCCGATTGTTCACCAAAGCAATAGGATGAAATTTCCTTAAACGGTAAAAAACCGTGGCGTTCGCAGCCATAATCGACAAACGCAGCTTCTAGGCTGGGTTCAAGTCGCGTAATAACGGCTTTATATATATTGCTTTTGCGTTGTTCCTTGCTGACAGATTCTATGTCCAAGTCAACCAGTTTCTGGCCATCTACTATCGCAACACGCAACTCTTCAGGTTGTGTTGCATTAAATAACATTCGTCTCATTTATATATATGCCTAACGTGTTTCTGCACAAGCGGATTGATAATTTTTCAAAAACATAATTGAGATGACGTGATTTAGGCCGGATTGGTATTTTATAATTCTTCTTATAGACAATTTATGTTAAAAGTTATGATTTTTATTTTTAGAGTTGTTGGTTTGTGTGAGTTCAAATATTAATCTCATTAATTATAAACAAACTAATGAAATACGTTCATGAATTTTGTTATTATTAAATATTGTTTAACGGTTAATTAACTGTTTTGGTTTGTTTTTTTAGAATTTTTCGGAAAGTGACAAAACGGGGTGTTCCGAAACAAGAAATTTCATCTAAGTACTTAAATATCAATAACGAAAAAAGAATAAATTGAACTCAATAGTGCGAATTATAGGTAAAACTCAGCATATAGGCAAAAGAAATCTGTTGAATACACCAGTTGTTATGGAAAATATCAGTGAAGATGGAGACAATCAGCGGATTGATAATTTTTTCTTTAAACGTTTCAGAAATGTGCCAAAAAGTCATATCTACCAACTGCTGCGTAGCGGACAGGTGCGTGTCAATGGCAAACGTGTCAGTTTTCACTATCGCCTGAAACTTGGAGATATTTTGCGGATTCCGCCTATCAAGGCACCGACAGCGAAGCAAGTGCAGCCGCAAACGATTCCACAGTCCAGGCAGTTTTCCTTTGATATTATTTTTGAAGACGACGCATTGTTGGTCGTTGATAAGCCATCCGGGCAGGCTGTGCACGGTGGAAGCGGTGTCAGTTTTGGCGTCATTGAGCAATTACGCGCGCAAAAGCGTGATTTAAAGTTTCTTGAGCTGGTTCATCGTTTGGATCGGGATACGTCAGGGGTTCTATTGCTGGCAAAAAAACGCAGTGCACTGGTTGAATTGCACCAGCAGATCCGTGCTGGTCAAGTCAAAAAGCATTATCAGGTGATGGTAAAAGGCAGATGGTCGAATATTAAGCAGAATGTCAAGTTGCCACTGATAAAGTACGTTACGGCATCAGGCGAGCGGCGCGTTGCGGTAGCAACTAATCAATCATGGCCCCATAGGCCGGATGGACAAAGAGTGATGGCCTCGCATACTAAGTTTAATCTTGTTAAAACCTGGCAGGACTACAGTTTGTTAGATGCCGATCTTAAAACAGGGCGCACGCATCAGATTCGCGTTCATCTGGCGCATTTGGGTTTTCCAATTGTCGGTGATGACAAATATGGCGATTTTGCAATAAACCGGCAGCTCGCAAAAAAACAAGGCGGAAAACGATCAGGCCCTTATTTAACTCGAATGTTCCTGCATGCGAGCAGTATTCAATTTAAACACCCGTTGAATGGACGGTTGGTGAAGCTGACAGCGCCGTTGGCAGCCGATCTGCAGGTATTTGTTGATCAACTTGAACAGGTTGAAAACTAGATAACCGCTGTCGCCGCAATGCCCATCATGCTGTGTCGCATTTGTGGAGGAAATATCGATGCGCATAATTTTCAGTTGGCTGAATTAATTGCTGCGAGGTCGCCCAGAATCATCGTTTGCAAAACACTCCAGACATTCTCAACAATTTTTTCTTGAGCCGGTATCGTCGGATGGATACCATCGGGTTGGAAAAATTCATGATTTTCTCCAAATCCGTCTAATAAAAATGGAATCAAGCCCGTTTGATAGTTTTCCGCAAGCTTCGGATAAATATTCTTGAACTTTTGCGTGTAGGTCATGCCATAATTGGGCGGTAGTTGCATGCCTACAAGCAGGACTGATGCGTTGTTTTGCTGGCATATTTTGATAATGGCTTCCAGGTTTTCGTAAATTGTCTTGATTGCCGAACCACGCAGGCCATCATTGGCGCCCAGGCCTAGAATAACAATATCAGGGCGGTGTGTTTTTAGTGCTTGTTCAATCCGGTTGCGTCCGCCAAAAGTTGTTTCGCCACTGATGCTGGTGTTTATCACCTGAAAAAAAGGGGAAAGCGACTGTAATCGTTGCGTCAGCAGGTTAACCCATCCGGCTTCTGTCGGTATGCCATAATTTGCTGACAGGCTGTCTCCAAATACCATAATGGTTGTCGTTTTGGCTGTCATCTGTTGCGTGGTTGCCGCTGTGGCGGCGGGTGTGACGAATAACAAGAAAATTATAATTGCTAGGAAATTTTTCATGGTTGTAAGTAATTCTGTAAAAAAACCGATTCTGTGGACAAATGCGCTCACCAAACGCGTAAGCACCGGTGATGATGAACTGACTATTTTAAGAGACATTAACCTCGAAGTGAATTCCGGTGAAGCAATTGCAATCATCGGTGCGTCAGGTTCAGGCAAATCAACCTTGTTAGGCCTGCTTGCTGGATTGGATACTCCGACTTCAGGTAAAGTTCATCTGGATGGGACGGATATTTTTGCCCTTGACGAAGACAGCAGGGCGGCCTTGCGTGGAAAAAGCCTGGGTTTTGTCTTTCAATCGTTTCAACTGCTTCCCGCATTGACCGCAATAGAAAATGTGATGTTGCCGTTGGAGCTATCCGGTAACAGTTCCGCCGGTGCAACAGCCCGGAAACTGTTGGAACGCGTCGGTCTTGAATTGCGTTTGCACCATTACCCCAAACAACTTTCAGGCGGTGAACAGCAACGCGTTGCCATCGCGCGCGCCTTTGCCACAGATCCCAAGTTGCTGCTTGCAGACGAACCCACTGGCAATCTTGATTCAGCTACGGGTAAGCAGATTATCGAACTGATGTTCGAACTGAATCGTGAACATGGTACTACTTTAGTATTAGTGACGCACGATGAACAATTATCCCAACGCTGTTCGCGCCGAATCCGGTTGGTTGATGGCATGCTAGCCTAAACGATTTGTTTCACCACTACAGGTTCATAACTACAGGCGTAAAACAAGTGTTCACCGCGTGATCCACGGTGGCTACTTTTATCATTCGGTGTCTTGCCACGTTGCGAGCTGTAGGGTTGACGAGCGTAGCGTCATCCACTGTAAACGATCAAAATCAGTTTACACACCGCCATCCAGCAGCAATACGCTGCCGATGATGGCTACGGCTTCGTTGCTGTTGGCGATATCCACCGCAAGCCATTCGCGCGTGATTTCACCGTTTTCGAGCCGTAATTGCTGCTGATTCAATTCGGCTTCTGTGGCCGATCTGCCGAGCGTCTGGCTGTAGAGCGCCTGAATGTAATCGGTGTTGCCCAGATCATTCAGACTCGAGTTGTTTTGGAACCAGTCGAGAATGATTTCGGGATTGATGTGATCAGCGATGGCGCTGCGTCCAAGCTGCCATTCGCCGATGGTGGCATCGCGGTCAAAGAAAGTCTGGAACAATCGGCCGAGTATGCCTTCCACCTGATTGTGTGCAAGCAAAACATTCTCGCCGCTGTCAAACGCGATCATTTCCGCGTTTCTGAGACTGAGCATGGCGCCGTCCTCAAGCCGCGTAATCTCAACGCTATTGTTGATCTGTTCAAGATGAACAGCTTCGCGGCCGCCATGCATTTTGAGGACATCGTGTCCGCTGCCGCTGTCCACATTCAGCGCCAGTCCCAACGGCAGATAGCCTTTATCGTCACTGTTGCCGCCAGTCAGGTTGCGCACACTATCCAGGCGTAAAATATCGGGATTATCGTTTAGTCCGGCAAGCAGTTCATCAACGGTCTTCTGCTGCAGACCGGCGGCTTCAGGAAGGTTTAGAAAAACGTCGACTATGCGACTTACATCCGTTCCCGGCCAGTTTTGTATGGCATTGCCTTCCGCAGTTGTCAGTTCCCGGCCAAGCCAGGTTTTGACCAGATGGTGCGCTACTGCTTCGTTGTCAGAATGTGCGACCGCCAGATTCGGGCCGGTTTCGAACTGAATCAATTCGATATCGGTCAGCACGTCCACTGCGCCGTCATTATGGGTAAGGACGACATGATTGCCGTCAATCTGTATCTCATAATCGGATAATTGGCCTGCCTGTACCGCAATATCGAAACCCAGTCCACCGTTGAGCGCATCGTTTCCGGCGCCACCTGCCAAAATGTCATGGCCGGCACCGCCGTAAACAACGTCATCGCCATCATCGCCGTGTGTCTGATCGTTTCCACCAAGACTGCCGATGGTGTCATTGCCACCGCCGCCGAATAAAATATCGTCGTCTGCGCCCAGAACGATGAACTGATTCTGATCATCACCCACAGCAAAGTTTTCACCCGCGCCGCCTACGACGCGCACTGCGCCGGTAATCGCCGCAAACGCGACATTGTCGAGTTGAATAATGGTGCCGGCGGGCAGGTCGCTCGTGTCAATAATCAGCGCGAGCTTGCCGTCACCGGGAATGGCTGAGCCGGCAATGATAATCGGCTGGCCGGGCGGATTCGTGTCGCTGATCACGGGCGTGATTGTCTGGACAGAAACGATTTCATCTGCCGTCAGTGAAGCGATAAATTCCTGACCATGAACGGTCATTTCCTGTAACGCATCGCTGTCAGTGGTTATTGCCTGTTCGATACGCTGAATCAGATCGTTGATGGCGTCCTGCGTGCTCAAAGACTCGGCCTGGCCGTTGACGGTAAGGCCAACGCCCGTTGGTAAACTTACCATCAGAATCGGATCACCTGAATCATTGGTCAAGATGGGAATATCCGCATGCGCTTTGGACAGTGTATCCGGGTCGTCAATGCGTGTACTATCGACAATCGGTACGGTTAACGTCGTCGACCGGTCTGTTTCCGTTTGTTCGCTGACGGTAACACCGTCGACTGTTTCTGTTGTTACGATTGGCGTTTCAGTGGTTGTTCCGCCTCCTCCGCCGCCGGACGGTGGTGACACAACTGTTACGGTAATGCCATTGCCTGCCGCGTCAACTACGTTTATAGCTGCATCTGCTCCGACAGCCCAGTCTTCAGCGGCGGCAAGGTTATAGGTTGTTGTGTCACTAGCTGTAGTACCGTTGGCATCGAGCAGCGCATTAACTGCGGCTTTATCTGTAGCGCTAAGCGCCAAAGTGAATGCGGTTGAAGAAGTGATATCGACATCGGTGGTATCGGTTAATGTGTAGGTACCGCCACCCAGACCGGTAAACGTAAACAGGCTGGCGTCAATGTCATTAGTTGCGCCCGTCAGATTGACTAAATCGGTTCCAGTGACAGCCAATGCGCCGGTGCCGGTATTGTATGTTGCTGAGGAGATAGTCGGCGTGGCAACATTGCTGACCGTAATGCCATTGCCGGTCGCGTCGACGACATTGACAGCAGCATCCGCCCCGGCCGCCCAGTCTTCCGCTGCGGCGAGATTGTAGGTGGTTCCGCCGGTTGATGAGGTGCCGTTCTTGTTGATGATTTGATTGACCGCAGCTTTGTCGGTTGCGCTCAATGTCAGTGTAAAGGCTGTGCCGGAAGCGATGTCCACATCAGTGGTGTCAGTCAGGGTATAGGTACTGCCGCCTTCACCGGTAAAAGTGAATTTATTGGCTACTACATCATTGGCGCCACCGTTGATTTTCAATAAGCCGGTGCCTGTGACTGTCAGGGCGCCGGTGCTGGCGTTGTAGGTTGCTGAGGTGATTGTGGGTGAAGCCACGTTGCTTGCGGTTATGCCATTGCCAGTCAGATCAGAAGTATCTCCTGCTGTTACATTGGTATTCCAGTCATCGGCTGCGGCCAGATTGTAGGTTGTGCCGCCAGTGGATGAAGCGCCGTCTTTGTTGACAATTTGATTGATCGCCGCTTTGTCCGTTGCGCTGAGCGTTACCGTGAATTGCGTAGTGGAATCCCTTTCTACATCCGATGAATCTGTTAATGTGTAAGTTACGCCACCTTCACCTGTAAAGGTTAGCGTGGAAACATCGATATCGGCCCCACCCCCGTTGGCCTGAATATTGGTGCCGGTGACAACCAGAACACCAGTAACGGCGTTATAGGTGGCTGATGTTATCTTTGGATTGATGGATACCGTGATCGCAGCCGTAGCATCCGCAATATTGGCTGCTGCATCGGCTGCGGTCAGCCAGTCATCGGCTGTGGCCAGGTTATAGGTTGATCCGCCCGATGAAACAGTGCCAATCTGATCCAATAAAGCATCTACATTGGTTTTGTCTGCACCGGATAAAATTATTGAGAAGGCGGTGGCTGAAGTGATTTCTACGTCGGAGGTACTGGCTAGTGTATACGTCGTATTTGCAACACCGCCTGTAAAAGTCAGCGTGGAAATGTCGATGTCATTGGTTGCACCAATTTTATTGAACAGGTTCGTTCCTGTGACTTGCAGAATCCCGGTATCAGAATCATAAGTTGCTGAGGTGACCGTTGGTGTTTGAACATTGCTGACGGTAATGCCGTTTCCGGTCGTATCGCTGATATCATCTGCTGCAGGTGCGCCTGGCATCCAGTTATCCGCGGCGGCCAGATTGTAGGTGACTGCGCCACCCGATGTGGTGCCGTTTTTGTTGAGCAAACCATTAACATTAAGCTGGTCGGTTGTGCTCAAGGTTAGTGTTGCCGAAGTTGCTGAAGTGATGTCGACATCGCTGGTGTCCGTCAGCGTATAGCTTCCCCAGTCTCCTGTGATCGTCAGCAATGAGGCATCGAGGTCATTCGCTGCACCGGATTGATTGACAAAATTGGTGCCGGTAATAACAAGCTGACCAGTGCTGACATCGTAAGTTGCCGAGGTGATTGTGGGTGCGGCATAGTTGCTGACTGTAATCGCGTTCCCGGTAGGGTCGGCAACGTTTACCGCAGCGTCTGCGCCTGCTGCCCAGTCTTCAGCCGCTGCCAAGTTATAAGTGGTGCTGTCCGATGAACTGGTGCCATCCTTGTTGAGCAACGTTTCCACGTTGGTCAGATCTGCGCCGCTTAACGTGACGGTAAATTGAGTACTAGAGTCTATTTCCACGTCAGAGGCACTGGTCAGCGTGTAAGTCGCTCCGCCTTCGCCGGTGAATGTCAGTTTGGAAATATCGATGTCATTGGTTGCGCCGGTTAGTTTCAGAAAACCGGTTCCGGTAACCACCAATGCATTGGTTGAATAATTATAAGTCGCGTTGGTAATGGTGGGCGCTGCCACATTACTGACAGTGATAGCATTCGTGGCATCGGATATGTCGGCATTGCCAATCACCGTGTTCCAGTCGTCGGCAGCCGCCAGATTAAACGTTGTGCCACTGGTTGAGCTGGTGCCATTCTTATTCAGAATCTGGTTGATTGCCGCTTTATCCGTGCCGGACAAAGCGACTGTAAACGAGGTCGCGGACGTAATTTCCACATCGCTGGTATCGGTCAGAGTATAAGTCGTGCCGCCTTCGCCAGTGAAGGTCAGAGTGGAAGCATCAATATCATTCGTAGCGCCAGCGGCTTTGATCAGATTGCTGCCACTGACGACAAGACTGCCGGTACTTGCGTCGTAAGTGGCGGAGGTAATGGTTGGGGACTGTACGTTGCTGACGGTAATGCCATTACCCGTTAAATCGGCGATGGTGTTGGCACTCGGTGCCCCCTGCATCCAGTCTTCCGCTGCCGCCAGATTGTAGGTTGTTGCGCCGACAGAACTCGTACCATTTTTATTCAATAATCCATTGATGTTGAGCGAATCACTAGCGCTTAGGGTAACGACTGCAGTCGTGGCTGAAGTAATCTCCACGTCGCTGGTGTCGGTCAGTGTATAGGTATTTCCACCTTGACCGGTGAATGTGAACAGAGAAACGTCAATGTCATTGGTTGCGCCGGATTTGTTGACAAAATTGGTGCCGGTTATTACCAGTTGTCCCGTGCTGGCGTCATAAGTAGTCGAAGTGATTGTGGGCACGGCATAGTTGGATACGGTGATACCATTGCCGGTCGTATCGGCCACATTGACCGCGCTGTCTGCGCCTGCCGCCCAGTCTTCAGTCGCTGCCAGATTGTAGGTTGTGGTGCTAGTTGCCGAGGTGGTGCCATCGTTGTTGAGCAGCGCTTCCACGTTGATTAAGTCAGCGTCACTTAAAGTCACGGAGAATTCGGTTGCAGAAGTGATTTCTATATCGGTAGCGCTGGTCAGTGTGTAGGTTGCGCCACCATCGCCGGTAAAGGTAAATTTGGAAACATCGATGTCGTTGGCTGCACCCGAGTTTTTCAGGAAACCGGTACCAGTGACTGTCAGTATATTGGTGGAATAGTCGTAAGTTGCACTGGTAATCGTCGGTGCAACTACATTGCTAACGGTGATGCCATTACCTGCTCCATCGGCAATATCGGAATTGCCGATGACCGTGTTCCAGTCGTCGGCAGCCGCCAGATTATACGGTGTGCCACCTGTGGAACTGGTGCCGTTCTTGTTGATGATCTGGTTAATTGCAGCTTTGTCGGTGGCGCTCAACGTAAGGCTAAATTGCGTTGCAGAGGTAATTTCGACATTGGATGTATCCGTTAATGTATAGGTGCCGCCGCCTTCGCCAGTCAAGGTAAATTTGTTGGCGGTAATGTCATTGGCGGCCCCCGCAGCTTTAACCAGATTAGTACCAGTGATAACGAGACTGCCGGTGCTGGCGTCGTATGTTGCCGACGAAATTGTGGGTGTCTGAACATTACTGACCGTGATACTGCCAGTTGTGTCAGCATTGCCTGCCTGAGAAGGGTTCCAGTCTGCGGCGGCAGCGATATTATAGGTTGTTGCATCGACAGACGCAGTGCCGTTTTTATTTAACAATCCTTCAATGCTGAGTTGATCTCCTGCATTCAGTGCTACTGTAAATTGGATGGCTGAATCAATTTCAACATTCGACGAGGTCAGTGTGTATGTGTTGCCACCTTCTCCCGTAAGTGTCAGCTTGGACACGTCAATATCATTTACTGCGCCGCCAGTTGCAGTCATGCCGGTTCCGGTCACCACCAGCGTGTTGGTGCCGGCATTGTATGTTGCCGAGGTGATTGTTGGCCCGGTAACAGGATCTGCAATGACTATGTTATCAATTAATGTATTGACAACGTCTACGTTCGCGCCGTCGACGCCGATCAGACGTATTTCATCTGAATTGTCAAAAATACTGTCGGTAAAGGTAACTGTTTCAGTATTGACATTGTCGTTGGGGAAGTTGGCTCCCGAAGGACTGAAAACCTGATTGCCCAGCAGGGTGCCGTTTCTATAGGCGTAAACCGTTAAACTGGTATAAGTTGAGCTGTTACTGCTGCCAAAACCGATGGACTGAAAATCAACTTCGCGGCCGTCAGTATAAATAACAAGATATTCGCCGTCTGTACCACCGTAGAAAAAATCATTAAATGTATCGTTGATTGATCCGGTTAAAGCGAGAGTCAATGATCCATTTGCAATTCCAGTTGAATTGATATTATTAACAATTTTTAAGTTGATGGTGCCAAAGTCGGTTGTCGGGTGCGTTGCGGTAACAAAATTTGAAACTGTGTCGTTGGTGAAGTCCAGGGTATTTGAGGCGAGCGTGGTGCTGAAATACTCGAGGTTTTCTTCATGAAACGCGATTTCAGGTACACGGTTGCCGGTGATAATATCGAGTGTCCAGTTGCCGCCAAATTCTTTGTTGCCAGTTAAGCAGCTAGATGCGGCTATATTTGCGCCAGTAAGCGATGCTAACTGTTGGATAAAGTATTGACCTGATGAATTTTTTCCTACATTGCAGCCATAAAGGAGAATATCCGCATTGTATTTGAACGCTGCCTGCCATGAGAAAAGTTGCTGCTGATATTCTTTCAACGTGGCTGTTGATAAAACACTGTTGCCTAATGTGATATAGCCTGCATTACCATGTGAAATAATATGGAGTGCATCAAGATTGGTATATTGCTGGAGGATTTTCGTAAGCTGTAATATTCCGTCTTGTTGAGCATTCAGAAGGTGAACAGTGATGTCAGACCTGACGTTATCAATCAGCATTTGATAATCATCGATGCTTTGATCGATAAAAACAATTTCTTTTGGTTTCGATTGGATATCAGCTGAATTGTGATTCTCTAGGGTTCCGGTGCTTGCGTTTTTGTCTGATTTAACCATTTATTACCTCAAGTAGATTACCTGCAAAGAATTTTTTGGGACTGGTAAACGCTTCTTGATCAGCTACATGACTCGTGCCTGAGGAATATAAATCAGGGCGCTATTCTTGTTTGTTCCTGTTTGGTAATAAAACGTCGCATCGTTGTTTCCATTCCAGTTGGAAGATCAATAAATTGGCAGCCAGCTCGTTTACATAGCTGACCATTTTTAAGCGTTATCTCGTAAGTGGTTTTTACCTCAATGGTTGCAGTAATGCTTCCAAATCCGGGTAAGTTGATTTGACAATCATGATAAATGATTCCTGGTTCAAAGCTGATTACTGGATGATGATCGATGACGCCAATGCCGCCACAGCTTATATCAATTAGTGTAATCTCTGCTTTGAAAGGTACTTCTTTTTGGGGTATGGGAATGATGCATTTGAGGGGTTTGGTAATAGGGGTAGGTATACGATAATAACTTCTTCTTTGCATACGAATCAAAGATTCAGGTAGCTTAACTGCGAACACATCACGATTTTCATAATGTGCTCTTCTAATTTGGTTGCATGTAAATTCAATTTTGATTCTGTTTTGCGAGGTGATGAAAGTTAAATTTGTAGATTTTAGGGTCAATTCATTAATCTCTGGTTCAACACCATAATCAATCAACATTTCATCTTGATTGTTATCTATGCCAATTATGGAAGTTAATATAAAGCGATTGCTTTGATCGAAATAGAGTGTGACCAGCGTATTCTTTTTCATGATTTCTTGAAGAATATGAAATACCTCTATTTTTGAATAAATACGACAAGTTTCAATTTCATCCGGAGATGAATTGTTGCAATTCTTGATGTCTGAGGATTCAGTATTGTGAATTGATTCAACCATTGTTAAAGTCTCCGGGTTGGATAGCAACTATATCTTATAACGTTCTTATTTTAAAGCAATCTTGTTTTGATTCTTTTCCAAACGGTAAAGCCAGGCTAATAATTCAGCTACCGCAATATAAAGTTGCGGGGGAATTCTATCATCCAAATCTACTTGCATGAGTAATGCTACCAACTCGGTCGACTCATGCACATAGATACCCGATTCCTTGGCGCGATTAATAATTTCTTGTGCGATCAGGCCGCGTCCTTTGGCGACTACTTTGGGCGCAACCTGACCTTCACGATATGCGAGTGCAACAGCCTTTAGATTCGCGTCATTCTCAGTCATTGTGTTGTATCCCTAATGATTGAACTGAAAGGCCCGCTTCTTGCATGCTTTCCTTGAGTTGAGCTTGGTTTGTTTGTAACAATTGAGCCGTTTGATTGCTTACGGTATCTATTGAGACTTGTATCTCCTGAAATTTGAGCGATATGGATACGATAATTTTTCCGAGTTCCGGCAAAGTCATAGTTAATTTTGTTTTCCACTGATATGAAGCATTTTCTTCGATAGCTTTGCCTGTAGCGTTTTCGTCATAAATATCCCATTGTATTTGTTGTCCGTTCCATATCTCCCCATTCCAGATGATATGATTGGTTTCCAAGGCAATGAGTTGTTGCTGGACAAGCGACAAACTTTGTGCGTTAACAGGGATTGACGACGTTGATGTCGCGGCTACTGTAGATGGTGTTGTTTTTATTTTACCTTGTGGCTCCTGCTGCAATGCTTCAAATGTATGTTTGCCATTTATCCATTTTGCTAAATGGGATTCATAGAATAAACCACTCTGTTGTATTGTTTTTTGTAATAACAATGGTAATTCAGAGCTTTTTATCGATAAATCGGCAATTATTGAAGTTTTGTCAAACGGTGAAATCGTTAGAGTGCGCTTTTCTGTCTCTTGAGAGAGTACATTCAGGAATTGTCCTGTTGTGCTGATTACAGTATTCCTTTTTGATGTATTAATGACGCTTTCATCTTGGAGGGCAAATTTGAGTCTTGGTTGGTCTGTTAAAAACTCAAGTTCTATTTTATCACCTGGCCTGACGTTTTCAGGCAGGTGCATCTGGAATAGTTTGCCTGAAATCAGTACGTTGAAATTTCCATTGGTAAGCCGTCCTTCTACAATGGCCTGGTATTTTTGGCCTTGAATAAAATCATGTGAAGTACTTTTAGAATCGGTTCCAGTTGATACTGGTGTAACAGGTACGACTGGTTTGACTGGTGTAACTGTTTTTTCTGATAATTGTTGTGAAACTTGTTCAGTTTTTATAGTAGTAGGAATCATAGCTTTTTTATTTCAAAAACTTTCTCGTTATTTGCCAATACTATAAAAACAAACAAGAAGCTACTTTAAGCTAATAGAAATTGACTGTTTCATAAGCTTGTTGTAGATTGCGCTTTCGCTCAGTTGTGCTGAGGATATCTTGTAGTTTTTCCATCCATGGTTCAGTGATTGATCTGATTTGCGCATCATCATCAAGTACTTGATGAATAATTTCTAATTTTTTTTGTTGCAGTTCGTGACTTAATACCGATTCAGGTTCATTGTTTTTAAGTTCATTTGTTAATCGTTTGCATTCCTGTTCTAGCTTTATCAGTTTATCCCAATCGCTATTTTGTGCTGCCAGCAGCATTTTGCGCGTGGTTATTAGAATATTTTCATAAATATTAATGATTTGTGTGCTATCCATTTTTTTGAGCCTTTTGGTTTGTGCGTGAATGTGATCAAATTACAGATTTTTTGTTTCGCTATGAATATCACCTGTGTTTTCTATGGCTTTCCATGCGCCATGTAATTCATTTAATAAATTATTAACTTCATTGATTGTTTCAATATCGTTGTTAAGATTTGCGATTAATAGGCGGCTGGTCATGTAGTCATAAAGTGCCTGAAGATGAAGTGCCAATTCGCCGCCCGCGTTCATGTCCAGACTCGCTTTTAAGCCGTGATCAATAATCATGATCGCTTTTGAGAGCATTTCACCTTTTTTGGCGATTTCGTTGTGACGAATGTGCATCTTGGCTTTTGCAAGCGCTTCTTGCGCACCTTCAAACAGCATCAGAATGAGTTTATGTGGGTTAGCTGATTCAACACCTGTTTCAATACCTATCTTCTGGTATGCTAAAATAGGGCTAGTTGTGGTTGCAAACATATAGTATTCCCAAATTAATTTTTTAAAACTTAGTGATATGCCTGTGAGATAAGGAAAAATTAACCATTATCAATCGTCGGTAGTCTAGATAGTTGCTGCTGTAGAAAATTACTTGTTTGAGTCATGCTTGCAATCATGGAATCAAGTGCAGAAAATTGTGCTCGGATTCGTGCTTCGACACCTTCGAGGCGACGAGATATCGTTTCTCGCTGTGAATTAATGTCTTCAATTTTGGAATTAATCCCTTCAATACGGTTATCAATTAAGTCGCCTTCAAGCATGTCATTAATTACTTGATCCAACCTGGCAGCAAAACCGTGCGCAAAGTCAATTGCTCCTCGTGGGCCAGTGCTGCCGCCCGCTATTTGAAGTGTTAAACCACTCGTGTCACCTGTTCCGGTAAGTATTTGCCCGGAACCTGTAGCATTGATTCCATTGATTGTGCCAGCTACATCTAGGCCAGCAGTTTCAACAGCTGTGCCAAATAAATTCAGCTCTCCGTTTCCTCCTGTAATTTCCACCAAAGACGAAGAACCGTATTGGTCTGAAGTAATGGTTAGAACACCGCCTGTTTGTGTGACTGCAACGCTGATATCATTTGAGGAAAAAGCAGAATTACCATTTATTTTTGACTGTATTTCAGCAGCAAGAGATTCAGCATCATAATTACCTGCTGCAACTGTAATACTGGTGCTGACGCCATCAATTGTGAAGTCAAGCGTATCGTTAACACCGGAATTAATTGTAAGTACAGCAGGTGTGGAACCAGTGGCTGTGCCTTGCGTGGCGATTTGAGTGATATCTAGGAGATAGTTTCCGTTTGTTGTATCAGGCGTGGCGCTGACAAATGAAACAAGACTATCACTGGTTTTGCCCACTGAAGCAAATAACGAAGATATATCTTTACTTGTATCATTTACAATATCAGTTAATTTGCTTGAATCAAATTTAAGTGAGCCATCATCCTGAAAAGAGATCCCAACTTCAGATAAAATACTTAAGCCGCCACCGGCAGTTTTTAATGGCTCAGAGAGCGCGTTTCGTAATTGATTTTGCAGTGATCTTACAGTGAAGTCACCTGTTAAAATTGAAGCCTGCTTGGTTTCTGCATTATATTTGGATAAATCTGTAATAGTCTGGTTCAAGTCGTTAAACGCATCTACAAAAGACGATATGGACTTTTCTATACTGGTAGTGTTGCGTGTAATATTAAGCGTTGTTGTTGTGCCTATTTCAGCCTTTAATAAATTAAATGTAACGCCTTCGATTGCATCAGTAATTTTGTTAGATGCTTTGCTTATCGGAATACCATCAATAACCATTGTGGCATTGGAGGCAGCTACTGTTTCGGAGAGATTGGCTGTTCCTCCGGTTGATGCATCATAAGCGAGTTGAGAAAGGCCAGTGTTGTCAATGTTATTTCCATCATCATCAGATACTGTGATTTTGAGTGCGTTACTTATTCCAGTATCTTTTGAAGCGATGACTAACCGATCACCCGAACCATCGTTAACGATACTTGCCGAAATTCCTGCATCAGACTGATTTATGGCATCGCGTATCCCTGCAAGTGAAGAATCAACAGGAGAGATGGCAATCGATTGAGCTGCTTTTTGTGGATTTAATGTGAATGTGCCACCATTATAGGTGCCAAACTGTATAGTAAGCGTCCCACTACCTATTGACGTGCTGGACGAAGCAAAATTGTCGGATTTTAACTTTTGTGACTGTGCCAGTGTCTGTATTTCTACATCATAGCTTCCAGTAATTGCAGATGCATTAGCACTTACACTGGCCAATGAAGTATCTGCTAAGCTTGCAGAGATGGCGGAAAAGTTTGCCGGGCTTGTGAGAGTGGATAAACTGCTTTGAAACGATGAAAGAGCACCCTTGAGTGTGCCAAATGCTGTCAGCTGTGTTTGTTGTCTAGCTTCTTTGGCATCAAGTACTGTAAGTGGTCTACGTTCAATGGCCATTAACTGGCTTACAATGCCGTTGATATCTAATCCAGAACCTATACCTGGTGTTGATAACATTTTTCTTACCCTTTCTCAAATTATTACAGTGCTTCAGGCTTCGTCGTTTAGTAATAAGCCTTGCAATTTATCCAGCGTTCGAGCAATAGAAATGGCTTCCTGCGATGGAATCTGCCGAATTATTTCTTGGGTCTGCGCATCCATAACTTTCACGACTGTTTTGCCTGTATCTTCATCTATAGAAAACTGAAGGTTTTGTACCTTGTTGTTGACGGTCTCCTGTATCTTCTCAACAGCTTGTTCGATTTGTGCATCCGACCCTAGAGGTTTTCCAGAGTTGGTTGGATTAACCGATTCTGAAGATACAGTCCTATTATTTGTTGCTTGTGAATTTTGCGAGGCTGGCAATGTACGCAAAGGCTGTGGAAGATTGCCTATCGCATCATGAATATGATTGATTGCCATGTTATAACTCCTTCAAATTTAGAAAAACGCGGAATCATCGTGCTAGTAATTCCGCGTTTCATATTTAATATCAGTACCCTATTTCTTAACGTAAGAGTGAAAGAACATTGTTGGGTAATGAATTTGCTTGCGCCAAGATCGCAGTCCCAGCCTGTTGCAGGATCTGTCCGCGTGTCATATTGGCTGTTTCTGCAGCAAAATCGGCGTCCTGAATACGACTGCGTGATGCAGATAGATTTTCAGACGTTGTTTGCAGATTTGCTATAGTTGAAGAAAAACGGTTTTGAATTGCGCCGAGGTCGCCGCGAGAGCTGTTAATTTGGTTTAATGCAGCATCTAGTGTTTCGATTGCTGTTTGTGCGCCAGCCGCCGAAGAAATGTCCAGTGTGGCTACTGAATTAAAGGCACTTGTCGTAGCGCCAAATACGTCAGCATTTCCATTGCCTACAGTAATTTGACCTGCAGAGCTAGAGAGTTCAACAGTACCGGTAGCTATTGCCGAATCGGTTGCGGCACCACCTGTCAATGTTCTTGTAGTAACGCCAGCGGTGAAATCTGCAGTCTTCGTTGCGCCAGAATTATTAAAGTCTTGTAATGCAATATCCCTTCCATCAGCTGTTGTCAGTGATATAACTGATTTATTGGCTGGGTCTGCAAATGAAGCGGTTACGCCTGTAAGCGATTGTAAGCCGTTAATAGCAGATGCTAAGCCGCTTAAATCGGATGTATCAGTCACATTGGCGGAGATGGAGTTGCCATTTAAAGTCATTGTGACTGTACCAGCAGAACCAATGTTGCCCAGCGTAGCACTGTTACTTGCAGTAGCGGTGACACCAATACTTGCTGCGGCTGTGTTCACTGCGGCAGCGATTGTTTTGGCATCTGATCCAACAGCATAGCTAATGGCACCGGTCGCGCCTTTATTTGTTGTAATTACCAAATCAGCTTCAACAGTAACGCCATTACCACCTGAAACATCTGCTGCTGCAGCTGTTGCTGTTCCCATAGCGGTGCCATTTGTTGTTAGAATGTTACTACCCAATGCTGTGGAACGTGAATCACCAATAGAACTGACGTCAATTGTTTGGTTTGCATTGGCGCCAACTTGAAAACTTTGATTCAAAAACGAACCATCTAGTAAATTCAATCCATTAAACTGTGTTTGACTTGCAACACGGGTAATTTCTGAAGTTAATTGTGCAACTTCAGCTTGTAATGCCGCACGGTCACTAGCACTGTTGGTGGCATTTGCTGATTGAATGGACAATTCTCGAATACGTTGCAAGTTATTTCCAATTTCTCCCAGTGCACCTTCAGCTGTTTGTGCCAGAGAAATACCGTCATTGGCATTACGAACGGCTTGGTTAAGACCACGAATTTGCGAGGTCATTCTTTCAGAAATAGCCAAGCCTGCAGCATCGTCCTTGGCGCTGTTAATTCTAAGACCTGAGGACAAGCGTTCCAATGATGTATTGAGTGAAGATTGCGACATGTTCAAATTACGTTGAGCAGTCAGTGAAGCAATATTTGAGTTAATGATTTGTGGCATTTTAATTCTCCTTTTTAAATGCTTTATATATGATAATGTTTTATAAATGGTTTTATTACTTTACGTTGGCTTAGCCCCGCAATCCAGGAGGGTAATTAACCATCGTTGTAGCTTTAATCGGTTGACTTTTTGGAAAATTAAGTTTTTTGTTTTTATATAGATCAATTTTTGTAAGTTTTTTTTGGATTATAATACTAGAAGAAAGAGCTTGTTTATGGGTCGTGTGTGTTATTTGATATATTATTCATAAGGTTATGCAAGGTAACTCTAAATGGCCTAATGTGATTTGGATCAAAGTATATAGTTGGGAATTGAGTGATCAAAAGAAGAGTTCTAAAAATTTTGACGGTTGAAAACTCTGTAGAAGATGCAGATTTAATACGCGATGTGCTGGTGCAAAGTGGATTGCAGTTGGATTTTTTATGGATAAACACAATACATCAACTACGTAAAGCACTTAGAACAAGTGTATGGGATATCGTTGTGTCGAATACAGACTTGCCGCAATTGGGAGTAGACGATGTTTTGCAGCTATTATTGGATTATGGTCATGATGTTCCGCTGATTATCGTTTCTGAGCAAGAAAATGAAGAAATGGCCATATCCCTGATGGAAAAAGGCATCTGTGATTATGTTGTAAAAAGGAATCTGAAAAGGCTAGCACCAATTGTTCGTCGTAGCTTGCGAGCAGCAGAAAATACTAGACGTATCAATGTTACACAAGTTGCTTTGCAAAAAAGTGAGGCGCGTTTTCGTGCAATTACAACCAATCTTCCAGGAGTCGTTTTTCAGTTTTTGATGACACCTGACAAAAATGAGAGTTTTCCTTATGTAAGCAATGCGTCTGAAACACTGTTAGGTTTGTCTCCTCATACACTGATGTCTAATGCAACATTATTTTCAAGATTGATATTGCCAGATGATAAGAAGAAATATGAGCGTTTACTAAAAGAATCAGCAGAAAAATTGTCCACATTAAATTGGGAAGGGCGCATTCAGGTAAAAGGAGACCATGATATCAAATGGATCAGTCTTCGTGCTACACCAAAAATGGCAGCTGACGGGGGTATTTTATGGGGCGGTATTATGATTAATATTACCCGAAATAAATTGGCAGAAAGAGAAATAGCTTATTCTCGAGAACAATTGGCTGAATTGTCTTCATATTTACAGAAAGTCAAAGAGCATGAGCGTGCACGTATTGCTCGTGAAATTCATGATGATATTGGCGGTACATTAACTGCAATTAAATGTGAGTTGGTACCCTGTATGGATGCCACGCCTCGATCTTGCGCTTTTTACCGAAAAAAATCGGCCATAGTAGAAAGTTTGGTCGATCACGTCATTGATAGTACGCGTAGAATTTCTATGGATCTCCGGCCAGGCATTCTTGATTTTGGAATCGTTGCGGCAGTTCAGTGGCAGGCCAAGGAATTTAGTCGTCGCACTGGTATTCCGGTGCATGTGTCATGTGAAGAGGAAGAAATTTCGCTTGACTCAGATTTGTCTGTCGCGATTTTTCGTATTTTCCAGGAAATATTAACTAATATCTCAAAGCATGCACAAGCTACTGATGTCTTGGTAAGCCTCGCAGAGTTTAAAGGGGAGATTATTCTTGAGGTGGCGGATAATGGCTGTGGAATAAATCCGCAAGATATGAAAAAGCAAGATTCTTTTGGTATAAGAGGAATGCGAGAGCGTTGCCAGCAATTGAAGGGAAATTTTAATATCTTAGGTGAACCGGGTAAAGGAACTAAGATCAGCATATTGATCCCGGTTCAGGAGATAGGGCCTCTGTATAAGGATAAGTCGGGGGATGTATCATGCTTGGAATCTGAATTCGAGGTTGATCAACATAGTTTGATGACGATTAATGATCGGAGAAAACAATGATTCATGTGATGATCGCAGATGATCATGCTATCGTACGACAGGGTTTGAAACAGATATTGAATGAAACGCAAGATATCAGGGTTACTGGTGAAGCTGAAACAGGATTCCAAGCAATTAAGATTGTTCGTCAACACGATTTCGATGTTATGTTACTTGATATTTCACTGCCGGATAGGAATGGTATAGATATTTTGAAGCAAATAAAGAAAGATAAACCGAATTTGGCAATTTTGGTGCTGAGTATGCATAATGAGCATGAATTTGCCATTCGTTCCTTAAAAGCAGGGGCCGCAGGGTATTTGAATAAGCAAAGTGCGCCCGCGCAACTAGTAAATGCCATCCGCCAAGTTGCTTCTGGTGACAAATATGTCAGTCCAGTTGTTGCTCAGGAGCTTGCCAATTCAATCAATTCAAATAGCGATCAACCGCTTTATACTATATTGTCCGATCGTGAATTTCAGACACTCTGCCTCATTGCGTCAGGGAAAACCTTGTCAGATATTTCTGCAGAAATGTTTCTAAGTCCAAAGACTGTAAGCGTTTATCGCTCACGTGTTTTAGAAAAGCTTAAATTGAATAATAATTCTGAATTGATACGCTATGCTATAAAAAATAAGCTTGTTGATTGAATGGTTGTTGTTAGCTTATCATGCTTTCTTATAGACTTAACTATATAAAAATTACAGTAAAAGGTACAGTCTATCCAAGTTCCATATATGTAAATCTAAATACCTTTTAGAATACTGTTTGGACTGTGCGCCCTGAAGATATGCAAGAATTTGATCAAGAACTTGATGCGCGTGGATTGGTTTGTCCCTTACCTATATTACGTACTAAACAATTGCTTGGTGGTATGGTTAGTGGGCAAATACTAAAAGTTTTAGCCACTGATCCAGGTGCTGAAATTGATTTTCAGGTTTTTGCCGAGCAAACGGGTAATGAGCTGGTATCAATGTCTGAGACTAACATGGAATTTGTTTTTTTTTTGAAGAAAAGATGATTTTTTCAGAAATATTTTCTATTAGCTCTATATTGAGATTTATGCCAATTTCCTGCGACACATGTTGTGTGGATATCTGAGTTTTGATTTTTAACTTTTAACTTCGAATTAATTTCTTTGTAAAATTAATTGATAAAGCGTATGACCTATCTTGCCTGGCGGCATTGTTGCGGTTGTTTATTAATAAATCTAACGAAGAATTTTAGTCAGTCTGCTTCTGTACATGCCTAATTTCATGAATACGTGCTTCACGTACCTTAGTATTGATGGCGATAGGTAGTAATGTGCTATCAGTGATTTTTTCACGGAGTTCGGCTGCAATTTTACCGGCGTTAACGCTTTGAGTGGCGGCAAGGGCTTTTTGTAACCGGTCTATTTGTGGATATTGTCTGTCGGCGTAACCGGGGCGACCGTGAAAGTCGCAGGCGCAGGCCTGCAGGAATTCTATAAACCGGTCCGGTTTGCGATAGGCATCTACAGCATGTAGTAAGTCTTCAATGGTTGATGGTTTCAGTTCGTCGGCGCGGTGCACTTTGCTGTGAAGCTGAGCGACCAAGATGGCAAGATTGCGCTCATTTTTGGGCACTCGTATCCGTTCGCATAGGTCCATGACCAGTTGGATGCTGCGGTGTTCGTGGCCAATATGATGTGGCCACTCTGCGGGTGGTGTGATGCCTTTGCCGATATCATGCACTAGTGTTGCAAACCGAATGGCCAGGGAACAGTTATTGGTGGCGGCATAATCGATAGCCAGCATGGTGTGTAAGCCGGTGTCGATTTCAGGATGAGCATGGGCGGGTTGTGGAACACCAAATAAAACATCGATCTCAGGTAATATACGTGACAATGCGCCACATTCCCTTAACATATAAAACATTCGGGATGGATTGTTTTCCATCAACCCTCTGGATATTTCCTGCCAGACACGTTCTGGTACCAGCGCTTCAACTTCGCCGTTATGTACCATATCATTCATCAGCGTAAGTGTTTCGGGTGCAATCCTAAAACTGAAACGTGCGGCAAACCGTGCAGTTCGTAAGATACGCACCGGATCTTCGCAAAATGCAGGGCTAATATGTCGCAGAATGCCGGCTTCCAGATCGGCGACGCCGTTGAATGGATCGATGATATTACCATCTTCATCCTTGGCAATTGCGTTAATGGTTAAGTCGCGGCGGACCAGATCTTCCTGCAGCGTCACTTCCGGTGTTGTGAACACTTCAAATCCCTTATAGCCCCGTGAGATCTTTCGTTCTGTGCGAGCCAGGGCATACTGTTCGTTGGTTTCTCGGTGTAAAAAAACGGGGAAATCTTTACCGACGGGCCGGTAGCCGAGTTGTTCCATTTCTTCTGGTGTGCTGCCGACTACTACATAATCATGATCTTTTACGGGTAGACCCAGTAGTTCGTCTCGTACTGAGCCACCAACCAGATAAGTTTTCAATGTTGAGAAAAAATAAATTTGCGTAATTGTAAAAATTTACCAGTGGGCACTTATATTGTGCGGATATTCATATAAAGGCATCTTACTGTAGTTGCTTATTTTTTTGCAACAACTCCGAGGCGTTCTTTTAATGTGGGTGTGCTATGGCCATATTCGAGCACATTTGAATAATAAACTGAGTTTTTAAGTACTTTTTTCACATAGTCTCGGGTTTCGCTAAAAGGAATTGTTTCCGCATAGATCGCACCTTCCAGGATTCTTTCGTTGTCACGCCAGCGCTTTGCGCGTCCTGGACCTGCGTTATAAGCAGCAGAAGCTAATAGAGGCTGGTTGTCGAGTGTTGTGAGAACATGTTTTAAATAGTAAGTTCCTAATCTTAAGTTGGTGTCTATTTGCGTGATAAGGTTTTGCTGGAAATTGGCAATGCCCAGTTGCTGGGCTACCCACTTGGCTGTGTTCGGCATGAGTTGCATCAGCCCCATAGCACCGGCGCTTGATCTGACCTCTGACAGAAAACGACTTTCTTGTCGGATAATGCCATAGACCCAGGCCTCATCAAGATCTTGTTCTTTCGAGATGAGTCGCAATGCTTCACGGTGTGGCGTGGGGAATCGCAGTTTGAAATCATGTTGTTGTTGTGTTCGATTGGCCGTATTGATGGCGCGGTCGTAATGTCCGTGGCGGCGAGCCACTTCAGCCGCGGCCAGTAGTTGCCGGTCGTTAAAATTGCGCACAGTCCATACCCACTCCCGGTATGCTTCAGTGCGTAAATTCATGCGATAGAATGCCAGTGTGTGTTGTATACCTGGAAATTTTTCCATATTATGCACTTCTGATTCGCTAACAGGAATAGATTCCCTAGCTGCTGTTAGGATAGTTCCCAGTTCTTCTTTGGCTAATTGGCCGTAATAATTGTGTTCATTGCTCAGTGGGATCAGTATGTTGTTGGCATCCAATAAATGCCCCTTTTCCCTTAACGCGCGTGCTTTCCAGTAGCGCCACGAACTGTCCGTTTGTTCATCAGAGGACATTCGATTAATCCCATCCAAAACACTGTCCCAATTTCCTGCACGTAAGGCTGCGCGGACTTGCCAAGTAAGTAATGTGTCCGTCATGGTGTAGGGGTTTTGCGTATTATGCGCTTGCTGAAACCACTCTAGTGCACGAGAATCGTGTCGCATTGCTGCCCGAAAAGCAAGCCTGCCAAGGAAATAGGATTGATCCGAATCGGTCAGCTTGTCTTTGATTTGCAGCCATTTTACCAAAGCTGGATTGGTGTCATTGCTTAACACACGTTGCAGTGCAAACAAGGCAATTTCACGGTCTGCACGGGTTTTAATTTTGTCTTGGCGTGTTTTCAGATAGTGCAAAGGATTTTGAGCGGCAGCATTTAATTCATCTGTATTGAGTGCTTCTGTAGAAGGTAAACGGCGATTGATGTAATTTGCCCTGCTCGTTTGTCCTGCTTCAAGTGTAAGTCTGATACGAGCCCATAAATCGTCTATCGTGATAATATTTCTGGAAATTAATGCATTGAATACGGGGGTGCAGCTATCGGGCATACTGTTGGGGGTAAACCACAACTCACGGGCTTCGCTTAGCGTTTTTTTATCTCCTTTTTCGATGCGGAATTGATACGCATAACATATCAGTTCGGCGTCTTTGTTCACCAGTTGCTCGAATTCACTTTCAAAAAGCTGCCATTGCTGATTACCGGCGAGCAATCGTAACCAGTCGGCGCGTAACCGTTCTGCAACCAGACTGTTTTCATGGCGTGTCAGAAAAGTGCGAATCGTAGTAATATCAACAGAGCGGAGGCGCATGCGGAGTTGATAGTATTCAAGATAGGGCGCCAGAACATGATGTTGCAAACGCTTGGCATAATCTGCCAGAAGCGTAGCCCTGCCTTCCTGGAATGCCTTGCGTGCGGCAAGGAAATCGCTATCGAGGTTCGATGAACTGGCCTGATTTGCGGTCAGGATGCCAGCATAAATAAGAATGAAAAGGCTAGTCAGGAATTTGCTCATGGTATCGATATACAAACTAAACATATAAAAAACTGAACACGATGAAATCGCCGATCTTATAGTCAGCGCTTTTCATGGAACTGCTTAGAAACTGCATAGGTTGTATCGGCACTACTGCGCCAAAATGGAGCTTCCGCAGCATTTTTTCTGCTGCGGTCGTTCACAAACGCAATTGCTGATGCATTTACACCCTTAAATTATTTGGCAATAATAAATTAGGTTACGCCTTGCCCCAACATGGCGTCAGCAACTTTTACAAATCCTGCGATATTCGCGCCATCTACATAATTTACTCTGCCATCTGGTTTGGTGCCATATTGCAGACATGATTGATGGATCGCTTGCATAATTTCCAATAGGCGAGCATCAACTTCATCATGCGTCCAGGACAGCCTCATGGCATGTTGACTCATTTCCAAACCAGATGTGGCAACCCCGCCAGCATTGCTTGCTTTTCCTGGTGCATACAGAACGTTATTTTGTTCAAAACATTCAACGGCTTCTGCAGTGCATGGCATATTGGCACCCTCGGCAACGCAAATAACGCCATTCTGAACAAGGACTTTGGCATCTTCTTCGCTGATTTCGTTCTGGGTTGCGCATGGCAGCGCAACATCGACCGGAACATGCCAGGGTTTGGTGCTGGGCAAGAAGGTCGCATTGACACGCTTGGCATATTCGTCGACACGTGCGTACAAATGATTTTTTACTTCAGATAAGATAGCTAGCTTTTCGGTGGTAAAACCGGCTTCATCAACGACGGAACCACTTGAATCTGAAACTGTTACAACCTTTGCGCCAAGAGTCATGGCTTTTTCGATCGCGTATTGTGCAACATTACCGGAGCCAGAAATTGAAACACGTAAACCGTCAAACGATCGATTTGCATGCTTGAGTACTTCATTTGCAAAGTAGACAGTGCCGTAACCGGTGGCCTCTGGACGTACTAATGAGCCGCCAAAGCTAAGCCCTTTACCAGTAAATATACAGTCTGAACGATTCGCCAGTTTTTTTACCATACCAGCCATGTAACCGACTTCACGTCCGCCGACACCGATATCGCCAGCGGGAACATCTGTGTCCGATCCAATATGGCGAAATAATTCACTGGCATAAGCCTGGCAGAAACGCATGATTTCTCCCGGACTTTTTCCTTTTGGGTCAAAATCGGATCCGCCTTTGCCGCCTCCCATAGGCAAAGTTGTTAAAGCATTTTTGAAGGTCTGTTCAAAAGCCAGAAATTTGAGAATAGACAGATTGACGGAAGGATGAAATCGCGTGCCACCTTTATAGGGGCCGATCGCTGAACTATGCTGGATGCGATAGCCACGGTTGACTTTGACTTCCCCATGATCATCTACCCAGGCAACTCGGAAAATGATAGCTCGTTCTGGTTCAACTAGGCGGTCAAGCACACCATGTTCAGCATAACGTGGATGTTCACTGATAAAAGGCCATAAGCTTTCCATGACTTCTTTAACAGCCTGAATAAATTCTGGTTGAACAGGATTACGTTCTGCAACATAGTCACAGAATTCCTGAAAACTTTGATATTTCATGTTTCAATTTCCCCGATATTAGAAAGGTTATTCGTGAATTATCAATTCTGCCAAATAAATTCATTAGCTGCACAGTATTTTTTAAAAAAATGGAAAAAAATGCAGTTTTTTTTAATTTTGTCTACTGACGGGCGGGATTATGGAAGAGAATATGACTTTATAGTTTAATATTTAGTCTCGGTGGGGAAGTTTATGAAAACAATGTCCAGAAGAAGTCTACTTAAGTTTGGGGTGTTGGGTACCGTCTCAGGCATGTTCAATACAACTGAGAGCTGGGGCAGGGTTGTTGCCAAACCGACACCTCAAGAGGTTGAAGGTCCTTTTTATCCAGTAATAGACCAAGAGGATAAAGATGCCGATATGACTAGAGTGACAGGACAGAACGGCTTGGCAAAAGGGCAACATATAGTGATTAGCGGTTTTATAAAAGACGACAACGGCCATCCCATCGAAAATGCAAGGATAGATATCTGGCAGGCAAATGCGGCAGGTCGCTACAATCATCCCAAAGATCCAAATCCTGTGCCACGTGATCCGTATTTTCAAGGCTGGGCGATTATTCGCAGTGACAAGAACGGGCAGTATCGTTTTAAAACGGTAAAGCCTGGCGCATATCCGGCTTCAAAAACATGGATACGACCGCCACATATTCACTTCAAGGTATTTAAAAGCGGTTTTTCGGAACTGGTGACACAGATGTATTTTCCTAATGAACCGTTAAACGAATCCGATTTACTATTCAACAATAAAAACAAATCGGAACAGATTGCAATGATTGCGCAGCAGGCGGGGGCTGACGATGGCTTGATGGTTTTTTCATACAATATTGTACTGAGTCGATATTGAACACTGTACAGATTAAAATGTTGTGATTAGGAAGCGTTTGCAGAAACTCCAATAGGCAGCGTGACTAATTGTTTATGATACTAAACACTTATTGTTATGCATTATTTTGAATGAAACTTGATTCAATCAACTTTAGAGTTGTTACGGCACAGCCAGATTTTCTGGCCAGAATTATTCAGATTAACGCGGATTCTGATCGTTGTTTTCAGGAAATGGATAGTTTGTTACGTTCTGATCAGGGAGCGGTATCGCTCATACTCCGTGTCGCTAATTCTGCCATGTATAGTCGTGGAAAGCATATTAATACGATTCCGCACGCGATCAATTTGCTCGGTATTAATGTTATTCGTTCTTTGGCAATTCTATCTGTTTCACGATCCATCTTTACTCAAAGTAAAAACAGGCTGATAAAAAAACATGTTTGGCAACATTCATTGCTGACGGCGCTGGCTTGTCAGCAGATTTGTACCAAGCTGGGTGAAAAAAAACTTGGAGAAGAAGCATTTGTTGCGGGCCTGTTGCACGACATTGGGAAAGTACTGATATTTAACAATTGTCCTGATGAGTATATTAAAATACTTGATTATGCACTGCAGAAGCCTTGTGATTGTGCCGAAGCAGAGCAGAAATTTCTGGAAATTAATCACCACGATGTCGGGAGAAAAGCCATTTTGGAATGGAAATTGCCCGGTCATTTTGGAAACTATGTATCGACCAATCTGGAACAGCTTTCGCCTGACCAGATTCAAGACAAAGTACTGCATTTTCTGGCGATTGCAAACAGCCTGGTAAAAAGTTCTGGTATAGGCGGATATTACTTTGATTTGCCGGTACGTAAAGAAAAATTGATGAATCTGGGGGCCAGTGATAATCTCAGCGATTATGTATTAGAAGAGTCGTTTATGCAGCAATTAATTCAAAACGAAATATATCTTTTGTGTGTTTGATGAAATGGTTGACGCCAGAAACCATAAAAATCAAATTACTAGAGACCAATGATTTCAACTGCTAAGTCCAGTCAATCTCGAGTAATCGTCATTACGTCCTTAGAGCAAAATATTTGGGAAGACATGAAGGCCCAAATTGTTTTGTCACTTAATCGACTTGAAATGCGACAATTGGTCGAGCCTACTTTTTTCCTGCTACATCAGATGGTTGCGAACATGGTTAATGCGATGCATTACAGCGTATTTAAACAAATCGTTCAAGTTGATTTTGGTTTTGGGGTGACAGACAATGAAACCGAGCTTAAGACTTTGTTCAATAATGAATTGGTCGATCATGGCGATAAAAATATCGCCAAGTTTTGCGAAGATAATAATCTATATATTTCATTATCGTTTGATGATTCAGACGATACCGTTGTTGCTATTAGTGCTCCAGATTTCTGTCGCGATGCGCTGCAATTAAGTTATAAATTGATTCAAACGTTGGGATACCGGTTTCAAGCGCAGAGCAGTGATGACGAATCGAAATTTTATGCAGGGAGGCTCGTAAAATATCAGACTTTTCAACATACCGTTAAACTGCCGACACTGATAACACGGCAAAATGAACTGGACAGTATTCAGAAAATTTTTTCGCAACTATCCTATGGTATCGTTTGCTTTTCCAGTATAGGGACTATTCAAACAATATCACCTTCCATTCTGACATTATTGAATCTGGAAGAAAACGACTCCTCGCTCGAAGTATTTGCCCGATCCATTTCAATACACTTTTATAATGATGTGATATGGGGTATGGTGCTTGAAACACCTAACGGTAAATTTGAAAACTATAGAGTACGTATTAGTACAAATAAGGGTAGTGAAGAATCAGTACTTTTTAACGTCAGTGGTTATCGTGATGATAATTCAAGCATTCATACATTATGGCAACAAATATCTTTGGAAGGCGGAAATACGACCAATCTTTCAGAGGGAGATATTCTGAATGAAGCACGGGTACACAATATAACGCGTAATTACGTGCCGCAGCTGGTAGAAAAAAAAGCCAGAGAAGTAGTGCGGCTGGGCGGTAATCTGCTGAATAATGAAGAATGTTATATTGCGGTGTTGTTTTGCGATATTGTGGGTTTTACTACCTTTGTCGAGCAGAACGAAGAAGAGGAATCCATTATTCATGTATTAAATTCCGTATTACGCAGAATTTCTCTTTCTGTAAAAAAATATGGCGGTTTTATCGACAAGTTCATGGGTGACTGCATTATGGTGTTATTCCGCAGTCCGCACGATGCCGTGGTAGCGGCGCTGGAAATGCAAAAACATTCTTCGGATATCAATCAGTTACGTAATCGTGCGGAATTGGATAAACTACAGTTGCGGATTGGGATTCATTGGGGAAAAGTCATCATCGGTAATGTCGGTACGCCAGAAAGACTGGACTGGACAACTATCGGCGATGTTGTCAATACCGCTTCACGCATAGAAAAAAGTTGCCAGCCTGAAGGCGTTCTCATTAGCGAAAAAATGCGTGAGGCTATAGCGCTTACCGAGGAAATGAAATTCAAATGCAGTGATACGTTTTATATTAGCGTAAAGGGCAAAAGAGAAAAGCTGGCTGTTTGTTATGCATATTCAGTTGATTAGTTTTTCCGGATTTAATCTTCATCTTTCAGCTCAGGATCCCAGCCTTTTTCCTTGGCCATTTTAATCGCCTGATTATAAATTTGCGTATGCTTTTTTTGCAATTCCTCAGGCAAGCGGCTTGGCAGGTGCGCATATGGCTCCCAGGCTGCATAGACCTTTTCGTACAGGTTCTGCATCTGCGCATGGTCCCAGCCCGCGCAAGTTTCTGATTCTGGTAGAATGCCAAAAACCCAGGCATCCCGCACAATACGTCCAAGGTGTGTCAAACCGTTATTTTTATCCTGATCGATTCCGTCATATTTTAAATCTGTCATTTAAATTCTCTTAGCAAAGTATCTTTGTCGAACTAAAACTGTATTTTAGCGTATCAACTTTGGTTGAGGTAGGTAAAATAATAACCTAAACCGGTTTCTTTACAGCAGTGCCGCAATAGCGAGCATTGCTGTTTTGCTTTGTTTGATGAGCGATTGCTGTGGGTTAGAGTGCTAATATAAAAGGGAAAACATGACGAGAATCCTCCACACTTCCGATTGGCATATTGGCCGCACGTTATACGGGCGTAAACGGTTTGACGAATTCGAAGCATTTCTCGATTGGCTGGTAAGAACGATTCAGCAGGAGCGCGTGGATGTATTGCTGGTTGCGGGCGATGTGTTTGACACTGCAACGCCAAACAACACGGCACAGGCGCTTTATTACCGTTTTTTGAGCCGTGTATCTGTCACCTGTTGTCGTCATGTTGTGATCATTGCGGGTAATCATGATTCACCTTCATTCCTTATGGCGCCCAAGGAACTCCTTAAAGCCCTGGATGTGCATGTTATAGGCAGCATATCTGACAATATAGAGGATGAAGTACTTGTTCTCAGTGATAATGATAATGTGCCGGAATTGATTGTCTGTGCTGTTCCCTATTTGCGTGATCGTGATATTCGCGTGGTTGAATCCGGTGAAAGCACTGAAGATAAGGAACGCCAACTGATTGAAGGCATACGAAATCATTATTGTGAAGTTGTAGTTATTGCTAAAGAAAAGCGTGATGAATGCCTGAAGCACCTAAAAAAATCTATGCCGGTTGCGAGCAAAATGATACCCATTGTTGCGATGGGGCATTTATTCACCGCTGGTGGAAAAACGATCGAAGGTGATGGCGTGCGGGAGTTGTATGTCGGTTCGCTGGCGCATGTTTCGGCAGGAATTTTTCCAAACGGGCTGGATTACCTGGCGCTTGGGCATTTGCATGTGCCACAACAGGTGGCAGGCTCTGATACGATACGCTACAGCGGTTCACCGCTGCCCATGAGCTTCGGTGAAGCGAAACAACAAAAGAGCGTGGTCATCGTTGATTTGAACGCATGTGCAATGCAGTCAAGTGCAGATATCTGTCAACCCCAAATCAAATTGATTCCGCTTCCCGTGTTTCAAAAGCTCGAACGCATCAAAGGTAATCTGCAAACAATATTGGCAGAAATAGCTGCACTGGCATCTGCTGATAGTCAAGCATGGCTTGAGGTCATTTATGAAGGCAATGAAATTACCGGGGATCTGCGTACACGCCTTGATGAGGCCGTGGCAGGGTCACAGTTGGAGATTCTGCGTGTAAAGAATAGCCGCGTGATCGACAGGGTGCTCGGTCAAATAGACGCTGAGGAAACGCTTGATGATCTGGATGTTAATGACGTATTTGACCGTTGTCTTGACATGCACAATGTACCTGATGAACAGCGACGGGATTTGATTCAGGCATACCAGGAAGTGGTGAAATCGCTTTACGAAGGCGATGCGCACATGGAATAACAAGGCTGCCGGTGCGAATTCTTCAAATACGTTTCAGAAATCTGAATTCGCTGAATGGCGAATGGGAAATTGATTTTAACCATCCTGCATTTGTATCGGACGGAATTTTTGCCATTACCGGGCCGACCGGTGCAGGTAAAACAACGATATTGGATGCCATTTGTCTGGCGTTGCATGGCCGGACTCCCCGACTATCCAGGATTACCAAAAGTAACAACGAAATCATGTCGCGCCAGACGGGTGAATGTTTTGCCGAAGTTGTTTTTGAAACACAGATGGGGCGTTATCGTTGTCACTGGAGTCAGCGCCGAGCCCGCAAGAAGGTCGGGGGTGAACTGCAAGCGCCCCGGCATGAGATCGCTGATGCTGATTCAGGGAAGGTGCTGGAGACAAAAACTCTTGAGGTCGCAAAGCAGGTCGAATTGCTCACCGGAATGGATTTTGACCGTTTTACCCGTTCGATATTGCTTGCACAGGGCGGCTTCTCCGCATTCCTGCAAGCTGACTCTGATGAGCGGGCGCCGATACTGGAGCAGATTACCGGTACCGAAATCTACAGCCAGATATCGGCGAAAGTTCATGAGCGGCAGCGTTCAGAGCATGAAAAATTAAATTTGCTGAAAGCGGAGATTGCCGGTATCAAGTTTCTATCCAGTGAACAGGAAGAAGCAATATATCGTGAACTGGACGAGAAGCAAAAACAAGAGACTGAAATTGTCACGAAATTGCAGGAAACAGATAAAGCGCTTGCCTGGTTAAAACAGATTCATGAATTGCAGACAGAAATCAATACACTGTCTGAAATGCATGAAAAACTCATTGCCGAGCGCGCTGCTTTTGATCCGGAGCGAGCCCGATTAATCTGTGCCCAGAAAGCCGCCGAAATAGATGGCCGTTACGCCACTTTGATCGCCGTCAGGAACCAGCAGACCGAAGATCAGCAGTCGCTTCACAATGCAGAGTCAAGGCTGCCACAAACTGCATCGTCCGTCCAGCAGGCAGAGACTGCGTTAAAAAATGCTGAACAGCGAATTGCCGAAGCGAAGGATGTGCAAAAAAAAGCAATGCCGTTAATCCAGAAAATACGCGCACTCGATGATCGATTAACGGATAAAAAAAGAACCCTTGAGAATGAAACAGCGCATTGCAATAAAGCAGCCGAGCAGATTGCGAAGGACAAAAAGCTTCAGCAACAGAACGGGCAAAGACTGGAAGCAATGCGGAAAGATTTACAGCAATATCAGGATTATTTACAGGCCCATGCTCAGGATGGAATGCTTGTCAGCGAATTGACCGGAATTGAGGAAAAAATTAACGGCTTGATATCGGTTCAGCAGGATATTGTGCGGAAAAAAGAGTCCCGGACAAAAGCAATGGAGCAGTTGGCGTCAGCCAAAAATGTGCTCGCCAGCCGGACTGGTTTGCTTGCCGTTCACAAACAGGAAATTCAAGCGATTCAAAAACAGATCAGCCGTCAACAGAAAGATTTAGAGATTGTGCTGAATAACCGGTTATTGCGTGAGTACCGTGCGGAGAAGGATACTTTGCTGCGAGAAATGGCGCTGTTGAACAAAATTGCTGATCTTGAATCCGAAAGAGCGCGGCTGGAAGCCGGTAAACCGTGCCCGCTTTGTGGATCTACGGAACATCCCTTCGCAGCGGGCCAAGTTCCACTGATGGATGAAGCCGAGAAGAAAATTACGCTGTTGACGGAGCGCATTGAAAAAGCAGAACATTTGGAAACTGAAATTCAGGCTTTGGAGAAAGTGGAGAAGCAGGAATTGAAGGACATGACGCTATCCGAAAAACTGGTGGCAGAAGCTGCAAATGAACACAGCAATAGCGAAAAAAATCTGCGAGATATTGAAGCGGTGAACGAACTAAGCAATGCAGATTTTGTTCGCCTGAAGCAGTCTTTGCTGGTTCGACTGCAACCTTATGAAGTACGGGAAATACCGGATACTGAAACGGCGGCAGTTTTGCAGCTGCTAATAAAACGTATGAATGATTGGCAGGGCATGCAGGAAAAAAAGGGAGAAGCGGAAAAAAGAATTGCTGAACTCAGCCATGAATTGGAAAAATTGGGTGCGGTTCTGGATACCCGGGAAAAAACATTTCTGGAGAAGCAAACTGTCTTGAATACGCATAAAAAAGATTTCGAGACGCAGAATCTTGAACGTGAGCATTTGTTTGGAGCGAAGCATCCAGATGCAGAAGAGGCCCGGCTGGGAAAGGCGGTTTATGAAGCGGAAAGTATAGAAAAAGCTGCCCGCAACGAATGGGATAACGCCAGACAGTTGCATCATGCAATCACAGTGAATATTTCTACACTAAAAACAAGAATCGATAAGCGAATTAATGAACTTCAAACACTGGAAGCTTCGTTTCTGGAAGCGTTGCATGCAACCGGATTTGCCGATGAACAGCAATTCGCCGACAGTCGTTTGACATTGCAGGAACTGGAAGAACTGAGATCCAGTGCAAAAATTCTTGATGATCGTTTTACAGCAATACAGACACGTATGAAGGACAAGGAAAACCGGTTGTCCGCTGAGATGGACAAAAAAATGACGGAATCCAAGCGTCAAACCCTGGAACTTGAAAGCAAGGCACTGGAAGACATGTTAACACATCGCCGTGGTGAGATCGCGCGACTGAGTTATCAACTGACGGAGAATAAAAAAGCCTTGGAGAAAATCGGTGAAAAACAGAATTTGATTGAAGCACAAGGAAAAGAATGCAGTCGATGGGAACAGCTGCACAGCTTGATTGGTTCTGCCGACGGCAAAAAATTCCGTAATTTTGCACAAGGCCTGACGTTTGAACTGATGATTGGCCATGCGAACCGGCAATTGCGGAAGCTGACTGATCGTTATTTACTGATGCGGGATCACGAACGGCCACTGGAACTGAATGTCGTTGATGATTACCAGGCGGGACAGATTCGCTCAACCAAGAACCTGTCGGGTGGGGAGAGTTTTATCGTCAGTTTGGCGCTGGCGTTGGGTTTGTCGCATATGGCGAGTAAAAATGTACGTGTTGACTCTTTATTTCTGGATGAGGGTTTTGGCACGCTTGACGAGGAAGCGCTCGAAACAGCGCTTGCGACGCTCGCCGGTCTGCATCAGGAAGGTAAGCTGATCGGCATTATTTCGCATGTGTCCGCGCTGAAAGAACGGATTAGTGCACAGATAAAGGTCATTCCCCAGGCAGGCGGGAAAAGCCGAATATCAGGCCCCGGTTGCAGAAAAATAGAGTCTTCCGGATGATGCGAAGTGACTCCAATGGTTGATACGTCATCCAAATCTAGCCATTACCGCGGACGCTTTGCGCCATCGCCCACGGGACCGTTACATTTCGGTTCACTGGTGACTGCCGTCGGCAGTTATCTGGATGCCAGGTCGCATCATGGTGAATGGCTGGTCAGGATAGAAGATCTTGATCCGCCGCGAGAAGTGCCTGGGGCGGCGCGTGATATCCTGGTATTGCTGGAAAAGCTGGGTATGGCATGGGATGGCGAAGTGATATACCAGAGCCGCCGTCATGATTTATATCGCGCTGCGTTGTCTGAACTGGAAAAACAGCAATTGACATACGCATGTGTCTGTTCGCGCAAGGAAATTGCTGATTCTAGTCTGGTTGGTATCAGCGGTCCGATTTATCCGGGTACGTGCAGAGAAGGCATTAAGGGTTCTCTGCAACCCGATAAAGATATAAAGAGAAGTGCGCTACGTATCAGGGCAGATCAACGGGCGGTTGCATTCAATGACCGTTTGCAGGGATTTTTGTCCCATCATATTGCAAGTGACATCGGGGATTTTATTCTGCACCGTTCAGATGGTGTATTTGCGTATCAACTCGCGGTGGTGGTTGATGATGCACAGCAAAATATCACACATGTGGTGCGTGGCGCGGATTTGCTCGATTCAACGCCGCGGCAGATGTATTTGCAGCAGCTGTTAGGTTATCCGACTCCGGTTTATTTGCACTTGCCGATTGTCACCAATGAAAAAGGCGAGAAACTCAGTAAGCAAACCTTTGCTGCACCTGTCGCGCAAATCAATGTATTATCCCAACTGGTGGCCGCATTAGACTTTCTTGGCCAGAATCCGCCGAAAGGATTACAGGACTGTAACCTCGAAGCATTCTGGCAATGGGCCATTCAGCATTGGAATCCTGATAGTATTCCATTATCCGGTGTATCAACAGGTTTCATGACATAAGGAGATTTTGTGGCGCTTTTGCCATTTTATATACCCAGGCAGAGAAGGATAAAAGTGGTGATAGTCGGCGGCGGCTATGCCGGCATGGCTGCGTTGACGACGTTAAAGCAGTATTCGTCCGATATTGATATCATGCTTATTGATCCTGACGACAAACATCTTAAAGTTACGCATTTGCATGAGACATTTCGTTATCCGTTGTCGGATTTGCAGCTACCCTTTAATGTGCTGGAAACGCGTTTTAATTGCCGGCATATTCAGTCAGTTTTAGCCGTTACGGATGAATTACTGCAGCAGTGTCAGGAGAATCGGTACCTTGCGGTTGGCGATGAGATTATTGAATTTGATTATCTGATTATAACCACGGGTGCGGACAAGCAGCAGTCCGAAGCAACAGAAAATGTGATCACGTTGCAACATTTCATGCAGACCGCCGGTTCGGAATTACTGCTTGAACGTCTGAGTAGGCTTGAACAGGATGAACTGTTCATTTCAGTAGTGGGCGCAGGCGCGACGGGTATTCAGTTTTTGTTTGAAATCAGACAGTTCTTGAGTAGAAAAAAAATTGCCGCCAGATTGCGTTTGATCTATACCGGTGGTCGGGTGCTTGCGCAGTTTCCGCAGGGATTTGATACTTATGTACAATCCTGTTTGCGGGATTTGAAAATTGAATGTGTGTCCAATTCCCGTTACCGTAGACAGACTGATCATCAAATTCAGCTCGAAAACCAGCAGACGGGCGAAGTTTATGAACTGCCATCGCAATTGACCTGTCTATTTCTTGGTAAAAGACAGGAAAACTTGCTGTCAGCAAATCTTTTTGGACAAGTTGTGGTCGATCAAAAAACGTTGCAGAATATCTTCGCTGCAGGCGATTGCGCTGTTTTCAGATCTTTGGGTTCAAATGTTCAATCCGCCCAATCCGCTGTGCGTAAAGGTAAACTGATCGCTAGAAATATTTTGCGCCATTCAGGATTTTTAAAGGTACTTGAGCCCTATCTGCATCATGATATCGGTTATGTGGTCAATCTCGGTCCTTCGGATGCTGTCGGTTGGCTGGTTTCCGAAGGAAATATCGTAACCGGTATTCCCGCACTTGCAGTTAAGGAATTGGTAGAGGCTCAATATGATTTACTATTGAAAGGGATTGATACTTATGTGGTTTAAGAATAAGACGCAGGAGACTATTTATGTTTGGTTTATTAAAACAAACCCCTGTTGTTGGTAAAGCCAACGCATTGATTCATAGTCCATCTGACATACTGTTTAATTTTATCGGCATTGACCTCCTTGAAAATTACCCACGCTGGTCGCCGGAAGTAAAAGAACTAGAAAAATTGACAGATGGTCCAGTCAGCATTGGAACGCTATGCCGCCAGGTGCGTGTTGATCAGGGAAACCGTTCGGAATCAACATTCAAGGTTACGGTGTTTGACGCTGGTTCGCGGATCTGCTTCGAAGGTGTTTCAAATCCGTATCGCTGTGACTATATGATAGAAACGGTGAATGAAAAGACCAGTCGGGTGACTTTCGTGTTTGAGTTGCTTGATCTGGAGTTGCACATGAAACCTTTTGAGAAGCTTATCCGCATTGCTGTTCAAGATGGCACTGAAAGAACAGTGCATAATATTAAAAAAATAATTGAAGCTGAAAATGCAGATACCGCTTAATAGAATTGCGAGCGCTAAATTGGTTTTGCAGTCCGGCTTGACTATTAACTTGGAGAAATATTATGGACTTTATCGTTGAAAAAGATCCTGGTTTAATACCACAAGTACTATCCAAAATTCTGGATTCTTGTATTAATGGCGTGACCCTGGCAGACCCCGATCAGGAAGATATGCCGCTTGTTTACGCAAATAAAGCATTTGAAACGATTACAGGTTATTCGCAGGAAGAAACGCTGGGAAAAAACTGTCGTTTTTTGCAGGGCAGTGACCGTGATCAGGAAGCGGTTGCCAAATTAAAAGCAGCGATTAACAATAAGGAGGCCGTTGAAGTTACGTTGAGAAATTACAAAAAAAATGGGGAATTGTTTTACAATCATTTGATGATGATGCCGCTTTTCGATTCAAAAGGTAACCTGCTTTATTTTCTGGGTGTTCAATACGATGCAACCGAGCAGGTGAAGGCCGACGAAGAAATTAAGCGATTGCGCGCACGCCTGCAGGAACTTGAAAAATAGCGTGGTGGAAGAAAGTAACCGTTATTTGGCATCCGGAAAAATATTTACTGCATGTTAATCGCGTTAGAGTCCATTTTTCATCCGGCGGGCAAATAAACTGGAAAAATGAAATATGAAAGGGTATGATACCCGCTTTGCACGGAGGTGTGGCCGAGTGGTTTAAGGCAGCAGTCTTGAAAACTGCCGTAGGGGTGACTCTACCGTGAGTTCGAATCTCACCGCCTCCGCCATTTTCATATCCACACACCTCCGCAGTAATCCATAAAATTCAATAAATAGAGTTATAGTTATTTATTGTCCGTATCAATCCAAAATAATGAGCTTACCTGCATAAGCTTTGTAGTCCCTCCAATTTCTAGTCATAAGTAAAAGGTCGTTGAATGAGACTGCAAATACAGCACCAAACCCGCTACACCTACGATGATTTCGTTTTTCTTGAACCGCATTATCTCAATTTTTGTCCCCAGCAACGATCTTATTTGCAAGTCGAAGCGTTCGAACTCAAGGTAAATCCCTTACCCGATGGGCTTTTCCCCTTATTAAATATTGAAAATGCATTGCAATATCAATGCTGGTTCGATAAAACTGTAAATAGCCTAGAAATTAATACGTTCATTAAAGTGCGTTCTTTCAAGTTTAATCCGTTTGGGTTTTTTATAGACATGGATACTTTGCGTATGAATAGTCATGAACACTTTGGTTACTTAGATATAAACTATCTCGTTTCATCGGAAATGGAAGCCGTGCTAAGGCCATATCTGTCTGTGCCGCCAAATGAATTGTTGACGCCGGTAACTGAAATTCTTCAGTTGATCAACCAGAATTGGAGCTATTCGGTAAGATATACTGAAGATATCCATGAACCTTCCGAGTGCTTTCACCGGAAAAGCGGGTCTTGTCGAGATCTGTCGTGGATGATGATCGTCATGCTGAGATACTTGAAAATTCCCGCGCGCTTTGTAGGGGGGTATGCTTTCAACCCGGAATTAGGGGAGGGGCACGAACTTCATGCCTGGGTGGAATTTCTGGCTCCAGGCGCAGGCTGGATCGGCGTGGACCCAAGCGCCGGTATTTTTATCAACGAGGCATATATTCCTATTGCGGCAAGCAAGGATCCCAAAAAGACCTTGCCAGTATACGGTTCGTATAGAGGTAATGTCAGTTCAAGATTGGAAACTGAAGTGAAAATAACCGAATACTGAAAAGCTGTCATAAGCAACTAAATCGACGAGAAAGTCACATCTTTTAGTGATGCTTTATCTCGGCAACATCAAGGAAATCAAAAATATGTACCGCTATATCGAAAGTTTTTATAGATAGTTCATCGGCCTTCGCTATAGATGTGCATTGGGTTCCAGAGCCCAGGAAGTTTTAGTAATTGTACATAGATTTTTTCTTTTAAGCGGGCTAAATGGCTTCCACCAGGTCTTATCCAGGCCACAAGTGCGCAGCATTTCATCAAAAAAGCTTTTCCAAACACATCAGATTGTAGCTGAAATCAGTCATCAGTTATTTTCTGCTTGTCTTCCCACTCAAATCTCGGTAATCGGCTAAGGGCGCGATGCATGCCTGTATGCCATTGTTTCTGCGTCGATTTATACATCGGTGAATTAAGTGTCAGTTTCTGGTGATAGGGTTCTTGAATTGCGTCGCGAGTATGAATCGCCAACTCTATAGGCGGGCCTACGGAAATATTACTGCGAATGGTGGATTCGAGGGATACCAATGCGCAGCGGGCTGCGTCTTCTAATGAAGTGGCAGGGGTGATGATTCGATCCAGAATGGGCTTGCCGTACTTGTTTTCGCCGATTTGCAAATACGGTGTTTCGGGAGAAGCACTGATATAATTGCCCTGTGGATAGATTAGATAAATTTCCGGCGATTGCCCTGTAATTTGTCCGCCCAGAATAAAACTGGCTTCTGCGCCACTGCTTCCACTTTTTTCCATTGCGTCAGCATGTTGACACTGTTCTTCCTGGCTCAGTTGACCGACATAGTGGGCGACTTGATGCAAATACTTGCCTTTACGTAGATTCATTTTGATACCGGGCTCTGCAAGATCAGCCCGGATGTTATTGATCACCGCTTGTGAAGTGGCCAGATTGCCGGCTGTCAACAAAATACAGATGCGCTCATCAGGCCAGACAAAGGTATGCATCTTGCTGTAAGTCGTTACATAATCAACACCCGCATTGGTTCTTGAGTCGGATGCAAAAACAAGACCTTTGTTTACACTGATAGCGAGGCAATATGTCATAATAATGAGTGTTATATACGGTTGATTTAATATCCGAAGAAAAAAGCACTGCAAGAAAGGTGGCTATTATAGTGATTTGTGTTGTGCTTTGAAATCATGCTATAACAAAAACAAGTATTTTAAAGAGTTGATCGACATCATGACCATTCGTTGGGGAAGCTACAAGGTAAAAAACCTATATGACGAATTGCTGCGCGCCAGCGGGCGTCCACGGCCGGCGGCGCAGGCTTTGTGCAGTTATTTACGATCCTTGAAGGACGTGGAAATTGAGGAATACAAGGTTGCTGCAGAATCGGCTATCCATGTCATGGGGATTACCTTCACGGTTTATAGCGAGGAAGAAGGCTCCATCGATCGTGTCTGGCCTTTTGATATTATTCCACGCATTATCGACAAGAAGGAATGGCTGACGGTAGAGGCAGGGCTCAAGCAGCGCGTACAGGCGCTCAATCTGTTTATTGACGACTTGTATCATGAGCAGCGTATCGTCAAGGATGGCATTTTTCCGGCTGAGTTATTAGAAGATTCCAAAAACTTTCGCCCTGAATGTGTCGGAGTCAATCCGCCGCTGGGGATCTGGGCGCATGTCTGTGGCTCAGACCTGGTGCGCGATAAGGATGGCGTGTTTTATGTGCTGGAAGACAATCTGCGCGTGCCTTCGGGCGTTTCCTATATGCTCGAGAACCGGCAGGTGATGAAACGGCTGTTCTCTGAGATGTTTGAGCAGTACGCTATTCTGCCGGTCGATGATTATCCGTCACAACTGTATGACACACTGGCTGCTTTATCGCCACGGCAGGGCGATCAGCCGGAAATCGTGGTATTGACGCCAGGTATTTATAACTCGGCCTATTTCGAACATGCTTATCTCGCACAGCAGATGGGCGCCGAACTGGTTGAGGGCAGCGATCTTATCGTCGATAAAAACAATATTGTCTATATGCGCACGATTGAAGGATTGACGCGTGTTGATGTCATCTATCGCCGCATTGATGATTTGTTCCTGGATCCTGAGGTGTTTAACCCGGAATCCATGTTGGGTGTACCCGGGTTGATGCGTGCGTGGAAATCGGGGAAAGTGGCGCTGGCCAACGCACCCGGTGCGGGCGTTGCGGATGACAAGGTGGTGTATGCCTTTGTTCCGGAAATTATCAAGTATTATCTTGATCAGGACGCCATCCTGCCCAACGTGCCAACCTATAAGTGTATCGACAAACAGGACCGTCAGTACGTGGTAGACCATATCCATGAGATGGTTGTGAAACCGGCCAATGAATCCGGCGGTTATGGCATGCTTATCGGGCCGCAGGCTAGTAAGGATGAGCGTGAAAAGTTTGTACGTCTGATCAGGCGCGATCCGCGTAATTATGTGGCGCAACCGATGCTGATACTGTCCACTGCGCCGACTTTGATCGATAATCACGTAGAGCCGCGCCATCTGGATTTGCGCCCTTTCATTCTGAGTGGAGAACAAACCAATGTAACCACCGGTGGTTTGACGCGTGTGGCCTTGCGCAAGGGTTCCACGGTTGTTAATTCTTCGCAGGGCGGTGGCAGCAAGGATACCTGGATTGTGGACATGGAGGCGACATGACCATGCTTTCGCGTGTTGCCAATCGGATTTACTGGATGGCCCGTTATCTGGAGCGGGCCGAGAATACGGCCCGTTTGATTAACGTCAATACGCATTTGCTGCTGGATTTGCCCAAACGCGTGCGTCTTGGCTGGGAACCGATTCTGGATATAACGAGCCGGCGTGATTATTTTTATGATCTGTACGAAGAGGCCGATGAACGCAGTGTGATCCGTTTTATGGTATCGGATACCCGCAACCCGGACTCGATTCTCAGTTCGCTGAATTTGGCGCGCGAGAACACGCGCACAATCCGGGACATTATCCCGCGCGAAGCGTGGGAACAGGTCAATTCGCTGCATCTGAATACCAAGTCCAATGCGCGAAGCGTGATGACACAACGTCATCGCTATGATTATTTGCGTTCCGTTATTTTAGGTGTGCAGACGATCAGCGGCATGCTGGCGGGAACTATGACGCATGATGAAGGCTATGATTTTCTGCGCATGGGCCGCAACCTGGAACGTGCGGATATGACCACGCGTATCATCGATGTGCGCTCGGCCTCCCTGTTGCCGGATATGCCTGAAGACCTGACGCCATTCGAGAATTTACAGTGGGTGAGTGTGCTCAAGTCATTGACCGCCTATCAGATGTATCGCCGTGAAATGCGCCAGCGTATACGAAGAGCAGATGTCTTGAAATTTTTGCTTCAACAAGAAAATTTTCCACGGTCGTTTTATCATGCCTTGTGCCAGGTAGATGATTGTCTCAACAATCTGCCCCGCAATGAGAAAGTGCTGCAGATACTGACAAAACTGCAAAAAAAGTTGCTGCAAGCCAAGCTGCAGGAATTTGATCAGCAAAAACTGCATGATTTTATTGATGCGCTTCAGCTTGGTGTAATTAAAATCAACGATTCAATCAGTAAGAATTATTTCTAATTCTGGTAATTTCCGTATTTAACGCTTAGGTTGATGATATGGACTCCTCTCTTTTCGACGGTGTCATAATGCACCACTTATCAAGAACGGAATAAAAGAGGAGTCCACAATGAATAATAGCGTAGTTGGATTAGACATCGCAAAAAATGTATTTCACTTTTACAGTATGGGTGTAGACGCAAAAGTGATCAAGAAGAAGCTGAAGCGGAATGAGTTGTTGGCATTTTTCGCAAATTATCCGACTAGTTTGATCGGTATCGAAGCCTGTGGAGGCACGCATTACTGGGCTAGGGAATTTAGCAAATTAGGGCATGAAGTGGTGTTGCTGAATGCGCGTTATGTGAAAAGTTTTGTAGTTGGCAACAAAAACGACTTTAATGATGCGCAAGCGATATTCGATGCGGTAACACGCCCCAACAGAAGGACGGTATCGATAAAAAGTGTGGATCAGCAAGATACACAACTGATACATAAGATAAGGCGGGGTTTTATAGACCATCGTACGGCTCTGGTTAATCAAATCAGGGGATTGCTGAGTGAGCGCGGCATTGTGATACCGAAAGGGATTCGTCAGGTAAGAAAACAATTGCCGTGGATTCTGGAAGATGCCGAAAACAGATTAACAGCGTTAAGCCGGGAAGTGTTTTCTGAACACTATGAGAAGCTCATTCAACTAGATGAAGCGATTGCACAACAGGACAAACGGATCGGTCGTTTATGCCAGGCAAATGAGCTGATCCGTCGTTTTTTAGAAGTTCCCGGAGTTGGGCCTATCACTGCGTCGATCATTGCTTCGGATATTGGCGATGGCAAAGGTTATAACAACAGCCGGGATTATGCCGCCAGTCTGGGGATTGTCCCTAGGCAGCACAGCAGCGGCGATAAACTGGTGTACTTAGGGATCAGCAAGCGCGGCAACCGTACTATTCGAACAATGCTGATTCATGGGGCCCGAGCCGTGTTAAAAGCCTGCTCCAAAAAAACTAATAGGCTGAGCCTTTGGCTGCAAGCTTTGATTGAGCGGAGAGGGTTTAACAAAGCAGCAGTTGCACTGGCAAACAAGAATGCCAGGATACTTTGGGCGCTCGCCACGAAAGGAGAAAATTATAATGAGCTGTCAGTCTAATGGCGGGTATTAGAGCACTAAAGCGGGTTATCCACACTTTGCCCACCGACTTCGTGTAATGTAAGAACTACGTCCGTGGACAAAGCGTGGATAACCCTCAATTAACCGGATAACCGAAATTGTGTAGGCAAATTAACAATAAATGATGACGACAACAGGTCAAACCGGTGCTTATAAAACCCGTTCATCCCAGAGGTTCTTAAGAAACCGTTAGGTTGGTAGAGGAATAAGCGCGCGAATAGCTTCATCAGGAGTCCTGAGGTAATAAAACCTCTGTTTAGAGACCGAATATATGGCTGCAATCCTGGTTACTGTTGACTGCAATTAATAAATTGGAAATTTGTCTTGCAATAGGCGAGGAGTCCATATATGGGTTGCACCGGATCCTGGTCGGCACGGATTACCGTATCAATATTCTCGGGCTTATCAGATCACGTGTGATAAGCCATAGGCGGATATTATTTGCGTCGCGATTAAACAACAGGATAAAAAAATGACAGAGCAGGACATAACACCCGTTGAAACCTCAGGTCTTTCATTGGATCAGGTTTTTCTGCTGCTGGAGCAGCAGGAAACCGATCAATTAAAAGCTTTATTGGAGCAAACGCATCCTGGGCAATTGGCCGATATTCTGGAAGCCATGCCGCCCAAGAAGCGGGAGCAATTATGGGAACTGATCCCGGAATCTCTGGATGCTGAAACACTGTCATTGCTTCACGATGAAGCCAGAAACAGTCTGATTGTCAGAATGGAACCGGAAGAACTGGTTGCTGCTGCCGAGCATATGGACGTGAACGATCTGGCGTATATGATAGAGGAATTTCCGGAGCACATCAGACAATCCATCGAAGAAAAATTGCCCGATGACATTCTGGAGCACCTGGAAACCAATCTTTCCTTTGAGGAAGGAACAGCGGGCCGTTTGATGAGTCAGGATGTCATCACGGTCAGAAACGATGTTACGCTTGAAGTTGTACTGCGCTATTTGCAACTGCACGAAGAGCTCCCGGATTATACCGATGGTTTGATGGTGATCGATCGCCAGGGTTTTTACCAGGGCAAGCTGCTGCTCAACAAAGTGCTGACCTTGGATGAGGACATGCTGGTTAAAGATGTCATGGATACGCAACAACAGGCTATTCTGGCAACTGACGATGACCATGAAGTCACGCTGTTTTTCGAGAAATTTCATTCGGTTTCGGCAGCCGTTGTGGATGAAAATAATCGTTTGCTCGGACGGATAACTGTGGATGACGTGATTGATATTTTACGTGCCGAAGCCGATCGTACTTTGCTGGGACGCGATGGCCTGGACGAAGAGGAAGATTTGTTTGCGCCTGTTATCAGTAGTACCAAACGCCGCACTGTGTGGCTGGGCATTAATCTGATTACCGCATTTCTGGCTGCCTGGGTTATTGGCATGTATACCGATACGCTCGATAAAATTGTTGCACTGGCCGTTTTGATGCCGATTGTTGCAAGTATGGGCGGAATTGCCGGCAGCCAGACATTGACATTAACCATCAGAGGGCTTGCGCTCGATCAGATTACCAGTGGTAACCGTTTCTGGCTGGCGCGCAAGGAAGTTCTGATCGGTATTCTGAACGGTGTGTTATGGGCAGTGGTGATTGCGTTGCTGTCCTGGCTTTGGTTTAAGGATATCGGCATCAGTATGGTCATTGCAGCCGCAATTGTTATTAATCTGGTGGCGGCGGCAGCATCGGGAATTGCCATTCCATTGATACTGCAACGAATAAACATAGATCCTGCGCTTTCCGGTGCAGTTATCCTAACCACCGTCACGGATGTGGTCGGTTTTATGAGTTTCCTGGGGCTGGCCACCTATTATTTGCTGTAAAACACAAGAATACTGCGAAGTGTCTGGAAACAGGTGTTCACTGGGCGCTCTCCAGTATTGCAGCATTCCGAGAAGAAAAAAATTTTTTTAATCAAATATTGAAAATGAGTAAAATTGCCAGTTTTTGAGGTGCGCTGTGTAACCGAAAATCAGCACACAAACGTTTGGAGTCAAGAAAACGTCACCGGGTGCACAACTTCTTTTTTCCGTACACGGCATACAAATTTTTTCTTCCCGAATAGAGGGTTATCATGCACGAAGAAACACAGATGCACGGCCTGAAAGCCAAAGGACTCAAAAAAGGATCCGTATCCAACTGGGCTGCGGTCACAATAGGCCTGGCCGCCACCGCGCCGGCATATTCCTTGGCTGGTGCATTGGGTTACGGTGCTGCGGGAAGCGGTTATCAGTTGCCGATTGTTTTTATTTTGTCTGTCATTCCAATGTTTTTCGTGGCATTGTCGTATAAGCATCTGACGACTGCCGCGCCGGATGCCGGAACCATTTTCACCTGGGGAACAAAAGCGATAGGGCCGCGTATCGGCTGGTTTGGCGGGTGGGCGCTGTTGCTGGGCAGCGTACTGGCCGGGGTGGCCGCGACTCAGATCACGGTCATCTCCGTTGCGGTTGTCTTTGGCATGGATGAAACGCCGCCCTGGTTTCATATCGTTGTTGCAGTGCTGTTCATTTTCAGCACAACCTATCTTACCGCGCTCGGGGCCAGGGAATCTTCGCGCACAACCATGATACTGACAATTGCACAGTACAGTATTCTTATCCTGCTGGCGGGTATACTTTATATCCGCGTTTTTCAGGGCGAAGCCGTCAGCACGGCAGAGCCATTTTCATGGGAATGGTTTAATCCTTTGGCAATTCCATCATTCGATGTTTTTCTCAAAGGTTTCATGATTGCGTTGTTTATCTTCTGGGGATTTGATGCTTCGCTGGCCATGTCTGAAGAAACGGAAGGCGATTCAGAGCAGGCCGGACGCAGCGGAATTATTGCAATGAGTATAACAATTTTCACCTATGTGGTTTTTTCCATTGCTGCGTTGGCTTACGCCGGTATTGACGTGAATCATGAGTCGAGCCTGACCCATTCCAGGAATATTGATTCGAGTATTACGACACTGGCGACAGAAATTATCGGGGCGCAAGGCGCACTGGTTGCGGCAGTGATTATTTGCGTCTCGGCTTTTTCGGCGACAATGTCCACGATCATGCCTTCAGCCCGCATCGCATTGGCAATGGCGACATACAGAGCCCTTCCCAGTCCGTTTGCCCGGGTCAATTCAGTGACCAGAACGCCAAAATTCACCACCTGGACAATCGGCCTGATGACACTTGTCATATATACGACTCTGAGCCTGATGAGTGAATCGATTGTGGAAGACACAATTCTAAGCGTCAGTATTGCAGTTTGCACGTTTTATACTGTGGCGGCATTGTCGTGTGCGCTTTATTTTCATCGTACCGCCTTTAATCATTGGCGCACCGCATTATCCCAGGTTGTTTTCCCCGCTATCGCTGCGATTGTTCTGATTGCAGTAGCAATACTTCAGGCATGGAACATGATGGATCCGGACTACGGCTCCAGTGGATCCATCGCGGGTGTTGGCGCCGTTTTTATGATCGGTGTGGTTTCTTTACTCTTCGGGGTTGTGTTAATGACACTGTGGAATCTGCGCGCGCCGGGTTTTTTTCGCGGCGAAACACTGCCGCTGGAAAGAGCGCATATGGTGCCAGACAACCTGAGAGATATCCAGGTTTTACAAGAAACTGTCAAACGATAGTGCCGTCTAGAATTGGGGGATATATCCGTCTTGTCGCAACATACCTTGGTGCCGGATATGCCCACGAAGCAAATGGCTATTCTCGATGTGCAGGGCTTTCCGATTAATCGTCAATGGTATTATGCTTACCCTTCAGGAAAGCAGTTATCAATTGTGGCGGAGGAATTTATTGGTTACTTGCAGCAGGCGGCGAAATTCTTGGTTGAAAGATCTGTTCATTACGCAAATATCGTAGATTACCCGTTGCAAAATGGAAAAGATTGAAATTGTTAGCGAGGTGGGATATTGTGAGGTTAATTCTCTTATCGTGGGCCACAAAACGGGTGTGGGTTGAGACAGAATTTAGAACACCCTCAGAACAGGAATTATTGACACCTCACCATCCCCGTTTGCGTGTGTGTCTGCGTTTATGTGGCAGTTTAATTTACAGTCTCAAAATCCTAAATCCCGCGCTTCTCTGTAGCGAGTCTTAAATTAATTTCCTGCTCTGTAAAAATTTCTAGCAGTGTTTCCCGAAAACTGCAATTGAATGTTTTTCTTTAGAAAATCCTGCAGTATTATTTTTCTTGCAGTATTTCTTTGGAAAGCCAACCTAAATGGCTTGCATGCAGGCTTTGTATGTAAAGCCTGTCGGAAGTTTCAGTAACGGATGTGGTTTCGGGATATGCGCCTGAGGGGTCCTGAAGATCGATCACTATTTGTCCATCTTCAGTAAAAGCCATGACGTGGCCATACGCTTCAGGTATGGGCCATAATATACGGGGAAAACGCAGCACCATTTTCCGTAAAAAAGGTTTGTCGGCTATAAAATCGATAACGGCATTACGGGGTTTGGCAAAGCCCAGCCAGATTCTGCCGTCGCTTCCACGCATCAGATTGTCGGGGAAGCCGGGCAGGTTGTCGAGTAAGCTGCTGGCGAATTTTGATTGACGGCTGAGATCAAGACCGTCAGCGGCGACCGAGATTTTCCACACCCGGTAGCGTCCGGTTTCACTGACAAATAATGTTTGTTCATCACTGGAAATCGTGATGCCATTGGCGAAGCTTAATCCTTGGGCGACGATACGCGTTGTGTTTTGCGTTGGATCGTATTCCAGTATGCGCCCGGTCGCCGATTGTTCGACAATATCCAGTGTGCTCGCTTCGAACGTGCCGCCCCATTCAGACGGTGCAAAGCGGGTGGATGAGTCGGTGATGTAAATTTTGCCGCTGGCTGCTATCGCTACACTATTGGGATAGCGAACCGGTTCGCCGTTTACCTGGTCGACCAGCATGGTAACCGCGCCGTCGGGCGCAATTGACAGCACACCGCGCATGGCGTCGGCTGCAATTAAGTTGTCGTCAGCATTGAAATCAAAGCCGAGTACTCGTCCGCCGGTGTTGGCGAATATTTCCAGCATGGTGCCGTCTGGATTCATGCGTATGATATTTCCGTTTTCCACAGCGGTATACAGCTTGTCATACTTGCCCAGCGCGACATGCTCGGGGCCTTGTTCATCATCCAGTTCGATCAATTGTAAATCGGCTAACCGGTTGTTAGGTGCGTGAGGGCCGGTATATCCGGGTGCGTGAGGGGCATTCCAACTAACAGGCGATATCGGTACCGGCCAAAAGATCAGATACGCAATCAGTCCTGCTGTCAGCAGTGTAATCGTTATTTTCATCAACACGCTGTTGTAAAAGAGATGCACTGGGGGAAATTCAAGTTCCGTAAATAATGGCGACGCATTTTTGAATTATGTTTCCGAATAAATATTCGTGGGTGTGGCCATATCTAATCTGTCTCCTTTGAAATCCCGAACCGTTTTTCCAGCGCTATATGGTCGTTCATCCGAACAATGGTTTTGAAGGTTTCGAATGACAATTGCTGATTGATATGCTGTGTGCCGCCGTCTTTTTTTAACGCGTCAAAACAGTCGATAAAAGCCTGCGTGGCGGAGAACAGGCCGGACAGGGCATAGGCCACGAGTTTGTAACCCATGTCTTCGAGTTCATCGAGTGACAAATTCGGCGTTTTGCCGCCTTCGATGATATTGGCGAATAGTGGAACGTCCGGAAAATGACGTGCAATGTCGGCCAGTTCTTCCCGCGATTGCGGTGCCTCAATAAACAGCACATCCGCGCCTGCTGCCAAATACTGCTCGCCGCGCTTAATTGCGCCTGTGAGTCCCTCCATCGCACGCGCGTCCGTTCGTCCGACAATGATAAGCCCGGAATCGCCGCGGGCATAAACTGCGGCTTTTATTTTTTCCACCTGTTCGGCAGCCGGGATAATCTGCTTGCCTTCGAAATGACCGCATTTCTTGGGCCATGCCTGATCTTCCAGGATAATTCCGGCGACATCGGTCTGTACGATTTCTTCGACAGTACGGATAACATTCAATGGGTTGCCATACCCCGTGTCCATATCGGCGATCAGCGGTATCGACACGCTGTGTGCGATACGTTTGGCCGAATCGATCATTTCACTGGCGGTTAAATAGCCAAAATCCGGTTTCCCCAGGAGCGATGCGGCAATCCCAAATCCGCTGGAAAAGATATAATTAAATCCCGCCTGTTCGGCGGCCATGGCGCCGATACAGTCGTAGACGGCTGGTGCCGCATGAATACCGGGTTGTTCGATCAATGTGCGCAGTTTGTTTTTCATTCTGATTGTAAATGTTCACTTAATGATTGAATCAGGTTTTGAATCCGTAAAACCCGGTTCCTGATTTCAGGAATCTGCACCTGTACCTTAAGCCGATCCGGGCCTGCCAGGGAATATTCGCGGCTGCTTTGTATCAATTGAATTATTTTTGCGGGATCGACCGGCGGTTCGGGTGTGAATTGTATTTGTATGCTTTCGGTGCTGGCATCGATACGGATGATGCCGAGCGGTTTTGCGGCGATGCGCAAGCGGTGGCAGTCAAGCAATGCTTTGGTTGCGTCGGGCAACAAACCGAAGCGGTCAATGAGCTCGCTTTGCATGTCATCAAGCTGGTCACTGTCCGTGCAATTGGCCATGCGTTTGTAGAGCACCAGGCGTTCGTGGATATCGTGGCAGTAACTGTCGGGTAGCAGGGCAGGTACATGCAGGTTGATTTCGGCCGCAACGCCAAGCGGATGCTGCATATCGGGCTCATGGCCTTCTTTAAGTGATTTGATCGCCGTATCCAGCATGGTGCTGTATAAACTGAAACCCACTTCCTGCATTTCGCCGCTTTGTGATTCGCTTAATACGGCGCCTGCGCCGCGGATTTCCAGATCATGCATGGCCAGGAAAAAACCCGAGCCGAGTTCTTCCATCGCCTGGATAGCTTCAAGCCGTTTTTTCGCCTGTGCGTTGAGTGCCTGTTCATCCGGCGTCAGCAGATAAGCGTATGCCTGATGATGAGAACGTCCGACGCGTCCGCGCAGCTGATGCAGTTGCGCGAGACCGAATTTGTTGGCGTTATTGATGATAATGGTGTTGGCGCTGGGTACATCAATGCCGGTTTCGATAATGGTGGTGCACAGCAGAATGTTAAAGCGCTGCTGATAAAATTCACGCATTACATGTTCGAGTTCACGTTCGCGCATCTGGCCGTGCGCGATACGGATATGCGCTTCGGGTAATAATCCGGCCAGTTTTTCATACATGAGTGTAATGGTATTGACTTCATTATGCAGAAAATAAACCTGTCCGCCGCGTTTCAATTCACGCAGACAGGCTTCACGAATGAGTCCCAGAGAAAAATTATTGACAAAAGTCCTGATTGCCAGACGCCGTTGCGGGGCGGTGGCGATGATGGAAAAGTCACGCAAGCCTTCGAGTGACATGGCCAGAGTCCGTGGAATCGGCGTGGCTGTCAGCGTCAATACATCGACTTCCGCGCGCAGTTTTTTGAGTTGTTCTTTCTGGCGCACGCCAAAACGGTGTTCTTCATCGATAATGACCAGACCCAGGTTCTTGAATTTGACGCTTTTCTGTATCAGTTTGTGTGTGCCGATGACGATATCGAGCTGACCTTGAGCCAGTTCCTGTAAAGTCTTGGTTTGTTCCTTGGCGGTTCGAAAACGCGACAATTCGGCAATTTTTACCGGCCATTGATCTGCAATCAGGCCAAAGCGGTCGGAGAAATTCTGGAAATGCTGCTCGGCCAGCAATGTGGTCGGAACCAGAACCGCAACCTGTTTGCCGTCGGCAACGGCTACAAAGGCTGCTCGCAGCGCGACCTCTGTTTTGCCAAATCCGACATCGCCGCAGATCAGCCGGTCCATCGGTTTATCTGAAATCAGGTCATCGATGACGGCATTGATGGCTACGGCCTGATCGGCCGTTTCCTCAAACCCGAAACCTGCGGTAAACGCTTCGTAGTCATGCTGGTTCAAAGTGAAAGCATGTCCTTTGCGTGCAGCGCGTTGTGCGTACAAATTGAGCAATTCGGCTGCGGTATCGCGTACCTGCTGCATGGCTTTGCGCTTGGCCTTTTCCCATTGGCTGCTGCCCAGTTTGTGCAGCGGCGCGGATTCCGGCGATGCGCCACTGTAACGCCCGATCAGGTACAGTTGTGAAACAGGTACATAAAGTTTGTCGCCACCTTCATACTCGAGTGACAGAAATTCGCTCAGTTCGCCCTGTTCTCCCTCACCGAGATCCATGCTGACCAATCCGAGATAACGGCCAATGCCATGTTGTTCATGGACAACCGGGTCGCCTGGCTTGATTTCAGACAGATCGCGCAGGATATTGTCGGTTGAGGTTGCTCTTCGTGATTCTCTTTCGCGACGACCGTGTACATGTGTTGCGGCGTAGAGTTCATTCTCGGTAACAAAAGCGAGTTTTTCATACGCAAGAATAAATCCGCTGTGCAGCGGCGCGGTGCATAGCATGAACGGTTGCGTGCTTGCCAAAAACTGTGCGTAATTTTCACAGACCGTTGGCTGCAAATTATGCTGAAAGAGATAATCAGCAATTAGCTCACGTCTGCCCATACTTTCAGCGACGATTAGAACGCGCCCATTGGTATCCGTAAATGTACCGACAAAAGCGTTGAGCTGCGCTAACGGATTATCCGCGTAACGATTCACCTGAACAGGCGGCAAAGCAGTCGTTGGAATGGCCGGATCATTGTTATTTGCCTCATTTTCCGACAACAGTTCGATGCGGCCGTAAGGCTTTAATTTGCCGAAAAAGACGTCTGCAGGTAGAAATAAGTCCTCGGGCGGCATTAATGGCCGGTCAAGGTCGGCGCGAAGCAATTGATAACGGGATTGTGTGTCGCGCCAGAAATCGTCAAGTACGGGACGGATGTCCTGGTGCAGACAGATTAATGTTTCTTCAGGCAAGTAATCAAAAAGCGTTGCAGTTTGATCAAAAAACAAAGGCAGATAATATTCAATACCCGCGGGCGCAATTCCTTTGCTGACATCTTTGTAGATTTGTTTTTTTGTCGGGTCGCCTTCAAATTTTTCGCGAAACTTTCCACGAAAGCAGGTGCGTCCATCCTCGTCGAGCGGAAATTCACGCGCCGGTAAAAGGCGGATTTCATTGACGGGATAGATGCTGCGTTGGGTATCAACGTCAAAAGTGCGAATACTGTCAATTTCATTGTCCAGCAAATCAATCCGATAGGGTACGGCGCTGCCCATTGGAAAAAGATCAATCAGACCGCCGCGCACGCTGTATTCTCCGGGCGAGAAAACCTGAGTGACATGCGAATAACCTGCCAGGGTCATCTGACTGCGCAACGCGGCGATGTCGAGGGATTCGTTTTTTTTGATGAAAAAAGTATGTGCGGCCAGATATTCGCGCGGCAGGATGCGGTACAACGCTGTCGTTAGTGGCGCAATCAATACATCGCAGGTTTTGTTCATGACCTGGTAAAGTGTTGCAAGACGTTCTGAAACCAGATCATGGTGCGGTGAAAAAGTATCGTACGGCAATGTTTCCCAGTCGGGTAACAGATGTATTTGCAGTTCAGGTGCAAAAAACGGAATTTCTTCCAATAACCGCTGCGCATCAAGCGCACTGGTTGTAATAATCGTGACTGGCTTTGCTTGTTGTGCCAGTTGGGCAAGAAAAAGAGAATCGCTGGAACCTGAAAAATCGAAATAACGTGAAATTGTTCCGGGAGATGGTGGCTTAAATTGATGTTGCATATTTATAGAATACTATACGCAGCGCATTGCATTAAAAAAATGCAGCGCACTCAAGGTTTACTATTATAGGCTAAATTTGTCGTTGTTCTGAGGCTGTTTTTATCGCGCCAGTATTCTTATATCCCAAAAGCACATAATGAAGGATTGTTATTGCTTATAGCTTGTTTTGCTAAATTATTTATTATTTGGCCGTAAATAAGTATTAACTTGAGAATTTTTCTGGCGGCGGTTTGTTATTAAGAAAACTGCATTTTTAATTGAATATATGTCAATGGATAATATAAATAACGCTACGATGGAATCACCCGATGAAAATGAAACCATGCCAATTAAAGATAAGCTGATTGACATGATACAGAATAATCCAGACTTTCCAGCGCTTGGAAGCTCCATATCAAAGGTGGTCCAGTTGACGTCTTCAGAGGATAAGTCACTGGAACAACTGACCAATTTTATCTTGTCGGATCCATCGCTTTCATTGAAAATTCTGCGTTTGTCCAATTCACTTTCTTACCGTTCAGCTTCGCCAATGGTGACCAGTATTTCCAAAGCGATCCAGTTGCTGGGATTGGACACCATCAAAACATGCGCGTTGGCGATGATACTCGTTGACGGTATGCCGGGCAAGAATGCCAGAGCAGTACGTGCGGAACTGATGCTCGCATTGTCGGCAAGCTTGATCGGTCGCAATCTGGCAAAACGCAGTGCATTTCCTAACGCCGAAGAAGTTGCAATCGCGGCATTGTTTAAAAATATGGGCAGGCTCATTCTTGCCGCTCATAATGATCAGTTATATTGGAAAACGATGTCGCTTGCCAGGGAAAAAGGTTATTCCGAAGGACGTGCGTCTCTGGAACAGCTTGGCTGCACTTTTAACTGGTTGACAGAGTTTGCTTTGAAGGCATGGCATATTCCTGAGTCGATTATACTGGCAATGAAAATTATGCCCGGCAAAGTTCTGCGATCCCCCAAGAATCGTAGCGAATGGATGCAACAGGTTGCAGAGTTCAGTAATAATGCTGCTTTGATGACATTGAAAGAAGGAAACGAAATACCAGTAGTTGATGACTTGTTGAGTCGCTTTGGTGACGCATTAGATCTGGACAAACAAAAGTTGAATGCACTGATCAGGAATTCTTCCGAACAAATTCAGAGTATATGCCGATATGCTGAAAAAATAACTGATAGCGAGAATAGTCATGCCGGTCAGAATCAAACTGCTGGCGATTTTGTAGACTGTTTGACTGATGAATTGAGCGATGCGAATACATGTTTTGATCAGACTGAAGACTGTTATGCCAGCGGCAAGCCGTATAACTCGACTGACCGGTTGTTGACAGGTATTCAGGAAGTCTCCGAAATGCTTGCTTTCGGCCGGTCAGATATCAATTCTTTATTGGTGCTTGTTCTGGAAACGTTATATCGCAGTTTGGGTTTCCGATTCGTGACCGTTTGTTTGAAGGATGTTCGTACAAATCAATTCAGGGCTAGAAATTTTGTCGGCCAAAACCATAACGGATTGCAGAAAAGTTTTGTTTTTCCGGATACAGCTTCATCTGATATATTCAGTATGGCAATAAAACGGAATGTGGATTTGGCAATATCGGATACGACAGATACTAAAATAAGCAACGCATTACCAAGTTGGCATAAACAATTATTACCTGATACTTTGAGTTTCATGATCTTGCCATTGGTAATACAAGATAAGCCAATCGGATTGATTTATGCGGACCGGAGCGCAATCGCGAGTGAAGGCATTACCGCCAATGAAATGAAACTGATCAAATCACTAAAAGCACAGATTTTGATGGCAATGAGTTTATAATAGTAATTGCTTGTCAGGCATCCGATTTGGAATGCGATGCCTGACAGGCGAAACGGAAGTCGATCAACGTTTTTTCTGCATGGCCAAGTACTGTTTTTGCAGGGTATTTCTTGATTTTTCTCTTATCAGTAATTCCGGAGGGAAGGTCTGTCAATAATTCAATGCCTTCAGTTACATGCTTCATAGTATATATATGGAATAGTCCCTTTCGTACAGCTTCAATAACGTTGTAATTGAGCATCAGACGCGGTTTGTTCTGGTGTGGAATCAAAACACCCTGTTCTCCGTTTAGGCCAGTTTTTTCGCAGAGACTAAAGAATCCTTCAATTTTGTCATTAATACCACCGACTGGCAGGACTTCTCCGTATTGATTCATGGCGCCCGTAATGGCGATACTCTGTTTGATGGGAACTCTGGATAAAGCGGAGAGCAGTGCAAAAAATTCCGCACAGGATGCTGAATCGCCTTCAATGCCCGAATATTCCTGTTCAAAAACAATGGATGCATTCATTGCAAGTGGCGCAAGATGGGAAAACAAAGCGGATAAATAGTTTTGGAGAATCAATACACCTTTGTCATGGATGGGCCCGGACATATCAACTTCATGCGCGATGTTCATTAGACCATTTTCCCCGGCAAACACGCGTGCGGTTACACGTACCGGCGTGCCAAAACTGTGGTCACCCATTTCAATCAGGGTAATCGCATTCAGTTGACCTGTTTTTCTCTCTTGTAAAGCAATCAGAATGTCTCCATCCGTAATTGATTCCTGTAACTGCTGATCCGGATAGTTATGGCGCAATATGCGTGCTTGCAGTGCTGCGGTTATGTCTTCAGTTTCAACCCGCTTTCTTTTTCGTGCGCGACAGATTGAGGCGCTCTCCAGAATTAGTACTTCCGTACGCGCAAAAATGGCGCTTTGGCGTGCCTGGTCATCGACTTCGCGGTGCGATTCCTCGAGTAGTCGTGATACTGCCGCAGCTGAGAAGTGAGGAAGATTTTTTGCATTGCAGATATGTGCGACCAGAATGGAAGAAGCTTGGTAGGTTTTCGGGCTGGATCTGAAACTGTTGGCAAAATCGACTTTGACACGAAAGCGACGAATAAACTCGGGATCTTCCTCCTGTAAAATATAGTAATCCTCACGCGAGCCGATTAGAACAATTTTAATATTGATATCTACAGCTTCCGGTTCTATGGTTGCGGGTATATTTGCAGCAAATGTGGAAAATGGTTCTTCAATTTGAAGTCGGTTGCTGCGTAATAGACGCCGCAGCCTTGTCCAGACCATCAAGTCCGTCAGCAAATCACTCAAATGCAACATAATGAACCCACCATGCGCTTTATGCAGGCTGCCTGCGCGGATACGCATGAAATCGCTTTTCATTCTGCCGTCTTCTAACTGATAATCAATGCTTCCGAACAATGAATGAATGAGGGGATTGTCTTCAATCATGACCGGTGCACCTTTTAAGTCGTGATTATCCACAACCAGATTGATTTGGTAGCGCGACAATACCTGCTCCAGCGCATCACGCTGTTTTTCGTCAGCAATTTGACTTGCGGTTTCAAAAAGGGACAGGTTGTCCAGAATATTTTGGGCAATATGATCCAGGAATGTTTTCAGTTTGGCGTTTTGTTTGAGTTTCGGATGCAGTTTACTCCGTAAGGCTTTAAAGCTGTTATTCAGAACAGGTTTTATTGTATTTTGCTGCAAAATGGCGAGTGATTTGTTTTTGTCACTTTCGATACGCTTAATCGCTTCAAAATATCGAATAATTGCCACATGTAATTCTTGTTCAGCTTGATCGATCTCGGCTCTGCGTGTTTTGGGCAGCTTAAACAAGTGGTCTTCAGTTAAAATTTTTCCGTTGCTATCGAGTAACGTAAAAACGATTTGCTCGGCTTCGCGGCGGATCGAAAAATGACGCTTTTCAGCAAATGTATCAAGTTCGGCATATAACCGGGTTTCTGTTTTCTTGAATGTTTTGAGTTGCTGTTCCTGCTTGATTTTAAAGTCCTGTCCATTCAGGCATTGCGCTATCTCGTCGGGCAGAGATTTTGCCAGATGCGTTAATGCCTGGCGTAACGCGCGGCCCTGTCCAGCGGGCAGGTGAATAGCAACAGGTGTTTCAGGCGTAGTGAAGTTATGGATATAACATAAATCTGGCGGCACAGCACTTTTTGCTGCGGTGGCGAGCATTGCCTGATGCAACAATGATGATCTGCCGCTACCGACTTCGCCTAATACAAATAAATGATAATCAGGTTGCTGCATAGCCAGTCCAAAACGTGCTGCAATTTCAGCGCGCTCTTGACCGATCCAGGAAAGCGGGGATTGAACGAGCTCCGAAGTGTCTGTGAATTCAAGTGTGTCAGGATCGATTTGAATTCGTAGTTCGGAAGGATTCAGCGGTGTTATAGGCATATTGGTGAACCAGATAGTTGTTCTGAAAAGCAGTTGTTCAAGATTATTCAAGTCCCAGAAAACCGCCAGACTGATGATTCCAAAGCTGTGCGTAAAGCTGATTGTTGGCAATCAGCATGGCATGGCTGCCTTGTTCAACGATACGGCCTTTATCCAAAACAATCAACCTGTCCATGGCGGCAATTGTGGATAGCCGGTGCGCAATGGCAATCACTGTTTTATCCCGCATAAGCTGATAAAGGCTTAGCTGGATACTGGCTTCGACCTCTGAATCCAGTGCGGAAGTCGCTTCGTCCAGCACAAGGATGGGCGCATCTTTGAGCAGAACACGGGCAATGGCAATACGTTGACGCTGACCACCGGATAATGTTACGCCACGTTCACCCACATGCGCATCATAGCCGGTACGGCCTTTGACATCTTTTAATGTCATGATAAATTCATGCGCCCGCGCCTTTTTGGCTGCGGCAATCATTTGCGCTTCTGTTGCGTGTGGTTTTCCAAACAAGATATTGTCACGGACCGAACGGTGTAAAAGCGAGATATCCTGTGTGACCATGGCAATATTGCTGCGCAGACTATCCTGAGTGATGTTTCTGATATCCTGCCCATCAATGGTGATTGAGCCTTGTTGAATATCGTAAAAGCGTAATAACAGGCTAACAAATGTAGACTTGCCTGCTCCGGAGCGGCCGACAATACCTACTTTCTCGTTGCGTTCTATTCTTAGGCTTAGATTATCAAAAATCCAGTATGAAGCCGGGTTATTTGGGGTCGTGCTTAATTTATCTGCTGTGGAATGATATGAAAAGCAGACATGATCAAACTGTATCGTACCCTGTGATACGTGGAGTGTGTTTGTATCTGACCCATCCTTTACGCTTTGTGGGTTTGACAATGTATTGATTCCATCCTGCACCGTACCAATATTCTCAAATAAATGATTAACCTCCCACATTACCCAGTGAGACATGCCTGTCAGGCGTATTGCCAGGCTAAGAACAATTGCGATTGCTCCCGGCCCGAGTGCTGAACCCTGCCAAAGATAGATGCCCAATGCACAAGTAGAGAAGACAAGCAACATGTTGATCGACCAGACGCAAATATTCAGCCATGTTGCCAGGCGCATTTGCGGATGCACGGTTGCCATGAATTCCTGCATTCCGGCTTTTGCATAGGCTGATTCACGTTCGCTGTGCGAGAACAGCTTCAGTGTAATAATATTGGTATAACTGTCGACAATACGACCGGTCATTAGCGAACGGGCATCCGCCTGCAAGGTTGAAACACGTTTCAGTTGCGGCACAAAATGCCGCAGAATGCCGATATAGGCAATAAGCCAGATCAGCAGCGGTATACATAAACGTGGATCGGCATCTGCAACCAGTAGCAGTGTCGTGATCAGGTAAACTGTTACAAAAAGAATAACATCAAGCAGTTTCATGACAGTCTCGCGAACCGCAAGCGCTGTCTGCATGACTTTAGTTGCGATGCGTCCACTGAATTCGTGCTGAAAAAAAGCATAGCTCTGGTTTAACAGGTAGCGATGCGCCAGCCAGCGGACCCGCATCGGAAAATTTCCCATCAGTGCTTGATGAATAACCAGAGAATGCAATAAAACAATAATGGGTATAAACACCAGTATAAAGACTGACATTGCCAGCAAAAGTGGCCATTCGGAATCAAGAAACTGTTGTGAATTTTTTTCTGCGAGCCAATCAACCATTTGCCCTAGAATGCCATACAACATGGCTTCGCTGATTGCCAGGCAGGTGGTTAGAAAAGCCATTAAAAGCAGATAGGCTTCGATGCCTCGGATATAGTGCCGGCAGAATTGATAAATCCCTTTGGGTGGTTCGGCTGGATGCTCGGGCGGGAAAGGGTCGACCAGCCGTTCAAAAAAACCAAATAAGGTTTTCATGACGCTTAGCCGCTGCTTAATCGCTCAAGAATACGGAAACCTGCGACATATGTGCCAATTGCTGAACCCATTGTTGATAAGATGAAGATCAATAAAATACGCGTGACCTGATTGTTCCACCAGCCTTTCAGACTGGTTGCATCGCTGCGCAGGCGATTAAAGTCGCCCACTTTAGGTTTGCGTAAGTATGTTTCGGCGGCTGCAACAACCATACCTGCACCAATTGTCGGATTGAGAGAAGTTAGCGGTGCAGCAAAAAAAGCTGTCACAATCGTTAGCGGATGTGCGAAAGCGATAGCTGCGCCTAACGCAGATAGCCCTCCATTAATGAGCACCCAGTCAAGAATCATGGCTGTGCCGATTTCTGGGCTACGCATAAATCCAATAATAAAGCCAGTTAGTATTAGTAAAACAATTGCCCAGGGTAAATATTTAAACCAGCTTGACGAAACAGGCTGAATATCCAGTCGGGCAATGGTTACATCAGGATCATTAGTGCAATCATTTGTTATATGATGCTGCATGCCGTTGATATGGCCAGCGCCGACAACGGCAAGAATATGCTGATAATTATTTTCTTGGCTTTCTTTAATCAGGCGGGCGGACATATACTCATCACGTTCGCTGATAAGCGGCTTGAACAAGTCTTTTTCATCTTCTGCAAATTGCGAGAATGTGCTTTCCAGAACATCTCCTTCCTTAAGTTTTTCAATTTCTTCGGCACTGATTTTTTCCTTACTGACTACACTGCTGATTAAACCCGCGAATAGACCGATTCTTTTCCACCAGGGGACATTATGGTATATGCGCTTGAGTGTGGTTCCGATTTCACGGTCGATCAATATCACAGGCAATCTGGCTGCCTGGGCATCTTTAATAGCCACACGCATTTCTGCGCCAGGTTCTATACCAAATTGCTCCGCCATGCGTTGTTGAAATGCACCCAATGCAAGACTGGCTGCTACCATGCTGGCTTGCCCGCTTTTAATGACTTGAAACAAATCCATTTTAGCCATAGCATCCGGGTTAACGATTGCACTATGACGACTTGGGCATAATTCAACAGCTACTGCATCGTATTTTCCCGTGGCGATGAGTTCCTGAACTTTATCTGCACTGGCTTTTGATACATGCGCAGTACCCAGCATAGTAATATTTCGGTTGTCTATATGAATCGTTTTTATCGGTTCAGTTGCTAAACTATTATTGTTAGAAATTACTTGGCCGGATGAATCTTTGTTGGACATGGATAAATAAATTCCAGGTTATGCTATGCGTTAATAAAACAGTAAGTCGTGATCCTGTTTTTTTGTCTATGTTTGACAAAATAAATCAATATATTTGTATTGATTTAAATGACTGTACAATAAAATTAAATTATTGAATTCTGACATTTTTTGGGTGCGATGTGATTAAAACCACAATTAAAAAAAAGAAATAGTGGTAGTTTATGTGCTTATTTTTGCCTTTGGACTGGTTTCATACGTATTATAGTTTAACCCAAGTGATGGCAGTCACTTTGAATCCAGAATCAAACGATGAATTGTTGTTGCAATTTTTATACTGAATACGTTTTATCTATTTGATTTGTGGTAAATGGTTTTATGACGAGGCCCTTTAATCCCTACCTAAGGTAGGGATTTTTTTTGTAGTTTACAAATATAACGAAATTATGGACTGTTTTTGTTTTAGTCGATAACGACCACAGGCCGGATTGACAGTCGCTGCGTAATTGTATTAGCAGCCTGTAGGGCAAGCATTTGATTTGCATAAGGTCCAGCGTGGATTTTGAATAAACCATTTTGCTCAGTGATGCCTACAGTTTTGCTAAGCCAAGGTAGTTTTTCTTGGATATGAGACAGATAATTACGTGCATTGTGAGCGGTGCCGAATGCGCCGAGCTGTAAATATGCTGTGGGGTTGTTTTTTTGATTTTTAACAGTTAATGGCGCTAGCTGCGGATTTGATGAAGCGAATTGTTCTATTTCGTCAGGTAAAATCGTTTCAACGATTACTTCGCCACTACCGGGCCCAATAATGTCCAGCTTGTAGGCTGCAGTATAAGAAAGATCAATCAAACGATTCGCAAGAAACGGGCCGCGATCATTAATGCGCACGATCACTGTTTTGCCGTTATCTACACTCGTAACACGCGCATAACTGGGCAGCGGCAAAGTCGGATGTGCTGCCGTCATTGCATACATATCATACACTTCACCAGACGCGGTATCATTGCCATGATAACGTCGCCCATACCATGAAGCCATGCCATGTTCCTTATAAGGCTCAAGTGCAGTCATTGGTTCAAACAATTGTCCCAGAGCTTCATAGGGGCGCATATTCACTTCACGAAGCGTTTCCAGTTTGGGAATAGCATCCGGAATGAGGTGAATATCGTGCGGCGGATTATCTCCTGGCCCATCGTCCAGATAGTACCCCCCCCCTTTCTGTGAAGCAATATTTGTTGGTGGTGTATTTGATGTATCAACTTCACCCAGTGAATTGTATTGGGAGGTGCTGGCACAACCAGAAACGGACAGCAGGACTATCAGTACGATAATTTTGATGACCAAAGTTGATGTTGAAGGAAAATTTCTACATATGTTCTTAAGTATTAATATAGTGTTTATCATGTTTTTACGAGTTTAGGATGTGTTTGTATACTCATTAAAATACCAAAACCGAGTAACATGGTTACCAAAGCTGTGCCACCGTAGCTAATCAGTGGCAATGGGACACCGACAACGGGTAAAATTCCACTTACCATACCCATATTTACAAAAATATACGTACAAAATGTAAGCGTAATCGAGCCCGCGATCAATCTTGTAAATTGTGTTGACGCATTTGCAGTGATCACCATGCAACGACCAATGACGATTAAATAGAGTAATAATAATAGAGAATTGCCTATTAAGCCAAATTCTTCTGAAAAAACAGCAAAAATAAAGTCGGTGCTTTGTTCCGGTAAAAAGTCCAGCTGGGTCTGGGTTCCGTTCTGCCAGCCTTTCCCGACGAGGCCACCTGAACCAATAGCAATTGATGATTGAATTGTATGATAGCCTGAACCCAATGCATCCTGAGATGGATCCAGCAGCGTTAAAACGCGTTGTCGCTGGTAGTCATGCATGAATGACCAGAGTACTGGAATGCTTCCAATAGCGGCAACAATCAATGCACTGATTACTCGCCATGACAAACCGGCTAAAAACAAAACATAGAAACCGCTGGCCGCGATCAATAGTGCTGTTCCCAAGTCAGGTTGGCGTAATATTAACATAACAGGCAGTAACAGAAGGATAGTGGCGCCCAGATAATCTCTGAGACGCAAAGTAATTTCATATTTGTCAAAATACCATGCCATCATCAGCGGTACAGCTATTTTCATAATTTCTGATGGTTGTATACGGGTTACACCAAGATCAAGCCAGCGGCGCGCGCCATTGTTTATTTCACCAAAGAGTGCTACACCGATTAATAAAACAAATCCAAGTAAATACAGGGGCAATGCAAGTCGCATTATTTGCTGCAAGGGAATATTGGCGACCAGCCACATCACGGATAGTGCAATGAGCATATGAACGGCTTGCTTGACAACTCTGTTCATGTCGCCCCCTGTGGCGCTATAGAGCGTAATCAGACCAATAATCATCAGGATTAGAATACCCGATAAAAGAAAGTTATCGATATAACGTGTCAAATAATGCCAGAGTGTTCTAAATTCAATTACTGGCATTCTCAATTTTGAACTGTTCAAATTTGGCATATTAATAGCTAATGATGGTGCGTATGTTCAGTGATTGCTACAATTTCAGCCTCTTTTGATTGTGGCAGTTTTCCAAGTAAAAAATAATCTAAAACCTGCCGGGCTATCGGCGCTGCGGTCGCACCGCCACTGCCGCCATTTTCTACCAGAACAACCAATGTAATGGTTGGATTCTCAGCAGGCGCATAAGCGACAAACATGGCATGATCACGATGGCGTTCAGCGACAAGCTCTTCTTTATAGCGTTCATTTTGTTTAATGCCGATAACTTGTGAGGTGCCTGTTTTGCCTGCAAAAGTATATTCTGCGCCGGCAGCTGCATTTGCAGCGGTGCCGCCGGGTCGTGTGACATCCACCATTGCCTTGCGAACCAATTCCATATTTTGAGGCTGATGATTGATTGTATATAACGAATTTTTAGGGACTTCTCGTGTGATACCAGTCTGACTGTTTGTGATTTGTTTGACGAAATGTGGTTGATAAGCCGTGCCCTGGTTGGCAATTATTGTGGTAGAAAACGCCAGTTGCAGCGGTGTTGTCAGGACATAACCCTGTCCAATACCAACAGAGATAGTGTCGCCTGCGTACCACCTTTGGTTATGTCTTCGCAATTTCCATTCCTGTGACGGCAGGAGACCTTCCACTTCACCAAAAATATCAATTCCAGTTTTCTTGCCCAATCCAAACTGTTTAATGTAGTTATGTATGCGATCGATGCCCATATCATGGGCAAGGCTGTAATAGTAGGTATCGCAGGAAACTACCAGGGATTTATGTAAATCGACACGTCCATGGCCGCCTACTTTCCAGTCACGATAGCGGCGTTCCGAACCTGGCAAGCTGAAGTAGCCGATATCACTAATAGCGTATCCAGGCGAACGGAGTCCTAATTCGAGCGCGGCAAGTGCCATGAATGGCTTGAATGTGGAACCGGGTGGATAAACGCCACGCAAAGCGCGGTTGTTAAGCGGCCTGTCAATCGAATTATTCAATAAATTCCAGTTGTTGTGGTCAATGCCGCCAACAAATAAATTAGCATCAAAACCGGGTTTGCTGACGAAAGCCAGTACTTCGCCATTGTTGGGATCTATTGCGACTAATGCACCGCGGCGGTCACCAAATGCTTCGTCGGCAACGCGCTGCAAGTCAATATCCAATGTGAGTACTAGATTATTACCGGATACCGGCGGTGTGCGCGACAAAACCCTTATCGATCTGCCGGCGGCATCGGTTTCAACCTCGTCAAAACCTGTAATGCCGTGAAGTTCGTTTTCATAGCTTTGCTCGATTCCGATGCGGCCAATAAAATGAGAGCCCCGGTAGTTATCAAGATTGCCGGATTCTTCCAGTTGCTCGAGATCCTTGTCGCTGATACGGCTGATATAACCGACAACATGGGCGGCCAACTCGCCATACGGATAATAGCGTAAAATTCTGGCCTGGATTTCGATGCCAGGGAACCGGTATCGATTGGCGGCAAAACGAGCGACTTCTTCATCAGTTAACCGGTTACGAATTGGAAGGCTTTTAAAGCGTTTGTTTTCACGAAGTAATTTTCTGAATTGCTCAAGATCGTTGGGTGTGATTTCAACAATGGTTGCTAGTTCTTCCAGCGTGTTTTCAAGATCGGTGATTTTATTCGGTGTGATTTCCAGCGTGTAAGTGGAATAATTCTGTGCGAGTATTTTGCCGTTGCGGTCAAGGATTAGGCCACGATTTGGCACCAATGGCGCAATGGAAATACGATTTGCTTCGGCTAGCGTGTGATAGTGTTCGCCTTGTGTAACTTGCAGATAAAAGAAACGTGCAAACAGAGCTAAAAACAATAACAAAACAAATCCGGCACTGATCGCTAAACGTTTGCGAAATTTGAACAATTCAAGCGGATGGTTTCTCAGTTCAACGATGGGTTTCATAAATCATCAGAATCGGATTTGGGCTTTAATGGAATACTTAGCAGGAAGGATACTACGGGCCAGAAGATTGCGCCGGTTAACGAGGCCAGAAAGAATTGCCAATCCGGCAAAGCGGAACCGCTGAATAGTGCAATTAATACGAGTATTCCTTGCATCACTAAAAGTACCAAACCAATTTGGGGCGTTTGCTGCAGTAAACTGAAAATTTTCAATCGGCGACGAAAAATTGACGCAAAATAAACAATAACACAATAGGCCAGTGCATGGTGGCCGAGTATTCCGGCATTATGAACATCCATCATCAGTCCGATACAAAAAGCAAGGCTCATTCCCAAGCGTTGCGGTTGATTGATACTCCAGAAAAGTATGACCAGCGCTGCGAAATCGGGGCGAATTGTCAGTGCATATGACTGGAACGGTATAAAATTAAAAAACAATGCCACTGCGAGGCTGAGAAGCACATACCATAATTTTGCAGGTGCAAGCATATCTCTGCTGATATACTTGTTTGCGTTTATTCTGGATTCATCGATTATTTTCAGACTCACCGTTTGATTCCTTGGCAAGATTCTCCGGTAGTATCGATAATGCCGGGGAGAGGGACAGTATTAATACTTGACGATTGCGGTCAACGCCCGCAACCGGAGTGCCGGTTATTTGCGCGAAATTATCTGCGGGGTGACGCTTTATTTCTGTAACAATCGCAACCGGCAACCCGCGCGGATAAACACCGCCTATACCCGATGTGGCCAGCAAATCACCTACCCTGATATCGGTGTTTACAGATAAATAACGCAGTTCAATCTCATTGTTTTTTCCAGTGCCTGAGATTACTGTGCGGATATTGTTGCGCACTATTTGTATGGGAACAGAATGATCCTTGTCAGTGATCAGTGTAACTTCGGATGCCAATGGGTAGACATGCGTAATTTGTCCAATAATACCTTTGTTATCAATAACTATCTGGCCGGTTTGAATGTGATGCAGGTTGCCTTTGTTCAGTGTGATTTTATGGCTGAACGGATCGCGCGGGGTATACATGATTTCAGCCATAACTGCTTTGGCAGTTGTTTTTGCTTCAATTGTTTTTACCGCGCCAAGCAGTTTTCTTAAATGCGCGTTTTCAGCTTCCAGGGCTTTCAAACGCTGAAGTTTTTCACTATCTTGAAGATAGCGTTCCCGGAGATAGGTGTTTTCTTCAATGATGTGGAAGTTGCCGATCAGTTCTCTGATCATATCACTCGTTGCGGAAGGAAAGAGTGCCGCTTTTTGCAATGGATAAATAATCATTGCAATGGTTTGGCGAAACTCTGGTAATAACTTGAAGCGTATGTCTTCAGCCATGAACAGGCATGACAGCAGGATAAAGAAAACAAGCCGTGCCAATGGGCCGGGTCCATGCCTGAAAAATTGCGGAGTTGAATCCATTTATTCAGTAACGCAAAAATAAGTTTTGGGTAAATTTGCGAATGGAGTTAGCGCTGCCACGTTATGCCTTGGCTTGATGCAAATATCCTCCTGCTGTTAAATTGACGATAGTCATTAATCGCTGGCGAAAATACCAATCGAATTATCCATGTTTTCAAGTGCTATTCCTGCCCCACGTGCCACACAGGACAGGGGATCATCTGCAACAATGACTGACAAGCCTGTTTCTTCCATAAGCAGGCGATCGATATCGCGCAGTAATGCGCCACCACCTGTCATAACCATGCCCTTTTCGGCAATATCCGCCCCGAGTTCTGGCGGTGTGTGCTCGAGCGCTGTCTTGACAGCACTGGCTATACTGTTTAGCGGTTCATTCAAAGCTTCCAGGATTTCGTTGCTCGAGATAGTAAAGCTGCGGGGAATGCCTTCTGCCAGATTACGACCCTTGACTTCTATTTCGCGTACTTCGGAGCCGGGAAACGCTGAGCCGATTTCTTTTTTGATGAATTCTGCAGTAACTTCACCGATCAGCATGCCGTAGTTGCGGCGAATATAGTTGATAATGGCTTCATCAAATTTGTCGCCACCAACACGTACCGAGTTTGAGTAAACAATACCGCCCAGGGAAATAATGCCGACTTCGGTAGTGCCGCCGCCAATGTCGACAACCATAGAGCCTGTTGGGGATTCTACTGGCAAGTCAGCGCCTAGTGCCGCCGCCATGGGTTCTTCTATTAGTTCTACTTTGCGCGCACCTGCGCCGTATGCTGCTTCACGAATGGCGCGGCGCTCCACCTGTGTGGAACCATAGGGAACGCAAATGACTATGCGGGGATTGGCGGAAAAAAGTCGCGGCGGATTGACCTTTCGGATGAACATTTTGAGCATCTGCTCGGTAACCGTGAAATCGGCGATAACACCGTCTTTCATCGGACGGATGGCAGTAATGTTGCCGGGTGTCCTTCCCAGCATCTGTTTGGCAGCCAGACCGACCTGCTGAATCATTTTTTTTCCGTTTGTACCACTTTCCTCACGAATGGCCACTACAGATGGCTCGTCGAGCACAACGCCCTGACCGCGTACATAAATCAGAGTATTGGCTGTGCCCAGATCAATAGCCATGTCCGTTGAAAAATAACTGCCTAGAAAATTGTTGCTCAGAAAATTAAACATGGTGGCAAAATCCGTTATTAAGAATGATGATGGACATATTATATTAATAAAGGTTTAATAAATTGGTACGCTAAATAAACGGCGTCATGATACCCTATAACTACTTTTAATATAAGATTCTCGTTTTGTATGACTTTATCAATCCATGATGTAAAACAAATTGCAAATCTTGCATATATCAAAGTCAGTGATGATGAAGCTAAATCGACATTGGCTCAGTTATCCGATATTTTTAAATTGATTGAAACCATGCAAGCAATTGATACCGCCCAGATTGAACCGATGTCTCATGCGCAAGACGTGGTGCAGCGACTGCGTGATGACCAGGTGACCGAATCGAATCAGCGTGAACTGTACCAATCAATAGCGCCTCAGGTCGAAGAGGGCCTTTATCTCGTGCCAAAAGTAATTGAATAATTTGTTGAATATGCCCTGAATAATAGTGTTTAGTATGGAAAACCTGGTTTGAAATACTGTCCGATCACATAACCGAATATAGGACTTTCACGCGTTAAAAAATTTTCAATTACCAGATTATAACAACAATTAAGTATCACACAACATAATACATCCCAATTAGCCAGAACCATGTTTAATGACAGTCTTAAGCAGCTATCCAAACGGCTTGCAGATAGAAAAATTTCAAGTGTTGAACTGACAACCGAATTTCTTGAACGCATCAAGCAGCTAAACCCGCAATACAATGCATTTATAACCGTTGATGAGGAAAAGGCGCTTGCTCAGGCATGTAGCGCTGATCAGAAAATTGCGACGGGAGATACTCATCCGTTGACGGGTATCCCGGTAGCGCAGAAAGATATATTTTGCGCCAAAGGGTGGCTGACAACTTGCGGTTCAAAAATACTGTCAAATTTCGTCTCACCTTACGATGCGGGCGTGATAGAGCGGTTTAATGCGGTAGGTGCAGTCAATATCGGCAAAACCAATATGGATGAATTTGCCATGGGCTCGAGTAATGAAACGTCATTTTATGGGCCGGTAAGGAATCCCTGGGATGTCGCCGCTGTTCCTGGAGGCAGTTCTGGCGGTTCGGCTTGTGCTGTAGCCGCGCGCATGGCGCCGGTAGCGACGGGTACCGATACCGGCGGATCGATTCGCCAACCAGCAGCATTATGCGGCATATCGGGTATCAAGCCGACTTACGGCACTGTATCGCGTTATGGCATGATCGCCTTTGCGTCCAGCCTCGACCAGGGTGGTCCCATGGCGAAATCCGCCGAGGATTTGGCGCTGATGCTCAATGTAATGACTGGTTTTGACGCGCGAGATTCAACCAGTCTGCAACGCGAAACTGAAGATTATACGCGTGATCTGGAGAAGCCGTTATCGGGTCTACGTATCGGATTACCCAAAGAATATTTTGCCGAAGGCATGAGCAGCGATGTTGAGAAAGCAGTCATGCAGGCATTGGAAGAATATCGCAAGCTCGGTGCTCAAACGCTTGAAGTGTCGCTGCCGAATTCGCCGTTATCCATTCCTGTTTACTATGTGTTGGCGCCAGCGGAAGCGTCCAGCAATCTGTCACGCTATGATGGCGTGCGTTATGGCTATCGGTCTAAATCCTATCAGGATCTGGGGGATATGTATCGGAAAAGCCGTGCCGAAGGGTTTGGTGCAGAAGTCAAACGCCGTATCCTGATCGGAACATATGTGTTATCGCATGGTTATTATGATGCCTATTACATCAAGGCGCAGAAAGTGCGCCGTTTGATTGCGCAGGATTTCAAGGACGTGTTTACGCAATGCGATGTGATCATGGGTCCGACGGCGCCGACAGTTGCGTTTGATCTTGGTGAAAAAAGCAGCGATCCAGTGCAGATGTATTTGTCGGATATTTATACCAGTGCGGCCAGTCTGGCGGGACTGCCTGGAATGTCCATTCCCATTGGATTTGGCGAAAAAGAAAGGCCCGTGGGCTTGCATATCATTGGTAATTATTTTGCCGAAGCGCGGATGCTCAATGCTGCACATCAATATCAGCGGGTTACGGATTGGCACCGTAAAATGCCTGATTTATAAGTACAGAATTTTATTCTCCTAATCAATTCATCGAGTTGGAAAATCAAACATGCAGTGGGAAATTGTTATCGGTCTTGAAGTACATGCGCAATTGTCAACGCAATCCAAAATCTTTTCTGGCGCATCGATAGCGTACGGCGCGATGCCCAATACACAGGCCTGCAATATAGACCTGGCACTGCCGGGTGTGCTGCCTGTTTTGAACCGGGGTGCGGTTGAGCGTGCCATTAAATTTGGTCTTGCTGTCGATGCAAAAATCAATTCGCCATCTATTTTTGCGCGTAAAAATTATTTTTATCCCGATTTGCCTAAAGGCTATCAAATCAGTCAGTATGAACTGCCAATTGTGGAAGGCGGCAGTATTCGTATTCAGGTCGGTGAATCGGAAAAAACGATTCGCCTGACACGCGCCCATCTGGAAGAAGATGCCGGAAAATCATTGCATGAAGATTTTCACGGCATGAGCGGTATTGATCTCAATCGGGCCGGTACCCCGTTGCTGGAGATCGTTTCCGAACCCGATCTGCGCGGCAGCGCGGAAGCGGTAGCCTACGCGAAAACATTGCATGCACTGGTGCGCTGGATTGGCATTTGCGACGGCAATATGCAAGAGGGTTCTTTTCGCTGCGATGCAAATGTTTCCGTGCGTCCACTCGGTATTGAAAAATTCGGAACGCGATGTGAGATCAAGAATCTGAATTCGTTCCGTTTTCTGGAAAAAGCGATTGAGTTTGAAGCTGAGCGGCAAATTGATATCCTGGAAGAGGGCGGTACAATCCGGCAGGAAACGCGGCTGTTTGATGCCAACAAAGGTGAAACACGCACCATGCGCAGCAAGGAAGACGCCAATGACTATCGTTATTTTCCTGATCCGGATTTATTGCCGGTAGAAATTGAGCCAGACCTGATTGCGCAGTTAAAGGCGGCACTGCCCGAATTACCGCAAGCAAGGCACGAGCGGTACATGTCAGATTATGATTTGTCAGTCTATGATGCATCCGTATTGACGGGTTCGCGTGAAATGGCTGATTATTTTGAAGCGACGGTGAAGCAGTTTCCTGCGCAGGCCAAGCTTTGCGCCAACTGGATCATGGGTGAAATCAGTGCGCGCCTGAATAAGGCTGATATTGAAATCACAGCCTGCCCGGTGGCACCGGAAAAACTGGCTGCATTGCTGGCGCGTATTCATGACGGTACAATTTCCGGAAAAGCTGCAAAAACAGTGTTTGACAGTATGTGGCAAGGTGATCTGGATCAGAATGTTGATGCCATTATCGAGACCAAAGGCTTAAAACAGATTTCGGATGACAGTGCGATTGAGGAACTGGTGGACGAAGTGCTGGCAGAGAATGCGCAGCAAGTAGCCGATTATCGCAATGGCAAGGAAAAGGCGTTCAACTCACTGGTCGGCCAGGTCATGAAAGCAACAAAAGGCAAGGCCAATCCGGCGCAGGTCAATGCAATGCTCAAGAAAAAACTGGAAAGCCGTTAGCACCGCATTTCATGCGCCGAATTTAACAACCTGCGATAATTGGGTAGCAGGTTTTACAATTTTGATAAATCATTATTCGAGTTCGGTGCGCAGGTTTCTCAGTTTTGGCGAGTCCGGCTGAAGATATTCAGCGCGCTGTAGATAAACTCTGGCAGTGTTTAACTGGTCATCGGCAATCGCTTTTTCGGCAAAATAAATATACATGTCTACCATTTTTGCTATGCCAGCACGCGCCTCAGCATTATCGGGATCAGCAGCCAATACAGCCTGATAATGCTCATAGGCATTATCGCCTGCGGGCGTAGTCATGCGCAGCGCTTGGACGGCTTTTTCGGCGGCAGCCAGATGCTGCGCAATTGTCGATGATTCGGCCGAATGATCATGGGTTTTTTCGGTTTCCGACAGGACGGGCGCTGAATCATCAATCGTTTCTGTCAGCGCTGATTCGTCATCCACCATTATTTCTTCTGTGGATCGCGCGGCGGTTTCAACCGGCGCTGCCGCAGCGTGATCAATTTCCATTGACTGTACTTCATCGGCCGACAAATCCATAGGCCGGATATTTTCTATATTTTCCGTTGCATCCGCTTCCAATTCATTCTGCAGATCTTGAGTAATGGCTGCAACATGCGCTTCCGGATTGTCCAGATCAACAATCAGATTTGAAGCAAATTCAGAATCTGTATCGAATTGAAACCCGGATTCAATGGGTTCTGCATCCGCAGTTTCATTGTCATCGCTTGAAATATCCATCGTAGCTGTCGTCTCTGCTGTGCCTGTTGCAATTTGACCTGCGTCAAATTGGGGGGAAACGGGTTCTATGGAACCGGCAACTGTGCCATCGTCAGCCAAATCGGCAGTATCTACATTGTCTCGATTAGACATCAGTTCAACCGCAGTTAAAGCAGCCACGATAACGATAGCGCCAATCCAGAGTGCATTATTCGAGCTTGCCATGAAAAACTCCTTTTATTTTAATTAATAAAAACGATTACAAGTACTCAGAACTAGCATTGTAACGGTATGACTGGTTTTTTTAGTTATTCTTAATAAAAGTGATACAAGTGTTTTGTCACTTGTTGAATTCTGCCCGGTTATCAGATTTGCGGCAATAAGAAACTGAACAGCGTTTTTAAAAAATGTTGATGAATAGCTTGTGCTTGCATATTTGATAAATTTTCAGAGCATTCTGAAGTAACTGTTATTGCCAATTAACTGTCTATATTTCGCCCAATCAAAGTGCGGCCCTGGGTCTGTTTTTCGTCCTGGCGCAATATCTGCGTGTCCGGCGATGTCTGTGATCGGATAACGCTGTTGCAGGCAACGGGTCAAAACGGCTAATGCGCTATACTGTGCATCGGTAAAAGGCGTTGTTTCGCTGCCTTCCAGTTCAATGCCGATGGAAAAATCATTGCATTGCGTTTTTCCGTGCCAGTGTGAAGCGCCGGCATGCCAGGCACGCTTGTTGCAGGGGACGAATTGAATGATTTCGCCATTACGGCGGATAAAAAAATGGCTCGATACCTTAAGTCCGGCAATGGTGGCATAATAGGGATGTGCTTTCGGATCGAGCCGGTTGGTGAACAATTCAATGACGCCGTTGCCGCTGAATTTGCCAGGCGGCAGGCTGATGCTATGGATGACCAGCAGGGTGATTTCAGTGCTTTCGGGGCGGTCGTCGCAATTGGGAGAAGCGATAAAACATAGACCGTCACCATGGCGGAGACAGCCGTCAGCATCAATTTCCATGGAATGGTTTAAATTAATCCGTTTATGATCAAAGCGATTATTGCATGATACCCGATAACAACGCATCTGCTCTACCGTCCTGACATGAAGCTAGGCAAATTCATCACGCTCGAGGGTATTGACGGTGCCGGCAAATCCACGCAACTTGATTTTCTAGCCACGGTGCTATGCGCCAGGGGAGTGACTGTAACCGTGACCCGTGAACCGGGTGGCACGCCGCTTGGCGAGCGGTTGCGTGATTTACTGCTCGATCAATCGACTGCGATGCATCCGGAAACGGAAGCTTTGCTGATGTTCGCGGCACGGCGCGAGCACCTCGACAAGGTTATTATCCCGGCATTGAATAACGGCAATTGGGTGATCTCAGACCGTTTTACCGATGCGAGCTTTGCCTATCAGGGTGGCGGAAGGGGACTGAACTGGGAAAAGCTGGTGGTATTGGAAAAATGGGTGCAGGATACCTTGCAGCCAGACCTGACCTTCTATTTTGACGTGCCGGTTGAATTGGGTCGGAAGCGTGTCAGCGCTTTGAAAACGCTTGACCGGTTTGAACAGGAACAGCAGGATTTTTTTCAAAGGGTGCGCGACGCTTATCTGACACGTGCAAGGCAGTTTCCAGCACGCATTCAAATTATCGATGCCCGACAATCCGTTGACGAAGTCAATGCGGCGGTTGAAAAAACGCTTGATCGCATATTCATGCAGGCATCGTTATGAATCAATTGCCAGTACGAGTACACTATCCAAATGATATTGTCAGGTACGGTTTTACTGTGATGTTATGCAATAAGGCGCAGTACACAGGAAAGGGTTGTTCTCTTTTCAAACCCTGCAGCGCGGTTGCAGGACACCACGGTAGTGCCCTGCGGGTGAGCTTGTCAGCGCCCATGGGCTGCATTGTGTTTTTTGGCAATAGAACGACTATGTCATCAAGGCGTGTCTTGCCAAGTACACTGACAAGCTCACTGAACCCGGCAATATCATATGGATAGTGTATTAGTCTGGCAGCAGGATATCTGGCACAAATTAATGCGCAACCGTGCCTTTCGTTGTCACGCCGTGTTACTGAAAGGCAGGAAAGGTATCGGAAAATTCACGTTTGCCCGTTTGATGGCCAAATCATTACTATGCCTGAGTCCCGATGCTGACAACGCCGCGTGTGGAAAATGTACCAGCTGTAACTGGTTCGAGCAGCACACACATCCCAATTTCAGGATGTTGTCACCGGAAGCATTGTCTGCAGCGCTGAATAGTCAAATGGACAGTACGGATGATCCAAAACACGAAGGGGATGAACAGCAGCAAGCCGCAACGGGTAAAATGAAAAAGAAGCCCGGCCAGCAGATCGGTATCGATCAAATTCGCGGATTGAACGAACTGGTATATCTGTCAGGCCATCAAAGCAGTTACAAGATTGTGCTGATTTATCCGGCAGAAACCATGAATGCCGCTGCAGCTAATGCGTTGTTAAAAAAACTGGAAGAACCACCGGAAGGTACTTTGTTTATTCTGGTTTCACATCAATCCGAGCGTTTGTTGCCGACCATACGAAGCCGCTGCCAGCAGATCGCCATGCCAATACCAGATACCGAGACGGCGAATCAGTGGTTAATGCAGAAAATGCAGCAGCAGTCCGGTTTCCAAAATGTGGATAAGGTATCGATGTTATTGGCACTGTCAGGTTTTTCGCCGTTATCCGCGCTGTCATTGATAGACAAAATACCGCAGCACCAGAGATTTATGGAAGAAATCGGTTCCCTTCAGCGTTTTGATCCGCTAGCATTGGCCGAAACACTGCAAAACCAGGATTTGGCCGTAACAATTGATTGGTTGCAGAAATGGTGTTACGACATGGTGTCTTTCCATGCAACTGGAAAAGTGCGTTATCATCCGCATCTAGCGGTGCAAATTCAAGCTGTTTGTCGACAGAGTAATCAACAGGCTTGCGTAGCGTATCTGCATTTTCTGAATACGCGGCAGCCATTATCCCGCCATCCGGTCAATGCACGTCTGTTTCTCGAGGAAATTTTTATCAATTACGGGAAGTTGCTCGCATCGGCAACATCTTCGTACCCGTCACTGCCCGTTTTTTAACGTCGAAACGGGTATGCAACTCGTGTTTGGCAATTATTAAAATCAATCGATATAAAATAATCCTCGATGGCGTACCATTTGCCAGTCCGATTTATGATTCTGGCGGCATATCCCAAAGATAAACGAAGGCGGAAGCTCCGGGAATTTGAAGCGCAGGTCGTAAAACCAGTAGCAGAGGCCTGTTTCAGTCTGATCTACACGCTGCAGTACCGGATATTTGGAAAAACTCCGGAACGGTTCGAACGCCGGATCCAGCCAGGCTTGCCGAATAGTGTTCGCTTGCGCTGGATTTTCCCCGAATTGCTTTATGAATTGCCAGTTATTTTCTGCGATCGGTCGATAGGCGGCAGCCATACGTGGAAATAGCCACTGATTTTGATTGCCCAGCAGTAGATCTGCTTTTTTGATGAGATTGATGTGCGCGATATGGTAGCCTTCATTGTGACGGATAATGATTTTCCAGTGAAAGGGCGATAAAGGCTGCGGCAATACACTGATGCGAGCATGCGGGATCGGCTTGGCGTGTTGATTCGCGAAATCGTGTGCTTGGTCGTGTAACAGCCATAACAACAGGATATATCCCGTCAATCCGGTCAATGCTGCAATTGCAGCGGTTTTTTTGTCCGGAAAAAGCCATGAGGCCAGCAGACCCGCGATAATGATTAGGCTGAACCAGGGATCAATAACAAAAGCCAACGGCAGCGAATAGCGCTCGGTTGAGAATGGCGCAAACAGCATGAGTCCATACGACGTGACTAAATCACCGGCGATATGGATGGCCAACCCTAGGCACGCCGGCAGAAAGAATTGCCGCCATGTGTATTTGCCACGGGATAGTCGTGAACATGACCACGCGATCAGCCACGCCCAGAGTGGCAGCATCAGCAGTGAATGTGTTGGTCCCTGGTGCCAGTTTAAATAGGTCAGGGTATCGATCAGACGCAACGCAAAATCGAGATCAGGAAAAGCCGCAGCGCCAAACCCGGTGGCTACCTGCAGATGCAATGGCAACTTGAGTGCGCCGGATGGTTGCGTCAATTGAGACTGTCGTGCGGGCGCAGCAGCTCTTGCCAGCAGCGCGCCGCTCAACGCATGCGTGAACGGATCCATTTTTCAGCCGGTTTTTTCCTGCGAATCAGCGGCAACAGGTTCATGTGAGGGCGCTGCTAAAGGTTCGGCTGAATTCGTTTGGGCAGCGGCCACCTCCGGGATAAGCTTGGGCCTGGTGGATGTTGCGGCATCAGCCGCATCTCCGGTTTTTTTGTCTGAACTGCCGTACACAGAGCGATCCAGAATTTCAGCCAGTTGCAGATTTTGCTTCAGAAAAGCGCGTGTCCGTCGTGAATTGTTTGATTCGTCGAACATCCAGTGGGTAAATGTCGCCAGATACAGCGTGGTCAATGCTGTTTCTTCCAGCGCGCGGCGCAAAAATGTGGCGTCGCGCTGCGCCGCTTCACGCATCCACTGTACTGTGCGGCTGATGCGCATTATCGCGGGAATCTGGATATGGATATGACCGGGTTCCAGCTTGGCGCCGATCATTTGGCGTGTCACTATGCGATGCGCAGCCAGTGCATCCAGCCATGCCATGATCAATTGATATAGCCGTTCACGTGGTGACTGGGACAGAAAATCTTCCTGTTCGGATACGTTAAGCATAACGCCGTCCGCACGATCAAACCAGGCATCGATCAGATCTTCTTTTTCGCGAAAATAGCGGCGGACATCGTCCAGTGTGATATTCAGCTCAGCAGCGATATCGAAAAGCCGAACCGCTTCCCAGGACGAGTGCTCGGCGATGGCGACCGCCTTGTCGACAATGGCTTCGCGGATATCAGGTTGGTCAGTCATGACTTGGTCCTCCTGAAAAATATTGGTGTCAACCCATTTTCAATGGACTATAGCATAAACACACATGCTCTGAGCCTTCAGTAATCAGGATTGCTGTTATGTCAAATTCAGAGATTTTATATTCCTGTCGAAATGAGCGTTTCAGCTCGGAGACCAAAAAAATAATTGTTCTATGGGTGAGTTGAATAATTTGTGCATGCGTAACAAAAAAAATTAAATATTGATTTTTATCAAATTTGTTTGTCCACAAAATCTGTGGATAACTTTGTGGATAGGATGTAAATTCTGTCATTAACTTACCTGCTCATAACGTTTTTTTTTAATCCGATTAATTTTTGCACTATTTTTATCATATAAAAATCAATGACTTATTTTAAACGCCAATATTTATCAGTGTTTGCGTTAAATCCAGAAAGCAGTGCGTTAAAAATGTGGATGATTTGCTGTTGTCAAGTTGTTTTTACATTGAGATGGCATTTTTTTATGTTTCCGGCACACAAAATATTTCAACAATAAAGTGAAAAAAACGGGGTAAATTACTGTTGTTTATCGTTTTATATTTGACATAATTGTGACGACAAGATGACAAAAATTTTTTCTTCTCATCCATTTCAATCAATCGATTTCCTTAAACTTAGCCGGTTGATCTATTAGAATAGCTGTTTTTGTTCGTTTTACTTATCCAATGCTGAATATCCGATCGCTGACTTATCTTCAGGGGGGCATGCCATTGCTGCAAAACTGTGATCTGCAGATTTTTGCGGGACAGCATGTCGGGCTGGTCGGCAAGAATGGGTGCGGAAAATCAACGCTTTTCCGTTTGATACGCGGGGAGATCAAGTCGGATGCTGGGGAAATGGACTTGCAGGCGGGTAAAACCATTGCCTTTGTCGAACAGGAAATCGCCAGTTCAAATCAGCCTGCGATCGCGTTTGTGCTTGATGGCGATGTAGAATTGCGCCGTCTGGAAACACTACTGGCGCGGGAAACGCATGATGCGGCCTGGTTTGAAGCGCAACAGCGCTATGAAGCAATCGATGGTTACGGTGCGCAGGCGCGGGCGGCGCAATTGTTGAATGGGCTTGGGTTTGGCAGTGATAACATGCATAAACCGGTCCATGAATTTTCCGGCGGCTGGCGGATGCGTTTGAATCTGGCGCGCGCCTTAATGCACCGCGCAGATTTGTTGTTACTCGATGAACCGACCAATCATCTGGATCTGGAAGCGATACTCTGGCTGGAACAGTATCTGACGCGTTATCCGGGCAGCTTTATCGTCGTTTCGCACGATCGCGAATTTTTGAATGCCTGCGTTGACCGCATCGCTTATATCCATAACCGGCAGATCGATTCATATACCGGTAATTATGATGATTTCGAGCGAGCACGCGCCGAACGCTGGCAGCAACAAACCCAAGCCTTTCAACAGCAGCAGAAGCAAATTGCGCATATGGAGGATTTCATCCGCCGCTTTCGCGCCAAGGCGACCAAAGCGAAACAGGCGCAAAGCCGAATCAAGGCGCTGGAACGGTTAACCCGTATAGCGCCGACGCATATTGAAAACGGTCATTTTGCATTGCAGATTGACGCGCCGGAACGCAGTCCGGATGTGTTGTTGCGGGTCAATCATGTCAGTGTAGGCTACGCTGGAAAGCCGCTGCTGGCGAATGTTCAGTTGATTTTACAAGCGGGTGCGCGGATAGCGCTGCTGGGGCCAAACGGCGCCGGAAAATCCACGCTGATCAAGTTACTCGCCGGTGAAATCAACCCTGTTCACGGTACAGTTGAATTGTCACCAAATATCAGTATCGGTTATTTTGCACAGCATCAGCTGGATAATTTGGATGCCCGGTCAACGCCGCTTCAACACCTTCAGCAGTTGGCGCCAAAAAAGACCGAACTGGAATTACGCAGTTTTCTGGGGCGTTTTGGACTGGGTGGCGATGCCGAGAACCGTCCGGTGGGGACTTTTTCGGGTGGTGAAAAAAGCCGTCTGGCGTTAGCGTTGCTCGCGTGGAAAAAACCGGATTTACTGTTGTTGGACGAACCGACCAATCATCTGGATCTAGATATGCGCGATGCATTGACGCTGGCGTTGGAAGCGTATACCGGTGCAGTAGTGCTGGTTTCACATGACCGTAGCCTGGTGCGTGCCGTTGCAGATGAATTATGGCTTGTTGCGGATGGTCAGGCGCGGTTATTTGAAGGTGATCTGGAAGATTATAAAAAATGGACCGATAAACGGCGTGCAGATGAAAAACTGCAATCGCCAACAACTGTGGTAAAAACCAAACAGAAACCGCTCGCACGGCCCAACAGGAAAGCATTGTTGTCCAAACAGTCAAAACTCGAGGCTGCACTCAATATTGCCCAGAAAGAACTGGCCGAGGCAAGCCGGCAACTCGCCGACCCGGCAACCTACGCACAGCGTACTCGAGAAGAAATTGATCAATTAGCTGTTGTGCACGCCGGGCTGGAAAAAAAAGTCGCCGAGCTGGAAGAAAGCTGGCTCGAACTTGAAATGGCCCTGAATGAGTAGGGCGCTACCAATCACATTCCAATAACTAAATTGTAGCGCGCTAGTGTTTATAATATGGTGCGGACACGGTACGTTAACTCAACATCGCTTGCGGCGGGCAATTCGATTGTCCACTCGACCTGATTGGACGAGATTTTTCGATGCCGTTGCGATTCGCTAAGCATATACCAGTCGCCCGGTATCGGTTCACGGATAATTACCGTTACTGCTTTGTTTTTTGCATTGCTCAGGGTGATCTGATGCGCTGATTCGAATTGACGGATATTTTGGTCGGGCGACGGGATTTTTTTGAAATCGGTTTGTTTTTTCTCGGCTGTAATATCAAAAGCATGGCCGAGCTTTAGTTGGACCATGCCTCTGTTGGCGGTATGCTGAATCGTGTCCTCGCCAATAAATTGGAGATTGCCCTGTTTTTCTTGGGTGTATGCGCGTATCACGCCTTTTGGAATAGGAGCGCCAAGTCCTTTGCCGCTGTTATGAAAATTGATGAATACCTCGACAGATTGCTTTTGGCCCGGATGATGGTAGTGACCTGAATAATAATGATTCTGTCCTGTCAGAACAAAGGTTTTTTCCACCGGTATCTCGTTTGCGGACATGAATGTGATTTGTTTACTTTGCTTGTCCATTAAGTTGTTTTGACTGGACAGGGTATAGCGGTGCAACTCAGAGAGTGGTTCGGTATCCAGGTCAGCGTATGTTGCACTCATCAATTCCATTTCCCTGTTTGACCGTTTTGCGACGGGCGCCCTGACGGTTCTGGCCTGATTGATATCTCCCGCGATTAACTGAATTTCTGCATTATGATAGTCGATTCCGCTTTGGTTGGTAAGCGTAGCAAGCCCCAGTAGATCGGCTTGGGTTTCATTAGAATCGAGTTTTAAAATGTAATCGGCTTGCCATGACAGTCCGTGAGTCAGATAGGTCAACTGAAATGTATGCTGGTCTTGTTTTACGGCTGCCGAATTGTTCAGCAAAACTGTCATGGACGGCTTGTCATGCAAATTACTGGGTATCCCGGGAAAAATCAGACGTCCCGGTATGCCGGTTTCGACCCGATCCTTAAATTGGAGTACAACGCCGCCGTTTGTCGTCAGCACAGTTGCCGATTCCCTGAATTCCTCGCCGGTAACAGGGTTGGTACGAGTGACGGTAATTGACTTTCCAACAAAGCTTTCCAGCAAATTTTGGGGAGTCAGTGGTTCTAGATCAAAGTGCCGTGCGATGATATTAATTTGTTCAGAACGGGTTAAATGATTGATCCATGCTGTTTCAGGTTTTGTTTGGGCGGAAATTTCCTGCCAGACTAGGGTATTTGTGCTGTCGTCAAGTGTTATTTGGCGTGTGTCCTGGATTAATGCAAGGTCATGCTGATACAGTGACAAGGCTATTTCAGTCTGATCCTCGCGGGTCGTGATTGTTTCATTGAAAGCGGAGGCAATCGGTATGTGGGTGAAGGTAAGGAATGCGAACAGGTTGAGCGACGCAATGAAATTGTTTAAACCAATAGCACTGCATTTGTTAAGCAGAAAAAATTTTTCCATAACCATATCTCCGCAAAAAAAGATTTATTAATTTTTGCGCGAATTCCGTGCAGTTGCAATATCGATGGATTGTTTTGAATTGTTTTCTGATTCGGTTAGGGTGGCATCGGAAGCAGCGTGATCGGCCATTAGAGAAGCCGATTCGATTTCAGCATCCGGGGATAACGTTGGAATGATTAATTGTGTGCGGGAGTGTTCCGCTGCAGCCAGTGCAGCACGAATTCTAGAGGTTGCAGCCAAGGTCGCTTTTTTGTCTTCCAGAGATCGTGCGATGAGCGCTTCATTGGCCATACGCTCGACCGCTTCGCGCTGTGCTGCTTCTTCGAGCGCTTTTGCCTCAAGGGCAATGCGTTCCTCGATCATTGCCAGTGCTGCAGCCTCAGCATTGGCCTTGGCAATTGCAATTTCGGCTGCTTTTTTTTCCGCTTCAAGCTGCGCTTTTGCCTTACTGGCGGCAGCAATTTTTGCTTGCGCACGGGTAACTGCAAGTTCAGTGATTTTTTGCTCTGTTTTCAAACGTTCTGCAGCTGCCTGTCTCGCATCGGCAATTACCCTGGCGCGAAGTTCCGCATCGGCTGTGAGGCGCTGATCGATATCCGCTTTTACATTGGCTTCTTCGGCAGCCAAGTGGTCTGCATTGGTTTTTGCTTCCGCCGCTTCGCGGGCGCGTGCTTCAGCTTCAGCTTTTTTTTGAGCCGCTTTTTGGGCCGAAATATCCGCCTGTGTACGCGCATGTGCCTCCGCCATGGCTTTTTGATTGGCCTCGTAGCTGGCCTGTGCAGCCTGTGCCGCTTCAATCTCAGCTGCTTTTCTGTGTTCAGCGGCAGAACCGGCCTGCTGCTCGGCGCGAAGTTTTGCTTCGGCAGCTGCTTTTTCATCCAGTTCTGCCTGCATCCGCCGGTTTGCTTCCTCTAACAACTGTGACTTGATTTGAATGCGCGATTTAATGGCTTGAGCGGCGGTTGCTTCTTTTTCCAGGATCGATGTGGAAATTTCCATCGCGACTTTTTCAGCATCTTTTTTGTCTCGTGCCGCGATAGTTGCTTCGGCGTCCATTTGCGCGCGTTTTTGCGCGGTTTCTGCCGCCTGTGATTCCTGTTGTGCTTTTTCCAGTGCAGCCTGTGTAGCTTCAGTTTCCGCTTTCAGTTTGGCTTCTGCCGCCATTCTGGCGTTGGTTTCAGCCTCAAGGCGTTTTGTGATTTGTTGCTGAATTTCAGTTTCCAGGTTTGTACGTTTCCGTATTTCCTCCAATTCTTTTTTTTCAGCTTCTGCATTTGCCTTTGTCAAGGCGAACAGTTTTTCATTTTCTAGGATTTTTGTTTCGGCCAGTTTCTTGGCATTGGTCTCGGATTCGATTAAAGCCAATGCGGTTTGGCGCGCTTGCTCGGCTTTTTCTGCGCTCGCTCTGGCTTTCTCTGCCGCTTCTTTTTCTGCGAGCAATAGCTCATTCGCTTTATCCAGGGCGATTGCTTCCTGTTTAACACGTTCCCGTGCTTCTTCTACAATTGCCGATTCTGTTTTTAGCCTGGTATGCTGCAATACCGTCAGTTCTTTCTCGGCCATGATTTTTTCTTCAGCAAGCTTCCTGGTCTGGATATCCTTTTGCCTGTTCGCGTTTGCTTCATTCATGGCGAGTGTATCCGCCAGTGCACATGCTCTGGCTTCTTCTGTGGCTTTTACCTCAGCTTTTAGCCTTTCTTCGGCTGCTATGCGCGCATTAGCCTCTGCCCTTGCCCTGGCTTCAGCTGCAACCTTGGCTTTTGTCTCAATTTCTAATCGTTTTTGCGCTTCTTTTATAGCCTGGTCCTCAACGCTCAAACGTTCTCTATGAGCCGAATTGTATTCCTGCTCGATATCATCATACGTTAAGTTGAAGGTTGAAGCCGGCCGGGAAGGTTGTTTAGGCGGATCTAAAAAATATAAATCATCGCTGGACGCGTCAGCGTCCAAACCGCTCAGGGAATCCTGTGCCGGTGATTTTTTTCGCAATGATTGTAGTAAGCGAGACTTGAATGTCATTTTATTACATGGTGTTAACCGCAGTAACCATTTCCGATTTCATTGATAAATTAATAACATTCTATCAGTTTTAAAAAAAGCTACTGTTACGATAAAAGACAAAATGTAGCCTATTTCTTATTTTGAGCGACGAATGTATATGAAATGAAAAACACCCCGGTTTTACTGTGAAAAATCTATGAATTTACAGGATAAAAACGAGAATCAGGGGATGTCGATACTCGATACATTGACTATGCTTGACATAAACTCAAATCCTTCAAGAATCAAAGTTTCCAGAATAGGCGCATAAAAAATAATGCTCAGTGCAAGCATCAGAAAACCTATCGACAAAGTGAGTGGAAAACCAACAGCAAAAATGTTCAGTTGCGGTGCGGCACGGGTAAGGATGCCGAGTGCCAGATTGGTAATCAGTAACGCAGTCAAAACCGGTAAAGCCAGTTGCAATCCTGATTTGAAAATTTCACCGCCCCAGTCCGCCAATAGTCTGAAAGTGGGTGCAGTGATGCCGTCTGCTCCTATCGGGAGAGTGTTAAAGCTTTGTGCGATCAGCGCGATCATAAGTAAGTGGCCGTCTATAGCCAGAAACGCAAGACTCGCAATAATGCCAAGAAATCGGCCGACCAAGGCAACCTGTCCGGAGCTTTGCGGATCAAAGAATATGGCAAAAGCCAGCCCCATTTGCAGACCGATAATTTCCCCAGCCATTTCTACTGCGACAAAAACAATTCGCATGACAAATCCGATCGCCACACCTATGATGATTTGCTGGATCAGGATCATGAGTCCCATTCCTGAGAAGGGATCAATTTGTGGTATTGGATCTTCGATAGCGGGTGCAACCAATACGGTAATTAAAACGGCAAGACCGGCCTTTACTCTGACCGGGACGCTGGGATTTCCCAGGATAGGCGCGCTGGCAATCAGTGCAAGAATCCTGAATAGTGGCCATAGAAATGCTGCCATGACGGCATTCAGTTCAGTAGTAGTTATACTGATCATTTAACGCGTAAAGTATTGTGTTATCAGTAACTGGCTTTAATCAATTTGTTTTCCCGAAACAAGTAAAACGTTTAATCGTAAACGTGTTTGAGAAGACGCTTGCATTACAATGAACCATAGGATTAACTGACTGCCAGCCAGGGGATGCCAGTGAATAATCGCTGCATATAATCCATCATGACATTGAGCATCCAGGGACCTGCCAAGGCTATAACCAGAAACATCACCAGTAATTTTGGAATAAAAGACAATGTCATTTCATTAATTTGCGTGGCAGCCTGGAAGATACTCACTATCAAACCCGTGATCAGCGCTGCCAGCAACAATGGTGCGGAAATCATGAAGGTAATCTCTAGTGCCTGTCGGCCAATGGTCATTGCATTTTCTGGAGTCATGGCAGTTCCTTTTTTTCTTGTCAGGTAAAAAAACTCTGCGTCAGTGAGCCAATCAGCAAGTGCCAGCCATCAACCAGAACAAATAACATCAGTTTGAACGGTAATGAAATAATCATGGGTGAAAGCATCATCATACCCATGGACATCAGTACACTAGCAACAACCATATCAATGATCAGAAACGGGATAAAGATAATAAAGCCGATCTGGAAGGCTGTCTTTAATTCACTGGTGATATAAGCCGGAACCAATATCTTGAAAGGCACTTCTTCTGGCGATTCAATATCATCATGATCAGAAATCTGTAAAAACAGCGCCAAATCACTTTCCCTGGTCTGATGCAGCATGAATGCACGCAGTGGTACGCTGGCAATTTCGGCAGCCTCCATAATGTCAACCCTGTCTTCCGAGAAAGGGATATACGCTTCGTTATAAACCCGATCGATAACGGGTGACATGATGAAAAATGTCAAAAATAGGGCAAGTCCGATAAGTACCTGGTTAGGTGGGGAAGATTGTGTGCCCAAAGCCATGCGTAATAATGACAGGACGATGATAATGCGCGTGAAGCTCGACATCATGAGCACAATCGCCGGTATAAATGTGAACGAAGTCAGCAGTATTAATGCCTGCAGGCTGAGCGTATAGGTTGAACTGCCGTCGTCTCCTGGTGTGCTGGTAAATGCAGGAAAACCGGATTGCTGCGCCAAGGCTGGCAATGCGCTACAACCGAGGACTAAAACGGCAAATTTTAACAACGTATGTATTTTATGTTGCATATTTTTTGATAAAACCACAAATGGTGTATTTAATGTTTTGTACTTTTGCTGATGCTTTTAACCAGTTCCTCTGGGAATTTCCCGCTCGTATGATTAAGCGATTTATCATGCGTATTTAACGCAGATTTTTCCATGCTGTATAACTTGTTCACTTGACCGGGTGCGACGCCCAACACAAGCCAGGTTTCCCCGACTTCGACGATGACAACGCGTTCGCGTTGACCTATGCTTGCTGCAGAAACAATTTTGAGATGACCAGTTGCATTTGTTGGAATAATTGCAAAGCGTTTTAGCAACCATGCAATGGCAATGATGATGACGAGTACCAATACCAGGCTGATTATCATTTTAGTCATACTTTCGGCAGCGATGACAGAGCCGGGCGGTATAAGATTATTCTGTGTTGTTTCTGCAAAAACCTGTGAGGAAAAGGTTAGCGTAAAAAAAATGAAAAGTTGTTTAAACATGAAATACCGGCGCTATCGGTTAAGTTTGCGAATTCTTTCGCTTGGTGTAATGATGTCTGTTAATCGGATACCGAATTTATCGTTTACAACCACTACTTCACCTTGGGCAATAAGGCATCCATTGACCAGCACATCCATCGGTTCACCTGCCAGGCCATCCAGTTCGACGACCGAGCCTTGGGCCAATTGAAGCAAGTTTTTAATCGCGATCTTGGTACGCCCAAGTTCAACGGTCAACTGAACCGGAATATCCAGAATCAAGTCGATATCGTTTGGTGTGCTGCTTAAGACGCCGTCCTTGGAAAACTCCTTGAAAACGGTTGCATTGGCCGACTGCGCACCCAGGAAATCGTTATTCTCGCCGTCTGCATCACCGGGTTTGTTTTCTTCCGATATGCTATCAGCGGTGCTGCTACTTTCAGCAGTTTCCTTTTCGGCCGCTTCCTGCTCGGCCATTGCTTCCGCCCAGTCGTCCAGTTCAGCTTGTTCTTCAGTGTTATCTGACATTTAAGTCTCCGGTAGGTTATTCAGTTTCGGTTTGGGAAAGCATCGCATTGACCTTGAGCGCATATTGGCCATTGATGATGCCGTAGCGGCATTCCATAACCGGAACATTGTCAACCTGTGCAGTTACGGTTTCCGGGATAGTAATGGGTATCACATCACCGATTTGCATGCTAAGGATTTGTTCGAATGTCACTTTGGCCTGTCCGAGGTTTGCGACCAGCTCAACTTCGGCGCCCTGTATTTGTTTTGACAGAGATCTGACCCAACGATTGTCGACTTCCATATGTTCACCTTGTAATGAGCTGTAAAGTAAATCGCGTATTGGTTCGACCATTGAATACGGAATGCATACATGAAATTCTCCGCCATTGCCGCCCAAATCAAGATCGAAGGAGACGCATACAACCACTTCATTGGGTGTTGCAATGGAAGCAAATTGCGGGTTCATTTCTGATCGGATATATTCAAACTGAATTGGGTGAACGGGTTTCCATGATTTTTCGTACTCTTCGAAAACCACATTCAGCAGACGTCTTATAATGCGCTGTTCGGTTTCGGTAAAATCCCGCCCCTCGACGCGTGTATGGTAACGGCCGTCGCCACCAAACAAGTTATCCACAATCAAAAAAATCAAATTTGGTTCGAATACCATTAAGGCGGTGCCGCGCAACGGTTTCATATGAATCATGTTCAGATTGGTCGGTACCACTAGGTTACGTATAAATTCACTAAACTTGATTACTCTGACCGGGCCGACTGCAATATCAACAGTTCTGCGAATAAAGTTAAACATCCCGATACGCAACAGACGCGCAAAGCGTTCGTTGATAATTTCATATGTGGGCATGCGGCCCCGGACAATGCGCTCTTGCGTTGCAAGATTGTATGTCCTGATGCCGGAATTATCTTCTGCTTGTTTCTCTTCATCCTGTTCACCTGTTGCACTTTTTAGCAGTGCATCAACTTCGTCTTGTGAGAGAAAATCTTCAGCCATGATGCTTTAGCTTATTGAATAACGAACGAGGTGAATAATACTTCCAGTATTTCTTCGCGTAACACTTCCGAATCCATTGATTCCCTGATTTCGTCCGCTATTTCCGAACTCAACAGTTGTTTGCCGACCAGCGTGGTAATGTCGTTTGCAGTTTTGCTGGTCAATAACAACAGTACCCGGTTGCGAATTTCTGGCATCTTGTGATCAATTTCGTTAGACACATCGGTGTCGCGAATTTTCACAGTAAGCCCCAGTTGCAGGTACTGGCCTCTTTCCTCAGGTTGCAAATTAACCGTAAAGATGTCCAGCTCCTTGAATGCGGTTGGTATTTTTTTGGGGCGCGCAGGCTCATATTCATCTTCCGGCTGTCCCTGCATAAAAAACCATGTTCCACCTGCGCCAGCGCCAATCGCAATGATCGCAATCAGTGCCATAATGATGATTCCTTTTTTACCGCCACCTTTGTTTTCTGCTACAGCTGCGTCTGACATGTGTTGTTTTCTCCTGATATTGACGACATGCATTATGAAAGATGTCTACTTTGCGTGATATGGTAAATAACAAGCAATTTTTAGGGTTTTTTTGAAATACCGCGTCAGAGGGTATTGAATTTGGGTAGAATTGATGTGCAGAAGCGTTAAGTCGAAGAGCAAGTTTTGGTTTAATCTTATGCTATTGATTAATTAGATATTTTGTGGCGTATTGTCTTGTGCCTGGACATTTCCCGTCTATACTTGGCATCTAATAATTGACAATACAGAGAATTCCAGGCATTTCCCGGTATAACAAAAGTAAATTCGTGGGCGGGCTTTATTTGCGTTAATCTGTACGGGTATTTTTCGTGATGCACAGGATCCCGAACAGAATAGTGAATAGTTGGGCGTTATCGTTATAAAAGCTGGTTTTTTGAATCACTGAGGACTATGGTTTTCAGCGGCCTTGTTGCCTGGATATTGTTATGGAGATAGTCGTATGAAAGTTGCAGTTATTTTCAATAAGCGCAAAAAAACCGAGGGAGAAGGGGTTATCAATGTCTTTGGCCCTCAGAATCAGGAAACGTATAATCCAAAAACGGTTGAGCGTGTTGCTGCAGCACTGGAGGAAGGAGGGCATAATGTGCGTATTATCGACGGCAACATCCATGTTATCGATCAATTGCAAGAATTTATGCCGCGCGTGGTACAGGGGGACCAGCCCGGGATGGTGTTTAACATGGCCTACGGCATCCAAGGTGTCAGCCGGTATACCCATATTCCTTCGTTGCTGGAAATGCTCGGTATTCCTTATGTCGGTTCTAGCCCTGCCGGCCACGGTATCGCGCTGGACAAGGTGAGCACAAAGGTAATGATTCAGGCAGCCGGCTTGCCGACAGCGCCTTATTGGGTTTTCCATAATGCAGACCAGATTGAAGGGGATCTGCCTTTTCCCGTCATTACCAAACCCAAAATGGAAGCGGTCTCGCTTGGCATTCAGGTGATTCATGATATGAATTCATTAAGAACGGCGATTGCCGGACTGGTTGACCAGTTCAAGCAACCCGTTTTGGTCGAACAATTTATTCCAGGCAGGGAATTTGCCGTCGGTTTATTGGGTAACCAGGATCCTGAAACTTTTCCTATAGTTGAAATCGACCTTGAAGGTGACCCATTTGGCATTCAAAGCCTTGAAGACAAACTGAAAAAGCCCAAGCATAAAATCTGTCCGGCGAAAATCGACGACAAACTCGCCAATGAGTTGCGCAGATTAACCAAAGAAACATTCAAGGTACTGGGTATTTTCGATTTTTGCCGCGTTGATTTTCGTATGGACCAAGACGGCAATCTGTATATTCTTGAATTAAATTCAATGGCCAGCCTGGGTATGACCGGCACCTATGTTCATGCCGCGAAAACAGCAGGTTACACCTATGAGTCTCTTATCAATCGTATGCTGGACGTCGCCGTGGAACGTTATTTCGGTAAGGAATTTGATGAGGATTCTGCATTAAACAGACAGGAAGATACCTCAAAAGCCAGAAAGGATCCTTTGCGTATCAGGCTCAGAAGTTTTTTGCGCAGCAATATTGATACCATGGAAGACTATTTACTAAAAATGGTTGATATTAATTCATTTATTGAGAATGTCGATGGCGTCAATTTACTGGGAAGATGGATTTCAGGTCAATTGTCCGGATTGGGTTTTGACCGGCAGGTGTTTCCGATGTCCGAAGTCGGAAATGTGCTTTATTTTAGCAATCATGGCGACGATGCCAATGATGTGTTAATCGTTGGCAATCTGGACAACTCGGTGGATTATGAAGATTATATTTCATTTTCCGAAGAGCGGGGGCGGATCTACGGCACGGGCGCTGCGCGAGGAAAAGGCGGTATTGCAGTCTTGTTGGGCGCGTTAAAAGCATTACGTTTTACGCGCGCACTCAAGCGCGTTAAAGTTGGCTTGTTATTTATTACGGACGACTCAAAAGGTGGTGGTGCTTCGCGCAAGGTTATGCACGAACTATCCTCCAAATCGGACCATGTGCTCGGGTTGAACGGGGCCGGGCTTGGGGGTGAAATTATGATTGCAAGCTTTGGCTCGACCAGTTACAACATTGAAATTAATCGTATACAAGGTAAAGCGCATATTCAGTATTTTTCAGATGAAAACGATCCTATTTTGTATTGTGCGCAAAAGATCAGTCAACTGAAAAAATTAAACTCGGAAGAGAACGGTGTTTATGTCACCATGACAGGACTGGAGACGCGCAGTAACGAAGACCAACCGGCGTATCATGCGGGATTATCGTTTGTATTGCGCTACAAAAGTCCTGAACAAGGAAAAAAACTCGATGATCAGGTAACGCGCATTTTTGAACCCCGTGGGCAAAAGGCTGTTCGAGTAAATATCACTAAAGGTGCGCAGAGAAAACCGTTCATACACAATGAAAATACGTTGCAGTTTTATGAACATATTCAGAAAATCGCGAAAGTCGTTGAAGTGCGCATCGCTAAAGAAGACGTTGGTATTTCTTCAGTGTTGGCCAATGTGGCGCCAGGCACGGCCGCAGTGGACGGGTTGGGACCAAGGACTGGTGGATATGGATCGAAAGACAAATATATCGTGCGCGATAGCATGATAGACCGCAGCGTACTGCTTGCCTATTTGATGTATAAAATCGGAAAAAAATTCGCCTAATGAGACTGGATAAGATTGAAGGGCGTTTTGTCCCTTCTGAAGACGGCAAATGTGCTGTTGCGCATAGGGGAATGGTTTCGACCGCTTTTCCTGCAGCGACGGAGGCCGGTGTGGAAATGTTGCGAAAAGGTGGCAATGCAGTTGATGCCGCCTGTGCAGCTGCATTTGCTTTGGGCGTCTGTGAGCCTCAAGCCAGCGGACTGGGCGGACAATCGCATGCGATATTGCATTTTCAGGGCAAAACGATTGCCATTGATGGCTCAAGTCGTGTGCCTTCGCTGGCGCATCTGGACCAGATTTCCGACAGTAGAGAGCTCGTAAAGGGTTATCGCGCAACAACTGTGCCGAGTACCCCGGCAGTACTCGGTTATCTGCATTTTCGTTATGGTTCACTAGATTGGCAGGAAGTACTGAAACCCGCCATTCAAATTGCGTCAGAAGGCTACGCGATTACGCAGTTGCAGCATAATCTGCAGAAGCGTGAATTGAACTATTTTTTAAAGACTCCGGGACGTTCAGGCGCGCAATATTTTCTCAAGGATGGTAAACAGCCTTATGATGTCGGTGATCTTTTTAAGCAGCCTGATCTGGCCAGATTGTTGGAGAAAATTGCCTGGCACGGGATCAAGGCGTTTTATACGGGAGCTGTCGCCAAACAGATAGATGACGATATGCGTCAAAACGACGGGTTTTTAAGAACGGAAGATCTCGCGCATATACCCTGGCCCGTGGAAAGAAAACCGTTACACAGAAATTATCGCAGTGTCAAAGTGTTTACCTGTCCGCCGCCTTCGGCGGGCAGAACATTGCTGTTAACACTGCAAGTGCTGAAGTATCTTCCACCGCATTTGCTGCGAGAGCGCGACCCGAAATCATTTCATTTTATTGCTGAAGCGTTCAGGAAAGCACTGCTCAATCATAAAGAGCGTCCGTTTGATCCCAATGTTTATCCGCAATTGCCGGATGACAAAAAGCTGCTGAGCAGCAGCTATGCCAAAAAACTGTCGGCATCGATCTGCGATGTCATTGATTCAACTTTACCGCTGAGTGATATCTTTCCAATACAGAACGACACCACGCATCTGTCGGTGATGGATAATCAGGGCAACGCCATTGGTATTACCCAGTCGATTGAACTCGTTTACGGCTCCAAAGTGGCCGCTGCAGGGCTGGGTTTTTTATATAACAACTACATGAGTTCCCTCGAGTTTAAAGATCCTTCCCATCCTTATTATTTGCGTCCGAACGCAATACCGTGGAGCTCTGTAGCACCGATAATTTGTTTCTACAGAGACAAATTATGGCTGGTGGCGGGCAGTCCCGGCAGCGCGCGGATTTTTTCCACGATGAGCCAGTTTTTGTTTAATATAATCGATAGCAGTATGCCGATCAGCAGCGCGATGACGCATCCCAGGTTTCATTGTTCCGTTGGTGGTACATTAAGTATAGAAGCTGAACGCTTTCCTGCGGAAGTGCTGGACTATCTGCAATCCGTGGGATACAAAATGGATTTGCGCGAACCGTATTCCTTTTACCTTGGCGCCGTACATGCCGTGCTCAAATGCCAGACCAGCGAACAGTTTCAAGGCGTGGCCGAAATCAGAAGAGATGGCCTCGCGGGCGGGATATAAATATAAAAGACGATGGGCATGACGCCATTTCCCGTTTTACTTTCTATTCCGCATGGCGGCGATCAAATCCCGCCGGAACTTAACGATTTTGTTGTCATTTCAGAACACGATATGTTGGCCGACAGCGATGCTTACACACGTGAAATATACGGCATCCAGGATGATGTCGCTTTTCTCGTCGAGACATCGATTGCCCGCGTTTTTGTTGACTTGAATCGCGATGCGACGGATTTGCCACCCGCCAATCCCGATGGTATTGTCAAGAGCCAGAGCTGTCATGGCGTACAAGTCTACCGCCAGGAGATATGGCATAATCAGCCGCTCGTTAATACGTTGCTGGAAAAATATTATCATCCATACCATCGAAAAATACAGTCGATTCTCGCGCAGAATAACACTCTTGAATTAATGCTAGATTGTCATTCAATGGAGGCAATCGGCCCTGTAGTTGGTCCTGATCCGGGTGTTGAGCGACCGGCAATTTGTCTGGGCAGCCGTCACGGGCAAAGTTGCAGTCCTGCCATGATAAAACACATGGCCCGCGCAATATGCCGCGCCTTTGGCCTCAAAAAAGAGCGGGTAGCGATAGATCAACCGTTTGCCGGGGGGTATATAACCCGGTGTTACGGCAACAATCCGCTGCCGTGTATTCAGATTGAATTAAACCGCGGGCTGTATCTTGAACCTGGATGGCTTGACAGACAAACCATCCAGATCAATCCACAAATCATTGCTGAATTACGATACAAATTCAGGGAAGCGCTTGCACTTTTTTTTGCCTGATGACCAGGATTAAATTGTATCGTATCATTAAGATAGTGGAACCAACTCTTGTTCCCACCCGTCCCTATAGCGGAAATACAACCGATTCTGCTCCATAAAAAAACCGGGATGATCAAGTATATTGCTCCAGCGCAGCGTTGCTTCCAAACGGTAGCGGAGTAATTGTCCCGCTACACGAACTGAAATCGTGCCATCTGTGTGTAGCTGTAATTGCTCTCGCAACAAGGTGCGCACCTGGTCGCGCAGCTGAATCATGTCGTGTGCGCAGGCTTGTAAATGTTGCTGGAAGCCGTCCCGGTATCTGACGAATAACCGACCGTTCTCGTCAGTGGCGAGGGTGGTGTCGGCCGATGGCTGCCCTGGAATAATTTCCATTGCCGGTTCGAGGCACATACGTTCACCTGACGGCGATTCTATTTCAAGTCGGTTTCTGAACCATTCCATATTCCTCCAGCGTTCACGCAACATTGCGCCAATAGCTGCTGGCTCGTCATGAAATGCATTACGCAACTGAATTTGCAGGCCTGAACGTGAGCGCAGCCGCAATTGTCCATCTTCGGTTTCTCCCATATGCCTTTGCTGTAACATATTCTGTGCTCTTAACGTCAAGCCAACCGAGATTGTACTGAGTACTCTGCCATCAGAGAAGGTGACTGTAAACACACCGGTTTCGGCATTCCGGGTGACCGTCGCGGATAGCTGATTACCAAGAAAGTCATTAATGGCTTCTTCTATATCCTGAGCTGTTGTGTAGTTAACCTGGCAGTTTTCTCCACACGGAAATTCATCTGCCGCTGCATATAGCGTTGAACAAAACGCAACTGTCAAGAATACAACTATTGTGAAAATGTGTTGCTTCATTATTTTACTCCTTTTTTATTTAGCATAGATCGTTGCCTGGTATATAATTTCTAACATTTAATGCCTACCAAATGCCTCGGGGATATCAGTAACATAGATTCCTGCCCAGGTGCTTTCATCCTCATCACTGGATATGTCCTCCATACTGGCGGTGATCGCTAAATAGTTTCCGCGAAAACCGTCTCTCTCAAGTCCGAGCGAATTGATAAAGGTTGAGGAGGGCGTCTCCGCATCCAGCCGGTCTCCAGGCATCGTAGTGTCTACAATAGTGGCAATCGGGAATTTTCCAGGCCCACGTTTAAAATAAACTCCATCGATAAAGTTTTCATAGACACGGGTTTCTTCATTGATTTCACCGCTTCTTGCTTTAAATGCCATGGCATAGGCGGCGCCACCGTGATTGTTACTTACTGCAATGAATGTGGCGGAGCGCCAGCGTGGCGGTTCCGAATCTTCTGCGTCGGTATCACCTTCGCCTGTTCCGGGCGGACGGCCTGAATAATTCCAGTATAAAAAGTCATTGTATTTTTCACCTGTATGGGCGATCAACAGGGTGTTTCCGGTTTGTGTGTCATGCACAAATATACCCTGATTTACAGGGATTTCTTTTTCCTGCCAGCGTTCATCGGTATCTCGGTTGGTGTTTGGATCATCGTTGCGGCAGTATTCTCTGCGATCGCGATTACCTTCTGTTGGACAGTGCAGACGTAAGGTGCGTGTCTCGGTTCCCCATGTGCCCCAGAATGCGACATGATGTCCGTTAAAAGTTAGCCCTTCACCAAATCGGGTGAAACGTGCATTTGTTACGCCCGGTACGCTGTTACCAATACCAATCAGTGTTTTGAGTGGCGGCTGGGGTTGAATGTCGGCAAGATATATCCCGCCGTATGAAGGGCTTTCTTCATTGTCGTAACCGACAAAGACGACTTTGTTTTTTGAAGCGCTCGGCGGTGCGGTCGAGCCAAAAGTTAAACCATTGGCGTTTTCAGGCACATTGGGTATTTTCGTGGCGGTATTTGCGATCAATTCAACCGCCTGATTGCCGCTAAATAGATTCTGGAAAAAAACACCTGTCTGGCGGTTTTCATTCAAGGTGTAATTTCCCTTTGTGAGCACATATCCTTCATCGGTAGGCGATGGTGCACCTGGAAACTGGTCAAATCGGGTCGGCGTTGCTACGCCAGGAACCATAAATTGCGCAAAACCGGGAACAAGTCCAAGTTGCGTTATCGCAGTTTCCAGATTCATACCATCCGGTGCGATATAAATGCCTGAAGTTCCGATACGTGATTCACCATCCGGCGTTTCATATTGCCAGACAGGATTCGAATTTCCGCGGGTAGCCACAATTTGATTATGCAGTCCTAGACGTGCAAAAGAAGGAAATTCATTGAAATCAGCGCCGGTATTATTAGGACTTGGAACCGTCATGCCACGTGTCGCGATCGGGTAAAGATCGCTACCTCGTTTGCGTGACATATCACGGGCAAAGATTCCGCTGGCAGGTGGTTCCGGTCCGCGGCTGCGGCCACGGAATACAACAAAACCTCCACTGTTGACAGAGGGTGGGTTGTAACTATTAAACGGTCTTCCAGCGCTGTCTCCAGGTACTATGTCAGCATTATTGGCGACAGTTTGCCATGTCAGTGTATCATCCGGAGATGCTGAATTCTTTTCAGCGACAGCATTATTTATTAGCAAGCCGATAGATAGTGTTGCAACGGCAATACATTTTTTTTTCATTGGTAAAATTCCTCGTGCAAAGTATGAGTTGCCAACTAGTTGAAAATGCAGCAAGCAAAGATGTGATTTCACATTCCGGCTTGCTGCATAGTTTGCACCTAAAAAAATATCGTGTTTAACGGCGACTGTTATTGCCATGCGCATTTCCACCACCGGCGCCACTGCCGCCGACGCCTTGCCCGCCGCCAGCACCGCCTCCTTTACCGCCGCCACCACCTTGTGTTTTGGGTTTGATACAGATATCAATGTAACTCAGATTGTTGGTTGTATCGATTGTCGGCGTGTAGAGCCTGTCGTCTTCACCCGGCTCAGGAAGTGTCGCAAGACTAGTATTGAAAACTGTCCGTGGTAATTCACGCACTTCGCTCGGTGAGGCTGGAGGCGAGACGTTCGGCGTAGTTGGGTCAGTGAAATTTACAGCAGAGATAGGTGGGCTATAGAAAGTTAAACGCCAAAAACCGGTTTTGTTCCATTCTGGGCCGCAGATTGAATCCAGTTCGACATTTTTCATCCGCCAGTTGTAACCGTAAACATATTTGCCGCCAACACTGAGTTCGACGCTATAAGGGGCATCATGCCAAGTACAGGTGCCTTCCCACTCGGAACCGGTCCAGCTATCTATCGGTAAGACTGGTGGTGGGTCGCCCGCTCCGCCTTCACCCGGTTCGGAACATGTAGCAGAACCAGCTTCCATCTTTGTCAGATTCAGACGCGCAGTATTGGAGTTAATAATCTGGAAGGGCGAGTCGTAGTTGTAGGAGACATTCGAGTCGTCAGCTCGTACACCCCACTGTTCGGTAGTACCCTGACCGGATACATGCCACATCTGGAAACCCACCTTGCAAGCCAAATCAGGGTTTAAAGAAGCAGTTACAGCTGCATCTTCACAGGACATGACTGTTGGATCAAACCCGGGAATTTGGCTGCTATAAGGCTGAGTCTCTACACGGATGACCGACCGTTCATTCCAGGAAACTGCCTCAAGAGCGTCTCCCCAGTCGACATAAGCTACTTCTTCGGGTGCGTTAGTGCCATCTTCCTCAGCAGACCAGTCATTGGCGGTGACTTTCTGCCAGAAGATGCGCGATACCGCTTCGTCTTCACAGGGCGCGCCGGGAGCCGTGCATTGAGCTGCAGAGAGGTATACAGTAGGCTCTTCCACATTATCCACGCAGGAAGTGTTGGGATAGCTAAATTGGCCTACGCTTTCTGGAACGTCGCAGCCATAGGAATAATGCACACCCAATGTCGGATCGGCTGGAGGGTTCCAGTTAGCGTCTATAAAGGTGATGATTCCGTCAATATTGCCGGCAAGGACAGGTTATTGCCAGCTTCTTCTTCTCCGCCGCCAGGCCCGCCTTTACACGGTGGCCCATTAATTTCCTCACACCACTGCGGTACTGCACTGGCAACGCTGCTAAAGCCAAGTGCCGCTGCAACTGAAAGGTAAAGCAACAAACTTTTTTTCTGTATCGGTACCATCTGTATTCTCCTTGTTTTTTACTGAAATTAACGCGTTAAAAAATCTTTGTCTATCCGTAATCTGTCTGTAGGCAGGCAGGCAGGATTAAGGGCGCTTAAGGGGGATAAAATTGTAAATCTTTTTTCTCGCTGGACATTTGTTACTCCTTTTGCTTTCGCTGTCGTTCAACAAATCCAATGGTCTGGATTTGAAATTCACATCATCGTTTAATGATAAACAGGGTAGATCATGAGGATGATGAGGTGTTGATCGAGATGGTTGATGTCACTGAAACACAGTTCGCCGGAAAATTTCCTGCCGGTGGTACTGGTTACTTCGAAATGATGGCCAATTCGGGAAAGAAAACGCAAATACGGATTGACGCGTTCATTTTCCTTTTCCAAAAGTTCGATTTTTGACAGCAAAGGGATTAGTTTGGAAATATGCATTTTGTCCGTTGCATAGGTTGCATAGCCGAGTAGTTTTTGTCCTTCAATGTTTGATTCCAGTATCATGCCGTCATCAGAAAGCATGAAAATAGCAAGGCTCTCTTGTTCGTTACGGCGTTTCAGGCGATCATCATATGGGGCTATCGATACTTCTCTTAATTGCATGTCAGATTTACTTTTGGTGGATTTCGTTTTGGTAACGGTGTGCTTTGCCGTTGACCCGTTACTACTGGACTTGGATTGAAATTCAATTGTATCCATCTAAAGCTCCTTTGGAATTGATGCTGTGATGTCTAAACATTTTTGAATTTTTTCTTAATTCTATGCTTATGGATTGACAAAAAAAATACGTGTTGACACGTAAGGGTTTATACTTATATGGTTTACCTGGCTTTGAAATATGTGCCTGGTATCTTTATATTGACATGATTTGATTACGATTTTCTGACACTTGAATGTCCCGTGAAAACTTAACTGCTGAACAGTCAAGGAGTGCACTGATCGACAGCATCCATTTTGAGGAACTGTTTGATGCAGTTGTCGACGCCATGTTATTGGTGGATTCATCGGGACATATCGTGCATGCCAATCCTGCTGCGCTGCGCTTGTTCGGGTACGCGCATGAAGAAATATGTGGTCAGGTTGTGGAAAATTTTATGCCAGACCGTTTCCGTAAACATCACCGCCAGCATCGAAAAAGATTTAATGCTGAACCCCGAAAAAGGCCAATGGGTAATTCCTGTGAGCTGATGGTTTTAAATCGACACGGTGAAGAAATTGCTGTCAATATTAGCCTGTGCCCAGTAACGGCCAAAGAACAGGACCATGGACAGGTTTGTGTTTTGGTGACTTTCATTGTGTTGGACCGGCGCCGGCAGGCTGAGTGTGCGTTGCGCGAGAGTGAAGAACGCCTGTGGTTGGTCAAGCAGGCAGCAAACGCAGGCATTTTCGACATCGACTGTGTCAACGGCCGGGTATACTGCGATGATCGCATGCGTGAGCTCTGGTGGGAACAGGCGGACGAGATCATGACGCTGGAGCATTTTTTCGCTGCAATTCATCCGAACGATCGAACTAAGTGCCGGAAAGTATTTAACGAAGCGGTCAATCCTGATGAGGAAGGTAAATGCCGTTCAGAATTTCGTGTTTTACGATTATCGGATCATTCGGAACGATGGATTGCCACTTTGGGTCAGACACAATTTGAAAACGGATTGGCAAGCAGAATTGTCGGTATCGCGCGGGATATTACTGAACGGAAAACACTGGAACTGACGCTTCAGCAGCAGCGGAATGAAACCGAGACGCTATTTAACCAGCAGGTCGCTATTCTTACGGCCGTTGCTGTTGCGCATGAGCTTAATTCCCCGTTGACTGCAATATCAGCATACAGTGAAGTGGCGCAGCGGGCGTTAAGTGTTTCACCCGTTGACCATGATAAAGTGCGAGAGGCGTTTGACGGTTGTTTTAAGCAGGCCCAGCATGCCGGGAAAAAGCTCTATGAACTGATCGGTTTTTTGCAGGGCCGTGAAGTTGAAACTGAAGCTGTGAACCTGAACCGCGTTGTGGAAGATACCTTGTTACAGGTGCGCAGTGATGGTTACGATGCATATCATCTTACATTGGATCTGGAACCTGATCTCCCTGCGGTTAAAGCTAATAGAGTCCAAATACAAAGGGTTATGGTGAACCTGATCAGAAATGCGGTGGAAGCCATGCGTGCGGCGGATATCACCGATTCGGAAATTACCATTGCAGTGAAAACCCTGGGGAGTGAAAACACCGCAATGGTGACCATCGTTGATAATGGCCCGGGCGTTGATCCTGAGGCTATTAGTCGAATATTCGAGCCCTTTTTTACCACCAAGCCGACAGGGTTTGGTATGGGCTTGTCGATCAGTCGTGCTTTAATTGAGACAAATGGCGGGCAGCTTTGGGTTGACCCCGATTTCAGGCAGGGTGCGCAGTTCCACTTTACGCTACCTTTCGCGTCATGACGCCAGAAGATTTTACTGTTTACATCGTCGACGATGATGCCGCAGTTCGCCGTTCGTTGATGCTCATGATTGAGCAGGAAGCGATTGCTGTAAAAGTATTTGATAGTGCGGAAGCGTTTCTTGAGCATTACCGGTCGCAATTGAAGGGGTGCATTATCGCTGATATCCATATGCCCGGTATGGATGGACTGCAGCTCCAGGAGATACTCGGAACTCGTGCATGTACCATGCCGATTATTTTTCTCACCGGTTATGGCACCATTCCTCAAAGTGTCAGAGCGATCAAGGCGGGCGCCGTTGATTTTCTGACTAAACCGATTACCCGTGCAAAGCTGATTGCATGTATCCGCTCAGCATTTGCTGAATGCGAAAAACTGATGCAGACAAACCAGCATAATCGTAATGTACAATCGCTGTTGTCAAAATTGACCGAGCGTGAGAGAGAAATCCTGGAGTGGGTTGTTCAGGGGCTTTCGAATAAGGAAATTGCATCGCATCTGGGCATCAGTCACCGCACCGTTGAAATCCATAGAAGTCATATCATGCAAAAGTCGGGTGCAACGAATCTACTGGAACTGGCGCAGCTTGTAAATGAAAACTGACAAGCCCCGGTAGTCGGACTGAAAGTCCATGCAACGTAAGCAGAGTGGTTTTAGGGCCGGCATGACTCTTTGTCCTGCATATTAAATCCGCAGCCGGGACACATTATTCAAAGCCAACAGTCTTTGTGATATAAACACTGAAAAAAAGGGGATTTATAATGAAAAAACCTCTGTTTTGCCTGCATTAACCACCGAGCGTCAGCAGCGTGCGGATGAATATTTTCAGACTCATTTAAACGGCCAGCGGGAATGGTACAGTAAAAAAGCATCTTCGTATAAGCAATGGGGACAAATTCTGAGTGTTGTGGTGATTGCTTCCGGGGCGCTGGTCTCTGTCATTTAGTTGTTGCCGGTTGATGCTGATGCCCGCTGGGCTGCAATCTTGACGGCTTGCCTGGGCTTAATCATCACACTGGCCAAAGGCATTGACCGTATTGGCAAATTCGAAGAATCCTGGGCGAGCTATCGAAAAGCCTCGAAAAGCATGAAACGGGAGTATCGGCTTTATATCAATAATGCTGGCGCATATGCCGCAGTGGGAGACGAAGAACAGGCTTACCGGCATTTTGTGGAGCAGATCGAGCAGATTATTGCCGAAGAACAACAGCTTTTCTGGCAGAGTCGTGAACCCGCAAACAACGAACAGAAACGGCCAGCCAAGACCGCAACAGATTAATCACATGACTGCCGCCGAATAGGGTTCGCGTTAGCAGCGTATATAGTTAGCAGCGTATATATAATGCAGAATGATTCGCTTAACACGTTATTGACAGGCCAGTTGCCGTTCATACTGATTGTTTCTGCGGCATTGGCGTTGCCGTTGTCCGCAGTGTTACTCTGGCGTTACCGTAAGGCGGTCAGTCGGATCATGTCAGAGCGCGCCAGTCAGCTCGTCAAGCCGTTTGGTGAACATCCGGAGCCGGTTCTGCAGGCACATGTAAATTCTCAAGCGGGTGAATCTCAACTATGCTTGCAGTTTGTGGATGCTGAACACTGTCCCGATACCGGGAAGCGGCTTTGGCGGGAATTTTCGATAATGTTCCGGCGGGCCGCAGGAATCCATCTGTTTGCAGGTTTCATATTTGCATTGATCATGGCGTTGGCGTATGTGATTTCCGGTGTCCATGACATTGTCATGATGCAGATTGTCGTCATGGGTTACATTTTTTTCTGGCCAGCGGTGATCGTATTCAATTTGCTGACAACCACTGCCATAACACGCGTTACATTCAACATCATCCTCTATTTCATCATTTTTCTGATCATGAATGGCATTGTGTTGATACGCAATCCCCATATGGGTTTTATTGATCTTTTTATAGTCTGGTCAACATATAATCTGCCGCCAACGTTGTTACTGGCAGCATTTCTGAATCACCGCATACGGGCTGTGGGACCAATGGTCTGGGTTTTTATGTTTGCCGCCATTACTGGCAGTTTGTTCGCCATGGGTGTGACCGGTGCGAGTGAGACGCTTCTGAATTACTTTATTCAGTTGGGGCAGGCAATATCACTTCATGCGAGCGGAATTTTTGTAGGCATACTGTTGGCCGGTTTTGTCGTTTTTTCGGGACTTGGATGGGTGTTACTCAGGTTTCTTCGGCAGGCTTATGAATCCAGGATGATCAGTGATCAGTCATTGACAGTGGATTCGGTGATGCTGATATTCGCAATTTATTATGCGATTAATCTTGTATTTGAGGATGTTCTCTGGTTCTTGTCGGGTATCACGGCTTTCGTGGTTTTTAGTTTGACTGTCCGGATAGGAATGAAATTTGCTGATAGCAACGCTTTAAGGGTACGGCCATTACTGGTTCTGCGGGTTTTTTCATTGGGCAAAAAGAGCGAAGCGCTTTTTCAGGCGATTGCGCAACGCTGGCGGTACCTGGGGCATGTGCAATTAATCGCGGGCCCTGATCTTGCTACAGCTACTATCGAGCCGCATGAATTTCTGACTTTTTTATCGGGACGATTGAGACAGGAATTTATTAACGGTAATGAAACACTGCGGCAGCGACTGGCGACCCTGGAAACGCAGAAAGATTTCGACAGGCGTTTTCGTATCAATGAGCTGTTCTGCTTTGCAGATACCTGGAAGCAGGCTTTAGCCGCTCTGGTCGACAAACAAAATACGGTACTGATGGATTTGAGAAGCTTTACGGCCAGAAAACCGGGTTGTATCCACGAACTGAATACGCTGGTTAGAGTCGTCCCGTTAAATCGAGTTTTACTGGTTGTCGATCACACGACAGATCTGGAATTCCTGTCGCAAGTACTGCAGCAGGCATTGCGTCAATCCGGCAAGGACGTTGCTGCAAATGGTCCGGGTAATGTCATGATCAATGTGTGCAGGCTGTCGGCTTCAACTGATCCTGCCAAGTCGCTTATGCCCTGGCTTTGCGCTGCATCTGAATAGAAATATTTGAGGGGAATTTATTTAGTGACGCATATTTGTATTCGGGCGTATATTGCCGGAAGATTTCAAAATGGCGTAATTAGGGGTTGCTTGATTGCGCCATTTTGATTTTTATTCAAGGCAGTTGATGAATTCTGATTTAGTGTCCCTTTCGGGGATGGTTTAAACCCCCCGACTTTAAGTCGAGGGTTGTTCAGTTTTATTTTTTATTTAACGTTTTTTTTATCAGAATGCAGAAGTTCTGTTTTGCCTTAAATCTGATCAGTAATTTCTGAAGTATATGGAATTTTGTTCTGCTGGAAATTTATATGTGTATATATTTCCCATGGTATTATAGTGGAGTGCTTGAAGATTAGCATGTACCTTGGATGATTGTTCAAATTCTAGTTTTAATTTTCAAGAAGTTATTCATTTAAAAAATGTTTGAAAATGCTTGGCAAACTGGAGACAATTGAATAATCTTGTATCACTATAAAGTGGAAAATCTGGGTGATGATTATTGTGTGCCTCAATAAATAAGGACAGAGACGAAATGATTACACAAACGATTGATTATCAGGATGGCGAGACGCTGTTGGAAGGTTTCCTCGCGCATAAGGACACGGCTATTCCAAAACCTGCAGTAATTGTTGCGCATGACTGGAGCGGGCGTCGTGAGTTTGCCTGCAAGGCTGCAGAAAGAATCGCCGCCATGGGGTATGTTGGTTTTGCACTCGATATGTATGGGAAAGGAATTTTTGGCCGGGATGGTGATATCGAAGGCAACGGTGCTTTAATGGGACCGCTTGCTTCGGACCGTGCTTTATTAAGACAAAGAATCAATGCGGCTTTACAGGCAGTACGAAATTTGCCGCAAGTGGATGCGTCACGTATCGCGGCAATGGGGTTTTGTTTCGGTGGTATGTGTGTATTGGAATTGGCGCGTTCCGGCGCCGATGTGAAAGGTGTGATCAGTATCCATGGTATTTTTGCAAAAGGACATGTCGCTAATGAAAAAATAACTGCCAAGGTATTATGCCTGCATGGTCATGATGATCCAATGGTGCCGCCCGACCAAGTGCTTGCTTTTGAACGGGAAATGACTGAAGCTAAGGTAGATTGGCAGGTGCATGTTTATGGTGGTACGATGCATGCATTTACCAATCCGGTAGCGAATAATCCTGATTTTGGTACAGTTTATAAAGAAATCGCTGCGAATAGAGCCTATCAGTCGATAGCAAATTTCCTGGAGGAACTGTTTTAGTGACTACCGTTGGGCTGTGCATTGCTCAATTAATGCTTGGTTCGAAGATTGGATTATAGTGTAGGGTTCTTCAAGAGTGAACGATCAGAAAGAAAAAAAGGTTCCTTCTCTGCTTGACAGGCTGGCCATTTTAACAACGATACGGGACATCGAGTTATTTGAGTTCAGCTTGTTAAAAACAATGTCAGAGTTATTGAAAATCGAACAGATTTCGATGTACAAGTTGAATCAAGCAAATTCCAGTTGCTGGTTGATGACCTACTCAGTTCAATGCAAAGAAGATGATAATAAGAAGCAACTCTCGGAAACCCAGGAAATTTATACGACTGAAATCGATGTGCCGGAAGAAATCAAAACCGCACAATTATGGATAAACACTACCGGGAAGCCCTATATCAACATTCAAAATGATGAATATTTAATCGTTTATCCGGTCTTCGGTGCCAGTCAGATAGAGAGTTTACTCTCTTTTACGTTATCCCACCCTTTAACCGATAGCGAAATGCTGATCATTACAAGCCTGCTTAGCATTGCGCATAATTTTCGCAATTTGCTCGATGAAAATCAGAAGGATAAATTGACCGGTTTGTTAAATCGTCATACATTTGAGGACAGTATTCAGAAAATTCAGGCGTTGTCATTCAATGCCGAAGGCCATTTTGGCCAGGAGTGGGATGGGAAAAATCGAAGAAAATATAGTGACGAGTCGCTAAAATTTTGTCTGGCCATTATCGATATAGATAATTTCAAACTGATCAATGATCAGTTTGGCCACATCATGGGCGACGAAGTATTGTTGTTGCTCTCCTATATCATGAAACAAAATTTTCGTGCCAAGGATTTGTTATTTCGCTTTGGAGGCGAAGAGTTTGTGGCTATTTTTCGCATTCAGGACAAAAATGAAGCAGAGATCGTCCTGGACCGATTCCGGGAAATTATTGCGAATTACAGCTTTCCACAAATCAGGACTGTAACAATCAGTATTGGCGCGACATTTATTCAGTCAGAACAGCTTGTTGCGGCTGAAATTATTGGGCGTGCCGATAAAGCACTTTATTATGCGAAAAGCAATGGGAAAAACCAATTGCATTTTCATGAAGATCTTTTGAAGAATGGACGTATTTCAGACTCAAAACAAACGGGAACAATTGATTTTTTTTAGCTGTTCCAGTTTTTTTCCTTGAAGATAATGCGTGATTTTCTAGGGTGCTTTCAGGTTTTCATATCATTTTCCATCCAAGTGTTCCGCCGGCAGTGAGTGGAACGAGCGTATCTCCAGCAAACTCTATTTTTTCAGGAACTTGCCAGGTTTCTTTTTTGAGTGTGATCGATGTTGTGTTACGTGGCAATTGGTAGAAATCAGCGCCATTATAACTCGCAAATGCTTCCAATTTGTCCAGTGCATTAGCGCGTTCAAAAGCTTCCGCATACAATTCAATGGCGGCATGGGCTGTGAAGATGCCCGCGCAACCACAATCTGATTCTTTCATGCTGCGCCTATGCGGTGCGCTGTCGGTACCGAGAAAAAATTTTTTATTGCCACTGGTGGCGGCTTTAATCAATGCCTGACGATGCTGTTCGCTTTTAAGAATGGGCAGGCAATAGTAGTGTGGGCGGATGCCACCCTGGAAGATTGCGTTGCGATTATGACGCAAATGATGCGCAGTGATGGTGGCGGCGATGTTATCTGAGGTGCCCGTTACAAACGTGACGGCTTCCTGTGTCGTAATATGTTCAAATACAATCCGCAAATTGGGAAAGCGTTGGGTCAGAGGTGTTAATATCTTGTCGATAAATACTTTTTCACGATAAAAAATATCTACGGCGGGATGGGTAACTTCACCATGCACCAATAATGGCATTTTGACTTCTTCCATCGTTTCCAGCGTGGCGTAACAGCGTGTAATATCAGTGACGCCGTCATCGGAATTTGTAGTCGCGCCGGCAGGATAATACTTAACACCGTGAACAGCGCCGTTTTCTTTTGCACGGATGATTTCAGCTGGGGCGGTATTGTCTGTCAGATACAGTGTCATTAACGGTTCAAACCTGTTTTTGAGATCATCCGGTAACGCTTTCATAATGCGCTGCCGGTATGCCAGTGCCATTTCAGTGGTCACGACAGGCGGTTTCAGATTGGGCATGATGATGCCGCGCGCAAACTGTCTGGCAGAATAGCGTAATACAGCCTGCATCTGTACGCCGTCACGCAGATGCAAATGACAGTCGTCGGGTTGGGTTAATCGTAAAGTAGTCACAATATTCGATTCTGAGAAAATAAAAAAACGATTGTATTATAGCGATGAAACCAGCCTACCAGTTAGGGCTGTTTCTTAATTGAAAGTGCCAGCTGATACAATGTATTCTTGTTGTCACCCGAAATTTCAGCGGTTAACTTGACGGCCTGTTTTAACGGCAATTCAGCCATCAATATTTGAAGTACCTGTTGGCTTTGGTCGCTGATTTCGGTTTTTTCCTGGGTCTGCCTGCCTGAGACCAGTAAAACGAATTCACCTTTATGACGGTGATCGCCATCGCTTATCCACCCGGTAGCCTCATCCAGCCTGCAGTTATGAATGGTTTCAAATAATTTGGTCAGCTCACGGGCGATAGTCAATTGACGATGTCCGCCAAGTATGGTTGCCATGTCACTCAGGCTTTCCAGGATACGATGAGGTGCTTCGTAAAAAATCAAAGTATACGGTAACGATGCAAGCGCTGTTAATTCACGCTGACGCAGACCGGATTTTGTCGGCAGAAATCCATAAAATAGAAAGTGCGGGTTCGTTATACCCGCAGCGGATAATGCGCAGATGGCTGCATTCGCGCCTGGAATCGGAATAACCGTAAATTCATGTTCCCGTGCCTGCTGAACAAGTATAGCGCCTGGATCCGATACTGCTGGCGTGCCTGCATCGGTGATCAACGCGACAGACTTTCCATCAGCCAAAAAAGCGAGTATTTTGTTAACGATAATTTTTTCGTTATGCTGATGCAGCGCAATCAGCTTGATATTTTTTACGGCTATTGAGTAATGTGACAGTAAGTGTCTGGAAGTCTGAACATGTTCTGCCGCAATGATATCAACATGCGCCAGAACATCCAAAGCGCGCAGGCTCATGTCATTGAGGTTTCCTATTGGCGTAGCAACCACATATAATACACCTTTTACCAGCATAAATTTTTACAATGCAACGTTCTTATATCGTTATTTGGGCAGCAGTCGTAACACTATACGTCAACGTCTCCGCTTTCGCTACTCATCCGGAAGGCTATTATCCGGGTGCAGGTGTTCCGCCACCCGTACCCGCTTATGCGCCTACTCAACATATTGCGTTGATGCTGCCATTGCAGTCGCCATCTTTTGGTTCTGCGGCTGAAACCGTAAGAAATGGTTTTGTGGCCGCAGCTAAACGAGAATCCGCTTTACCCCTGACCATACGCATTTATTCAACGACGGATGACCCGTTGGATATTTTAATTACCTATCATCAGGCACTGGATTCGGGGGCAGTGCTTATTGTCGGCCCATTGACACGTAATGGTGTTACAGCATTGGCTTCCAGTCATGTTGTTGAAGTACCGACACTCGCTTTGAATGCCGCAGACTTGGACAGGATAATGCCTCCAAATTTATATCTGTTCGGTTTGCAGATGGAAACTGAGGCGGTTCAAATCGCAGAAATGGCCTTATCCACGCGTAAAAGTCATGCGATTATTATCAAGGATGCTGGTGCGTTATCAGTACGTTTACAGAATGCTTTTGCCGACCGCTGGCTTTCTGAATACGGTAATACTGCCGAATCAGTAGAATACGATGACGATCAGGCTTTTTTTTCGCGACTTCGTCGACAAACCGATGGCGAACAAAATGTGGTCTTTCTGACGCTGGATGCAGATAAAGTACGCCGGATTCGCTCGTATCTGAATCCTGGGACGCCGGTGTATGCGACTTCACAGATCTTTGTCACAAATCAGGATCCACTCTTTAACCATGATCTTAATGGAATTCGGTTTATGGATATGCCTTGGTTGCTGCAGCCTGATCACCCTGCGGTGATGGCGTATCGTGGTTCTGAAAAAATGGGAAATAAAGATACAGAACGCCTTTATGCGCTGGGTATCGATGCATTTCGTTTAATGCGGTATATGTTGCAGGCAAGCTCTCCCTATGAAATTGAGTTCGATGGTGTTACCGGTCATGTTCGTTTTGCGGGGCCTGCCCATTTCATACGAGAGCCGGTTGCTGCTATTATTGATGAGGGCAAGGTGCGATTGCTGGAAAAACCGCAATAGAGTTTGTTCATGAAAGGCGGTGATGCTGAACAAAGCGCTATGCTTTATCTGCAGCGACAGGGACTTGTGCTGGTTAAACGCAATTACCGCTGCCGTTTCGGGGAAATTGATCTTATTATGTCTGAAGGGAAAACACTGGTTTTCGTCGAAGTCAGAATGCGCGCCAGTGATGCATTTGGTGGTGCGGCTGCCAGTATTACTTCAGCAAAACAGACAAAACTGCTGCGTGCGGCGCGTCATTACCTCTCCAGGCTTGAAAATCAGCCTTCCTGCCGCTTTGATGCAGTACTCATGACAGGCGTGCGTAATCCGAATATTGAATGGATCCGGAATGCTTTTGGTGAATAAATTACAAATGTATGCTGCGACCACCGTCGACGGCGATAATCTGTCCGGTAACATATGGGGCGTCATTGATTAGAAATTGCACAGCTTTAGCGATATCTTCTGGTTCACCAATGCGTTTCAACAGGGTTCCCTGAATAATTTTTTTGCGTGCAGCATCATCCGACCATTCGCGCTCTTCCGGCCATAATATGGGACCTGGCGAGACTCCATTTACACGCACATCGGGTGCCATTTCCAGCGCCAGAGATTTAGTCAGTGCTAGTAAACCACCTTTGGCGGTATTATAAATGACAAAGTTTTTCAAAGGCCGCTCGGCGTGGATATCCACTATATTAATCACGCTTCCCTGCTGCACCTTGAGATAAGGCTCGGCTGCTTGCGCCAGAAATAATGGCGCCATCAAATTACTGCCAACCAGATCATCCCATGCCTCAGTTGTACATTCACGCAAAGGGGTTGCAAAAAAACTGGATGCGTTATTAATCAATGCATCCAGCTTACCGTAGCGTTTTACCGTTTTTTCGATAAGGTCGGGGAGTAAATCTACATCCAGTAAATCGGCTTGAGCCAGTGCTGCCGAATTTGGCTTTTTTTGAGTGAGTTCATGTTGCAGTGCGCGCGCTTCCTCCACCGAGTTGCGAAAGTGTATAACAATTTGCGCACCTTGCGCATGCAGTTGCCGGCAAATGGCTGCCCCTACACGTTTTGCACCGCCCGTTACCAGAACTACTTTTCCTTGCACAGTTATCTCCCGTAAAATAGATTGTGTTTGTCTAGCGTTTTTGAGAAGCCACAACACCGATCAGATTTGACTCAGCACACAATTTACCATAAAAAACAAATTTAACGATGTCCAGCGTTTCAACCATGTCAACTTTTTTAAAATCAACCTATTTGCCCGCTTGTACTGAAGTTGCCTTGGCACACAGCCAGAAACTGCAGGCTGTTATCCGCAAAGCAATCGAATCAGCCGGCGGCTGGATAACATTTGAGCGCTATATGGATATTGCGCTGTATCAGCCGGGGTTAGGATACTACAACGGTGGCGCGACAAAATTAGGCGGCAGTGGTGATTTTGTCACTGCACCCGAGATTTCGGCGCTATATGGGCGTACTTTGGCAAAACAAGTGCGGCAGATTGCTAAACATGTTGCCGGACGTACTGGCGATGCGGATATTCTTGAATTTGGCCCCGGTTCCGGGAAACTGGCATTGGATGTGTTGCTGGAACTCGAGCAACTGGCTTGCCTGCCGAAACACTATTATATTCTTGAGGTCAGTGCAGAGCTGCGTGAACGGCAACAAAAACTGCTGACCGGGAAAATTCCTCACTTGATGCCGCGTCTGGTCTGGCTTGAACAATTGCCTGAACAATTTTGTGGAACAATACTGGCGAATGAAGTACTTGATGCAATGCCGGTTCATCTGGTTGAATGGCGCGGCAATGAATTGTCCGAACGGGTTGTCATCTGGGAAAATGATGAGAATGACGGTCAATTCGCCTGGGACAATCAGCCAATCGAAAATGCGGCGCTTAAATCAATTGCCGAAAAATTGTCTGCCCGGATAAACCCTGATCTAGATCCAGATTTCAGCTATGTGAGTGAAATCAATCTGAATGCCCGATATTTCATGCATGCGCTAGCCAGAATTCTTCGATGCGGTGTAACAATACTGGTCGACTACGGATTTGGATGTGGTGAATACTACCATCCTCAGCGTAACCAGGGAACACTGATGTGTCATTATCGCCATCATGCACATGGCGATCCTTTTTTTCTGCCAGGATTGCAGGATATTACCAGTCATGTTGATTTCAGCGCGTTGACCGAGGTTGCTGAAGAAACCGATTTGGAATTGATGGGTTACACCACGCAAGCCCATTTTTTATTGAACTGTGGTGTGACCGATATACTGGCGCGGTTACCCGCTGAAGATGTACAGAATTACTTGCCCATGGCCAATCAGTTGCAGAAACTGGTGAGCCCAGCCGAAATGGGTGAACTCTTCAAGGTTATTGCGTTTGGTAAACAGACCACTGAACCGTTGATTGGCTTTGCCGGTGGAGACAGAAGCCGGATGCTGTAAATTGTATTATTTCATTCCGATCTGACGGATAGTGTCAAACGGCAATGAAAGCTGACGGTCGGATTGAGTCGGATTTTGGCGGCAATCGGCCATCAACAGTCAGTCACCAGTTTCCAGTTAAAGGCTGGTCAACCTTGAAAAGCGGTCATTCCGCGACAGCCAAGTGCCCAAACTAGACGGTGAAATGGTGAAATATTTATTCTAAACAGTGACAACGCCGTCATAATTTGTCGACTGGAGCGAATTACTTTGATATTGTCAATTGCTACCAACTTTGTGTCGAGTTCAATCGGCGGTTGCGTGTGGTATTACCAATAAAGGCCCATGGCGTAGTTCGAGAATCCCAGGAATACAGCAGGCATTATCCAATGCTTATCTAAAATATCAGGGGCTTTATGCGTTACGCGATGGATGGATCAGGCTTCACCATTCTAAGTAAAACTCCCTGTGCAGAGCCGCATGCAGGGTGTTGTGGGAGCTGAGAATTAGAGATCCTCGGTTACCCGATTAAGTGTTGTACGCACGGAAAAACCATCCCATGAAAAAACCTAAGACAATTAGCCAAATAATTACAAAAAATACAGCAGCAGTATAACTCACTGGCTTATCAACAACTTGACCTGCTTTTAGCTGAGCAGACGCTATAACTTGAGGCGGAGAAAAATGGATAACAAGAGCCAAGCCAAGTGGAATAATAATTAAATCGTCAAGATACCCAATGACTGGAATAAAATCAGGTATCAGGTCAATAGGACTAAGTGCATAAGCAGCCACAATAATTGCCAGAAATTTTACTAGAACAGGCATATCAGGGTCACGTGCAGCATAATAAACGGTCAATGTATGAAGCTTTAATTTCTGTGCTTGTTCTTTCAATGAGCTGATGTTCATAGACACGTAACACGTAATTATAAAGTTTACATATATCATCCTAAAATAGCACGATATCAGGTTCTGGAGATCATGACGATGTTAGTTATTGTCCTTAGCTGAATTCAAAGTCTGTTTATAGTTGATAGACCGAGTTCGTTCCTAGAATCGACTGTCCGCTTTCTGTAGGTATGTTGCCATTTGGAAAGTATAGATTGAGAGGCTCTTCAGGGTCGACTCCGGCCTTATCCTTAATTTACAGAATGTCTTCAATCAGGAAGCAATTAAATCGTGAAAGACTATCGATGTGCTTCCAGCTAGCAAGTAGCCCGGATGGAACTTGTGGAATCCGGGATAAGTGGAGATGCCGAACATCCAATTATCATTGGTTATAAGGCAAATGAATGGTGCAATATCGACGCAATCGTGTTTTGGGTGGAAGCTATTTTTTTACCGTTACATTGCGTGATCGAAAATCAACTTTATTGATCGATCATCTTGAATTTTTACGTGAAGCGGTGCGGAAAACGCGAGAAGCAAGGCCATTTACGATAGAAGCCTGGGTCTTATTGCCGGAACATATGCATGCTATCTGGACCTTGCCACCAGATGATGCTGATTATTCTTCCCGCTGACGATCCATTAAAAACCATTTCACACATCCAACTTGCAAAGCAAATACCCATTAATCGAAACACCAAGGGCGAGTACGTACTCTGGCAACGGCGCTTTTGGGAGCATACGCTACGTGATGATGTTGAGTTTTCACGGCATATTGATTATATCCACTATAATCCAGTTAAACATAGCCATGTTAAGCAGGTGAAAGACTGGCCTTATTCAAGCTTCCACCGTTTTGTTGCGAAAACGGTTTGTCCATTGAATTGAGGGTGTGCGAATCGTGACACGTTTGATCAGTATCAGTTTGGAGAGTGATTTTGCCTGGAATAGGCTCAATTTTCCCGGATTTCGCGAGCTCCATCCGGGCTACTAGCTAAAGCCCACTGATTGCTTTACTCAACCTAGTTTCCAGCCTCTTGAAGAATTTTGTCACACTCCAAAATAACGTATTCAGGGATGGTGTCAAATTTGGCAGGATCAAGCTGACAAATGAATTCATTTTCTATGTGGTATGTTTCATTGATGAATTTCTGGATTACAGAATTTCCAGAATCTAGCCCCAATAGTCGAAAAACCTGTAGTTTTTCATAACCATTCGAGCAAGTGCCATATAAGGTTTTCATGTCCTCAGGATCAACGATCCGCTTTAATAAATTGTCATATGCAATCCTGACATATGATTTAAAACCTCACCACATCCAGCGTTGAAGCTCGCACTTTCCATTTCAGGGTATTTATCATCAAAACCTTTAGCCCTCCTTGTATCTATAGCATGTTCTCTCTTGTGCAGAATATTGGAGAGAACCTGATAAGCATCACCCTTGTTGTCTGAAATCTCGAAATGGCGTCTTAGATAGATCAGCTTGATGACATCATCCTTATCAGATGTGAGCGCATTCCTACAGATTTGAGAAAAGGTCTGTATATCATCCTTGCCTATATCGCATTCGCTAATTCTACCGGTCGCCAACTTTAGAAAAGACGCCGATGTCTGATTTCTGAATTTATCGGAAAGAGATTTGACTGTGTCGATGATAGGTTCTACATCATGAGTCAGCATTAGAACGGTTTTACCTTTTAGGCACAAATCTGCGTCCCTACGGAAGAGCATTTCGAGAATGGCGTACTTTTTGTTTTTATCAAACGAAGAAATGGGATCGTCAAGAATGATCAAGTCCGGCCTTTTTGCAAGACATTCATACATGAAAAGAACGATTGAAAATGCGTTTCTTTCCCCAAAGCTGAGGTGCTGATTGCCGCCGCTAAGGTGCTCGTCTAGGTCAATGTGTCGTAATTTTAGTTGGGACTGTTCGCCTTCACCGACAACTTCAACCGCGTAGCAGTACCCCGCATAGGAGAGAAATTCATTAATGTCTTTCTGGTGCCGCTCGATGGTCTTTTTCATCTCGCCGCGCTGTTGATTGATTTTGCCTTGAAGCTGACCAGCCTGTACAATCACTTTGTCGATAGAAGCGTTTATAGGCTCGATAGCTTCCTGCATTTTTCTTGACTTAAGCTCGGAAAAAAACTGCAAATCCAATTTATACTCTGGCAGTTTTTCTGTCACTTTATCGCCATCTTTAAATTGAAATGCGGAAAGCGTTCTGAGTTTTTCCAAATTTTCGGTAAAGTTATCGATTTGTTTTTTTACAGTGGCAAGGGCTTCTTCATGCTCCTTTTTAAGGCCTTCCTTCAAGGTTGTTATTTTTGTCAGCCTTTCTTTTGCCTCATCAGAAAAATAATCACCCAGTTTTCCGATTACGTCAATGATGGCAATTAAGTTCTTGATAGTGTTTTTGTCATATTCCTGTCCGACTTTTTTTATCTGTTCTTTCTTGTCTAATGCATTCGATGAGCAGAAAGGGCAATTATCTGACAATTCCACAAATTCGCAGCCCTTAGTTTGCCAGTCAATCCAACCTACACTGTTTTTACTCTGAATAAATGGTGAATAGGATTCCAATCCATCAGGTACATGCATGATTTTATTACCAGAAGATAACCCCCTCATACCAGTGGATTTTTTGTCTAAGCCAGTTTTACTCAGCTTGAAGGCGTTTCCCATTTCCTTTAGCGTATTGATCAAGGCTTCCAGCTCTTTATTTCCAGAAAACAGTTGTTTTATCGCACTAACTAGGGCTTCTATTTCTTGTTCTCTCTGTTTGTAGGCGTCAGTTCTGATAAAAATGTCGAAGCTATTGCTGAGTAGTTCGTTCTGCTTGAAAACAAACTGACTAACGTATTCCTCGTTGAAGCACATGATATTTTTTAACGCTTCCGCACCATTGACTTCGGGCTTTTTCTTTTCAGGATTTTCTTTTCGGAGTTTGAACGGCATAAGTTCGTTCAGAAGATTTTGATTCTCCTTCGCACCAAGCAGTACCGCTTTTGCAATCGTACTTTTGCCAGTCCCATTAGGTGCGAACTTTATATTCAGTTTCTGCAGAACAAGTGAAATATCAGCCGAATCAAGGTTGTTGCAGCACTGAATCTCTATCCTTATCGAAGTCATACTTACTCCATGAGTATCTATCGAAGTTATTGTGTTTCGTAGTTGCTAGGATTGCCAATATTAATCGCAGGCAACTTCCGTTTCGGGTCGACTCCGGCACTTATCCTTGACTCACTGAATGTCTTCTATCAGGAAGCAAGCAATTAAATCGTGAAAGACTATCGATGTGCTATCCATTGTGCCGTGCATCGCACGCGGTGGCAATGGCTTGTAGCGTGTCTTCATCGAGCGCTGTCTGGGCTGCTTCGAATAATTCGCGCTCCTCAAAGCGAATGTGCTGTTCCAGCAGTTCACCAAGGGTCTGTAGATTGGCTGTGCTGCGATTGCCATTCGGGGATAACAAGGAGCGCAGCGATGCATGCTCTTTATAAAGCCTGTCGACCAATTGATCGAGGTGAGTATCGCCGCACGCGCTCAGTGCGGGGGCAAGATACGATTCTTCGATTTCAAAATGAGCAGCCAGTACCGCGTCTGCGTGTTCCTGCAATTGCGCCCAGACGGCCTGCAGTTCATTGCCGCTTAATTCCTGCGCTGCTGCCTTTTTGGCTTTGTGCGCCAATACCAGGCCGTGATGATGGTCGATGGATAACGCTTTCAGTGCGGGATTTCTTTTCAAAAGATACTCCAAACGATACAAACAAATTGTTTTCTGCTATTTTATCCTTTTGCGCGTATTTATAGTACTTCGTGCGGATTCGAATTCAATAAAATAGATGGAGGCCAACCATGTTTCATGATCGTGACGATGCGGCCGTAGAACTGGCAAAACGGTTGGCGCCGTATCAGGGACAGAATCCGCTGATACTGGCGATACCGCGTGGCGCGGTGCCCATGGCAAAGATCATTTCCGAGGCGTTGCAGGGCGATATGGATATTGTGCTTGTCCGCAAGCTAGGCGCGCCCGGTAATCCAGAACTAGCTATTGGAGCAGTTGATGAAACGGGATGGACTTATCTGACGCCAGAAGCGGAGCAGATTGTGCACGATCCGCAATATGTCGAACTGGAAAAGAAAAGACAGCTTGAAATCATGCGTGCACGGCGTGAATTGTACACACCTGTCCGGCCGCCATTAAACCCGGAAGGGCGTATTGTCATTGTGGTGGATGATGGCCTGGCGACGGGTTCGACGATGATAGCGGCCTTGCATGCCTTGCGCGCCAGAAATCCAAACAAGTTAATCTGTGCTGTACCCGTTGCGCCACCTGAGACGTTGCAGAAAGTATCAACGTATGCTGATGAAACCGTGTGTCTTGAATCACCCGCTTTTTTTTATGCGGTTGGACAGTTTTATCAGGTATTCCAGCAAGTCAGTGACGAAGAAGTTATTGCAATTTTGGGGGAATAATGTTACCGGTTTGCCTGTATCGAGTGCGACGAAGAATAACTGAAGCAATCAGTCCCGTTCGGTATAAAATAGAACAATAGAGATAATTGAAAGGAGTTGTTACCCATGAATATCCGAATAATCATCATTTTGTTCATACTCATGATGATAAGCGCTTGCGCGACATCTCCAACTGGCAGAAGTCAGCTCATTTTTATGCCAGACAATGAGGTTGATGCGATGGGATTGCAGGCTTTTGATAATTTGAAGTCTGAAAAACCGATCAGCCGGAAGGCACAGGAAAATCAGTTTGTGCAGTGTATCGCCAATGCCATAACCCGTGAAGTTGGTGGCGATTGGGAAGTGGTTGTTTTTGAAGATGAGACACTGAATGCGTTCGCCTTGCCGGGTAATAAGATTGGTGTTCATACAGGACTAGTAGATTTGGTCGATAATCAGGACCAACTGGCATCCGTTATTGGCCATGAAGTGGGGCATGTACTGGCAAAACACAGCAATGAACGTATGTCGCAAAAGTTAGGCGCACAGATGGGTGTGTCGTTAATCGCAGCAGTTGCCGCGCCTCAAACAGCGCTCGGACAAACAGCGGTTAGCCTGCTCGGTGTCGGCGCGGAATACGGCATCATCATGCCGTTTAGCCGTTTGCATGAAAGCGAGGCGGATAACATCGGCGTTGAATTGATGGCCAAAGCTGGGTTTAATCCAAGGGAAAGCATAGCTTTATGGCAAAAAATGGCTCAGGCCAGTCAGGGTGCGCAACCGGTAGAATTTTTGTCCACGCATCCATCGCATGCGACACGCATTGAGGATTTACAAGCATTAATGCCCAAGGCGTTAAGCCTGATGCAACAGGCGCACGCTGCCGGGAAAAAACCAAGCTGCGCGAAATAAGTTACAGGAAGTTCTATTTATTCCGCAGGTGCAGGTTCATCTGCGGGAAAATCCAGTTCAATTTTGGCGCCATCAGGATCATGAAAAAATAGCTGCCAGACGCCAAGTTCTTTCATACGGTTCAACTTGTATTGAATGCCCTGTTGTTTGAGTGTGTCGATTGTCGATTGCAAGTTGGTGGCGGAAAACGCCATATGGTCAATAACACCCGGCGCGCTTTCCGGCATTGGCCTCTCAGCCATGATATGCAGGATGGAATGGTTTTGGTTGTCCGCATAAAGCCATGCACCGGTGGATTCCATGGGCGGGCGGTAGCCTTCGTGGAGTCCAAGAATATGAATATAAAAAGTTTTGGTTTTTTCCAGATCACTGCTTAAAACAGTAAAATGATTCATGCCTTCAATTTTCATGTATTTACCCACTTTAATAAAAATTTAACTGATGCTTGATAATATATCTATTTTTGCACATTTGTAATAAGGCCAGTGCAACGCCATTCGGACTGGGTACTGGGTATAGTATTCCTGATATTCAGATAATCGATATTGATTGTTTCATAGATGGATATTGAAGTGGTAGCATGATTCGGTAGAATAGTTGTAATTGAAACAAAAAAGAACCCACCTCATTACACTTCGTTATACTTGAGACCGATAAGAACAAAAATGGAATTATCCAGTATATGATTAAACCACTCGCTACAAGTCAACTCTATTCAGCTTGCGATATCGACCAATTCGATTTCAAAACGACTGACCAGTTAGAGGATTCAAAGGAGATCATCGGCCAGGACCGCGCCCTTAAGGCGCTGCATCTTGGCGTGAATATTCAGCATGAGGGATATAATCTGTTTGCGCTTGGACCCACCGGCCTGGGTAAACATACTGTTGTGCGGGAATATCTGGAGACGTTGTCCAGATCTCGGGAAACACCGCCTGACTGGGTTTATGTGAATAATTTTGATAAACCGTCAGAACCGATTGCAATCAGCCTGACCAGTGAACATGCTTCCATTTTTCGCGATGACATGCATCAACTGGTCGAAGATTTATGCAGCGCCATTCCAAGCGCGTTCGAAACCGATGAATACCACCTGAGACTGCAGGAAATTGATGATGACCTTAAGAAGACGATTGAATCCGCTTTCGGCACGCTCAACGATGAAGCTGAAGCAAGCAATATGCGGTTGTTGCGCACACCGCATGGTTTTGCGTTTGCGCCGGTGAAAAACAATGAAGTGATTAAGCCCAAGGAATTTGATGCGTTACCTGAAAAAGAGCAACGGCAAATTGAGGAAACAATCATTGTACTTGAAGAGAAACTGACCGGTATTTTACGCATGCAGCCGCAATGGCAGCGGGAAGCGCGGAACAAGATAAAGGAGCTTAATCGCGAGATTGTCATGTTTGCTTCCGGGCATTTGATCGATGAATTGAAAAACAAATATCAATACCACGATGTCATTCAGGCATATCTTGAAGCGGTACAGCAGGATGTCATTAATAACCTGCAGAATTTTCGTCGTGAAGAAGAGCCATCGGACCACATGCATGTGTCGCTCATGAAAATGCCGGCATTCCGCCGCTATGAAGTGAATATCATCGTAGATCATACGCAGCATGATGGCGGTGTGCCGGTTGTGTTTCTTGATCTTCCCAACTATGCGAATCTGATCGGCGCTGTTGAGCACACTGTGCACATGGGTGCCCTGCAGACCGATTTTACGCTGATTAAAGCGGGTGCCTTGCATCAGGCCAATGGTGGGTATCTGGTCATTGATGCGCTTAAATTATTGATGCAGCCTTATGCCTGGGAAGGGCTTAAGCGGGCGCTTTTTTCGCATCAGATTAAAATTCAATCGCTTGGTCAGATTTATAGTATTGTCAGTACAGTCAGTCTTGAACCGGAGCCTATCCCGTTAAGTATCAAAGTTGTTCTGATTGGCGATCGCATGCTTTACTATTTGCTGCATGCATATGACCCCGAATTTAAACAGTTATTCAAGATCGCGGCCGATTTTGACGACAGGATGCATCGCACAACTGAGAACCAGCATGTGTACGCACAAATGATTGCCGGTTTGTTGCGGCGCAACAAGCTGCGGTCATTCGAGCGTTCCGCTGTGGCGCGTATTATTGAGCATGGTGCACGGCTGGCTGGTGATGCGGAGAAGCTGTCGATCAATGTCATGGATATTTCCGATCTAATGCGTGAAGCGGATTATTATGCAGGCGAATCAAATCAATCTGTCGTCAAGCGCGAGGATGTACAACGTGCGATTGATGCCCAGATCTATCGGGGCGATCGCATACGGGAACTGTTGCAAGAAGCAATTAATCGCGGGATATTGATGATTGATACCGATGGTGCCAAGGTAGGCCAAATAAATGGATTGGCCGTCATGCAACTGGGTGACGTCAGCTTTGCTGTACCATCACGGATTACTGCGACTACGCGTCTCGGAAGCGGGAAAGTAATCGATATCGAACGTGAAACAAAGCTTGGCGGCGCAATTCACTCTAAAGGGGTTTTTATTCTTTCATCGTTTCTAGCCGAACGTTATGCCAAGAATTATCCTTTGTCACTTTCTGCCAGTCTGGTGTTTGAACAGTCCTATGGCAAAATCGAAGGCGACAGTGCTTCGATGGCGGAACTGTGCAGCCTGCTTTCCGCGTTGTCGGGTTTGCCCATTCGGCAGAATCTGGCGATGACAGGTTCTGTTAACCAGCGTGGGGAAGCGCAGGCCATTGGCGGTGTGAACGAGAAAATTGAAGGGTTTTTCGATATCTGTAAGTTTAGAGAATTGACCGGGAATCAAGGCGTTTTGATGCCGTCCAGTAATATTAAGCACTTGATGTTGCGTGATGATGTCATCGAGGCCTGCAAACAGAAGCAGTTCGCAATCTACGCATACAGTACAGTCGATGAAGCGATGGAAGTGTTGACGGACAACTCTGCTGAACAGGTTAATGCCAAAGTGGAATCCCGGTTACTTGAACTGGAAAAAATACGTCAGACTGTTTCAAAAAACAGTAGCGGCGTATCCAACAGCGATGAAAAAAATTCAGATTAACCGAATTCTGGTCGCGCTAGACGCAAGTATTGCAAACCGGAACATCCTGCAGGCCGGAATTACGTTGGCTACCCGGTTTAATGCGCGGCTCAATGCCCTGTTTATAGAGGATATTGATTTGCTGCATATGGCTGAACTGCCATTTGTCCGTGAAGTTGTCTATGGTTCGTCTTCCGGCCGCGCAGTTAATGTTGCCGGAATGGAACGTTCGATTCAAACACAGACGGCTCGTCTGCGTAAACTGGTGGAAGCGATTGCGCAGCAGAATCGAATTGAAATTACTTTTGATGTGTTACGCGGCAACGTTGCCAGCACCCTCTGCGACGCATCCCGTCAGGCAGATCTGCTTGTCATTGGGAAAAATACGCAGTTAATGGAAAAGAGCCATAAAATCGGGAATATTACCCGGCTCATTTTATCAACTGCGCGTTGCAATCTAGTCGTATTGCAATATGGTTGCAATATTGAAAGACCAGTCGTGGTGAGTTTTACCGGTAGTGAAGCCAGTCAGCATGCGCTCTCACTGGCAATTGAGCTGGCACATGAAGACCACAATCAATTAATTGTTTTACTGCCCGCGGTTGATGCTGCGGCATATCAGCAGCTTTGCGAAACAGTCAGAGAAAGTGTCAATGATCAATCATTAAATGTCAGTCTGATCAGACTGACAAGCAATACAGCGGAACAAATTTTACAGGTTATCCACCAGTTTCATGGACGGATATTGCTGCTTGAAAGCGGCAGGACATTTTTACCGGATGCACAAAAGCAGACCTTGGTTACGCTGGCCAATATTCCTGTTATTTTGTTGCATTGATAATCTGTCTGGTTTGAGTATTTTTGGCTGTCTACAAAAAACATAAACCGGGCGTTTGATTGTGATTACTTTAACGCGTTGCTCAATTGCTTTAAGTGCGCATCCATTCTGCGGCGCATTTGTTCGCGACCAATAGGGCGCCTGATACTGCTGCCAAATCCTGTGATTTGGTCAGTAAATGTCTGATTCACATAAAAAACTATAGATCCGTCGCGAAAGGGTAAACAAATAATTGTAAGCTGGTTTGAATTATAGGAATGCCCGACGTAAAACTGTCGGGAAAGAACAATTCCACCGTTATCCGCAGCTAGAATGATGCGATGAACTAGATCGACAGTGGGGCGACCCTCTACCTGACGATTAATCAAAAGAAACCGTTCGTCGGCACCTGCCGGTAACGGGGTCGGATAATTAAGCCAGGAATGAAAAAGCTTGGGATAATAATTGGACAGAATTGTGTTGTTTATAGCGGCTACCTGTAATTCTCTCGCCGGGTCGGCTGTTTTACCAGCACCGCGATCATAAGTTGCAATACCTTGCAAGCCTTTTTTACGATAATCCAGCCATCGTTTCCACAATATTTTACCGTATGTTTGCGATGCAAGTGGTGCCGGATTGACGTTAGTCGGATCAATAGATTGCAGCGTTTGAAATTCTTGGCCTGATAGATTAAATTGATTACCCGGTTTTGCCACCAGAAAATTTGCCGCCTCTCTGCTGCCGTTTTCAAAGTTTAACTTTTTGAAGGTATCCATCGTTGCATGCGATGGAATAAAGTCCTGCAGGGTAACTTCTGTTTCGATTGAAGCCATGCCATTATTTCTAATAAATTCAATTATTTTGTTTGGTGCGGCAGTAATGTAAATAACTACTCCTGCGGCTAATTCCTTTTCGTGATTTTCCGCAACATTAAAAAAAAGCGTTCTATCCTGTTCCAGACTAGCCAGATTCTGATTTTGAATTCCAAATTGCTGAATTAAGCCCTGTAAATCAGGGGCATTTTCAGCATGCGCGGAAAAGGCGCTGCTCAAAAACAAAATATAAATTGTTTTGCGCCATAAAAGGTGTTTCAGCCACAAGATGCCTGAAATGATACGACTGAGCCTGAACATAAAATCCTACTATTTAAGTGCATAAACAAAGAAAATGTCACCTCATTTGCCTTCTATTATTCAGACTGTAATCTTGCATAAAGATGAGGGTTTTGCGAAATGAACTTTACTCAAAAAAAGTTTAAATATCCAGTGAAATTTGCTGATTATTTCTTGAATTTTCTACTGTAAAACCATTGAATGACTGTCAAATTGATAGCCAGCCCTGCAGTCGATACCAGGCCACCGCATCACGTGCTGCTTCACGGATAGGGCGATGGTGCAATCCTAATTCATTGATGCTTATTGAGGAATCAAAAAACATGTTGCGCCGGGTCAGACGAACGCCAGTTATTGTGGCTATAGGCATTTTGCCGCTGATATAATCAGCCCATAATTCACTGAACCAGGCTGCTGTTAATGCAAGCGGGTAGGGTACCTTCCAGCGTGGCAAGGGTTGACCCGTTTCTTTGCCCAGGATATTCAGCCATTCTGAGAGGAGGAGGTTCTCGCCGCCTAAAATATAGCGAATTCCGGTTTTCCCTTTTGTCATCGCCAGCGTCATGCCGGTTGCCACATCTCTTGCATCGATTAGATTGAATCGGCAATCCAGATAAGCGGGTAGATCGCCTCTGCAAAAAGCCACGGACATACGGGTCGGGGGGGTCAGAGAGCGGTCTCCCGGCCCAACAGGCAAGGTCGGGCTTGCGACAATAATTGGAGCGCCTTCCTTCACCATACGAAAGACCGATTCTTCTGCATGAAACTTGCTCAGACAATAGGGGCCCAGCATGTCACTGGCTTTGAGGCGAAGATGTTCGGCTGCCCCGCCATTGAATTCCCGGGATGTCAGAATGCTTTCTGTGCTGGTGTACAGGATCCGCTCGGCACCATTATCAAGTGCAGCGCGCATCACATGAACGGTTCCCAAATGATTGATACTGTCGAATTCACGCCGATTAGGACGCCAAAGGTTGGGATCGGCAGCTAAGTGGTAAACATATTGGCAATTTCGAGTTGCTTTTTGAACTGCTTCCTTGTTGCGTATGTCGGCGGATACCAGTTCAATTCGTCCTAGCGGTAAATGGTCGACTTTGGCTTCCGGGCGTTCCAGTACCCGGACAGCGTGACCCGCATCAAGTAATTGTGTAACCAAATGGGAGCCCAGGAAACCGGCACCGCCAGTAACCAGTATCAATGTAGAACGCCTTGCGGTAAATTGTCCGCGAGATACCGTAAATATTTCCGTTGTGGTATTAAGCCATCACCGACTACTTTTTCCACGAGTGAAAGTATGGCGCGGTTTAATGGACAAGGAAAATCTCCAGCAAGACGGATAAGATGGCCGGTATAGGCATCAATTTCGGTACGTCCGTGATTGATCAGAAAATCGGGTGCCATAGAACAATAGGTGCCCCGTAGTGACGGACGGAAAAACATTGCCATCAAGGCCGGTAACCCGGGCGTACGCAGAATCAATGAAACGGTGTCAGGGTGAAACGGTCCAATGCGCGCAAGTGGAATTCTGGCGTGACGCAGAATGGCATAATTTTCGAGTAGCAGCGCAAAAAAAAGCGCTTTGGCAAGTTGGTCGGACAACAACTCGCCGTTATCCACTCCCGCCATTGCCGCCAGTGGAGAGATGGCAGCATTGTACATCAGCTTGGTCGCTTTATATGGCCGGATATCTTCTACACATTCAACGGTAAATAATCTGGCTGAACCCAGTGCTGCCGCGAGTGATGCCAGATTGATGCGTTCGTCATCAGTAAGGGACCTGCGACTGCCGATATGCAGACTGCCGGAGCGTGTTATTCGTGTGACAGGACAATCGCGTTGACATTCCGACACAAAAGAAGCGATGCCCTCGCATCCATGGTCGCGTTGCTCCAATTCTGGATCGAAACCGTTCTGTATGGGGACTACGAAGGCACTGGTTGGCAGGCGGGCGAGAATGGCAGCGTTATCATACGTTTTGGTGCATAGCAGAATAAAGCTTTCCGGCGGCACAGTCCAGTCTTCAAAGGTTATAATCGGAATTCGAAGTATTTCAAACCCATCAACTGTTACTCCATTTTTCTGACCTTTGGTAACTTTAAGCGGATTTGCATCGACCAAAATAACTGGATATCCGCCCCGTGTTAGACTCCAGGCCAAAGCCGTGCCGATGCCGCCTGCCCCTAGGATATGAATTGGTTTGTCAAAAAAAGCGGGCATCTATACATCCATAAAATCGTTGTTAAGATATTACGGAACTATACACTATAGAAGCGCTTAAAGTATTGGGTATTGGGTATTGGGTATTGGGTATTGGGTATTGGCAGGGCGAATTTGTTCTACCCCTGAAAGCTAATAGGGACGAGTGCATTTAAATAATGCTGGACATTCTCAACGAATGTTGATATAAAGTAGCCTCAACAAAACTCGATTGAGATCATCTTTTGCAGCTTAAAGAAATCGTCGTTCGTCCTGTAACTCACCAAGAACAGGCAGACTATCATAAACTTATGCAGCGACATCATTACCTTGGGTCTGCTCGCCCAGTTGGCGAAACATTGTACTATGTTGCCACCTGGCGTGCCCAATGGATCGCGTTGCTCGGTTTTTCATCGGCGGCCTTGAAATGTGCGCCACGTGACCAATGGATTGGCTGGCGATATCGCCATCAATTTGATCGTTTAAATTTGGTCACCAACAACAGTCGATTTTTGATTCTGCCGCAATGGCACATTCCCAATGTGGCAACCCGTATTTTATCGCTGTGCCAGAGAAGGCTTCAAGCTGATTGGTTGCGGCACTTTCATCATCCACTGTTGCTACTTGAAACCTTCGTTGATCCACAACATTTCCATGGTACGATTTACAAGGCGGCCAACTGGACACTGCTGGGCAGCACAAAGGGGTTTCGCCGCATCAATGCCCAAGGTTACCAATCCAACGCTTCGCCTAAATTGGTTTTTGTTTATGCGCTGCAACGCAATGCGCAGCACCTGCTGTCTCAATCGCATTTAAACCCGGTCTATCAATGCGGAACACCTAAGCTCATGCTAACAGCCAATCAAATGAATGCACTCCCCACTTTTTTTAATTGCATCCCTGATCCACGCCGCACACAGGGCAGGCGCCATCGGTTAGATACGATACTGGCCATTGCCACGGGCGCTATTCTCTGTGGCCGGGTGGGTTATAAAGGTATCGCCGAATGGGCACAATCGCTCAGTCAGGATGCCCGCGCCCGTTTCCAGTGCTACTATAAGCAGGAACGTTATCATGTTCCCAGTGAATACATTATTCGCGACACATTGATCAGGGTGAAACCGAATGCACTGGATCAGGCATTGCAACACTGGAGCGAGCAATACAGCGCTGACGATGAAAGTCTGGCGATAGATGGCAAGACCATGCGCAGCGCGATTGATAGCGAAGGCAGACAAATTCATATCATGAGCGCCATCGGCCATAACACCCTTCATTGTTACACCCAAAAAAAGTCGTAAAATACAATACAAACAACTGCACAGCGGCCAAACAAACCAATGAAATAAAAATAGCTGCTCCGCTGCTTGATCCACTCGACATTGATGGTGTCGTCATTACTGCAGACGCGCTGCTTACACAACGTCAATTTGCCCGTTATCTGGTAGAAAACAAACAAGCGCATTATCATTTTACCGTCAAAGCCAATCAACCCAGGTTGCTTGAAGATCTGCAGTATTACTTTAAAAACCGTCAGACACCTGATGCCACAACAACCAGCTACGGGCACGGACGTATAGAAACCCGTAAAATCTGGGTAACCAGCACACTCAACAACTACTTGAACTTTCCTTATGTCGGACAAGCATTTGCTATTGAACGGGAATCGACCGAAAAGAAGACAAAAAAGGTCTCACGAGAGTTGGTATACGGCATTACCAGCCAAGCTGAGTTTGATGCCTCTGCCGCTAAAATATTGGAAACAAATCGGGGGCATTGGTGTATTGAGAATAGCTGTCATTACATTTTAGACTGGTGCTTTGACGAAGACAGATGCCGTATCCGTACCGGATATGGCCCTGAAAATATTACTCGCCTGCGGCGTTTTGTTGTTGGGATTATCAAAGCAACCAGCTTAAAGGGAGTCGCGGAAACAATGAGAAAGTTGACGATGAGCGTTCGAATGGTGTTTGATTATTTAAAAATGACCAAAAATACAGCTAAACCACGTTAGAACAAATTTACAGTGGGGTATTGGGTATTGGTGTTGCGTAATTTGCGGTTTTCATGCGCAGTTGGCAGTCTTGCCCTGGCGATTGCAACCATTCACTACCTGTCACGAATGTACACGGGTGCCTACTTGTCTGGCGTATCTCTCTTGACAGCTTTGCCGTTGCGTTTTCGAAATGGGTCGGGTAGAGGATGTTGGCCTTGAGGAGATTGCTGGTAATTGGTTTCACCTGTTTCAGCAAAATCATTTATCTTGCCTGATAGCTCAGTTGCGGTTATTTGCAAAAAACGATGTCGCCACTTAAGGCATGTGTTTAAAGCAATTCCGCAAACACTGGCCGATTTGCGAAGACTCAGTCCGTCAGCCATGGCCTGTTCGAATTCCAGCCATTTGTCTTTATGGCGTAACCGTGCCAGCGGCGAGCCCGTAAGTGTATTAAATGTGTGGTTGCATTGGCGACAGCGATAGCGTTGCACTTCGCTGGCTTTTCCCCAGCGATAGAGTTCTGTTCCCGCGCAATGAGGGCATGCAGGCTTGTTTTTCGGGCTTTGCTCAATCATGTAATTACCTCATTAATAGTCGCTTTTCTTCGGATCTATTCCGAAGTTTATCTCGTTGACTGCGGCTAAGGGATGATATCGATATCAACCAATTTTTGAATTCAGCTGTTTTGATAATACTGATTCTCCCTTCCAAACCCCGTGTGAATTTGACAAACAATTTAACAAAAAATTGCAACATGGCTAGTCTTTTTGAATTGGGTAGAAAGTTTAAGCATTCTTTTTTATTTCAAATCCGGAAACAAAAAAATGGTTTTCGATATTGCAAACATCCCAGCTTTCATCATATACCTTACTAGTAAAATTTGCGCGGAATATATCACAAATTAACGCTATACTTTGTTTCTTTTACATTCATTCAAGAGGTGACTTGTTGAAGATTTTTCAATGTCGCTGTGGCAACAATTTGCACTTTGAAAACAGTCAGTGCTTGAGGTGTGGATTTATGGTCGGTTATCTGCCCGATGAAATGCGGTTAAGCGCTTTGACGCCGCTATCTGAAAATCTATGGCTAGCTTTAGTGAATCATCAACGGTACCGCCAATGCAAAAATTACGCTGATTACAATGTGTGCAATTGGATGGTTCCGGAAGATGATGGCATTGTATTTTGCGCTTCCTGTCGTCTCAATCATATCATCCCGAATCTCAGCGAAGCGCAGAATGTGAAGTTATGGTATCGCATTGAACAGGCTAAACGTAGACTGCTGTATACCCTTTACAGTTTGAATCTGCCTGTAGTCGGCCGTGCCCAGGATGCGCTCAGAGGAATGTGTTTTGAGTTTCTGCAGGATGAAGCGCAAGCAGGGGAATTTAGTGATGATATAACTGCCGGCCAGAATATTGTAACCGGGCATCGTTCAGGCATGATCACCATTAATTTGCGCGAAGCAGAACACAGCGCACGAATCGAAATGCGCGATAAAATGAATGAATCTTACCGCACATTATTGGGTCATTTTCGTCATGAATCGGGGCATTATTACTGGGATTGTTTAATCAACGGAACAGATGAAATTAATGATTTCCGCAAACTGTTCGGTGATGAGCGGCAGGATTATCAGCAGGCTTTACGTACTTATTATGAAAAAGGACCGCCGCAATCATGGCAGCTTGAATGGATTAGTGCCTATGCAAGTGCACATCCCTGGGAGGACTGGGCCGAAACCTGGGCGCATTATTTGCATATGGTTGATACCATAGAAACTGCACATGATCTCGGTTTCAGAATTCATGGTTACGATGTCTCTGCCCCGCCAACCAATGCTCAGATGGCAAACGGCTATGCACCACCAACTTCTTTCGATGAACTGTTCGATGACTGGTGTCGGTTAACCGTCGCGTTGAATGCGCTTAACCGCAGTATGGGCATGGATGATGCCTATCCATTTGTTACTTCCGGTGCATCCTTAAACAAGCTTCGCTACGTGCAACAAGTTGTCACTCAAACTAACCGATAACCCCTGTCGGCCGGCCTTTCTACTTAAGCCGCAGTTAACGACTATTGTAATGTTGACTGAAAAGTCAGGGTAACGTAGGTGTGATGTACGGTTTTGTTGATTTTTTTTCTTTGAGATAACTCGAATGTATGTGAATGAAGTATACCGAACGTACAAATGTGGCATAGTGTGGGGATCACGAGTTTAAGTTTCCAAAGAATAAAGTCCAACAGACGCCATACATAGAGACTGTCCCATTAACTGGATTAATATTCAGCTTGTCATTGTTAGGCATCGACTGCCCCAACCAGTCAACCGGGTAATGGATACCAGGGGTAGGTGAAATCTTCACAGCTTTATACTACATAGACCATGCCCTGACAACGTATGCAAAGCCGCGTAATTAAATAGGGGGTGGTTCAGTGGGCTTTGCCTATGGGTAAGGGCGAGTTAAAAGTCTACAGTCTGACATGCAAAAACCGACTGTCTAAGTAAGTTTTTATGAAATGTAAGGCTCTTGACTGGCAGAGATAAATAATATTTGATGGTTGCTTGTTGCTTAAAAATGGGGCAGTGAAGCCAAAACAGGGGTAACTTTAGGGGTAACTTTCAGGTGATTAAAAAATAATGCTTTGTATATAAATGAAAAATATCTTGGATATAAATGACACCGCCCCGCCATTTTCATATCCGCACGTTTCCGCATAAATCCACAAAACCCAATAAATTGTGATGCTGAGTTAATTTTGTACGTAATTTCCTGTTCGTAAAATCTACATAAACCCTTATAAACTGTGAAACAGGTTCAGAGGAAGTGCGTGGTACGCGCTAGCTTATTGGCCGCAATGGGTTGCGCGTTGGATATGAAGGGTTTTTGGAGTGGCGGTATTGCTGCTACGGAAAGGTGTAACTTGATTGAATGCCGAGCGGAAGACCGGAGAGCGTGTACAGTAGCAGGAATGCAGTCCAGGTAACGAGGAAAATTATCGAATAAGGCAGCATCATTGCCGTCACGGTGCCGATGCCTGCGTTTTTTACATAGCGCTGGCAGTATACGACCACGAGCGGAAAGTATGGCATCAGTGGCGTGATGATGTTGGTGCTCGAGTCGCCGACGCGGTATGCCGCCTGCGTCAGGTCCGGCGAGATGCCGAGCTGCATCAGCATGGGCACAAAGACTGTCGCGAGAAGACCCCATTTTGCGCTGGCCGAGCCGACAAAAAGGTTGATAAATGCGGTGATGAAGACAACGCCGACGATTGTGAGATAGGACGGCATCGCAAGCGCCTTCAGCCACGCCGCGCCCTGCAGGGCCAGCAAAACACCGAGGTTGGACTGGCCGAACGCATACACGAACTGTGCGATAAAAAACATGATGACGAGATAGTAGGCCATCTGATGCATCGCTTTGGTCATTCCCGCGATCAGGTCTCTGGAGCTTGTTATGGTTCCCGCCACAATTCCGTAAACTGTGCCGGGTACGATAAACATCAGGAAGATCAGTGAAACAATGGAGCGCATCAACGGCGCGGTACCAGATGTGAGTTCGCCTGTGGCATCGCGCCAGGGCGAACTGGCTGGCCAGGCTGTGGCGATCAGGATAAAGGCGCCGAGCAGAAAAACAATCCCGGCAGCTTGCAGGCCTCTGCGCTCGTTTGGCGCAAGCGGCTGCATGGTCGGCAGGTCTTCGAGACTGCCGTCGAGTCTGGTGTTTTTCAGCCGCGGTTCAACAATTTTTTCCGTCACATACCAGCCCAATCCGATAATCAGAAACGATGACGCCATGGTGAAAAAGTAGTTATTCAGCGGGTTGAGCACAATAGCCGGATCGAGAATCCGGGCGCCGGCTTGCGACAGGCCCTGAAGCATGGGGTCAAGTGATGACGGTAAGAAGCTTGCCGAGAAACCGCCGGATACGCCCGCGAATGCGGCGGCGATACCGGCTAAAGGATGTCTGCCTGCTGCATAAAAAATAACGCCGCCAAGCGGTATGACGAGCACGTACCCGGCGTCGGCTGCCGAATGACTGGCGATGCCGGCAAGTATGACCACCGGTGTCAGCAACAATTGGGGCGTTTTGTTCAGAATCGCGCGTAAAGCGGAATTGATAAAACCGGTATGTTCAGCCACGCCAATGCCAAGCATCGCGACAAGTACCACGCCAACAGGATGAAAGTGTGCAAAGTTGGTCACCATGACCGACATGAATTCGGTCACCGCCGCGCCGGTCAGCAGGTTATTCACAAGGAGTTGTTCCCCGGTGCGCGGGTCGACGACGTCAAACGGGACATACGACAGCAACCACGACACGATCCAGACCATGAACAGTAATACGATAAACAAAACTGTCGGATCGGGCAGTTTGTTGCCGATACGCTCGACCGATTCGAGGACGCGTTCGGAAAGATTGGGGTTTTCTTTTTGTGTTAATTCAGACATGGGAATTCCTTGACTATTACCCAATTCTCTGGTTAATCGGCATGAATTGGCTGAACCGCGTCGAGCAAGGACTGCACCAGTTCTATCTGGGATTTTGCACCCACTCCGGTGAACAATTCCAGGGATTTGTTCCAATAGGTGATCGCTTGATCAAGCTCGCCGCGGATCCGGTAGGCATTTTCTGCGTGTCCAAGTTCGCCTATTCTTTGGTACAGATGTCCTAGCTGATTCCAGCCGTCCAGATGATCCGGATCGAGTGCTGTGCTGCGTTGATTGGCGTTCAATACCTTTTGCTTATCGTGCAAAAATGCCAGTGAGCCTAAATGGCGCAACGCTTCAGCTTCCTGGATATTGACCGCTCTGCCTGTGTGCCGTGCTTCGGCTGCGACGCCTTCATAGATTTCTTCGGCTTTTTTTGTGTTACCCTGGTCGAATAGTTCCAGTGCTTGCCGGATATCGTATGGATTGGTGTTTTGCCGGGTCAGCGCCTGGATGGTTTCCTGTAATGACTGGATGATCTGGGCGTCTTTCTCACCCTTTTCGGCAGCCAGTTTTACGGCCATATTCCACGCATCATCAACGTTTAATCCATAGTAATTATGAGCATTGCCAAGATGCTGGTTTACTTCCACTTTTCCACTTGCATTAACTGGTGCGACAATTTGATTGCCTTGCGCAGAATAATTGTTCATTTGCGTGAGTGAAGGATCGGATTTCGACTTGCGGCTTTTTTTCCAGGCCCAGATACCGCCGATGGTCGTGGCAGTAATGGTAACGATAACGCCCAGGGTACTGATGGCGTCCTTGTGTTGAGCTAACCAATTTAGGAACGGAGAAAAATCCATAGATTAGAGTCCGGGCAGATAAACCTGAATTTGCCGGTTAAAAATAAGCATTTGTTGTTTACCGGAAGGATAATACCAGTAATCCGCTATTCACGGGTAGGACGGCTGCCAGATTGGGTGCCTGCTTGACGCAGTGTGTTAATTGTTTTTTTCAAGACTTGAAAAAAAACTGTTCTTTGTTCGTTGGCCACTGTATTTTCGCTGGTCTCACAGGTCCAACCAAACAATGCTATCGTTTGTTTTCGTGTGAGAAAACGCACAGCGCCGTGTTAAACACCCAGTTATATTGCTTGTGGCCCATTCATTACAAAAGGTGAGAAAATGAGAACTGCTGTGGTTAATTCAAAAAATTCCCGGAATAGTGACAGTGCTGACGATGTCGGCAGTGTGTTGGCAAGACCGGTCCAGGCGAGAGACGATCATACTTCATTGAATGGGAATGACGGTCACGAAACGCTCGGTACCGCTGAAGGTATGGGCCAGACGTTTAGCCTGGATGTCCTGGCGAATGATTCGGTTGGAAGAACCAGGGCGCTCAGGTCAACTGAGCAGAATAACAATTTAGTGGACTCGGGTTCGTCTGATTTTCAAGCCCGTAATGTCGTCGATGCTGTTGAATTGAGTGCGCTGGGCGCGCAAATTTCAATCACGGATGATGGCAAGGTTTCTTATACCTATACTCCTGAATTGCTTGCGCAGCTTTTACCACTGTCGGCCAATGAATCGCTTACCGACACGTTTACTTATGCTATTCAAATGGGCAACGGCGTAGTCGGCTGGGCGGCTGCCACGGTAGAGATATCGGGCGTCAATGACCCGCCGGTGTTATCAGGAATGCAGTATGATCTGGCCGATGGCGAGGTGAACAATCCATACATGATTTATACATATGATTTGTTGAGCGGGTTTACCGATCCGGATGGGGATGAGTTATCAGTAACGGACCTCACGGCTACAAACGGTACATTAACTGAAGCAGATGACGGCTGGGTTTTTACACCAGATACCAGTTTTACCGGTACGGTTGAGTTACAGTATAACGTTATAGACGGTCATGGCGGCAGTGTGCCAGCCACTCAGAACTTCATGATCGAAGAAACACTACCCGTGTTGGTTTTTAGCACGCTATCTATGGGCGAAAATATAAAGGTTGATGACAATATCGTTCTGGATTTTGACGAAAAAGTTGTTGCGGGAAACGGCGATATTATTATCAGCAATGGTATTGATACGCATGTAATTGACGTTAATGACACTAGTCAGGTGACTTTTACGAGCGGGAAAAAAGGCGGTTCTGTCATTATCGACCCAACCGAGGACTTGATTCCTGATACCAGCTATAACATTCAAATGGCCAGTGACGTCATTCAGGATGCGACTGGTAATAGTATAGACGAACCGGTTACGCTTAATTTTACGCCGATTGCATCCAATCCGATTCTGATTGATAGCATTCCACGGGATGAGAGCAACAACTTCAAAATCGATAACCCCATTGGACTATTTTTTGATGAACCGGTCGTCGCGGGAAGTGGCGCAATTATTATCAGCAATGGTACGGACACGCGTACGATTGACATCAACGATGCCAGTCAGGTGACATTCGATGACTTTGGCGGCGTCATTATCGATCCAACCGATGATTTGACTGTCAATTCGCATTACACCATTCAGATGACCAGCGGCGTGATTCTGGATAGTGACGGTTTCCCCTATGCAGGTATCGGCGATTTGGAAGCGATTGAATTTACAACCGTAACAGCAGATCCATTGTTGTCCTGGAGTAACCCGGTGGACGGGATGGAATTCAAGGTGGATGGCAACATTGAATTGGTGTTTGATGAGCGGGTTGTTGCGGGTAGTGGCGAGATTATTATCAGTAACGGTACGGATACGCGAACGATTGACATTAACGATACCAGCCAGGTGATGTTCGACGGTTATGATCATGTAACCATCGATCCGATTGATGATTTGCTTCCAGATTCCAACTACAACATCCAGATGGTCAGCGGTGTTATTGTGGATGCCAACGGTCACGCCTATGCGGGGATCAGTGCCCCGGATACGCTCGATTTTATGACTATTCCTTCCAATCCGCGTTTGGTGTATAGCGATCCTATGGATGAATTCACCGCGTTTCAGGTTGATAGCGATATCCGTCTGGACTTTGACGAGCCGGTTGTTGCGGGAAGTGGTACGATTATCATCAGTAATGGCACGGATACGCGCACCATAGATGTCCAGGACACAAATCAGGTTGCGTTCGATGGCTTCGGCGGGGTGATCATCAATCCGTTTGATGATTTGATTCCGGACACCACCTATAACATTCAAATGGCCAGCGGAGTGTTAACCGATTTGGCCGGTCATGCTTATGCGGGCATCGGCGATCCGGATACATTGAATTTCACCACGATTCCGACGAATCCGGTGCTCGACTCGAGTAATCCGCAGGATGAGGCGGCATTCAAAATCGATGATGACTTGTCGTTCTATTTTAACGAAATGATCATGCCCGGGAGCGGAAATATTATTATCAGCAATGGCGCAGATACTCGCACGATAGACATCCACGATGCCAGTCAGGTGATGTTTGATGGTTATAACGGCGTAGTGATTAATCCGGCCGACGATCTGGTTCTTGGTGAAACCTATCATGTTCTGATGGACAGTGGTGTGATCACCGATATGGCCGGCCATGCTTATGCGGGGATTAGTGATCCGGATACACTCAATTTTACGACTATTTCTCCTGAACCATCAATCAGTGTTTTTCTGGCGGATGAGTATGTTTCCAAGATTGATGAGGGTATCTGGCTCTATTTTGATGAAGATGTCATGCCGGGCAGCGGCGCTATAGTGATGAGTAACGGGACCGATACCCGCACTATCGATATCAACGATAGCAGTCAGGTCACATTTAGCGGCAGTAAAGTAACGATAACGCCGGTTGATGATTTGATTGTGGATACGCATTACAACATTCAGATGGCTGCGGGTGTGATTCAGGATACCGATGGCCATGAGTTTGCCGGTATTAGCGATCCGGATACATACGGTTTTACAACAATCAGTTCTGATCCAAGGCTGAACTTTAGTGAGCCGTCAGATGATCTTGCCGAGGTATGGGTTGGCAGCAATATTTATTTGTATTTCGATGAAACGGTAACCGCCGGTAGTGGTGACATTATCATCAGCAACGGTACGGATACGCGCTTAATTGATGTTGGCGATACCAGCCAGGTGATGTTCGACGGATTTGGGGGCGTGACTATCAATCCCGCAAGCGACCTGGTGTCCGGTACTGACTATAATATACAGATGGCCAGCGGCGTCATTATCGATCCAGACGGTAATCCCTATGAAGGTATAGACGATGCCGTCACGCTTAATTTTACAACAACTGATTCCACTGCCAATACCATGGCGTTCCCGCCGATTATTGAACCGATGTTCTTTTAGACGATACCAGTCAACAAAACCCGCATGATTTGTTCTTAATAATCGTGCGGGTTTTTGTTTTTTTTCGATTGGTTTAATATCTTCTGTAATAGTCCAGATGGGAGAACTTGACGGTGTCGGAAAATAACATAACGGTGTCTGAACTGCTCCATAACGCATTGCGATGCTATCAAGGTGGGCAACTCAGACAGGCAGAGCGGCACTGTTTGGATATTTATACCGTTGCGCCAGAACAACCGGATGCACTCCACCTTCTTGCGATTATTTACGCGCAAGACCGCAAGTTCCCACTGGCAAACGATTATTTTGAAAAAGCCATTGCCGCTAATCCAAAAAGAGCGGATTTTTATGGTAATTATGGCAATGCGTTATGGGAGCAGGGATGCTTTGAAGACGCCATACGGTATTGTCTGCAGTCGCTTGAGTACGATTCTTCAAATGCCGGAACGTACAATATTCTTGGCAGCGTATTATTATCACAAAACCGGTTGAGCGAAGCGGCGGACAGTTTTCGCAAGGCGCTTGCAATTCAGCCCAGATATCCGCAGGCGTTGAATAATCTCGGTAATACCTTGCAGAAAATGAGAAAAACCGAGGATGCGATAGTCTGTTACCGTAATGCCTTGGCACTACATGAGAATTATCCGGAAGCGCACAACAATCTTGGGATGGGATTGAGGCAACTCGACAGAATTGAAGAAGCGAGAGCGCATTTTTTGCGTGCTGTTACGCTGCGTCCGGATTTTGCCAAGGCGAAACAAAATTGTACGGAGGTAGATCCGGCATGGCTCGAACCATTGGGTGGAAAACAGTTATATTTGCGGCGCTATAAAGCAGAGGATGCTGTCTATTTGCATCAATGTTATCTGAATGCATCTTTTATGGACTTATATAACCGGTATATTCCGCGGTATCAACATGTTGACGATCTGGCTGCAACATTGTTGCAAGCGTATGAAAAGCATCCTTGTCAGTTAAAAAGCGTTGACTGGATCATTATCCAAGAGTCGACCCATAAACCCGTTGGTGTTGCTAATCTGGTTGATATTCAATATCAGCACAGGCGAGCGGAATTTCAAATTGGATTGCCGGATTCTGCTGATCATGCCCGCGGCATTGGCCTGGAAGCAACCTTGCTGGTGCTGGATTACGCATTTAATCGCGTGGGGTTAAACAAGCTGGTTACGGTAATTTATGGACACAATGTGTCATCCCAGAACAATACGCTGGCACTCGGATTTACTCAAGAGAGTTACTTGCGAGAACAATTGATGGACAAGGAAAGTGGAAAATTTATCGATTTGTTTGGAAACGGTATGACTCTTCGCGATTTTCGTCAAAATAAGCGATTGTCCAGATTGTCAAAACGCCTGCTGGGACGGGATATTGTGCACGCTGCCGTTAGTCAATCTGCAGAATGCGGGGTTTTATTGTAAGCTCTGTCTGTCCAGTAAAATGATTTGCCGTATAAAGTCCGGACATTGCATATTGACTGGAAAATAATTACAATTTGTGCAACTGAGTTGCGATAACGAAATTGTTCACTTGATCATGATGTCGAACACATACCAAAGTACAGCGGAAGAACTGATCCGTAAGGAAGGCGGCCGTGCAACTGAAGGCCGGGTGAGAATTCTTGCGCTATTGCTGGCAGAAGAGCAGGCAATTACGCACCGTGAAATTGAAGAACGCCTGCCTGGCCAGCAGCCGGACCGTGTAACGCTCTATCGTGTATTACAGTGGCTTGCGGACAGAGGTCTGATTCACAAGATTACCAGTGACGACCGGGTGTGGCGATTTCATGTCAACCATGCCGCTTATTCCCGTCAGCATGCACACTTTAAATGTACGAAATGTGCAAAGGTTGTATGCTTGGAAGACTTGCCATCAGGACGCCATATGACTTTGCCAACCGGCTATCAGTTCCAGACTATAGAATTAACAGTCAAAGGGCTATGTGCACAATGCGTTTGAGGAAGCGGCATTTGACGCCAGGCGGCGATAACGAGCGGCCCGATTATTTGTATTTTGTTTTTCCCTGGCGGATTGTTCAATTCTAATTCGCTAACACTAATAGATTGAGCAATAGATTTTTCCGGTTGACGGCATTATAAATGCAACACAGTTGCATAATTTCTTGGACTTTTTGATGATCGATTTTAATCCATGCACTTAAGACATAAACCGGATATAACCGCCGTGCATGGCAAGAATTCTATGCCGAAACTGCTTGTTTTGCTGTTAGGACTTGCTCTGCCGGATATTCCTGCGGTCCTGGCGCAAAAACCGGCTGATGTAACCGAGTTGCCTGGCGTAGTCGTGACCGCGCCGGTAAATCAACAGTCTGAGCCGTATTGGATTAAGCCCGAAAAAGTAATTCTTGAGAACGATTTGCGCCGAAACCGGGAGGCCGGTTTGGGCGATATGTTGTCACGTGAGCTGGGTATTTCTTCGAGCAGTTTTGGGCCTGGCGCCAGCCGTCCGATTATCCGCGGTCAAGACAGTTCACGCATACGGATACTGGAAAGCGGTGTCGGGATGGGCGATCTTTCGGTGATCAGTCCGGATCATGCGGTTGCAACGGAGACACTCAATGCCTCGCGGATCGAAATTCTACGCGGCCCGGCGACGCTGCTTTACGGTAGCGGTACGTCGAATGGCGTTGTGAATGTGATCAACGACCGGATTCCTGATCGCATGTATAAATCAGCGCAAGGTCATTTTGAAGGGCGTTTTAACTCGGCAATGGAGGAGCGTTCGGGAATATTCAGCGCCTCGGGCAGCCGGGGACAGATTTCGTGGAACATCGAAGGCGCAAAAAGAAAAACCGACGATATAAAAATTCCCGGGCGTGCAGATCCGGCTAATCCTGACAGTGGACTGGGTGTGGTCAGAAACAGTGCTATCGATTCCAGCAATGTTTCTGTCGGCAGTTCTTATATTGGAGAGCTGGGCTATGTTGGTTTATCGGTTACCCATCTTGAGAATTTTTATGGGATTCCGGGGCCGGAAGGTGCGAAGATAGATATGGGACAAACGCGCTATGGTCTTGCCGGTGAACTGGATGATCCGGTCAAGGGCTTTCAGCAACTAAAAATGCGTGTCAATTATAATGATTACCAGCATGATGAACTGGAAGGCAATGGTGAGATCGGGACGCGACTGAAAAACGATGAGGTTGACGGACGGTTCGAGTTGTTGCATGCGCCGATGACCAATTTGCAAGGTGTGTTGGGCGCACAGTTCCAGTATCAGGATTTCTCGGCGAAAGGCGAAGAAGCATTTGTGCCACCCACAATATCGCACTCGGTCGGATTATTTGCGCTTGAGCAGTATCAATGGCGGCGCTGGATGTTCGAAGTCGGGGGGCGTTTTGAACATGCCAACCAGAATCCGCAGAATGCCTTGCTGTTATCGCGCGATTTTAATTTATACAGCGTCTCGGCGGGGAGCGCCTGGGCGCTTGTTGACGGATACCAAATTGATCTGACGGCAACACGCGGGCAGCGTGCCCCCATACTCAATGCACTATACGCGAACGGCATTCATGTTGCGACCAACACCTTTGCTGTCGGCGATCAGCATTTGAATAAAGAAACTTCCAATAACTTTGATCTGTCGTTCCAGAAAACCGATGGCGCGATTACCGGGCGTATCAACCTGTTTTATAACCTGATCGATAATTATATCTTTCAAAGCAGTCGCGATAGCAATGGTGACGGCTTTGCTGATCGCGTCAATAATAACGGGGAACTCGATATCGATGGCGCATTCCTGATTCAGGATTTTGCGCAAACGCGCGCCCATTTCTATGGTCTGGAGGCAGAAGCACGGATTGCATTGCTGCCCGAACGGCTGAGTATGCGGTTGTTTACCGATATCGTCCATGGCAAGCTGAAAAACAATGGCAATATTCCACGTATCACCCCGCAGCGCTATGGCGTGGATTTGGATTATATGCAGGGTAACTGGCAGGGGAATTTCAATGTGACCCGGGTGACGCGCCAGGATCGTGTCGCCGTTCTGGAAACGGAAACGCCGGGATATACCCTGATGAATGCGGAGCTCAGCTATCGATTCAAACGCGGCGAATCGGCTTATCACACGCTATTTTTACAGGGCAGAAACCTGCTCGATGAGGATATGCGGGTGCATACTTCATTTCTGAAAAATGTCGCGCCTTTGCCGGGCAGAGGTATTGTCGTGGGCATTAGGGGAACATTCTGATACCAATGACTTGCAAAACAAAGCTCGAAGAAATGCCATCCTGAAAGTATAGAAAAAGGTTATAAGAATTGTAAATGTGCAGGAATTAAATACATGAATCTGTGCATATCGATATGTGTCATGTTTTAATGCTGCAAATTGAAATGACTCCAAAGTATCTGAAACAGCTTAAAAAGCGTCTTTGACTTAATGCGTATAAATCGGCGCCTGAAACCGAGCAATCGTGCAAAATACTCCTGGTTTTACAATAAAGTCCGGAAACATCAATTCTTGATGGCGATACCCTATTAGGACTATTATGGATCCATTGGCTGCCAAAGGCAGATTGATGATAGGGGATGCGGCTCCTAAGACAACTGTCCGGAGTTGAGATCAGTTTCTCTTTTTGGCGTTTGCGCAACTACTTTACCGACGTCGTTCCAAGGGTATCTTATGACATCAATACTTGAAAAGGGTGGCGGGGTATTTGAGGGTATAAAACTGCTGCTGTGTGAAAATCCCTTGCCGCCTATTGATGAGGCAATTGCCGCCGCTCAGGCCGAGGTGCCGCACTGCAATTATTACACAGAACCTTTCTCAGAACCGTTACGCCGATTCATTGCTGACCAAATTGGTGTTCCTGAACGATTGGTTCATATCAATGCCGGATCAGAACTTATTCTAAGACAACTTTTTGACCGGTTAGGTCAATGTGTACATTTGCTCACGCCAACTTATCCCCTCTTTCCCGAAATTGCCTTACGGTATACCGAGACCCGGTTGCAACCTGAAAACAATTTTACCTTTCACCTGGCAGAACTGGAAATTCCGGATGGCACTACGCTTGCCGTGATCGTCAATCCAAACAATCCTAATGGCGGCATCTTTGACATGACGTATTTGCCAGTTCTCCTCGAGCGGTTTCCTGATACACGGTTCCTGGTGGACGAGGCCTTTATTGGTTTGGCCGGTCAGACAGTCGCCCATTTGGTTCCGGAATATCCAAATCTTTTGGTTACCCGTACGCTGTCCAAGGCCCATAGTCTGGCGGGCTTTCGCGTTGGTTACGCAATTCTTCCGGAAGTTTTGGCCGATGACCTCAACACTGGCAATGACGCCTATCCGCTGGCTCGACCAAGCCAGGCTGCGGCGCTTGCAACCTTGCGACAGGGAAAAACAATTCATCAGCGCTCAGTCATGCTGCGTGTATGGACCGAAGATCTGGCTGCCGAGCTTCGGAAGCTGGGAATCAGAACCTTTCCAACAGAAACCTATTTCTTTCTCGCTGACTTCGCGCCATACAACGCGAGCGATCTGGCAGGGCGCCTTCAGGAACGCGGAATCTACATCAAACCGCTGAAGGATCCAGTTCTTGGACCCGGATTTATGCGGGTGACTACAGCTTTGCCTGCAGATAACGCCTATTTTATACAGGTCTTGCGGGAGTTACTCTAGGTAGGCCGAGGGCGGTTCTTTTCAAGGTTAATCTTCGACCTATGATGAAGTCGGTTAAATTGCAATCCAAGTTGTTTAAGGAGTCATGCGAATCAAGTCTTTATGCGCCGGTTGCGTTGATAGAATTTTCGTCGTCGTATAGTCTGGCCGCTGTACTCTAACCAGAAATGAGATAAGTCGCTGAGACTGCTATCAATGACAGGAAAAAGTAAACAGATACAGAATGCTATATCTATAAGAACGGATTGCTGATTGTCGCTTTAGAATAAGTTCTGAATCCCATAGGAGACGTTAACATGGAAAACACATTTTGGACGGCGTTCGGCGCCAGTACTCTGGCGGCGCTGGTTACTGCAATCGGTATCTACACGATACGATATTTCGAGGCATGGGGGAAACGTTACAGCATCTATTTTGTCTGCTTTGCTGCCGGGGTGCTGATTTCGGTATCTTTTCTGCATATTATTCCAAAGGCCTTTGAGATGAGTGCAAATGCTCCAGTTTATTTGCTTTGCGGTTTTTTGCTCTTGCATTTGTTCAATCGCTTTATCACTGCCTTTGTTTGTGAAAGGGGGCTGAACCCCGGTTATGGGATTGGTCTGGTGCCTATGATCGGTATCGGTTTTCATTCGTTTATCGACGGTCTTGTTTATTCCATCACTTTTACCGTCAGTATTTTTACCGGGATACTGGCCACTGCCGGTATGGTGTTGCATGAATTCCCAGAAGGCATCATCACTTATTTGCTACTGCTGCGTAGCGGTTTCAGTGAAAAAAAAGCTTTTATCCTTGCCTTCTTCGCCGCTTCGATTTCCACTCCGTTTGGCATGCTGGTTTCCTATCCCTTTATCAGTCAGATTGACAGGCCGCTGCTCGGAGCGTTCCTGTCGTTGTCGGCAGGTGCACTGGTATACGTTGGTGCTACACATTTGTTGCCGCAGGCGGAAAAAGTGCAACGCAAATATACCCTGTGCGCCCTGGGTGCCGGCATCCTGGTGGCTGTGTTTATCGTGCTCTCCAAGTAGTTGAAGTACTGAGTCTTTGCGTGGCGATACCAAGCATGCCTGGATTCTCTTGATTGAGCAAACTAGCTTCAATGATAGAATTAATATAGCACGCAGATTGTCATGAATTTAGTGACGCATTGTAATGGAATCATTAATACTGACTACATTTTTTAGGCCTTACTAAATGATATGATAGTGCACACCGAAAATTCCTAGGCTAATTAAGTGTCCGAGTCCAAAATGTAAAAGGTATAGGAAATTGTCACAGTATTAACATCAACAGGAATTTGAGGGTCAATAGCAAACGTCACTGGCATCTGTTTAACTTCATTTGGCTCAATCACTTGCTTGGTAAAGCAGAAACATTCAATTTTTTTCAAATACTTTTCTAAATTACGCGGGCTGTAACTTGGTATAGCCTGGCCAGTAATTGCCCGATTAGAGTTATTTTTGACTTCGTAAGTAACTTCGATGAATTCGCCCAGCTGTGTTTGAACACTGGATTGCAGTGGTTTAAACTGTAAGAGCCTACTGTGCGCATTGGCATCCAATTCTATGGTAACCGCGCGCGTTATATCTGCTGATTTGGTTTCTGTGCCAACTATTTCCATATCCGCCACTGGTTTACGTATCCCGGTCACTTCACAAATTTTTTCGTACATCGGAACCATTGCGTAACTAAAACCAAACATCAATACGGTGAAAAAAAGCAGCTTCTTAAGCATAGTTGAATTATCTTCAGTGACATGCGCTGTCACTGTTTCATGATCGCTGTAACTCATTGTTTCATTACCGCCGCTAAAATATTAAAAATATCTGGTTGATCTGAAAAAATGCTGTAGGGCATTTTTCCAGGTTATAAATCACAATCATCTTTTGTTGCATTATGTTTTTCCTTTTTCAATTTAATTGAATTCGCAGACTGTTGACGTTGTGGAGTTGGTAATACATTGATCCATCGTGCCGGTAACTTTATGATTGTTTGATACTGCAAGGTGTGATTTTTTACTGAGCTGATCGGGAAGATTTACTATGTGTGCCAACTGACATTATGTTTATCAACTGTTGTTAAAGTAGACGCTTTGTCAGGTTTAAAGTTCCTTTTACTGTAAGGATATCAATGACAAAATGACCAACCCTGTTGAGGGATGGTCATTTGTTAGCGATATTGAGCCTGTTAAAAAAACAGATGGAATAAATATCTGTATGTTTGCTACAATAATTTGGAACGAATGGATCAATAAATCAGAAAAAACCGTTTTCATCGATATTTTAACCCAGCTACAGGCAGGAGAAAAACAGCAAGCCGATTCAGGCTGGGCGATCCAGGTTAGCCGGTAGAATTTTTTGGTTGGTGTATTGTCCGGTTACCCCGTTGCCGTTAAGCATATCAAAACAGGTATTACGCTGGATGGACTTTCATTGCATCCAGTGTTAGTTAGACTGATATCAGCCGGATTGAATGTCGTGTTCGCGTGATTCATAAAATGAAGTGAGTACTGAATGTCATTCAAGGAATAATCTATGAAAATGCATCGTCGGAATAGAATGGCTGAAGCTGAGTATGACCAGTTAAGTGCGCTTTTGGATCGCTTCAAACAAGAAAAAGCGATGAACCTGGAAATGCTGGATGGTTTTTTTTCTGCTTTGCATTGCTCGCCGGAAACAACGCAGCCCAGTGCCTATTTACCGGAATTATGGGGAGGTGGGGAACTGCTGGATGAAGAAGACTTTGAAAGCGATCAACAAGCAAATACCTTTATGGAACTGGTGATGCGTTTTTGGAATGATGTGTTGTCCAGACTGGAAAGTGAGGAAGTCTTTTTGCCGATTCTGTTGAGCGATGAATCGGGCAAATTATTTTCCGGCAATGATTGGGCAAAAGGATTTATGCGCGGGACGGAATTTAACTATTCCGATTGGCTTGATCTGATGCAAAATGATGAACATGGCGGTCTATTTGTAACTATTTTTGCGCTGTGTCATGAGCATGATCCCGATCCTGACATGCGGCCATACAAAGAACCTGTCAGCGAGGCGCTTCGGGAGAAGTTATTAATCGGGTTGTCAGCTGGCGTGATGCATACTTACCGCTATTTTGAGCCGCACCGAAAAATGGCGGCACGATTAGCCAAACACGAAAAAACTTTTCGCCGCGAGCGGACAAAAGTTGGGCGTAATGATCCCTGTCCCTGCGGTTCAGGAAAAAAATATAAAAAATGCTGCGGTCAAGTAACCTTGCATTAATACACTTCTGTTAAGAGTAGAATCCGGTCACCGTAAATAACCTTGTCTTGCAGCGATTTTAGGCGATTCAATGCCGCTTCCGCGCGTTTTCCTCACGATCGGGTACAGTGTGGGCAATCGTTTTTCTTTGTAAAGAGATGATAATTTCCTCACCCTCATGGACTTGTTTGAGATATTCGGGTAAGTACTGACGTAATTCTGTTTCATTCACTGATGTCATAAACAAGGTCCCATAATGTACATTTTTTATGTACATAACAAGACTTTGCTTTAGATTTGCAATGCGTGTGAGAAACAAATTTCGTTATAGGCTCAGTTTCCTTTGGAAAAGATGGTAATTTTTTACACCGCAGATATTTCATGACATGAACCCTGCTTTTATTAGTGCCGATCAGACTTGGGCCTTGTGGTCCATCTTGCTGGGCTGTGCTGCGTTTGGTCTGTGGGCGGAGCGCACTGTTATTGGCTCACGTTTGTCCGGTGCGGTCGTCACTATGCTGGCTGCTTTTGCGCTGTCCAATCTGAATATTACCCCCGTGAAGGCGCCAAGTTATGAAATCGTCTGGGATTTTCTTGTTCCGCTGGCTATTCCCTTACTGTTCGCCAATGCCGATTTGCGTCGCATTATCACTGAGTCCGGTCCTACGCTGAGCGCATTTATAATAGGGACATGCGGTACAGTGCTGGGTGTGCTGACTGCCTTTGCAGTCCTGCCGCTTGGCCAGCATGACTGGCAACTGGCGGCTGTTTTTACCGCGACCTATATTGGCGGGTCAATGAATTATATCGCGACCGCCAAGGCTGTTGGATTGGACGACAGCAGCTTGCTGACCGCAGGCATGGCTGCTGACAATCTGATGATGATCTTTTATTTTCTGATTTTGTTTAGTCTCCCGTCCATCCGTCGCCTGCGTTCTTTTTTTCATGAACGCCCCGTAAAACCGCAGCAAACTGCTGAAACAATCTTGCCAGAAGAAAATCGCCAAAGCAGCGAGTGCATCAATCTGCCCGGTATGACCGCTGCACTTGCCATGAGTCTGTTGATTTGTGCGCTCGCTTTTGAAATTGAAAAGATTTTTGATTATAAAGGGACAGCCATTTTAATGATTACCCTGATCAGTCTGGCTGTGGCGACGCTGTTACCCGCTTTGATGAATCACTTTAATGGCGCGCGTGAAATTGGTGTCTTATTCATGCAGATCTTTTTTGCAACCATTGGCACCAGCGCCAACATTCATGCCGTGATGCAAACCGGGCCAGTTTTACTGATTTTTGCTGCGATTATCCTGCTGGTGCATTTGCTGGTGATTTTACTTGTCGGGAAGTACGCCAGGCTTAGCCTGCCGGAGATTGTCATTGCCTCCAATGCTAATACCGGCGGTCCAACGACAGCACTGGCCATGGCTATGACTCGCCGTTGGCATGATCTGATGGTGCCCGCTATCCTATGCGGTACCTTGGGGTACGCGACGGGAAATTTAATCGGGATCGCCATTGGCAATCTCTTAAAATAAGTTCTGTTATCTGTCGCATCAGGGTAAAAACCGTTGTCTGTCATTGTATTTGGCTATGTCATCTTTAAGAGTTGTTATGTAATATAGCTATTAAAAATCAGATAGATAGACATGTCATGAAATCAAAAACATTTAAAGAATTGTTGGTTGAGCTTGATAAATTAACGCCACATCAGAAGAAGCAAATTGAAGAACAGTTACAGCACCACACTGACATCCAAACAGTCTTCACATTAATTGAGAAGCGCATGGACACTGAATCGTCGTGCCCTAAGTGTGGTAGCAGCGAGAAAATCATACGATGGGAATCATCAGCAGGATTGCAGCGTTATCGCTGCGATAAATGCAAAGCAACCTTTAATGTCCAGATGGGAACGCCCTTGGCGCGTTTAAGACACAAAGAGAAGTGGCTGTCTTATACACAACAGATGGCGGACAACCGAAGCATACGCAAAAGTGCCGAAGCTTGTTTAGTTCATCGCAACACGTCATTCCGGTGGCGTCATCGTTTTCTTGAGTTGTCTGACACACAAAAAACCACGCACCTGACTGGCATTACTGAAGCCGATGAAACATTCTTTCTGGAATCGCTCAAAGGGAAGAAACGTGAGATGAAGCGTGCAGCACGTAAGCGAGGCAGTAAAGCTTCGAAACGCGGATTGTCATTCGAGCAGATTCCGGTTTTAATATGCCGTGATTGAACGAGCTGCACGGCTGATTTTGTGTTGAAGAAGATCAATACGGAAAACCTTGCTGCGGCGCTAAAACCATTAATCGCTGAAGATGCAATACTGTGTTGAGATGGCGAAAAAGCTTTAGCTGCCGCAGCACAGAAAATAGGTGTCATACACCGGCCGGTCAATTTAAATGCAGAGATTAGAGTCATCGGAAAGGTTTATCACATACAAAACGTCAGTACTTACGCCAGTCGTCTCAAACAATGGATGCGCCAATTCCATGGCGTTGCTACGCGATATCTGAAGAATTATCTCGGATGGAGAAGAATGATTGAGCGCCAAACTGAATCCATGTCGCCTCAGTCAATTTTAATGACTGCTTTGAAACTGGATTATCGCCAACATTTTATGATGACATAGCCAAAATAAAAGCAATTAATTGGCACAGCAAAAAAACTGTATTAAACATTTTAAAAGTGTTCGTTATTGCGTCTTGTGTGCCCAACATCGCGATCGACAATATGTTGAATGGAGGTTGATTGAGCAAGCGACCTGTATATTTACCAAGTCAGTTTTTTCAGATGTGGCAAGGTATACGCTGCCGAACGCTTCCCTGATCAAAATCCACTCGGGTAAAGACACCGCAATTGAGTATCCAGCGAGTCACCAATTCTGCTGGTGTTACGTCAAAAGCGGGGTTGTAAACCGGTGAGTCCGGCGCAGCCCATAATATTTGACCGAACACACCTTTGACGCCGGATACTTCGCTTGCATTGCGTTGTTCAATCGGTATCTGGTTGCCATCTGCACAATGCCAGTCCATGGTGGTATAGGGGCCGGCAACATAAAAGGGTATAGTGTGGTATTGCGCGAGAACGGCCAGCGCATAGGTGCCAATTTTGTTCGCGAAATCGCCATTTGCCGCAATCCGGTCGCAACCGACAATGATTTTCTGCACCTTATTCAATTGCATCAAGTGCCCGGCCATGTTGTCGGTAACGAGTGTATAAGGGATGTCCAGCTTTTTTAATTCCCATGTGGTCAATCGGGCGCCTTGCAGTAGTGGACGGGTTTCATCCACGTACACATGGATCGTTTTGCCTTGCTGGCGGGATTTTCTGATAACGCCGAGCGCCGTACCGATGCCTGCTGTGGCCAGGCCGCCGGTATTGCAATGCGTCAGGATATTATCTCCATCTTGAATCAATGCAGTGCCGTTATTCGCAATATCCTCACAGAGTTGAACGTCTTCATTATAAATGTCAATGGCAGTGCCCAGTAACGCCTCGGGCGTTTTCTTTGACTGTATGCCCGCGATCATACGATTCATGCACAGCATCAGATTGACGGCCGTAGGTCGCGCGCTATATAGCGCATGCGCCTCATCTTGCAATTGTTTTAGCGTAGATCCTTTTACTGCCGATTGTCCCAGGCTTAGTGCCGCCACAACGCCGATCAAAGGTGCGCCACGCACTTTTAAGGCTTTGATGGCGGCAATGGTTTGATGCACCGTATCAAGAAGAATCCAGTCTTCCTTCAAAGGCAATACAGTCTGATCCAGAATCCATAATTCTGTCTTATGTGGTGTATGGGTAAAACGCAGCGCTAACGATTCCAGGTGGGTCACGATTTAATTCTCCTGAGCTGATAAACAGTAAATGCGGAAACAGGTTTTGACAATTTCAGTCTTATCAATTGTTCAGGCAACCTTCTTATCACGAGCAATGTCACAGTAACTGATTTCCGATATGTTTACGCATTGTTCTGAGCGCGGAAATTTCGTCGTCAGGAAGATAGGTTAATTTTCCCAATGTATTTGCTTTCCAGAGAATATCCGAGGAATGTTCAATGCGTTCCATGCCTCTCCAGGCTTCTTCAAGACTTTCTCCCCAGGCCAGCGCACCGTGCCGTGATAGAATCAGTGCCCGGTACTGGGGGAGAAAGTGTTTTAAATTGTCGCCCATGGCTTGTGTTCCCGGTCGTGCATAAGGGACGAAAGGGATGTCGCCACAACTGAGAATGACTTCGCTTAATGCGTGTGAGGGTAAAAATTCCAGATCGGGTCTGGCAATAGACCAGGCAATTGCTGTTGGTGGGTGTGCGTGGACGACCGCTTTGGCTTCGGGACATTGCTGATAGACTTCCAGATGCATGAGTTTCTCCGAGGAAGCCTTTCCCTGCAGGGCCTGATTGTCCAGGGTTATCAGTGCCATATCCTCAGGTCTCATAAAAGCTTTTGCAACACCTGAAGGCGTTATTAATACCGTATTTTCATTCACGCGACAGGAGATGTTGCCATCGGCCGCAGCAAGCATGTTTCGTTGGTGCAGGCGCTGTGCGATGGTAACGATAGTTTCACAAATCGAATGGTATTGATTTATTTTTGTCGTTTCATGCATATGCAGTCAGGCTTTGCTATTCGGTTTCGGCAATGATATACGCATTGAGTTGCTATACGTTTCCACTTGATAGGTTTAAGTGTACTCGATTGTTCTGAAAAATTTAGCTAAACTGGTCATTCAATCAAGGGCGCCTCTAAAAATTCATAATTTTAAACAAGACGAGGCCAGTTCTTGTTGATAACAAAAATTTTGACGCAGCATATGATTGATAGGTAAGGAAACATTTTTTGTAAACAACGAAGTATTGTAACGAAGTATGGATTTTTAGAGGTGCCCTCAAGTGAAAAAGGTTAGCCGTTATTGTATTCTCTTTGGATAAGTAATGTGCGTTGTGCTGTTACGATTAAATCGAATAATTTTTAGTTCTCTGATTATTAGAACTATTTGCCAGACTTCAACATTTACAGCGATTAATTATGAACGTTTTCAAATCAAAAATTGACAAGTGGCTGTTATTTTGCCTGATTCTATCCATTATCGCCTGTCTGCTGGGCGCATCTGTGATGCTAAAAATCGGAGGGACATTCAATTATGTATTTGCCACGGTCATATTAATTTTCGGTGCTGGTTTTCCGTTATGGCTACTGGTTTCAACCCGGTACAGTGTGAACTCGGAAAATCTTAAAATAGTAAGTGGTCCGTTTTCCTGGGACATTCCAATTCAATCGATTATGTCTGTGGAAGAAAGTCAGAACGCAGTGGCGAGTCCGGCGCTGTCATTGGACCGCCTGGAAATAAAATATGGCGAAGATAAAGCCATATATGTTTCGCCGGTTGACAAGGCAGCGTTTATCCAGAAACTGGGCGGTTGGAAATTAAACGTTGCTGATCAGGGCGATCAGCAACGGACAGGTGGAAAAACTTCACAATCCCAGAAGAAGAAAAAACAGCGAAAACCTATCAAACAGGGTGGTGTCAATAAATAATGCGCATCTCCAGTTCTGCTGTTTAAATTTTTCAGATTCACGCCGTTCGTGTTTTATCCTAGAATAGGCCATACACATTTTTCCGCTAATAACTTGAAAAAATAAAAAGACACAATGAGAAAAAGTTTATTTGCTGTGCTTTTGATAGGGTTTTCTGGTGTTTGTGAACCTGTTTATGCTGAATGGGTGATGATCAATTCTAATCCAGACAAGGGTGAGAAGCATTATTTTGATCCAACAACAGTCCGCAACAGTGGTGATCATTATAAAAAAGTATGGGTTTTGTCGAGCTATGATGAAAAGCAAAGGGGCGGGTATCAATCGTTAAAGACTTTCTACGAATTTGACTGTGAGATTGAACGAGCACGTTCTTATACCATGCTGCTTTATTCGGATGTCATGGCAGCGGGAAACACAATTGGCGCGCATCATGATGAATTAAAAGAATGGTTTCAATACCCCGAGACTTCATTTTTTAAACGAATTTCCACAAATATCTGTAATCAGTGAATTTGCCGATATTTGATGGCTGAACAATAATCTAATTTCAAATATCCATTGGAATTGTCGCTGAATGTTAAGTTTTTATGTCTATAACCTGCTTAACTCAATTACAGGAGTTTTATGTGAAAGGAAAACAATTAATGCGTTTGTCGGTTTTAATTATGCTGTTGCCTCTTTTATCGGGATGCTGGATGGCTGCAGCAGCAGGTGCGGGCGCATATGGTGGTTATAAAATGAAGGAAAAAGGCTATACCGTGCAAAGCCCGATAACCAAAAAGAAAGAATCAGAAAAAAATGCCCAATAGTTTTTAGAGTTTTCCGATTTTTTCTTTTCTTTCTGTTTTGGTATTCGTATCTGCTTGAGCGTTCTCTTTGTTACTGAAGCTTTCATAAATAAGCAAGGCGGCGCCAATGAAAATGGCGGAATCAGCGATGTTGAATGCCGGCCAGTGATAATCGCCGACATAGAAATCAAGAAAGTCGACGACATGTCCCAGTGTTATGCGGTCCCAGAGGTTGCCGAGAGCGCCGCCAAGAATTAGGCTCAGGGATAAACAAAACAGTTTTTCAGTTTTGTATTTATTCATTAGATAAATAATGACAATTGATGCGACCGCAGCTATCGCGCTTAGGAACCAGCGTTGCCAACCCGAAGCTTCACTTAGAAAGCTGAATGCAGCGCCAGCGTTGTAGGTTAATACCAGATTAAAAAATCCCGTTACCGGAATTTGTTGACCGTAGATCATGATCGATTCCACCCAGTACTTTGTTGCCAGGTCCAATGACAATACAATCAGGGCGATAGTCAATGAATAGTGTAGTTTCATAGTGATATTAGCGATCTGTTCTTCAGATGTTTTTCGATGTTCCGGGCCGTTTAATACGTCTTGCTCATTCAGGCGTATTTTCTTTCTTCGCCTGTGCTATAGAGATTGGATATGCAACGTCCACATAAAGTCGGATGCTCGGCATGTTGACCAACATCCTTGCGATAATGCCAGCAACGCTCGCATTTTTTATGACTGCTAGGGGTAACGCGCACACTCATCGTTTGCAATTCATTACCCTGTACTAGAGACGATTCCGAAGTGATTAAAACAAATCGCAAATCATCTCCAAGTGATTGAAGTACAATGTAATCGTTTCCACTGGCCTGGATTTCAACTGTGGCGGCCAGTGATGAACCGATTTCGCCTTGCGCTCTGGCGTCTTCCAGTTTTTTGAGCACATTCGCGCGCAATGAACGTATCCTGGTCCAACGCTCAAGTGTCTGTTGTGAATCCGCTTGCTCGGGAAAACGATGCCAGGTATGTAGCAAAACACTATCATCCGTTTGTCCGGTCAGGTGTTCCCAGGCTTCTTCTGCAGTAAAGCTAAGAATAGGCGCAAACAAACGTACCAGGCTATGGGCGATATGATGGAGTGTGCTTTGCGCCGCGCGGCGCGGTTTTCCATTTTTTGCGGCGGTATATAGACGGTCTTTGAGAATATCCAGATAGAAACCACCGAGGTCTTCGGAACAGAAATTATGCAGCTTGTGTATAGCCTGATGAAATTCATACTGGTCGTAGATTTGTGTGAGATCGTTTTGGAAAGCATTAGTCAATGCCAGCATGTAGCGGTCAATTTCCAGCCAGTCTTCAATAGCCAGCATGTCTTTTTCCGCGTCGAAGTCTGCCAGGTTGGCCAGTAAAAAACGCAAGGTATTACGTATACGACGGTAGCTTTCAACGACGCGCTTGAGAATTTCTTCTGAGATGGACAGTTCGCCGGAATAATCGGTGGATGCAACCCATAAGCGCAGGATGTCGGCGCCATAGGTATCCATCACTTTTTGAGGCGCAATAACATTTCCTTTGGATTTGCTCATTTTGTGGCCGTTGCCGTCAACCACAAAACCGTGCGTGAGCAATGCGCGATAGGGTGCATGACCATCTATGGCGCAACCGGTTAGCAGCGAGGACTGGAACCAGCCGCGATGTTGATCCGAACCTTCGAGATATAAATCAGCCGGATATTCAAGCAGCGCATTAGACTTGACGACAGTATGATGTGTTGTGCCTGAATCAAACCAGACATCGAGTGTGTCCGGAAGTTTTTGATAATCTTTGGTATCGTCTCCCAGCAGTTCTGCTTCATCCAGTGAGAACCAGGCTTCTATACCCTGCTTTTCAACCATCCGGGCTACCTGTTCGAATAATTCCTGAGTGCGTGGATGCGGTTGATGCGTAACCTTATGTACAAAGAGTGCCATTGGCACCCCCCAATTACGTTGGCGGGAAACGCACCAGTCGGGGCGGTTTTTGATCATGGCTTCGAGGCGTGCTCTTCCCCATGCCGGGTAGAACCGGGTATTGTCCACGGCGTCCATGGCAAGGTCACGCAAGGTTTTTTGCTGCTCAGCATGGCCAGTGTTTTGTTCTAGGTTCATACCGATGAACCACTGCGGCGTTGAGCGAAAAATAATCGGTGTTTTATGCCGCCAGCAATGCGGATAACTGTGTTTGATTTTTTCCAGACAAAGCAGATGATTGCTGGATTGCAGGGTATCAATGACGACATCGTTTGCTTTCCAGACGAATAGACTGCCGACAACTGGTTTGTCTGCTATAAATTTACCGGCACCGTCAACCGGGCTGTCACTGGGTAAATCATATTGCTGACCGATAAAATAATCATCCAGACCATGTGCGGGTGCGGTATGAACCAGGCCGGTTCCGGCTTCAAGAGTAACGTGCTTGCCGCAAATGATTTTGACGCTACGGTCTTCAAATGGGTGTTGTAACGCCAAATGCTCAAGTGCTTTTCCCTTGCACTGGCCTAATGTTTTGCCATTCAAGCCATACCGCTCCAGGCAGGTTTGCTTGAGTTCTGTTGCCAGTATCAGCATTCCTTGCGCTGTTTCAACAAGATCATAGTCAAAGTCGGGGTGAACGCAAACGGCCTGGTTGGCCGGAAGTGTCCAGGGGGTAGTTGTCCAGATCACGGCCATGACCGAGTTATTGGATGGGATATTGGTGTTGAAAATAGTGTTCAGGGCATCGTTCGATTGAATGACCTTAAATCCAACATCAATTGCCGGAGATGTTTTGTCTTCGTATTCGACTTCAGCTTCTGCCAATGCCGAGCCGCAATCAATACACCAGTTAACAGGCTTCTGCCCCAGGTAAAGATAACCGTTTTGATAAATGTTCCCCAATGCGCGGATAATACCCGCCTCAGTCTGGAAATTCATGGTGAGGTATGCCTGGTCCCAATCGCCGAGAACGCCTAAACGGATAAAATCCGCTTTCTGACGTGCAACTTGCTCCGCTGCAAAAGCACGGCAAAGTTCGCGGACTTTATCTGCGGAGAGTTGCTTGCCATGCTTTTTCTCGATTTGGTGCTCAATCGGTAAACCATGACAATCCCAGCCCGGAATATAAGGCGCATCGAAGCCTGCCAGTGTTTTGCTTTTGATAATAATATCTTTAAGAATTTTATTGACCGCATGTCCAATATGGATGTCACCGTTGGCGTATGGTGGGCCGTCATGCAGTGTAAATTTGGGTCGCCCTTTGCTGGCGGTGCGGATTTTTTGGTATAGGTTTTTTTTCTGCCAGGATTCCAGCATGGCGGGCTCACGCTTGGCAAGATTGCCCCGCATGGGAAATGGTGTATCGAGTAAATGAAGTGTTGTTTTATAATCAGTCATGACAATGTTCAATAGCGTTGGCTGCGCGCGAATCTCGGTATCTTGTATTGCAATAGAATAATATACGAATAAGCATGAACTGTTGCTATTTTATGACATGCTGTTGTTTTTTGTATGAATTAAGTGTGTTCATTTGCGAGTTTCAGTGTTTGAATCGTTTATTCTGTCTTGACATTCATTTGATTAAAATAGTTTTTTGCTTCGATAATATCTTTTTCAATCTGTTGAGTGAGTTGCGTCAGGTCGGGATATTTTTCCTCGTCGCGCAGTTTAAGCAGGAAATCAACCTGCAAGTGATAACCGTAAATGGTTTGGTCAAAATCGAATAAATGGACTTCCAGAACCGGTTTGCCGTCAATGTGTACAGTTGGCCTGACTCCGAGACTGGCAACACCGGGAAGCGCCAGAGACGGCGCAGATTTAACCGCGCCATAAACGTTTACAACAAAAATACCGGATAAGGGCGGCCGGTTATGTCTGATCTGGATATTTGCAGTTGGAAAGCCCAGTTTTTTTCCTAATTTGTCGCCATCGATTACACGGCCGCTCATGCTATAGGGCCGCCCTAAAAAACGACTGGCTTTTTGCAGGTCACCTTCGTTGAGTACTTGTCTGATCAAGCTGCTGGATACGCGATGGCCATCAATTAAAAAGCTCGGCATTTCATCCACTTCATATCCATACTGCTTGGATAAAGCGTTGAGCATGCCAAAATCTCCCGCGCGGCGTGCACCAAAACGAAAATCGTCACCCACGAGCAACCATCGGACTGAAAGCTCTTTTTTCAGGAGTGCGGAAATAAATTCTTCGGGATGAATTTTTGCGAAATCATAATTGAAACGGTATACTCGTACGTAATCAACATCGGATTTGGCCAGCTGTTCAAGTTTTTCTCTGAAGCTGGTTAAACGAGTAGGTGCTTGGTCGGGCGCGAAAAATTCGCGCGGATGCGGTTCAAAAGTCATGACACAAGTAGCTAGTCCAAGTTTGTTAGCGGCATGCTTCAAACGAGATAGCATTGCTTGGTGGCCTAAATGTACGCCGTCAAAATTGCCTATTGTCAGCGCAAGCGGTGTCTTTTTATTTGGTGAAGGTCTGCTTCGCCAGATTTGCATGTAAAGTTACCTGAAAACTAACAATTTTAGCTTGGTTTTGCCAAACTGGTCTAGATCGCCGTCGAATTTCAATTATTTGACAAGAATTAAAACTGGTTTTTATTCCGGTGTTTAGTGTTGTTGCTCGGGAACAATAGGGCAGCAGTGTTTTTACACGAATACTCACGGAGAAAGAAGATATGAAAGCTTCATTCACTCAACAGGATTTCGAACAGGATTACGGGTCTGACCCGGTATCCGTTCGTGAGACCGATCAATACCGTGCAGAATATGTGCACGCGTTTGTTCAGAAATGGGATTCGCTGATAGACTGGAATGCACGGATCCAGTCCGAGGGTTCCTTTTTTATTAATCTACTCAAAGAAAGAGGTTGCCAGCAAGTACTGGATGTAGCAACTGGAACCGGTTTTCATTCCGTCCGGTTGCTGGAAGCGGGGTTTGAAGTGGTCAGTGCGGATGGAAGCGCGGAAATGCTATCCAGAGCATTTGATAATGGACGTTCCCGTGGTCATGTTTTACGCACTGTGCAGGCTGACTGGCGCTGGCTTAACCGGGATGTGCATCAGAAATTCGATGCGATTATTTGTCTGGGTAACTCGTTTACACATTTATTTGATGAGAATGACCGCCGCAAAGCATTGGCCGAATTTTACGCCGCGTTGCGCCATGATGGCGTACTGATATTGGATCAACGTAATTATGATGCATTATTGGATCATGGTTTCTCAAGCACCCATACTTACTATTACTGTGGAACAGATGTTTCGGTAAAACCGGTACATACTGACAAAGGGCTTGCGCGGTTTGAATATCAATTTTCTGATGGCGAAAAATTTTATTTGAATATGTTTCCACTCAGAAAAAGTTATACGACGCGTTTGATGCACGAAGTCGGTTTTCAGCAAGTAGAAACGTTTGGAGATTTTCAGGAAACCTATCGCGAAAACGATCCAGACTTTTTTATACATATTGCAGAAAAAGCCTATCAACCAACGGACGAATAGCATGATGAATTCAACAACTCAGTCTGCTGCCGTCAATACGGCGCGAGCGTATTATAACAGCGAAGACGCCGATCATTTCTACAGCACAATATGGGGTGGCGAGGATATCCATATCGGTTTATATGAAACGGCGAATGAATCAATTAGCGTTGCCAGTCAAAGAACAGTGCAAACGATGGCCGGTTATTTACCATCGTTGAATGCCGGAGATGTTGTTCTCGATCTGGGCTCTGGATATTGTGGTGCTGCCCGCTATCTGGCAAGAACCTTTGGTGCGCAGGTAAAAGCATTGAATTTGAGTGAGATTGAGAATCAACGTGCACGTGAATTAAATTCAGCTGCGCATTTGTCTGAAAAAATTCAGGTGATTGATGGTAGTTTTGAAACGCTTCCATTTACAACTGCGGAGCGAAATAAGGGTTTTGATGTTATCTGGTCTCAAGATGCGATTTTGCACAGTGGCAATCGTGAACAAGTGTTGACGGAAGCTTTTCGGGTTTTAAAACCGGGAGGACATTTTGTTTTTACAGATCCGATGCAGGCAGATTCCTGTCCGCCGGGGGTGCTGCAACCTATTTTAGATCGTATTCACTTGAGTTCGCTGGGTTCACCCGGGTTTTATCGCCAGGCTGGTGGCAATGTTGGGTTTGACGTGGTCAAATTTGACGATTTTACCGGTCAGTTGATCAAACATTATCAGCGTATACTTGAAGAAACTGAAAAATACTCGGATGATCTGGCTGATAAAGTTGATCCGGCCTATATTGAACGCATGAAAACCGGGTTGGGTTACTGGATAGAAGGCGGCAAAAACGGTTATTTAGCGTGGGGGATTTTCCTGTTGCAAAAACCTGAGACTGTTGCCGGCGTGTAAGTTTAAATCGCACATGCAATGGTGAAAGCAGGTATTTTGCTCAATCTTCTTTTTGTTTCCATTATCGTTGCCGGCAAACCATGCAGGCAGGATCCTGGTGCAGATTTATTGTGCGCCAGTTCGTGGTCAGTCCATTCAGCAATTGAATCCGGCCGCTGAGCGTAACACCGATATTTAACAGAATTTTTATTGTTTCGGCAGCCTGTATGCTGCCAATAATACCTGTCAACGGAGAAAAGACGCCCATTATTGAACAGGGCATATCTTCGGTATCGCCCTCTTCGGGATAAAGGCAGTGATAGCAGGGGCTGCCTGGTCGGCGCAAATCAAAGACTGAAACCTGTGCTTCAAAACGAACAACCGCACCGGAGATCAGTGGTTTCTGATGGATAACACAGGCTTTGTTGACACTGTGGCGTGTCGCGAAGTTATCACTGGCATCGACTACTGCATCAACTTCGGCTACCAGTTGAGTCAGTTCTGTATCTTGTACAAATTTTTCAAGCGCGGTAATCTGAACTTCCGGGTTGATGCCGGTTAATGTCTTTTTGGCGGACTGAGCCTTGGAAAGGCCAATTGATGCTGTATTATGGATGATTTGACGCTGAAGATTGGTTAAATCCACTGCATCGCCGTCGCACAGGGTGAGTTTGCCAACGCCGCTGGCGGCCAGATAAAGCGCTGCCGGCGAACCCAAACCACCTGCGCCGAGGATAAGCACATGTGAGTCGAGTAATCTTTCTTGGCCTGAAATATCAATTTCAGGCAACATAATATGACGACTGTACCGAAGCAATTGGTCGTCATTCAACACACAAGTGCTCCGGTATTTTTATGGTCAAAAGTCACGTTGCGGTTAATGATTAACCGCCAGTTTCACTGTCCTTTTTTTTAAGTGAGTCGGTAGTAACGCCTTTAAAGTAATTCATGGCCTGTATTAACAATTGATCCTCTTCGGAACCGAATTCTATCGGGCCAGTGTTCTTTTTGCTTGTTTCTTTTTTGGGCTTGCTTGCTTCTTCGGCTGTTGTGTCAGTTTCGGTTTTTTTCTCACCTTTTTTTCCATTGGATATATGACGATTCAAATCTGATTCACGCAAGCGTTGATCGTCGTTTTCTGATTCGTCCAGTATATCCGGTGTTATACCTGTTGCCTGGATGGAATGACCGTTTGGCGTATAGTAAAGTGCGGTTGTTAGTTTGATCGCGGTGTCATTTCCCAAGGGTAAAACAGTTTGCACTGATCCTTTTCCAAAAGTTTGCGAACCCATGACGATGGATCGTTTATGATCTTGCAGCGCGCCTGCAACAATCTCAGAAGCTGATGCTGAGCCGCCATTGACCAACGTAATCATTGGTACTGTTTTGATTTCAGATGGCAAACCCAGCAGATAATCCTTGCCATGACCGCGCAAGTAATATTCTGGATTGGCGTGCAACCGCATTTTTGCATCCGCTGTACGGCCTTCCGTGTAAACGACCAGCGCATTTTCTGGAAGAAAAGCGGACGATACAGCAACAGCACCATTTAATAACCCTCCTGGGTCATTGCGTAAATCAAGAATCAGACCTTTCATGGATTCTGTGCTTTCTGAAAAGAGTGTTTTAATGGCTTTTGCCAAATTTTCGCCGGTATGTTCTTGGAATTGTGTAATACGGATATATGCATAACCCGGTTCTATCAGCTTGGATTTGACGCTCTGAATCTTGATAATGTCACGTACCAGCGTAAACACCAGTGGTTCTTTTTCCCCTTCCCGTATGATTGTTATGGTAATTGAGGTGTCAGGTTTTCCACGCATCAGTTTGATTGCTTCAGTCAAAGACATACCTTTGACTGCTGTATCATCCAATTTGACAATCAAGTCACCGGTTTGGATGCCTGCCCGAAATGCGGGTGTATCTTCAATGGGTGAAATGACTTTAACCAGCCCGTCTTCCATTGTTACCTGAATACCCAGTCCTCCAAATTCACCGTGGGTTCCAATTTGCAGTTCCTTGTATTCATCCTTGTCCAGATAGGATGAATGTGGATCAAGGCCGACTAGCATGCCATTGATGGCCTCAGTGATCAGTCGTTTGTCCTCTACAGATTCTACATAGTCACTTTTAATGCGTCCAAAGACCTGTGCAAAGGTACGCAATTCTTCGATAGGTAGCGGATGCATGACTTCTGTTGAATCTCTTTTGGCGATAGCGGAAAAATTCAAGCTGAGCATCACGCCTGTGATTACGCCAACAAAAACTAAACCTGCTTTTTTAACTATGTTACTCATGATACTGTCTCCGCACTTAACGAATTTTAAGTGATTGTAATTTCAAATTTTCAAACAATAGTTCTATTAATTTATACTATAGATGCTGTTGATCATACAGTAAAAATACCCTAAAAGTGTTCATTTTTCTTTGATAAACAATATATTCTTTATTGAATTTTTTACTCCAGCAATATTTGACAAAATGTATTGTCGGTAGTTTAAACGCGTCATTCTAATTTTATCCAGGTTAACGGGTCAAATGCTTTGCCTTGGTGGCGTAGTTCAAAGTACAGGCCCGAATCTGGATTTCCGCCGCTATTTCCAACGATCGCAATGGTGTCGCCGCTTTGTACACTATCGCCAACTTGCTTTAAGAGAGCTTCGTTATTGCCATACAGGCTCATATAATCATGTGAATGGTCTATTATCATCAGGTTTCCAAAACCGCGCAGCCAGTCAGCAAAAACAACGCGCCCAGAGGCAATAGCTTTTACGGTGCTGCCTTGGGGTGAGCTGATAAAGAGTCCTTTCCATGTGACATGCCTTCCTGAACGTTGACCACCAAAACGGTTTGCAAGTTTCCCGCGCACAGGAATGTTTAGTTTGCCCTTGAGTATCGGAAAGGCATCATTCCGATGTGTTGGATCTGGGAGGCGGGTGTTATAGTATGCTTTCTTATTGTCTTTTTTTAGTATGTTATTGATCTCATGAACTAATCTTGCAACACGTTTTTCATCCTGTGTGAGTTTGTCAATTTGGTTTTGTTGCTGGGCAATTTCCTTGGATACCCGTGTGAAGATTGCTTTATGGTTTAATTTTTCCTGTTCAAGTTTTACTTTTTGACGCGCATGCTCAGCATGGATGGCAGTTATCTTGTCTTTTTTCTCGTGCGCGGCTTGGGCTAATGTTTGAAGCTGATTCAATTTGTCATGAAGGTTGTTGATATTTTCAGTGCTGGACTTGGATAACTGTTGATAGTAATACATTTCCCGTGCAGCCTGGTTTGGATTTTGTTGATTGAGTAATGCACGCAAATAGTTTTTTTCATTCCCGAGATATTGTTGAAACAGGAGCGCACTCAATTGATCTCGTTCTGCATTTAATTCGTGCTTAAGCTTTTTTTGCTTTGTTAAAACCTGTTTCAATTCTTCATTTATTATCTGCTGATTTTTTCTTAATTCAACCAGTTTGCGATTTATGTTGCTGATGGATTGCTCTGTATTTCGGAGTGCATCCGTAGCATGTCGCTTTGTCTTTTCATGCACAGTCATTTCCGTTTGTAAGGCTTTTATGGTGTTGCGCAGCGTTTCCAGTTTTTTTTGATTATCAGATGCCGCATCAGAAGTGCAGAGCAGCATTATGATGCCTAAAAGAACTGATTTATGGCGTTGGCTAGTGTTAACGGGCTGAACTGATTTCAAGTATGAATGCGCGCTATCTGAACGACAGGTTGTTATTTAACGGTTTGGTATAGTTTGGTATATCTAGGCTGACAGTATTTGTGAGTATAAATTATCCGGCAGATTTTCCTTGATTGGCAACTTTTTGCATGGCTTCTTGTATTACGGACTGATCGCCCAGGTAATAGTTACGGATAGGGTTTAACTGGTCATCAAGCTCGTATATTAACGGAATTCCTGTCGGTATGTTGCACTTCAAAATATCCTGATCAGAAATGTTGTCAAGATATTTTACGAGTGCACGTAAAGAATTGCCATGTGCTGTAATGATAATATTTTTTCCGGACTGAACTTGAGGGGCTACGATTTCTTTCCAGTAGGGCAAGAATCTTGCAACGGTATCTTTAAGACATTCAGTACGGGGTAATTCTAAATGCGTAAGATGCTTATAACGTCGGTCTGTGCCCGGATAACGCTCGTCATCGATTGACAGTTCCGGCGGTCTGGTGTCATAACTGCGTCGCCAGATCAAAACCTGTTCATCGCCAAATTTGGCGGCCGTCTCGGCTTTATTCAGACCTTGCAACGCGCCATAGTGTCGTTCATTAAGTCGCCAGGTATTGTGAATAGGTAGCCACATCAAATCCATTTCATCGAGTGTAATCCATAGGGTACGGATGGCACGTTTGAGCACTGAGGTATATGCGATATCGAAGTTAAACCCATTTTCACGCAGTACTTTTCCTGCATTTTGTGCTTCTTCGACACCTTTGGGTGTTAAGTCAACATCTGTCCAACCAGTAAACCGATTTTCTTTATTCCAGATACTTTCTCCGTGACGAAGAAGGACGATTTTTTTCATGTTGTTTTTTGCGTTCTTTCTTTTTAAAAACGTAGCCATATATTCTACTATATTTCCTCATTGTACGCAGCATCTGTCTGATTTCTGGTGTGAAATAATTGTTATACTGAATCAAGCTGTATGATGAATACAACACGGTTAAACGGTTAATCGCTAAAGTGAGTGTTATGTGTTTTTTTTGTGACTGTATGGGTCATATAAAAAGAATTAAAGTCAGTTTCAACTGAAAAACGCGATGAAACAGCCGGGTTGATGTTAATATGCATTCGCAAGTTAATCAGTTCGAGCATTGGGGCAAAGCGATCTTTGTTTGTTTCTGATAAAATTGAGCTATAACATAAGGAAAAGAAGCGTATTTATGGAAGAATCATCAATATTTCAAGAATATTTTTTGCTAAGAATAGAAAACATTTTTTTTGTTATCGCGGCGATTGTCAGTGCGGCAATGTTAATATGGCCGGCTTTTACAAAGCGGGGTACAAAAGAAATTGATACACGCAAAGCTATTGAATTGATTAATTATGAAGATGCAATCGTGCTGGATGTGAGAGATGATAGTGAGTTTGCGGCTGGTCATTTGCCCAATTCAAAACATATACCGACTGAAAAAATTGAAGATCGTTGGGTAGAACTGGAAAAGTTTAAGGAAAAACCGATCGTTGTAATATATAAAAGTGGTATACGCTCTAGTCATGCCAGTAATGTTTTGCATAAAAACGGATTTGGCAAAGTTCATAATCTGATGGGTGGAATTGATGCCTGGAAGCGAGCAAGCTTACCCATCGTCAAGAGATAAAAAATGGATAAGGTAGTCATGTATACGACAGGTTTTTGTCCTTATTGCAAAATGGCTGAAAATCTATTGCGTGCCAGAGGCGTGGAAGAAATAGAAAAAATACGGATTGATCTTGATCCAGAACAGCGTAATCAAATGATGGGGAAAACGGGCCGTAGAACTGTTCCACAAATATATATTGGAGAAAAACATATCGGGGGATACGATGATTTGGCGCGACTGGATCACCAAGGTAAATTAATGCCCCTGCTGACACCCTGACAATAACTATTGATTTAAATTTATAAGGTTAAAACAGATAAGTCATGAGCGAGCAACGGCAACCAGCCTTCAATATTGAAAAAATTTATGTGAAAGATTTATCACTAGAAATACCGAATGCGCCAAGTATTTTTCTTGAACGGGAAGCGCCACAGGTTAGTCTACAGCTCAATACTAAAAGTGAAGCGATCAAGGAAGAACTTTACGAGGTTCAAGTAATGGTGACTGTTACGGCCAAAGTTAAAGATACGGTCATGTTTTTGGTAGAAGTGCATCAGGCAGGAATATTCAGGATACAAAATGTTCCCGAAACAGAGATTGCTCCGGTATTGGGTATTGGTTGTCCGAATATAATCTTTCCCTATTTAAGGGAGACAGTTTCAGATATTGTAAGTCGTGCTGGTTTTCCGCCAGTGATTCTGAATCCGGTTAATTTTGAGGCGATTTATACCCAGAGTCAGCAACGCAACCAAACGGAGTCGTCTGAAACAAAACAATAAGGCGCCAGATTGCCAACAAGAATGAATAATTTGCTAAATGGAACAGCGTATGTTTATTCGTGTGAGAGATAAAACTGATTTTTTTAGATATTGCTTGGGATTTTTTACAAGTGTCCTGTTGATATTACCTTATCAGGCAAAGGCGGAGATGGATTTTTTTTCAGTTGCCGAGAATGCAACCGTCATGTATGACGCGCCTTCCGTGAAATCCGGTAAATTATTCGTGGCCAGTGCGCATTTGCCGGTTGAGGCTATTGTCAATGTGGAAGGTTGGGTAAAAGTACGTGATAGTAGCGGTAGCCTGGCCTGGGTCGAGCGGCAGGCATTGAGTGAGCAGCGTTTTGTGGTTGTAACAGTGCCTCTTGCTGATATTTATCAAATGGCTGATGAGAGCGCTGAACTGATTTTTCAGGCTCAAGAAAGTGTCGTCTTGGAGTTGCTCAGTTCTGATACGCCAGGGTGGGTAAAAGTGCGTCACCGCGATGGACAAAGTGGTTATGTTAGAGCTGATCAGGTTTGGGGTTTATGAAAATTGCCATACTGGGCGCAGGTGCATGGGGTACAGCACTGGCAATAAGTTTGTCGGCAAGGCATCAAGTGACATTATGGACAAAAGACACAAATCATTTGTCAGAGCTGCTATCTCATCGTGTTAATTTGAGTTTTTTTCCGGATTTTTCGATACCGGAAAATATATACCTAACTGATGGATTATATGAGGCACTTGAGGCTGCGGATCTCGCTTTAGTCGTTGTTCCTATAGCTGGTTTTCGCGAGACGCTGGAGAATATAGCCAATGCCGGGTTGAATGTGCCTGTTATCTGGGGTTGTAAAGGTTTTGAATCGGGGGCTGCCAAGTTGCCGCATCAGATTGTTGCCGAAGCGTACCCTGGCGAAATGCCCTGTGGTGTTATTTCAGGCCCAAGTTTTGCTGAAGAAGTGGCGCAGGGGTTACCAACTGCTTTAACGTTGGCGTCAGAAGATGATCAGTTTTCTCATGAAGTGGCCAGCCAGCTTCACAGCAAAAACTTGCGAATTTATACTAGTCAAGATGTTGTGGGTGTAGAAACAGGTGGTGCGATTAAAAACGTTATTACCGTTGCTGCCGGAATATCTGATGGAATGGGATTCGGATATAACGCAAGAGCAGCATTGATCACTCGTGGATTGATGGAGATTACGCGACTGGGAGTTGCGCTTGGCGGGAAAATGGAAACGTTTATGGGACTGGCCGGTGTGGGCGATTTATTGCTAACATGCACCGGAGATTTGTCTAGGAATCGACGAGTCGGACTTTTGTTGGCAGAAGGGAAGTCTCTGCCTGATATTTTGAGAGAACTGGGTCATGTAGCTGAAGGTGTTTATACAGCGGAGGCTGCCTTGCATTTGAGTGGAAAATTAAATGTTGGTATGCCGATAACAGAAGCGGTTTGCAGCATTTTGCACGATGGTATGCCTGCTAGAACAGCTGTGGAGAGATTGTTGAACCGTGAACCCAAGGCAGAAATTTATTAAGGTTTAATTTTTTTTGGTAAAAATTAAAATGATTTTATATTTATAATCTATCTGTCTGTTTATTAGGGATTTTTGTGAGTGCAAATAATGTGTTATTACAAAATAGTTACTTTTTCGGAAATTTATTTTACTGTGATAGGGGTGTAAATCTCTTGACCAAGTGCAGATGGCTTGATATAAGAGCGTTTGTGCAGCATTGCTTGTGATTTAATGACCAATAAACTTAGAAGGGGAATTATATGAACAAATCCGAACTCGTAGAAGCAATAGCAAAATCTGCTGACATTTCAAAAGCTACCGCCGGTAGCGCTTTGGATGGCGCATTATCTGCAATAACGTCTGCACTTAAAAAGAATGACACGGTTACTTTAGTCGGATTTGGGACTTTTAAGGTGGGCAAGAGAGCGGCTCGTACCGGCAGAAACCCTCGTACTGGTGCGGCCATTAAAATCAAAGCTGCGAAGGTTCCTAAATTTAGTGCTGGTAAAGCCCTCAAAGATGCAGTAAACTAGCGGCCGTTTAAGAAACAGGGTGCTTAGCTCAGCTGGTAGAGCGTCGCCCTTACAAGGCGAATGTCGGCGGTTCGATCCCGTCAGCACCCACCAGTAAAAATAAGTTGATATGGAGTGGTAGTTCAGTTGGTTAGAATACCGGCCTGTCACGCCGGGGGTCGCGGGTTCGAGTCCCGTCCACTCCGCCAAGAATTTTAGAGATGCACTTCAATGAGGATCGCGTTGGTTTCATTGAAGTGCGTTTTAACATTAACGCAATTGGCGTTATGTGCAATTTATATCGATCTGATACTTGGATATTCTATCCTGTCTAATTTTTCATTTTTTCATCATGTCGGGTTTTTATAACAGTGTTTGATTTTGTCAACCGAAAAAAAAGAATCGTTCAGTTAGTTCTGTTGTTGGCTGTGTTGCCATTCATGTTTTGGGGGGTGCAATCCTATCGCAGTGATGGAAAGGAAGGCTATGTTGCGATTGTTGATGGCGAAGAAATTCAACGGCGAGAATTTGAACAGGCATTGCGTGATCATCAGGCAAGGTTACGCGCCATGTTTGGCGGTAATTTCGATAGTGCAATGCTGGATAGCTACGAAGTTAGAGATTCAGTGCTTGAGCGATTGATACAGCAACGTTTATTGTTTCGCGAAGCAGTAACTAATGGCATTACAGTTCTGGATTCTCAATTGATAAATGAAATCAGTCAGATACCGGAGTTTCAGCAAAACAATAAATTTTCCAAACAACAATATGAATCATTTTTGCGTAATGAGGGATTGAGTCCAGTTGGATTTGAATCACGCGTTCGTCAGGAACTGTTGCTGCAACAACTTCTAGATGGATATAGTGAAAATGGTTTTGTTTCAGACAAGGCTGTTAATCGCGTTATGTATTTGAGCGAAGTGCAGCGCGAAATCAACCAGGTACAATTTAACCCCGAGGATTTTTTGTCACAGATTGAGCCTACGGAAGAAGAAATTAAAGCTTATTATGATGCGCATCAATACGAATTTTTTCTGCCTGAGCGCGTGCGTGTTGAGTATTTAGTTTTATCCCTTGAAGCGCTTGCTGAAACTGAGCCCGTGAGTGAGGAGGCTATCCAGAGTTATTACGATGAACACCTTGATGAATTCGGCCAGCCTGAAGAACGAAAAGCAAATCATATTTTAGTTGCTGTTGCAGCCGATGCAGGTGACGAAGAAAAAAGTGAAGCGCGTGGGAAAGCGGAAGATATACTGGAACAAGTTTTGCAAGATCCCGGGTTATTCGCTGAACTGGCCGAAGAATATTCAGATGACCCGGGTTCTGCCAGTCGCGGCGGTGATTTAGGGTTTTTCGGTCGTGGTGTAATGGTTAAAGCATTTGAAGACGAAATTTTTCAAATGGAACCGGATGAAATCCGTGGATTGGTGGAGACTGATTTTGGCTTTCATATCATTCAACTCGTTGAAGTCAAGGAAGCAAAGACTGAGGATTTGGAAGCGGTACGTGAACAGATTGAAAGAAAACTGAAGCTGCAGATGGTGAGTAGTATTTTTGGCGAGACTGCAGAAGATTTTAGTAATACCGTCTATGAACAAAGTGATAGTCTTGAACCTACCGCTGAGAAATTCGGGTTGACGCCTCAACAAAGCGATTGGATCGACAGAAATTCAACAGAGCCTGTTTTACTGGCCAATGCAAAATTACTCAGCGCTATTTTCTCCGAAGATACCATTTTAGATAAACGTAATACTGAAGCCATTGAAGTTGCGCCGGATACATTGGTGTCAGCGCGAGTTTTAGAGCATCGTCAAGAGACAGCGCAATCCGTATCTGTGGTTCGAGATGAAATAGCCGAACGTCTTAAGCAACAACTTGCTGCTGGAATGGCTGAAGAAGCAGGTCGAGAAAAGCTTGAAGACCTGCTTGCGGGAAATGAAGATACTATTGATTGGGGTGAATCCCAACAAGTGTCCTATATGCAATCTCAAGATTTGGATCATGAGACCATGCGTGCGGTTTTTAAAGCGGATGTAGAAACACTACCAACATATACTGGAGTTGAGAACCCGCAGGGTGGATACAGCTTGATTCGTATTACGCAGGTTATTGCACCTGAAATGGCTGATGAAGAAAAGCGTAAAAACTTCAGTGGCCAATTGCAGCAAATGTTGACGCAAGAAGAAGTATCATCATATCTGGGTGGCGTCAGGCAGCGTTATGACGTTACCATCAGACCCGACAGTTATTGACGCAAAGTAATAGTCAGGCCTCTTTTATGAGAGATGATGCCTGACTATTTCAAATTAGATTTTGCTTTAATCGTTAAGTGCAAAAGCCACGGTGTTAAATCCGGCATCAACATAGGTTATTTCACCGGTTATTCCGCTTGCCAGATCGCTGCATAAAAAAGCAGCTGCATTGCCGACTTCTTCAATAGTAATATTGCGTCGCAAGGGAGCTACTTTTTCGGTATATCCTAATAATTTTCCGAAATTTCCAATTCCAGCCGCTGCCAGTGTTTTAATGGGACCTGCAGATATCGCATTAACACGTATTCCTTTAGGACCTAGACTTGAGGCCATAAAACGTACATTAGCCTCAAGACTGGCCTTTGCCAATCCCATGACATTATAATTTGGCATGACCCGTACTGCACCTAAATAACTCAAGGTCAATAATGAAGCATTTCTGTTTTGCATAAGCGGTAATGCGGCTTTGGCAAGCGCGGAGAAACTATAGGCGCTGACATCATGTGCGACGCGAAATGCTTCGCGGTTGACGCTTTCCAGATAATCGCCGGTAAGCGCTTCCCGAGGTGCAAAAGCAATGGAATGGACGATACAGTCCAAGCCATCCCAGTGTTTCTGCAAATCCTCAAAACATTTTTTTATTTCGGTGTCGCTGGTTACATCGCATAGAAATATTAAATCACTTTCAAATTCGGTCGCTAATTTTTCAATTCTGCTGCGAATATCTTCACCTTGGTAAGTAAAAGCCAATATCGCCCCTTCACGTTGCATGGCTTTGGCAATACCGTAAGCGATTGAACGATTACTGAGTAATCCGGTAATGAGAACGCGTTTGTTATTGAGAAACCCCATGAAATTTCCTTGTAAATTTTTTTGTAATGGTAAATTATAGCTGAAGCTGACGGGCAGTTGAATGCGCTAGCCCGAATTTGAGAACGCTAAAAATTATATTGATTCTGTTCAAAAACCTGATACTTTACTTTATATACGTTTTATACTTTCTTTCTCTTTCTTAAACGGGAGTTATTTTGTCTGAAAAGCTGGTCAAAAATTTATATCATGAGGTTACGTATCATTGTAATTAGGATTGCCGTTTTTTATCTGGCAGGTATTGTTTTAGTCTTGTTAACTGCATGCGGTCAGGTTTGGAATAATCCTTATCCAGCTTCTGATGTAGGTAAGAACATCCTTTATAATGTTTTTACGGAGCGTCCCAAGCATCTCGATCCCGTGCAGTCATACAGTGCCAACGAAATACAATTTACCGCGCAGATCTATCAACCGCCACTCCAGTATCATTATTTGAAGCGGCCATTTACATTAATTCCGTATACTGCCGCAGAAATGCCGGTGATTACTTATTACGACCATGATGACTATCCGTTACCGAGTGATGTCGAAGTGGACGATATAGCCTACACACAGTATGAGATTACCATTAGGCCGGGAGTTTACTATCAACCGCATCCGGCATTTGCAACTAACGAACACAATGAATGGCTTTATCATCAGCTGGATGACAAGGCGCTCGCAACAATTTATAAATTATCCGATTTCCCGGAAACAGGGTCGCGTGAATTAAAGGCGCAAGACTATGCATACCAAATAAAGCGTCTCGCACATCCAAAATTACATTCGCCAATTTACGGGCTGATGGCTGACTATATAATGGGGCTTCGTGATTACGCCGGTGTCCTGAGAAGTGCACAGAGCAGTCAACAGGGAAAAGAGCATTTCTTAAATCTTAACGAGTATCCGCTCGAAGGAGTGGATATCGTAGATGACTATACTTACCGAATTAAAATAAATGGAAAATATCCGCAGTTTATTTACTGGCTGGCAATGCCATTTTTTGCGCCTATTCCATGGGAAGCAGATGTGTTTTATTCACAAAAAAGCCTAATTGAAAAGAATATTACATTGGACTGGTATCCTGTCGGGACAGGACCATATATGCTGACAGAAAATAATCCGAATCTGCGTATGGTGTTGGAAAAAAACCCCAATTTTTTTGGAGAATTCTATCCCGAAGAAGGCATGCCGGCCGATTATGAAAATGGGCTTCTGGTTGATGCGGGTAAACCTATTCCTTTTATTGACAAGATTGTATATTCCCGCGAGAGAGAGGGTATTCCCCGGTGGAATAAGTTTTTGCAGGGGTATTACGATGCTTCTGGAATTGGTTCAGATAGTTTTGATCAGGCGGTTCAATTGGTGGGTCAGGGAGAGACTACCGTGACTGAGGCGATGGCGCGGCAAGGAATACGACTTGAAACGACTGTGGCGGTTTCCACGTTTTATATCGGATTTAATATGCTTGATCCGGTTGTGGGGGGAGGCAGAACCGAAGAATCGCGTAACGCTGCACGAAAACTCAGGCAGGCGATATCGATAGCTGTTGATTATGAGGAGTTTATTTCGATTTTTGCCAATGGCAGGGGATTACCAGCGCATGGCCCGATTGCGCCAGGTGTGCCGGGTCACCGGTATGGTGAGGCAGGCATGAATCCGGTTGTTTATAATTGGGTCAATGATGGTCCGCAACGTAAGTCAATTGCAGTTGCTCGATATCTGCTTGCTGAGGCTGGTTATCCAAACGGCATTGACAAAAAAACAGGTGCTCCGCTTGTTTTGTATTTTGATGTAACCGCCCGCAGTATTGAGGATCGATCAATGCTTGACTGGATGCGCAAGCAATTTCAAAAATTGAACATTCAACTGGTTGTAAGAAGTACGGATTATAATCGATTTCAAGATAAAATCCGCAAGGGGAATGCGCAAATCTTCGAGTGGGGATGGCATGCAGATTATCCCGATCCCGAGAATTTCCTTTTTTTACTCTATGGTCCGCAACGAAAAGTTGGGAATAGTAGCGGAAGCGCTTCAAATAATGCAGCCAATTATGATAATCCAGAATATGATCAATTGTTTGAACAAATGAAGGATATGGACAGCGGGCCCGCGCGTCAGGAAATTATTGATCGAATGGTTGAAATCCTGCGGTATGATGCGCCTTGGTTGTGGGGATATCATCCCAAAGAATACGGGCTGTATCATGAATGGTATCAAAACGTAAAACCGAACAGAATTTCGAATAATAATGTGAAATACTATCGCATTGATGCTGATTTAAGAGAACAAAGGCGGCGAGAATGGAATAAGCCGGTGCTATGGCCTATCGTAGTGGGATTAATCGTGGTAATTGTGATTTTAGTACCTGGTATTTCCGCTTATCGACGGTATGAGAGCACTATGGGAATTAAAAATTTAAAGTCAAGAACAAGCTAGTTTGCGTTTATGCTGAGTTATATTATTCGTCGTATTTTGTACGCGGTGCCGATTCTTGTCGGGGTAAATCTCCTGACTTTTACGTTATTTTTTGTAGTAAATACGCCTGATGATATGGCGCGCATGCAGTTAGGAATCAAGTATGTAACACCTGAGGCAATTGAAAAATGGAAAATCGAACGCGGTTATGATAAGCCTTTGCTATTTAATCCGAAGTTGAACGGCATAGATCAATTGACACATACTATTTTTTTTGAAAAATCGATTGCCATGTTTGCTTTCGATTTCGGTAAATCAGACGAAGGACGGGATATTGGTTATGAAATCAAATCACGCATGTTGCCTAGCTTTGCGATTGCGTTGCCGGTATTTATTCTGGGATTGTTTTCCTATATCACATTTGCCTTGATTATGGTTTTCTTTCGAACCACATATATTGATTTCTGGGGTGTGGTTTTGTGTGTGGCGCTGATGTCGATTTCCAGTCTTTTTTATATCATCGGGGGACAGTTTTTGGTCAGTAAATTATGGCATCTGGTACCTATTTCTGGTTTTGCGACTGGGCTCGATGCAACCAGATTTTTAATCCTGCCGGTTATAATCGGTGTGATAAGCAGTGCCGGCGCTAATACGCGATGGTATCGCACCATTTTTCTTGAGGAAATGGAAAAGGAGTATGTTCGTACTGCACGAGCGAAAGGATTATCGGAGCATCTGGTCTTATTCAAACATGTGCTCAAAAATGCCATGATACCCATATTAACGGGTGCAGTTGTTATAATGCCCTTATTGTTTCTTGGCAGCCTGATAGTAGAATCGTTTTTTGGTATCCCGGGATTGGGGAGTTATACGATTGATGCGATTAATTCGCAGGATTTTGCAGTTGTCAGGGCAATGGTTTTCCTGGGATCAGTGCTCTATATCGTGGGCCTGATTTTGACGGACATCTCATATACTTTGGTTGATCCCAGAATACGTTTTAATTAAATGTTTCGTCAGAAATTTACCGATTGGATTGAAGTTAAATTAGGTGATATGACATGTTCCAAATTTGTACATTTTTTTAATAAGCAATTGACTTATTGTCTTGATATATTCATAATCACCCGTTTCGTTTGGAGGGGTTCCCGAGCGGTCAAAGGGATCAGACTGTAAATCTGACGGCTCAGCCTTCGAAGGTTCGAATCCTTCCCCCTCCACCAAATGGGAATCAATTTTAGGGCAATAGAGAACAGAGTGGGTCGCATACCATTTGTATTGTGGTGGCTAGAATTAGCTTCTTTTTGATGTATGCGGGTGTAGCTCAATGGTAGAGCAGAAGCCTTCCAAGCTTACGACGAGGGTTCGATTCCCTTCACCCGCTCCAAAATGGAGTTACGGGTAATTTGGATGTGAGTGAAATACTGATAATTGCCCATGTAGCTCAGTGGTAGAGCACTCCCTTGGTAAGGGAGAGGTCGCCAGTTCAATTCTGGTCATGGGCTCCAGAGATTAAAAATTATAGGTTTAGAGAGTAAGCTTAGAGGGGACAGGTCATGGCAAAAAGCAAGTTTGAACGTTCGAAGCCGCATGTAAATGTTGGAACGATAGGTCATGTGGATCATGGTAAGACGACGCTGACGGCGGCGATTACGACGATATTGACATCAAAATATGGTGGGGAGTCGAAAAGTTATGATCAGATAGACTCGGCGCCGGAAGAACGTTCTCGCGGCATCACTATTAATACGGCGCATGTGGAATATGAGACTGAGAATCGTCATTATGCGCATGTTGATTGTCCCGGGCATGCTGACTATGTCAAGAACATGATTACTGGTGCTGCGCAAATGGATGGCGCGATACTGGTTGTATCTGCAGCTGATGGGCCGATGCCGCAAACACGTGAACATATCCTGTTGGCGCGCCAAGTTGGTGTTCCCTATATCATAGTTTATATGAACAAGGCGGATATGGTGGATGATGCCGAATTGCTGGAATTGGTGGAAATGGAAATCCGCGAGCTGTTATCGAAGTATGATTTTCCGGGCGATGATACGCCGATCATTGTCGGTTCTGCGCTGAAGGCGCTGGAAGGCGACCAAAGCGAGATTGGTGAGCCGTCGATTCTCAAGCTGGCAGAGGCGTTGGATACGTATATCCCTGAGCCGGAAAGAGCGATTGATGGTGCATTTATTATGCCTGTTGAAGATGTGTTTTCAATTTCTGGGCGTGGCACGGTGGTAACCGGCCGTGTTGAAAGAGGTGTCATTAAAGTTGGAGAAGAAATCGAGATTGTGGGATTGAAGCCAACGCTGAAAACGGTTTGTACGGGTGTTGAGATGTTCAGGAAACTGCTTGATCAGGGTCAGGCAGGAGATAATGTGGGTGTTTTGTTGCGTGGCACCAAACGAGAAGAAGTTGAGCGTGGGCAGGTGTTAGCGAAGCCGGGAAGCATATCGCCGCACACCAAGTTTACAGCAGAAATATATGTACTAAGTAAAGAAGAGGGTGGAAGGCATACACCGTTCTTCCCTGGCTATCGCCCCCAGTTTTATTTCAGGACAACGGATGTGACTGGCGCGATAGAGTTACCAGCGGGTACTGAAATGGTGATGCCGGGTGACAATGTGTCGGTGACGGTCAATTTGATTGCGCCGATTGCAATGGAAGATGGTCTGCGATTTGCTATCCGTGAAGGGGGCAGAACGGTAGGCGCCGGCGTGGTTGCAAAGATAATTGAATAAAATTATAGTCATTAGGTTTGGTTATTGAGAACATTGAAGGCGGTTAGTTTGAATCAAACCAGATTGCCTGTGATAAAGGTGAAGAAGTTTTCCGAGTTAAAAAGGCCAGTAGCTCAATTGGCAGAGCGTCGGTCTCCAAAACCGAAGGTTGGGGGTTCGATGCCCTCCTGGCCTGCCAAGAATTACTAAAGTATTCTCTCTATAAATTAAAAATTAGAAGAGCGTGAAGGATTTTAAAACGTGAACAAATTAAAGCTTGGGCTTGTCTTTATTTTCATTTTGACTGGCGTTGTTGGCTTCACCTATTTGAGTGAAAGCGCCATGGTTATACGTGTGTTGTCTGTGCTCGTGGGGCTTTTGTTGGCAGCATTTGTGGGACGATACACAACACAGGGTCAAAATTTTTACGCATTCTGTAGAGAGTCGTCTGAAGAAACAAAAAAAGTGGTATGGCCAAACCGTAAAGAGACTTTACAGACTTCGGGTATGGTTTTTGCGTTTGTGGTTGCGATGGCATTGTTTTTATGGCTTATTGATGCGGTATTGATGTCTATCGTCAGACTTATGATGGATCAAGGTGTTTGATCACGTTCTTCAGAGAAAAAAATGAGTAAAAAATGGTATGTGGTGCATGCTTATTCAGGGTTTGAAAAAAGTGTGCAGCGTGCATTAATTGACCGAATTAACAGGGCGGGCATGCAGGATAAGTTTGGACGCATACTTGTACCCGTTGAAGAAGTTGTTGAAATGAAGGGTGGTCAGAAGAACATTAGTGAAAGAAAGTTTTTTCCCGGCTATGTGCTTGTTGAAATGGAAATGTCTGATGAAACGTGGCACTTGGTCAAAAATACCGACAAGGTAACCGGTTTTGTAGGTGGCTCTGTTATGAAGCCGACGCCTATCAGTCAAAAAGAAGTGGATACCATACTTCATCAAATTCAGGAAGGTATTGAAAAACCCAAACCAAAAATACTGTTCGAAATGGGCGAAGCAGTACGTGTCAAGGATGGACCATTTACTGATTTCCACGGTAGTGTGGAGGATGTAAATTATGAAAAAAATAAACTCAGAGTATCTGTATCTATTTTTGGAAGGCCAACGCCCGTTGAGTTGGATTTTAATCAGGTTGAAAAATCTTAACGGGCCATTAGCAGACAATAGTTGCATGTCAATACGGACTGTATTTCTTTAGCAAATCGTATTGATTGTTTCAGTGATCAGGGGAGAGTATTAAACTCGCAATCACCCAATAGGAGAAAGATGTAGTGGCAAAAAAAATAGTAGGTTATATCAAATTGCAAGTTCCAGCTGGAAAAGCAAATCCAAGTCCGCCTATAGGTCCTGCACTTGGTCAACGTCAATTAAATATCATGGAGTTCTGCAAGGCTTTTAATGCAGCAACCCAAAAAATAGAGCCGGGATTGCCGGTTCCAGTTGTAATTACCGCATATGCAGACAAAAGTTTTACTTTTGTAATGAAAACAACACCGGCTTCAGTGCTTATTAAAAAAGCGGCTGGTGTTGGAAAAGGAAGCGCAAAGCCCCATGTAGATAAAGTTGGTAAGTTAAGCAGAAGTCAGGCTGAAGACATTGCTAAAACGAAAATGCCTGATCTGACTGCTGCAGATATGGATGCTGCAGTACGAACTATAGCGGGTAGTGCGAGAAGTATGGGTATTGAAGTTGAGGGTATGTAAAAATGGCACGTTCGTCTAATCGTTTTAAGGTTATTGCAGCCAAAATTGACCGGAATAAGACATACTTGGTTGATGATGCGTTGGGTCTGATTAAAGAAACTGCCAATGCTAAATTTGATGAATCAATTGATGTTGCTGTCAATTTGGGGATTGATGCAAAAAAATCAGATCAGGCAGTCCGCGGTTCCGTCGTATTGCCGGCAGGAACTGGAAAGACTGTCAGAGTGGCTGTATTTGCACAGGGAGATAAAGCAAAGGAAGCGGAAGAAGCAGGTGCTGATATTGTGGGATTTGAAGATTTGGCTGCAGACGTAAAGGCAGGGAATATTAATTTTGATGTCACAATTGCAAGCCCTGATGCCATGCGTGTTGTCGGACAGCTTGGCCAAATTCTGGGACCACGCAGTTTAATGCCTAATCCGAAAGTGGGTACAGTAACAACGGATATTGCTACTGCAGTCAAAAATGCAAAAGCAGGGCAGGTGCAATTCAGGGCAGATAAAACAGGGATTATACATTGCACAATTGGACGTGCGTCGTTTGAAATTGATGCATTAAAGAAAAATTTAACGGCACTGATTGAAGCACTGAATAAAGCAAAACCCGCCACATCTAAGGGTATCTATCTTAGACGCGTGTCAGTATCAAGTACCATGGGTGTTGGTGTGCGTGTAGATCAAACGAGTATTTTGTAGCAATAATGAACTTTGGGCCGTCGAGTTGCTTAGAAATAACAACTTGGTGGATTATCAAAGACCGTTGGGGTACTGAATTATTTAAATATAGAAGTCAGTATTTAAGTAGCAGTGCTTAAACTCTAATGTACTTTGGGTTGTTTGCCATAATTCATGGATCAACTTTAAAAGTGCATAGAACCCAGCGTAGATGGTGTCCCCAAAACAGGAATTGTCTTTCCTGGTAAAAGGTCGCCAGTGTGCAGTAAAGATGGTTTTAACTGTTAACAGTGTTGAAGCATCTATACTGAGATTACTGATGGAGAATGAACCTTGAGTCTTAATCTTGAAGAAAAAAAAGCCATAGTGGCTGAAGTCAGTGCGCAGGTCGCAAATGCGCAGGCCATTATTATGGCGGAGTATCGAGGAATGGAAGTAGGTCAGATGACACAACTGCGGGCGAAAGCGCGTGAAGCGGGAATATATTTTCGTGTTATCAAGAATTCGTTGGTGCGACGTGCAGTTGCAGATACACCCTATGCCAATCTTGCCGAGCATATGGTGGGTCCGCTTGCCTATGGCATCAGTTCTGATCCTGTGGCAGCTGCAAAAGTCCTGCATGACTTTTCAAAAGATAATGAAAAATTTGTGATTAAATTGGGTGCTATGGGTGCCAGTGTAATGTCTAAAGAAGAGGTTACAGCACTCGCAGCACTTCCAAGTCGTGAAGAATTATTATCTAAGTTGTTGGGTACACTGCAGGCACCAATAGCCAAGTTTGTACAGACACTTAATGAAGTGCCGACAAAATTTGTTCGTGGTCTGGCAGCAGTTCGCGACAGCAAATAATATCGAGCTTCTATTCTATTGAATTACTCATAGTTAATTATTTCAGAATATAACCAGGAGAAAATAATGGCAGTATCCAAAGATGAAATTTTAGATGCAATATCAAACATGACTGTGCTTGAATTGTCAGAGCTTATTAAGGAAATGGAAGAGAAATTTGGTGTTTCAGCTGCAGCCGCAGCTGTTGCAGTTGCTGCACCGAGTGCCTCAGGAGGTGGCGGCGGAGCGGCCGCAGCCGAACAAACAGAATTTAACGTTGTGTTAACTTCTGCGGGCTCAAGCAAAGTGAATGTTATTAAAGTTGTAAGAGCAGTAACTGGCCTCGGATTAAAAGAAGCAAAAGATCTGGTTGACGGTGCGCCAAAACCAATTAAAGAAGGTGTCTCAAAAGAAGATGCTGAATCAATCCAGAAACAGTTAACAGAAGCCGGTGCTACCTGCGAAATCAAGTAATTTTACTGTTAATTATAATGAGGCTGGCAAGCAAAAATTTTGTTGCCAGCCTTTGATATTTCATTCAGCTGACATATATATCTTTTTGTGTGTGAATTAATTTTTCAGTTGTTTGTTTTCCATAATTCTTCTTTCTTTTCTCCCGGAGAAAATTAATGGGTTATTCGTTTACTGAGAAAAAACGTATTCGTAAAAGTTTTGCAAAGCGGGATAGTGTTTTACCTATTCCATTTCTTCTTTCTACTCAGCTCGAATCCTACGCTTCTTTTTTGCAAGCTGATACTCCGCCCAATAAACGTAAAGACCAAGGTTTACAGGCTGCTTTTAATTCAATTTTTCCAATTGAAAGTCACACAAAAAACGCGCGTCTGGATTTTATCAGTTACGAATTGGGTGCCCCGGTATTTGATGTTAAAGAATGCCAACAGAGAGGTTTGACGTATGCATCGTCATTGCGTGCAAAAGTAAGATTGACGATTATGGATAAGGAAATATCCAAACCGACTGTTAAGGAGGTAAAAGAACAGGAAGTGTATATGGGCGAGATCCCTTTGATGACGAATACGGGTTCTTTTGTCATCAATGGAACCGAACGGGTTATTGTTTCGCAGCTGCATCGCTCGCCAGGTGTGTTCTTTGAGCATGACCGTGGCAAGACACACTCTTCAGGTAAATTGCTGTTCTCAGCACGGATTATTCCTTATCGTGGTTCATGGCTTGATTTCGAATTCGATCCTAAAGATTGTTTGTATTTTAGAATTGACCGCCGCCGTAAGATGCCTGTTACGACGTTGCTGAAGGCGATCGGTTATACCGTCGAACAAATTCTTGAAGAATTTTTTATTTTTGATGGTTTTTCATTTAAAAAGAATTCAATTTTATTTGATCTCGTACCCGAGCGGTTGCGAGGTGATGTGGCCAGCTTCGATATTAAAACAAATGACGATACAGTTATCGTTCAAAAGGATAAAAGGATAACTGCGAGGCATATCCGCGAATTGCAGGACGCGAATATTAATCAGCTTGAAGTGCCGGAAGATTTTTTACTGGGGAGAATTCTTGCTCATAATGTAATTGATAAGGAATCGGGAGAAATTATTGCTTCGGTCAACGATGAGATCACAGATACTATGTTGACGCAATTTAGAGAAGCGGGTATTAGTAAAATCAATACATTATATGTAAATGATCTTAATTATGGCCCCTATATTTCCCAGACGCTTAAAATTGACGAGACTGTTGACGAAACATCGGCACAGGTTGCAATATATAGAATGATGCGACCAGGTGAACCGCCTACTGAAGAAGCTGTAAAAGCATTGTTTAGTAGTTTGTTTTATTCCGCAGATCGTTATGACTTATCCGTTGTGGGTAGAATGAAGTTTAACCGTCGGGTTGGGCGTGAAGAACTGACGGGTTCTCAGACTTTATCCAATGAAGATATTATCGCAGTGATAAAAATTTTGGTAGAACTGCGAAACGGGCGTGGAGAAATTGATGATATCGATCATTTGGGCAATCGTCGCGTTCGTTCAGTCGGTGAATTGGCCGAGAACCAGTTTAGATCCGGCTTGGTTCGTGTTGAGCGTGCCGTCAAAGAGCGATTGAGTCAGGCCGAGTCAGAAAACCTAATGCCGCATGATTTGATTAACGCGAAACCGGTATCTGCAGCAGCCCGTGAGTTTTTCGGTTCCAGTCAGCTGTCCCAGTTTATGGATCAGACCAATCCGTTATCTGAAATCACACATAAACGACGCATATCCGCTTTGGGTCCGGGCGGGTTGACGCGAGAGCGGGCCGGTTTTGAGGTGCGTGACGTCCATCCAACACATTATGGCCGAGTCTGCCCTATTGAAACACCTGAAGGTCCAAATATTGGTTTGATCAATTCGCTCGCATTATATGCGCGTACCAATGAGTACGGCTTCATCGAAACGCCTTATAGAAAGGTTCAAGAAAGTAGCGTAACCAACGAGATAGATTATCTTTCAGCGATTGAGGAAGGTAATTTTATGATTGCACAGGCCAATGCAGAGCTTGATGACAAGAAACAATTTGTCAGTGAAATTGTTTCTTGCCGGCATAAAAATGAGTTTGCGCTATCATCTCCAGAGCGAATTGAGTATGTAGATGTGGCACCGGCTCAGATTGTTTCAGTGGCGGCATCGTTAATTCCCTTTTTGGAACATGATGATGCAAACCGTGCATTGATGGGATCAAACATGCAACGGCAGGCTGTTCCTTGTCTGCGAGCAGAAAAGCCGCTTGTCGGAACGGGTATTGAACGTGTCGTAGCCGTTCATTCAGGTACAACTGTGCGTGCAGAGCGTGGTGGCATAGTGGATTACGTCGATGCAAGTCGTATTGTTGTACGTGTTCATGATGCTGAAACAAGTGTCGGTGAGGTAGGTGTTGATATCTATAATCTGATTAAATATACGCGTTCAAATCAGAATACCAATATTAACCAGCGTCCTTTGGTCAATACGGGCGATCAAATCGGAAAAGGTGATGTGATTGCTGATGGTGCATCTACAGATTTAGGTGAACTTGCACTCGGACAGAATATGCTCGTCGCATTCATGCCCTGGAATGGTTATAATTTTGAAGATTCGATTCTGATATCGGAACGGATAGTTTCTGAAGATCGTTTCACCTCGATTCATATTGAAGAACTCTCAGTTGTCAGTAGAGATACAAAACTGGGTACTGAGGAAATCACAGCTGATATCCCTAATTTATCTGAACAGCAACTTAGTCGCCTGGATGAATCCGGTATCGTATATATCGGTGCAGAAGTTGAAGCAGGTGATGTACTGGTTGGTAAAGTAACGCCTAAAGGAGAAACACAATTAACACCTGAAGAAAAGTTGCTGCGCGCGATTTTTGGTGAAAAAGCGTCTGATGTGAAGGATACCTCTTTGCGTGTGCCATCTGGTATTTCAGGTACGGTTATTGATGTACAAGTATTTACCCGGGAAGGTATTGAGCGTGATAAACGGGCTCAGCAGATTATAGATGATGAACTTGATCGTTATAAAAAGGATCTTGCTGACCAGATGCGTATCGTGGAGGAGGATGCTTTTGAACGTATAGAGCGCTTGCTAACGGGTAAAGTTGTTACAGGCGGTCCTCAAAAGATTAAAAAGGGAACAACAATTACGACTGAATATTTGAAGAGCATTGATCCGCATTTCTGGTTTGATATTCGTTTGTCGAATGAAGACGCGAGTATCCAGCTTGAACAAATGCGTGAAAGTATGGCTTTGAAACGCAAGGCGTTTGATGATGCATTTGAAGAGAAAAAGAAAAAACTTACACAAGGCGATGAGCTGCCGCCAGGTGTACAGAAAATGGTGAAGATTTATATCGCTGTCAAAAGGCGCCTGCAACCTGGTGATAAAATGGCCGGTCGGCATGGTAACAAAGGTGTGATTTCAAAAATTGTTCCTTTGGAAGATATGCCGTATATGGCGGATGGAACACCTGTGGATGTTGTGTTAAACCCGCTGGGTGTACCGTCACGTATGAATGTCGGTCAAATTCTTGAAGTTCATCTGGGTTGGGCGGCAAAAGGGCTGGGTAAAAAAATTGACAGAATGTTGAATGAACAGAAGAAAGCCGCTGAGTTAAGAACGTTTTTGGATAGGATCTATAATAACAGCGGGAAAAAAGAAGATGTTAATTCATTGACTGATGATGAAATTTTTTCACTGGCAAGAAATCTGACACAAGGCGTTCCATTTGCAACACCTGTTTTTGATGGTGCCACTGAAAATGAGATTAAAGATATGTTGGAACTCGCTGACATACCCAGATCAGGTCAAATTACGCTCTATGACGGACGTACTGGCGAAGCATTTGATCGTCCCGTAACAGTGGGTTATATGCATGTTTTGAAACTACATCATTTGGTAGACGATAAAATGCATGCTCGTTCAACAGGGCCCTATAGCTTAGTGACTCAACAACCATTGGGTGGTAAAGCCCAGTTTGGCGGACAACGGTTTGGTGAAATGGAAGTTTGGGCGCTGGAAGCATATGGCGCTGCGTATACGTTACAAGAAATGTTGACAGTTAAATCAGATGATGTAACGGGCCGGACTAAAGTTTATGAAAGCATTGTTAAAGGTGATCATAAAATTGACGCGGGAATGCCGGAGTCATTTAATGTGCTGGTAAAAGAAATACGTTCGCTGGGCATGGATATCGATCTGGAACAAGATTAATAATTATTTAAGCCATAGAAAATAGACAATTCAGCAAATATCTACGATTGAACTATTATTAAAGTACTGAAAATTCGTTTACACCCAATAATTTACTGCCCCCTGATATACAGGAGTGACAAATGAAAGCGCTGCTAGATTTATTTAAACAGGTTACCCATAAAGAAGAATTTGATGCTATTCGAATTGGTCTTGCGTCACCTGAAAAAATTCGCTCATGGTCATATGGCGAAGTCAAGAAACCTGAAACGATTAATTATCGGACATTCAAACCGGAAAGAGACGGTCTTTTCTGTGCCAAGATTTTTGGTCCTGTTAAAGATTACGAATGTTTATGTGGTAAATACAAGCGATTAAAACATCGTGGCGTAATTTGTGAAAAATGCGGTGTTGAGGTCACACTATCTAAAGTGCGCCGCGAACGCATGGGCCATATTGAACTTGCTTCCCCTGTGGCACATATCTGGTTTCTGAAATCATTACCATCCCGATTGGGCATGGTATTGGATATGACATTGCGTGATATTGAACGCATTCTTTACTTTGAAGCGTATGTGGTTACCGACCCGGGAATGACGCCACTAACACGTTGTCAGCTATTGACCGAAGACGATTATTTAGCAAAAACTGAGGAATATGGTGATGATTTCAGTGCTAGTATGGGGGCAGAAGCCGTTCGGGATTTGCTGGGAAATCTTGATATTAATGAAGAAATAGAGAATTTGCGCCGTGAAATGGAAAGCACAGGTTCCGAAACAAAAATCAAAAAGATTTCGAAACGTTTGAAAGTTCTAGAAGCATTTAATAAGTCAGGAATTAAGCCGCAGTGGATGATACTATCAGTGCTGCCGGTGTTGCCTCCTGACTTGCGCCCATTGGTTCCATTGGATGGCGGGCGATTTGCAACCTCGGATTTAAATGATCTCTATCGTCGTGTCATTAATCGGAATAATCGATTAAAGCGTTTATTGGAACTGAAGGCACCTGATATTATCGTTCGCAATGAAAAGCGCATGTTGCAAGAATCTGTAGATTCATTGCTGGATAATGGTCGACGTGGCAAAGCGATGACTGGTGCAAATAAGCGTGCACTGAAGTCGCTTGCAGATATGATTAAAGGCAAGGGCGGACGTTTTCGTCAGAATTTGCTGGGTAAGCGTGTAGATTATTCAGGTCGTTCAGTGATTGTAGTAGGGCCGCAGCTAAAATTACATCAGTGCGGTTTACCCAAAAAAATGGCACTCGAATTATTTAAGCCCTTTATCTTTAACAAACTCGAAGTAATGGGTATTGCGAGCACCATAAAAGCTGCCAAGCGTGAAGTTGAGAGTGAGAGTCCAGTCGTCTGGGATATTTTAGAAGAAGTGATTCGTGAACATCCCGTGATGCTGAATCGTGCTCCGACACTTCATCGCCTCGGGATACAAACATTTGAGCCTGTACTCATTGAGGGTAAGGCAATTCAATTGCACCCACTGGTTTGTGCCGCATTTAACGCAGACTTTGATGGCGATCAGATGGCAGTCCATGTTCCGCTGTCGCTCGAAGCGCAAATGGAATGCCGTTCACTGATGATGTCAACCAATAACATTTTGTCCCCTGCTAATGGTGAACCCATTATTGTTCCATCCCAGGACATTGTTCTTGGATTATATTACACTACACGAGAAAAAGTGGGCGCTCGTGGTGAAGGCATGTTTTTTGCTGATATCAGTGAAGTTTCACGTGCTTATGAAAGTCGCCAGGTTGAATTAAATGCCAGAATTACAATTCGTATTAAAGAGACTGATACCGATGCTGATGGTGAACAGCGTGAAAAAATAACCCGCTGTGAAACAACGGTTGGGCGTACACTTTTATTTGAAAATTTTCCACCCGGATTACCTTTTTCCCTACTCAACAAGACACTCAAGAAAAAAGAAATTTCCAAACTAATTAATGCTGCTTTTCGGCGTTGTGGATTGCGTGAGACCGTTATTTTTGCTGATAAACTCATGTATGCTGGCTTTAGTTATGCGACTAAAGCGGGTATTTCGATCTGTGCAGATGATATGTTAATTCCTAAGCAGAAGAGTGATCTAATTTCTGCCGCAGAAAAGGAAGTGAAAGAAATTGAAGGACAGTATACGTCAGGTTTAGTGACGCAAGGCGAGCGTTATAACAAGGTTGTTGATATTTGGGGGCGTGCAGGGGATCAAGTAGCCAAAGCAATGATGGAGCAACTTGGTGTTGAAAAGGTTCTTGATCCGAGTACCGGTACTGCAAAGATGGATGAATCAGGCAATGAAATGTTGCAGGAATCCTTTAATTCAATTTACATGATGGCTGATTCCGGAGCCCGTGGTTCGGCGGCACAAATAAGACAATTATCCGGTATGCGTGGTTTGATGGCTAAACCGGATGGTTCTATAATTGAAACGCCTATTACAGCAAATTTCCGTGAAGGCTTGAATGTATTACAGTATTTTATTTCAACACACGGTGCGCGCAAGGGTCTAGCTGATACTGCGCTCAAAACGGCAAATTCAGGCTATTTAACACGTCGCTTAGTTGATGTTACTCAGGATCTTGTGGTCACTGAAGACGATTGTAATACTGGCGAAGGCGTTAACATGAAAGCCTTGATTGAGGGAGGTGAGATAATTGAGGCGCTTCGCGAACGTATACTGGGCCGTGTAATTGTCAATGATGTCATCAATCCAGAAAATCAAGAGTTGCTTTATCCTGCGGGAACATTGCTTGATGAAGCAGCAGTTGATTTTATTGAATCCTATGGAATTGATGAAGTAAAGGTACGCACGCCACTGACCTGTGAGACGCGGTATGGTCTCTGTGCAAAATGCTATGGCAGGGACTTGGGACGTGGGTCGCTTGTTAACGTCGGGGAAGCTGTTGGTGTTATTGCAGCACAATCAATTGGTGAACCTGGTACGCAGTTGACCATGCGTACTTTCCATATAGGTGGTGCGGCATCAAGAACTGCGGTTGCGAGTCAAGTAGAAAGCAAATCCAGCGGTATAGTACAGTACACTTCCACAATGCGTTATGTAACGAATGCGCAGAATGAGTTAATTGCTATCTCACGTAGTGGAGAAGTTATCATAACGGATGAAAATGGACGCGAACGTGAACGACATAAAGCGCCTTATGGAGCGACCTTGTTAGTCCGTGACGGCGAAAATGTGAAAGCCGGTCAGATTTTAACGACATGGGATCCGCATACGCGTCCGATTATCACAGAGTATACCGGCAAAGTACGCTTTGAAAACGTTGAAGAAGGTGTGACGGTAGCAAAGCAAATTGATGAGGTTACGGGGTTGTCAACACTTGTTGTTATTGATCCAAAGCGGCGCGGTGTCGTTCAATCCAAGGGCTTGCGTCCTCTAGTAAAATTTTTGGATGACGATGGTCAGGAAATCAAGATCGCGGGTAGCAATCAGCCTGTTAGTATAACATTTCAAATCGGGTGCATTATTACTGTGCGTGATGGCCAGCAGGTCAGCGTCGGTGAGGTTATAGCGCGGATACCACAAGAAACGTCAAAAACAAGAGATATTACAGGAGGCTTGCCACGCGTTGCGGAATTGTTTGAAGCGCGTTCACCTAAAGATGCAGGTATGTTAGCTGAAGTAACCGGTATTGTTTCCTTCGGCAAGGACACTAAAGGCAAGCAGCGTCTGGTAATAACAGACCTGGAAGGTATTGCGCATGAATATCTTATTCCTAAGGATAAACATGTCATGGCACATGATGGTCAGGTTGTTAATAAAGGTGAGGTCATCGTTGATGGTCCAGCCGATCCGCGTGATATTTTGCGCCTGCAAGGTGTAGAAGCGCTTGCTCGCTATATTACAGATGAAGTGCAGGATGTTTATCGACTACAAGGCGTTAAAATTAATGACAAACATATTGAAGTGATTGTGCGTCAGATGTTAAGAAGAGTCCAGGTAATCAATGCTGGTGATTCCTCATTTATACCCGGCGAACAGGTTGAGCGTGCTGATTTGTTAATTGAAAATGAGCGCTTGATCGCGGAGAAAAAATTGCCAGCAACCTATGAGTATATGTTGCTGGGTATTACCAAAGCATCATTGTCAACTGATTCATTTATTTCGGCAGCTTCATTCCAGGAAACAACACGGGTGCTGACAGAAGCAGCTATTATGGGTAAGAAAGATGAATTGAGAGGGCTCAAGGAAAACGTTATTGTGGGTAGACTGGTACCTGCGGGTACAGGCCTGTCATTCCATAATACACGAAAAAAACAGAATATCTTGTCTGACTTACATCAAGATATAAGTATTGCAAGTGAAAGCAACGAGCAGGCTATTTGACTTGCTTGCATTGTCAGACAGCGACAAACTGCTTGACACGGGCGGGGTGACTGAGTAGTCTTACTTTGCGAAGTTAGAAGAAAGATCAGGTGCGGTGTAGTACTGTTGTGATGGGTTCGGGTGTTGAAGTTAGGGAGGCACAATGGATGAGCTTGTTGTGATGGTTCGAAGGGAAGCGGTGGTTATGATGAAGAATAAGTAACTGCTGGATACAGCACTGAAGAGAAGAAGAAAACAAAGAGAAAGAAGTAAAAATAACTGGAAATGAACAGAGAGACAAAGGAGAGAGAGATGATTTCCAAGCTATGGCTAAGATTGGTCATGTTTGTATGTGCATTTGCGCTGGCGGGTGCGGTACAGGCGATACCAAGCGTACCGGATGCGACATATGAGGCGTTGGGGCTTGACAGAGGAGCGAGTCCGAAGGAGTTGCATGAAGCGCTGGTGAAGCGCTACAAGGATCCTGAGCAAGGAGCGGGCAAGGGGACGATGGGTGATTACTGGGAGCCGATTCCGCTGAGCACGTATATGGATCCGGCGACATTTTATGAGCCGCCGACCTCGATGCGAGACAAAGCGGACCGGAAAGAGTGCGTGGAATGTCACTCAGACGAATCGCCGGTATGGGTTAACGCATGGAAGAAGAGTACTCACGCGAATCTGGACAAGGTTCGTGCGTTAAAGCCAAGCGATCCGACATTTTACAAAAAAGGCAAACTTGAAGACGTAGAGAAGAACCTGCGTTCACTGGGTTATCTGAAAGACGGCGAGCAGCTGAAAGAAGTGGGCTGTATAGATTGCCATGCGGGTATCAACCAGGAAGGCAAGATTGACCACAGCAAAGACCTGATCATGCCGACAGCGGATGTGTGCGGCAAATGTCACTTGCAGGAATTTGCGGAACGCGAATCAGAGCGCGACACGCTGATCTGGCCGAACGGTCAATGGCCAGATGGACGCCCATCACATGCACTGGACTACAAAGCGAACGTAGAGACCACGGTATGGGCGGCAATGCCACAACGTGAAGTAGCGGAAGGCTGTACCATGTGTCACATGAACCAGAACAAATGCGACACATGCCATACGCGCCATGAATTCTCAGCGGCGGAATCCCGCAAACCGGAAGCGTGCGCGACCTGCCATAGTGGTGTAGACCACAACAACTGGGAAGCGTACTCGATGTCCAAGCACGGTAAAATAGTTGCCATGCTGGGCAATAACTGGAACTGGGACGTAGAGCTCAAGGATGCGTACAGCAAAGGCGGACAGACAGCGCCGACGTGTGCAGGCTGTCACATGGAGTTTGAAGGCGAATACAGCCACAACATGGTGAGAAAAATCCGCTGGGCGAACTATCCGTTTGTACCGGGTATCGCAGAGAACATCAACAGCGAATGGTCAGAAGAGAGACTGGACGCATGGGTAGTGACTTGTACCCAATGTCACTCAGAGCGTTTTGCCCGTTCATATCTGGATCTGATGGACAAAGGCACCTTGCAGGGTCTGGCGAAATACCAGGATGCGCATGAAGTTGTCGAGAAACTGTACAACGAAGGTTTGCTGGCGGGACAGAAGACCAACCGTCCGAATCCACCGGCACCGGAAAAACCAGGGTTCATGATCTTCACGCAACTGTTCTGGTCGCAAGACAACAACCCGGCCTCGATGGAGTTGAAAGTACTCGAGATGGGTGAGAACGACCTGGCTAAAATGCACGTTGGTCTTGCTCACGTAAACCCAGGTGGCTGGACGTATACCGAAGGGTGGGGTCCGATGAACCGTGCTTACGTTGAAGTACAGGACGAAAACTTCCGGATTCGCGAAATGGTTGCGTTAAAAGAACGCGTCGCGAAGCTTGAAGGCAAGCGCACCAGCTTACTGGATCTGGACAGCACGGCAGAGAAAATCTCGCTGGGTGGTTTAGGTGGCGGCATGCTGCTGGCAGGCACATTAGCCCTGGCAGGATGGCGTAAACGTAAGCAAAGCGAAGCTTGATACCCGCAGAGACGACCGGCCGCGCCACGCAAGTGAAGCGGTCGGGGGATAGATTACTCCCGTCATTAGGCATACTCCTGGTGACGGGAGGTTTGGTTTTTCTGGGGTGGTTTGCGTACTTATGGTTTGCGCCGGGGCAAGCGCCGTATCAATACCAGAAAATATCATCCGGGAACCCGCAGCAGTATCCTGAACTGGAACTGGATGCGTGGCCGGAACTGACCATCAGTCATTATGACGTTATCGTACCGGAAGTAGAAAAACCCATAGCGCAGGCGATGGTGGCACAGCGGGACGGCACAGCGCCGGTGCTTGTCAAATGGCAAAACAACAGCAAAGAAAACCTGCATGCGCTGGATTGGAAATCATCCGAGCTGAGTGCGCTGGCCAAAGCCATCAGCCAATATGCCGCGAAAGATGCGCTCATCATTGCCTGGTGGGACATTTCGCAACAAATCAACCTGTTGACTGGCTATGAGACCTTGTTCACCAGTCATCTGAACGAACCGTTGATCATCCCGCAGCACTGGCAGGAACATATTGCAGCGATAGATGCCTATGAACAGGAATTCTGGCAAAGCAAGCCTGTCCAAAAAGAACTGGCGCAATTCGAGGATTTCAGCAAAGCACTGACGGCCGAGCCGGAAGAAGGCGTAGCCACGTTACGCAGACTTGCTGGAGATGATCGTGAAGCCTACGTCATTGTTCATGTCACAGACCTGTACAAACTGGGTCTCATGTACCCGGATAAAATAGGGGTTGCCTACCAGAACTTTCCGCTGACCGGCAACATTCATGGCATGATCAACCACATGAAAGTCCAGCTCAAGGAGAACGACTTTGATACGTATACCCTGCAATCGATCACCGATACGCAAATCAGAGTCTACTTTCTGAGCGACGAACAAAGCAGTGAAACCCTGCTGGCGAAAATGCTGCCGTTCACCGACAAAGACGCACCGATGGAACTGGAAGCGCTGCAGCTCGTATACCAGAGCGGCGGCTACTGGGTATACAAAATACCGGGCGGTCGGGAAAGCTGACTGATAGAATAAAGGACAGCGGAGACGGTCACAGTTAAAATAAAAACAACACTGACGACAAAAAAGTGCGCGCCCATCCCTATAACCCATTTACACATTCGGGTGATCGCGTACAATACGCGGCTTATGAACTTGAAATAAAAAAAGTATAAGGAGGAAGGATGAAACACCCAATAACGTACCTACTGGCGATATTTGCGCTGTTTGCGTTTTTCACAGGCACAGCGGTAGCGGATTTTGAGGGACGCAAGAAATGCAGTTCGTGCCACAAATCGCAGGCGAAATCCTGGAATGACACAGCGCATGCGAAAGCGATGGAGTCACTCAAAGCGGGCGAGCGCAAAGAAGCCAAAGAGAAGGCAGGACTTGATCCGGACAAAGACTACACCAAAGACAAAGACTGCGTAGGCTGTCACGTAGATGGCTGGGAGCAAAGAGGCGGCTATACAATTGAGAGACCGAGAAAGCACCTGGCGGCGGTAGGCTGTGAATCCTGTCATGGAGCGGGCAAGAAATATCGTGGTGACCATCGTAAAGGCGGTCAGCAATTTGAAAGAAGCGGCAGAACGACCGAGCGTAAACGTCTGGCGGACAGAGGTCAGGACTTTCATTTTGAAGAAGCGTGTGCGGCCTGTCACCTGAACTACGAAGGATCGGGCTGGAAAGGCACGAAAGAACCTTACACCCCGTTCACCCCGGACGTTGATGAGAAATACCGCTTTGACTTTGACAAAATGGTGAAAGACGACAGCGCGATGCATGCGCACTACAAACTGGATGGTGCATTTGTAGGTGAACCGAAATTCAAATATCACGACGAATTCCAGGCCAACGCTGAAGAAGGTGAAAAAGGCGACGAAGACGACGATGACGACGATGACGATTAACAGGAGACCTGAATGACTGGATTACAAAAAGGAGCGATAGGTACTCTGCTGACAGGAGCATTACTGGGCATAGTCTTGGTAGGCGTGGTATTTGGGGGAGAAGCGGCGTTATCGACAGATGAATTCTGCACGAGCTGCCACTCGATGACCTATCCTCAGGACGAATTGAAAGAATCGACCCACTATGGTGCCTTGGGTGCTAATCCTGGGTGTAAGCATTGTCATATACCACAGGGATTCAAGAACTTTCATCTGGCGGTTTATACGCATGTGGTAGATGGTGCGCGTGAATTATGGCTGGAGTTGGTCAATGATTACTCGACGCTGGAGAAGTTTAACGAGCGCCGGTTGATCATGGCGCATGATGCGCGCATGAACCTGAAGAAATGGGACAGCGTGACATGCCGTGACTGTCACAGGAATCCGGATCCACCGGGAGATGATGCGCAAGCGGCACACAAGCGAATGGAGACCCATGGGGCGACCTGTATAGATTGTCATCAGAACCTGGTGCATGAAGAAGCGCCGATGACGGATCTGGATGCCAGCAAAGCACAGGGTAAACTGGTGCTGAAGGCGGACGACTGGGATGACTGGGAAGAAGATGACGACGATGATGATGACGATGATGATGACGATTATTGATTGTCATTTTCAATCCAAGTTCAATAGTGAATGATCTGGTTGATTGTTCGCGGGTAACATATAACTAATAATTGTAAATCGTCGTCATTACATGTAATTTCAGGACGCACTAATTTATAGTATTAAATTTTAAGCGACTGAAATTACATGATATATAGGCTTTCTAACGAGTTGTATGATGAACAGCCGTTTACGACAATAAATTTGAAATAACAGATAAAAATTTCAAATTTTGTAACCCGCCACTGGCGGGTTTTTTTATTTGATTGAGGTCTAAAGAATGCTGGATCATTTTCCAAAAGCTGGTATTGAATATCCGCATAGGATGCGTGATTATTTTATTCCAGCATTTACTTTCTTCTGCTGTGCAGTTAGTTTGGTTATAGATGGCAGTGGAAGTATGGCATTGCAAAATACATTGGGTGTTACTGCATGGATATTCCTGTTTGCCCTTCTGGTAGGTGAGAATAAAGAAATTAGAATGCAGGTAGCTGTTGCTGTGGCTTTTGCAACAGTTGGTGAGTATTTCGCTTCCATTTATATGGAGGGCTATACCTATCGGTTTGAGAATGTGCCGCTATACGTGCCTCCTGGCCATGGCATGGTGTATTTAACCGCAGTTAAGCTTGCACGCTCTGGATTTTTTCAAATGTATGCGCGTAAAATTGCTGTATTTGTATTTGTCACGGGTGGTTTGTGGGCACTGTGGGGTATCAGTGGTATTCCGGAACAAGGTGATCAGGTCGGAGCATTTCTGTTTGTCATTTTTGTGATTTGTGTTCTTAAAGGAAGATCGCCTTTAGTATATCTTGGTGCTTTTTTTATCTGTACGTGGCTTGAAATTATAGGCACAGCGGCTGGTACCTGGAAATGGGCACCGATAGAACCTGTTTTTGACTGGTCTCAGGGTAATCCGCCTAGTGGTGTAGCGGCTTGGTATTGTTTAGTGGATGCGGTTGCAATTGGATTGGCACCCAAGTGTCTAAATGGATTGCAAAAATTTAATATGTGGTATAAAACGACTATCGTTAAGCGTACATGAAGAACAAAGCGTTGACTTAAGCTTGTCAGCATAGCATTTACACGATGTTTTGTCTTAAGACCAGTGCATGCTTCATTATCGATCAACATATGATTCAAAATTAATTTAATTAAGGAAAGTTTGTGACTGTAATTCGATTGCCGGATGGTTCAGAGCGTGTTTTTAATCACCCAGTAACCGTTATTGATGTGGCTTCTTCGGTTGGGTCGGGTTTGGCGCGTGCGGCCATAGCGGGGCGGGTAAATGGCAAGCTGGTTGATTTGGATAGTCTGATAAAGGACGATAGTGAGCTTGCTATCATCACAGAAAAGGATGCAGAGGGACTAGAGATTATCCGACATTCAAGTGCGCATTTGCTGGCACATGCTGTTAAGGAACTGTTTCCGGATGCGCAAGTAACAATTGGTCCTGTCATCGAAGATGGGTTTTACTATGATTTTTCCTACAAGAGGCCATTTACTCCTGAGGATCTTGAAGCCATAGAAAAAAGAATGCTTGAGATTAGCAAAAGGAGTATTAAGATAGAACGAAAAATTTGGGACCGGTCTGAGGCGATTAATTATTTTAAACAACAAGGTGAACATTATAAGGCTCAGATTATAGAATCCATTCCTGGCGATGAAGATTTATCGCTTTATTCACAGGGAAATTTTACCGATTTGTGTCGTGGCCCGCACGTGCCAACAACCGCTAAGTTAAAAATTTTTAAATTAATGAAAGTGGCTGGTGCCTATTGGCGAGGTGATTCTAATAATGAAATGCTGCAGAGAATTTATGGAACAGCATGGTCGACAAAAGAGGATCAAAAACAATATTTACATAGACTAGAGGAAGCTGAAAAAAGAGATCACCGTAAAATTGGAAAGCAGTTGGATTTGTTTCATACACAGGAAGATGCACCTGGCATGGTGTTCTGGCATCCTAAAGGCTGGGCGCTTTGGCAACAAATTGAACAATATATGCGGAATATCCAAAATAATAATGATTATTTGGAAATACGAACACCGCAGGTTATTGACAAGACCCTATGGGTACAATCCGGTCATTGGGATAATTTCCGCGAAAATATGTTTATTACCGATGCAGATGAACGTAGTTTTGCCATAAAACCAATGAATTGTCCGGGACATGTTCAAGTATTTAAACAGGGGTTAAGAAGTTATCGGGATCTGCCAATCAGACTTGCTGAGTTTGGTTCATGTCATAGAAATGAGGCCTCAGGCGCTTTGCATGGAATAATGCGTGTGCGGGCGTTTACGCAGGACGACGCACATATTTTTTGTACAGAGGATCAAATTCAAGAGGAGGTTGTCAAGTTTATTCATTTATTAAAACATGTCTATGCTGATTTTGGGTTCAAGGATCTTTTAGTGAAATTATCAACAAGACCAGTTAAACGTGTCGGTACAGATACACAATGGGATAAATCTGAGGGAGCATTAGAGGATGCCTTAAGGGAAGCAGAACTCGAATGGGAGCTTCAGCCTGGTGAAGGGGCATTTTATGGGCCTAAAATAGAATTTTCTTTAAAAGATTGTATTGGGCGTATATGGCAATGCGGTACATTACAGTTAGATTTCTCTATGCCCGAAAGGCTTGGTGCGGAGTATGTGGCTGAAGATAACTCAAGAAAAGTGCCTGTAATGTTGCATCGGGCGATCTTGGGGTCTCTTGAGCGGTTTATCGGAATCTTGATTGAAAATTATGCAGGTGCATTTCCACTCTGGTTGGCACCTGTACAGGCTGTTGTTCTTAATATATCAAAAGGACAGATCGAATACGCAAGAAAAATAACTGATGAACTTAACCGTCATGGATTTAGAGTCAACCAAGACTTGAGAAATGAGAAAATAACCTATAAAATCCGGGAGCATAGTTTACAGAAGCTTCCTTATCAGATAATTGTAGGTGATGTGGAAGTGAATACAGGTCAAGTTTCAGTTCGTAGCCGCGCTGGGCAGGATTTGGGACAAATGACTTTGTTAAAACTGATGGAACGCCTTAAAGAAGAAATTGCTTTAAAGGTATAATAATCTTTTTTAATTTTTTTGGAGAATTGCCATAGCACAAGAAAAATCAGTGCGCATTAATGATGAAATAGATGTGCCAGAGGTTCGTTTAATCGGTGTTGATGGAGATCAAATAGGTATAGTCAAACTTGCCCAAGCAAATGAGATGGCTGAAGAAGCAGGTGTTGATTTGGTTGAAATAGCACCGACAGCACAGCCACCTGTATGTCGGTTAATGGATTATGGTAAGTTTCGCTATCAGGAAAGTAAGCGAAAACATGATGCAAAACTGAAACAAAAACAGGTTCAGATTAAGGAAATCAAGTTTAGGCCCAATACAGATGAAGGCGATTATCGCATTAAATTACGCAATCTGATCAATTTCTTAAATGATGGGGATAAAGTTAAAGTAACGCTGCGGTTCCGGGGTCGCGAAATGGCGCATCAAGAATTTGGTGTTCGTTTACTTGAACGGGTAAGGGATGATTTAGAATCGCACGCTGTTGTTGAACAATTCCCAAAGATGGAAGGGCGCCAAATGGTCATGGTATTATCACCCAAGAAAAAAGATACAAAGATAAGTAAGACAAAATCGGCTGCAACAGATACAACAACAGCATCGTAGTATTAATTCTTATGAAGGTTTTCTCGTCTGGTTTGTTGGGAAGCGTTAAGCTCATAAGAATTCATAATTCATACGTAACATGATATAAACAAGTGATACCGGGTTTGAAAGTTTTCCGAAATGGAAACACCTTGGATCATATTAAAAGGAGGGTTAAATGCCTAAAATGAAAACCAAAAGTGGTGCTGCAAAACGGTTTAAAACACGTGCAAATGGTAGCATCAAGCGCGCTCAAGCTTTTAAGCGGCATATATTAACTAAAAAAACGACTAAAAATAAGCGCAAACTTAGAGGAATTGCCACGATTCATCCAAGCGATGTGGCGTCAGTTCGTTCGATGTTGCCATATGCATAAAGGAGTTAAAGATGCCTAGAGTAAAGCGTGGTGTTACGGCGCATGCGCGACATAAAAAAGTACTGAATTTGGCCAAAGGTTATCGCGGGCGCCGAAAGAATGTTTATCGGGTTGCAAAACAAGCGGTCATGAAAGCCGGGCAATATGCCTATAGAGACAGGCGTCAGCGCAAGCGCCAGTTTAGAGCCCTGTGGATTGCACGTATAAATGCAGCGGCGCGTGAATGTGGACTATCCTACAGCGTGTTCATGAATGGTTTGAAAAAGGCGAGTATCGAAATAGACAGAAAAGTATTGGCCGATCTGGCAGTATTTGATAAGACCGCTTTTGAGAAAATTGCCGAACAGGCAAAAGTCAGTTTGGCAACTTAGTCAATTGAGACCCTGAAAATAGGGAGGTTGGGATTTAGCCCATACCTCCCTTTTTCTTGTGAGGTTAGATTGATTTCAGCATATAAATTTGGGGTTCAAATTTTTCATGAGAAACTTAAGTGAAATCGTTGAAGAGGCTACACGCTTATTCAATTCGATTAATGATGCTACAGAATTGGAACAGATTAAAGCCCGGTATCTTGGTAAGAATGGCGAATTGACCAATTTGTTGAAAGGACTGGGTAAATTACCTCTGGAGCAACGCCCTTTGATGGGTTCGCAAATTAATCAGGTAAAAAATCAATTAGAAACGCTTCTCAAAGATCGTCGTTTATTTCTTCAAGAAAAAAAGCTCGAGGAGAAATTGAAAGAAGAAGCGCTTGATGTCACAATGCCGGGACGCGGGTTTGGAAAAGGCGGATTGCACCCCATAACCATGACATTGACGCGGATTGAATTCTTATTCCACTCTATCGGCTATGGAGTGGCTTCTGGCCCGGAAATTGAGACTGATTTTTATAATTTTACAGCGCTCAATATTCCCGAAAATCATCCTGCGCGTGCAATGCACGACACGTTTTATATCGATGATGGCGACTTATTGCGCACACATACCTCGCCTGTTCAGATTCACTATATGCTGGAAAATAAGCCGCCGATTAAAATCATTGCTCCAGGCCGTGTCTATCGCTGTGATTCTGATGTGACACATACGCCTATGTTTCATCAGGTTGAAGGGTTATGGATAGATGAACATGCCAACTTTGCATCACTTAAAGGCGTATTGGCTAATTTTATGGAACACTTTTTTGAGCGAGACGATTTGTCAGTTAGATTTCGTCCATCCTTTTTTCCATTTACAGAGCCATCAGCTGAAATGGATATCAGCTGTGTAAAATGCAACGGAAAAGGATGCCGTATCTGCAGCCATACGGGCTGGCTGGAAGTATTAGGATGTGGAATGGTGCATCCGAATGTACTCAAGCATGTCAATATCGATCATGAACAATATGTTGGCTTTGCATTTGGTATGGGTGTGGAGAGACTCGCGATGTTGCGGTATGGTGTCAGCGATTTAAGATTATTTTTTGAAAATGATTTGCGCTTTTTGAAACAATTTAATTAACCAGAATATCTTTTATCATTTTTAAATAGCAAATTGTCATGAAATTTTCTGAAAAATGGCTGCGTACTTATGTAAACCCAAATTGTTCCAGTGAAAGCTTGGCGCATGTATTAACCATGGCTGGGTTGGAGGTCGAAAATATAGAGCCCGTTGCTGCGTTGTTCGAAAAAATTGTTGTTGCCGAAGTTATTGAGGTAAAAAAACACCCGGACGCTGATCGTTTAAGTGTTTGTCAGGTTAATGTAGGAGACCATGCAGATAAGCCGTTGCAGATTGTTTGCGGCGCACCCAATGTTGATATTGGTATTAAAGTGCCTTGTGCCTTAGTTGGTGCACAATTACCAGATTTTACAATTAAAAAAACAAAATTGCGCGGGATAGAGTCTTCCGGGATGCTATGTTCTGCGCGCGAACTTGGTATTGGTGACGCAACTGATGGATTACTTTTGTTGCCAGCCAGTGCCCCGGTAGGAAAGGATTTTCGTAATTATTATGAACTGGATGACAAAATTTTTACATTAAGCCTTACTCCAAACAGAGCTGATTGTTTAGGTATTTTGGGTATAGCACGTGAAGTTTCCGCACTTACCAAAACAGAACTTGCGCCCTTAAAAATAGAACCTGTACCTGATGAAGTAGACGATAAGCTTGAAATCTATATTCATGCTACTGACTCGTGTCCACTCTATTGTGGTCGAATTGTTCGTGACATTAACCTGGATGTTGAAACCCCGTTGTGGATGAAACAACGCCTGGAACGCAGTGGTTTACGTTCGATTAATGCAGTGGTTGATATCACTAATTATGTGCTGCTAGAAACTGGACAGCCGATGCATGCTTTTGATCTGGCGAAACTTGATGGTGCAATTCATGTTCGCTATGCGAAATCTGATGAAACATTACAGTTGCTCAATGAAAATCATTTGGAGTTGACTGCTGATATGCTATTAATTGCAGATGATCGTAAGCCACTTGCACTTGCAGGCATCATGGGCGGACTGGATAGTGGTGTAGTGGAAAAAACTGTAGATATTTTCTTGGAATGTGCTTTTTTTAATCCAGATGTAATTTCCGGTAAATCCTTTCGTTTAGGGTTTAGTTCTGACTCTGCCTATCGATTTGAGCGCGGGGTAGATTTTGCCAAAATGCGAGATGTGCTGGAACTGGCAACGGGGTTAATTAAATCGATTTGCGGTGGAAAAGTAGGCCCGGTGACAGAAGTGAGTTATCAACTGCCCCAACGACAACCGGTAGCCGTTAGAGTCGATAGAGTGCAACGTATACTCGGTATTGCTTTAAATGGTGACCAAATAAAAGAGTATTTCACACGCCTGCAATTTATTTTTTCTGAAAATAATGATGTGTTTTCTGTTACGCCGCCAAGTTACCGTTTTGACCTAGCTATTGAAGAAGATTTCATCGAAGAATTGGCCAGGATGCACGGTTATGACGAAATACCTGCGCAATTACCAAAAGCCGGACTTGTCATGCTGCCATCATCCGAAACGATACGAATGCCTTCTCAAATCAAACAAATGCTAGTGATGCACGATTATCAAGAAGTGGTTAATTATGCCTTTGTTGATAAAATATGGGAAACTGATCTTATTCAGAATAAGATGCCTATTGCGTTAAAAAATCCTATTGCAAGTCATTTAAATGTGATGCGCAGCAGCTTGATGAGTGGTCTGATAGCTAATCTAAAATTTAATTTAAATCGTAAACAAGAAAGAGTGCGTTTATTCGAGCTTGGCTGTTGTTTTGAGAGAAGTTCAACCGAGCATTATCTGCAAATTGAAAAGCTTGCAGGATTGGGGTATGGGGATGTGCATTCAGAACAGTGGGGGGAGCCATCCCGAATGATAGATTTCTATGATGCTAAAGCGGATATAGAAATGCTTTATCGATTACAGGAGATTGATTTTAAGGCAATTGCCCATCCCGCTTTTCATCCGGGAAAGTCTGCTCAGATAATGATGGGTGCCAAACCGGTTGGATGGTTGGGTGAATTACACCCGCATTGGCAGAAAAAATATGACTTTCCCAAGCCTGTAATCTTGTTTGAATTACTTTTGGATAGCCTTTTGCCAATGCCGTTAGCTCAGGTGAAGGCGTTGTCAAAATTCCCACCTATACGGCGTGATATTGCGGTGATTGTTGATAACCATATTGAGATACAGGCGATCATGTCCGGTTTATCTGAAAAAAAACCGGTAATTGTCACCGAAATTGTGTTATTTGACATTTATCGTGGAAGCGCTGTTGGTGAAAATAAAAAAAGCCTGGCATTCAAGGTAATGTTGCAAGATACGGAAAAAACGTTAACTGATGAAGACGCTGACATGGCAATATCCAGTTTACTTCAAATTCTGAAAACGAAGTTTGATGCAACACTGCGGATTTAAAGGCGTTAATTCTTACAAGAAATTAGGGACATAACTAAAATATATTGGAACGATTAATCATTTTAACCGATGTTGTTATACTATATCGAATTTAGGCGAGTGTGTTAAAGGGAAACAAGTAGAAATAGCAAAAAACTGTGACCCGAATAAAAAAGCTCAATGACAGATAGTCAGATATAGTTGACACTTCATTCAAGATTCTTAATTTTATAACTTTGCGGAGAATAATATGGCTCTTACAAAAGCTGAGCTTGCTGATTTGTTATTTGAAAATGTAGGGCTGAATAAACGTGAGGCCAAGGATATGGTGGAGTCCTTTTATGAAGAAGTTCGAGCAGCTCTTGAAAGAGGGGAAGGGGTTAAGCTATCTGGTTTTGGGAATTTTCATTTACGTACAAAACCTCAACGTCCAGGGAGAAATCCCAAAACAGGCGAGGAAATTCCCATTACAGCGCGACGTGTAGTAACGTTTCATGCCAGTCAGAAACTAAAAAGCATGGTTGAGCAAAATTATCATGGAAAACAAAAAGACAAGTAATCATTTTCCACCTATTCCAGCTAAACGCTATTTTACGATTGGTGAAGTGGGTATTTTGTGCGGTGTTAAACCGCATGTACTACGTTACTGGGAACAAGAATTTACTCAATTAAAACCAGTCAAACGGCGTGGTAATCGCCGTTATTACCAGCATCAGGAGGTTTTGTTAATTCGTAGAATAAGGGAACTGCTTTATGATCAAGGGTTTACTATTAATGGTGCCCGGAGTCGGCTCGGGCACTATGAACTACAGTCACAGTCATCTCAGGACTCAGCGGCGAATTCTGCTCAGAAGTCTGCAGTTGATTTGAATTATGTGCGTGATGAAATAAAAAATATCCGGTCTATCCTTCTTTCCTCACCTTAACAATAATTGTATCCAAAGTTTTTTATATTTGGCTTGTTTGCTATAATTCCCAACTGACGGGGCGTAGCGCAGCCTGGTAGCGTACTTGCATGGGGTGCAAGTGGTCGGAGGTTCAAATCCTCTCGCCCCGACCAAGGCTTGAGTAAATATTTATAATTTGTTACTGATGTACGTTTGGTCTGTTTGCTTATTTAAGATTGTTTAGGATTTTTTAAAACTGCTTTATTTCAATAGTGCGCGTATTTTTTGTGACTTATTTTCTGTTAACTCGTTAGAATTTTAGAAGATGCGCATTTTGCTCAGTAATGATGATGGCTACTTTGCACCAGGGCTAGCATGCTTAGCGGAGGCATTGGCAAGTGTGGCAGACATCACTGTGGTTGCCCCTGAACGTGACAGAAGCGGCTCAAGCAATTCGTTGACACTTGACCGACCGTTAAGCTTGCGTTGTTCACATAACGGATTTTATTATGTAAACGGCACGCCAACAGATTGCGTGCATCTAGCTGTAACAGGTATGCTTGATGTGTTACCGGATATGGTTATATCCGGTATTAATAATGGTGCCAATATGGGCGACGACACAATTTATTCCGGTACAGTTGCCGCTGCAACTGAGGGTTTTTTGTTGGGTGTTCCTTCATTGGCTGTGTCTTTGGTTGATGTATCGAAAGGTCATTACGCTTCAGCGGCGCGCGTAGTCGTTGATATTGTCAATCGCTTCGAGAAAAACAAATTAAATATACCTATCTTGCTGAATATTAATGTTCCGGATATTGAATATGAACAAATCGAAGGCATCCATGTTACGCGGTTAGGCCGCAGGCACAAAGCCGAACCAGTCATAAAATCTTCTAATCCACGCGGTGATACAGTGTATTGGGTTGGTGCGGCCGGTGCTGCACAAGATGCCGGAGAAGGGACTGATTTCTATGCCGTGCAGTGTAATCATGTTTCGATTACACCGCTACAGATAGATCTTACGCGATTTGATCAAATGGAATTTTTGTCGCAATGGCTAAAATAACAGGAACACGTGCATTCCATTAATATATTCTTGTATTTTGAAATGAGTAATAGAAGACTTGGTATTTGCGGTTCGTTAAGGAATATTTGAATTATGCATGCGTTTATAAATTCCATAAATTGAATGGATAGTAGTCCGTGAGTACGCATCTTTCGGGAATTGGCATGACTTCACACCGCACACGTATGCGTATGATTGAACGTTTGCGAAACCAGGGTATTGCTGATGAGGTTGTTCTGTCTGTGATGGGCGCGATCCCGCGCCATCTTTTTATTGAGGAAGCACTGGCAAGTCGTGCTTATGAAGATGTTTCCCTGCCCATCAATTTCGGCCAAACAATTTCCAGTCCTTGGATAGTTGCACGCATGAGCGAATTATTACGCGCCAGCGCGCCTTTGGATAAAGTGTTGGAAATAGGTACTGGGTGTGGCTATCAGACAGCCATACTGGCGCAACTTGCACGCCAGGTTTGCTCAATTGAACGAATAGGTCCTTTATTAACACGTACACGTATACGGTTACATAAATTACAAATTCGAAACATCCATTTGAAACATGCCGATGGTTTGCGCGGATTGCCGGAGGCGTGTCCATTTGATGGTATTATTATGACTGCAGTTACTACACATATTCCGCCAATTTTACTGGAGCAGTTAGTTGTGGGTGGGAGACTAGTGTTTCCAGAAGGAAGCCAAAAACAAAATTTGTGTGTTATTGAGCGAAATGCGCAAGGATATACAAAAACTACATTGGAAGAAGTGAATTTTGTACCTATACTATCCGGTATCGTAAAAAAATAGTGATGCTGAGAAAATTGTTATGGATAATGATCAAACACAATTGAAAAATATTGCGGGCTTTGGCAACGAAATCAAGCGCGCGAGCTGGCTATTTTTATTTTTACTTGTTGGTTGTGAGACAACCAAAGGACCTGTGCCAGTCGTCGAACGAACGGTTACCCCGGAATCGATAGCCAGGATATCAGATGAAAAACAAATAGATCAGGATCGGTTTTATATCGTGCAAAAAGGCGATACTTTTTACAGTATTGCACTTAATCATGGCATTGACCAGAGAGAATTGGCTGAATGGAACAATATCACTGATCCAGGGAATATCAGACCAGGTCAGCGAATCAATTTGTCAGTACCTTCAAAAGAGGCCGAGCCGACATTGTTTGCTGTACCTCAGCATGCTGCTATGCCAGTAGTCGATCCAACAATAGACTTATCTGCTGAAACAATTCCTGATGTCGGGACAACACATGAACTTGCTATTCAGCAGAAGGTAAAAACCTATCCCAAAGCACTAAAGTTGCCTTACTCGGAACAAAACGTGGCGCGATTACAATATTCGGTGAATCCCGCCTTTAATCAACCGCGCGCTGATTATTCATCAGCAAACATTGGTTCGGCTACCCGAATAGAAGATGCCTCAATATTTATTGAACAAGATACAGCGGTTTTAAATGTACCCAGAACGGACTGGATTTGGCCTGCAACAGGAAAGCTTTTGTCTTCGTTTTCAAATAATTCAAAAGGATTGAAAATTGGTGGACAAGTGGGTCAGTCAATCCTGGCAACAGCTGCCGGAGAAGTTGTCTATAGCGGAAATGGCTTGCGTGGATACGGAAATCTCATCATTATCAAGCATGATGATGCACTGCTTAGTGCATATGCACATAATAGTCAGTTGCTTGTAAAAGAAGGGGAAACCGTAGTTCAGGGACAAAAAATAGCGGAAATGGGTAATACTGATACCGATACTCCGCAACTTCATTTTGAAATCAGGAGACATGGTAAACCAGTGGATCCACTAAAATTTTTGCCGCCTGATCCAAGTTAAATTCATTTCCGGTTATGCTCAGCAAGTTTTTTTGATTCTAATTTGAATGATTAAGAAATATTTTATCTCCGATTAATGGGGCCTGATAACACCGGTTAAGTCAACTCATTTGCATGAATCGAATATTCGCCTTAAGCCTTCCAAGCAACTTGCAATTATGCTCATTGTGATGCATTGTGCGGCTGCGTTGTTGATCTTGACATTATCGATATCATTCAACATGCAGTTGATAGGCTTACTATGCCTGATAGTTAGTTTGTATTTTTATTTAAATCATGATGCGTTTTTGTGTTCTGCGAGATCTGCGAGGTCACTCAGTTTTTCCGATACGATTGACTGTACGCTGAGAACGGTCAGCGGAGAGACCATTGATTGCTTTGTATTGGATTCAACTTTCGTGTCTTCATATTTAACGGTGCTAATGTTGAAGCCAAAACAGTGGCGACACAAGTACACACGCAGTGTAGTTATATTGCCTGATGCTGTTGATACCGAGAAGTTTAGGCAACTAAGAGTATTGCTGCGCTGGAAATGGAAGCAAATTTCTTAGCAAGATGCATGAAATAACCAAAAGGTTATTTACATAGGGTTATTTCATGCTGTAAATGTTTGTCGAAGGCGCTAATGGAGTTAACGCATCTGCCACGCAGTATAGGTAGTCTCGCGATCAAAATTATCCCAAATATACGGTGGTCTGACGATTGGTGTGGTTGGTACCAGGAAGGTTGCTATGTCAACTGCGCCGATAACACTTCGACCGACGCTATGAAATAGACCGGTAAAAAAACCAGCTGTCATTCCATAAGTAGCACCGTGTCTACGACCGGTAATAATCATGGTCTTCGGGATTTCAACAACGCCTGTAACTGCATTTGCTATCCCGTTACCTAGTTTCTCGCCAACTTTTGTCGGGTAATTATGTGCCAGAGCAAAATTCGGTAACGAAAACAATATACACAAAAGTACCAACGTCTTAATCATTTTTTTCATAATTTTCAGCCTTTTGTTTTAAAAATTATAGTGTATTACGTCTTGATATAGGTTGAAAAATTCACAATTCAGATCAATATATGGACGGCTTACTTAACTTTAATCTTCTATAAAATAAATAACAATTTCCCAGTCTATTAGTCCGGTCGCTGTTTCAAGAAATGCATAATCCTCTCTACTTCAGAGCCGATTTGGTGTGATGTATAATTCTTTTTTTCTAGTTCTGTTCTGACTAAGAAGGACATTTCCAAAATCAAAAGCTCCATCGTGTTTTTATCACCTTTCTCTAGTGCTTGCTGGTATTCTTTTTGAAAGCGGTCGATGGCATTCATCATTTTAGTATTGCTTTCGTCGTGCGACAAAATGGATTCGAGCTCATATTTTAGGTTGCTGGATAAAGTGGCCAGAGGTGCTTTCACTTCGTCCTGAAAGGCTTCAACTGGAAACAGTTTCTGTATATAAATTGAAACCATAATTATCGCTATGCCTGAGGTAATTGTGGCGAATACAAAACGCCTAAATCCATACTCTTTTCGAAAAAATTTGACTGTTACTGATTTTTTAAAGCCATGCCGAGTTAATACTGATATTCCTACAATAAAAAGTATGGCACCAACTGCCATGATAAAGGGTACAATCGGATTCACGTTTTTCTACTCCCTGAATTAGCCTTGTTTTTTTATCAAATGCTGCATGTTGAAATATAAAATTTTTATAAATGCGGCCACTATTATTGTCTAGTTGTGGCCGTATATCAATGCAGTATTTTAGCCCAAAATAAAAGCCGGAAGTATTTATTGTTTTTTGTGATGCTATTACATTGGGTTGTCTTACCATTTGGTGATTTCTCGTAATGTAATTCAAAAAATTATTGAGGCGGTGGTGGTGGCGGACTGCCCGGCGGTGGTGGCGGTGGTGTAAATCCCTGCGTCGTTGGTGAAATTTTGATTGATTTCTGACCAGCAGGTGGTAATTCACTGGTGATTTGACCTGTTACAGGTACGCGATGACCTTTGGCATACATGCACTGAATGTAGCTGATATCGTAGCGGTATTGTCCTTCATGGCCAGAAGTTCTGGCTGCACCAGTACCAGCTAGCCCACCAGCGAGTAATCCAGTGCCTGCACCGATGGCGGCTCCTTCTCCGCCGCCAAGTGCAGCTCCTGCTGCAGCACCTAGTCCTGCGCCAACAGCGGCGCTTTCCACTCCACTGGACACAGAAGCGCCTCTTGCTGTCATGCCGCCAATTTGCGCATAAGCATAACGCCTACAATCATAGTCGTCGTAGCGAAACTGTTCAAAACTTTTGCCGGAACCAGGTAAGACCATTACGCTCGGCCCGGTTGGCATGCTGACACACGCTGTCACCGCGACAATCGGTGGTAGAAGAAGTAATTTTCTAATTTTATTCATAGCTTACCTCATGATATTTATTGAGCTGGAGGTTGAGGGTTTACACGCAGCCAACCGCCGGGACATTGTTTAACATATGGATAATATCCATCCGGATCTTGGCAATAATACCAATAGTGAGTTTGTGCTTGAGGCACAACTGACTCCGGTTGTTGTTGAATATAAACCGGTGGTGTTGATGGTACTATGACAGGCGGGGCAATGGGTACAACAACTGGTGGATAATTATAAAAGGGTGGATAGAAGAAAGGGTCGTAAAAGCCATATCCATAATAACCTGGATATCCAAGGTGTATGCCAAAATTAAACCTGTCAATGCGCCCGTGAGCGAACGTTGAGTGACTGGAAAAAACAGTCGGTAATGCGATTGCAAGGTATATCAAAATAGTTTTTTTCATGCCATATATCCTCTATCAGGTGTATCAAGAACTGTTTTAGCACACTGATAAAAAAGTAACATTTACTTTTATCACTTCTTGGAAACAGAGAAGCATTTTGAACATTAATCAATATCCGGGAGGCGGCGGATAACCAGGGGGTGGTGGCGTAGAAATTCTGGGGTTACTGCCAGAATGGTATGCATTGTTATTTATGTTACCGACTACCGGAACATGATGACCTTTTGCATACATGCATTGTATGTAACTGTTGTCATAGCGTTCTTGGGCGATGAATCCCGACGTTCTGGCAGTTCCTGAACCCGCAAGTCCACCTGCTAGTAGGCCTGTACCGGCACCAATGGCAGCGCCTTCACCGCCGCCTAGTGCAACACCGGCAATTGCACCAAGCCCCGCACCTATCGCTGCGCTATTTAGTCCGCTGCCAACCGCAACATTTTTGGTTGTTGTTCCACCAAGCTGTTCATAAGCATATTGCCTGCATTCATAATCGTCAAAACGAAATTGCTCAAAATTCTTGCCAGTACCTGGCAAGACCATTACGCTGGGACCAGTGGGCATGGTAACGCAACCTGTTAATAACAAAAAAATAATCGGCAAAACAAATTTAGGTGACTTGGATGTCATTACTTTACCGCCTTAAAATTATTGTGGTGTTGGTTGAGGTGCTACTTGCAGCCATCCTTCCGGGCATTGCTTAACATAGGGATAGTAGCCTTCTGGATTACGGCAATAATACCAGTAACTGGTTGACTGCTGCGTGGAAGCAGCGACAGGTACTTCTCTTTGAATATAAACTGGTCGCGTCATGGGAACAATGGTGCTTGAAGGATAACCATACGAACGCGGGTAATAGTAGGGGCTTTGATATCTATAGCGGTAAGGGTAGCCATAAAACCCAGAGCCGAAATAGCCTGGCCCATAAAACCCTGGCCCATAAAACCCGCCAATACCGATTCCTATATTATATCGATTGTGACTATGCCCAAAATGACGATGACCGCCACCGAAATGACTGCGGCTGCCTCCAAAATGACTACCGCCGCGGAAGTGTCCGCCACCGCCACCACCACCGCTTAGGCTGGTTCCGCCGCTACTACCACCACGTGCCCATCCTACATTACTTGTGGCAAATGCCAGTAAAATCAAAATCAGTATAAAACCTGTCAGTTTTTTCATGGTTTTCCGCTTTCAGAGGTTGTTCAAGCATACAAATTGATGACCGTGTCAATTAAAAAGATGTATCGTTCTAAATAAAGCTTGGAATTTGCCTACTTTCTCATATTTAAAAGTTTATATAGCTTTATATTAAAATTTCATTGACTAAAAATTATAGAGTGCCCAACCTGAATGATAACTGAATGCTAATCTCAATCTGCCCAAAATGGGACGGAAAGAAGGTATCATATTAGAGTAAAATTACCGCCAATAGTTTTTATTCGTACGGTAAATTTTTGTTTTATTTTTTAGGAGGGGAATTAATATGTCACAGAAACACCCGGTAATAGCAGTTACCGGATCATCTGGTGCGGGCACTTCAACGGTTAAAAATAGTTTTGAGCATATTTTTAGGCGTGAGAATTTAAAAGCAGCTGTCGTAGAAGGTGATAGCTTTCATCGATATGATCGTGAAGCGATGAAACAGGCTGTTGCTGAATCAGAGAAGGATGGAGGCCGCCCGATTAGTCATTTTGGCCCGGAAGCAAATGAATTTGAAAAACTGGAAACATTATTCAGAGAATATGGTGAAAACGGTACGGGGCAAACGCGGTTATATCTGCATAACGAAGAGGAAGCCGCGCCCTGGAATCAGAAGCCAGGCACATTTACACCTTGGTCACCGATTCCGTTAGGTTCAGATTTGCTTTTTTATGAGGGATTACATGGTGGCGTAAAAAGTGATACTGCCGATGTTGCGAAATATGTGGATTTGTTGGTCGGCGTTGTGCCGATTGTTAATCTAGAGTGGATACAGAAAATTTACCGTGATACCAGTGCGCGCGGCTATTCTGCAGAAGCTGTAACGCATACGATATTGCGTCGCATGCATGATTACGTGCATTATATTACACCGCAGTTTTCCCGTACTCATATCAATTTTCAGCGCGTTCCGACAGTGGATACTTCCAATCCATTCATAGCACGGGAAATTCCAACTTTGGATGAGAGTCTGGTGGTGATTCGTTTTCGAAATCCAAGAAAAGTGGATTTTACTACTTTATTGGCTATGATTCATGATTCCTTTATGTCTCGCCCGAATACCATAGTTGTTCCAGGAGGCAAAATGGGGATGGCAATTGAATTGATATTGGCCCCATTAATACTGGATATTGTAACCAAAAGCAGAGCATAGTTTTTGACAACGTACTGAGATTAATTTATGGATCAGGTCTTAATGGTTTTGAGGTAGTTAGCGGCCATTAATCTGATTCAGAATTAATCAGTGTCTTAGATTCAAGACATATCACTTTTTTTAAAGCCTGTTTTATTGAACTTGCAGCAGTGTTGTTCAATGAATACTCCGAGTAACCTTTTTATAGATATCCAGTGTGACAACCTTGCTTATGTCACGTATTCCTATGACTTCACCCCTGCTCGCTGATTTAAATCCTCAACAACTGGAGGCAATTACATTGCCGCATCAATCCGTCCTTGTTCTGGCGGGTGCGGGCAGTGGCAAGACACGGGTATTAACAACGCGGATTGCTTATTTGATTCTGACGGGTCAGGCCAGCCCCTACAATATTTTGGCAGTTACTTTTACTAACAAGGCTGCCAAGGAAATGCTCACGCGTATTGACGCTATGTTGTCGGTCAATACTCGGGGTATGTGGATAGGGACGTTTCATGGGTTGTGTAATCGCTTGCTGCGGGCGCATTATCAGGAGGCTGGATTGCCGCAGACATTCCAGATTCTCGATGTGGCTGATCAATTCGCATTGATCAAACGCATTTTGAAAAATTTATCGGTTGATGATAAACAGTTTCCACCGCGCCAGGTGCAGTGGTTTATTAATAATGCTAAGGAATCGGGACTGCGAGCGGCAAATGTCATTGCGGACGATCCATTTTCTCGCCATCTGTTGAAGTTTTATTTGTCTTATGAGCAACAGTGTAACCAGGAAGGCGTGGTTGATTTTGCCGAACTTTTGTTGCGTAGTTATGAATTACTGAACCGGAATGAAATTTTGCGTGATCATTATCGGGAGCGTTTCAATCATATACTAGTCGATGAGTTTCAGGATACTAACCGGTTACAGTATAACTGGCTGAAGTTGTTGGCGGGTATTGGCACGAAGAATGCTGCTGCCGTTTTTGTCGTTGGTGACGACGATCAGAGTATTTATGCATTCCGTGGAGCAGATACCAGTAACATGAGAGATTTTGAGTGTGATTTTGGCATATCGAAGATTATCAGACTGGAACAAAACTACCGTTCGCATGGAAATATACTGGATGCTGCAAATGCACTGATTGAAAACAATGCCGGGCGTCTTGGTAAAAATTTGTGGACGGCGGAAGGTCGTGGAGAACCCATACGGGTTTACCGTGCGTTTAATGATCTTGATGAAGCCAGTTTTATTGTCGATGAAATCAAAGCACTGCACGCTGATGGTGTTACATTTTCACAAATTGCCTTGTTATACCGCTCAAACGCGCAATCGCGGGTACTGGAGCACAGTTTATTTAATGCTTCATTGCCATACCGTGTATATGGCGGGGTGCGTTTTTTTGAACGTATGGAAATCAAGCATGCGCTGGCTTACTTACGGCTCATCGCCAATCCTGAAGATGATAATGCTCTGCTACGCGTTGTTAATTTTCCTGCACGCGGTATCGGTGCACGCAGTCTAGAACAATTGCAGGATATTGCACGTCAGCAAAATGGCAGCTTGTGGGCAGCTGCACTTCAAAAGTGCGGTTTGGAAAAGACTGTGGCCGGTGAATCGGAGGTGGATGGAAAAAGCAAGAGGGGTGTGCCAGGATTTGTTAGCGTGATTCAAGCAATGCGTCAAGAATGGGAAACACTGCCTTTGCCCCAAATTGTAGAACGCATGTTGGTTCAAAGTGGTCTGGCGGCGCATTATAAATCAGAAAAGGAAGGTGCGGACAGACTGGAAAACCTGCATGAGCTTGTCAATGCCGCAATCAGTTATGTGCACGAAGCTGAGGATGATAGCTTAACGGCATTTCTTGCACACGCTTCCCTAGAGGCGGGAGAGCATCAGGCCGGCAGTGGTCAGGATGCACTGCAATTAATGACGGTCCATGCAGCCAAAGGCCTCGAGTTTCATTCTGTTTTTTTGAGCGGGCTGGAAGAAGGATTGTTTCCACATGAAAATAGCCTGAGTGAAACAAACGGTGTTGAAGAAGAACGGCGTTTGATGTATGTTGCCATGACTCGCGCACGACGTCGTTTGTATTTGAGCTTGGCGCAAAACCGCATGCTGCATGGGCAAACACGTTACAATATTCAATCCCGTTTTTTGGATGAAATTCCTGGCAAATTTTTAAAGTGGATAAACCCATCCACTGAAAAAAGTTTTCATTTCAACCATCCAAATGTTAATACGCCGACAAAGGCCAAAGCGAAGTCCATTGATAAAAAAGTTGATATTTTCAGGCAACAATTACCGGTTGGAAAGCAATGGCAAATTGGTCAGACGGTAATACATGCCAAATTTGGAGAAGGTGTTATTATTGATTATGAAGGCAGCGGCACTGATGTACGGGTTCAGGTTAATTTTAATCGGGCCGGTACTAAATGGTTGATGCTGGAATATGCAAAATTGACGCCTGTCTGACGCACATCGCTATTTTTTAAATTTACAAATGAAATTTGAGCTGGCCGTATAATGGTTGTATTAGCACGCAACAACCTGTATATCCGGTTCTATTGTTTTGAGCATATGTTCTATACCACGCAGGGTTCCAGTAATAGCACTTGGGCAAGTTCCGCACGCACCCTGGTAATGTATCTTTAGTACGTTACCTTCCAGACCCAATACATGCAAGTCTCCGCCATCATGCTGCAGATAGGGACGTACTTCCTCATCAAGTAAAATATTGATTCTCTCAAGTCGTTGCTGATCCTCAGGGCTTAATTGGGCGAGAAGATCATTGGCGGCGGCGACGGTATCCGCGGACTGTTCGCTTGCGGCGGGTGCCGCGCGAATCGGATCGGCAACTTCCCGGGCTAGATCCTGCCAGTTGGCTTCTCCGTCCTGAGTGACAGTGATCCAGTGATCGATATAAAACACATTGGTAACATGATCTATTTCAAATAGAGCAGCTGCTAACGGGTCATCTTGGGCAGCTTCGGCATTGTCATACGAACGGGCGATTCCCCAAGTTAAGGGTTCCTTAAGGATAAACTTGAGTGCGTTTTTATTAGGAGTCCCTTCAATATCAGCAATTTTTGGCATATTGTCTAATTACGGCTAAATGCTATTTTTATAACAAATTGTATTATTTCTACTTAATAATAATGAAAGACTGACTGGTATTGATTAAGCTTTTCCGGGGGCGTTTTGAACAGGTTCATTGCCGGATTCCGTTGAGACGCTGGATATGGCATTCAGAGCGGCATGTAATGTGTGCCAGGGTAGAATTGCACATTTTACGCGTGTCGGTAAATCTCTGATGCCAGAAAATACAGTTAATCGACCAAGATGATGTGGATAATCTGGATCGAGTTTTCCCGTCGCCATTTCGCGGAATTCATGAATCAGGGTCTCGGCGTCAGAACAGGTTTTGCCTTTGACTGCTGTTGTCATCATTGAAGCTGAAGCCTTGCAGATTGCACAGGATTCACCCTGAAAAGCAATATGGTTGATATGATTGTTTTCAATTTGCAGGGCAATATCCAAGCGGTCACCGCATAAAGGATTATGTCCGACGGCATGATGACTGGGGTGATCGAGAGTACCGTAATTACGGGGTTTTCGATTGTGATCGAGAATAACTTCCTGGTAGAGTGATTTAGAATTCATTGTCATAAAAAAACTTTTTGTACGTTCCGAATACCTGCCATGAGCGCATCGACTTCTGATTTCGTATTGTAAAAAGCAAACGAGGCCCGGGATGTTGCCGGCACATTGTAGCGTTGCATTATGGGTTGCGCACAATGATGTCCAGTGCGTACAGCTACGCCGTCTTCGTTCAGTAGCGTGCCAATATCGTGCGGATGAATGCCATCGAGCGTAAATGAGAGCACGGCGGTTTTCTGTGCGGCGGTGCCGATGATTTTTGCACCTTTTATTTCGTTGATGCAATCGGTTGCATAGGTTAATAATTCCAGTTCGTGCGCTGCTATCTGATCCATGCCAATGGTACATAAATAATCAATGGCTTCGCCAAAGCCGATTGCAGCAGCAATGGGCGGTGTGCCGGCTTCGAATTTATGTGGAGTGGCTGCGTATGTTGTTTTCTCAAAGGTAACTGATTCAATCATGTCGCCCCCACCTTTGAATGGTTGCATGGCTTCAAGCAGTTTTGCCTTGCCGTAGAGCATGCCGATGCCCGTTGGGCCGCACAGTTTATGTGCAGAGAAAACATAGAAGTCGCAATCCAGTTCCTGTACGTCAACCGTCATATGCGGTGCTGCCTGAGCGCCATCAATCAGAATCGGCACGTCATGTTGACGGGCGTAGGTTATCAACTGCTTAACCGGATTGATAGTGCCTAATGCATTGGAAACATGAATCAAACTGACAAATCGCGTGCGTTCATTAAAAAGCTTTTTGTATGCATCGATATCGAGTTCACCGGCGTCATTAATCGGCACCACGCGGATAATGGCGCCTTTTTCTTGAGCAAGCATTTGCCACGGCACAATATTGGAATGATGCTCAAGCGTGGTCAGGATGATCTCGTCACCGGCCTTAATGAATTTGCGGCCGTAACCGTGCATCACCAGATTAATCGAATCTGTGGTGCCACTTGTAAAGACAATTTCCCGGTCTTCACGTGCATTGACAAAATGCTGTACTTTTCGGCGCGCTTTTTCGTATTCCAATGTGGCCACTTCAGATAGATAATGGACAGCTCTGTTAACATTTGCATGTTGCGCGGTCTGGTAATAAACGAGCCGATCGATAACCTGTTGAGGCATTTGACAAGATGCGGCATTATCCAGATAAACGAGAGGCTTGTTTCCTACTTTGATGTTCAGAATCGGAAAATCTGCGCGGATTCTTTCCACATCCAAAATAGCATTCATCCCGGGTTTGGTGAGGGAGGTTACTTCGGCCATGATTTAGCTGCTTTGTGTTTGATTAAGTACTGTTTGCTCAAGTTTGTGCTTGAGCGAATTTACAGGTATATGGTCAAGAACTTCCGCCCCGAATGCATACGTTAACAGATTGCGCGCAACTAATTCTGGCAATCCGCGGCTTTTCAAGTAGAAAATTTCTTCATTATCCAGTTGACCTACTGTGGCGCCATGCGCACATTTGACATCATCAGCAAAAATTTCCAGCTGTGGCTTGGTGTCAATTTGGGCCTTTCCGCTGAGCAAGAGATTGCGGCTCGATTGGGAGGAGTTGGTGCGCTGAGCATTCGGACGGACAATAATTTTTCCATTGAAAACAGCACGGGCCGAATCGTCGGCAATGCATTTATGTTGCTGATGACTGGTGCAATTGGGTTTTAAATGATCAATGCTGGTGTGTGTGTCGGCTAATTGCGTATTTGCAACCATTGTCAGGCCATGGACAACACATTCTGCAGCTTCTGATATAAAGCTGATGTCCAGGTTGTATCGCGAAATCTGTGCGCCAAGTGTTATGTTAGCTGCTTGATACCGGCTGGCATGATCAAGAGAAACAGCACCGTTAGCCAGATGAAAAGCGTTGGTATTTTCGCGCTGAATCCGGATATGCTGAGCCTGTGCATTCGCAGCGAGATTCAGTTCGACAACTGAATTGGTGATATATGCGCCATTTGCTGCACCATCCTGTAGCGCAACATAATCTTCTATAAGGGTCATTTGACTGTTTTCTTTGCCAACAACGAGAATGCGGGGATAATTGGTCGTTTCTTTTTGTGTAGCAATGAACAGCAGATGAATTGGTTTGCTGACTGCGATATTTTTGGGCGCCACAATGAATGCACCGTCTTGTAAAAATGCTGTATTCAAGGCGGCAAAAATATTATTTTTCAACTGAATGTGTTGCCCCAAATGGTGCTTGATTTCGGTGACAGGATGCGTTGTGAGTGACGAAAGGTTGCCAATAATGAGCTGATCCTTACCCAGAATATTGGAAAGATCCGGCGCAAAATAACCGTCAACAAATACCAGGCGATTATTTGCTTCTTCAATGAGAAATGGTTGAATATCGTTTAATTCAAGTGTGGAAGAAGTCCTGGCAGGTTTGAATGGCAATTTCGCCAGCGGCGAAATATCCGTAAAACGCCATTCTTCATCTTTTGTTGTTGGCAGCTTTAGTTGTCCGGCTTGATCAATTGCTTCTGCGCGTAATTGCTTTAGCCAGGATAATTTTTCATTTTGCTGTGATTCAGGCAAAAAATTGTCCTCGCGCCGAGCAGAAAGTGAATTTAAAAGGCAGGTGAGATAGTCGTTTTTGGCTATTTCGTTCATGCAGAAGCTCCTGCGCTGTTTTTAGGATTGTTATGCAGCCAGTCATAGCCATGGGTTTCCAGTTCCAGCGCCAGTTCTTTTCCACCGGTTCGAATAATGCGTCCAGCCTCCATAACATGTACATAGTCGGGCACAATATGTTCCAGCAAACGTTGATAGTGCGTAATCAGAATAATGGCATTGTCTTTGTTGCTAAGGTGGTTTACACCCTTGGCGACTATTTTAAGGGCATCAATATCAAGGCCTGAGTCGGTTTCGTCAAGAATGCCGAGCTTGGGTTCAAGCAATGCCATTTGCAGAATTTCATTACGTTTCTTTTCGCCACCGGAAAATCCTTCGTTTACACTGCGGTCGAGAAAATCGGGTTTCATTTCCAGCAGTTTCATTTTCTCACGGACAAAATCATCAAATTCAAGCGGGTCAAGTTCTTCCCGCCCGCGATTGGTCTGTACAGTATTGTAGGCAAGGCGCAAAAACTGGCTATTCGCAACGCCAGGAATTTCTATAGGGTACTGGAAAGCCAGAAATATACCTGCTTGCGCACGTTCCTCCGAGCTCAACGCCAACAAATCGTGTTGTTCGAACTGAATAGTGCCTTGTGTAACTTCGTAGTCGGGATGGCCCGCCAATACTTTGGCAAAAGTACTTTTTCCTGAGCCATTTAGCCCCATGATGGCATGTATTTCGCCACTTTTGACGGTTAAGTTGATGCCTTTGAGTATTTCAGCGCCTTGTGTGCTGGCATGCAAGTTTTGTACATCCAGTATGGTTTGACTGTCATTATTGATCATCCGACGCTACCCTCAAGTTTGAAGCTCAGAAGTTTCGTGGCTTCTACAGCAAATTCCATCGGTAACTGCTGAAAGACTTCTTTACAGAATCCATTGACAATCATAGAAACCGCTTCTTCAGCATCTATACCACGCTGAGCAAAATAAAATAACTGATCCTCACCAATTTTTGACGTGGATGCTTCGTGTTCTACTTTGGCGCTGTGATTGCGTACCTGTATATAAGGGAAAGTATGTGCGCCACACTGATTGCCGACCAACATGGAATCACACTGGGAAAAGTTACGTGCATTTTCAGCGGTCGGTGCGATTCGTACAAGTCCGCGGTAACTGCTGTTTGATTTGCCAGCGGAAATTCCTTTACTGATGATGGTGCTCCGGGTGTTTTTTCCAAGATGTATCATCTTGGTTCCAGTATCGGCCTGTTGATGATGGTTGGTCACCGCAACAGAATAAAATTCACCAACCGAATTATCTCCACGCAAAATGCAGGATGGATACTTCCAGGTAATGGCGGCGCCTGTCTCGACTTGTGTCCAGGAAATTCTTGAATTTACACCTTTGGCTAGCCCCCGCTTGGTGACAAAGTTATAGATGCCGCCAATTCCGTTTTCATCACCGGCGTACCAGTTTTGCACGGTAGAGTATTTAATATCCGCATTATCCATGGCGATCAGTTCAACAACTGCGGCATGCAGTTGATTGGTGTCAAACTGGGGTGCCGTACAACCTTCCAGATACGAAACCGATGCGCCTTCTTCTGCGATAACAAGTGTGCGTTCAAACTGTCCTGATCCTTCGGTATTAATACGAAAATAGGTGGATAAATCCATCGGGCATTTAATTCCCTTGGGGATGTAGCAGAAAGATCCATCGGTAAAAACCGCTGAATTCAGCGCAGCATAAAAATTGTCGCCTACAGGGACAACGGCGCCGATATATTCCCGTACCAGGTCAGGATGTTTTTGCACGGCTTCCGAGATGGAACAAAAAATAATACCGAGCTCGGCGAGTTTTTCCTTGTAGGTTGTTGCGACAGATACGCTATCAAAGACAACATCCACAGCGACACCTGCAAGCGCCGCGCGCTCATGCATCGGTACACCCAGTTTTTCAAAAGTGCGTAACAGCTCTGGGTCAACTTCATCCATGCTGGCCAATTTTTTCTTCGGCTTGGGGGCAGCATAATAGCTGATCTCCTGGAAATCTATTTTTGGATAATGAACATTTTGCCAGCTTGGTTCGGACATCGTTAGCCATTTCTGGTAGGCCTTCAAACGAAAATCCAGAAGCCAATCGGGTTCATTTTTCTTGGCTGAAATTAAACGAATAGTCTCTTCATTGAGCCCTTTGGGCGCAATCTCCGACTCAATGTCTGTAACGAAGCCATGTCTGTATGGTTGATTAACCAGGTTTTGAAGTACAGCACTCATCGGGTTTATTCCTTTGGTTTAAATGTTTCTGCAGGTTTTAGGCTATGTAGAATTAGTTTTCTGTAGTAACAGATTAAATTAGACAGTTGTTTTTTATACCTTGACAGATTCCTTCAGGCTGAAACTTTCGCCGCAGCCACATGCATTTTCTATATTAGGATTGATTAACTTGTAAAAACTACTGAGGCCTTCCTGAACAAAATCAATCTGTGATCCGTTAAGAAATGGCAAGTCGTTCTTATTGATTACTACTTGCGTATCATGTGATAAAAATAGTCGGTCATCTTTCTTGATTTCATCGGCCAGGTCATAAGCATAGGAAAAACCGGAACAACCCGATTTCTTAATACCAATGCGTAATGCAATTCCACTGCCGCGTTTGGCAATTTGCTGCCGAATTTGTCTGGCGGCATTTTCGGTTAATGTGACTGCCATAACATCTTTCACTTTTGTATTAGTCATGAATTAAAAAACACATGCCATTAATTTTTCTAAACTGAAGCAAATAATCAACGAGCGTTTATTTATGAAACAGTTTGTGATTATGGTCTTTTGCTGTTAAGTTTATGACAAGTTTTAACTTAAACTGTTCTGGGACATTCATCAGATAAAAAGCCATCTCGCAGTCTGAACAGCAGTTTTGAAGTAAATCTAAGGATTATTAAATATGTTTAGGCTACAGATGAGCTACGCATATCAAAAAGTGGCACAATTTCTTCTTTTTGCTGCTGCTTTTGATTATCAACCAGTTCTTTAAGTGTGACTGCGCCCAAATACTCGAAAATCAAATCGTTCAATTTTGCCCATAAGTCATGTGTCATACATTTACTATCGTTATGACAGTTTTCTTTACCACCGCACTGAGTAGCGTCTATGGGTTCATCAACTGCGAGAATGATATCTGCAACTGAGACTTGCTCAGGATCCTTGGCAAGGCAGTAACCGCCGCCAGGCCCCCTTACACTGTCAACAAGCTCAGACTGGCGTAGTTTTGCAAACAATTGTTCTAAATAAGATAATGAAATTTTTTGACGTTGACTAATGTCAGCCAAAGTTACAGGACTGTTACTTTGCTGCATGGCAAGGTCTAAAAGTGCTGTTACTGCGAATCTGCCTTTTGTGGTAAGTCTCATAACTAAAGCTCCTTAATATTTTGAGGTGGATTAATAATGAAAAAGCATTACTCAAAGCCTCTAGGGAGTACTTGATTAATTTGGTCAACTATACAATTCCTGATTGATTTAGTCAACTATATTTGAGAGATCAATTTAAATTATTACATAGGATACCTGATAGTTCTGCATAACATGGCATGTTTATAGCAAAACAAACATTTGAAAATGTGATTAATGTAGATATTCTCCAGATTTTTAAATTCGGGTTGCGATTATTATCTAATTTTTCGTAAAACCCGCCTACAAAAAATCCATTTATTCCAGATTTTCCATTAGGTGAGTTTTCTAATGGAAGCCGTTAGAGAAACTTGTTGAATATAGTTTCTCTAAATTAGAGTGGCTTGAATCTGCAAGCTTTTTTCCAGAATATTTCGATAAAAGTTGTTTATTTGATTGGTTTTTCGTAATTAGGAAATTGCTAATGGAAAGTCAAAATGATAATTTAAAAAAATTAAACTGGTGAATATTGAAGTGATATATTCTCAATAATTTTTAGCGCTAATTGTTTTCACCCCATCGCGGTATTAGTTGATGTTCGACCTTCAAGTGGTCAAGTATTCGTGCCACAATAAAATCGACGATATCTTGTATTGTTTGTGGATGGTGATAGAAGCCAGGGTTTGCGGGCAAAATTAAGACACCAGAATGCGACAGTTTGAGCATGTTCTCCAAATGAAGGGTTGAAAAGGGTGTTTCACGTGGTACTAGGATGAGTTGCCGTTTTTCTTTTAGCATGACATCGGCTGCCCGTTCAATGAGATTTTGGCTGACTCCTGCTGCGATGGCGGCGAGAGTTCCCATGGTGCAGGGACAGATAACCATTGCATCGGCTGGATTTGTACCCGAAGCAACCGGTGAAAACCAGGCTTCACGTCCAAAAACCTGTAACTGCCCAGTCGATAGGTCAAAAAATTGTTTAAGAAAAGCTTCGGCCTCTTTGGGCTGCGAAGGTAGCATTATGTCCAGTTCCTGCTGTATAACGATTTGGGCGACTTTGGAATACAGCAGATAAACATGCAGCCCATGCTGCAATAGTTTTTCCAGCAATCGTATGCCATAGGTCATTCCTGAAGCGCCTGTTAATGCAAGCGTAACAGTGCGAGGCTTATCCATTTGCTGAATCTCGGTTTTGTTGTTTAGAAGATATTTCTTGTTAAATTATTTATTACTTGTGAAACTAAGATTATTATTAGCGTTCACCGGACTGGCGATTAAAATTTTGCGCAGTTATAGATATTAAGTTCTGGTATCGTTACAGAATAGCTATAACTTGTTATCCTCATCTGGAATGTTGGTCATTTCCTGTTCGTGACGTTCTATAAAGTCTTTGGTGCCATCAATTCCACGTAACTGCAGAACATAATTACGTACAGCCGCTTCAACCAGAACTGCAAGATTGCGACCAGCTGCGACGGGAATTATGACCTTGGGGATGTCCACATTCATTATTGTTTCATTCAGATTACTAATCGGTAGTCTTTCAAGTTGATAGGCTTCAGTATTAGTTGTATTTTGCAAGTGAACAATCAATTTCATATTTTTATGACGACGAACGGCTGTTTCGCCAAAGATAGTGCGAATATTCAACATTCCTAGTCCGCGAACTTCCAGATAATCGCGCAGGATAGGCGGGCATCGTCCTTCAAGTGTTTCCGGGGCTATCCGACGAAGCTCGACGACATCATCTGCGACGAGGCCGTGGCCCCGACTAATGAGTTCCAGTGCAAGTTCGCTTTTGCCGACACCACTTTCGCCGGTAATCATTACACCCATACCTAACACATCTAGTAGTACACCATGCAAACAGCACGAGGGTGCCAGTACGCGCCCTAAGTGAGAGCGCAATAACCAGATGACTTCAACACTGGGAAATGGCGAGCCCAGTAATGGTGTCTCGGTTGCGTCTGCCATTTTAAAGATAGAATCTGGTGCGTTTGCGTCATCAGCAATAATTATGCAAGCAAGGTTGCTTTGTGTTAGTAGGTCCAGCTTTTTATTGAGGTTTTGAGAATCCAATTGGTTAATATAGTCAACCTCGTTACTGCTGAGTACTTGTATCCAATTTGGATGTATAAAGTTAAGATGTCCAATCATCCCTTGATTGGATTGAGAAATTCGATCAGCACTCAGTATTTTTTTGCCTTTGTCATGACCGGCTATCCAGGTTAGTTTCAGTTTTTCCTTTTTATTCTCATAAAGTTCAGAGATGCTAATTTGAGACATTGGGTGTCCATTCTACAATCAGTTTATGGATTTCTGCGGCATCTTTAGTGTTAAGGATTCTTTCGCGAAATTGTTTGTCACTGAACATTTGCGCCAATTCACTTAGAATTTGCAAGTGTTTGTCGGTCGCTTTTTCTGGAACCAATAGGATGCATGCAATATTAACCGGTTGTCCATCGGGTGCATCAAACGGAATACCTTCTTTCATTGTAACCAGCGCTGCTACCGCTTCACGTAGCCCTTTAATGCGGCCATGAGGTATTGCGACGCCTTGTCCTAAACCGGTCGAACCGAGTTTTTCACGGGCAAACAGACTGTCAAAAACTTGGTTTCGTGCGATGTTGATATTATTTTCAAATAACAAGCCGGCTTGTTCAAACACGCGCTTCTTGCTTGCCACGTCTAGATCAATTATGACATTAGACTGGGGTAGTAGTTGTGAAATTAGATTCATGAATTTTACTAAAAGATGTAATTTTACGTCTTCGAATTGCTTGGCCCGGATTATTCAAATTCTTGATCTTTTAGACCGCGATGGTTTCTTTTTTCCAGGTTTTTTTCTTTGTGTTTAAGAACCTGTCGATCAAGTTTGTCTATCAAGCTGTCGATTGATGCATACATATCTGTTCCATCAGCCTCTACAAATATATCCTTTCCGCGAATATGCAAATTTGCCTCAGCTTTTTGTTTATGTTTTTCTACGGATAGAATCACACTAACGTCAATAACATGATCAAAATGGCGAGTAATTTTGCTAATTTTAGAATTGACGTAGTCACGCATTGCTGGTGTTACTTCGACATGGTTACCGGTAAGTTTTAGATTCATGTTGTTTCCTTTAGATTATTTAAAATGTCTTACGAAGATTGGCGGGAGGTATCTGCATGGCTTCACGATACTTGGCGACCGTTCTCCGTGCAACCACGATGCCTTGTTCTTCCAAGATACCTGCAATCTTGTTATCGCTAAGTGGTTTCTTAGTATTTTCTTTTTGAATAAGCTGTTTGATTAACGCCCTTATAGCAGTTGCTGAGCAGGCGCCTCCAGTATCGGTTGAGACATGGCTGCCGAAAAAATATTTGAGTTCAAAAATTCCACGTGGCGTGTGCATGAACTTCTGAGTAGTAACACGGGATACGGTGGATTCATGTAGTCCCAGTGTCTCTGCAATTTCACGCAATATGAGCGGTCTCATGGCTATTTCGCCATGTTCAAAAAACTGTTGTTGTCTTTCAACAATTGCATTTGAAACTTTCAGAATGGTTATTGAGCGTTGTTGAATATTCTTTATTAGCCATTTGGCTTCATTTAATTGCCTCGACCAGCACAGTGATGAATCGTCATGTCTTTGCTTAAGAATGTTTGCGTAAAATTGATTAATATTTAATCGGGGAATTGTGCTCATATTCAGATTGGCAACCCAGATACCATTAATTTTTCTTACTATAATGTCAGGAATAATGTAACGTGTATTGGCGGAATTAAAATCTGAACCGGGTTTGGGATTCAGGTTAATTATCAATTTTTGAATTGCGCGTAAAGTTTGATCGTCACACTTGACATGCTTCTTGATCAAGGCAAAATCATGCGATGCTAATTTATCCAAAAATTGCGTGACAATTTCAATTGCTTGATTACGATGCGGCGTGTCATCGGGCAGGCATTTCAATTGCAAAAATAGACATTCCTGTAGATTGCGCGCGCCCACTCCGGGTGGATCCAGATGCTGCAGATACATCAGCGCCTGATTAAGGTCGTCAATCTTTATTCCTAATTCTGCAGGTAAAATCTCAATTAATTCGTCCAAGTCTTGTTTTAGGTAACCATCATCATCCAGACTGTCGATCAATAAACTGATAATCTTTTTTTCTTTATCTGATACTTGACTAAGAGAGACTTGTTGATTTAAATATTCCCTTAGGCTGAGGGGGCCAGCGGCCAGTTGTGGCATTTCATATTCTTCATTTTGTGCATTGTGAGAAGAATTGCCGCTCTCAAACCAATCGATACTTTGATCATGATCAGTCTGGAGCGTATTTTTTTCATCGGCTACGGTATCCTGCTGAATGTCATTTGCAGTCGATTCCTGGGGTTCAAACGACTTTGCATTCCAGCTTTCACTCAATTCTAATAAAGGATTTTCCTGGATAATCCGTTCAATTTCTTGGTTTAATTCGATCGTCGATAATTGCAGTAATCGAATAGATTGCTGTAACTGCGGTGTGAGATTGAGTTGTTGTGATAATTTTAATTGGAGCGAAGGCTTCATAGTTTTTTAAGAAACAGCAGGCTTGGTGATTAAAGTAAAAAAAGTTTTGTTTATCACAACTGAAAATGCTCCCCTAGATAAACCTTTCTTACATGTTCATTATAAATGATTTCATCTGGTTTGCCTTGAGCTAAGACTTTTCCGTCGCTAATGATATAAGCTCGATCACAGATACCTAACGTTTCACGAACATTATGATCAGTAATTAGGACGCCAATATCACGTTCTTTCAGGAAATTGATCACTTTCTGGATATCCATTACAGCTATCGGATCTACGCCAGCAAAAGGCTCGTCAAGTAGAATAAACCGAGGGTGCGAAGCAAGTGCGCGTGCAATTTCAACTCGCCGACGTTCTCCTCCGGATAAGCTAATGGCTGGATTATTACGAATATGACTAATATGTAAATCATGTAATAAATCATCAAGTTGTTGCTGTAATTGATCATCGCTCAGGCGATTTAGCTCAAGAATTGCGAGAATGTTTTCTTCAACTGTGAGTCGTCTAAAAATGGAAGCTTCTTGAGGCAAATAACTTAGACCCATAAGTGCTCTTTTATGCATTGGTAATTGACTTAAGTTGCTGTTATCCAGATAAATATTTCCATGATCTAAAGGAACTAGGCCGACCACCATGTAAAAACAAGTGGTTTTCCCAGCACCATTAGGACCTAATAAGCCGATTACTTCACCACTTTTGAGCGAAAAAGAAACGTCATGAATCACAGTGCGTGATTTGTAGCGTTTTTTCAAATTTTCGGCCTTTAGTATACTCATAGACCTCTCATGGTATATATAAACAATTATTCTGTGGACGGTTCGGCTTCTGTTTCTTCTGTTTTGTTTTTGGGTTGAATAATAATTCGTACTCGATTGTCTGCGTCTGTTTCTACACCACGTTCACTACTTCCCATCACTTGAAAAAACTCGCTGCTCATATTGTAAGAAATATAATCCCCTTTAACTTCGTCTTCTCCCCTTTTTAAATGGGCCTGTCTGAATAATTCTATTTTGTCTGTTTTGCTATCATATTCGACACGTTTGCTCCAACCTTCAATATATTCATCACCATCGTCACGTTTTTGACGAAAACTTACCAGATTACCTGTTGCTGTGGCATGGCGGAATCCACTGATGTCCTCTTTCATGATGACTTTGTCAGCACTAATTCGGAGTGTGCCCTGTGTCAGAATAACATTGCCGGTAAAAATACTGACACGCGTAGAATCTTTGCGATTAATATCTTCAACAGTCGCACGATCGGCTTCAAGATGGATCGGCTTATCACGATCGGCACGTTCAGCGATTGCGTTATATGAATAAATTGAAAATAGACAAATAATAATAAAATGTTTCATGAGTTTTAAAATTTTTGATCTACCGCACGTACGCGCGATAATAGTTCAATCATGCCTGTTTGATTATTGAGTTCCAAGCCAATTGCATTTATTGTCGTGTTAAGTCTCGTGATTTTTACTTTTTTGTCTGTTTTAACGAGATCTTGATCAGGAATGAGATGAAGCATATCTGTTTTCATTGTTAATTTTTCTTTGTCTTCCTCAAGCCCTCTCATTACGGTGACATTACCCGTTAAAAATATGTTTTTACCATTACTATGTATTTCGGCACGATCAGCAAAAACACGAAAAGGGGGTTTTTCAGGTTGGAAATGAATAAAATGAATATTTTCCAGTTCAGTCAGATCTTGATTTAAATAATGGAACATTTTTTTAGCATAAAAGGTATTGTGAATGGTTTTGTCGTGTTCAACGCGCAAGCCGGAGATGCTTTCAATAATATAGTCCGGTGCTTGGTAAAAATAAGCGTCAGTAGTCGTCGATAGTGGCTTGGTTACTTCATCTAACCATAAAGTCAATACGACTAAACCGATCAGAAGAATAAAAGAAAAACTGAAGTATGGGCGCCGAAACATGAAAATATTAGCTCAGAGTATAATTATTGACATACAATTTTCAGGAAATTATGAAGATTAAAATCTGAGTTAAAATTGAGAAGGTTTGATCAAGTGAAAAAGTATTCACAGTTTGTAAGAAATAAAAAAAATCCTAAAATTATCCAAACTTGAATTATATCAGAACTTGCTTTTATTAACGTATGTCCTTATGTTTTGAATGGTTATCTCTAAATCTGTGCAATTACAGTTAAGAAGTTTAAAGTTTGAGTTTATAACATGTCTTTTGAGTGTACACTAAAGAAAAAGATGTGAATTATTTGTTAAATTGAAAGAAGATGAATTGGTTTTGTTCTTGAAATCATGTTTTCTATGTTAACGTGAAGTTTAATAATGTCTAATCCAATTGAATCAATGTTATGCAGGCAGAAGCTATAAACTTTGAAAATTTTGATCACATACAAGATGAAGTATGTGCGCAACGTATTGAAACGGCAAAGCACATTTTAGGCAAACGTCTCGTTATTTTGTCTCATCATTATCAGCGTGCGGATGTTTATCGGCATGCAAATTTGACTGGCGACTCATTAAAACTTGCCTATCAGGCCGCACAAACCGATGCGGATTATTTGGTTTTTTGTGGCGTTCACTTCATGGCGGAAGTTGCTGATATTTTATCGAGTGATGAACAAATCGTGATTTTGCCTGATATGGCTGCGGGTTGTTCTATGGCTGATATGGCGAATCTGGCAAAGGTTGAACGTGCGTGGCGCGACCTTGCTGAAATTTTTTCGCCAGAGGAAAATGTAACGCCCGTTACCTATATCAACTCTGCTGCTGATTTAAAAGCCTTTTGTGGTGAGCACGGCGGTATTGTTTGCACTTCCAGTAATGCGGGTAAAATTCTTGAGTGGTCATTCCAGCAACGGGAAAAGGTATTATTTTTTCCTGATCAGCATCTAGGACGCTGGAGCGGCCATAAACTGGGTATCTCGCTCGATGAAATGGTAGTATGGGATTTCGATGAACCCATGGGTGGTTTGACGCCAGAACAAATTAAGCAAGCGAAGATACTGCTGTGGAAAGGACATTGCTCAGTACATCAAATGTTTCAGCCACAGCATATTCTTCGTTTCCGTAACCAACATCCTGATGGAATAGTCATATCTCATCCTGAATGCAGTTTCGAAGTGTGTAGCGCATCTGATTATGTGGGTTCAACTGAATATATTATCAAAACGATTACGGATGCTAAGGAAGGTACGCGCTGGCTGGTCGGGACAGAATTGAATCTCGTGAGCAGAATTGCAGAGGAATTTAAAGCACAGAATAAAATCATACAGTTTATGTCCCCTCTGGTGTGTATGTGCTCAACCATGGCGCGTATTGATCCACAGCATTTGACATGGGCATTGGAGAATCTGGTCAATGGTAGAATAGTAAATCGCATTCAGGTGCCTAAAGATGAAGCTGAACTAGCGAAACTGGCGCTCGAACGAATGCTTGCTATTTCATAGAAAGCCCGTGGATCAACTGCTTATGTGATTAGCTTTTCGATTGAACAGTTTGTTCAGTTTCTTAATGAGAACAATTTTCACATTGGCAATTGGGCGTTAGAGGAACAGTGATCTTGCTCATTTTTAAAGAAAATGTAAAGAATTGCTACAGTATTCATGAGCCCTGTTTAACTCTTGATGACCTCGTGCTTTTTGGTAAAGCGATAGTCTGAAATGCTGTTTCAATAATAAAAAATTATTGCCACTTTTGCGCCAAAAAGGCTCTTTATAACATATGTAAAACAGTCTGTATATTTTGACTCAAAAAATGCTTTTTTAAAGGGTTGTCATCGACGCGCATTAAAGTGGTGCTACTAAAATCCCTGTGAAAAATATTGCGGTATTTGGAACAGCACTCAGATTCATGCAAAGATTAACGGCTTCCAACCCATCTTCAAACCTATCGACATTAGCCGGTAGTTCAGTTGAAATCGATAAACCGATAATGCATTTCATTATTGATTTTCGTTTCTTCCACTTTCCAAATATGCCACTGTGCTAGAAGATTTTTGCCATTATCACTCACAAACTGGTACTTGTCTAATGTGCTTTTATTTTCAAATACTTTGTCATCACGCACAGCGCTTTCCATTCTTGATTTAAGTACGATACGCGCATCCTCAACCTCATGCCTGTTGAGGAGCACTAATATCCAGTATTTAAAAGAAGCATTTTCTCGGCGATCAGCGATGAAATGCTCGTTTGTTTCATCAATCAATGTGTTAACAATTGATCTGGCATCTTTTCCGATTGCTTTGAAACCATTTTCAAAATACTGAGCCGACGAAAGTGGGAAGGTCAGATAAATATCTAATCCATCCAAATCGTTCTTGCCATATGTGATGAGTTGAGGGTTAACTGCTGCGTCGCTCAAAAATAATGTTGGTCTTTGATTATACGGAAAAATGCGTTTTATCTGATTAATCAGTATCAATGCGTTTGACCAATCTCCGGCAAAAAAAACAAAATCAATCTCAAGTTTTCTTAGTGTTTCAGCGGGTGGCACTGACATATTGGTTGACCATAATACTACTTTGCCATTATTTTCTTGTACCCACTGAACAAACCGGGATGCCAGGTACTTGGAATAAACTGGATTATGTTCATCTTCAACGACCCACAATACGTTATGATTGTTGCCGATTGCAAACTGACCTGCTTTGGCCGCCTGCTCATCATCCGTCGGCCAAAGACGAAATACCGGGGGATAATCATCGATTGATTCATTTTCAATATAATTATTGGGAATCAATTGAGGGTTGGTTTCCATGGTGAGGATTACTGGAATTGGGGGATGAGCCTCTAAAAGATATCCTTGTAATGCCGCTTTTGTTTGGGTGCTTTTTACATGTCCTATTACCATAAGGGTATCGTTACGTGTAGCAAGATCAAGCGAAATTTGTCGTGCTTTGGCAGGATCACCTTGATCATCTATACACTTGGACTTAACAGGCACAGTGTTTATGTCCCTATTAATGGTTAGGGAATCATCACTATTACAAGATGTTCCCCTGAAGCCTTCAAATACATCCGCAATTGCTCGATCATTTTTGTAATCTCCCACTAGATAAATATAATAACTTTCCGCTCCAATCCACCAATCGGTGACTCGACTTATGAGAACGATACTGATTACGCCTGTAATAATCGGTATTAAAACAAATTTTCGTAGTGGCGTGAGTATCAAGCTACATAACAAGGTTGTAAAAAGTTTGATATCTGAAACGGGTTTTTTCATTCAGAATGCAGCCTAGATTAGTTGATTTTTTCGAATACAAAATTGCTTGACACATCTTTTTTATTGGTAAGAATTCTGAACGCTTCAGCTTTCTTATGAGTTTTATAATGCGCTTTAAGGATAATGTTAGTCAAGTGAAGCTGTAGAGAATGTAGAGAACAGTGATGCAAATGAGAGTAAAGCAAATGAGAATAAAATATCTCCAAATTTTGATGGGCTGAGTAAAAATCAGAAGTCTATTTAATGTAATAAATGAGAACGTATTCCTTAACGGAATCTTGGGTTGGATTTTGGAACCACCAATCCGGGGTTAAGTAGAATAGATATGGTAGGCGTAAACCCATAATACCGATAAAATGCTACACTTGTGATATATATCACGCTTTGAAAATTAATGAATAAAGATTCTTTACTTCCAGTGCTAACATTACTTGAAACACGCGTTTTAGGCGTGCTGGTGGAGAAACAACGTACTGTTCCAGATACTTATCCATTGACATTAAATGCTTTGGTTTCTGGTTGCAATCAGAAGTCCAGTCGTGATCCGGTTATGGATGTTTCTCATAACGAAGTTCAGGAGGCGATAGAAAATTTGAAGCAGATGTCTCTGGTAAGCGAGACAAGTGGCGGACGTGTGTTACGATTTTCGCATAATATTGAACGTGTTTTGAAAATTCCGGCACAATCAGTTGCATTGATAACGTCATTAATGCTGCGCGGACCTCAAACAGCCGGTGAACTGCGCATCAGTAGTGAACGGCTCCATAAGTTTGCTGATATTTCATCGGTTGAAAGCTTTTTGGAAGAATTGGCTGAACGAGCAAATGGAAGTCTTGTGGTGAAGTTGCCACGTCAATTAGGTGCACGAGAAAACCGTTGGACGCATTTGCTTTCCGGAATGCCTGAGATCAAGGAAGATAGTCATTTGGCTCATAGAACGAACACTAATAGCACTGTATCCGGGCATGAGTTTTTAGCGCTAAAATCGGATGTTGTTCGTCTTGAGGCTGAGGTGGCGGCATTAAGAAAGATAGTTGATGAACTCTCAGCACAATTGGGTTTAAACGTAGGATGCTAAATAATATATAAATATATAGAAATAGGCATAATGTTTCAGATTTTATTATGAATAAACCATGTACTGTTTTGTCGGGAGTACAACTAGGACCTTATGCCCTGCCAAACAGGGTAGTCATGGCGCCGTTAACACGTAATCGCGCTGGAAAGGGAAATGTGCCCACAGTACTCAACGCACACTATTATGCGCAACGTGCTAGTGCCAGTTTGATTATCAGCGAAGCATCGCAGATTTCACCAGAGGGTGCAGGGTATCCATCAACACCAGGGATTTATAATGCTGATCACGTATCTGGCTGGCGGCTTGTCACTGAGGCAGTGCATGCAAAGAAAGGCCGGATTTTTTTACAACTGTGGCATGTTGGACGTATTTCACATCCATCCATGCAACCGAATGGTGCTCTGCCTATGGCACCCTCTGCAATCAAACCAAGCGGACAAGCGGTTACCTACGATGGACATCAAGATTACGTAATACCACGCGCGCTTGAATTGAACGAAATTCCGATTATTGTCAAGCAATATCGTAAAGGCGCTGAAAATGCAAAAAAAGCAGGTTTCGATGGTGTGGAGATTCACGGGGCAAATGGGTATTTACTGGATCAATTTTTACGTGATGGTACCAATCATCGAACCGATGCATATGGTGGTTCACTCGAAAACAGGGCGCGCTTAATGTTAGAAGTTGTAGAAGCAGTCTGTTCAGTATGGGGTGGAGACCATGTCGGTATTCGTTTATCACCTCTGCAACCGTTTAATGATATGCATGATTCAGATCCAGAGAAAACATTTAGTTTTGTGGTGAAACAACTCAATCAGTTTAATTTGGCTTATTTGCATATTACTGAAATTGGTAAGGAATTTCCAGATGCTGCGGGTCCTTCTTTTGATTTTGGTAAGTTGAGATCTATCTGGAAAAGTATCTTGATAACTAATGGTTTTTATGATTTGGAATCTGCAAATGCTATTTTGGCAAGTGGTGGCGCTGATATGGTTGCTTTTGGGAGGCTTTTTATTGCAAACCCTGATTTGCCATTGCGATTTGCCAAACAGGCACCGTTGAACACGCCAGATCCAGAAACTTTTTATGGCGGTGATGAAAAAGGTTATACTGATTATCCATTTCTAAATGCTTAAATCTATTCTGTTTTAGAGCCGGGTTTTGAGATGTATTAAGCAACAGTTACATTTTAAAGCGTTATTTGCGCTCTATTTAATTGGCTGTAAGTAACTCTTCCACTGAAATAGTAATCTCAGAATCCGTGTTAACCCAACACAATCAAGACCGTTTTTTGCCCACAGCAGCTTTATTATTTGGTGCTTTTATCTGGGGGTTAGTTTGGTATCCCATCCGAATCTTGGAACAGGCTGGAGTTGGTGGAGAGGTTACTACTACCATTACCTATTTTATTGCTTTGCTAATCGGCTCGGTCTTATTCCGTAAGCATATTTGTTATGCCGGTATCTTCAACGGTAATGCACATTTGTTATTTTGGATATGCTTTTTTGCCGGTTGGGCGAACATTGCTTATATCCTTGCTGTTATTTTTGGTGAAATTGCTCGCGTATTGTTGTTGTTTTACCTGGCTCCACTATGGACGATTTTCTTTGCCCGATTCTTGCTAAATGAGCAATTGAGAGCACAAGGTTTTGTTGTTATGGTGTTTTCAGTGATAGGTGCTGTTGTAATGCTTTGGCAACCGGGAACACGTATTCCACTCCCCGTTACTTTTGGAGACTGGATGGGATTGCTAGGCGGCATAATGTTTGCGCTTGTGAATGTTCTTATTCGCAAAGACCAGTCCCATTCCATTCAATTAAAATCAATTGCTATCTGGCTAGGTGCAACTGTGATTGGGTTTGCGTGTAGCCTTATTTTGGCTTCGCCACTGGTTATTTCTGAAATCACGCTGCAGATATGGCTTATCCTGTTGGCTGTGGGGATACTGATGTTTATTTTGAGCATTCTAGTCCAATACGGCCTTACATATACACCTGCTAATCTTGCCATTATTTTATTAATGTTTGAATTGGTGATTGCCGCAGTAGCAGCGTACATACTCGCTGACGAAATCCTAACTTGGCGCGAATTAATAGGTGGTTTCATGATTGTTTCTGCCGGTTTGTTTTCCACAAAATTATATCCAAGTCTACGTAGAGTGGTTTAGAGCAATTTAACGTAATTTTTGTGAGTTCATAGAATGGTTAGATAACAATTTAATTAAGTTTTTTAATGAGTCGCCGTTAAGTGGATATATGAATTTGACTGCCATTGATCCGATTCATTAAATAATGAGTATTTTTTATTTATTTAAAACTGAGTTTAATTGGAGTACAGAATGCCGGACAAAAATTTAAAATTTTTGGTAGTAGATGACTTTTCTACAATGCGTAGAATTGTTCGTAATTTATTGAAGGAATTGGGTTTCGTAAATGTCGATGAAGCTGAAGATGGTGCTGTGGCGCTACGCAAACTTCAAGATGGTAACTATGATTTTGTGGTGTCAGATTGGAACATGCCGAATATGGATGGACTTACAATGTTGCAATCAGTACGTGCGGATGAAAGACTGTGCAAAATCCCGGTGCTCATGGTAACAGCTGAAGCCAAAAAAGAAAATATCATAGCGGCGGCCCAAGCCGGTGCAAGTGGTTACATTGTAAAACCATTTACTGCAGCTGTGCTTGATGAAAAACTAAATAAAATATTTCAAAATATGGAAAGCAAAGTTTCGGCCTAAAAATTTATATTGGCATCCAGTTTATAACAAACCAGTGAGTCGAAAAATGAATACCGATTTTCCTATTCAGGAAGAAATTGATATGAAGCCTTCCAAGGCTACACAAGAGGAATCTGATTTTATGGAGTTGGCTAGAATCGCTGAAATGGGGATAGCAGATCAGCAAACAGATTCTGCAGATGTTGCAGTTAGTGAAGTTAGCTTGCCACAAGATCTTGGCGTAGAAAGCTTAACTGAAAAAAAACAAGTAAATCCTGAGATCATGGAAAGCGCTGAAGCTGCAGTGATGAAAACTGCAGAAGAGGCTGTGGATACAACTGAGACGGCTGAATTATATGAAGCGATTTCACCCATTGCTTCCAATCAATGTGAAGAGCAATCTGTAAATAAGCAAAACGGTAATGAAACCGCTGTGATTTCAGATTTTGCTGAACAGGAAGCGATCGCAGAAATAATTAATAAGCCTGAAGCGGAAACAACAGAAATGAATGATGGCTTTCAGAGTATTAGCGAACAGGCAAATGAAGAATCGCTAGAAGCAACACAGGACAAGGTCGATCTTGCTGCGATTCCAGATGCTGTACTGATGGATGCAGTTGAAGAGATATCACATCACAATGTTGAAAAAACTCCTAGTGAGGATGTGACAGAGGATAAAACTGCTAAGAATGAGCCTGCAGATAAAACAGTTATTGATCAGGTAGGCCATCTGACACGGAATTTGCATAATAGTCTTCGCGAGCTTGGATATGACAAAAGACTGCAATCGTTTGCTACCGAGGTTCCAGAAGCACAGGATAAACTTTCTTATGTTGCTAGCAAAACAGAACAGGCGGCAGACAGAACTTTAAATGCGACTGAGATAGCTATGCCAATTCAGGAGAAACTTGCTTATGAAGCGACTCAACTATCTGCGAAATGGAAGCGAGCATTTGAAGAACAAAGGGAACAGCCGGATACCGAAAAATTTAAATTACTGCTTATAGAAACACTTGGTTATATAGATAAAGTACCTGAACAAACTGATGCAACAAATGCACAATTAATGGAAATTATGATGGCACAGGATTTTCAGGATTTAACGGGGCAAGTTATTAAAAAAATAACTTATATGGTGCAGCGACTTGAGCATGATCTTGTACAACTTTTACTTGCTAATGTTCCTATTTCTAACAAGCCAGTATCTTCAGAGGAGGGATTAATGAATGGTCCTGTAGTTAATCCTGAGAAATCTCCCGACACATTAAACAGCCAGGATCAAGTAGATGATCTTTTGGCTAGCTTGGGGTTTTAACTGTCTGGATAACGTGAACAAAGCCAATAAATAAATTGGTTTTGTTCACATGATTATTACATCATATTGTTCTTGCGTGTAGGTTTCTTCTACTTGTAGGCTGATTGGTTTGGCAATAAAATCACCTAGCTGAGCAAGACTTTGGGATTCTTCATCAAGAAATAAATCGATAACTTGTTGAGATGCGAGAATTCTAAATTCATTAGCATTAAATTGTCGCGATTCACGTAATAATTCACGCAGAATTTCATAGCAAATAGTTTGTGCGGTTCTTATTTCTCCGCGTCCGTCACAGGTTGGGCAGGGTTCGCAAAGTATATGCGAAAGGCTTTCTCGCATCCGTTTGCGAGTCATTTCGACGAGCCCAAGTGAACTAAAATCATTGACAGTCATGCGTGTCCGGTCTTTTGAGAGTGCTTTTTTGAATTCTTTTAGCACAGAGTTCTTATGTTCCTCGGAATCCATGTCGATAAAGTCGACAATGATTATGCCGCCAATATTTCGTAAACGAAGTTGCCGGGCTATAACCTGAGCAGCTTCCAGGTTAGTTTTGAAAATGGTGTCATCAAAATTACGTACGCCGATGAATCCACCAGTATTAACGTCCATGGTTGTTAACGCTTCGGTCTGGTCAATAATGACATATCCGCCAGATTTTAAGTTAACACGTTTAGCGAGTGACTTCTGAATTTCATCTTCGACACCGTAGAGATCAAATAAGGGGCGTTCACCCGCATATAGCGAAATACGATCTGCCATGTTAGGGATGTAACTGTTTGCAAACGCAATCAATCGTTGGTGGTTTTCACGAGAATCAACTTGTATGCATGAAGTGTTTTTATTTGCAAAATCACGTAGTACTCGGTGGCTTAAATCAAGATCCTGATATAGCAATACAGGTGCTGCAACTGTTAAGGCGGTTTCTTGTATGTCACGCCAGAGTTTGTGGAGATATTCGATGTCTGCACGCAGGTCATCTTCATCAGCAGCTTCAGCCATTGTTCGAATGATATAGCCGCCTGATTCTTCATTTGGTAAAACATGCAGTAATTTCTGGCGCAAGATCTCACGTTCTTCGTCATCTTCGATTCGTTGCGAAATACCTATGTGAGATTCCTGAGGAAGATAAACCAGCATTCTTCCAGCTAGACTAATCTGGGTAGAAAGGCGAGCACCTTTCATTCCAATAGCGTCTTTGATGACCTGAACAAGAATGTTATTTCCTTGAAAAAGTAATTTCTCAATAGGCTTAGCAAATTCGCCATTGCGATTAGATTCCCAAATGTCAGCAACATGTAAGAAAGCTGCGCGTTCGAGCCCTATATCGATGAAAGCTGACTGCATACCGGGTAGAACACGACTGACTCGACCATTATAAATATTACCAACAATGCCGCAGCAGCTTGTTCGTTCAATATGCAACTCTTGCGTAACGCCTTGTTCCAAGATGGCAACACGGGTTTCTTGGGGCGTGATGTTTATAAGGATCTCATTATCCATATAAGTTGAGGAAAGTGATTCAAAAAGATGTGTCGGGTTTTATGGTAGGGGAAGTAGGTAAAGCAACTGATATTATTTAAATATTTCTATTCCAACTTCTTCTAGTAATTGCGATGTTTCGAATAATGGTAACCCTTTAACGCCACTATAACTGCCACAAATTTCAACAATAAAAGCAGCTGCCAGACCTTGTATAGCATAAGCGCCTGCCTTATCGTTTGCTTTGTCATAATTGATGCAGTAACGTATTTCTTTTGGGGTTATTTCACGAAAACGGACTGTGGTTGTTGATAATCTGACTTGAATTTCATGTTTGTATACTACACCAATAGCGGTTAGAACTTGGTGTGAACGACCAGAAAGAGAAGTAAGCATTTCTTCTGCATGCGCAGGATTTCTTGGTTTTCCCAGGATGCATCCATCTAACGAGACAACTGTATCTGCTACAAGAATGGGTAATAGTGGCAGTTGTCGCTGTGACAAGCGTAACCAGCTTGCTTCTGCTTTTGTATTGGTGATGCGATATACATAATCATTAGGTGATTCATCAAGTAACGGTGTTTCATCAATATCGTTTGGCCGACTTAAGGTTTCGCGCATCAAAAGTATTTTGTATTTTACGCCTATTTGTTTCAGTAATTCGCGCCTGCGTAGACTGCGTGATGCGAGGTAGATCTGGTTTTCGGGGAAAGCCATAATGTGAATAATCTCGAAATATTGATTCTAAAATGAAATTTTTAATAATGACATTATATGCGATGATAAGGGTGATTCTTGATTAATGATACAGCACGATACAATTGTTCAATCAATAGCACTCGAACAAGTCCATGTGGAAAAGTGAGTCTGGATAGTGAGAATACATCTTGGGTTGATGCTTTAAATTCATGATGTAATCCATCTGCACTTCCAATAATAAAGGCAGTATCCCCGCCTTCTTGCATCCATTTCCGTATGTTATTAGCCAGTTGTTCAGTTGTCCATTGCTTGCCCTGTTCGTCAAGTGCAATAAGACGGCATCCGGCAGGTATTGCGGCCTGTATTCGTTGGCTTTCAGCAAATAATACTTGTCCGGTATTCTTACTGCTGGTTCTTTTCTCGGGTTTGATTTCAAACAAATGAATTGTGAATTCCTGACGAAGACGTTTCGCATATTCGAGGAATGCAGTATTAATCCAACTTGGCATCTTGTTTCCAACAGCCAAAATATATAGTTTCATATTAAATGGTCTAGATAAAATAATACATTTGTCGCATTACACTGTGAAATTGAAGGTGAAGTGACGATTTTATTTACAGCTCAGCTATTGTTTTCCCATAATGAATTATAGAGCTAAAAGCACAAAATTGGCCAACATCGTCGGCGTTACGTTGTTATATCCAGATACCTAAAAGAATGTCGGTTTCGGAAAACTTTACATGGATTAGCAATTCTGTATTTAAAGAATTTTTTAGTGATTTTTCAATAGTGGATTAAACGGGGTTGTTGATTAGAAAGCAAGTGAATATGGAATAGTTATTAACGACTTTTTTGCTTGATAGCGAGAATAAGTTTTTCAATGTTTAATTTTTTTTCCGTATCAATTGCAATTTGATAAGGTAATTCATCGCTGCGTAGTGGTTCAAATGTGGCCAATTGGTGTTCAAGGACGAAAATATCTGCATCTGAGACATCCTGTTTTCTGGTTTGAATACGTTGGCGTAGTGTATCTGTGGGTGCGGTGAATACCAGAATAATATATGGGATTTTCCTTTTATTAGCCAATTTCTGGAAAGAATGCCGCTCTTCGTATTTTAGGAAAGCGGCGTCAATAATTACCGGAAATCCGGCATTCAGTATGGCATCAGCAAGTATTCTCAGTTTCGCATAGGTCTTGATGTTTGCTTCAAGCGAGTAGATTTTTTGGCTAACACCAGACTTATCAACCCTACTGTGCATGTTTGTAGTGTTGCCCAATCCATCGAATAATCCAAACATTCTTTTTCGTTCAACATCGGAACGAATGCGTACTGCTCCGATAAGCTCCAGTATAGGCTGTGATAATGTACTTTTGCCAGAGCCAGATAGGCCATGTGTGATGATCAATACGTTTTTTTTCTGATGGATATAAGACAGTGCAAGTTTCAGGTAAGTATGAAATTCATTTGCTGCTTCATACTTCTCAGATGTTGAAATGCCTGGTTGGTCTGCCCTGATCGCATCAACCATGGCACGGACAAGCGCGCGGTAGACTAGGTAAAAACAAAATATCCGGAGACCCGAATAATCCCCACAGAGCTCCAGATACCGATTTAGAATACGCTGTGCCAGTTGCGGTTGCATTCTGCTTTGTAAATCCATAACCAGAAATGCGACCTCAGACAAAGTATCTATCCAGCGTAAATCCGGATCAAATTCAAGACAATCAAAAGCCAATGGTTGGTTATTTAGCCATAAAAGGTTGCGCAAATGCATGTCGCCATGACACTCGCGAATATAACCTTCACGCTTGCGCTGTTCAAGAAGTGGTTTGCTTACTTCAAAAAACGATTTGCTCCAATTTTCCAGCTTGGAAAGTTGTATGTCATATCGATTTGTATTCGGGCAATCTCTGATAGAGTTAAAAATTTGTTCAACAGGGTGATAGACATGTTCCGGATTGCCAAAGCAGGTATCCGGTTGAGCGATTTCAGTATTTTTATGGAACTTGGCTATTAGGTGCGCGAATGCATCAATGTGCCGATTCTCGAGCTTACCATCAGTCAGCATATTATCGAGCTGTGCCTGTTGGGGAAACTGGATCATTTTGATGGCGTATTCAATTGCATCGCCTGTTTCCTGAATAGTAGGGTGTTTAGGCTCTCCTGTAATCTTTACAATACCGAGATAAATCGGAGCGGCCAGCCTTCTGTTCAGTCGCAATTCTTCTTTACAATAAAACAGGCGTTTTTCCAATGATGAAAAATCAAGAAACCCAAGATTGCAGGGCTTTTTGATTTTGTAGGCATAATCTCCGGTAAGTATGACCCACGAGATATGCGTTTCGATGAGTTGAATCTCTTTTACCGGATGATCATAAACATCCAGCCGCAGAAGCGACTTGATGAGTTCGGGTTGCTGTGGGTCGGCTGCTTTCACATGACCAGTTTATATTAAAAATTATCGTATTCGCTCCATTATAAACGACATAATGCGGCAACCGAAGCTTTCTATGAAATCACATTTCAATGCGTGACAAAATGGCTGGAATACGTAAAAATCTAAAATAAAGCAAATATTTTTATTTCTATGAATGACCATATACCCATGGAGTATGCATGGATCATAGTCTCGTCTTAATTACTACCATTGCTACTGGTTTCGGTCTGGCACTGGTATTCGGTTTTATCGCAGAAAGACTTAAAATACCGGCATTGGTCGGTTACCTATTCGCCGGTATTGTACTTGGCCCCGCGATACCCGGTATAACCGCCGATGCGGCAATCGCAACTGAACTGGCCGAAATCGGTGTAATGTTGTTGATGTTTGGTGTCGGTCTACATTTTTCCCTGGCAGATTTGCTCGCTGTTAAACGCATCGCGCTTCCGGGTGCCGTGGTGCAAATGACTGTTGCGACCCTGCTGGGTATAATGCTTGCGTCGTGGTGGGGGTGGGACATGGGTGCTGGATTGGTTCTGGGTTTGTCCTTATCCTGCGCCAGTACCGTAGTTTTGTTAAGAGCGCTTGAATCGCGTGGATTTTTAGAAACCATGAATGGCCGTATTGCAGTGGGGTGGTTGATTGTAGAAGACCTGGTCACAGTGCTTATTCTGGTTTTGCTGCCTTCGCTGGCGGGTTTGCTGGGCGGAGTTGGAAGCGGTATCGATGCGCAGACACCACTTTGGCAAACAGTTGCATTTACATTATTACAAGTTGCTGTCTTTATAGCGTTGATGTTAGTTGTTGGACGCCGGTTGTTGCCTTGGTTGTTGTGGCAGGTTGCACAGACGGGGTCGCGTGAATTATTTACTTTGGCCGTTGTCGCTTTCGCCATTTGCATTGCGTATGGCGCCGCAACATTTTTCCATGTATCGTTTGCGCTCGGCGCTTTTTTTGCAGGGATGGTAATGCGCGAGTCGCAATTCAGCCATCGTGCCGCTGAGGAAAGCCTGCCCTTGCGTGATGCATTTGCCGTGCTGTTTTTTGTCTCGGTTGGCATGTTGTTTGATCCCGTCATACTTATTGACAAGCCATTTCATGTGCTCGGTGTTGTTGCCATTATCGTAGTCGGCAAGTCTATTGCAGCCTTACTTTTGGTGTTGATATTCCGCTATCCGCTGAATACAGCATTAACCGTTGCCGCCAGCCTTGGCCAAATTGGCGAATTTTCATTTATTCTGGCTGGCCTGGGCTTATCGCTGGGATTGCTGCCTGCGGAAGGATTTAGTCTGGTACTTGCTGGCGCGCTGATATCGATTGCTTTTAATCCGATTGCCTTTGCGGCAATTGCTCCCGTCAGCCGTTGGGTGTCACGGCATTCCAGGCTGGCGCGCCGTTTGGCTACACGTGACGATCCATATGCTGAGTTGCCGATGAGTACTGAACATCGTTATCTTAAGGGTCAGGTGGTGCTGGTTGGCTACGGAAGGGTTGGCAAACAGATTGCCAGTGTGTTGAGTGAAAAAGATATTCCATATATCGTTGTTGACCAGAACCGCGAACTGATTCAGGATCTGCGCAACCAGGAGCTTGCAGCCGTTTCCGGCGATGCGGTTGAACCTGAAGTGCTTGTTCAAGCGCATATTGCTAATGCTGCGATGCTTGTTGTCGCTGTACCTGATCCACTCAATGTACGTCAAATGGTCAAAACAGCGCGCACGCTGAATCCTGGTATCGAAGTGGTGCTGCGCACTAACAATGAAGACGAATCTGCGCTGTTGCAAAAAGATAATCTTGGTGTCGTGTTTTATGGAAAGGAAGAACTCGCCAAAAGCATGATGCAGCATGTCCTGCAGCGCTTTGATCCACATGTGAAAAAAAATCCGGTTAACCATGGTGATCAAAAGCTTTAAGCATGTATATGATCTTGTATAAGTAAAGGCTTTTGTGAAGAGAACATACTACAATATGTCATGAATAAGTACGCATGTCGGGAAAATTGCATCAACTTATTATTGTTAATACATGAATCCGTGAGATTATAAACATTTTTATGGACAAAAAAGAACAAATCAATTTCTGGTATGTCATCGCTGCGGTGCTCGGTGTGTTGTTTCTGCAGAGCCTTTACATGCAGTACACCCAAATTGAGCCGATTTCATACAGCCGTTTCCAGCATTTTCTGGAACAAGGCCAAGTGGAGAAGATTTCGATTACCGACCAGTATATTTATGGTTCGCTCAAGACACAGCATGCGGATGGTTTCAAGGATTTTGTTACCACGCGTGTGGAGCCTGAATTCGCGGAGGAGTTGGAAAAATATAATGTTGAGTATTCAGGTATTGTAAAAAGTACCTGGGTGCGTGATCTGTTGTCCTGGCTGCTTCCGATGCTGGTATTTGTCGGTCTCTGGCTTTTTGTCATACGTCGTATAACTGGTGGCCCGAGCGGGGGTATGATGTCAATTGGCAAAAGCCGCGCCAAAGTATTTGTCGAGAAAGAAACCAAAGTGACCTTTGATGATGTTGCAGGCGTGGATGAGGCCAAGGAAGAACTGGTTGAGATTATCAATTTCCTCAAGAATCCGGCCGAATATGGTCGGCTTGGCGGGCGTGCGCCGAAAGGCATTTTGCTGGTCGGGCCACCTGGAACCGGCAAAACATTGCTTGCGCGTGCTGTGGCCGGTGAGGCGGGCGTACCTTTTTTCTCCATTTCCGGTTCTGAATTTGTCGAGATGTTTGTCGGTGTGGGCGCCGCGCGTGTACGTGACCTGTTTGAGCAGGCGCGAGAAATGGCGCCAGCAATTATATTTATTGATGAACTTGATGCGCTTGGTCGTGCCCGCGGTGCTTTTGGATTGGGTGGTGGACAGGATGAGAAAGAACAAACATTAAACCAGTTGCTTGCCGAGCTTGATGGATTTGATCCCTCCAGTGGTATCGTATTGCTGGCGGCCACCAATCGGCCGGAAATTCTCGATCCGGCACTGCTGCGTGCCGGACGCTTTGACCGACAGGTACTGGTGGATCGTCCGGACAAGCTGGGCCGTGAACAGATTCTCGCGGTTCATATAAAAAAAGTGAAATTGGATAACGATGTGCAAATTGATCAGATTGCGGCGTTAACTCCCGGTTTTACCGGCGCAGATCTGGCCAATCTGGTCAATGAAGCCACCTTGCTCGCGACACGGCGTAATGCGATTACGGTAACAATGGATGATTTTAACAATGCCATCGAACGTATTGTTGCAGGTCTTGAGAAACGTAATCGCCTGCTCAATCCTGAAGAGCGCCGTGTAGTGGCGTTTCATGAACTTGGACATGCAATGGTCGCTTTGGCGTTGCCGGGTACGGATGAAGTGCATAAGATTTCCATTATTCCACGTGGCATTGGTGCGCTTGGTTATACTATCCAGCGACCGATTGAGGACCGTTTCCTCATGACGAAAGAAGAATTGAAAAACAAAATGTCGGTATTATTGGGCGGGCGCGCTGCTGAACAGATTGTGTTTAATGAAGTATCAACTGGCGCTGCGGATGATCTGGCACGCGCCACCGATATTGCGCGTGCCATGGTATTGCGTTATGGCATGAGTGAGGCTTTAGGGCATGTGGCTTATGATCGTGAACAATCTCCTTTTTTGCAGCCAAATGTACCCATCCCTCAGGCCCGTAACTATAGTGAAGAGACCGCCAACAAAGTGGATAGTGCTGTGCGCGAACTAGTAGACAACGCTTTGGACCGATCCATTAGCATTCTGCAAACCAACAGAACATTGTTGAATAAGACTGCTGAGGAATTATTAAAAACAGAGACACTTAATCTGCCAGAGATCGAAGAATTAAAGCACGCGATAGTACGTGAAAAAAACACGCTCTAGTGCGGTTGGTGGACACAAGCACACGATAGCTTCAAATTCCGGAAGATACTCAGGATCAGTACGGATATCGAGACAGATGTTATTTGCCGCGCCAATGAACAGAATACAGATCGTGGCGTCTGTCTTTCAAGTTTTGCACGGTTCCCGCATTGCGCGCGGTGCGCAGTGAATCAAAACGCAAATCGGCAATGGCTATCGTTTCTACATTCGGTGTGGTATCGGCAGCAATACCGTCCCTGTCGAACGGAAAATCACATGGCGTCAAAATACAGCTCTGCGCATATTGAACATCCATATTGGCGACATTAGGAAGATTACCTACATTGCCGGACAAAACAACATAGACTTGATTCTCGACCGCACGTGCCTGACTACAATAACGGACACGCAAATATCCCTGGCGAACAGCCGTACAAAATGGCACAAAAATCATATAAACCCCTTGATCAGCAAGATATCGCGATAGTTCCGGAAACTCGGCATCGTAACAGATCAAAACACCGATAGGGCCACAGTCTGTTTCGATTGCATTCAGTGTATCGCCGCCTTCAATATTCCACCAGTAGACTTCGTCGGGTGTCGGATGAATTTTGGGTTGTTTATGGATAGAACCGTCCCGCAGGAAAACATAGGAAATATTTTCCACGCGTCCCGATGACATATTCGTAGGGTGCGATCCGCCGATAATATTGACATTGTAGCGTAGCGCCATATCACGCATTGCTTTGGTAAAGCGGTCGGTATATTTAGTCAGTGCTTCGATGGATTCAGCCGGCGACAGGTGCTGATCTTCGATGGACAGCAGCTGCAAAGTAAAAAGTTCAGGAAAAACGACAAAATCACCATTGTAGTCGGCAATTACGTCCACAAAATACTCAATAAAACTGATGAATTCTTCAAATGAATTCACTTTTCGCATCATGTATTGCACAGTGCCTACGCGCACTGTTTCCTGTACCCGTCCGCCAAAATTCTTGTGGCGCTTGATTTCAGACTCTTCTGGAACACTGGGATTGCGCCAGATGAGATGCACGCCGTATCCCAGTGAGGCACGATCTTCCGGCAGGTAGTTTTTTATCACGCCAAGCACTTCGAAATTGTTATGCAACTGAAACGACAGCACCTGATCGTTCAATTGTTTCTGTACGATTTGTTGTACATATTCTTCTACATCAGGATAGCGCTTGGCTTTTTTTGCATAACTGGGTAGTCTTCCTGCAAAAATAATTCCTTTTAACCCAAATTCCTGGCAGAGTTGTTTGCGTGCAATATATAGTCGCTGTCCTATCCGATAACCCCTGTAGCCTGGATCAACGCAAACCTCCATGCCGTACAAATACTCTCCTTCAGGATTATGCCGCGAGGCAAAGCCGTTACCGGTTATTTCAATCCAGGTATGTGGCTTGAGTGCGATCTTTCCTGAAATACGAAAACTGGCGCAATACCCAACCACTTCCTGGTCATAAACAGCGACTAACTGGCCTTCCGGGAAATTATTAATTTGACCCCTCAAAGCAGCTTCGGAGTAAACAGGAATACTGGAGCCTTCATATACCTTTTTGACCAGTGCTGCCAGTGCAGGAACGTCCTTCAATGTTGCATTACGGATCGTCAGGCGTCCGGACTTTTTGACTAAAGTCGACTTAGGTGAGCTAGGTTTCATTATTACAAAGGGGATTAGCCCGATCGGCGTTGAAGCTGCCAGTAAATTCCCACGCCAACGACACAGGCAACAAACAGCGTAACGATGATATCTCGCAGATATTCCTTGATCAGTGCCTCGTTTTCGCCAATGAAATAGCCGAGCAATGTCAGAATAACAACCCAGATGCCAGCGCCGAGACTGGTGTAAAAACAGAATACCGAAAGATTCATGCGCGCAAGCCCTGCAGGTATCGAAATATACTGACGTACCATCGGAATCAGCCGGCCGGTAAACGTGGAAATATGCCCGTGACGCTTAAAGAAGGTTTCCATTTTTTGCAAATGGATTTCATTGAACATGACATATTTGCCATAATGCAATAGAAAAGGCCGCCCGAGCCATACTGCCAGATAATAATTAATCAATGCGCCCAGGAGGCTGCCGGATATACCGCACAGGATTACAATGAGGATGTGCATTTCACCTTTTGAAGCGAGGTAACCGGCAGGAATCATGATCACTTCGCTCGGGAAAGGCACGAAACTCGATTCCAGTAACATGAGAATAAAAATGCCGGGATAGCCCAGGCTACCCACTGTATTTACGATCCATTCAATAATATCCGCAATCAAATTCGCTTTTCCTGTAAAACTGATTAATTTGCCGGATTATGTGAGCCTAGACAACGGCACCGTCGTTTTCCGGTTTCTTTTCTTCCGGTTTTACCAGGTCTTCACGCTTGACGCCCAACAGCATCAGAATCGGACTGGCAACCATTATGGACGAATAAATGCCAAACCATATACCAATGGTTAAAGCCAAAGCAAAGTAAAATAATACTTCACCGCCAAACAATAGCATGGTTATGATGACCATTTGAGTACTACCATGCGTGATAATTGTCCGTGCCATGGTTCTGGTAATGGCATTATTAATGACATTTTCTACCGGTACCTTGCGAAGTTTGCGGAAATTTTCACGTATCCGGTCAAAAATAACCACGGATTCATTCACTGAATAACCCAATATAGCCAGTACTGCGGCCAGCACTGTCAATGAAAATTCCCATTGGAAAAACGAAAAGAATCCCACAATAATAATCACATCGTGCAGGTTGGCGACAATACCTGCTATACCGAACTTCCATTCAAAACGAACCGCCAGATAGGCCACAATACCGAGCGAAACGAATAGCAGGGCCAGTGCGCCGTTTTCCAGCAACTCTTTACCGACTTGCGGTCCGACAAATTCAACACGACGCATTTCTACCGTACTGTCTGCCGCGCGTAGCGCATCCAGTACGGTTTCAGATAATTGTGCACTTGAATATTCCGGTATTACCGGCAGACGTATCATGACATCGCGGGAAGTGCCGAAATTCTGAACCGTAACATCCGTCATGTTGAGTTCTGCTAGTACATTTCTGATTTTGGCTAAGTCGGCGGGTTGTTCATAACTGACTTCAAGCACTGTTCCGCCTGTGAAATCAACGCCCAGATTCAGTCCTCTAGTAGCAATAAAGAAGACCGAAAGAATAAACGTCAATATTGAAATAACAGCAGCAACCCGCCTCCAGCTCATGAAGGGGATGTCGCGGCTAAACCTAAAAAATTCCATTGTTGATTCCTTTATTAAACTCTTTCGGGCCGATTACTTCTTCTTTGATTTCCGGGCAGACGATTTTCGTTTGTTTCGTGCCCTAGCTGATGTTTTTTGCGGCTCTTCAGGTGGTGCAAGTAGTTCCTTTTCAGGTACAGCCGGTGCAGTTGCTTCCTGGTCGATTTCCGTTTTCCGGGTCTCTGGCATATTCTCTGTTTTGGGCTGAATGGCAGGTTTATCGGCGCGGTTTAGTCTTTGTGATTCGTCATCGTTGGTTTCTACATAATTAGTTACGTTCCCTGTAGATGCGGTAATCGACTCTGCAGATAAATCGTATTTGAATTGCTTTCTCGCGTTTTCAGTTTCCGGAATCCAGATTTTACCAATGGGAACAACTTCCAGTTTTCGGCGGCTGCCGTACATGAAGTTAACCAGGCCGCGTGATACGAAGACAGCAGTAAATACCGAAGTCAGAATGCCCAGGCAGAGCACAACGGCAAAACCCTTAACTGGCCCCGATCCAAATGCAAACAAGGCAATGCCGGCAATCAGTGTCGTGATATTCGAATCCATAATAGTGCCGGTTGCGCGCTCATAACCGGCATTAATCGCCAGTTGCGGTGATGCGCCGGCGCGTAGTTCATCGCGTATCCGCTCGTTAATCAGCACATTGGCGTCTATCGCCATGCCGACAGTCAGCGCTAATGCAGCCATGCCGGGTAGAGTCAGTGTTGCCTGTAAAATGGACAGCAAGCCTACTAGCAGCAGTAGATTTAAACTCAAAGCGAGCACTGAGATTACACCAAACGCCATGTAATACATCATGATGAAAATCGCTACCGCCAGAAAACCGTACAGCGTCGAATTAAATCCTCTGGCAATATTGTCTGCGCCCAGGCTTGGACCGACGGTACGCTCTTCGATAATATCCATTGGTGCAGCCAGCGCACCGGCACGTAATAACAGCGCAATATCACGCGCTTCCAAAGTATTCATGCTTCCGCTGATCTGGACTCGTCCGCCGCCGATTTCCTCGCGAATAACTGGTGCGGTGACGACTTCGGACTGATTGCGCTCAATCAACAGAATCGCCATGCGTCTGCCGACATTTTCACGGGTTAGATTTTTAAAGATCTGTGCACCATTGTTATCAAGCCGGATATGTACCGCGGGCTGGTTGTCTTCATTAAAACCGGGTTGCGCATCGGTAATACGGTCGCCGGTTAGCAGCACCTGTTTTTTTACCAGCACAGGCCCGCCGCCGCGTTCCTGATAAAGTTCTGTGCCAAACGGAATTTGACCCTGCAGGGCTGCATCCAAATCACGTTCATCATCGACCATGCGGATTTCAAGTGTCGCCGTGCGACCGAGTATTTCCTTAGCCTTGGCGGTGTCCTGTACTCCTGGTAACTGTACAATTACCCGGTCTGCACCGGCTTTCTGAATAATCGGTTCTGCAACGCCCAGTTCATTAACACGATTGCGTAATGTCGTGATATTTTGCTGAACAGTGGAATCCTGCATTTGTACCAATGCATCCTGCCTGATCGAGGCGACCAGATGGAAACGGCTGTCAACCTGTTCTTCTCTGAAATGTAAATCCTCGTACGCAGATTTTAATTCTTCTAAAGCCTGCGCGCGTGATTCAGCATCCCGGAACTTGATCGTTAACGTTTTCCCCAGTTTTTCAACGCCTGCATAAGCAATCCTTTTCTCACGCAATGTGCTTCGGATATCCGAACTGTATCGATCCAGCGATTTGCTGACAGCGCCTTCCATATCTACTTCAAGCATAAAATGTACACCACCGCGCAAATCCAGTCCGAGATACATGGGCAGTGCACCCAGGTCAGTTAGCCATTGTGGAGAATTTGGTAGCAGGTTGAGCGCGACCATATATTCGTCACCTAACGCTGATTGCAACAAGTCTTTTGCCTTGATTTGTGTGTCGGTATCTTCAAAACGTACCTTGATGCTGCCTTCTTCCAGAAAAAGGCCGTCATTGGTGATGTTCGCTCTTTTCAGGGTGTCTTCGACCTGATGCAGTAAGGTTGTGTCTGCCTGGGATGTCATTCTGAGCGGAGAAATCTGTACAGCAGGCGATTCGCCAAAAAAATTCGGCAGGGTGTAGAGCAGTCCAAGTAATAAGGAAACCGCAATAATCAGATATTTCCAAAGCGCGTAGCGGTTCATGATTATTCAGTATATGAGTAGAAAAAATTAAGAAACAGTTTGAAGTAGATGGCCGCGTGGAATCAGGCCATCCTGTTTTATAGCACAATTAAAATTTTTAGTTCTTTTCACCAGGCTTGCCTGATTCGTCAGCACTGCTGTCCGATGTGTTATCCGGCGCGTTATCCTTGCTTGCAGAAGTTTTCACCTCCTCCTGAGCAGGCGCGGGAACACTTTTGGTCGCTTTTTTGGGTTGTCTGCCACCTTTGGAAGGTTCGATACTTTTCAATGTGCCTTTGGGAAGCAGTGTCTGTACGGATGTTTTATACACAATGACTTCAATATTGGGGGCAATTTCAATAACAACATAACTCTCACTGACATTGAGGATTAAACCGAGTATGCCGCCATTGGTAATGACTTCGTCTCCTCTTTGCAGGTTTTCGACCATTTGCTTATGTTCTTTTGCGCGCCTGGCTTGCGGACGGATAAGTAAAAGCCAAAAAATGACAAAAATACCTATTAACAAAATAAGATTTGCCCAACCTGCATCAGATGCCCCAGATTCGGCAGCTTGCGCGTATGCTTCACTAATCAGCATGATATTTCTCCGAAAACAAATTAATAAAAAAACCCACATATTAGCATGATGCGCGCTTATCCTTGAAATTCCTGCTTAAATTTTTCTACATAGTGCTCAAAACTGTCCGTTTCAATTGCACTGCGTATTTCAGCCATTAATTGTTGATAATAAAACAAGTTGTGTACGGTGTTCAGATGTGCGCCAAGCATCTCATTAATGCGCTGCAAATGATGCAGATATGAACGTGTAAAATTGCGGCAGGTATAACATTTACAATGCTCGTCGGGTGGCGCGGTATCAAGCCGGTATCGGCTGTTACGCAGCTTGATAATACCCTGGCGCGTATACAACCAGCCATTACGGGCATTGCGCGTCGGCAACACGCAGTCGAACATGTCAATGCCCTGAACAACTGCATGGACAATATCTTCGGGCGTACCGACACCCATCAAATATCGCGGCTTGTCAGCCGGTAATAACGGTGCAGTATGCTCCAGAATGCGCCGCATATCCGTCTTGGGTTCCCCGACCGACAGACCGCCAATCGCGTAACCATCAAAGCCAATGGCTGTCAATCCGTCCAGTGACTGATCGCGCAGATTCTCATACATGCCGCCCTGAACAATGCCGAACAGTGCATTCGGATTATCGCCATGCGCTATTTTTGAGCGTTCAGCCCAGCGCAGACTGAGTTCCATCGATGCTTTTGTCGTGCTTTCATCGGCGGGAAAAGGGGTGCATTCATCAAAAATCATTACAATATCCGAATTCAATATGCGCTGGATATGCATGGATTCTTCTGGCGTCAGAAAACACCGGTCGCCATTGACTGGCGATCTGAACTTCACGCCATCTTCGGTAATTTTTCGCAAATCGCCGAGACTGTATACCTGGAAGCCGCCGGAATCCGTCAATATCGGCCCATGCCAGTTCATGAATGCATGCAGCCCACCGTGTGCTGCGATGACTTCCAGACCGGGCCGCAGCCATAAATGAAAGGTATTGCCGAGTACGATCTGCGCATTGATCTGAACCAGCGTCTCGGGCGACATGCCTTTGACTGCACCATAGGTGCCCACAGGCATAAACGCTGGCGTATCCACCTGACCATGTGCAAGCGTCAAGGTGCCACGGCGAGCGGTTTGATCGGTACAGTGTAATTCAAATTTCATGACTTTCTCTCAATGAGCATGGCATCACCGTAGCTGAAAAAACGGTATTTACTGACGATTGCATGCCGGTAGGCGGCATGGATATTTTTCAAACCGCCGAACGCCGAAACCAGCATCAACAATGTGGAGCGCGGCAAATGGAAATTGGTCAATAACCGGTCAACGACCTGAAAACAATAACCCGGCGTGATAAAAATGTTGGTTTCACCACGCCCTGCGGCAACCAGTCCCTGATGCACCTGCGCTGAGGCTTCAAGCGCGCGCAGCGAAGTCGTGCCAACAGCCATTATTCGGCCGTTATTCAACCTGGCATGATTTATGGCATTGACCGTTTCTTCCGGAATTTCAAACAACTCGTAGTGCATGGTGTGATCAGCGATATTGTCCACACGTACTGGTTGAAAAGTGCCCGCGCCGACATGTAACGTCACATAAGCGATACTTACTCCCATTGCACGCAACCGGTCAAGCATGGTTTCATCAAAATGTAGACCAGCGGTTGGCGCAGCCACTGCGCCGGCATTTTTTGCATATACAGTTTGATAACGCGATTCATCTGCCGCCAAAGCCTCACGGTCAATGTAAGGCGGCAATGGCATTTGCCCATGATATTCAAGTAGTTCAAGTACCGTTGTTTCATGTTCAAACCGCAATGTATAAAAACCGTCATTACGCGCCAGAACAGTTACCGGAACATACCCCGCCAGCAATAATCCACTATCCGGTTTAGGTGCATGGCTTGCCCGAATCACAGCCAGCGCATGATGATCGTCGAGTACGCGTTCGACCATCACCTCAATTTTTCCGCCACTGTCTTTCTGTCCAAATAACCGCGCCTTGATCACACGGGTGTCATTAAACACAACCACATCACCGGCGCGCAGATACTCCGGGAGATCTGCAAACACCGCGTCATGATATTTGTTCTCCAGACTGTCCAGATACAACAAACGGCTGCTGGCACGTTGTTCGGCAGGATATTGCGCAATCAATTCAGTGGGCAAGCTGAAATCAAAATCTTGTATTTTCATGCAGTCAAATGAAAAGCGAAAGCTGTTGTTTGAATGTTATTGTCAACATGAAACGGTTCTATCTTAGGGGAAAATGACTGAATCCATCGGAAAATTGGCAGTTTTTGCGAAGAAATTAAAAATACAAGAATTATATACTGTCATTGCTGATTTTTATTGACGCAGCTTGCTGAACCCAATAAATTCAGTGATAATTGCAACTTCTTTTGTTTCAGGCATCTTTTGTAGCAGGGTGCGTGGATGCTTTCAAATTGCCGAGGTGGCGGAATTGGTAGACGCACTGGATTCAAAATCCAGCGATGGTGACATCATGGGGGTTCGATTCCCCCCCTCGGCACCAGTTAGGGCTTTCATAAAGTCTCATATCATATAAAACTAGTTGTATTTTATCATTTATTTGGAAACTGCTTGTCTCAAGAAATCGCATAACATCTTTTGACATAGCATCAATTTGTTGGTACTTTTGATGGTATTTTTTGCTATCAGCAAGTGAGGTACCATCAAATGTTGACAGATACCGCAGTACGTCAGGCTAAACCGAAGGACAAACCCTACAAACTAGGTGACAGTGGCGGACTGTATTTGCTGATCAAACCGAATGGCAAATACTGGCGTATGAATTACCGTTTTGCTGGCAAACAAAAAACTTTAGCCATTGGCGTTTATCCTGCTGTCGGTTTAAAAGAAGCCAGAAAAAAACGTGATGATGCAAAAGAACACCTTGCAAACGATACCGATCCGGCTTTAATCAAAGCCATTAATAAAGAAGCGAAACTTCACGCTGCAGAAAACACCTTTAAAGCCATAGCCCTTGAATGGCACACAAAAAACACAAACACATGGGCAGCATCAACAGCACACAACATCAGACGGTTTCTAGAAAAGGATATTTTTCCGTGGCTAGGTAATCGTGTCATAAAGGACATAACCGCTCCGGAATTGCTGGCAGTGTTGCGTAGAATAGAAAGCCGTGGGGCGCACGAAAAAGCCCAGCGTTGTCGTGCCCATGTTGGACGGGTGTTCAGGTATGCTGTTGCAACTGGACGCGCTGAGCGTGATCCTACAGGCGATTTAAAGGGCGCATTGACACCCGCTAAAGTTAAGCACCATGCGAGCATTACTGATCCTCAAGGCGTTGGTGCATTAATGCGTTCAATTTATGGTTTCAATGGTTCATTTATTACCAAGTGCGCGTTACAGCTTGCGCCACTGGTATTTGTTCGACCGGGTGAACTGCGTCATGCAGAATGGCCGGAAATAGACTTCGATAAAAAAGAATGGCGCATACCCGCGCACAAAATGAAAATGAAGGAATTGCATATTGTCCCATTGTCACAGCAGGCTGTTGCCATTCTTCAATCCATACATCCGCTAACAGGAAGTGGAAAATATGTTTTTCCAAGCATACGCAGCAATTCCCGGCCAATGTCTGAAAATACCGTCAATGCCGCATTGCGGCGCATGGGTTATGCAAAAGATGAAATGACAGGGCACGGTTTCCGCAGTATGGCTAGTACATTGCTTCATGAACATGGATGGCCGCAGCAAGTTATAGAACGGCAATTAGCTCACGCTGAACGAAACAAAGTTGCAGCGGCTTATAATTTTGCTGAACATTTACCAAAACGAAAGGAAATGATGCAATGGTGGGCGGATTATCTCGATGAACTGGCAGCGGGTGCCAAGATCATGAATTTTTTAAAAGGCTAATTAAGTTTAACTGCGCCTAGCCCGACGGGGCGAACACCGGGAATCCTTACCCGGTTGGCGTGGTTCAGGTTATTTAAGGGTGGTGCATAAGGGGCACTATGAGAAGAAAACAAGATAAACATGTATTTGATTTACCCAAATGGTTTAGTCTTGATAAATATGATCAAGCTAACAATTTAAATGCTGAAGGATGGCTTATACAACTATCTTGGCGTTTAGGTATTTTACATCTGCTTAGTCACCCCACAAGTATTTGGGAGATTGATAAGCCTATCCAAATCAAAAGCAAAAATTTAATACACGCTTTAGAACTTGCTAGAAACACACCAATATTAAACATAATAAACGACCATCCTATGAGTTTTTATTTTCATAGCGGCTCAGTTGATGAACTCAGGTCTAAAAGATCAAAAGAATTGCTCGGTGTTCATCTCTTGACAGTACGTGAACATTATAGAATCGAATATGGAATGGAAGGAAACAAGCGAACCTATGCTCGGAATTTCTTTTCCCAAATATATGACGATAGTAATGACTTGTTTAAAAAGCCACTTAAATACAAATGCAAAGACTGGATAGATAAACCTATAAATGAACTTTCCAGCTCTAATTACAATAATATTGATTTAACAGTCGACTTAGGAATACCAGATAAAGTACTGGTAAACCAATTCAAGAAACTGTTACTTGAAATGCGGCGCCCTCTACATCAGATTGATATTTCATTAGAAAATAAATCTAAAATCAATTTTTCTGCTTGGATAAAGTCTGGAGTATTGCCTTATTTGGATTTACATATCTGGAAAATAGAAACGGGGATTAAATTTCCTGATCGTATTATGGCCGATGCCATTTTTCCAGATGGTGAAGGTGGTGAAGATAATTTAAGAAAAACTACTAAAAAACATGCGAAAGAGTTAATGAATGATAAATTTCTTAACAAACTTGCAGCAGTAGCAGTAGGTAAAATTTCGGAACAAAATAAACCTTAAAGTTTTCCGGAAAAAAATAAGTTAAATTTCATGCCTCGATTCACTAAAATGATGTAAATAAAATTCATATCACCCGAAAACAACACATAAGGTGACATGATGATTAGTAACAAATCTGGAACTATCCCTGAAGCTCTCAGGAACTTCGATCAGCTCCCTAATACTGCCAATGTCAGGCAACCGGTAGTACAGGCTTTATATGCCTGCTCTGCTGCCAGCGTCTGGCGTGGCGTTAAAGATGGGCGCATACCTAAACCGCGAAAATTATCACCGCGAACAACTTGCTGGAACGTAGGCGAATTGCGGCAAGCTTTGTCAAAAACCGGAAATTCTATGCTTACTTAATCGGCTTAAGGATTGCTAAATCATGGCCGGTAGCCACTTATTCCGAATGAAAAAAGTGAAAGGCAAAAACGGTATTCTGAACGCGTTAAAACACAATAAACGTGAATTGCAGACTGAACGTGGTGCAGGTGCGAATATTGACGCGTTCAGAACACCGCTGAACTATTCATTGACTGACCCGTCAACGGCTGAACAAATCGACCGAAAAGCTAAAGTGTTGAGGGTAGAGGCTGGTATTGATAAAACGCGCAAAAATCAAGTAATGGCGTTGGAAATCATTTTCAGCTTGCCAACTAACCGGCGTCAACAAGACACCCGGCCATTCTTTCAAGATTGTCTTGCATGGACAAAACAGTATATACCGGGTGAATTGTTGTCGTTTGATATTCATCTTGATGAAAGTGCGCCACATGCCCATGCGCTGATTCTACCTTTAGTTAATAGCAGAATGAATGGGCATAAGATCATGGGCAACAAGGGTAATCTGATAAGCTGGATAAATCGGTTTTATTCAGGTGTAGCCGTGCATCATGGTTTAAGCAGAAACCAAAGCAAATATCTTGCAGGCAAACAAAAGGAAACAATTGAAAAACAGGTTTTAACCCAATTGGTAACTGATCCGGTTATGAAGTCAACAATCTGGCCTTGTGTGCGCGATGCAATACACAAAGACCCACTACCTTATGCGCAACTATTGGGAATTGATCAACAAACCGGAAACGGGAAAAGAAAATCATTCACGCAGATCATGACATCAAAAGGCAAAGGAAAAGCCATAAACGCTATATAGCGTTACAAGCCTGAAAAAGAACAAACGCTATCCTGTGTATAGTGTTTCAATAATCATAATATCTGATATTGTTTAAAATGTATTAGCTCAGTTCTGATCTGGTGCCGTGCTAAACTAATTTCAATACGAACAAAAAGTCTGTTGTCAAAACCGGCCATTCAATTTTTTCAATAAATCTCCTGAATCTGGTCAAATATTACATAGCCAGTACAGATATGATCTACAGTTCTGTTTATCGTGTTATTTAGGATGATATAGAGTTAGCAAGCCTGATAAGTATAATGATTCTGTTATTATTATCCCTAAATGCTTGGAAGATAAACGGAAACTATATAATTATCTGTTAATTGCATATGAAAATAATGACTTGGAATTGTAACGGGGCTTTAAGAAACAAATTACAGGAGGTAGATGCCTTAGATGCTGATGTTTTGATAATTCAAGAGTGTGAAGAACCATCAAATTCAAGTGAAAATTTTAGCTCTTGGGCTGGCAACTATTTGTGGGAAGGAACTTCAAAACATAAAGGTATAGGAGTATTCCCTAGAAAAGGAAATAGTGTAAAAAAGTTGTATTGGGAAGGTGAATTTCAAATTAAAGGTATAAATAGTAAAAGTCCTTCGCTTAGGTGGTCAACTAATGAGTTAAAACTATTTCTCCCTTTCCAGTTAAATGAAGAATTTAATATCTTAAGTGTGTGGACAAAAGGCGGTGACTCAGAAGTTTTCGGGTATATGGGGCAATTTTGGAAGTATTTGCAGATACACGGAAAAGAACTTTCTCAAAAATGTACTATAGTATTAGGTGATTTCAACAGCAATAAAATATGGGACAAAACCGATAGGTGGTGGAACCATACCGATGTAGTGAAAGAACTCAAGGAATTAGGCATAGAAAGCTTGTACCACTATCAATATGAGGAGGCACAAGGAGAGGAGACTTTGCCCACGTTCTATCATCAAAGAAATACAGAAAAACCCTATCATATTGACTATGTTTTTGTTTCAAGTGATTTATTACAACGGTGCCGGTTAAATTTTGGTGTAAAAGAAAAATGGCTACCCATTAGTGATCATATGCCGCTATGCGTAGAAATTAGCAGTTAACCAGTGCTTGCTCTTTGACACGTTGCCGCATTTCTGCTCCTCGCAAGTAAAGCAGAAGCTATCTTTGTTAAAAATGAATTTATACTATCTCATCGTTCGCAATGGGTCGCTTTCGGCCAAAAACGGCCAGTAAATTTTTTCAATAAATTTGCCATAATCAGACAAAATAATATCAGATACTTAAATATATTTTACGGGCAACTAGGCTAATTTGAATCGAAAACAATAACGGAAAGTTTATGGAAGAACTACCAAAGTTTAATGAAACCTTTCTTCCAATATTGGAAGTGCTTAGAGACGGAAAAATCATAAAAGGTCGTGATTTGGTTCGAATTGTAGAAGAAAGGTTTTATTCAAACTTGTCTCAAGAGCTTCTTGATCAAACAACTAAAAGCGGAGATCGTCTAATTGAGAACCGTATTAACTGGGGGAAATCATACCTAAAAAAAGGCGGGCTAGTTCATTATCCACAACGAGGTTATGTGCAGATCACTGAGAAAGGAAAAACTGTCAAACCAGAAAATATCTCTCTAGATGATATTCAATCTAGCGTAATCACCTTTTACGAACCCGAAAACAAGTCAGCATCTATAACAACGATTGAGGATGATGCAAGTCCACAAGATTTGATTGACTCTGGTTTTGAAAAAATTGAACGCGAAGTAAAAATTGAATTGCTTTCAAAACTTAAGGAAATTGATCCATATACGTTCGAGAAAATAATTCTTATTTTATTAAAGAAAATGGGCTATGGCGATTTTATTGAAACCGCTAAATCTGGTGATGGCGGCATAGACGGTATCATTAACGAAGACCAGCTTGGGCTGGAAAAAATCTATATTCAAGCAAAACGTTATAGTGAAAATAAGGTTCGTGAAACTGATATACGCAACTTCATTGGGGCTATGAGTGGCGATACACGTAAAGGTATTTTTGTGACCACTTCATCTTTTGATGAAAAAGCAAAAGTAAAGGCCAGAGATGCGCACCATACTATAATCTTGCTAGATGGATCAAAGCTTGTTGATTTAATGCATAAATTCAATGTGGGCGTACAAATAAAGAACCGTTACGAAGTAAAAATACTAGATAATGACTTTTTTGATCCAGAGTAATTCTGGCCTGCTTACAAACGCGTCAATGGCGACAAGTTTCCTCTACTACTCCAAGCTAGCCAATTAAGTAGGTGTAAAAAAGAATTTTACGATATCAAGCCGTCCGGCTCGAGTCGAAAGCTGATCAGGTATAGGCTAGTTAGTATTTCTGTGGGTTTTGATTAATGTGCCGCGCTAAGCCTTTTCCATCATAAACACGACCAAAAAAAGTTTTAAAGTCAGCAAATGACAACATGATAGGCGGGTTATATTCTCTACGACATTTCTTTTCAAGTACCGTGCTGCACCAAAAAATTCACACGGGCAGCTCAGAAAAACGGTTTTTTGATTTAATAAACAAATTAAAATAAGTAATTAAATGTTAACAATTGTTAACTTATGAACGAAAAACAACAGTAAGTTATTTCATTGAACATGGTTTCAATTTGAAGGTATCAGGAAAGGTATTAGTTGAAACTATACAATAACCATAAATTAATAGATTATTGCTGCATAGCGTTATGAAAAGATGGTGCTTCCAGGAATTTTATATAATGTGGGTTAATGCAGACCACGTAAAAACTTTAGTGTATCGAAAAATAAAAGTGGTTAACTTTTTCAATTCCTTCTATATGGTTAACTTTTTAAAAAGTGTAAAATTGTCAACTGACATTAACAGATTCTCCTGACAAAAAAGATATTTTTATGACGTGGTGAATTCTGTTTTGAGGTTCAGTCAAAAAAATTGTTGGTACTTATGATGGTGCTTTTAAAAATTTAGAAATAGAATATTCAATGAATCAGTGTGTTATATCTACTTTTTGGTTTCCCCCCTCACCATTATCATTTTTTGACCTGAATTACCCCCTAAAAGCCTGAAAGGCAAAGATAAATCAGGGGTTCGATACCCTTGATTTCGGATATAGATGAGGCGGTCTGAAAAGGTGAGTTTTAGCACCGCACGTTTGTTGTCAAATTTCACCCTAATGGAGCCACCCGTTTTCGGTCTAATGGAGCCACTTTAAAACGCAAATTTTCGGGTTCAGACAGGGTGTATTATTTTCCTTTTTTGGGTTCTTTATCAAGTTGTTCGTCAATAGGTTTTGGTGAACGATAACTTTTACCATCCAGGACGACGCGGTAAGCGCCGTGTCTGAGTCTATCCAGGGTTGCCGCGCCTAGCAGTTGATTGGGGAAGGCATCCCCCCATTCGCCAAAGTCCAGATTACTGGTAATCACTGTGGCCGTGCGTTCATACCGTTCAGCCACCAGATCGTGGAAGTCCTCGTCATGGGGTGGTCGCAGTGGTTTAAGGCCGAAATCATCAATAATAAGCAGCGGTATTTTCGCCAGATTCTGGAACTTGCGGTCATATGTATCGGTAGCACGAGCGGCGTGCAAAGAACTGAGCAGTTGTGACTGCGAGGTAAACAGGACGTCATGTCCCTGGCGTACTGCGGCATGGCCAATGGCCTGTGCGATGTGACTTTTTCCGGTGCCGCAGGGTCCGGCGATGAGCACGGCAACCTTTTCTTCGATAAAACGTCCGGTGACCAGTTCGTGGATTAATGCCGAGTTGATGTTTGGATTGAAGTTGAAGTCGAACTGATCGAGTGTTTTCTGGGTGCGGAAAGCCGCACGCCGTAAACGGGAAGCAAAACGTTTCTGCTCTCTTCGCGCCACTTCATCGGCGATCAACAAGGCAAGAAATTCAGGATATGGTAGCTTTTTATCGATTGCCTGTTTATTGCGGGATTCCAGCGAGTCGAGAATACCGGAGAGTCTGAGCTGTTTGAGCATCGGTGTCAGTTCGGGGATTGGATTCATGGTTTTCTCCTTTTATTGGTTAATGTTTTAGTAAGGTTTGTATGTTCCGGCAGAAGCGGCCCTGGCCGGTATAGCTGTCGGCCAGATTGTCAAAGGCCAGCTGTGGCGAGGGGTGTTGATCGAGGCCTTTTTCAAGAATAGTCTTGACGGTGCGATAGCGCGGGTTGTGGTAATCCAACGCCCTTTGACAGGCAGCTTCAAGCCGGATGTTGCCGTACTTGTTTTTCAACCGGATCAGTCCCTGGGCTGCGCGCAGATTATCCAGCACCCGGTCGGCGAATAGTTGTCTGACCAGTTGATGGCAGTGTTTACCGATTGCCTCCGATTGTTTCAGACACCACTGAGGATCGCGCATTTTCCAGGCAATGGCTTCCGGCGGCAGATGGTCATCTGAAGTGGAACGTGCACCAGGGCGCGATTGCCGGGGATGTACAGCTACCAGTTCATGATCACGAAAAACCCGGATGGTCGCAGAACTGGCTTTTAACCAGAGCGACTGACCGATCAGTCTGAATGGCGCCGAGTACAGGCATTTCTCAAACTGCACATGACTATCCCGATGCACCTTGACCTTGTGCCAGCTGGCCAGTTCAGGCGGATTGGTCGGTAAAGGAGTCAACAGCGGTTGTTCCAGGCTGAAGCGTAACAAGGGTTTTTCATGGGTGGAACCATGAATACGGTTACCCGCTACATGGAATATCCAGTCATGCAATTGCCGGTTGGCATCCTGTAGATTCCGGAATTCGCGCAACGGTGTAAAACTGCGCTTGAGATACTTGATGCCCGATTCCACACGCCCTTTTTTCTGCGGCTGTCGAGGTGGACAGGCATCGATTTTAAAACCATAACCCTCGGCACATTGCGCATATGCTCTTTGCACTTGAGGGTCATAGATGCAGGCACGGGTAATTGCACATTTGGCGTTATCAATAATGATCCGTCCAGGAACGCCATTGAACCATTCGAAGGCATGGCGGTGACAATTCAGCCAGGTGTCAATCTTCTGGTTCAGGACAAGCTCGGCATACTGATGGCGACTCCAGCACAGTGTCATCAGAAAGAACCAGGTTTTAAGTTCTTCGCCCGTTCGGGTATCAACCAGTCTTGGGCCTGTACCGAAGTCAACCTGCGCCGCTTCGGCAGGTTCAAACTCCAGATGCATGGTGGCATTGGGCTGTGTTGGCTTTAATGAGCGAACAAACCGATAAACAGAAGCGTAACTGCCGTCGAACCGATGGTTGCGCACCAGGGTCTGGTAGATAGTCTTGGCCTGCACACCGTTGGCAACCCACTGCGCGACAGTATCACGGTAGGGTTCAACGCAGGAACCTGTCGTTGCAGAGGATTGCTGTGCCGGTTGATTCAAGTACTGTGCAAGCATTTCATCATCCGGCAGATGACGGTCTGTATCCAGCCAGCCTTGTTGCAAGGCAATTTGCCGCAGCGCCTTGGCTTTGGGCCGACCTATCAGCCCAGCTCTGGCCAATGCCCGGTCGGAATCTCCGAGACGCATGCGGACTATGATTTGACGATATTCAAACATTTCGAATCTCCTGTTGCTCATGGTTATCCTCTGATAAAAAATCAACAGAATAACCAGCAGTGACAAAAAATCCGAACCCGAAATCCGGTGAATGCAGCCTAATCAAATGGCTCCATTATGGTGAAAATTAAGTGGCTCTATTACAGTGAAATTTCACTGGTTCCATTATGGTGAAATTGGACTGGCTCTATAGGGGTGAAAACTGACATTTGCCTTCAAACCGTCCGCAGGCCTATATTTTAAAGGGTTCTTGAAGAAAATTAACGAAGTTCGATACATCTCGTCATAGGTCTTGACGGACGACCGCAACGGCTTAATTTGAGTTAGTGTCCCAATTGGGGATGGTTGAAACCCCTCGCCTTCAGACGAAGAAAAGCTGTAGTATGTCACCATGCGGCATTATAAGTTAGGAGCACATACCAAGCGGATTTACAGGTCATTTGGTTTGATTCCCAAGTATTGAAAACGAGTATTGGTAGGGCAGGTTGAGATTAGAGCGAGAGATGTTTTACGACAACTAGCGATAGAGCATGAAATAGCCATACTAACTGGAAAAGTTTCGGTTGATCATGTAGCGTATCCGCCAACACAAAATATAAGGACAACATTTCTGGGCGGGAGGGTATTTGGCAGTAAACTCAGGAAACATTACCGATGAAATGATTCAAAAGTATATTGATGAGTTAGAGGGCGAATCGGTGGTTGTTCAGTAATGTGGGGAAATGCTGGCTAGAGCCTCTTTCTTTTCATCAACATCACCACGACAGAAGGAGAACAAGTATGCAAGGACGATCCAACACATTCGTAACCATATCGACAATCTTAGGAATTCTATGTGTATTCATGAGTCCTGACGTGCAAAGCCGTATCGAAGTGGGCCCTATTGAATCTGTAGGGTTCAAAGTCGGCACGGACTCAGAGACCGCCATTTCTGGAAAAAGCGGGATCGCACAACAGGCCACAATCACGAAGGTGAGTTCAAATACGTTTGCCATGCGCGGCCTGGAATGGAAAGAGGGTGGCGATCTTCCCTGTCGCATCCAGACCCTGTTGCGTTCCCTGAATGACGGGTCGGATACGCCAACAGGCTGGTACTGGCAGGAATGTCCCGGAGAGAACTGGGGCAATAAAAAAGAGGCATCGCTTGATAACAACCCGCGATATTATGTCCGAGGACTTGCGGTCTGTGACAGTAAGAATAAAGGCAACAATCGCATCAAGGGCATCAAAGTCTATGCAGCTAAAGTCTGGAAAACCAAGGAACAGATTGACCTTGTTAAGTCTCCGGTAGCAGCCACACACACAAACTGTGGGACCTGGAAGCCGGCCGTGTATTGTCCGTCCGGGTCAATCGCGCATGGCGTCATCATCCATACTGAGTTAGAGACGTCACTTTTCGCAGGATTTGGTAAATCTGCGGTAGGACTCGCATTGAAATGTGCTGAGGTTAGTTGGGAGCGACGCCCTGTGTCAGACTAATTGTCGGTGTGCCAAGAAGACGAAACAGCAAGAAGCTGTGCAGTCATACTGTACCAGTGATGAAGGAAAGCTCCTCGGCGTCGCCGATCTGACGGAGATGCCAAACCACTCCGAGTTGCATCCGTATAGAGTGGTTGTGACAAGCGTTATGGGAAAAGGCGGAAACAACTCCGTCAGGTATGAACAATTGAGACGAATGCACATGAACCATCGAAGAAGTGTAACCGTCCAACTTTCCTACCTGTCATTCCTTCAATTTTAATGTTGGAATGAATTCCGGCGTAAATGGCAGCAACTCGTCAATAGGGTTATTAGGCCAGGTTGGAAGATTTGTGAGGGTATAAGTACATAACAATTGCCAGATACATCCAGCCTTCATCTGTACGGAGATAGGTGATATCGACCGCCCAGACTTCGTCCTTACTTAGTCGACCCTGAAAAAGGATATTTTGAGAAATTATCTACACAAAATTTCACCCAGGTATTCTTTATCTTGCCTGCAAACTTTTTCTTCAGGAATCTCCGGTGGCAGTGCTTATTTTTGCCTTATGTTTTGCTGCAAAAAACAGCCAAAAAATGGCCAACAGCCATTGTTTCAAATTCCAGGCGCAAGCTGCCATCAGCAGGTTGATCTGATCACCGATGGCGCCTTTCAAATAGTTTATTGCCATTCGATAGTCCGATTTCAAGTGGCCGATGATGGGTTCAATCGCAGCACGTCTTCTGCATTGTTTTCGCTTCTTGTTTCTTTGGTAATGCGTGTCTCGTTTGAGCGCTTTTCCCGGTAGAATAATTTTCGTTCCGTTCACCTCGCTTTTGCCGCGGTAGCCACGGTCACATACTGCTTGTTTGACTGTTTTGCCACGCGATGTTTCAACATGCTTGAGTATTTCCGGCAACGTATGGCTGTCATGCTGGTTTTGTTCATGGCTGACAACACCGACGATGATATTGCTTCGCGCCGTACAGGCGATTGATGCCTTGCTGCCATATTCGTATTGTTTGTGGTCTTTTCCCTTGGCGACACAGTAGACCTGCGGCTCATGCAATGAATAGATTTTGTTTGTGTCTTTGGGTTGTTGTTTCAAAATACGCTCATACAGCAGAAAATCCTGTTGGTAGCAATCAAACAAGCAGTACTGCGGCAGCTTCCTTCTGAGCTCCCGTATCAAAATGCCCGCAATGGTTCTGAGGCGCTTTAACGCACGCTTGGCCTTGGCTCTTTTCTTGACATGGCGGAAATGCCGGATGTCCAACCGTAATAATTTGACTTCCTTAACAAACGTGCGCCGTTGAAAAATACCATGCACTTTGGCTATCTTGTTCAGACGATTAATAATTCTAATCGCAAGCTTGCTGTCTGTCGGATAGGTGATGTTCTTTTCCTGTACCGTGGTGTCAATATGAACCGCAGCTTCCAGCGCCGCTTTGCCATGCAAACCAACACTCATCCGAAATATCCGTTCAACACCTTCAGCGCCAATGCGCTTGCGAAAATGCACCAGCTCCGTACTGTGGCAAGGCAATTTCCGCTGGAATTCTTGCATGCCACAAAAAGCCTGGTAGTAGGGATTGCGCTTCCACTGCAATACCACCGACTCATCGCTCAAGTTCTCCAGTTGCTTGAGGATCAGCAATCCAACCATCAGGCGAATGGGTTTGCTGGGCGCACCTATGTCCTCGGTGTAATGAATGCTAAACGCTTCGTCAAAGGTATGCCAGGGAATAACGGTTGATAGTTTGAGCAGCGGATCAGAGGGGTCAAGCTGTAACAACAGATCTGTTTCAAACAAACTGGGTTGATGAAAAGTTTTACTGGGTGTGAGCATCGATAAATCACCATTTCGACCAGAAACAAACGCTTATTTTAGCATTTTCTGGTCGATTTGAACAGCGTAAATCAATATATTTATGATTGATATCAAATACTTGGGAATATTTAAGGCTCGACTAATTACGGGATTGAAGTTCTGGTTAACCAAATCATCAGCGACCGCATCATTTGGCACATTCATCTTCGGACAAATGTTCTTTCGATGACTGCTGATCCTGCTGTTGCTTCCATCGCTAGAGCATATTGCTACGAATACCGAGTGAATTTCCCGCCTGCTGTACGCTGTAACCTTGTGCCGTAATTAATGCAACCGCTTCTTCTTTAAACGACTGCGCATATCGTTTGCAAACTTTCTTTTCTTTCACAAACACTTCGATCAGTGACAATAACACTGTCTCTCATCAATGTGTCTATTTCCATTAGACCAGAACAGGCCTATCAGCTGGTAGCATGAAACTTCAAACCACACCCGCCTCATGTGCCTGTTGGTCGGCATGGTAACTGGAACGCACCATGGGACCGCATGCTGCATGGGTAAAGCCCATATCCGTTGCCGCCTGCTCGAATTCCTTGAAACCTTTGGGGGTAACATAGCGCAAAACCGGCAAATGACCGATACTGGGCTGCAGATATTGGCCAATGGTCAGCATCTCGACTTGATGCGCACGTAAATCCTGCATAACGCCCAGAATTTCTTCGTCGGTCTCGCCCAGACCCACCATCAATCCGGATTTTGTCGGGATTTCAGGGAATTGCAGCTTAAAATCCTGCAAAAGCTTGAGCGAATGCGTGTAATCCGCACCGGGGCGGCATTGTTTGTAAAGCCGCGGAACGGTTTCCAGGTTATGATTCAAAACATCCGGCGGGCAACTGGCGAGCTTTTCAAGTGCAACGTCCAACCTGCCCCTGAAATCGGGCACCAGTATTTCAATTTTCGTCTGCGGCGCATGCTGACGTATTTCGCGTATGCAATCTGCAAAATGCTGTGCACCGCCATCGCGCAGATCATCCCGGTCAACGCTGGTTATGACGACATATTTGAGCCTCATCGCCGCAATCGATTGCGCCAGATGCAGGGGTTCTTCTGCGTCCGGCGGCTTTGGCCTGCCATGCGCTACATCGCAGAACGGGCAGCGCCGTGTACACAAATCGCCCAGAATCATGAAGGTCGCAGTCCCTTTGCCAAAACATTCTCCGATGTTGGGACAAGAGGCCTCTTCGCAAACGGTGTGCAGCTTTTTCTCCCGCAGAATACGCTTGACCTCGTAAAATGCCTGGCTGTTTGAAGACCGCACGCGAATCCAGGAAGGCTTACGCAAAATGTCTGCCCGCGTTTGCGGATCGATTTTGACTGGATTACGTGCTGTTTTGTCTGCGCCTTTCTGGCGTATTTCTGAAGTCATAGTAAAGATTTATTTCCTTTCTTTAATTGGGAAGGTTAACAACCAGTTCCTTTTGCAAATGATCCGACAATTTAAGGCCGAGTACTTCCAGTCCATCCGCAATTCCCTGATCTTTGGTCTGAGTCACCTGCAATCCGGCGTAACCGCAGGGATTGATTGCCGAAAATGGCCGCAAATCCATGTCGATATTCAATGCAACACCGTGATAACAGAAGTTTCTTTTTATTTTCAATCCAAGTGAAGCGATTTTCGCATTGCCCACATAAACACCCGGCGCATCGACACGACCATGCGCTTTGACATGATATTCGTCTAGCAACGCGATCACAGCGTTTTCCATACGTCTGACCAGTTCACGCACGCCCAGTTTCAAACGCCGAATATCCAATAGCAGGTAGGCGATAAGCTGTCCCGGGCCATGGTAGGTAATTTGACCACCGCGGTCCGACTTTATCACGGGTATCTCATTGCTAACCAATAAATGTTCCGGCTTGCCGGCAATGCCTTGCGTATAAACTGCCGGATGCTGTAGCAGCCAAATTTCGTCAACTGTCTGCGATGCCCGCTTATCGGTAAAATCCTTCATTGACTGCCATGCGGATTGATAATCGACCGTACCCAGATGCTTAATTATAAACCGGTGTCTCAACACATCATGATCATTCAGTTGCAAAATATGATTTACCTGCCATCAGAGCACAACCGATACTTTCGGATGACCCGTTAACGCGCGATACAGCTCGTCCAGTTGACGACGCGAAGTCGCGCGAATCGTGCAGGTAATACTGAGATAATTTCCACCTTTGCTCGAACGAATTTCCATGGTTTTTTCATCAAAATCCGGCGCATGGTGTTTTACGATCGTCAACGCGACTTCAGTAAAATCCTGCTCAGCCTTGCCCATGATCTTAATCGGGAAATCACACGGGTATTCAATTAAAGAATCTTCAGACATGTCATGGAACTGTTGCTTAAAATTATCAAATGTGAAGCGGTGCAGCGGTTAGCTGACTACACCGCCGCGCATGTGTGTTGCTTTATATTGCTGATAAAGCTGATGTAAATGTATAAATTTTGCACCGGGCTTGCCCGTATCGACCGGCTTATTATTTAAACGTGTTACCGGCATAACTTCTCGGGTTGAAGAGGTCAGCAGGATTTCTTCTGCGGAAAACACTTCGTCTTCAGTGACGTCCCTCACTTCATAAATGACATTATTGTTGGCAGCCAATTCAAGCACAACATCATAGGTAATTCCAGGCAGCATTAAATGGCTCTTGGGCGGGGCAAGTAAAACCTGATCCTTCACAATAAAAATATTGCTTGCCGAACCTTCAGTCAGGTAACCATCCCTGATGAGAATCGTCTCAGACGCGTCGGCATCCACAGCAATTTGCCGCAACAACACATTTGGCAGCAGCGAAATGGATTTTATATCACAACGCACCCAGCGATTATCACTGGCAGTAACTGCCGCAACACCATTTTCCAGTAATTCCGATGATGGCGGCAGTAATGGATTACTCATCATAAAAACCGTCGGCGGCACTTTTGGAAAAGCGTGGTCGCGCTTGGCCACGCCCCGGGTAATATGCAGATAAACGGATTGATCTTCGCCTTCATTCTTGGCAACAACCTGTTCGATGAGATCGCTCCATTCGTCATTTGTATACGGGTTTTCCAGTCGAATACCGTCCAGACTATGTTGCAGGCGATGCAAATGTTCCACCAGTCGGAAAGGTCTGCGTGAATAGACGGGGATCACCTCGTAAACGCCATCACCAAAAATAAAGCCTCTGTCCAATACAGAAATACAGGCTTTTTCGATTGGCATAAATTGCCCATTCAGAAATATCATATGGATAGCGTACTAATTAAAAAGCAGCATAAAGCTGTCCCACGCGCGACCAAAAAAATTTCCCAGACTCACATCTTCCAGTGCAACCAACGGATAACTTTCAACCAGCTGACCATTCAAGGTAAATTTGACTGTTCCTACTTCCTGGCCTACGGTGACCGGCGCGATCAAAGGCTGTTTATATTCCATAGTTGCTTTGAGATTATCTACCTGTCCTTTGGGGATTGAAAAATATACATCACTGTCAAAACCTGCTTTTAAAACATCCTGTGATCCTTTCCATAGTTCGATTGATGTCAGGACCTCGCCCTTTTTGTATAAATGCACGGTATCGTAAAACTGGAAGCCATAATTTAACAAGCGCTGACTTTCCATACTTCGTGCGTTAGCAGACTTCGCGCCCATAATTACCGAAATCAAGCGTCTTTTGTCTCGCTTAGCCGATGTTATCAGGCAATATCCAGCAGATTTTGTCCATCCCGTTTTCATTCCGTCAACATGCGGGTCTAGCCATAACAATCGGTTGCGGTTTGGCTGGGTAATATCATTGTAGGTATATTCCTTGAGCGAGTACAAAGGGTAGAATTCAGGAAAATCGCGAATGATAGCCGCCGCAAGCAAGGTTAAATCGTGAACGGAAGTATAGTGATTAGGATCAGGCAAACCCGTCGTGTTTATGAAATGCGTATTTTTCATGCCAAGTCGCAGCGCTTCCTGGTTCATCATTTGCACAAATATTTCTTCAGAACCGGCAATAATTTCAGCAAGTGCAATACATGCGTCATTACCGGACTGCACGATCATTCCGCGAATCAATTCATTGACTGTTACTGCTTTATTTGGCTCAATAAACATGCGTGAACCGATCATGCGCCATGCTCTATTCGAAACCGGAACAACCTGATCAAGCTGTATGCTGTTTTGTTTAATCGCAGAAAAAACAATATAGGCAGTCATCAGTTTGGTCAATGATGCCGGTTCTACACGTTCCTGTGCATTTTGGCTTGCCAATATCTGACCGGATTGATAATCCGACAACATATACGCTTTGGCGTCAATCGATATTGAAGGCTTTTGTGCTAACACTTGCGCTGAAAAGAATGGCAAAAAGACAATCAAAGATACCAATAAGGGAAATAGGCGTTTCATGAATTTATACGCAAAATAATTATTATAGCCTGCTCAGAAAATTTCATAAACCAACCTTTACGTAAAAGGCGGAACTCCAAATACTACACCTTGGAACTCAATGACAGAATGGCAAATCATCTTCATTAATCTTTGAAGCGTACAGATTGACCATAATACAAATTTCCAAGAATTGCCGAATCATACAGCATTTGGCCGGACGAATGTTAAGTGGCAATGTTAATACCGCTCATTTTGTGTTAATCTACCCCATTGATTTTCAACATAAATTAATTCCTATGAAAAAAACAGCTGTATTATTTCATGGACTTGGTGGCTCTGAAATGAGCTTCTGGATTCCCTGGTTGAAAATTGCATTGGAAAAGGGGGGATTTGACGTATGGGTACCATCTTTGCCGGCGTGTAATGACTTTAACGATCTGGATAAGTGGATTCAGGAAATTATTATTCATTCACCCCATCGCGATTATGATTTGATGGTGGGTCATTCTGCCGGTGGAACGTTAATTTTAAGGCTTCTGTCTCGTTCAGATTTTACTGCAAAGCATGCAATTTCTGTCGCCGGATTTATAAAACCACTTCCCGGCAAGCTATTGAATGATTTGACGTATCCTGCCGGATTTGACATTGATGCAATCAAAGCAAATAGCCGTAAATTTACATTTATCCACTCCGATAACGATCCCTGGGACTGCGGTCAGGAACAAGGCGAATTGATGCGACAGAAACTGGGCGGAACCCTGGTTATCATGACTGGTGAAGGACATTTCGGCTCGGAATACATGAAACAGCCGTACAAAACTTTTCCATTTTTACTAAACCAGTGTTTGCTGAATGCTCAGGATAACGAATAAGCAGCGCTAGTTTCACAGGACAGTTCATTAGCGCACTTCAAAATCAAGCTTAATATAAATGATATGACGATATTCCGGTTATACTCATAATTTTTGCGCCAAAGCACACCGGTTGTTACAGATCCATGCAAATATTTCAAACAAATTCCTGCAATCATGAATCTGCTGATGAATCGCACTGAAATTTCAGCGCTGATCGTCAACAGACTTGAGCGCGAAATAGACAGTTTTTCATCCATGTATGACGCATCATGCGATCAGATCGGTTATTTTATTGTTGACGACCTGTTGCCATTCCAAGTAGCAATGAATATCTACCGCTGTTTTCCTGCTGCAGAGGAGATGCTGCTAAAAAAAAGTATCCGCGAATACAAATACATTGCGGCACAGATGGATAGCTATAGCCCCATACTGGAAGAGACAATTTATGCATTTCAGGACCCAGGCGTAGTGAAATGTGTCTCAAACATATGCAAAATAGAAAATCTCTATCCCGACAAGCACTTATATGCAGGTGGTATTTCGATGATGGGGTACAATCATTTTTTAAATCCGCATCTGGATAATTCGCACGACAAAAACAGAGAAAACTGGCGGGTTTTGAATCTTTTATACTATGTTACACCCGACTGGCCAGTCACAAATGGCGGCAATCTGGAATTGTGGCCTGAAGGTATACATGGAAAACAAATTTTAATCCATAGCAAATTTAACCGTCTTGCCGTAATGGCAACCCATACTTCTTCCTGGCACTCGGTTAGTCCTGTCAAAAGCAGAGACAGTGCGCGGTATTGCGTGTCAAACTATTATTTCTCGGATTCACCACTTAGGGGTAGCGATAATTTTCATGTCACCTCCTTTCGAGGAAGACCTGGTCAACGAATCCGGGATTTCATCCTGCGTTCGGATAGCAGCGTAAGAATGATGATTCGGAAATTATTTAAAAAAGGTATTATTGAAACAAAACATATCTACAAAAAGTAGATTAACACCCGGCGTGGGAGCTGGTTCTGAATAACTAAATTAGCTTATACACTTGCCACCGCTATATTTTACTGCCACCCGGTAATTTCGTAGCCTTTTTCCTGTAAGCATCGATTAACGAAATTGGCATAGGCTTGATTGGGTCGAGAAGGTCTTGTTGCGGTAAAAATTCCTCTGAACAATCCCCAGACAGCGCCGCTGGCTGCGCCTATTAAAGAACCTCTGCCAGCCGAACCGGCAATTGCCCCGCCTACGGCGCCGCTTGCAGCGCCGACACCTGCACCCATAACTGTATTGGTCGCCACATCGCCAGCCGCACCGCCACTTCTGCTATTATGAGCTCCGGCTGATTCAGCTAACTGTTTACAGTACTCGATATCGTGCTCAACAGCCTCTTGGCCTACCGACTGGTAATGTGTATTTGGATATAACACGGGTCCCGTGCTGGCACATGCCGACAACCATAATACAACTGCTCCGATTGCTAACCGTTTAACTGATTGCATAACTAATCTCTCTCAAAAAACATAACCAAAACGGGCACCCAGTGTATCCATCCCTTCATTCTCATCCGCTATGTAAGCATTAGACATATGATCAAAATAAATTGAAAAAGTTGTACGCGGTGAAATAAAATAGCCAACTTCAAGCGGAATATGAAAAAGCACACGCGATCCCAATGCTTTTTTCGCGGGGGTAGTTGCATGGCGCCGTCCATCGTGAATCGCCGCGCCCACGCCGGTAACAAGAAAAAAACCGGTTGTAAAATTATATTGCCAGAGGAGGTCAAGATAACCCTTGGAAGTATCGCCTTCTGTATTAATGGATCCTCCCAACGCCGGACGGATAGTTCCACCTAAAATTGAAATTGCCGGTGAAAATACAGCTTCAATGTTCAAATCAACACCGTCCTCTCGACTGAATCCGCTCCATAAATCGTCCACATCATGGGCTAGAACACCGAATTTCATTTGATACAGTAAACCTAAATCGGCAACAGATTCTCCATCTTTTCCTTCCACCATAGAAGTTGATAATGTCACCATAAGAAAATTGACCGCAATGAAAAACCTTTTCATATCTGACGCACCCATTTAATTCCAAGATGATTTCTAATCTATCTCGGCTATAAATTAAGCTTTTGAATCAATGAATAATATTGATAAAACAAAAAACGGCAATCCCTTGCTCAGCACTTCTTTAGTATAACTAAAAAAGCACTGAAAGGGATTGCCGTTTTATTTTGATTAAACTAAAGCGACTTATTGAAGTTATTTAAAATCTGAAATTATACTGGACATAGAAAAGATCAGGATTAATGCCAGGTCTTTGATTTTCTATAAAATTGCCAGAAAACAGCTTCGAGTAGCCCACCAATACGTCATGATGCCGCGCCACATGAATATTAACCAGAAAGTCAATGCCATCGCCTACATGACTGCCTGATTGACCGGTTGGATCTCCAAGTAGTGCTACACCGCCCGCGTTATACAAAAAATCCCGCTTGTTAGCCAGATAGTAGCGATGGTATTGGGCAAGGAAAGTCATCCAGCGTTTCGGATGCAATGTTAACTGGGCATTAAAATCATGAATATTTTGCCGCCCGATCAGATCGATATAGCCCAGATAGTAATGGCCGAATGGAAACAGTTGATTAAAAGTATTGACATTACCGTCATTTGGGTTTCCATCACCAGAAGCAAAGTCGTAACGCAACCAGAGAATAGGATTTAACGGCATTTGGAAATCATAACCGACACCAGTGGCGACAGCAAATGCAGACACATCAAGATTAGACCATTGACCAAATTGATACATCCCTTCAATTTCGTATAAAATCCGATTGTAATCGCCTACCACACGGCCACCCAAAGTGTGCACATTGGAATCACCAAGCATGGTCGTCCTTCCCGGCGCAACACTTAGTACTGTATCCGTACCGCCGAAAAAGACACCATTAGCAGGCCGGTTATCATTCAAGCTCAGGAAATAAAGGTCAAGTAAATGATCTTTGTCATGCTTATAGGTCGTCCATAAACCGAAAAAGTCCCGTTTTCTGTCCCAATTATCAAAATCGCCTTTTTCTGTTCTCATTGGACGCACCCAGAATGCGTCGACATCCCATTTCTCATTACGCCAGAATGATTTAATACCCTGGAATGTTCTACGCGTATTTGCCCAATCCAGCGTTGAAATTAACCGCTGTGAGCCAAAGATCAGCTCCTGACGGCCAAAACGCATATAAAGCGGGCTATTATTGATATTTCCCACTTTATAATCAGCGAATAAATTCAGGATATCCGTGTGATTTCTATCGATACCGAGCGGTGCAAGTTCGGGACCAAAAGAACGTGCGTCTATAAACTCAGCAAACAAGCGAACGTTGTCCCGGTACCACAAGTCAGCATTTACACGTGTACGAATCAGATGATAATCATTGTTTCTTCCCGCAGCATTCAGGCGGCTATCTGTTTCATGCATGTAGCGATACCAAAAACTGCCCCCGAAAGAGAGCAGCCAATCATCGCCAAAATGAATTCGTTTAATTGGATCAAAAATATCTTTCTCATGTTCCGGGTTCTCCAGATACCTAAAATCGATATCAAACTGAGATGTCGGCATGAGCGCAAAAGGTGGGTACGGTGAGACCGGTCTCGTGTCCCTGACATTACCCGTAATCTGATCCCAGAGGGAATAATAGCCTCTGCCTGGGTCAGGGAAGTACTCTGGCTGTACATCGGCGAGCAAATCTACAATAGAGGCATATCCGGCTCGTGCAGGCGGTTTGGCAAACTTTCCAGGACGCGGCATGGGCCTTACAGGAGGTACCTTTGACCAGTCTGTTGCTGACCAGTTTGTTTCGTTATCGACCGTTGTTTCTGAAGTAGTATTATTCGACGCATGTGCCTGAAAAACCAGACCTGCCATACCAGCCAAACACAGGCAAAGCATCAACGACCGTTTGGTTATTTTTGCGATCAAATTGGCTGTTGATTTGATTGAGGTTGTCAGTAAAAAAGCTAAACGGATTAGCGAATTCATTTGAAAATGGACTCCTGTTGTATAAGTATCTATTCTGATCATCAATCAACACTGAACACTATAATCGTTGTATGCAAGAGAAACCGCTTGACATACATTTTTTAACTAAATCTGCAGCGTGGTATGATTTATGGTGTTAATTGATTTAATAATGACTCTTTTCAGCTTTTATGTAAGGTGGAATTTTACCCGAAGTTTTATCCAAATACCTTGAATTGATTGGTTTTTTTAAAACGAGAGCAACCCAATCGCGATCAGATCATCACAATTTGCTGGCTCAGAATTTCTAACCCGCTGATATTATGGAGTTATATCGTCACAGCTCTTTTGTTGCAAAATTACAACTGCGAAATATGCAGAAGCAGGTAGATTAAGCCATGACCAATCATCGGAACATGAATTTGTTAATAACTCGGTTTGACCGTCAAACCAAGCTTCCTTATTCTGTCACAAAACATATCAAGCCAGCCTTTATCTATACGCGACAAAAATTTTGATTCCGGTTGCAAAGAAGGACGCGCGATGCCATAGACCAGCACGCCTTTCAAAGACACCCCTTCATTCAACAGTTTTCCGACAAATTCAAGATAGGCTTTAATCTCTTTTTCTGAAGGTGGTTCGTCGCTCAAGTTAAAAACGCATGTTTGCAGCCAGGTCGGACAAATTGATGCTGACAGGCCAATATTCTTATGTACTTGTTTCAGGCTCATGCGTGTATTGTTGATACGCAACCGTCCTTCACGTGTCGCGCTGTCGAGCTTGAACCAGATTTCTCCGTTCATCTGTGCCATACGTTGAAGGCCGGTCAAAACATAGGGACGGTCAATCAAACTGCCATTGGTAATCAAAACCAGCTTTAAATCTTTTGGCAGGACAAAGTCTTTTTTGACGCGCCCAATCAGATCGATAACCTGTTCAAATTCTTTTGCACTGGTTGGTTCGCCGTTTCCCGACAAGGCAATATCCTGAATGGACCGTGCTTCTGGCGGCACCTGTTTTCGCATGAAATCACCCGTTGTCAGTTCCTGCAGAAAACCGCGCAACTCGTTTTCCAGTTTTACCAGATCGACGGGTGGCGCAGCACCGCGCTTTAGATCTGGCACCTGGCAATAAATACACCGCCAGTTACAGGCATTATTCGGATTTAGATTAATGCCTATGGACACACCGCCCGCGCGGCGTGAAACAACGGGATAAACATAGATCATACCCATGCTGTCACGGCTGTGATCTGATGTATTCAATAGGTTGGAAGCTTGCTGCAATGGTACAATCCTGCCAAAATAGTCTGGAGGGTATCACTAAAAATCCAAATTTCGTTACAACACTTTGCTACTCACAAAAAATGTTTTCTTACATTTTATATGCTGCGTCACCATTTTTTGCGCTTGCCCCAATTTGTTTAAAACTTTGAATTATTAGAGACACCCTGTAATGTTAAAATCGCTCGTATGTTAATTACACGCAAGCTGGAATTTGATGCCGGTCACCGGATATCAACGCACGATAGTCAATGCCGTCATCTACATGGACACCGTTATGCGATTGAAATTACCTTATCAGGCAATATTATCTCTGAGAAAGGCACTTCACAACAAGGGATGGTGATGGATTTCTCTGAAGTTAAGCGGATTGCAAAAAAAACCTTAATCAATAAATGGGACCACGCGTTTCTTGTTTATTCCGGAGATACGCCTGTCATGCAATTTCTGCAGTCACTGAAAGATCACAAAACGGTCGTTTTAGATGTGCAGCCTACCGCCGAGAATCTTGCAGTGATTGCATTCAGCATCCTTGATGAAGCCTATCAGGATATTTACGGCAATCACCTTCAACTCGAGCAGGTACGTTTATTTGAAACACCGAACTGCTGGGCGGATGCTATACGAGGCCAGCTTTAACCCTTTAATTTATTGCATTTTTAAAAACAATGTTTGTCGACTCACATTGCCATCTGGATTTTCCGGATCTCGTAAATAATCTCGATGCATTGCTGCGCAACATGCAAGAAAATCAGGTCTCCCATGCATTATGCGTCAGTGTCAATCTGACCGATTTTCCCCGTGTTCAGGCACTGGCAGAAACACACGATAATTTGTTTGCCTCGGTCGGCGTGCATCCTGATTACGAAAATCAGCAAGAACCGACCGCCGCTCAACTCGCGCAACTTGCTGAACATCCAAAAGTTATTGCAATTGGCGAAACCGGTCTGGATTATTACCGCCTGGAGGGCGATCTTGAATGGCAGCGCGAGCGCTTCCGTCAGCATATTCGCGCCGCCCGAAAATGCAACAAGCCTCTGATTATTCATACCCGTTCTGCTGCCAACGACACATTGCGCATTATGCGTGAAGAAGGCGCAGATCAGATCGGTGGCGTCATGCATTGCTTTACAGAAAGCTGGGAAGTCGCTCAGCAGGCGATTGAAATGAATTTTTATATTTCATTCTCAGGCATTGTCACGTTCAAAAATGCTGTTGCATTAAAAGATGTTGCCAGAAAAACCCCGCTGGATAGAATCCTGATCGAAACCGATTCGCCTTATCTGGCACCGGTACCTTATCGCGGTAAAGTGAACCAGCCAGCCTATGTAAAACATGTTGCAGAAGAAATAGCCCGGATACGCGCAGTGGATCTGGAAGAAATCGCAGCCGCGACAACCGCCAACTTTTTCAGATTGTTCAAGGTTGCCGCTAATGACATGCGGACAATGCAGCATTACGGCGTGTGCTAACTCATAGGGGTTGCTTACTGCAGGATATATGCTGAATTACGAAATTATGAATGAGTCAAATAATCAAATCGATATGGCAAATCTAGATGAGAAAGTCGCCATAGTTACCGGTTCTTCACGAGGCATTGGTGCTGAAATAGCGCGTGAACTGGCCAAAGCGGGCGCAAAAATAGTGATCAATTATATTCAAAACCATCAAGCCGCGAATGCGGTTTGTACAGCGATAACCGAAGCCGGCGGCAAATGCGTGGCAATTCAAGCCGATGTCAGCAATCCGGCCGATGTCAGGCGGCTGTTTGATGCGGCAATCGAACATTTTGGGCACATCGACATACTTGTCAATAATGCGGGAATTCTTATTTTCAAGAAAATTGCCGAAGTCAAAGATGAAGAATTCGACCGGATTATCAATATCAATCTAAAAAGCATTTTTTATACCCTGCGCGAGGCTGCTGAACGCCTGGCTGACAATGGCCGCATTGTGAACATATCAACCACAGTAACCCGCCTGATGCTGCCAAAATACGGCATCTATGCAGCCACTAAAGGCGCAGTGGAACAGTTGACCCGTATCTTTGCACGTGAAATTGGAGAAAGAGGCATCACTGTTAATACAGTTTCGCCGGGTCCGGTATTTACCGAATTATTCAGAAGCGGAAAAACTGAGGAAGATATTCAACGCATGGCTGCCATGGCTTCACTGGGCCGCATAGGTGAAGTCGACGATATCGCTCAAATCGTCTTGTTTCTGGTAAGTGATGAAGCCCGATGGGTCACAGGCCAGGATATTGGCGCGAACGGTGGCATAATTTAACCGGTCATGCATAAAATCCGCGTAAAATAAAAAAACAGCCATAAACGTTAATGCTTATGGCTGTAGAGGGGAGAGTAGAGTATTTAAATAACTTTGGTAAGCGGAAAACAGTCTAAAAATCAAAATCATTAAGTGCTACGATACGCTGGGTCGTGTATTTACACTGTGTTTTTAATCACACCGAACCACAAAATTTTATTTACTGGAGAAACCAATGAAAATTGGCGTGCCAAAAGAAATCAAAATACATGAAAACCGTGTAGGACTTACTCCGACCTCAGTACGTGAGCTGGTTGTCCATGGCCATCAGGTTATGGTGCAAAAAAATGCCGGATTGGCGATCGATCTGGACGACAGTCGTTATCAGGCGGCGGGAGCGGAAATCGTGGAATCCGCTGAAGAGATTTATGCCCGCGCTGAACTGATCGTTAAAGTCAAGGAACCACAGTCGACAGAACTCGGACTTTTACGCGCAGGCCAGATACTGTTTACTTACCTCCACCTGGCCCCGGACCCGGAACAGACCGAAGGATTGCTTGAATCAGGCTGCATCGCAATAGCCTATGAAACAGTCACCGACGCATATGGCGGCCTGCCGCTGCTCGCCCCTATGAGTGAGGTGGCCGGACGCATGGCGGTACAGGCTGGCGCGCACGCGCTTGAAATGGATCAGGGTGGTCGTGGCATATTACTGGGCGGCGTATCCGGGGTGCCCTCTGCAAAAGTTGTCATCCTCGGCGGCGGCGTAGTCGGCACCAATGCAGCACGTGTCGCCATGGGAATGGAAGCGCATGTTACCGTAATAGACAAATCGATACACCGCCTGCAACAACTGGATCTGCAGTACGGCTCTCGCATCAATACGGTATTTTCCACTGTCGATGCCATTGAAGAACAAGTTGTGGTTGCCGATCTGGTCATCGGCGCGGTACTGATCCCCGGCGCAGCTACTCCGCGGCTTGTCACTCACGCTCTCGTCAAAAAAATGAACCGTGGCTCGGTTCTGGTTGATGTCGCCGTTGATCAAGGCGGCTGTTTCGCAACATCCAGACCAACGTCGCTCGCCAAACCCATCTATGTGTTGGACGATGTAGTACATTACTGTGTCCCCAATATGCCTGGCGCGGTTGCGCGCACTTCAACTTTTGCGTTAAATAATGTCACGCTTCCGTTTGTTCTGGCGATCGCCGAGAAAGGCGGCAAAATGGCACTGATTGGCGACCCGCACTTACGCAATGGACTAAATGTCTACGAAGGCCAGATTACTCATCCGGCCGTCGCACATGATCTCGGCATACTGTATGTCAATCCAATGGAGTTGTTGCAGTAAACCCATTAACAGACTGGTTTTCCGGCAACTCTGAATAATCTGACCCGGTTCATGCAATCAAACCCAGCGAACGATACGTATTTCGTCCGGCTATACCATCCGGCTCCAGCCCGTTTTTCTTCTGCCAGTCTATCAGTGCTTTCTCGGTATCCGTGCCGAATTTTCCATTGACCTCAATTTTAAGTGCTTCCTGCAGCTTTGTTACCCATAATCCGGTCGAACCTTTTTTAACAACCTTGTAGCCAGCAGGCGACGTACTTTCCATGACAGGGCTGCCTCCAGCCATAGCGATTGCAGCCGTGCGCACGCCCTCCACACGGCGCTGCCATCCTCTGCCAAAATCAGCCCAGGTGGAAAGACTTTGAAGAAAACTCAGCCGGCGGTCGCACATGCCGTTGGTCACCTCAACAGTGTCCCGGTCCTTAACTCTGGCAAGCGTTTTATCGCCAACCGCACCATCCTGCTCAGCACCGACAGCGGCCTGAAGCCATTTCGCGCTGCGTCCCGGGCCGGAGTTAACGGCAGCGTCAAAAACTGCGTAATCAATACCGGTAGGCAACTTGTCACACTTGCACTTATTCCAGTAATCGGAGAAATAAATCGATTCAAGCTCAGCGTCAGAAATATTTCGCAAATCCTTCTTGCCCTTATCAGCGCCAAAATGACGACGATAAACGGCAAGTGTAACGCCTTTCATCGTTGCACCACCAGGGTCTCTGGGGTGATCGGACCATCCACCTTCATGAACCAATACAAGCTTGAGTGCATTTTTAAAGTTTTTCTTCATGATTTAATATCCTCCCGATGTGTCAATCAGCATTAAAAACTGTCCATCTGGTTTACTGGCCTCGGTGATCACCAACAAATATTTCGATCATTTGCGGTCTACCGTGTACTGTTCGAAATACTAATTGTCATGTAATGTCTATTGCATAGCCAACTTGTTGTTTAACCATAAAGGTGTAAGATACATTGCATGGCCGAAAAATTACAATCATTGATTCACCTTTTTGTGACGCATTCCAAGTTCATTAGGCCGGGCGGAATAAAACTGTGATGGCAGAAAATCTACTACTGAAACAGCTGCTGATCACTTTAACACACCAACGATCACGTGCACCCCGATTAATTTCTTTTGGTCGTATCTTGTTTGGTTATTTGACATTTTTTGTCAGTAAAAAACGGCTACAGAAAATAGCAATCGTTTTGCAGTCTGTACATTTTGAGGTTCCACCAGGTATTGTCTCAATTGATTTCTGCCGACAACCTTGCTATCCTAAAAAGTCATAATTAATGGGAAACTAGGGTTCCGGCCTTGTCAATTTAAAAATTTTGAATAAATTAAATTGACGGGGCGACTGGTTCGAGAGTTTCCGGTCTCGTCAATTTTATCTATTCAGTTTTTCTATTTAGATAACGAGACTCCACGGAGGGATAAAAGCCCGGGAGATAAGCGTATGCATACGTGCATGCATATTTTCTCGGTCTGTGTCCGGGTTTTATATCCGTTGAATAGGAGTCATCGTTATGTCTGTTTCATCGCAACAGAACCGTTTACCAACTGACGAAGCACAAACTGCGGCGGGAACACTCAACCGCAGCATGAGTGTCTGGCATAGCTTCACCATGGGGTTTGCGGTCGTGTCGCCCGTAGTCGGTCTTTATGCCATTATTGGCGTGCAAACCGCGGTCACCGGGGGCGGCTGGTTTGCAGCTTTGGCCATTTGTCTGGTCATGCAGTTACTGGTGGCGACGGTTTATGCCGAACTTTCTTCACAATTCCCAATCGCAGGTGGCGCTTATAAATGGGCGCGGCAACTGGGCGGCGTCACGACAGGGAAATACGCGGGCGTTATTTACGTCAGTTCGACGATTGCCATGTTGACCACGACGGCGTATACCGGCGGGATCTGGCTGGCGACCTTCTGGGGCGCGCTTGATGGCAGTGGGGCATCAATGGTGTTCTGGGGCGCGGTTTTTCTATTGCTCTGCATGCTGCTCAATCTGGCGCATGTCAATTTGTTCAAGACGATGATTGCACTGGGCGTTTATGCCGAGATCGCAGGCTCATTCGGTATTGCGCTGTTGTTATTTTTCTTTTTCCGCCAGCATGGTTTTTCGGAATTGTTTGAACATATGGGAACCGGCACTGCACCCACAGAGACAGCGGCGTTTCTTGCCGCGCTGGCCATTGCGGGCTGGGCATTTATCGGTTTTGACGCGTGTTCCACGACAGCCGAGGAAACGCATCAGCCCAAGCGCATGGTGCCGCGTGCCATATTCCTTGCCTTGAGCGCCGTTGGCGCTGTCGTATTATTCAATTCAGCTGCTTTGATTCTGGCTTTTGATCATAGTGCGTTGGCCGATGCCAGTAAAACGGCTGATCCAGTGACGCCGCTGATCGCAAGCAGTTTTGGAGACTGGGTTGAAAAACCCTTTTCTGGAATTGTGATGATTGCTTTTCTGGCCTGTGGCGCATCTGTCGTTAAATATACGTCACGTATCGTTTTCTCGATGGCGCGTGAAGGCAATATGCCCGCCATACTGAGCACCGTTACCGCCGACAGGACGCCGCGCAATGCCATTCTTTTTACTGTCACGCTGTCCAGTCTGGGTTTGCTGCTCGGACTCAACGATGGCGCGGTTGCAACAGTGATTGCCTTTGGAACGGGCGGACTCTATGCCATGTTTGCGATGACGACGGGGGTTGCTCTGTTTGCACGGCTCAGCGGACGATGGAATCCATCATTGGGTGAACTCAAACTCGGTGCATGGGGGCTGGTGATTAATGCCGTGGCGTTTATCTGGTCGGTATTTGAATTAATCAATATCGCATGGCCACGCACCTATGCGGTTTCACCGGATGCGCCCTGGTGGCAGTTGTGGGCGATTCCGCTGGTACTGGGCGGCATTCTGGGCATCACGACGTTATACCTTTTGATTCAGAAGTTCGCTGTAATTAAATTCAGAAGGACATAAACTTCATATTTTATTTTTGCTTATAAGTCAGGAGCGCATTCTGATTTCCAGGCATTTCATTGACATTCAATCAGGAGTCAACAATGGATCAACATCAACATAGTGTATGGCAAGAAACCATTCCGGGCGGCTGCCACTGGTCCGGTATTGTTCGCCGGGGAATGACGCTGCGTTTGACGAATATTAATGGCGGCGCAAATGCGGCGGTACTGTTTTATAACCAGGAAGAAAAACTGGAACGCTATAACATGGCCGATACACTCAAGTCGCAGCATACTTTTTATTTAACCAGGGGTCATGCCTGCCATTCCGATATGGGGCGGATATTCTGCTGTATCACCGAAGATACGGCGGGCTGGCATGATACAGTCTGCGGTTTGAGCGATGCGGAATTGGTACACGAAAAATATGGCGTTGCGCGCTATCAGCAACATCGCAATAACATGTATCGCAACGGACTTGACAACCTGTTGATCGAATTGGGCAAGTGGGGGCTGGGGCGCCGTGATATCGTGTCCAACATTAATTTTTTCAGCAAGGTGACCGCCGATGCAGCGGGCGAGCTGGCATTCCACGCAGGCCACAGCACAGCAAGCGATTTTGTCGATCTGACATTCGAGATGAATACGCTGATGGTGCTCTCAACCGCACCGCATCCGCTGGACCCGGCTGAGTCGTATCAACCGGGTTCGGTCAGTCTGGCATTGTTTGAAAAATCGGCCAGTGCAACAGCGGAATGTATGCAAATCGCCGAGAATCAACGGGCGAGTCAAAATACTCAACGGTTTTATGCATGTTGCGGAGGTGATCTATGAACGCGCATAATCAACTGTACGGTTTAACTGAAAGCAGGCTGAATCCCGCGGACGCCGTTGTGAATGAAATCTGTGCTGCGGGCGAACCCTGGGTCAAACGGGTGAATGCCGGGCAGGTCTTGCGGATCGTGGATCTGGAAGGCAACCAGGCTGTCGATACGCTTTTTTTCAATGCGCATGACGCGTTGGAGCGCTACAGTGTCACCGATACCGTACGCCGCCAGCACAAAATTTATCTGACGACGGGGAGCCGACTTTTTTCCAATTTCGGGAATGTCATGTTAACGATAGTCGCAGACACGTGCGGGCGGCATGACACGCTGGGCGGCGCCTGTGCGGCGGAAAGCAACACGGTGCGTTACGCGCTGGAAAAATATCCCATGCACAATTGCCGTGATAACTTCCTGCACGCGCTGGCGCATGACCCGCAGTGCGAACAGCTCGGCATGAATAAGCGTGATTTGCCGAGCAATATCAATTTTTTCATGAATGTTCCGGTCACCGAAGCTGGAGAGCTCGAATTTGACGACGGCATTTCGGCGCCTGGAAAGTATGTTGAAATGCGCGCTGAGATGGATGTCATGGTGCTGATTTCAAATTGTCCGCAACTGAATAATCCCTGTAATGCCTATAACCCGACGCCGATACGCCTGCTGATCTGGGATTGATTGAATTTCAGCGGTCTACAGCGAATAGCGTGAATTGAGGAGCAGACGATGTTCGAAAAGATTTTAATCGCCAATCGCGGCGCGATTGCCTGCCGGATTATACGCACCCTGCGCCGCATCGGGGTTAACAGTGTGGCGGTTTATACTGAGGCCGATGCAATGTCCCGTCATGTGAGCGAGGCCGATGAAGCGTACTGCATCGGCGACGGCCCGGCGGCAGACAGCTATTTGCGTGCCGACAAAATACTGGCTATCGCACAGCAGGCGAAAGTCCAGGCTGTCCACCCCGGTTACGGTTTTTTGAGTGAAAATGCGGATTTTGCCGATCAGTGCGCGCTGCAACACATTCGCTTTATTGGCCCTACCGCGCAGCAGATGCGCGTTTTCGGGCTCAAGCATACCGCCCGTGAACTGGCACTGGAAAACAAAGTGCCATTGTTGCCGGGGACTGGATTGTTGAACGGTCTGGATGAAGCATTGCATGCCGCGGCGCATATCGGTTATCCGGTAATGCTGAAAAGCACCGCCGGTGGTGGCGGTATTGGCATGCGGTTATGCTGGAACAAGAATGAATTAACCGAGGCCTATGAAGCTGTTAAATTCCTGGCGCAGCAAAACTTCAGCGATGCGGGCGTTTTCCTGGAAAAGTATATCGAAGACGCGCGGCATATCGAGGTACAGATTTTTGGCGACGGCAAGGGCAAGGTCATCGCGCTTGGCGAGCGCGACTGTTCCATGCAACGGCGTAATCAGAAAGTCGTTGAAGAAACACCGGCAGCCAACCTGACAACGCAATTACGATGCGCGCTGAATGAAGCGGCGGTTCGTCTGGGTGAATCCGTTCGCTATCAATCTGCCGGCACGGTCGAATACATTGTCGATGCAGCCAGCGGCGAATTTTATTTTCTTGAGGTGAATACCCGTCTTCAGGTAGAACATGGGATTACCGAAGCGGTAACCGGAATTGATCTGGTTGAATGGATGGTGCGTCAGGCTTGTGGTGAGTTGCCGCCGCTCGATTCGTTTGAAATAAGGCCGGCAGGATCTGCAATTCAGGCACGTATTTACGCTGAAAATCCCGCCCAGGATTTTCAGCCGTCAAGCGGCATGCTGACTGCTGTACGGTTTCCGTCTAACGTGCGTATCGAAACCTGGGTGGACAGCGGTACTGAAGTGACGCCGTATTACGACCCGATGCTGGCGAAAATCATCGTGCATGAATCCACCCGCGAGCAGGCGATTACCACTTTGTTACAGGCACTCGACGATACCGCTTTGCACGGGATTGAAACCAACCGGGATTATCTCCGGCAGATTATCGGCAGCGCTGCATTTTATGAAGGGCGCTACGGCACGCGCTATTTAAACGGTTTTCACTATCATGCGCAGACCATCGATGTTCTCAGTCCCGGTGTGCAAACGACGATACAGGACTATCCCGGCCGGCTGGGTTACTGGCATATCGGCGTGCCGCCTTCAGGCCCAATGGACGCACTTGCTTTTCGGCTTGCGAACCGCCTGGTGAACAATGCAGAAGGCCAGGCCGGACTTGAAATAACATTCTCCGGCCCGACACTCAGGTTTAACTGCGACAGTGTCATCGCAATCACCGGTGCGCCTGTTTCGGTGCAGCTTGATGGCGAAGCTGTGCCGCTTTGGCGCTCGCATGCGGTGAAAGCCGGTGCGATCCTTCAGTTTGGAAAAACCACAGCGCATGGTTGTCGCAGCTATCTTGCAGTACACGGCGGTTTTCAGGTTGCAAAATATCTGGGCAGTCAATCCACCTTCACATTGGGACAGTTTGGCGGGCATGCCGGACGCACATTGCGTAGCGGCGATGTGTTGCATATTCAGGAAACGCATCGTCATGAACAGCGTTTGCTGACGCAGGATAGTCATCCGTTTTATACAGATCGCTGGAAAATCGGTGTTTTATACGGTCCGCACGGTGCGCCGGATTTCTTTACCGATGAAGATATTCAGATGTTTTTTAACACCGAATGGACCGTGCATCATAATTCCAATCGTACCGGCGTGCGATTAATGGGGCCGAAGCCGCAATGGGCGCGCAGCGATGGCGGTGAGGCCGGCCTGCATCCCTCCAATATTCATGACAATGCGTATGCGATAGGCGCAGTCGATTTTACCGGCGATATGCCGGTCATTCTGGGGCCGGATGGCCCGAGTCTGGGTGGTTTTGTTTGTCCCGCAACCGTAGCGCATGCCGAATTATGGAAGCTGGGGCAATTGAAACCGGGCGATACCGTGCATTTTATTCCGTTGTCGATAAAACAGGCGGCGGCCATGGAACACAATCTGAATACCGCTATTGAGCAGCTACGCTCTCCGGAAAATACGGTGAAACCAGTCGCATCGTTTTTACCAGACAGCCCCGTGCTGCACAGGATTGAAGGGCATGGGCAGATGCCCGAAGTGGTTTACCGTCAGGCAGGCGACAAATACCTGCTGATTGAATATGGGCCTGTAGTGCTTGATTTCGATCTGAGACTGCGCGTACATGTCATGATGAACTGCATACAGCGTGCGCGGGATGCTGGCGTTCTCAAAGGCATCGTCGATTTGACGCCGGGGATACGATCGCTTCAGATTCACTTTGATTCACACGCCTTGCCGCGCGAACGGCTGCTCGACTTCCTGATTACCGCTGAAGCGGAATTGCCCGCGATTGAGGAAGTAAAAGTACCCGCGCGGATCGTGCATTTGCCGTTATCGTGGGACGATAGCGCCACAAGGCAGGCGATTGACAAATATATGCAGTCCGTCCGCAAGGATGCGCCCTGGTGTCCGAGTAATATCGAATTCATTCGCCGCATCAACGGCCTGGACAGTATCGAGGACGTACAACGCATCGTGTTTGAGGCCAGTTATCTGGTGCTGGGCCTGGGCGATGTCTACCTTGGCGCGCCGGTCGCAACACCGATTGACCCGCGCCATCGTCTGGTCACCACAAAATATAACCCGGCAAGAACCTGGACGCCGGAAAACGCCGTCGGCATCGGTGGCGCCTATTTATGCATTTATGGCATGGAGGGGCCGGGCGGGTATCAATTCGTTGGCCGCACGGTGCAAATGTGGAACCGCTATCGTCAAACAATTGATTTTAAGAATGGAAAACCGTGGTTGCTGCGCTTCTTCGATCAAATCCGCTTTTATCCGGTCAGCGAAAGCGCACTTTTACAGTTGCGCAAAGACTTTATCAGCGGAAAATTCAGGCTGCGTATTGAAGAAACGACGTTCAGTTTGAAACACTACAACCGGTTCCTGCAGGAAAACAGCGCATCCATCCAGGCATTCAAGGTTAAACAGCAGGCTGCATTTGAAGCAGAACGCGACCGTTGGCGGGAAAACGGTCAGCCGGAATACTCGAACGAAGACATGCTCGATGACGCGGATGCGCAGAGTGAACTGGATTTGCCCGAAGGAACCCACATCGTCGGCTCGCATATTACGGGGACAGTGTGGAAAATACTCGTTCAGGAAGGACAACAGGTAACATCAGGTACGCCGCTGATCGTGATTGAATCGATGAAAATGGAATTTGCCGTTGAAGCCTGTGTAGATGGTACTGTTGAGCAGATTTTTTGTCAGGAAGGCGCCTATGTGACAACGGGGCAGATGTTGGCGATTATTTCGGCATAATCACTATTGTTTGTGTAACGTTGAAATGATCGCTTTAGGCCAACAGCAGTAAGCCACCTGTTTCAATTTAACGCCTGATTAACATTGATAAGCAGTCATACAACGACAGCCAAGTGCCCAATCTAGTCTGTGAAATGGTGAAATATTTATTTTAAACAGTGACAACGCCGCCATAATCTGCCAACTGAAGCGTATTACTTTGGTACTGCCAATTGCTACCAACTTTGTGTTCGAGTTCAATCAACGGTTGCGTGCGGTATTACCAGAAAAGATCTATAGCGAAGTTCGAAAACTCCAAGAATACAGCAGGCATTATCCAATGCTTATCTAAAACCGCAGTGGAATTATGCGTTTCGCAATGGATCACATTACCATTCTACGTGAAATGTCTTGCGCAGAACTGGATACAGGGTGTTGTGGATGGATATGTCTATTTTTCAACATCATACTCCAACTCTAATATCCACGGATTATAAGGCGGATTATCACTATTGCTTACATTTTTCTTTCGCTGCAAGACGCTATCATGGACAATAGGTTTTTCTTTTCTGTCTTTATCCCAGTAACGCTGTTTTTTACGATAAAGTTTTGTCCAACTTTTTCCACGGGAGTTATGCATAAGTCCATTCACATCACTGTGAATCGGCACAGAATTTTTGGAATCTATAATAAGGCCGTGTTTAACAGCCATGCTTTTCATCCAGATCAAAGGAATGTCTGATAATTCCTGTTCTTCATAGCCACCACCTACATCAGTATGCATTCCACAAAACCAGACTTGCTTGACAGTTTGATGCGGCAAGATTTCTGGATCCCAGAGGATAGGATGAAACGTTTTTCGTTCGTCATCAATGGCTAATGCCTGATGAGCATTTTCAACGCATTTGCTCAACTTAAAGTTATGAAACGAATGTTTGAATCCGGGGACGTAATCAATGAGCACGCTAATAGGCTTTATTGGGATACCCAATGCAGCAACAGTATCATAGCAACCGAGAAATCTAATTTTTGTCCACGTTGTGTGGTGAGTCGCAATAAACTCGTCTGCTTTTTTCTTTCGTTTTGATTCATCTCTAATCCTGTAGATTTTATAAGCCTGCTCTATCAACTCAGGACGAGATTTAGGCAATATTCCGAAGTAATCTATAAAACTTGATAGGCTGCGCACTGTTGCAGCTCCTCGACTGAAACCAAATAGATAGATTTGATCACCTGCCTCAAATTTTTCAGAAATAAATGTATAGCATTGAATAATGTTCTTTGAAATGCCTTTTCCACCAACATTGCCAGATATTTTTCGCCATCCAGTACCTAAACCAGCATCATAGAAGGGAATTTGTCTTGACTCATTGTTTTCAATCATTTTGGATAACTTATCAATATTTGTACTCGGCCCTTTACCACCTTCTTGGCCCGTACCATCTGCAAAAATCACAATGTTTTTTGGCATATTATTTTCCTTTTGTTCGATTTAAAAAAGACTTTTGTTACCGATGAAGCGTCTAACGACAGTGCTAAGCTTCAAACTTGAGCGGTGTGAGACTTGTACTATCCAACTCAAACGAAACAATGCGGAATGAGGTAAGCTGTTAAATATGGAATCCATTGGTTTATAGAAAAAATAAACACCACGAATCAGCCACGCTTGTGTTGCTCTCTATATGTATGCTGGAGCGTTGCGCGGAAAGCATACTTGAAGGTATGCTTTTCCCTAACCACTACTATAATGCCAAACTATATTTTAGATTGTGACAAAAATCACAGGGATTAAGCATAAGTTGACGTATCTTATCAATGGAAAAGCAGCAGCAACCTGAAATATGGCCGGATTTAAAAGGCCAGATTTATTTAGGGGATGAAGCTTTTGTCACTGAAATGCAGAAAAGAATCGGGAAAGAAAAAGACGATTTAAATATTCCCAAGCAGCAAAAACTGCCGATTGCAAAACCTTTGTCTGAAATTGCGGCGCAATACAGTGACCGCAATACGGCAATATTGCTGCTTACAAAACAGGCGCATACAGCCAGCGAGAAATCGGAGAATTTTATCAATTGCATCCAACGACAATTGGGGCGATTGTTCGTAAGTATAGGGCATCTTGATTATGGACCTGACACCGTTTTGCATGTGACACCGTTTTGCAAGCGAATGCCAAAGTGGATTTTTTTCAGTGAAGTGGAATCGATCCATCAGTGTGTATGGTGCCTTCTCCGGTGTGGAATAGCGGTCCTCAAGCTTCCCTCATTTCCCTCAAAACGAAAATAAGTGTCAGGTTGTTGCACCGCCGTACTAGCAGTGACAGGCATGCCAACGGCATCAGCAATTGCCTGCAGTAGCCGCATTCCACCCGCCCCTTGGCCAACGTTGCATCCATGAATCTGGATGCCCCGGCCGTGCATTCGTTCCGGTGTCATATAATGCGCAAGTCTAGAGAAAATACGCGCTTGACCGTGTCGTACACCGGTGCCAAGTTCGATATATCCGTCTGAAAAGCCATGTGCTAGGATTCGTAGCATGTAGATTGTCCACGGCGTTCTCACCAGATCGGTCGTTTGTTGGATCAGTGAATCGATAGTATCGTTGGAGCTGGCAAACACAATCTTGGCATCATCATGGCCGGGTAAAGATTGTATGACTCTGCGCCATCGGGCTTCGAATCCCGGGGGACCGGCCTCAAGTCCAACGATACCTGCTGGTCTAGGTATGCCGGCCGAGGATGCTCGTCTGTCAATGAGATAGACCATCATAACAATATTCCTGTTAATAGTTAGCTGTTGTAGCTAGATATATTTTCTGGAAAGTTTCTAGAAATCCAAGATTATTTTTAATATCTTTGCATCCAGGCATCAAAGCGATAGTCAGTTCTTAGTGGAGAGTCAAAATCAGTGTCTACAATTAAGCGTAACCAATTGTCTCCACCTGACCAGATTTGAGCCCATACCATTTTTTCAGCAAAAGTGAATTCATAGCGAAAACGTAGCCAATTTGCTGTTGTATAAACCCCATCAATTTTTCCCCAGTAACAATCATCCGGATGGCAAGCGCCCCATATCTCGGCTGTGTATACCAGTTTTACGCCAGAAGTAGTTGAACAAACGTCTCCACTGCATGTCGTTCTACTATCATCACGACATTCTTCATTAAAAACTGCTTTTGTAATTCCTCTAGTATTTTGATCTGGATTTATCCACGTACCGACTTCACTTACTGTTCCAACAAGACATAACCCCGCGTGTGAGTTGCTACTTGTTGACGCTAAAAATAGCGTTAACAAAAATAATGTTATAAATAGTATCGGTTGCTTCTTATTTAAACGATCTAGTTGATGTCGGTTATTTGATATATTAGAAAACCCATGTCCAACTTCTATATCACTTAGGTTTATTAAGGTTGCACATTTAGTACCCATTGCCTTATCCTCCTATATTCCTAGAAAATTAGCTATTGAAAGCTAATTATTTAGTAGTAATAGGAAGTTGTATGTGTTTTTTGTCACTTCTTATCGTGAAAAAAATTTCCTTTTCCCCATCTTGGAACGACTTTCTAATTGCTTACATGGGGAATCGGCTCTGATGCTTTTAGGTTCGTGAAGTTCTGATCGCTTTTTACTGCATTATTGTTACTCAGTAAAGCTCTCCTCGATTCAGTAAATAATGCATGCGGTTTACATGAGTTAGTACATTGTCATCAATTTTCACAATGGATGCAAAAGGTCCGGGGCAGGTCCATAATCAAAACCGAAGGTCTGGGTCAAACCGAAGGTTCGGGTCAGGTCCAGAAGGTCCGGGTCAGGTCTATAATCAAGAACACTTTTTCTTGTTTAGACCAATGCTAATCGTCATTGGGTGTAGGGTTTGGCGAATATTCATCAAAAATCTACACGCATAAATGCACATCATAATGCATGACGACACATCTAAGGTATCTGTCCAAAAATGAGATCCATCTTTTCTCTACTTTACGGCTGCGATGTTAAAGACTGTCCGGTATACAACATAAATAATACGCCACATAAAATGGCAGAAATAAAGCTCAACAATGTACCAACAAAAATATACTCTGTGTATTTCCTGTCGTGTGCGTCGCGCATATCGCCAAACCTGAAAATAGATTTGGCTGCAAGTAAAAAGCCGATAATATTCCAGTTTAGGGTAACTACGGCGCCGTAAATAATTAAGCGTTCAATAATGCCGATATAAGCGCCGGCACCCACTAAAGACGCACTGGCGGCAATGTCCGATAGATCCCACTTTAAAAATATCTTCTGAATAACAATAGAAGCCGGGAACGTTATATAAATAATAAACAGCAGGTGTGGATAAAAATAATCGTGTGCTGTTATCGATAGAAAGGCAATTGGCTGATAGTAGTGCGCAATTCCCACTAAAATTGCGATATGCACGAGTTGGTCGACAAAAAACAGCAGTCTTTCATTATTTTTTGTCTGCAAAGTCAATTTTAATCCATCAATAATCGTGTGCGAGACAAAAATTATCAGAGCACCGTAAAAGTAATTTAAATCGGCCAGGATTGCCAATGTCAACAGCCCGTGCAACAAGCCATGCAAATACAAATAGGGAGAACGAAACCGTTGGTTCTGCTTATCCGCCAGCATTGCTCTCCATTGCAGGGTGAAGTCTACAATAAGGTGCACAATCAATAATTTAATTAATAATGTCATGTGTATTGCCTATGCGCTCTATGTGTTCATTACGCAGCATTAATCTTGCAATCCCATATATTGTGTTATTTTCTTCCTGAATAACCGTTCAAAAGCCAGCACTTCTTCTTTATGCGCGCGCGACTGTCGATCGCTTACCGTGTTTTGTGCGATATGCATTTTAGCGCCAAGTTCTTTTTGAGATAGCGTTTTATGCAGTAACGAAGCCCTTATAACCTCGGCATAATTTACCAGCCACTTGTCCATAAATGTCAACGCCAGCTTTAGCAGTACATTGATTTCTTCATCAAATTCCGGCCAAGGCGATTTAATCGCCATAGTCATTTTTTGTTTTGCTAGAGACTCAAATGCTTCACCGGAATAAACAAAAGCTTCACCGTTTGATTCCGTCACCTGAGTCGCTGCGTAAGACTTCGTGCCGATGCCGATACCCATGCGCACGTCAATCCCTTTTACCGTTTTTAGGGTGGCTTTAATCAATAATGCCGCTTCCAACACTGTCTCGGCTGAGGCAATCTCGAGCTGAAAGCTATCGCCTCGGTAAATCTGCCAGTTTTGCGGTTCTTGCCCCAGTCCATTCAGTACGCTCTTGAGCTGCGTTAACCAGGCTTCTGTCGCTACTGTTTTGGAACTGATTACATCGCCGGTAATCACAGCTATCCTCTCAAGCGCCATCGATTGTTGACCTTTCAATAATGAGTATTTACCTGTAAACAAATTATATATCGTATAAAATAACGATATACAGGAATATCTGAAATATTAAAGATATTTGTTGTTAATCGCCAAAAAACTATTTTAGCGAATAAACGTTCCCTTTCGAGTGGCAAAATTAGCAATTTGTTTCTTTTGTACGCATTGTCATGAACACGCATAAGCACACTGAACCCGTCAATATGATATGGATGGCGTGCGGAACATGTTTTGCTACCTGTCCCGATTGAACCGTTCACGCAGTTTTGTCAGGTATTTCTGGTGTGTGATTATCACCACTTCATCGTCTGATATGAGCCGGGTGTCGTCATGCGGCAGTAACAGTTCGTCTTGCCGGTAAATGCACATAATGCGGCATTCGTCGGGCAGATCCAGTTGATTCACCGGTACTTCCAGTTCTTTTTGCACGACGAAAGAAAATACGCTTGCATCACCTTTGATGATGGATGAAATCTCCAGGATGTTTCGTCCTTCAACCATGTCTGAAAGATAGCGTGCGATTGTTCTTGAGGGTACCACTATGCTTTCCAGTCCCAGTTCGATGGCGATATGATCGAATTCGGGGTCTTCCAGCTTGGTAACCGTTTTTTTAAATCCGAGTGACCGGGCGACCAGGCTGGCAATAATATTGGATTGGTCGTTGCTGGTGGAACAAAAAATGACGTCAGTATTTTCAGGGTCGATTTCTTTCAAAATATCCGGGCGTGTTCCGTCGCCATGAATAAAACCGCAGTCGAGTTGATCGGTCAGTTGTTCAATCTTTTCCTTGTTTATTTCGATCAAGATAATGTCATGGCCCTGTTTACTGAGATTGCGTGCAGTGGCTATTGCGACTGAACTTGCACCTACAAATGCTATTCTCATGCGCGAGATCTCCTGTTAACCCAGGTCAGAGGATAGGCTAGAACCAAAAGAGCGATGAATTCAAGGCGGCCGAGTAACATACACAGGCATAGTATCAGCTTTAGGTAATAGGGCAAATCCACGCTGGTAATACCGCTGCTCAGGCCAACGGTGCCTGTGGCTGAAACAACCTCAAACAGAGCGGCAATGGGTTCGTGACCGGCAAATAAAAACACAAGCCATGAAAAAATGATTGTAAAGAAAAAAAGCAAGATGACCAGCAGGGCTTTGCTGATTTCATCGATTTCAAGATTTTTGCCGGCAAGACGGGGTGCAATCACAGCATGCGGGGTGGCGGTTGCTTTCTGCAGCATATGATGAAGTGCTCTCCAGAATATTAAAATACGATAAAGCTTTATGCCTCCAGCGGTTGATCCCAGTGAACCGCCCACAAACATGGCTATCATGAGGATTAACATGCCATGAGCACCGATAAGCGAGATATCAATGGTGGAAAAGCCCGCCGTCGTTTGCGCAGAAATTGCCATCATCAGTGCATGATAAAGGGCTTCTGTGGTCTGTATGTGTGAATCGTGCATCAAAACAATAAAAAGCAGTATGCTCGTAAACAGGATGAAATATGTGATCGCTCTGACTTGCGCATCCTGGAAAAACGTCCAGAAAGGATACCGCCGGATGCGAAAGTATAACAGCAAGGGCAGTGCGCCAAAGATGCAACCCAGGATCACGCTGATGGAAATAAACGGGGAATCAAAGCCCGCCAGACTATTGTCAAAATTGGAAAATCCACCCGTTGACACCGCTGAAAATGCATGTGTGACCGCATTAAAAAAATTACCGCAGGTAATCCAGATCATGACTATGCATATGACTGTCAGCAAAACATAGACCATAAATATGCGCCGTGCATAAGGCAGTGTTGAACTGACAATATCTTCGTTTTCGTTCAGTTCGACCAGTTTTCTGAGATAAATGCCTGGCCTTAACAGCAGCGCAATGGTCAAAACGACAATGCCCAGTCCACCAATCCATTGCATATAGGAACGGGCGAACAGAAAAGTAAGTGGTTGTAGCTGTAGTTCGGTTGCAACAGAAAGGCCGGTCGTTGTAAAAGCGGATACGGTTTCAAACAAAGCATCTATAAAATCAAGACCGCTGCCCATCATGGGTATGGTCATGATCAAGGGCGTCAAAATAAAAATTAAACCGGTGATGACCAGGCCTTCGTTGTTTTGTATATTGGCGGATGCGTTAATGCGTGAAAGCGGCAAGCCTGCGATCAGTAGAATAATTTCTGTGATTGCATATCGAATGGTAAAACTGTATTCCATGAAATACAGTGATGCCGCAAGCGGTATAAGAGTTAGATACGCCAGAACAATCAATAACTGACCCAGATATTTACCAATAATACTGAGCCTGACTGGTTTTTGCAGTATAGTTATATTATCGGTATGCAGCAAAATTGAAATCCTTCATATCTTTGTTTAATGCTAAAACAGCCGGAATATGTTTGAGATGATAGCGTTTCAATTACGGCTAAGCATATAGATGAACGTGTAAAGCGGGTAACCGGTTAAACAAGTGTGCGCACTGATTTTTACACACACTTGTTGTAAAATACACCGCTCTGGTTTATCAGTTTGGTCAAAACCGGATCCACTGTTTTTCAAGCGTAATCGCTACGTACCTGTAATGACGAATGCTAAACGATATTCCAAGTTCGACATAGCAGAGCGCTATAAAAAATAAGCAAGGTTAAAAAAATATAACAATACTCGCGCCGGTTTTTATTATCGATTTTCTACGATTGCTAAGGTTGTCATGGGTATCATAATTGTAACAGCCGGCTAAAAAAATGAATTCCACTGTCCACGAGCAAAACCGTCTGTTACAGAACAAGTTAAACAATCTGATTAAGAAGGTAAGAGACAACGAAAGGAAACAGGCATTATACGAGACATTTGGTTTTGAAATCATTGGCGCCAATACACCGAAAGAATTAAGAGACCTTCTCCTGTCGGAATTCATCGCGCGCTTTCAGCTTATGGATGTTGTGCTGTGTCTCGTCGATCAGCATCAGGATGCCGAACGTCTTTTTTCTGAGCATGACGACGAGGGGCGTTCGAGTTATGCGCACAGGTTGCTGATTGTGGATCCTGTCAAGGATACCGGGGTTGTCGATTCTTTAATCAAAGAACCGTTATTGGGGGCGGAAGTCCTGAAAAAATACCAATGGATGGTATCCAGTTTAAAGACTAAAGCGCAGATTCGCAGCGCAGCCTATCTGCCGTTATTGAGAAGCGAACGAATTATCGGGGCGTTACTGCTTTTGAGTCATGATAGCAATCGTTTTCCTCAGGGCGTGGGCACGTTTTTTTTACAGAAATTATCGATGATGGCCGCGGTTGCCATAGAAAATTGCCTTAACCAGCAACGCATCAGGGAAATCAGCTATCAGGATGTGCTCACCCAGATCTATAACCGCCGGTATTTTGATTTACGCCTAAAAGATGAAATTGCACGCAGTCTGCGCTGGAATGATGATCTTGTCTGCATGTTCCTCGATGTGGATTATTTCAAGCGTATCAATGACCAGTATGGCCACCAAGCCGGTGATCAGGTGTTGGTCTGCGTCGCTGATTTGATCAAAACACATGTGCGTGCCTGTGATATTGTGGCGCGTTACGGTGGTGAAGAGTTTGTCGTCGCGCTACCTGCAACGACGCTGCAGTTCGCCCATGAGATAGCCGAGCGCTTGCGCCAGACAGTTTTTGCTATGACGCATCGCTTCCGAGACGAGCAGTTCCGGATTTCAATTTCAATCGGCATGGCCAACTTGAGAAGCTTGCATGCATTGGTGCAACAGGATGACCAGAAATACGAATTAATCGGCGCAGCGCTGTTGGACAACGCGGATAAGGCGTTGTATCAGGCAAAAGCTGGGGGTAGAAACCGAATTGTAATTTATGGTAACGATACGGCGATTAGTTGAGTGTTGACTCCCTATTGACCGCTCAGTGCACAGTTGATTATGAATTGATTGGTTTCGCAGTCCACCACTTCGGATGTCATTGAGAAAATTAACCATTTTCTAATTTGCATCAGTGACATTTAAAGCTGTCCAAAAGACTTGGCGGCTGCAGGGTCCGTTCTGTCCCAGTTTGTCAGTTCGGTTTTAGAACATTTTGGTAGAAACGCGTCAACAGTTTACAATCCTGTTCAGTGAGTGCTTCAACACGTAACCGTCCACCCAGTACCTGATTCAACCGAGGTGGTTGCTTCAGGGGAGTATGAATGCCGCTAAAGTAGCCGGCGATACGGGCTCTATTTAAGTAGTGCTGTGGTCATTTTTAGCCCTGATAATATCGTTAAATAGTTATTGATTCATCAAATACTGTTTGAATTTTCCCGGCGTCATGGGTCTTGCATAATGATAACCCTGTCCCATTATACAGTGCTCCGATGCAAGAAAATCATGTTGTTTTTTGGTTTCAACGCCTTCGGCTATCACTTCGAGTCCCAGGATGTTACCCAAGCCAAGAATTGCTCTTGCAATTGCAATATCATTGGCATCATCAGGAATATCCCTGACAAAAGATTTGTCCAGTTTTAGCTTGGTTACGGGCAGGCGTTTCAGATAGCTTAATGATGAATAACCGGTGCCGAAATCATCAATGGCAATGCCAAATCCCAATTCACGCAATTTATTCAGTGTGTTAATTGCACCTTCACTTTCTTGCATAATAAAACTTTCGGTGATTTCAAATACAATTTTTTCCGGCGAGCAGCCAGAATTTTTCAGAATGCGCTGAACCTGTGTTAAAAAATTGTCTGAAATTAATTGCTTGCCGGATACATTTATCGATAATATACCCGGGTTAATATCCGCATTATGCCAGTCGCGCATTTGCCGGCACGCACGCAGTAGAACCCATTCGCCAATGACATGGATTAAATCACTGTCTTCTGCGATGGAAATAAATTTGTTTGGTGGCACCCAACCCAGATCGGGGTGTTTCCAGCGCAGCAATGCTTCTGCGCCTACATGCGTTTTTGTGCTAATGTCGATGATAGGCTGATAGTAAAGTTGGAGCTTGTTTTTATGCAATGCCTGACGCAAATCGTTATACAGCAGCATCCGTTCTTGCATTCTATTAGACATTTCCTGCGTATAAAAATGAAAGTGATTACGGCCCGCTTCCTTAGATCGGTACATTGCCAGATCGGCGTGTTTGAGTAGCGTATCGACAGTTTCGCCATCATTCGGAAAAAGTGCCAAACCAATGCTGGCAGAGATAAATGTTGATCTGCCGCGTAATAATTTAAATGGTTTAGCGATTGTTGTCAGGATTTTTTCTGCAATCAGCCGCGCTTTATCTTCATTGATTAGATCTTCGATCAAAATCGTAAATTCGTCGCCGCTGTGTCTGGAAACGGTATCGCTTGACCGCATAATTGTGTTTAAACGGATTGCCACCTGACAGAGCAATTCATCGCCCACCGGGTGTCCGTGTGCATCATTGATATGTTTGAAGTTGTCGAGATCGATGAAAAGGATCGCGAATTGGGATTTGTTTCTTTCTGCTTTTGCGATGGCGTGTTTGAGCCGCTCGGTAAACAAAGTGCGGTTTGGCAGTTTGGTCAGCGCGTCATAGTGCGCCAGGTAGTTGATTTTTTCATTAAAATGCTTTTGTTCGCTCATGTCGTACATGACGGCGATGTAATGATCTGCTTTGCTGTTGTCATTTTTTAAGGCAGAAATGCTTAGCCAAATGGGTACGAGATGTCCGTCTTTATGTCTGTCCCAGATTTCCCCATGCCAAGCTCCTTTTTCGTTAATTTCGCGCCACATCGCGGCATAAAATGTTTTGTCGTGGACGTGAGACTTGAACATACTTGTGTGTTTGCCGATCACTTCTTTCGCAGTGTAGCCAAGAATATCTTCAAAAGCAGTGTTTGCTTTGATGATTTGGGCATTTCCGTCGGTAATAATAATGCCGTCTAATACATTGGTAAATACACTGGCGGCAAGCCGTAGTTCTTCCTCCGCTTTTTTCTGTTCAGTGATATCATGAATGAGTGAAATAAAATAATGCGGGGCATTTGCGCCACCATTCACCAGCGCTTTATTTAGATTAACATGAATTATCTGGCCGTTTTTATGCAGATATCGTTTTGCCACAGCAATACTATCGAGTTCGCCATTAAGCATCTGATTTTGTTGTAGCTGGTGTGCTGCCAGATCGTCCGGATGTATGACCGTTCTGATATCGAGTTGCAGCAGTTCGTCTTTGCTATAGCCCAGAATCTTGCATAATGCTGGATTGACTTCCAGGATGGCATTGTCAATTGATTGTATGGCGATACCGATGGGTGCGTACAGCATGGCTTTGCGAAAGGTATCTTCGCTTTTGCGTTGAGCGGCTTCTGCGATATGTTGTGCACTGATGTCGTTAAACAATAAGATTGCGCCAGCGATTTCGTTTTGTGCTGTGCAGTATGGCATTACGTGTAAGAGAAAAACTTTATTTGAATCTGGATGGTTAAGTATTGTTTCAATACGGGCGCCTTCCCGTATGACTTTCCGGACTTGTGAATTTAAACCCGGTATTTCCAATAGCCACTGGATGCTGTTCAACGAGCAACCTTCAATTACGTTTTCAAATGCAATAACCATTTTGCAAGCGTTGTTAGCCTGGGTGATGTGTAATTGCCTGTCTAAGACGATCATTGGGTAATCCAGGCTTTGTTTAACATTGACAAGATCGGTGGTGATTTTTTCCAGTTCTGTTGTTTTAACATGAAGTTCTTCGTTAACGGTTAGCAATTCCTCGTTGGTTGATTGCAATTCTTCGTTGAGGGTTTGCAATTCCTCATTGGTTGATTGTAATTCTTCGTTTGATGAGTGTAATTCCTCATTCAGTGATTGAAGTTCTTCATTTGATGTTTCATGTTCCTCGATAATACTATTGAGGTGAGCACGAGAATTGGCAATTTCTTTCTCAAGTTCTTTGATAATCAGAGTGTCACGCTCAACCGTTTTTTCAGAAATGGGTTTGCCAGTAAGGTTCTGATTAACAGCCTGTGCAAGAAACGATATCAGTAGCGGTGATTCCTGTGCTTCTTCAAGAGGGCGAATGATAAGGGTTATCCGATGGTTTTTTTGGTTTATTTCTATGGGTCTGGCTATACCTTCTGTCGGTTTGGATTCACGACGGCAGCGATATACCAGTGCCCGTAATTCTGCGCGTAAAGGTGGGATAACCATGTTAAATAAATACATTCCCGCTTTGCCGCTGGGAAAATTCAAATAGGGTTTCAGATCACCATAAAAGTTTAGAATATTGTTGGTTTCGTCAATGATTATAGAAGGTGGTGCATAGTATTGGGTTAATTCAACAAGCGCGCGATTGCTGATGTAATCGGTGCTTGCGGCAATATCGTTATTTAATTTCTTTCGTTTGGGTTGCGATATTGTGGTGACCTGGGTCTGAGGCAGCAAATAGTGGGTGGAGCCTGGTTGTCTGCTGTAAAGACAAGCCTTTTTATTGACAACTTTGAATAAGTTCTTATGCAAGTCAATACTTTCTGATTTTCCTAAAAACAGAAAGCCACCAGGATTCAGTGCGTAATGAAATGCACTCAAAATCCTGATCTGTGCGTCCGGATTTAGATAGATCATCAAATTACGGCAACTGATGAGATCAAGGCGTCCAAAAGGCGGATCTTCGATCACGTTCTGACGGGCAAAAACGATTTGATCGCGGACATTTTTTACAATGCGGCGGTGACCGCCCATATTTTCCGTATAGGTTTCCAAAAAATGTTTCGGTATTGTTTCGAGCGCACTATTAGGGTATAGCGCTGTACGTGCTTTTTCGATAGCGGCTTCATCCAGATCGGAGGCGAAAATTAGATACTGCAGATCTGACCGTTGTTGTGTGTGTAAAGCTTCTTCCAGAAGCAATGCAATACTGTAGACTTCCTCTCCTGAAGCGCAACCGGGCACCCAGCATCGGATAATTTTATGGTGAGTCTGTTTTCGAACGATGTCTTCAATGATTTTCTCGAGGGTAGTAAAGGATTGCTGGTCGCGAAAGAAAGATGTAACGCTGATAAACATATAGCTGATCAGTAGCCGGGATTCTTCCCTGTGGTTTTTGAGATACTCTATGTACGCCATGAGTGAATTAATGCCCAAAATACTCATGCGGCGCGCAATGCGTCGTTTGACAGTATTTTCTTTATAGGCATCGAGTTTGAAAGCGGTATATTTTTTAACCAAACTATATATTTGGCTGTAATCATCAGGTTTCTGATCAGCCATTGATTTTTCGTAAAATTCCTCGTTATGGTTCATTAGTCGAGTCAGTGCAGATCCGATTTCACTACAGGACAGAATTAAATCAATATTGCCTGTATCAATGGCCGCTTTTGGCATGCCGTCATATTTTGCGGTATCCGGGTCCTGGATAATACTAATGCCGCCGGATGCCTTGATTGCACTCACGCCTGATGCGCCGTCTGTACCTGTGCCCGACAAAATAATGCCGATGGCATGCGCTTTAAGCTCGTCTGCGAGTGAAAAGAAAAAACGGTTTATAGAGGGTTTTGGTCCGATAGCGTGCTGTGGTTTGGTGAGCATCAATTGGCCTTTGTCCAGTATTACATCGTGATTGGGTGGCGTAATATAGATAAAGCCAGGCTCCGGTTTTTGTTTCTTTTTGAGATTTTTGACCTGAAGCGGGGTTAGCGGCGCCAGCAAATTGATCAGCATACTGATATGACTAGGAGAAACATGCTGTGCAATAACATAGGACAGGCTGTCAGATTCGGGTAATGAACCCATCAAATCACGCAGTGCTTCAAGCCCACCGGCGGATGCGCCAATTCCGACCAACCTGACAAAATGCGAACTGACTTTATTGCTTGTTGATACCCCTTTCACTAAATTGCCTCCTATCGCAGAAGTTCTTGCTGTTATTTGTAATGCAGGAACGTGTCAAGTAGCTCAGCTATTAGGGTCTGTCGTCGATTAGTGAACAGAAATAATTTACTTACTGAGAACAGCCCCTAATACAAGTACAAAAATAGTGTTTCCAATCTGTCGCCTGGTATGTGTACACATTACAACGCTTTATTTTTAAACGTATTTGTATAACTGTGCGGATAACCGTGCGAATCTCAGAGAATAATAAAAACAAATATTGATTAAAAGTATATGGTATTCAGTTACTTTTGCATTGCGTTCAAAATGCGCTTTTTGGATATTTAGCCATTTTTCAACCGATTAAGGGTTGAATACAGCGCTAAAAATGACAGCTTAGTCTGTTGTCAACAAAAGTGCTGAAGCGTAATAATAAGTGGTGTTTTAAATTCGTGAGCACGGTAAAGGTAAAGGGTGTCTTGGTTGAATTAATCTTAATTGAATTAAAATTCCTAAGAAAATGCATTTCCATTTTATTTTATTGTGCGATTAGTAAAATGGGTGTACCAAAATATCCAATATTTCATATTCCACTATTGGACGTGATTCTGATTCTATGATTAAAACTACTATAGATTACTTCTATTTATGTCATAAATGCAAATATAATTGTGAACATTAGTTATTGAAATCCGTTAGATAACAATATTTACAAGTTTGCCCGGCACCACAATAATCTTCTTGATCGGTGCGTCTTCGATGAATTTTTGCACCTGTTCGTTCTCTAGCGCAGTCTGTTCGATGGTTTTCCGGTCCACATGCTTGGCGACATGAATTTGTCCGCGCAGCTTTCCATTAACCTGCACCACAAGCTTGATTTCATCCTGTACCAGTGCCGACTGGTCGGCCTGTGGCCAGGGTTGGTCGAGCAACTCAGTGCCCGGACGAAGTTCGCGCCATAACGCATGGCAGGTATGCGGCACGATGGGAGAGAGCAGCAGCACTATGTTTTCCATTGCTTCCTGCAGCAGGTTACGGGCAGCAGGATCGGTTTCGTGTACTTTTGCCAGATTGTTCATCAATTCCATGACGGCAGCGATTGCCGTGTTGAAGGTGTGGCGCCGTTCAAGATCATCGGTGAATTTTGCGACGGTGTGGTGTAACTGGAAACGCAGGGTTTTGAGTTCCGCAGGCAGATTCCGATGCATGGCAGGGTCAACCGTAACGATACCTTGTTCGACATGGGTGTATACCTGCTTCCACAAGCGCCTGAGAAAACGATAGGCGCCGTCAACGCCTGTGTCAGACCATTCCAGTGTTTGTGTCGGTGGACTGGCGAACATCATGAACAGGCGAGCGGTGTCCGCACCGTATTCCTCGACCAGTTTTTGCGGGTCGACACCGTTATTTTTGGATTTTGACATGGTGCCGATGCCACCGGATTCGACAGGCTGCCGGTCTGTAAGTAATATTGTCCCGCACCGCTTGCCGTCTTCGTCAAACTGAATATCGACTTCAGTTGGATTGTAATAGGTAATGCGTCCGCTGCCGGTCTTGCGGTAAAAAATTTCGTTCAGAACCATACCCTGTGTGAGGAGGTTCGTGAATGGTTCGTCTGTATCCAGCAGACCGGTGTCGCGCATGACCTTGCTCCAGAAACGCGAATACAGCAGATGCAAAATGGCGTGTTCAATACCGCCGATATACTGGTCGACCGGCAGCCAGTAATTCGCGCGTTCATCGGTCATTGCCTGATTCTGGTCTGGGCAGGCATAGCGCGCGTAATACCACGAAGAATCGACAAAGGTGTCCATCGTGTCCGTTTCGCGCCGGGCGATATTGCCGCATTGCGGGCAAGTGCACTCATAGAAAGATGATGTTTTGCCGAGTGGATTTCCGGCGCCATCGGGCACCAGATCCTGTGGCAGAATAACGGGCAACTGATCATCCGGTACCGGGACAATACCGCAAGACTCGCAATGGATCAACGGGATAGGACAACCCCAGTACCGCTGGCGCGAGATCCCCCAGTCACGCAGGCGGTACTGAACGCGTTTGTTGCCAAGTTCCTTTTTCTGTAAAGCTGCGGCGATTGCATCCACTGCATCCTGAAATTCGAGACCGGAGAACTCTTCTGAATCGAAAGTGATGCCATGTTCAATATACGCTTCATTCAAAGGGTGTTGCAGGTCTTCGTGAAGCGGTTTTATCACGGCTTTGATCTGCAGCGCGTACTGTTTGGCAAATTCGAAATCACGTTCGTCATGGGCTGGCACCGCCATGACTGCGCCTTCTCCGTAACCCATTAAAACATAATTGGCAATCCATATCGGCAGGCGCTTTCCATTGAGCGGATGGATCACGAACAGGCCGGTGTCCATGCCTTTCTTTTCCTGAGTGGCCAGGTCGGCTTCTTTAGTCGCACCGAGTTTGCATTCCTGAATAAAATTATGTAGCGTCAGATTATCCTTGGCGGCGTGCAATGCAATCGGATGCTCCGCTGCGACCGCTACATAGGTCGCGCCCATCAGCGTATCAGCGCGCGTGGTGAATACTTTCAGGTCTTGTGGCGTGCCGGATTCCTTGTCGGCAGGGAATGTAATGTCAACACCGTAGCTTTTTCCAATCCAGTTGGCCTGCATGGTCTTGACACGTTCCGGCCAGCCCGGCAAGGTGTCGAGGGCTTCCAGCAATTCGTCGGCGTATGCGGTGATTTTCAGGTAATACATTGGAATCTCACGTTTTTCAACCGGTGCGCCGGTGCGCCAGCCACACCCGTCAATAACCTGTTCATTGGCCAGAACGGTCTGGTCGATCGGATCCCAGTTGACGGTGCCGGTGGTCTGATAGGCAATCCCCTTTTCCAGCATACGCAGAAAAAGCCATTGGTTCCAACGGTAATAATCCGGATCACATGTTGCCAGTTCGCGATCCCAGTCTATGCCCAGCCCGAGACTTTTCAGTTGTTTGCGCATATACGCGATATTGTCGTAAGTCCATTTGGCCGGTGAAACATTGTTTTGCATCGCTGCATTTTCAGCCGGCAGACCAAAAGCATCCCAGCCCATCGGTTGCAGCACGTTATAACCCTGCATCCGGCGATAGCGCGACAAAACATCCCCAATCGTGTAATTACGAACATGTCCCATATGCAGTTTTCCCGATGGGTAAGGGAACATGGACAGACAATAATATTTAGGCTTGTCTGAGGTTTCCACCGCTTTGAATGCGGCCGTTTTTTCCCAGTGTTGCTGGGCGTTTTTTTCGATTTCCTGGGGATGATATTTTTCTTGCATGGGTGTTGGAACGCTTTGCTTTTAAAATCGATTATTATACCGTGAAGTGCCCCGACAAGAACATGTGAAGCGCGATAATAATTCCCGTGATTGTGTATTCTGGAGTTTGTAATCCAGTGGGCCCTGTGGATAAGATAGAAGCGATATAGTTAATCAGTAAGCGGGTGCATGAAAATTACTGGTTGGAATGCTAAACTGTACGCAACAGGAAGTGACAACGTTTAGAATTACTCTATTGCACTTTTTGGCAATTGAAAACGACGCACCCAGAAAGCGGGTTATTGATAAATTTGCCAGAATAGTAATAAGATTAACAGAATGATGACAAAAAATAGCAGTCGGTTCTGGCGTTTACTTTCTGAAATCAAATGCTGCATTTTTTCTTCGAGACCCTGATTGCGGTTTTCGGCCATCATGTGGTGAAACAGGCGTGGAAACTGAGGAAAGATAACCGCCCAATTGGGTGCTTCCTTTTGCATGCGGCTTGTTAGACCCCGTAAACCAATTTGCTCGGACATCCAGTTTTCAAGAAACGGTTTGGCGGTTTTCCATAGATCCAGATCGGGGTCCAGATCGCGTCCCAGGCCTTCGATATTGAGTAGTGTTTTTTGTAACAAAACCAGTTGCGGTTGGATTTCTACATTGAACTGGCGCGATGTCTGGAACAGTTGAAACAAAACACGACCAAATGAAATTTCCTTCAGCGGTTTATCGAAAATAGGTTCGCATACAGCACGTATGGCCGTTTCAAAATCATCGACACGGGTGTCTTTTGGCGCCCAGCCGGCTTCGACATGCGCCTGGGCAACACGACCGTAGTCACGTCTGAAGAAGGCCAGAAAGTTCTGCGCGAGATAATTTTTGTCTTCATCGCTGAGTGTGCCCATAATGCCGAAGTCGACAGCGATATACCGTCCATCTTCGCCGACAAAAATATTGCCCGGATGCATGTCGGCATGAAAATAACCGTCACGGAATACCTGGGTAAAGAAAATTTCCACGCCCATGCGCGCAAGATGCGGAATATCTACATTGTGTGCAATCAGCTCGTCAACATGGCTGATTGAAATGCCGGAGACGCGTTCCATGACCATCACATCTTCTCGGCAGTAATCCCAGTAGACTTCCGGAACCAGCAATAATGGCGAGTTCAGAAAATTGCGCCGCAATTGGCTGCAGTTGGCCGCTTCACGCATTAAATCGAGTTCGTCATCAAGATGGCGGGCGAATTCCGACACAACCTGTCTGAGTTTCAGGCGTTTTCCATCCGGCCAAACGGCTTCGGCCAGCCAGGCGCCAGTATCCATCAGTGCGACATCGTGCGTTATTATGGGTGCGATGCTGGGGCGCAGGACTTTAACGGCAACCTTGGTTCCATCATGCAAAACGGCAAAATGCACTTGTGCGACGGACGCGCTGGCGACGGGTTTCTCATTGAATTGAGTAAAAACTTCATTCACTTTTCGACCGTACGATTTTTCCAGTATGGTCATGACGGTTTCTGAAGAGAAGGGCGGCACCTGATCCTGAAGCTTTGCCAGTTCATCGGCAATATCGTGTGGCAGCAGGTCGCGCCGGGTAGACAGCATTTGACCGAATTTGACGAATATCGGTCCCAATGCTTCCAGAGCGAGGCGCAGTCGCTCACCACGCGGGCGGTCAAGCTTGCGCCAGAATGTCATCCACTTAATCGGTTTTTGTAAAAAACGTAACGGGCCGTGACTGATAAAAAATTCTTCCAATCCAAATCGGAAAGCAACGGTTTGTATCTTTATAAGACGGAATATGCGCATTAATATTTTTGTGAATGATTATTTGCCCGGATTGTACAACTTATCCTGAGTGCAGATGAGATTAGCCATTTATGGAGTGGTTAATGGGTTAAATATGAATTCAATTGAATGCCATTTGAGATGTCATCGGTTTTTTTGCCGGATGATTTGATTAATTCTTTCTTCAAGTTGATCGACGTCGTGTTCCAGTGCTTCAATCTGGTGTGAAAAGCGCCTGATCTCGTTCTCTTTGGCAATCATGGGTTGCTCTTCCTGCCAGTATTCCCCAAGTGATTCAGATATGTTGTTGACCAAATTGATATGCCACTGAAAAATATTTTCTCCGGCCTGTGCGATACGATGGGCCGGAATATCGCCAACAATCTTGCCAAGCTCCTGTTCGAAGTTGGGCTTAAGGTGCTTGCCGATTGTGATCAAGTCTTCTGCGAAGGCTGTATCGCCCGATATGACTATAGCGTCGTAGGCGGATTCTTCATGCGACAGTAGTCTGGGCAACAGCGTCGGCAGGATGGACAACGTGGTATCGGCTTCAAAATCATCCCGGTAGTGACTGAGTTCACCGTTTGACTGAACAATCATTTTTAAACTGACAAACGGGGGTATGTGAATGCACACGGTTTTCCCTTCGTAGGATTGCAGCCGTTTGCACGCCCAGCTTTCATTACGCAGGATGTGGTTCAGCGGGTTTGTTGCGTAGGATGCTAACATGTTTAATTCTCAGGATAATCGTCAGTCGATCAATGCAGTTCGGTTTTTATCATCTGGACTATTCATTGCCCGGCACTTTTGCGGGTTGGTTGTGAATGCCAGTAATATTTATCGATTTCACGTCCATCACTCAAAGTCATTGAAGGTAATATTGTATCTCCATTTTGAAGGACAGACTGTTTAAATTAACCGAATCGAATGTTATCGACGGATAAGTTATACTGCATGGTATACAGGGCATCATTATTTGTTTGAATTTGTTTGTTATTTTTCGCTTATGGAGGTAACAATGCGTAACATTATTTTTGCTATCGTATTACTACAACTATCCACCCAGTTAGCTGCTGAAAACGAAAATACAGCACAACTGGAAGACCAGGCCAGGAACCTGGCTGCGCAACTGGGCATGCAGTTAAAAGCGCGGCTCCAGACCGCAATGCAGACCGGTGGTCCAGCCAGTGCGATATCAACATGCAATGTCAGTGCGCCTGAGATTGCGGATGAACTTTCTACCGACGGATGGACAGTAGGGCGTACCAGTTTGAAGTTGCGCAATCCCGGCAACAGCCCTGACGAATGGGAACATTCAACATTACTGGCATTTGAACAGCAATTGGCTTCGGGCATGCCGGCAGCCGGGTTGCAGAACAGCGTCATTGAAACCGATGACGGCGTGACCCGATATCGTTACATGAAAGCGATACCGATTGATACTGTATGTATGGCGTGTCATGGCGAGGCTATCTCGGGCGATGTCAAATCAGTCCTGGCGGAGAAATATCCACTGGATGCTGCAACCGGTTATAAACCGGGTCAATTGCGCGGCGCATTTACGGTTTCGAAGATTTTGACTGATAATGAAGCAGATTGATTTGTGGGTTTAGAATTCATCGTCTGAATTGCTTTTTTGTAGTTACTTGATGTGGTTACTTGACGGTTTGATTGCGGTGAAAATGACCAAAGCGACTGCGCGATACTGTTTGTTGATTTTCCTGTGCTTACTGCTCAGTGGTTGCTCGGGCCTGATGTATTATCCCGATACCAAGAACCAGTTTTTTGATCCTAAAGCCGCTGGTTATGCGCCGGAAGATATTTTTTTCACCGATAGTGCGCAAAGAAGACTACATGGCTGGTGGTTTCCAGCCAAAAAAACGCCTGCCAAAGCGACAATCATTTTCTTTCATGGTAACGCCGAAAACCTGACGTCCCATTTCATGCATCTGGTCTGGATTAGCGCAGAAAATTATAATTTATTTATTTTTGATTATCCCGGTTATGGGCGCTCGGAAGGGAAACCTTCGCCGAAGAGTTGTGTCGAATCAGGCCATGCGGCAGTGGATTGGGTCAATCAACATAAAGCCAAAGACAGCCCCATCATTATTTATGGGCAAAGCATGGGCGGAATAATCACATTAAAAACCGCAATCGATAAAAAATCGGAGATTAATTTAAAACTGGTGGTCGCAGACAGCACGTTTGATTCTTTTCAGCGCATCGCCCGAGAGAAACTGTCCCATCATTGGCTGACCTGGCCGCTGCAGCCGCTGAGTTATGTTTTATTGAGTGACCGGTGGTCGCCGCAGAACCTGAAATTATTATCGCCCGTGCCGGTTTTGGTCATACATGGACAACAAGACAGAACAGTCGAGCCCATTTTTGGCGATATGATTTTTGAAAAACTGGCCGAACCAAAAACATTTTGGAAGATACCGGATGGGGTGCATAGCGATGTGTTCTGGGGGCATGAGCACAAGTATCGCAACAAATTTTTAACGTTCATTGAGAGTTTAGGCAAGTACTGAGTAGTTTTAAATTTGTAGAAGTTTGAATTTATTCCGAAGTATTCGAAAGTAGAATTAAACCAATACTGACGGTATTATTGAAATGGCCGTTTTCGGCCAAAAGTGGTCAGTCACTACTTTCAATAAATCACTTATAATTTGCTCGTTGTGATGAAAGCTAAATCTACGCATTATAAAAGAATTAAGGAGATACATGCTCTATGAGGTGTTAGCTCCATAAGGGTCACTAATGATGGACATCAAAGAGCTTAAAGACGGAATAACCACCCTAGGTCACTGCTGTCCCGTTAACTTTCCAATCAAAACAAAGTTGGTTGGTTATCATATTTGAAGCGGCTATCAGGAGGATCGCCTCGCAAAAGAGCCATGAGATCACGTTTTTCAAAAAGATTGAGCTGCAACAATCGTAGTATTTGTTGCATACTGATATGAATCTTTGACTGAAATTTGATAAACGCGATCAGCAAATAGACACATAATGCGATCCAGATTTGAGTCATAACTGCATTTTTGCTGGTTCCGACAAACGATTTGATTTTAAGGTTCTGTTTGATCCATTTGAAGAAAAGCTCCACCTGCCAGCGCGCCTTATAGACATCGGCAATGGTTTTGGCCGCCAGTTTGAAATGATTCGTCAGAAAAATATATTGCTTGCCGGTATCGATATCTCGATAGACGATGCGGCGTAATGGAATCGGACATTTTTTCACGGCATTATTAGCGGTAAACATTATCGTCTGATCGCTGATTATTCCTTTGTTTTTCTGTACAGCGTGGTGCTCAATCACTTTATAGCGGGCATTTGATTTAAGGCGGGTAACAAAATATATGCCTTTGTTTGTCAACTGGTTAAACCAAGCGTAATCCATGTAGCCTCTATCCATTGCCACGATACTGCCAGTTGGAAATGCCAGTGTGCGCCCAACTTCAATATCAGTCGTTTTTCCTTCTGTGATTACGGTAAATTCAGGCAAATAACCGCTGTGATTGAGGCCGACATGCAATTTGATAGCCCCTTTCGTAGCTCGAAAATCAGCCCAAGGAAAAACAGACAGGCACAAATCAATGGTCGATGCATCCAGTGAATAAAGCGTGTTCTTGAAGCGGAATCGATGGCCTGGCGTTAGATGTTGACAATGGCGCAACAACTTTCCAAACAACGCCTCATACAAGCTATAGGGCTTGTTTTCATTCATGCGCGCAAGGTTCGAGCGTGTTAGCTTTGCGCTGCCAAGATGATACAGACGGTGTGCTTGCGCATTCACGTTCCCTACGATATCACGCAAACTGATACGGCCAGATAACTGTGCCATCACCATGACTACAAACTGGGACCAACGGGTAGCGGTACGAAAAGATCGCCCCGCATGATGGTGGTTTGCCAAAGACTCAAATTCATGTCTCGAAACAAATTTTAGAATTTGGGAAAGGATTGTATTACAATGTGCCATGGCCTGATTCTCCAATCTTATTCAATAAGTTATCGTAAATCCTATTGTAACAATTTTGGTTGAATCGGGCCTCTTCATTTGTCAGTTAGCGGGACAGCAGTGACCCTAGGTGAAAATGCGATGGCATTCTTTGATGCCGCGATTGCCGAATGCAGTAAAGATACAACACCACAATGGAAGATTTGCGATGAGGGTAGAAATGGTTATTGGGACAGGTTATCGCATGAACGCCACCTGCAATCTCAGAAAACCCAAGAAATGTTATTTAACGTAGTTGCGTTAATCATACCTACACTTAAAGCATCTCCAGTTTTAGATGTATCTGATGAAAAGGATGTTGGACGTTGCATAAAGCGAATGCGAGCGGCTCTCAAACTACGAAGATTCAGATCGTGGGAAATTGAGGTGCTGCATGACGAAGGTACTGTTTTGGGGGTAAACCCACCTGGACAGTCAGAAGATGAATGCAGCTCTCCAGTTGACGCAAAGAATGCATTTTTTGAGTGTATCGAACAGTTAGAAGGAATAGCTCAGTTACTAAAGATTACACCAGCAAATTTACCTGATGGTTTACCCGAAAAGAACCCAAATTTATCCCAATCATATCGACCTAATACTGCTTTTATTATGATGCCAATAGACAACAGTAACCCCGAAAACGAGGATGTATATGGGGCGTATAAAGAATGTTTTTCTAGGTTCGGAGTTAAAGCAGTTAGAGCAGATGGAATAGAACATGAAGACGTAATCACCAAGAGAATAATCGAAGAAATCAAGACCAGCGAATTTCTGGTAGGTGATCTGACGAACGAGCGACCTAGTGTCTACTACGAGATCGGATATGCCCATTCGCTTGGAAGGAGAGTTATGCTTTATAGAAAAGCAGGCACATCAATTCATTTTGATCTAGCAGCCTATAATTGCCCTGAGTACAAAAACATTACAGAACTGAAATCGATTTTAATGAAAAGACTTGAAGAAGCAACCAATCGAAGACCAGAAAATGACTAACAAATCGCTCAACAAGAATGATCCTTTTGTTGCAACTATTACCCAACGTGTTATTTTTTTGCTAAAAAATGAGTTTTTTGTTATCTCACCGACCGCTTGGGGTCGATTAGCTAGTAGCCCGGATGGAGCTTGCGGAATCCGGGATAAACGAGGTTACCAGACATCGAGTTATCATTGATTACAAGGCAAGCAGAATGGTGCACTATCGACGCAATCGTGTTATGGGTGGAAGCTATTTCTTCACCATCACCTTAAGTGATCGGAAATCAACTTTATTGATCGATCATCTTGAATTTTTACGTGAAGCGGTGCGGAAAACGCGAGAAGCAAGACCATTTACGATAGAAGCCTGAGTTGTATTACCGGAACATATGCATGCTATCTGGACCTTGCCACCAGATGATGCTGATTATTCTTCCCGCTGGCGATCCATTAAAAGCGATTTTACACATCAACTTGCAACGCAAATACCCATTGTTCGAAACACCAAGGGCGAATACGCACTCTGGCAACGGCGCTTTTGGGAGCATACGCTACGCGATGCTATTGATTTTTCACGGCATATTGATTATATCCACTATAATCCAGTTAAACATGGCCAAGTTAAGCAGGTGAAAGACTGGCGTTATTCAAGCTTCCACCGTTTTGTTGCGAAAACGGTTTGTCCATTGAATTGAGGGTGTGCGAATAGTGACACGTTTGATCAGTATCAGTTTGGAGAGTGATCTTTCCAGGGACAGGCTCAATTTTCCCGGATTTCGCGAGCTCCATCCGGGCTACTAGCTACTAGCTACTAGCCTGCCTTTACGCTGCATGGCTGGATCGAACGGATCGTTGGACCAACACTCATAGTCGTACCTTTTATTCTGGGTTTTGCCGATGAACCGGTGGCCCGGAATTTTTATATGGCAATGGGCGTGATTATCATTTTAATTGTCAAATTAAATTTCGCCACTAAAATACCTTTTCAAAAAGTTAAAAAAGAAACACTTAACAAATGGCCACACAAAAATATCAGATATTAAAATAATTTCTTGCATTATCCTCTATATTCATAATTGTGAAGATTGCCAGGAAAAAATTTAGAACAAATAAATTTATCTTCAAAAAACATAACCCCAAGAAAGAATCCATATGAGAACAATTAGTCAAATTATCGATGATGCGCCTGTAACACCAGAAATTGAGACAACATTTAATAAAATCAAAACAGCATTAAATGCGCCTTTTACACCTCATTTTTTCCGAGTCTGGGCGACTGCTCCGGAATCATTAAATGGTATCTGGCCTGTCATGAATCATATTTTAACAAGTGGACGGGTTAGTAGACGTCTAAAAGAGATGATCTTTGTAGCCATTTCATCATTAAAAGATTGTCACTACTGTGAAGCTGCGCACCATGCATTTTGTTTGAATATTGGTGTTTCTCAAACGCAAATAGAAAAACTCATTACAACTCACTCAATTGATGAAGAAGAAATTATGGAGATTATAGCCATGTCAGGCATGGCCGTTTTTTATAATCATTTGGCCAATGCGACCAAAATTAATATAGATAAGGGTTTCACACAGATTCTTACCCGGCATGCTGAGAAATGACTTTCGCGCCACAATACACACTACAGAGCTTTCTTTAACTGAACACCTTTCTATTTTCATGGTCAACGAATAATTTAAAGTTGCTGTGTATCATACTAAAAAGGCAAGTTATCAAGTTCTATAGATCATGACGATTATTGCCCTTAGTTAAATTTAAAATTAGCATCTGAACGATAGATAAAATTGGCACAATTGAATGCCCGCTTACACTTGGTTTGCTGTCATTTGGTAATACGGGGTGAGCGACTTCAATGGGTCGATCAGCGACATGTAACAGCAAGTAGGTTGAGGTAAACTTATGAACCCCAACATGCTTCACTGCAGTGAGTCGATGAATACTTGACCAGGCCCAATCTACGGCGTGATCGACATAACCGTGTTTCACCGGGTTGAAATGAATGTAAACCACATGCCGTGCGTAGTCGTTACCGTTGCGGATCATGCGCTCCCAATACCGCTATTGCCAAATGCCTCTCGACCAACATTTACCACAAAAAATAAGGCCTCCTTTGGTAATCGCGCACCGGTAACATATAGCGACAATTATCGTTTAAAATTGACAGAGTTAAAGGGCTCTACATAAGCAAATTTTTGATTTTATTGAGTTCGACGAATATTGTCTGTTCGCACTTAAAAAGTGTGATCAATAAATTTGTGTTGAATAATATTGGAGTGCGCAAGACTTACCCCATCAACCTACCGTGCTTAAGGAGAAAATAATGGCAGATCAGATTCCCGACCAAATTCCTTCTATGGCAGCTCTAGAGCCAAAAAGCAAAGTTCAGGATTATAATTATCCCCCAAAACCTCTTGCCAAGCTTGATGCTGATATACGTGTGACCTACACGGGTGTATGTGCAACAGATCATCACATGATAGACAACGACTGGGGGTTTTCTCGTTATCCACTTGTCCCGGGTCATGAAGTTGTGGGCCGTGTCATCGGTATTGGCCCAGATGTTAAGGGCCTAGAAGTGGGAGATATTGTTGGTCTTGGCGCGCTGGCCCAAGCTTGTGGAGAATGCGAGTATTGTATAGAAGGGATTGATAATCTTTGTCTGAAGCGAAAATTCACCTACTTTGAAAATACTATAGATGAGACTGGCGAGCATGTACATCATGGAGGCTTTTCGGCATATCTTCGTACCGATTCACGTTATCTCTTCAAAATTCCCGAAGGCTATGAAGAGAAATATGTAGGCCCGCTTATGTGTGGTGGACTTACCGTAGCTGCTCCACTCTATGAATTTGCTGGACAGAGTTGGGATTTAAAAGGTAAGCGTGTGGGTATTGTTGGTATTGGTGGACTTGGCCATATGGCTATTCAATTTGCAGAAAAAATGGGCGCCGAAACTTATGCTGTATCACGTGGTACAAGTAAGCGGAAATTCTGTAAGGCGCTAGGTGTCTCGGGTTTTATAGATTCGTCGAGCTCAGCAGACATGTCAGCAATTGCGGGTAAGCTTCACTATTTACTTTTCTGCGTTTCTGGTGGGTCTATAGATATTAATCATTATGTAGGTCTTATGCGCCCCTATGGCGTGCTTCATTTTGTGGGGGTGCCGGACAAGGTGGAAAATTTCAACTTGATGCCGCTTATTTTTAGCCGTCTAACATTATCGTCTTCACCAATTGGGGCCAGTAACCAAATGCGTGCCATGCTTGAGTTTGCAGCTAAAAATGATATTAAACCAATTATTGAGGAGTTTACACATACAACGGCGAATGAAGCTTTGCAGAAAGTTCGTGATGGAAGCATCCGTTTTAGAGCTGTTCTTAAAAATGACTTAATCTAAGAGTGTTACCTATCATAAGATTTCCAAATCAATTTTCTTACATCGCATTCTTTCATGTAGGGATTAGCTGTATTCAAATCTAACTATATTTCTTATAAGAAAATAGACGGATATCACTTAAACATTATCAATTATATATCAGCAAGATACAATTCTACGGTGGCAGTTGTCCAGGTGGCAATGCCTGCGCCAAAAAAGTCTTTGTCTTCTGTCCATACAGGACAATCGAGTAACAGGGCTGCGGCTACAGCAGGCCAATCATTGACATCACGGGATGAAATGCGTGATTTTGCCTTGCTCTCTAACTCAATTAAAATGTCATCAGCAATGACCTGAACAGTATTCAAAATCCCGGCATATACTGGCCGCCAGATTGATTCACTCAAGTTATGCTTGGTCATCAGTTCTGTAGAGAGATAAATTTCCGCTTCTGCTGCATTTGCCTCTGCCGTGTAAAAAGCAACTGATCCGCAGTAATGCTCAATCAAATATCTAACTCGGTGACCCAATACAGCACGAATAAGAATATTTGCATCAATGACTAAACGTTTATGTTGCATGTGATCGCTGTTGCCGCCATTGTCTAAATTCTTCCAACAGCTCATCTTCTTTGAGGCCCAACCGGACTAATTCATCATCCATGCGTTTTCCTGCTTCCAGGAGCGCTTCACGCTGAGTTTGTCCTGGCCGTTTTGGAACAGGAATAAAGAAACCGATAGTTTGCCCGTGTCTTGTAACTTCAATAGTTTCACTTGATTCGAGAAACAATGATAACTTTTCGCGCAGTTCTCTCACGCCAATACGTTGAGTCATAAAAACCTCCAATTAGTGCACTCAATTGTGTACTCAATTGTAACAAGCTAGTTCCCTTTATGGCATATTTTTTATTCGGCGCATTAATTAAATTGAATCAACCAAAGTCCGCAATGCGTCGATTAACGACATGTAACAGGCGTTTCAAAAATCCGTTGCCAGGAAAACAGGAACCAAATCCGGCCACGTCATAAAAAAATCTTTTCCATAAAAAATGAACTACACTACACCTTATTTTAATTAAGGAAACTACTATGGCAATTTTTACCCATGTTACATTAGGTACAAATAATTTTGATGCAGCCGTTACTTTTTACGACGCTGTATTAGGCGCGCTGGGCATTAATAACCTTGGCAAATTTCACGATACCGCCATGATGTATGGCAAGGAATCTTTTGAATTTGTGGTTCTCACGCCTTCAAATGGCGAGCCTGCCTGCAGTGCAAATGGTGGGACTGTTGGATTTGCGGCAGCCAGTCGGGATGCGGTACATAAGTTTCATGAAGCCGGTTTGGCCAACGGCGGCACTGATGAAGGCAAGCCTGGCCCACGCAGTTTTGCGCCAAATGCTTACGCAGCCTATCTGCGGGATCCTGACGGCAACAAGATTACGGCTATTTGCTTTGCCCCGGAATGAACTTAGCCGCCGAGTGATTGTTGACGCCAGTTTAAAACTGAAGCTATTTATGCTCATTGAATTCCAACCTGGCAACCCACGTAACCGGCTTAGTTCCTGAGGAGGTCTGAAGCGGTAGCCGGTATTAATGTTGTAATTGAGAAAGACGGCTGTCGGCCATGAACAGCCAGCTTCCAGATTGATGCGCGTATTGCATCGGCCCGCTTCAATACCGTTCTCATAGCAAAGCAGGCCAGTTTCACAGATATGATCTTAATGTCAGTTTTCACCCCTATAGAGCCAGTCCAATTTCACCATAATGGAACCAGTGAAATTTCACTGTAATAGAGCCACTTAATTTTCACCATAATGGAGCCATTTGATTAGGCTGCATTCACCGGATTTCGGGTTCGGATTTTTTGTCACTGCTGGTTATTCTGTTGATTTTTTATCAGAGGATAACCATGAGCAACAGGAGATTCGAAATGTTTGAATATCGTCAAATCATAGTCCGCATGCGTCTCGGAGATTCCGACCGGGCATTGGCCAGAGCTGGGCTGATAGGTCGGCCCAAAGCCAAGGCGCTGCGGCAAATTGCCTTGCAACAAGGCTGGCTGGATACAGACCGTCATCTGCCGGATGATGAAATGCTTGCACAGTACTTGAATCAACCGGCACAGCAATCCTCTGCAACGACAGGTTCCTGCGTTGAACCCTACCGTGATACTGTCGCGCAGTGGGTTGCCAACGGTGTGCAGGCCAAGACTATCTACCAGACCCTGGTGCGCAACCATCGGTTCGACGGCAGTTACGCTTCTGTTTATCGGTTTGTTCGCTCATTAAAGCCAACACAGCCCAATGCCACCATGCATCTGGAGTTTGAACCTGCCGAAGCGGCGCAGGTTGACTTCGGTACAGGCCCAAGACTGGTTGATACCCGAACGGGCGAAGAACTTAAAACCTGGTTCTTTCTGATGACACTGTGCTGGAGTCGCCATCAGTATGCCGAGCTTGTCCTGAACCAGAAGATTGACACCTGGCTGAATTGTCACCGCCATGCCTTCGAATGGTTCAATGGCGTTCCTGGACGGATCATTATTGATAACGCCAAATGTGCAATTACCCGTGCCTGCATCTATGACCCTCAAGTGCAAAGAGCATATGCGCAATGTGCCGAGGGTTATGGTTTTAAAATCGATGCCTGTCCACCTCGACAGCCGCAGAAAAAAGGGCGTGTGGAATCGGGCATCAAGTATCTCAAGCGCAGTTTTACACCGTTGCGCGAATTCCGGAATCTACAGGATGCCAACCGGCAATTGCATGACTGGATATTCCATGTAGCGGGTAACCGTATTCATGGTTCCACCCATGAAAAACCCTTGTTACGCTTCAGCCTGGAACAACCGCTGTTGACTCCTTTACCGACCAATCCGCCTGAACTGGCCAGCTGGCACAAGGTCAAGGTGCATCGGGATAGTCATGTGCAGTTTGAGAAATGCCTGTACTCGGCGCCATTCAGACTGATCGGTCAGTCGCTCTGGTTAAAAGCCAGTTCTGCGACCATCCGGGTTTTTCGTGATCATGAACTGGTAGCTGTACATCCCCGGCAATCGCGCCCTGGTGCACGTTCCACTTCAGATGACCATCTGCCGCCGGAAGCCATTGCCTGGAAAATGCGCGATCCTCAGTGGTGTCTGAAACAATCGGAGGCAATCGGTAAACACTGCCATCAACTGGTCAGACAACTATTCGCCGACCGGGTGCTGGATAATCTGCGCGCAGCCCAGGGACTGATCCGGTTGAAAAACAAGTACGGCAACATCCGGCTTGAAGCTGCCTGTCAAAGGGCGTTGGATTACCACAACCCGCGCTATCGCACCGTCAAGACTATTCTTGAAAAAGGCCTCGATCAACACCCCTCGCCACAGCTGGCCTTTGACAATCTGGCCGACAGCTATACCGGCCAGGGCCGCTTCTGCCGGAACATACAAACCTTACTAAAACATTAACCAATAAAAGGAGAAAACCATGAATCCAATCCCCGAACTGACACCGATGCTCAAACAGCTCAGACTCTCCGGTATTCTCGACTCGCTGGAATCCCGCAATAAACAGGCAATCGATAAAAAGCTACCATATCCTGAATTTCTTGCCTTGTTGATCGCCGATGAAGTGGCGCGAAGAGAGCAGAAACGTTTTGCTTCCCGTTTACGGCGTGCGGCTTTCCGCACCCAGAAAACACTCGATCAGTTCGACTTCAACTTCAATCCAAACATCAACTCGGCATTAATCCACGAACTGGTCACCGGACGTTTTATCGAAGAAAAGGTTGCCGTGCTCATCGCCGGACCCTGCGGCACCGGAAAAAGTCACATCGCACAGGCCATTGGCCATGCCGCAGTACGCCAGGGACATGACGTCCTGTTTACCTCGCAGTCACAACTGCTCAGTTCTTTGCACGCCGCTCGTGCTACCGATACATATGACCGCAAGTTCCAGAATCTGGCGAAAATACCGCTGCTTATTATTGATGATTTCGGCCTTAAACCACTGCGACCACCCCATGACGAGGACTTCCACGATCTGGTGGCTGAACGGTATGAACGCACGGCCACAGTGATTACCAGTAATCTGGACTTTGGCGAATGGGGGGATGCCTTCCCCAATCAACTGCTAGGCGCGGCAACCCTGGATAGACTCAGACACGGCGCTTACCGCGTCGTCCTGGATGGTAAAAGTTATCGTTCACCAAAACCTATTGACGAACAACTTGATAAAGAACCCAAAAAAGGAAAATAATACACCCTGTCTGAACCCGAAAATTTGCGTTTTAAAGTGGCTCCATTAGACCGAAAACGGGTGGCTCCATTAGGGTGAAATTTGACACTTAAGTTGGGTTGCGCCGGTTGTTGCCAGATCAGGCAATACATAACATGGCTCCAATGTGCTCATTTGAAACGTCTGAATGATCCTGTCACTACACCAAAAATCTCAAACTGTGTATCCGGTCGAATGTAAATGGGTCTGTAAGTACCCGATGAATTGGCCGGCATAAGTCTTGGCATCTTGTTCGCCCCGTAATCAAGGATTTTGATGGTGAATTCCCGATCAACCACTGCAAGCACAATGTCACCGATAACTGGTGTTTTTGATCGATCCACCACAACTTTGTCATCCGGTAACAAGCCCAGATCAATCATCGATTCTCCCTTGATCGTTACGAAAAAGGTCGAATCGGCGTGATCAATTAGAAATTCGCTGATATCAAGACGTTTCTCGACATGATCATCTGCAGGACTGGGTAAACCTGCGGCAACTTTGGTAGAAAAAAGTGGCAATCGGGTTGGTTGATCGCTCATCGCGGGAATCAAAAACTCATCCACACGGTCTGCTTCATGACTGAAATTTTCTTTTTTGCACTGGTATGCGTCAAGAAAGTTTCTAATGTTATCTCTCTGACTTCTCGGTATGCGTATTGTGGTTGTCGGCTCGCCATACTTCCCTTGTCCGCCAGGCCTGCCTGCGTTTTCTCTTTTTCCGCCACGATTTGACATGTTGAGTTACTCCGTTATGAAATACGTAACAGTATTCAAACACACTAACTATTCTGGTGTCAAATGAATAAATAATGTTTTAAGGCTGGCAGGAAATCAATGACCGAGGACATTCTAAGAATTACGGGCGCCTCTAAAAATCTACCTCTGCAGCGACAAATCAGTACAGATTATAGCGCGCCTCATTTCTTTATTTGAAGATTAGCCAGGTCATTTGCCATAAATTCTTCATGATACTTTTCCTCCAATGGGTACAATAATTGTATTCTTTCTTCCGGCGACATCTTATTGAACGCATCATTTCCTTCAATTTCCTGAGCGTCTCTCAACGCAAGTCCTGACACTAATTCGTCCCAGAATGTTGCATTATCATAGTTCTCAATGATCTCGTTAACCTGACTGCTCTCTTCATACTCCATTGTTTCAAAGTATTTATTTAATGCTTTATCAGCCTTTATCAAATTCTCGTAACCCATTTCTTCAGCATATGAATAAAATTTCTGGACTACATCTTGATACTGCTTCTTTTCCGGCGCTTCTTCCTGGTCGTGCGCTGTTAACATCCACTCTCCAAGATAGAGAATATCGAGTAACAATCTATATTCTTTTTTTGTAATATTTATTTTCATATTCAATCTTTCCTAAAAAATCAACTGTGGACAATTGAAACCTGGCAACAACATAAGAACAAGTCGCAACTTAACTTGTAAATACTTTTCATACCTGGTGTCTTTTGCCACAATCCAGGAAAATTAGCAAATAGGATAGTAGTCGTTAGAATCGGACTGTAACCTGAGAAGTTGGCCTGAATTATAACGCGTACTATTTTCTAAAACAGCACATGCAAATTAGCGAGGGTACAGTTGGCATTATTAGAATATCTGGTATCGGCCATAAACAGCCTGTTATCTGTACCTAGTGAACGGCTGGTTAGCCTTGAGAAGTGGTCATTCAGTGACAGTCGGGACACAACCTTGAAGGTGAAATATTTATTTTAGCTGGAATTATCTCCTTTATGCTAACGTAGCATCTTTCCAAGACGCGAAGGTCCCTTGTCTCAGATCTCGGTAATGGTAGGCAGACAGCAGATTACGGCCAAGATTGAATAGATTGAACACAGCAGCAAAATATCGACCACTTCACCGTCTTGGTCTATTGCGCGCCCACACAAATACTGTTGTTTACCTTGAATCTTTACAAATACCTCATCAAGGAAAAACGTATCTCCATATCCATGGTGTTAGCACCTTAACTTCCTGGCATATTTTGGACCAAATATAATGTACCATAGACGAATCGATTCATGGGCTACTACGATTCCCTTTTCAGCTAACAGGTCTTCGATATCACGATGGATTAAGTTTAATAGATAATACAGCCACACTGCATGTTGTATGATTTCAGATGGAAATCGATGGCATTTGTGTAGGGTCGCTGAATTTTTCATTCCGCTATTGTCGCTCAAATACAGTTAACTTGGCAGTACCATCAGTGCGTCTGCACTCAACAGAATGGCCAACCTAGGTATGCCGGTGTCTATAAAAAGCTAAAAATTAACGAGAGAATGGGAACTTTGGTTCAAATTTTGAATTATCTGATAAGGTCCTTCTGCCAAGAATAATGAAGGCACTCGTGTGGAATCATAGAGTCTCAGCAACTCGAAACCTATACCCGCTAGACCCAGCATCAAGCCAGGAATTTTAACGGGAATAGGAATGCCGCAAGTCCAATTTTGCGATAACTTTTTCACTAATTGTTCAGATAACTGTGCCGTTTCGTGTTGCCAAATATAATGCTGAGGAATTTTATCGCGTAATAATATTAGCAATTCCATATTTCCTAAATCACCATGGCACAGGCTGTGGTTACCACCAAACCCATAATTTATCGTCGTTGTGACGGCTACATTGATTTCATCTAGTACCTTTTTTGAAGGTAATTGCTGATATATTCCAATTCTTGCCATCCCAATACCTGGTGCACCATGACACCAAGATGACATAAATTTATTATGCTGCCCATGTGTTAAGTCGAGTCGATCTTCACGAAGGTCGTGCCAATTACCATTTTCTTCTGAAAACAAAGAGCGCTCATACTCCAACGCCTGTACTGCCGTTTCTTTTATAGCCTCTACTCCCGTAATCTCCCATAATTGCAGCAATGACCAGGCGATACCCGCAGCACCATGTGCCATTCCTCCTAGTGCATGACTTTTTTCTAGCCGAATAAGCCAGCCTACACCTTTCTTTTGAGGTGTGGCATATTTGACAAGATGATTGCCACAACGAACGAGTAGGTTTAGTATTTTTGATGACTTGGTAATGTTATAGAGTGGTAACAATGCAACAATACATCCCGCAGCACCATCGACGATATCAAAATCTTGATCCATATCAATAAGCTTACCCAATTTTTCCGCGTAGTTTTCCGCAATAGTCAGCAAGTTATCATCGCTCCAAAGCACAGATAAATGCGTTAAAACATAGATAATGCCGCTACCGCCGGTATACATACCGATACCCATTGGTGTTATGGTTTCCATCTCCTGCAAAATCATTTTAATTGAAGATTGCGCCAACCGAGTAAAGCTATCATCGCCAGAAACATGACCAAGATAAGCAAGAAAAAGTGTGACGCCAGGCAAACCATTATATAAATCCATACCACATGGCTCGATTCTCCAATCATGGCTATTCAAACGTCCAATACTCAACCAAGTACAAGAGCTTTTGTTGGCAAATGCTAATTGTTTTAAACGCTGTCCAATGGCCAAGGCAATGTCTAACGATAAAGTAGATGAATTTAAATGTGTTGCGGGGAAAAGTAGATTCTCATTCGCGGGCGGGGACATCTTTGTTGGGTCAAATTTAGCATTATCGTAGGCGGATTCAATCCGTAAAGCAGCATCAATTAACCATCCCTGCCTCACAAGATCATCGCTAGAGAATTTTTCAATACGTTGAGTGACCGTTTTTAACGCAGGCTCTCGGAGAAAATTATTAATTTTTTCACCAGTGCAAGTATAAATATCCTTGGACGTTGGCTGGGTAACAAATAGAGGAATATCATTATTCCATAAGCTGCCTTGTTCTGATTTAATCACTCTTGCTAGGTTTTTATTGGTGTTAATGGGAAACCATAGTTGGTCAAAAAGCTGATCTCTTGCTAAGCCATCTCGCATCACATCGGGGTGATAGCTTTCCTGTAATAATACGCCATAGGTTTGTGTTGAACGTAAAACAACACGGGATTTATCATTGGAAAATTTTGATAAAAGCCCATCGTCTCCAAAAAACTCATCACGATATTTGATAATTAATTGATAACAATGTTGGAAGCCTTCAATAAATTCATTTAAGTAGTGATCCACCATTTGAGATTCATTATTTAAACGTGGGGAGTGATTGGCAGCCGGCAATCGAACATGATCACGCCTATATTTCCATGTATCAAGGCAAGGATCCTCCCACTGCAATACTTTATATGGTGTCAATTGATTATCTCGTCCTCGAAGGCCACTCATATCTAGTATGCGATTAACGCCAAGAGGTGAAGGTAATAATCCCGTCGACAATACCGAAGAATTCATTGTCTCGGCAAATAAGCGCATATTCTCACTTTGATATTCATGGGTGTTTTCTAGGCTTGGATGCAATAGTGTTTCAAGATCGACAATAATGGGGTATTCGCCACAGGAAATAATATTTTCTCGATGTAAGTCTGTGGTACCCAGCGCATAAAGTATGCCTAGATAGACTCCCTGTCGTTGATAGAAGCACTTTACCTCATCAACAGATGAGCATTCTTTGGCTTCGATATATTCAACCCAACCATAATCATGACGATTCAGTGTGCGTAAGGCTTTTAGTTCAGGCAATGCTTTTTTATTATTAAGCCATGTTAAAACCTCATAAAAGTGTATATCAATATCTAGTGATCGAGGTTTATATACAATTTTTTTACCCGAATGAAAACGTAAAACATTAACTGTATTACCATTGCGGTGGCTATCACCTAAACCAAAGTGAACATTCTTTATGGGGCCTTGATTAACTCCATGAAAAAAAATATCAATAATATCATCGTAGTCGGCTATTACATTTTTTACTAACTGACTTGCGGCTAATTGAGAATGTGAAGACACCTTTGCCAACAAACGATAAAGAACGGGATATTCTTCCCATATGCTTTGAACAACTTTACAATCTGTAAGTAATGTCAAAAAACTCTGAAAACGCTCATGGCTATTGCTCCCTGATAAATGGCCACTAAGTCGAGCGCTATTCATTTCTAATACCGCCACCCTCTCTACTATTCGGTGTAGACGTTGGCTGAGATCACTTTGAAATGATTGGAGAAAGCCCTGAGTGTCTATGATGGTCAACAGGCGCAGACTGGAACTAATATCTTTTTGTAATTTTAAAACTGAATCATTAACAAAGCTAAATATAAGCGGGGAAAAACATTGTTCTGCATTCGCTTTAATATCAATATTTAGCGCAGGAGGAGAGATAATTAGAGCAGATTGCCAATGCTCTAATTTTAACGGTATTAAGTCACTGTTCGTTAAACTGAAAGCGTGCTGCGTTAAGGTTTCAGAAAAACCCAAACTATGAAGCTTTATTTTCCAGTTTTGTGCGTCAAACAATAAATGATCAAGCCACTTAACACTTATGTTTTTAGCACGGTCAGCATCGCATACTTTACTCAATATATCGTCATCAAGTGATCGGACAATATTTACTCTTTCGTTAAGGTTGAGCGAGCGAAAAAAAGCATCTCGACTGAAAGCTAAAGTCATATTAACGATAAGCTCTAACTATTTATCAGCAGTGATGTGTACAGCAGGGATAGGTTCCACCTGGATTGAGAATATCGTCGGGCGGTGGACAGTGAGACATACAAGATACTGACGGTGTTGTCGAGCAACAAATTTCACCGCTCACCGTAAATGTTTGCCCTGCTTGCTGAGGACTAGAGGAATCCGATATTGTCGGTCTGAGATTCGCATTGCTTGTATCAATTTCGCCTGCAGGATTAGGGGGGCAATGCAATTGTTCTTGCTCGGTTAACTCAACCCGAAAGGCGGGTTGTTTCCACGCACGAATGATCTTTTGTGTAGGTAATAAATCATTTAAAGCACGTGTCCAACGATAACCATAACTCGCTAAGGACTGAGCATCTTTATCATCCAACATAATTGAAGAGATAGTCACATGACCTAGAAAAGCGACTCGCTGTAGAGTAGCGAAATAATATCGACCCCAGGATTGACAGTAGACCTGCCCAGACTGCCTAAATACTTCATCCAATAATGTAGCACCTGTATCTGAAAAGGGCGTTGTAAATGGCCATTGTGGGTCAAGTTTTTCAGTAATACCAAACACTTGATGAATTTCTTTAGATTGAAAAACCTTTACTGATTGATCAAAAATTTCTGATAACTGACGAAAGCCCACTTGTGTAGCTTGCTCTTCTGTTGGCTTCAATAGACACTGCAGTGAATTGGCCGCATCCACCAATGCATGTTGGTGGGTATCTAAATTAACCGTATTGGCTCCTTCAGTATATTTCAATACGGTTAAGCGGTAGGCAGCACTGTTTGCCGAAAAAGAATTCCCTAAAAATAGATCAAAAATCTCACCTCGCTGTGAAGCATTCGGCCAATTGGGATCGGTACCTAAACGTGTTCTAAAATTTTCAAGTATCTTATTAGTTTCCTCTGACAACTTCCCAAACTGGGCTGGTCGTTTAACCACATCAAATGCAAGCTGAGAGCATAGCTCGACAATATGATCGAGCATAAATCGAAAGTAGATTCCACCAAATGGTTCTCGTAACAAGGCTGGGCTGAGAACAGGTACTTCCTTAGTTGATTTACTTTTCATCGTTATGTATCTCCATATAATATTGTGTTAGGAAAATTAGTGACCTGTATAAAAATGGTACAAAAAAATTGGATTTTAGTTATTTTTATATCAGTAGCTTCTTCTACATTACCTATATAGAGTAGAGGAAAAAACAAATGCTTTTTTTCATCACTTTAGTTAATATCATAGACAAGATAATCTAAAGATGATGTGAGAAATGCCACAATCAGGAGGTATTGCCAAGTTAACTTTCCGGCACGACAGAAACGCCGTATTTGCAGGCTTTAAGCTACCATTACCTTTTTTCAAGACGCAAAAGCACCTTGTCTCAAATCCCGATAATTGTTGGCGGACACCAAATGGCGACCAAGATTAAATAGATTGTACACAGCAGCATGGGCGCCCAAGAAACGTTGCGCCTGCACCATCGATTTCGTCCATACCTCGCTCTCTTACCCGAGTTGGCTGGTGTGAAAGCTCGGCGCGATTGTTAGCCGTATTGAGAAGTAGCGTGAATCGTGTCAGGGACAAATTCCCGGCGGGCGACGCCGTAACTTCTCAACGGTACTGCCAAGTTAGCTAAAAAGCCGTCTAGCCGATAGATCGAGTTGGTCCAACGGAATCGATTGTCCGCTTTCCGTAGGTATGTTGCCATTTGGAAATATAGACTGAGTGGCTCTTCAGGGTCGATTAGCGACATGTAGTAGCAGTTTCAAAAATTCGTTGCCAGGAAAACAGGAACCAAATCCGACCACATTATAAAAAAACCTCTTCCATAAAAAATAAACTACACTACACCTTATTTTAATTAAGGAAACTACAATGGCAATTTTTACCCATGTTACATTAGGTACAAATAATTTTGATGCAGCCGTTACTTTTTACGACGCTGTATTAGGCGCGCTGGGCATCAACAACCTTGGCAAGTTTCACGATACCGCCATGATGTATGGCAAAGAATCTTTTGAATTTGTGATTCTCACACCCTCAAATGGCGAGCCTGCCTGCAGCGCAAATGGTGGGACTGTTGGATTTGCGGCAGCCAGTCGGGATGCAGTGCATAAGTTCCATGAAGCCGGTTTGACCAACGGCGGCACCGATGAAGGCAAGCCTGGCCCACGCAGTTTTGCTCCAAATGCTTACGCAGCCTATCTGCGTGATCCTGACGGCAATAAGATTACGGCTATTTGCTTTGCCCCGGAATAAACTTAGCCGCCGAGTGATTGTTGACGCCAGTTTAATGTTGTAACTGAGAAGACGGCTGCCGGCCATGAACAGCCAGCTTCCAGATTGTTGCGCGTATTGCATCGACCGGCTTCAATACCGTTCTCATAGCGAATCAGGCCAGTTTCACAGATACAATCTTGAGTTGGGTTGCACCAGTTTTTGCCAGATCAAGCAATACATAACATGGCTCCAATGTGGTCATTTGAAACGTCTGAATGATCCTGTCACTACACCAAAAATCTCAAACTGTGTATCCGGCCGAATGTAAATGGGTCTGTAAGCACCCGATGAATTGGCCGGCATAAGTCTTGGCATCTTGTTCGCCCCGTAATCAAGGATCTTGATGGTGAATTCCCGATCAACCACTGCTAGCACAATGTCACCGATAACTGGCGTTTTTGATCGATCCACCACAACTTTGTCATCCGGTAACAAGCCCAGATCGATCATCGATTCTCCCTTGATCGTAACGAAAAAGGTCGAATCGGCGTGATCAATTAGAAATTCACTGATATCGAGACGTTGCTCGACATGGTCATCTGCCGGGCTTGGTAAACCTGCGGCAACTTTGGTAGAAAAAAGTGGCAATCGGGTGGGTTGATCGCCAATCGCGGGAATCAAAAACTCATCCACACTGTCTGCTTCATGACTGAAATTTTCTTTTTTGCATTGGTATGCGTCAAGAAAGTTTCTAATGTTATCTCTCTGACTTCTCGGTATGCGTATTGTGGTTGTCGGCTCGCCATATTTCCCTTGCCCACCAGGCCTGCCTGCATTTTCTCTTTTTCCGCCACGATTTGACATGTTGAGTTACTCCGTTATGAAATACGTAACAGTATTCAAACATACTAACTATTCTGGTGTCAAATGAATAAATAATGTTTTAAGGCTGGCAGGAAATAAATAGCCAAGGACATTCGAAGAATTATTTATATCTCCGCAACGGCAAATCAGTACAGGTTATAGCGCACCTCATTTTTTTATTTGAAGATTAGCCAGATCATTTGCCATAAATTCTTCATGATACTTTTCCTCCAATGGGTACAATAATTGTATTCTTTCATCGGGCGACATCTTATTGAACGCGTCATTTCCTTCAATTTCCTGAGCATCTCTCAACGCAAGTCCTGACACTAATTCGTCCCAGAATGTTGCATTATCATAGTTCTCAATGATCTCGTTAACCTTACTGTTCTCTTCATACTCTATTGTTTCAAAGTATTTATTTAATGCTTTATCAGCTTTTATCAAATTGTCATAACCCATTTCTTCAGCATATGAATAAAATTTCTGGACTACATCTTGATACTGCTTTTTTTCTGGCACTTCTTCCTGGTCGTGCGCTGTTAACATCCACTCTCCAAGATAGAGAATATCAAGTAACAATCTATATTCTTTTTTTGTAATATTTATTTTCATATTCAATCTTTCCTAAAAATCAACCGTGGACAATTGAAACCTGGCAACAGCATAAGAATGGGTCGCAACGAGAAATAATTTTCATACCTGGTGTCTTTTGCCACAATCCAGGAAAATTAGCAATAAGGATAGTGGTTGTTAATTTGTTTCATGACCCGCTATCATTAGCCGCCGGCATAACACCGCTTGTTTTCCCTGGTTGCGGATTGGTATCAGCGGTCATTATAGCGTCCACTCATTAGTGTCGTGGTCGTGGCAAATTAAGGTGAATATAGTTGTCGTTAGAATCGGACGGTAACCTGAGAAGTTAGTCTGAACTATAACGCATACTATTTTCTAAAACAGCACAAGCAGATTAGCGAGCGGAACAGTTGGCATGATTAGAATATCAGGTATCGGCCATCAGGGCAATCGGGCTTAAATTGCCCCAATAATTTTTAGCAAATAATCATTATCCCAGCCCGCCTTTAATCGTTTTGTTTTTACACCGACCTTTGACATTTTTTCTTTTTTTATCAGATTCAGAGCAATATGTCTGATAATAGCAAGATTAGCTGCGCTATGGCCTTTGCGTGTTCGATTACTGTCTTCGTCAAAGGCGATATCAAGAACCCAGTGTAAATTGTTTTCGATAGCCCAGTGAGCGCGAACAGCATGCTCCAGCTTGATAGGATTGCTGGCGCTTAGACTGCTAATGAAATAACGCGTTTCCTTGGATATTTTATTTTCTGATTCTCTTGTTGCTGTGACCTCAATGATGCTCTGCAGCCCCGGCCAGGAATGTCGTTCTTTTAACCATGCTATCTCATCTATTGCACGAACAGTTCGTGTCTCAATGCGCCCATGTCCACCATCAACTGTTACCTTTGCGGCTTCTGGAGACAGTGACGATGCAAAATATGTGGCAACATCTTCATGCAAGCTTCCTTGGTTGCCTTTCAGGCTCAAAACATAATCTGCGTCTTGCTGAATAATCTGCCGGGCTATCTTCTTCTGGCAACCCATCGCATCAATTGTGATCACGGTTCCTGTAATATCCAAGCGAGAGAGCAGTTTGGGAATGGCCGTAATTTCATTGGATTTGTCATCCACTTGAACCTGACCCAAAACCAGGCTATTACGCTGCGCCCATGCGCTAACCATATGGATTGCTGCCTTTTTTGAGGCCCTGTCAATGCTACGCCTTATACCAATGCTACGCCTTATACATTTGCCGTCAATAGCAATGATCTCTCCATCAGTCAAACGCGCTAAATCACAAACCCAGTTGGAAAAGCATTCGCTAAATTGCTCGGTGTCTATCACCATGAAAACTTCACCGAAGGTGTCATGAGAGGGTATTCCATGTTGCAGACCGAGTAATTCGGTAAACCATGCTTCTTTGGCTTTACCAAATTCTTCTATAGCCACCCAATTGTCCGCTCCACAAATAACCGCACAAAGTGAAATAAAAAATATATCTTGGAGTTGATGCTTCTTTTGTCTGTCTACTCTTGGATCTTCAATACTTGAAAAATGATGAATGATTGAAGCTGTTGGTTTGTCTGTCATTTAAAATCAAAATGATAGAGCTAATACCTCAACTTGTTTCTGTTTTCAAGTATTTTTAAGCACGATTGCCCTGTATCGGCCATAAACAGCCATTGACATACAGACAAAGTGATCAGACTTGAGACCGTAATTCAACAGTATTTCCTTCCGGGTCTTTGATATAAAGGGATCGGCCGGTTCCCTGAGCACCGTAACGATCTGCAAATTCACCAACTGAAATGTTATGCGATTCTAAATGTCTTTTGATATCTTCCTCGGATATTGGCTTTAGCTGTAGACAAAAATGATCCAGGTTATTTTCTGTTTTTCCGGGTGGACCTCCACCTAATTTTCCCAGCTTACTATCCACGCTCACTAAATCAATCAATGCACTGCCAGCTCTCAATTGCGTTAATCCCAATTCCTGGGATGATTCCCTTTCAATCTTGCACCCCAGGACCCCACAATAAAAATCCAACATTTCATTGCGTTTCGTTGTTCTCAATACAATATGATCAATTCCAGTCACATAAATCATTTTAGTGCATTATCATTTGCAACCTCACCTCGCACCGCTCATTAAGAATTTTTTCGCAACGCATGCCTTGATGCTCGATCAGCCAGGCTAAATATCCTGTCAATTGCATCTTTCTTGCTGGATACTTGATGGCCTGCTACCTTCACAAACGCACAATTTAGCTTGGCGGTTAATCGGTAAAATCTCTGGTATAGCTCATAATTATTCAGCCGTCTGTTTTTACCTGAGTAATAGTTGCTTTGTTCAAGTCGGACGCGCCTTCCAGGTAAACCAACAATATTTTGAGAATCGGTATAAACCGTCAACGTAATATCGTTTTCGTTAGCCATAACCATCACCTCTTCCAGTGACCATAACACTGTTTGCAGTTCCAGTTTCGTTGAACTGGTTTGCTCAAAACGCCTCACTTTCACTATATCTTTTAGTAAGTCTATAGACGCATTTAAGTCTGATACCACAAGGTAAGCGCCATATCCCACTTTTAACTGTGCATTAACACTACCGTCAGTAAAAATCCGCAAGTGAAGCATTTTATTGAAATCCGTGAAAACAGAGTCTGCTTTTGGTCGATGAGCGACCTATCACCTAAAATTCTACACTCTTGATTCCATAAACTGAAATAAGGATTCAAGTCATGATGAATACTACACAAATTCAGAACCATAGAGAACCCTGGAACAAAGGAAAACTTGTAGGACAGAAGGCTCCGCTTAAACTTAGGGAGATTTGGGCAATACGGATAAGACTGCAATTATCGCAAAAAGTGAGAGACCTAGCACTCTTTAATCTAGCCATAGACAGCAAACTACGTGCATGTGATTTGGTAAAACTAAAAGTTCGAGATGTTTCTCAAGGAAACCAAATTTTAAGCCGAGCAATCATTGAGCAGCAAAAAACTCACCAACCAGTGCAATTTGAAATCACCAAACTGACTAGGGAAGCTGTGTCAGATTGGATCGAACACGCCAGACTTAAAAGTGAAAATTACCTATTTCCTAGTAGAATAAAATTTTCACCGCACTTATCTACACGGCAATATGCGAGAATCGTTCATTCATGGATAAAACAAATTGGACTGGAGTCTGCCGCTTACGGTACGCATTCTATGCGACGAACCAAAGCCTCACTGATCTATAAAAGAACCAAGAATCTGAGAGCCGTCCAACTTTTATTAGGCCACACAAAATTGGAAAGCACAGTTCGGTATTTAGGAATTGAAGTTGATGATGCATTGGAAATGGCCGAACAAACTGAAGTATAAATCCGGGTATTAGTGGCCGTTTTGTAACGGTCGCTATTCGGCCAAAACCAGCCAGTCAATTTCCTTCAAAATACTTCTGTAATCTTGCCAAAATTTGAGGCAGTCTGTATTGTCATAACCTTCAGATCTGCATATCGTTTCATTTTGGATGCTATATAGATAGCAAACATCAAAAATTACCAATAATGCTAAAAACATAGAAACTATATAATTACTTGTTAGAGAAAAAAGCATATGACTCAGTGGTTATATAATCGTCTTAAAGACGAGGATCCCAATATTCAGCCTGGCTTTGCTTTACAGTCCAGTATCAATTGGTCTAAGGCACTAAGAATTATCTGTGACGAAGGTCAATTTGAAAGATCAGAATTAAAAAATAAATATCGGTCAGTACAAAGAAGAAGTAAGGATCAAAAAGGTGACACTAATACTTTCGAGTGCACGTTTATGGCATTTCATCAGTACGCATCATTAACAAGGATATTTGAATATAATGAAGCTCATTATGATTTGATTAGATCTGCAATTATTTCTTGGTATTATGGCATTTATAACGCAGCAAGTGCTATGATCGCAGCAACAGATGGTTCTGCTCAGGAAACTCACACATCTACAGCAAATGCTTGGAATCATCAGTTAAATACACAGAATCAGATACTCGAGCCATTTAATTATTGTCTATCAACCCTTGTTAAGAAAGATGTCGAATCAGAAATTAAGTTACTTAGAGAAGAGAATTCTTATGATTTAAATCAAACCCCGACAAATTACAGAAGTGCGTATGGGGCTTGTATTTCATATTTAAAAGGAACCGCAGACCGTGAGAGAGAAATCCTTGAGAATAGAATGAAAAACGATAGGGAATTTAAGAATCTTAAAGTCCCAAACTTTCGGACCAAGGTTGCTCGTGAATATAGAGATAAGAAATTGCAGGGTAAAGGAACTGCTTTTCTTCACCAAGCATTTAGATTTCGTGGAAAAGCAAACTACAGAGATGCAATATATTTATCCTATGGTAGGGAAAATTCAGATAGAATTTCTGAGTTGATAGAGAACCTAATTATCTCATTAAAATCATTTATTATGATGAGTTGCCATTATTCGGAACGCCGAGTTGAAAGAGGAACCTGGAAAGTTTTTTACGATGACATAAAAAACCATTCTGCACTCAGCGTTGATCCCGACATAATCAATGTCTGTTGATCTCCATCACATACAACTGACGTTTTTAGCCACGTACTCCTCACTCTGGAGGGGGCGAGTTATGCAGGTTGTGATTTCTTTTAAAGATGAGTTTTGCATTATCTCATCGTCTGGTTGGGGTCGCTTTCGGCCAAAGCAGGCAGTCAATTTCCTTCAAAAAATCACCTATAATATGGCTTTGGAAAGTAAAATTAAGAATTTCCAATTCGGTGAGATGGAAGCTGCAATAGATAAGTTTATCAAAATAACCGCCGACGCGAACTGATCTTACGTCATTAAAGGAAATGGAAAATGAATGAGGTAATTCTCGACTCGACTCTCACTTGCCCGCATTGCGGGCATACTGTAACCGAAGCCATATCAATTACCAAATTCCCGGAATCAATCGATATCGGGTTTGTTTAGCGTACTCAGGATATCCCCCTAGCTCTTCATGCAAAGTACGATCCTCAAAATGCGTGCGTATAATCAGTAATAGCGTTAGAAATACTGAAAGAATTAACGCAAAACGCGACCCAAGTGCCACAGGCACGGCAAACAGCAAAACAATCACGACAGTATACATAGGGTGACGCACCAGCGCGTATGGCCCGGTAGTTACCACCTTGTGATCACGATCCTTATCTATTTTGACGACCTGCGACAGATAAGTGTTTTCACGCATCACCCAACCCAGTAACAAAAAGCAAGGTAGGTGTATAAACAGCGCTAAAATACTCATCCATTCTGGCAAGGGTTCGCTCCACTCATAACGTATCACATCAAAACCGGGAATAAGATAAAGTCCAATACCGGCAATAAAAAATACTGACATTAATAATTTATCCCAATATTTTTGATCCTTGTGAATTGGTACAAGCTTCAGCCGTTCTGCAAGTAATGCGGGGTCATGCCGCAACAAATAATGCGTCATAACAACCCCATAGACCGTCCACAAGGCGATCAATATCCATGCTTCCCACCATTGCCAGGTTCCTGCTGGCCAGAGCAATGCCACGGCAAATAACGACATGCGCGCAACTAACCTCAGCCACATTTTGACGTTATTATTCAGCAGTAATATCGATTGAATCACCGGCACCTAAAATAACGCACTTAGATCCCGCCTTTTCCACCTCACGCTTAAACATCTCATCATCAGCCGGGTTATATGTTTTAGTAAAAAAAGCCGGGCAATTATAATGGCAGGGAATCACCAACTTTGGGCGCATGTTTTTAACCGCTTGTATGGCTTCTTCAACATCCATCGTATTATGAACAGCCTTACCACCTATGGGTATCATCAATACATCAGGCTCGACAATAGTCTGCCATTCCTTTACGTGTAGCAATGTATCGCCAAGATTAACAATCGTTTTTCCGTCCAGATTGATTTTAAAACCAATCGCACCCCACCCAATCCTTTCACCTGAGCCCGGCTTCAACGTTTTGGAAAAAGGGCCCCATTTAAAGACAAGCTCGCCATGGGTTGTTTTAATTCCGGTTATTGACATGTTATCTATCTCAATGGTTTCATCCACGGAGAGGATATGAAGATTGGTAAATTCTGTCGTGAATGCCAGCCCTTTATCACGCGGCCCAAGCATTAACGCCTTATCCTTTACTTCCTTCACCATTGTTTTGTTACAAATGACGGTTGCATTTGAAATTTTTGCTACCCGATCAGCGTGCCAGTAATGGTCTGGATCACCGTGTGTGATAAAGATATGTGTAATATTGTCCCATTCTGATTTTGGAATAAGCGTAGTCAATCGGAACCAATAAAAAAATATTGCGCCAGGGTCAATAGCAATTTTTTTATCATCTGATTCGATTAAAAAGGCGTTATATCCATAAAATTTTATTTTCATGTTTTTCCTCATCGTAAATTTATTAATGAAAAAAAAGAGGAGTGATAAATAAAACAAATCGATAACAGTAATGCCACTTCATAACTGTCTTTCACGGCATCTGAATGAACAATGCATCAGGAATGCATTAAATACAGGGCTCTAGCAATTACCAAATACATGATTTTCTCTGCTATAGGACGACGATCGACATACCACCAAAGTCTACACTTTTGATTCCATAAACCCGAATGAAGGATTCAAATCATGATAAATACTACACAAATCCGCAAAAATAGAGAATCCTGGAATAAAGGTAAATTAGTTGGACAGAAGGCTCCGCTTAAACTTAGGGAGATTTGGGTAATACGGATAAGACTGCAATTGTCGCGGAAAGTGAGAGGCCTAGCGCTATTTAACCTAGCCATAGACAGCAAACTACGTGCATGTGATTTGGTAAAACTAAAGGTTCGAGACGTTTCTCAAGGAAAACAAATTTTAAGCCGAGTAATCATTGAACAGCAAAAAACTCATCAACCAGTTCAATTTGAAATCACCAAACTGACTAGGGAAACTGTGTCAGATTGGATCGAACACGCCAGGCTTAAAAGTGAAAATTACCTATTTCCTAGTAGGATAAAATTATCACCGCACTTATCTACACGGCAATATGCGAGAATTGTCCATTTCTGGATAAAACAGATTGGGCTGGAGTCTGCTGCTTACGGTACGCATTCGATGCGACGAACCAAAGCTTCACTGATTTATAAAAGAACCAAGAATCTAAGAGCCGTACAACTTCTGTTAGGTCACACAAAACTGGAAAGCACTGTTCGGTATTTAGGAATTGAAGTCGATGATGCATTGGAAATAGCCGAACAAACTGAAGTATAAATTTGGCATTAGTGGCCGTTTTGTAACGGTCGCTATTCGGCAAGGAGCAGCCAGTCACCGCTTTCAATAACTCTCCTGGCCGTCAGATGACGCCTCCAACTACTAATAATAAGACAATCTGCCTATATTTCGGCAATATGAAGTGGTCAGTGTGCTGGCATACTGCATATAGAAGCTTAATTGTTGTTATATATTCTTTGTGTAGCAACCTATATTCAGGAGCCAATATGCAAAATAACTATGAAAGTCTGGAACTCGGCCAGTTCATTCCACTACATTACCATTACAACATGCTAAATGACCCCCACCGGATGAAAGGCTTTAAGCAAGCAATTGATTGGGTGGTAAAACCAGGCGCCAAAGTTTTAGAATTGGGTGGCGGAACGGGTGTACAGTCTTTTTTTGCCGCGCAAAAAGCGCAAAAGGTTTATTGCGTTGAACGCAATCCGGAGTTGGTGGAAGCTGCACGTAAATTAATTGAAAAAAATACCAATGGTGACAAGATTGATGTGATTCAGGCAGATGCTATGCATTACCTGCCACCAGAACCCGTTGATATAGTAATCTGTGAAATGCTGCATACTGGCTTGCTGCGCGAAAAACAAATGCCCGTTATCAATGCTTTTAAAAAACGTTATTTAGAAAAGTTCGGCGGGCCATTGCCCGTCTTTGTACCGGAAGCCAGCATTCAGGCTATTCAGCCAATACAACAAGATTTCAATTTTGAGGGTTTTAATGCGCCCACGATATTGTTTCAAGATCCCTATTCAATTCAAGCAAGAAGCCAAAACCTCAGTGATCCCGAAATATTTCAATTATTGACCTATGCCGAGCCATTTAACCCAGATTGTAGTTGGGATGGGAAAATAACGATTACCCAGAGTGGTCAATTTAATGCCTTACGACTCATCACTAAAAATATACTGGCGCTAAATATGGAGACATGCAGTACTTTGGATTGGTATACACAATATATAATTTTTCCCTTGGCTAAACCACTTACAGTATCCGAGGGTGATAAAGTCGCTATCTGTTTTAATTATCAAGGCGGGGCTCCACTGAATGCACTTTCAGATTCACTAGAAGTTACAAAAATAAACGATATTAAATGCCAATCGGTTAATGAGTTAGGTATTTTATATGCGGGTTCCGTGCAAAACCTGGCTGATATTGCGCAATTTCAACAATCTAGAATTGCTTATTCCAAGGTACAAAAAAACAGTCACTAAAAAGCTGGAGCGCTTCAAATACCAAACATAAAATTAGGCTATGTCACAATTGATTGTTGGAAATGATTTGAAAAATAATATATTTCATTACAATTCAAACGATTATATGATTATTAGATGCTAAAAAAGCAAGTGGCCCGGATGGAACTTGTGGAATCCGGGAAGCGGGATTACCGAACATAGAGTTATCATTGGTTATAGGGCAAACGAATGGTGCGCTATCGACGCAATCGTGTTATGGGTGGAAGCTATTTCTTCACCATCACATTAAGTGATCGGAAATCAACTTTATTGATCGATCATCTTGAATTTTTACGTGAAGCGGTGCGGAAAATGCGAGAAGCAAGGCCATTTACGATAGAAGCCTGGGTCGTATTACCGGAACATATGCATGCTATCTGGACATTGCCACCAGATGATGCTGATTATTCTTCCCGCTGGCGATCCATTAAAAGCCATTTTACACATCAACTTGCAAAGCAAATACCCATTATTCGAAACACCAAGGGCAAATACGCACTCTGGCAACGACGCTTTTGGGAGCATACGCTACGCGATGATGTTGATTTTTCACGGCATATTGATTATATCCACTATAATCCAGTTAAACATGGCCATGTTAAGCAGGTGAAAGACTGGCCTTATTCAAACTTCCACCGTTTTGTTGCGAAAACGGTTTGTCCATTGAATTGGGGGTGTGCGAATAGTGACACGTTTTGATCAGTATCGGTTTGGAAAGTGATTTTGCCTGGGACAGGCTCAATTTTCCCGGATTTCGCGAGCTCCATCCGGGCTACTAGCCTGCCTTTACGCTGCATGGCTGGATCGAACGGATCGTTGGACCAACACTCATAGTCGTACCTTTTATTCTGGGTTTTGCCGATGAACCGGTGGCTCGGAATTTTTATATGGCCATGGGCGTGATTATCATTGTGGCGGAGTTACTTACCAATTATCGGGAAACGCATCACTGATATGGTGTATTAGTTAATTTAATCCTGTGTTTTCGATCGAGTTCGATTGGAAAACGACGGCTGCTGAGACCATCACCAAAATACAAAAAATAAGGCTGTGCCAAAGTTAATTACTGAAATCTTTAATTATCTGTTAAAAAATAGCTTTTAGATTAAAAATCAATCAATAAAATTTACAGATCAATCTAAAAAATTAATTAAGGCATGGTTAAAAACAACAATCTAATTGTCAAATTAAATTTCGCCACTAAAATACCTTTTCAAAAAGTTAATAAAGAAACACTTAACAAATGGCTACAAAAAAATATCAGATATTAAAATAATTTCTTGCATTATCCTCTATATTCATAATTCTGAAGATTGCTAGGAAACAATTTAGAACAAATAAATTTATCTTCAAAAAACATAACCCTAAGAAAGAATCCATATGAGAACAATTAGTCAAATTATCGATGATGCTCCTGTAACACCAGAAATTGAGACAACATTTAATAAAATCAAAACAGCATTAAATGCGCCTTTTACACCTCATTTTTTCCGAGTCTGGGCGACTGCTCCGGAATCATTAAATGGTATCTGGCCTGTCATGAATCATATTTTAACAAGTGGACGGGTTAGTAGACGTCTAAAAGAGATGATCTTTGTAGCCATTTCATCATTAAAAGATTGTCACTACTGTGAAGCTGCGCACCATGCATTTTGTTTGAATATTGGTGTTTCTCAAACACAAATAGAAAAACTCATTACAACTCACTCAATTGATGAAGAGGATAGCGCAAAAGACAAAGCGGCTATTGATTTTGCCGTCAGATTGGCGAAAGACTCGCATGCTTCCAGTGAAAATGATTTTCAGGTATTAAAAGAATATGGTTTTGACGAAGAAGAAATTATGGAGATTATAGCCATGTCAGGCATGGCCGTTTTTTATAATCATTTGGCCAATGCGACCAAAATTAATATAGATAAGGGTTTCACACAGATTCTTACCCGGTGTGCTGAGAAATGACTTTTGCGCCACAATACACATCACAGAGCTTCCTTTAACTGAACACCTTTCTATTTTCATAGTCAACGAATAATTTAAAGTTGCTGTGTATCATACTAAAAAGGCAAGTTATCAAGTTCTATAGATCATGACGATTATTGCCCTTAGTTAAATTTAAAATTAGCATCTGAACGATAGATAAAATTGGCACAATTGAATGCCCGCTTACACTTGGTTTGCTGTCATTTGGTAATACGGGGCGACCATTCCATTAGTCTGGGTCGTAAGCAGACCGCCAGATTGTATGAAGTCTGCACCACAGTACTAGCCTATGTCTAAACAATTACAGTGAAGGTTTTCGTGGAATCAATTCCAGTTTTTCAGCACGAGTCATCGTTTTGATTGCTGCTTCCCTTTTTGTTGCTTCCGATCTGTTTTCATGGAATTCTTGATGTACAAGCCGGAATGGGCCACGACCGGCGGTATAGCGTGCACCTTTCCCGGTTTCATGTTCTGTGATTCGTCGTGTCAAATCTTTGGTTATGCCGGTGTATAGACTACCATCAGCACATTCAAGAATATAAACCGTCCAGTTCATCGTTAACCGGTTTTCCAGTTTTTGTTGCCGTGTTGACAAAGTAAGCGTGAGTTTACGCTTTAAAATAGTTCATGTTAGAGCTGGTCGTGACTGGGCAGCGCTAGTGCCGCCAAAAATGGTGAAAGCAGTACGATTATCACAAAGCATCCAAGATAAGCGAAGACGGAAGCGCTGGAAACAAAATGAAAAAAAAGACTGGCTATAAAAAATATTGCGATGAACAAGAGCATGACGCCTAAAGCGAATCTAAAGCCAGCTTTCCCTTTTTTAATGGCGTAATAGCTATCCATAAAGGCCGATACCGGCCAAAAGAACCATGTGGCCAATATCCCTCTTAATTTTCCTTCTGATATATAATTTTTTTTATGTTCTGATGGCGCAGCGAAATCGTATCCGATAAGCGCAATGCCTGTTGCCAGGTAGGCAATTACAAAAATAACAGTTGTCTCCATCTTTTTTCACAAATTCTGGCGAATTATTATGCAAGTACGCTATCCATATACCATACATTCGGAAAAGTAACAAAGAAATCATGTGTGGGATTTAAATGATTGTCTCAGCGCCATGAAAATTTGTAGTGTTGTTTTGCTATTTGGTAATATGGAACGTGTGATTTCAATGGATCGAATTCAGGCAATCAAATATCAAGTTAATCGTTGACTTTTGTTTGACAGTTCATGGAAGTTTCAGTAAATTTTGTACCGTTCTGGTAAGTTTTTTTACTCAGATCATCTTCTTGAAGTTCCGACAAAACTTTGGTTGTTTCAAGCCGAGCCGTTGGCATTCAGGTGTTAATAACGGTTTGAAATGATGATATCCCTGATAAGGAGAGTACTATGAGAAGGAATCGTTTAACTGTGTTTGCAGCATTACTGCTGATGTTTCCAATGTCTGTTTTTGCCGCTGGATATGGTACGGCAGGGTGTGGGCTTGGCTCCATGGTGATCGGATCTGAACGGGGTCCGGAACAGATTTTTGCCGCAACAACTAACGGAACGTTTGGTTCCCAGACATTTGGGATGACTTTCGGAACTTCAAATTGTGGTGACCATGGTTTGATTAATATCAGTAAAGAAAGAGAAGTTTTTGCTGCTGAAAATTACACCAGTCTGGTGAAAGAAATGGCGCAGGGTAAAGGTGAGCATTTGAATATTCTGGCCAGTATGTATCAGTGTCCGACGGCTGCCTACCCTGAATTTGGCGCGATGGCGCAAGAAAATTTTGATGATTTAGTGGTGAGTGCGCAGACATCCCCCATCGAATTGCTCGGCCAGCTTGAAACCCAGTTGAGTCAACATCAAAGCCTGTCAAAATCCTGCAATATTCATCTGTCTGCTGTGAACTAGGCCCGATAGAATAGATGACGGATATAGGTAACAGCCTATATCCGCTCGTTTTATATTTTCCATTTTTGGGCTTTTCGTGCCACGGGCTTATTGTTTTGCCGGGATAGTTATCGGGTTCTTCCTGTTTTCTGAAGCCGTCTTTTCCAAAGAAATCCATACAGACGATTATCTTGCCGGGCTTCAACAGCAGGCCGGGGAATTAAGGCTGAGCGAGCAACGCATCTGGCATCTGCTGTTAAAATACAAGCCGCGATTGTTTGGTGGCGTCGTCAGTGAAGCCGATGGCATGGAATTTTTTAATTCACCTGACGGCAAAACCAGTCCGCAATCCGAATTGATGGCCACCCTGGCCAGTTTTTTTCTGCCATTAGATAATCTGGCGCCGAATCAGGAACATCCACAGTGTAATTTTCCGGCCCGATTCAAATGGCTGAATCAACAGCTGAAGTTTGATGCCAATCGTCTGGCAATACAGCAGTGCGATCGGCTTGATCGCTGGGTCAACGAGCTGGATCCGGTCGGTGTGACTCTGGTTTTTGCGACGTATTATTTGAATAATCCGGCGTCGATGTTTGGTCATACATTGGTACGTATCGATAGCAGAGATCGCGGGGGAGCGCGGAAATTAACCAATTATGGCGCCAACTACGCCGCCATTCCGGATACGGATAATCCTGCACTCTATGCCTGGCGGGGTCTGACGGGTTCATTTGAGGGCCGTTTCGCCATTTTCCCGTATTACACGAAAGTCCAGGAATATAATAATCTGGAAAGCCGTGACCTCTGGGAGTATGAACTGGAATTTACGGAAGACCAGCTCAATACCATGCTGTTGCATTTATGGGAGTTGGGCGGCACGTACTTCGATTATTATTACTTCCAGGAGAATTGTTCCTACCACGTACTTTCACTTTTTGAGATTGCCAGACCGGATCTTCGGCTAAGGGATCAGTTCTTTTTTAGTGTTATCCCTGCGGATACTGTAAAAGTTGTGATGGCGCAGGACGATCTGGTTAAAAAAGTTGTGTACCGCCCATCGCTTTTGAGTCTCATGAATCAAAAGCGGCATTCAATGACCAAGGCGGAAAGAAGCGTCTTTGAAGCGCTTGTGAAAGAAAAAATTTCATCGACTTCAGATATGTTTAAGCGTCTTTCAACACGGTCGCAAGTGCTGTTGCTGGATGCGTATATGGATTATTTACAATATAAAAGTATGCAGCAGGGAAGCGACCATGAAGTAAAAATCCCCTATTCAGTCCTACAGGCCAGAAGCCGTCTTCAGGTAACCGAAGATGAAAGTGAATCGATCACCTATTTCACCAGTCCACCGGAACTCGGTCATGGCGCTGATCGTTTACGTATCGGGATGGGTCATAACGACCGCGAGCCCTTTATCGAATTTGCTTACCGTCCGGCCTATCACGATTTAATGGCCAGAGATGAAGGCTATGACAAAGATTCAGAAATTATTTTTATGGACTTCAAACTGCGCTATTTTTTTGAATCCGAACGGGTCCGATTGGATCAGGCAAGACTGCTTTCGATTACCGCATTGAATCCCTATGATGCACTTTTTTTTAAACCGTCCTGGCGTCTGGATTTTAGCGTCGATACACTCAGAGACCGGGACTGCAATTATTGCAATGCATTTACAGGCAGTTACGGCAGAGGCGTTTCGTATCGTCCGGCTTTTTTTTCGCCGCTTTTGCTCTTTTCATTTGTTGATGTGAGGACGGAGTTTTCCGGCAACTTGAAACGGGACTATCGATTCGGTGGTGATGTCGAAATGGGTGCGTACTATGATTTCAATGACCATCTGAGAATTAAACTGGCGGGCAGTTACCGGGCTTTTGTTTTGGGTGAGCACAAGCGTTTTTTTACATCGCATTTCGTCACCCGGTATGCGTTTACACAGGATATGGATATGCGGCTGGAATTTAACCGCTATGATCATAACCACGAAGCCATTTTCGCCGTCAATTATTATTTTTAGCACGCTATCATATGGATAGAGTGCTAGTCAGCTTGAACAAGGAGGGTGTGCCGCATGCCGTTGAAAAGCTTTTTCAGGCAAAATTTTGCCTTGATCATTGGCCTAAGTTTGCCGGTACTGATGGTGCTTGGTTTTTTGCTTGCCAATCATTTGCCTCAAATCAGTGATGATCCACCTCAGTATGAATTGGTGTTTAGCGTTGTACGCTATGACAGTCATTCGCAGTTTCATGTCGATTTCACTGTGCGGGATCGGAAATTATATATGCGCCTGACCCCTAGACAGGAAAACGGCGGGGCCAATTTCAGAGATCTGTTTATTTATAATGGTCAAAAAGGAAGTGTGCGGAAAATCAGTTATCTGCCACCTCCAGACCAGTCCATTGATGACCAGCATGAAATTCCGGTTAAAGCAATGAGCGGCTATACAATTGACACCAACAGTAAAGCGCCCGATGGCTATGAATTCGAATCAGGCAGTTATCGTTCCCGTGGATTATTCGGTGAGGTTTTCGGTGGCCGTTCCGGTCGCTATGTTCACCGCGTGAAAAAACCGGGCGGCGGGAGTCTTGTCATTCCAGAATACGATGCCGGTTACTCCTACAGTGGAATCAATTTCATCGGCTGGATAGTTCATTCAGATTAATATCCGGGTATAGGTATACGATATGAACAGTAAACAGGAAGCTTTGCAAGAGATTGTAGCTATTGTTCAAAATCATAAGCTCACATTCGAGGAAGTTACCGCTGCATTAACCGATCAGCAGCAAATCTCACAGCAAAAGAGCAGTGGCACGCTTTCAAGAATATTTGGCTATATTGGCAGTATTCTGGTTTTTTCTGGTATCTGTATTTATATTGGCATGCAGTGGGATTACTTTGGTTCGGCAGTGCGCGTTCTGGTGACGCTGGGACTGGGTTTCGCCATTTTTATTATTGCACTTTTGATGATGGGTCATCCGCGATACGACCGTGTGGCGACACCGTTATTGTTGATTGCCGCATTGTTTCAACCCGCGGGAGTTTTTGTCATGCTGGATGAATATTCGCGCGGTGGCGATCCGCTGCATGGTGTCTTGTTTATGTCAACGCTGATGTTTATCCAACAGGGCGCTGTTTTTTGGCAGAAACAACGCACAACACTTGCTTTTACCAGTATTTTCTTCGGTTGCAGCTTTTTTGTAACAGCATTTGAGCTTCTGGAAATGACCGGAAATTTAAGCTGGCTGACAATTGGTGTTTCACTGATGTTTATTTCATGGGCGCTCAGTCACTCCCGGCATAACGCCATAGCTGCATTCTGGTATTTTGTTGGTTCGGTCACATTACTGTACTCGGCGTTTGATATGCTGGAAGGCCAGCCTTTTGAAGTGCTCTACATCGGCCTGACAGCCTTGATTATCTATATCAGTACCGCTACACGCAGTCGTACATTGCTTCTTGTGGGCACATTTTCTATGCTCGGTTATATCAGTTACTTTACCTATGAACATTTCAGCAATACGTTGGGCTGGCCAGTCGTATTGATACTCTGTGGAATTATTTTTATTGTAATTGGCTCGGTCGCGATGAAAATTAATGCCCGGTATATTCGTGTATCTGTTTAATTTCAGTGAAAGCCGAAAAATAGCGGGTTTTCTGGTGTGTTTTTTTATAAAAGACTCTGTTCTGGCATCAAATATAATTTGATGCAGTGTTAGCTATATTTTGTCAGGCGTAACACTTCATTTGTAGATGTATTACAACAATATTCGAAACATCGGAGTCTTTATTATGGGAAACAAAGTACACGCAGAAACAATAAAGTCCGTTCATGACCCCTTAAATCATGAAACGATTATTAGACCGCATGAAGAAAACCATCTTTTTGATATGCTGGCAATAGCGCCGATTTGGACGGTGTTTTTTGTACTGATATAGATTTGTGTTCGCGATCAACTCAGTAATGATGTGTGCAGTGGTCCGGGATGTTTCGTCACAAACTCGGTTTACGGGAAAAGACTACACTTCTTGATTGTTACGCTGTTATTGTTATTTCTATTTTCTATCTGAGAAACAATCGATTACCTGAGTTGTTGTTAACTGCATGTTAAAACAGGTAAGACAAGAAATAATTGTAGAATGATATCAACCGTAAAAATCTTCCTGAAACTGTTTCTGGATCTGCTCAACATCTGTACGTTTTTCTATCAACGCGTTAACACAATCAATATCAAGCTTTTCTCCGGCCAGTTCCAGGAGCAGCGCAAACGCTTTGTCATTAGTCCAGGCTGATTTATAGGGGCGGGCGGATGTCAGTGCATCAAATATATCCGCAACGGCAACGATACGCGCTTCAAGCGGAATATCACTTCCTTTTTTACCGCATGGATAGCCGCTGCCGTTGATGGCTTCATGGTGAAACTCGGCGATGTTTCTAAGCACATCAATTTGTGACATATTGCCCAAGCCAAAATTTGATACGATACTATCGATCATTTCTCTGCCGATACAGGTGTGTTTATTCATGATTTCTCTTTCGTTATCGCTTAATGGACCGGGTTTGAGCAGTATGGTGTCGGGAATAGCAATTTTGCCGATATCATGCAAGGGCGAGAACATAAAGACATGTTCGATATACTCGTCGTCAAGATCATATTTTTCAGCGAGCTTTTGGGCGATAATGCGGCTGTATCGAGACATACGATCCAGATGACTGCCTGTTTCCGGGTCGCGAAAATGGGTAATTTCACTGGTGGTCTTGAGTGCTGCGCTCATCACTTTGTGGGTGGTTAGCTCGTTAATGACCATCAGCGAAACCAGGTGTCCGAATATATCGAGCTCTTTGAGAGTTTTCTCATTAAATACATTGGTTTCATAGGAATTGAAAAACAGAAATCCAACAAATTTGCCGCTGTGAAACATGGGCATCGTGTAACTGGAGGTATATCCCTGGCGCCCTATACGTTGAGTATGCTCCTGTTTGCCCTGCTCGAAAGTGACCAGATTGTTGACAACGCGTGGTTTTCCTCTTTTCAGGATTTCGTGAAGTGATTTCGCATCTTCAAGTGACGCTTCATAATGTTTGAGTGGTTTATCTTCCCCGCTGCTGTCAATATATGTTTTTAATAAGCGAGTTACGGGATCATACAAGGTGATTGCTATGCGCGCGATAAAATTGAATTTCTCGCGGATAACATGATGAGCATTCACAAGTTTATCTTTTAGGGGTAGATGTGTATTTAATGCATCAAGCGGGTCTTTGTGATGAAACATGATCTGGAATCGCTTATTTTCTGTGATATCTGTAACTATAACTGAGGAAAAAAGATTTTTATGATGAATTAGAAGGTATTTGAAGGGTATTTATTGGAGTTTAAGCTTTTTGATTTTCTGTGAAATTGTTGAGACTGTTTGCTGTTTAAGGTTGAAGTTGTTTAATAGCTGTGATTAAAGGGGAAATCTGCCGTTTCTTGAAATTGTCAGGTAGCGTTCGTACGAGTACACTGCCTAAGGAAGTTCCACTTCTTTTATATGGTAAGTCGGGATTATATTTTTATGATGGTAATAAGGAGTTGTTAATGGGAAAAAAAATTAAATTGACTGGGATACTTTTATTGCTTTTCTTTTCATCTTCTCATGCAATCGCATCGGAAAGATATGGATATGGCCATGGTTTTGGACATGGTTATATCGCCATGTCCAGTGAGAAATTTGTTACGGGTATTGCAAATGCGGCAACGGGGTTTTTGGAACTGCCAAAGAACATTATTCTGACAACACAGCAGGAAACCATAATACACGGTATGACGATTGGTTTGGTATCCGGCGTAATGCATACGGTGGGGCGTACAGTGATCGGTGTATTTGATGTTGCGACTTTTCTTATTCCAACGCCACCCTCTATTCAACCGCCTTTTATCTGGCAGGACTTTTCAGTAGAATCTTCTTATTAGTTTCCGGTGCCCGGATAAAAAGCGCCGTATCACAATCTGAGTGGTACGGCGCTTTTAGTTATTCGAATACAGGCTTCCTCGATTAAATCAAGTCCGCCGGACTTAGGATTTAATAGCGTGCCTCCTTTAGTGCCGCGATTCTCTCTTCTAATGGCGGATGGGACATAAACAGGCTTTTGAGTCCAGAACCGATTCCACCTGAAATTCCGAATGCAGCCAATTGATCCGGCAGATGTGGCCGTTTAATGGTTAATTGCAGACGTTGTAATGCGGCAATCATTTTGTCACGACCAGCGAGGCTGGCGCCACCGGCATCCGCACGAAATTCACGCTGACGGCTAAACCACATCACAATAATGCTTGCCAGAACGCCGAGGATTATTTCTGCAATTATTGCAGTGATCCAGAACGCCGGTCCATGTCCATGCTCGGTTTTGAAAATCACGCGATCAACAGTATGTCCGATGACGCGAGACAAGAAAATGACAAATGTGTTGACGACACCTTGGATTAAGGCAAGTGTCACCATGTCGCCGTTGGCGATATGACTGACTTCGTGGGCCAGCACTGCTTCAGCCTCATCTTGGCTCATAGTGTTGAGTAGGCCGGTGCTGACTGCCACAAGCGCATCATTTTTAGACATGCCGGTGGCAAAGGCGTTGACATCGGGTGCATGATAAATGGCAACTTCCGGCATGCCGATTCCGGCAGCTTTTGCTTGCCGCTGCACAGTAGTGACCAGCCAGTGTTCCTGGGCGTTGCGCGGCATTTCAATAACTTGAGCACCGGTGAATCGTTTGGCCGTCCATTTGGACATGGCAAGCGACATGAAAGAGCCGCCAAAACCAAAAACAGCGGCAAATAACAGCAGAGAATTAATGTCCAGTCCGGTTCCCTGTTCATCCAGAATTCTTTCAAAACCCAGCAGACGCAGCGTGACGCTCAGAACTACAATAATTGCCAGGTTTGTCGCCAGAAAAAGCATTATTCTTTTCATTCAATTTTGCTCCGTTGAAAAATCAAATCATAAACTTGTGATAGCGATGTAAGATATACGGTCTATTTGTTATTTTTCAAGTGAAAACGACACCCTCTGTGCTATCGCACAACAGGTGGCTGAATCGGCTGCATTCGAAAAATCAGATTGAATTATTGCGCTGGATTGGCGCGCGCAAAATTAGCGGGTGGTACGGTGTTAGCGGGACTGCTTTCTATAACCTGAAATAAAATTTCATTCTTTTTGACCATACCGAGATCACTGCGGGCGCGTTCTTCAATTGCGTCAGTGCCTTGTTTCAAGTCATTAATTTCAGCAAAAAAAATCATGTTGCGGTTTTGCAGTTCAAGATTCATTTCGTGTGTTGCAGCAACATCCTGTTCGAGTTGCTGCACTTTGAGCCAGCCACCTTTTCCAAACCACAACGGATATTGAAGAATAATAATTAAGGATATAAGCGTGGCCGTCAAATATTTCATGGTTTCCGGATTATCTTAATTGATAAAATGCTTTACGCCCAGCATACTTTACAGTGTCTCCCAGGTCTTCCTCAATGCGCAAAAGCTGATTGTATTTGGCCAGCCTGTCTGAGCGTGAGAGCGAACCTGTTTTGATTTGCAGTGCATTGGTTGCCACTGCAATATCGGCTATGGTCGTGTCTTCCGTTTCACCGGAACGATGCGAAACGATTGCCGTGTAGCCCGCACATTTGGCCATTTCAATTGCTGAGAGTGTTTCGGTCAGCGTGCCGATTTGATTAACTTTGATTAGAATAGAGTTGGCGATATTGCGTGAAATGCCTTCTTGCAGGATTTTGGTATTGGTTACAAAGATATCATCGCCCACAAGCTGAACAGCTTTGCCAAGTCTACTGGTAAGCAGTTCCCAACCATCCCAGTCATGCTCGCTCATGCCGTCTTCAATGCTGATGATGGGGTATTTGTCCACCCATGAAGCAAGGTAATCCACAAATTGTGCTGACGTCAGGTTCAGACCATCGGATGCAAGATGATATTTGCCGTCTGAAAAGTATTCCGAACTTGCGCAGTCAAGACCGATGGCAACGTCCGTGCCGGGTTGGTATCCTGCCAGGTCGATTGCCTGGACAATGAGCTGCAATCCTTCTTCATTACTGCCGACATTGGGAGCAAAACCACCCTCGTCACCGACTGTGGTGGACATGTTTTTTTCACTTAATAGTTTTTTCAGCGCGTGAAAAACTTCTGCGCCACAACGGATGGCATCACGGAAATTCTCTATGCCAAATGGGACTATCATGAATTCCTGCATATCAATATTATTATTGGCATGCGCGCCCCCATTGACTAAATTCATCAAGGGTACTGGCATCGACATCATGCCCGCTCCACCCAGATAACGGTATAAGGGCAAGCCTGACTCATCGGCGGCGGCTTTCGCGACTGCCAGCGAAACGGCAAGTAATGCATTTGCGCCAATGCGCGATTTATTCTCTGTTCCGTCCAGATCGATCAAGGCTTGGTCGATAAAGCTTTGATCGACCGCGTCGAGTCCGATCAGTGTTTCCGAAACTTCGGTGTTGACATTTTCAACTGCTTTAAGTACGCCTTTTCCCAGGTAACGTTGTGTATCACCGTCCCTGAGCTCGACAGCCTCCCGGGTGCCAACCGATGCGCCTGAAGGAACAGAGGCGCGTCCTAGCACGCCTGATTCCAGCAGAACATCTGCTTCGATGGTTGGATTACCGCGAGAATCTAAAATCTCGCGCGCGATGACTTCTACAATTGCACTCATGCTTACGTTTTCCCTGTGTTGTCTGGTTGGCTTTGTTTTTGATTTTAATACTATAATATAACTTCGCGTGGCTACGTGATGAAGTTTTTCTACATTATTACGGTTTAGGATTGCTGTCTGTTGTATTTGTCATACAGACAGATGTATTGTCATGTTTTCGTTGACGCAACGTGTTTTATTTGCGTTCCTCCAGTTGTTGAAGGCAAATCGATGGAATATTCAATCGCAGCATTAATGAAAGACTTGAATAAAGGGTGGCCTGTTTTAGGTGTGGAAGTAAATTCGGGATGAAACTGGCAGCCCAGAAACCAAGGATGTTCGGTTTCGGCCAGTTCAATAATTTCGCATAAATTTTCTTCCTGTGATAAGCCGCTGACGCATAACCCGGCCTGTTCCAGCTCAGGCAGATAGTCGCTGTTGACTTCATATCGGTGACGGTGGCGCTCAATAATTTTATCAGCGCCGTATGTTTTCCAGGCGAGCGAGTCTTTTTTCAGTATACATTCCTGTCCTCCCAGCCGCATGCTGCCGCCAAAATCTGAATTTTCATCGCGTGTTTGAATGCGCCCGTCCCGGTTGTACCATTCGGTAATGAGACCAATGACAGGGTATGGCGTATCAGGATTAAACTCTGTGCTATGTGCACCCGACATGTCACTTTTGTTGCGTGCGTATTCGACTACAGCCAACTGCATCCCCAGACAAATGCCAAGGTAAGGAATTCGATTCGTACGTGCGTAATGAATGGCCGCAATTTTGCCTTCTACCCCACGTTTGCCAAAACCACCCGGAACCAGTATGGCATGCATGCCTTTAAGGCATCCCGTTCCTTCCTTTTCGATTTGCTCTGAATCGACATAAGTGATGTCAATTTTGCTGCAGGTATGGATGCCAGCATGGATCAGTGCTTCCGATAATGATTTGTATGATTCGGTCAGATCGACATATTTTCCGACGAGTGCAATCGTTATTGTGTGAGTGGGGTGCTCAAGTGCGTAAACCAGTTTTTTCCAGATACTCAGATCAGCAGGTTTTGCCAGTATGTCAAGTTTATGGCAGATAATTTCATCAAGCATCTGTTCATGCAAAAGTGCAGGAATTTTATAAATGCTGTCGACATCGATTGCAGAAATGACAGCCTGTTCTTTGACATTGGTGAACAATGCAATCTTGCGACGCTCTTCCTTGGGTACTTCACGATCGCTGCGGCAAAGCAAAACATCCGGCTGGATACCGATTTCCCTTAATTCTTTTACCGAATGCTGTGTCGGCTTGGTTTTTAATTCACCTGCTGAACCAATATAGGGGAGTAAAGTCAGGTGAATAAAACAGGTGTCATCACTGGGTAGCTGTATTGCCATTTGTCGAATGGCTTCGAGAAACGGAAGTGATTCGATATCACCAACGGTACCGCCAATTTCAATGATGGCGACTTCTGCATCACCGATGCCGGCCTGAATAAACCGTTTAATTTCATCCGTAATGTGGGGAATGACCTGGACCGTTCCGCCAAGGTAATCGCCGCGTCTTTCCTTGCGTATTACACTTTCATAGATCTGGCCCGTAGTGAAATTGTTATGACGGGTCATTTTGGTGCTGATAAAACGCTCGTAGTGTCCCAGATCAAGATCAGTTTCCGCGCCATCTTCAGTAACAAATACTTCGCCATGTTGAAAAGGACTCATGGTGCCTGGATCAACATTGATATAAGGATCCAGTTTGAGCATCGTAACCTTGATACCACGCGTTTCCAGTAATGCTGCAAGTGATGCTGCTGCTATACCTTTTCCAAGTGACGATACGACTCCACCTGTGACAAAAACGTATTTGGTCATTGGACGCAAAGGTAATTAAGAAACTGTGAATACTTGGCGCGATCGTATCTATTGGACATTCTTACAGACAATGTTATAGCATCATTGGTTAGTTAGCGAATTTCAGCAAGTAAATAAATCATCATTTGCTCTGCCTGATGACGATACCCGCCACCGAAAAGGTTCAAATGATTCAGGATGTGATAAAGGTTATAAAATATTTTGCGTGTATTATACCCGGAATCAAGCGGATATTCATGTCGATAAGCAGAATAAAATCGTTCAGGAAAACCGCCAAACAATTCAGTCATGGCAAGATCAGTTTCGCGGTCGCCATGATACACGGCCGGATCAAATAAAACCGGTTGGCCGGTGTGGTCATACGAAAAATTGCCACGCCATAAATCACCGTGCAGCAGGGAAGGTGTCGGAACATAGCTGGTAAAAAATTGATCAAGGTTTTCCAGTAACTGCTCGCCTAGATTCTGCAGTTTTCCGTGATGTCCTTTTGTCTTGGCTAAGTCCAGTTGGTATTTCAGTCGATTTGTGCGCCAAAATGATAACCAGTCTGAAGAAAGCGTATTGATCTGTGGCGTACTGCCGATCGTATTGTCACGTGTCCAGCCAAATTGTGCTGCTTTAACGGCATGCATGGCCGCCAGTCCTCTGCCCAAGCTTTCAGCATTGCTGCTGCGATGGTTTAAGTCGATATGCTCAAGAACTAGCCAGGCATTATGTTCATTTTGTCCCCAGCATACGGGTTGTGGGACACGCAACGTATTTGACCGGCCGATTTCATCAAGTCCAGCGGCTTCGGCAGAAAACATGGGCAGGCCATCTGCCCGATTCGTTTTGACAAAAAAACGACGTTGATCATCCGCAACACAAAATGTTTGATTAATGCACCCGCCGCTGACTGTGGTGATTTTAGTAAGCTCAAATGGCTGGTGCGTAGATGCGGAGATTTGTTTCGAGATTTCGGGCCAGGCATTCATGGTTTCTTAGAAAGTCGTTGCTAGGTCTGCTGTTGATCGTTGGTTTTGCTATTTCCGGCTAACCAGGCTCTAGCGCGTTTAATTGCTGTGCGTACTTGTCCTGGTGCTGTACCGCCGACATGATCGCGGCTGTTCAGAGAGCCTTCCAGGGTTAAAACCGCAAAAACATCAGATGCTATCTCAGAAGAAAATTGCTTTAATTCGCCGAGCTCCAGATCGTCCAGATCGCAGCCTTTTTGTTCGGCAAACTGTACCGACTTGGCGACCACTTCATGCGCGTCCCGAAAGGGTATGCCTTTCTTGACCAGGTAATCAGCAAGATCGGTTGCAGTTGCAAAGCCTTGCATAGCGGCTTTGCACATGGCCTCAGCATTGACATTTATTCCGGATAACATGTCGGTATAGATGCGTAATGTGTCAATCAGCGTGTCAACGGTATCAAATAATGGTTCTTTGTCTTCCTGGTTGTCCTTGTTATAGGCAAGTGGCTGTGCTTTCATCAGCGTTAGCAAGGCGACAAGATGGCCGTTAATACGGCCGGTTTTGCCGCGCACCAGTTCTGGCACATCAGGGTTCTTTTTTTGCGGCATAATCGACGATCCTGTGCAAAATCGATCAGCTAATGAAATGAAACCAACTGCAGGGCTCATCCACAAAATCAATTCCTCTGAAATGCGTGACAGGTGTGTCATGATTAAAGCAGCGCAGGCGCCAAATTCGATGGCGAAATCCCTGTCAGAAACAGCGTCCAGAGAGTTTTCGCAAATGCCCTCAAATGACAATAATTGTGCCACGTGTTCGCGATTGATCGGATAGCTGGTGCCCGCCAGTGCAGCTGCTCCAAGAGGTAATTGGTTAACACGCTTTCTGCAGTCGGATAAACGTTGAACATCGCGTTTGAGCATTTCAAAATAGGCCATTAGGTGGTGACCGAATGATACCGGCTGGGCGACCTGGAGGTGCGTGAATCCAGGCATGACCGTTTCGGTATGGTGTTCAGCAAGGTTAACGATAGCCAGCTGCATGGACAGTGTCAGTGCAATTATTTCGTCAATGGAAGCACGGAGATAGAGCCGGATATCGGTAGCTACCTGGTCATTTCTTGAGCGGCCTGTATGAAGCCGTTTCCCGGCGTCGCCGATTAGCTGGGTCAGGCGTTTCTCGATATTCAAATGCACGTCTTCCAGTTGCAGCGACCATTCAAATTTGCCGTCGCGAATTTCATCACTGATTCGTTTTAAACCCTGTTTAATGGCAGTAAAATCATCCTGAGTGATGATGTCTTGGGCTGCGAGCATTTGAGCGTGCGCCAACGAGCCTTGTATATCATATTCTGCCAGGCGGTAGTCAAAGCCAATCGATGCGGTATAGCGTTCCACCAGTTCGGAAACGGGTTCACTAAACCTTCCGGACCATGTTTTTTTATTGGTATCCACTAAGAATTATTTTTCCTTTTAAATTGTTATAATGAAAGGCGGATAATCTTGTTTGTTGAAATATAATTTCAATTATAAAACAAATTGGCTGGCGATTTATTTGCTATACTTTCGCAGCAGAGGTTAATGGTTTCTGCCAGATTGGGAAACCGGAGTAGTTCGGTTTTGAAACGGGTTGAAAGGCGTATGCTATATGCCAGGTAAAAGTAAAAAAATTGCTATTAACCCGGAATATCAATTTTGATACACATCGTGCTGGCATTACTTAATTTTAGAATGCTCTGCTTTCACTTCCGTTTGGATTAGTGGATAATTAGAATTTTTTACCTGTCACCTAAACAAGGAGCTATTGATGACGGATCAGAACAAGCAAAACGAATCATTACAAGCGAAAGCAACGACATTGTTTTCAATGCTGGGTCAGAAGTTTGAAGTGTTGGAGAAACTTCCGCAAAAGCAGTTGCCAATGAAGTATGCCTTTGTATTGGTAGGTATCATTATCTTTGTTTTTGCCTGGAAGCAGATCGCTGTGGGCAAGGTTGAATCAGATATGAGTAAGCAACTTGCAAGTGAACGTGCGCTGATTACCCAGCAGGCGCGTGAACATGCCGACAGGCAGTACAAACAAGAGGAAGAACGTTTTGGGCAGGTGCTTTCATGGGCGGTGCGCAGCGAACTGATTCGCAATAATCTTGATCAAATTGGCCTGTATCTCAATGATATTGTTAAACAATTAAATGCCGACCGCATCGTGTTGATCAGCGAAAGCGGTGAACTGCTTGTGTCTACCGACAAGCGCCTGGAAGATGTGAAAGGTAGCGATCTTTACTCTAAAGATGTTATCAATGAACACAAAATTACCATTAAATCAGACGTGGATGGAAAAAAATTACTGATTGCACCGATTTCTGATTTTAATAAACGCATTGCGGTGCTTGTTATCAGCTACAATCAGGCAAAAGTAAACTAAACAAAAGAATAAAAAATAAGAACTATTGTGTGAAACAATAGTAGCTGGCTGAGTATAAATAATTAAACCCCTGCGTTGTTCAGGGGTTTTTTTGTTTGCATCTGATCCTATAATTGCCTTGGCGCTGTGTGATGCTACGGTATGTCAGTTCGGTATGTCAGCTTGGCCAACACGTTCAATTTTGGCGCCCAGTTGTAAGAGTTTATCCTCGATGGATTCATAACCGCGATCAAGATGGTAAATACGATCAATAACGGTTTCACCTTGGGCAACGAGTCCCGCAATGACAAGGCTGGCGGAAGCGCGCAAATCGGTTGCCATAACATTGGCGCCATCAAGCTGTGGGATGCCGCGAATAATGGCTGTATGCCCTTCTACCTTAATATCTGCATTCATGCGCTTTAATTCTTGAACATGCATCAGACGATTTTCAAAAATTGTTTCTGTAATGACGGCAGTTCCATCGGCGATACAATTTAACGACATGAACTGTGCCTGCATATCCGTTGGGAATGCGGGATAGGGTGCCGTTCTTAAGGTTATTGACTTGGGTCTTTTGGTCATTTTTAACTGTATCCAGTTATTACCGGTCTTGATTTTTGCGCCGCTTTCCGTCAATTTATCCAGAACCGCATCCAAAAGCCGGGCATCTGTTTCCTTTAGGAATATGTCACCCGTTGTGGCGCAGGCTGCTGCCAGGAATGTGCCCGTTTCAATTCGATCAGGCATAACGGTATATTCGGTGCCCCGTAAAGCGGGCACGCCTTCGACTGTGATTATATCACTGCCCGCACCTTTGATTTTAGCACCCATTGCAATCAGGCAGTTGGCCAGATCGATAACTTCCGGTTCACGTGCCGCATTTTCAATAATCGTTGTGCCTTGCGCGAGTGTTGCCGCCATCATCAGATTTTCTGTGCCAGTTACGGTGACAAGATCCATGATAATCCGTGCACCGTGCAGTTTTTTGGCGACGGCATGAATATATCCGTGTTGAATCGAGATTTCTGCCCCCATCGCTTCCAAGCCTTTAATATGCTGATCAACGGGTCGCATGCCAATGGCGCAACCCCCCGGCAGGGAAATGTTTGCCTCGCCCGCACGTGCTAACAACGGTCCAAGCAGAAGAATAGCTGCGCGCATTGTTTTTACCATTTCATAAGGCGCCGTCAGATTCGTCAGGTTTTCTGCGGATAAGAGTACCTCAGATTGATTTTCGGAATGAATGTTAACGCCTGTCTGCTCGAGCAGTATCAGCATGGTTGTGATATCCATCAGCCGGGGTACATTGTTAACCTTAAGGGTGTCTCGCGTTAGTAATGTTGCGCATATAACGGGTAATGCAGCGTTCTTTGCACCCGAAATGTGAATTTCTCCACGTAATGGATTTCCACCCTGAATAATCAATTTTGGCTTTGATTTATGCATAGGAACAGCTTTATGACGAATATGTTAAATTGATGACCGCCAATTATATCTGAGCAAGCCCTTTTCTATGAATGTCTTTCGCATAAAATGTATAGCACATATAATTTATTGATTATAATAATGTTTTAATACTGCGGAAGATGGTTGTAGCAATAGGCGCAAGAAATAGGATTCAAACCGGAGAGAATAAATCGTTGTTATGGCTGATACTTTGATGTGGGCAAGACACAATCGCTTGCGTTGTGCGTTATTATTCCCGCAATGCTGGGTACTGGAATATTCACAACTTCACTATGATTAAAAGGTTTAAAAAATGACAAATTGTCCTCAGACACCGCAGGAAGATAAACCTGAAACGCTGGGATTTGAAAAACAAAAAATGGTAGCCTGGTTTCGACCTGGCATATTGTTCGATTCCGCTGTCAAGGCCATTCTGGCAGATACATTTGGCAAATATGCTGATAACCGCCAAATTCAGGCGGCGTCGAAACTGGATGATCCGCCGTATGTTGATTTGTCCGAGAACAATGAAATCTGGTTCGATTATATCGCCGATCTGGGCGATGGATGGGATTCAACGTATACAATGGCGCGCCTGTTGGCTGAAGAACGGCTGGACGTTGCTGAAAAAGACGGTAAAACGCGGTATCTTACCCAGCGTGGGCGGTTTCTGATCATGGGCGGAGACCAGGTTTATCCAACTGCCAGCAAAGATGAATATGCAAACCGCCTGATTGCACCATACCGCTCGGCACTGCCGTGGGTCTCTGATAGAAAAAATCCATTATTATTTGCAATACCGGGAAATCACGACTGGTATGACGGATTAGTCAGTTTTTCTCGCCTGTTTCACCACAAACGCTGGATCGGCGGTTGGCAAACCAAACAGACGCGCAGTTATTTTGCAATTAAACTGCCGCATGATTGGTGGGTCTGGGGAATCGATATTCAGCTGGGTGCAGAGGTGGATATCGCGCAAATTGAATATTTTAAAGATATTGCCAGAAACAGAATGCGTAATGGCTCCAAAGTGATTTTATGTTCGGCTGAACCCAGTTGGGTTTATGCCGAGCTGAAAGGAAGCAATGCGTACGATAATATGGCGTATTTTGAGAAACGGGTTATTGAAGATTTGGATCAAAATTACAGGCATGATTTTATCGTCGGCCTTTCAGGCGATCTCCATGCCTATGCACGTTATACTGATGAGGCGGGCACAGGCAGGCAGCGCTTTATTGCGGGAGGCGGAGGCGCATATCTTTATCCGACACACGATTTGCCGGATAAGCTAAACATCCCGCAGATGACTGATAGCCCGCCAGTCATTACTACAGAAAATTATCATATCGGCAAGACAGGCATACCATCGGGAAGCGACCATAAAGGCGACAGTGAACGTGAAGCCGTTTTTCCCGAACGCACGCAGTCGAGAGCCATTGCCGATAACTGCTTGTTGTTTCCGTTTAAAAATATCCGTTTTTGCCTGTTGGCTGGCGGCATGTATTTCCTGATTGCGTGGATTCTTGACAGCGTATCCCGGTCTATGGGTGCAGGGTTGATTCATGATCTTAAGGCCAACGGTTTGACCGGTAATGGCCAATTGTTACCGCTTGACGCCATATTCTGGGCTACAGGCTGGACGGCGCAGGTGATTGCCAACAGTCCCGGGGTTTTCTTGCTGCTGTTTGCCGTACTGGCCGGATTAATCGTATTTGCCGATTCCGGTAGATACGGGTTTAGGCGAAGATCGCTATCGGCTTCATCCCGGCAAAGTGTTAATGTGGTGGATAAAACGCAGGCTGCCATCACACGCACGGTACTGGGAGGTTTGCATTTTACCCTGCATTCTGTTTCGTTCGTTTTCACGGTGTTGCTGGCCATCCATTTTCATGAATGGTCAAGTGCAATCGGTTATATCGGTTTTATTGCAGCCATGATTGTTATCGGCGGTTTTTTTGGCGGCGCGATAATGGGCATTTATCTGTGGCTCAGCAACAGTCTTATCGGCGCGCACAGTAATGAGGTTTTTTCCAGTCAAAGCATTCCCGATTACAAAAACTTTTTACGGCTACAAATTGATAAAACAGGTCAATTGACTATTTATCCGGTTGGGGTGGAAAAAGTATGCAAAAAATGGCAATTGAACAAAACGGCGGCGAATGGTGAAGCCTGGTTTGAACCCGGAGAAAAAAATAAGGACGGGCAAGCGAAGAAAATTGGTGAATATGCCCATTTGATAGAAACGCCCGTCAAAGTCAAGAGTCAGCATGCTTCGTCTTTGATGAATTGGCTGTTGCAGAAATAAGGTGAAAAATAATGAATATAAACCGCCTGATGACGTCCGCCGCTCAATAATGGTAAGCTGGCACATTCAATTAATCACAGATATTTTTAGTTTTGAGGGGATCGTATGAGTAAACAAATTATTCAAACACAACAAGCGCCAGAGGCGATAGGTACCTATTCACAGGCGGTAAAGGTCAGCGGCGGCGAGACGGTTTATTTGTCAGGGCAGATCGGTTTGGATGCTTCAACCATGCAGATGGTCAACGGCATCGATGCGCAAATACAACAGGTATTTCTTAACTTGAAAGCAGTTGCGACGGCGAGTGGTGGCAGTTTGAACGATATTGTAAAGCTGAATATTTTTCTGACCGATCTCGATCATTTCGCCCTGGTTAATGAGATCATGGCGACTTATTTCGATCAGCCTTACCCTGCGCGCGCAGCAATAGGCGTCATGGCATTGCCTCGCGGCGCATTGGTCGAAATGGATGCCGTCATGGTCATACAAGGATAGAACCTACAAAAACGATGCAATACTTTGTTCAAAACGTTGCACGATAAATTGAAACGAATGTGTCCGGCCGCACTGTTACATCCAGGACATCCATCAAGGCATTGACACCCAGCCAGAAGATTCAGGAAAAGCTGCTGCGGCTGGGTATTCGCAGTGAGATGGATTTGGTGCTGCACTTGCCCATCCGTTATGAGGATGAAACGCATTTGTTTCCCATCGATCAGGCGCCGCAGGGCAGGGCGGTGCAGGTTGAAGGCACCATCGTTGATCATGAAGTCATCGTAAAACCCAGGCGTCAGTTCGTGTGCCGGATAGCGGATAATAGCGGCGTATTGGTGATGCGTTTGCTGAATTTTTACGGCAGCCAGATTAAGGCGTACGCAACCGGGAAACGGGTGCGGCTGCTCGGCGAAGTGCGGCATGGTTTTTTTGGTGCGGAAATGGTGCATCCAAAATGTCGCGTCGTAGCGGAAGATGAGCCGTTGGCGGTTACCATGACACCGGTCTATTCCATTACCGCAGGATTGTCGCAAAAGACACTGGGCAAACTGATCCATCAGGTTTTGAACAATCCATTGCATGCTCCGTTACTGGATGAAACGATACCCGAAAAAATCGTCAGGACAAATCAGTTACCCGGATTCAAACAAAGCATACTGTCTTTGCATTATCCGCCACCGGATACCCGGATTGATCTGCTGCAGACGCGATCGCATCCGGCCTGGCAGCGGATTAAATTCGACGAGTTACTCGCGCAACAGCTTTCAATGCGCCTGCATTACCGCCAGCGGCGCAGCCTGACGGCTCCGAAATTACTGCAAAAGAAAACGCTGCAGAAGACATTCAAGGCGCAACTGGCATTCACGCTGACAACAGCGCAGGAAAGCGTGATGGCCGAAATCAGCCGTGATCTGGCATCACGGCATCCGATGCAGCGGCTGCTGCAAGGCGATGTCGGCAGCGGCAAGACGATTGTGGCAGCAATGGCTGCGTTACAGGCCATTGAGAATGGTTATCAGGCGGCCATTATGGCGCCGACCGAGATTCTGGCCGAACAGCATTTCCAGAAAATGGCCGCCTGGTTTGAGCCGCTGGATATCCAGGTGGCCTGGTTGTCGGGCAGCCAGAAGAAAAAAGAACGGCAGGCGGTATTGTCGGCCATTGAGTCGGGTACAGCCATGCTGGCGGTTGGGACGCATGCGCTGTTTCAGGAGCAAGTCAGTTTTCATCAGTTGGGCCTGGCAATTATCGATGAACAGCACCGTTTTGGCGTGCACCAGCGGTTGGCGCTGCGAATGAAAGGGATGCAAGCCGATACCCTGCCGCACCAGCTGATGATGAGCGCCACGCCGATTCCGCGCACGCTGTCGATGAGTTATTTTGCCGATCTGGATGTGTCGATTATCGATGAATTGCCGCCGGGCAGATCGCCGGTGGTGACCAAGCTGGTCGCCGACAGCCGCCGAGATGAAGTGGTGGCACGCATACAGCAGGCCTGTCGGCAGGGCAGACAGGTCTACTGGGTATGTCCATTGATTGAAGAATCGGAAACCTTGCAGTTGCAAACAGCTGTGGAAACCTGTGACTGTCTGAGCCGGACTTTTCCGGAGTTAAGCGTTGGGTTGGTGCACGGGCGAATGCAGGCACAGGAAAAGACCGAAATTATGATGCGCTTTAAACTCGGGGAAGTCCAGCTGCTGGTGGCAACTACAGTGATAGAAGTCGGTGTAGATGTGCCAAACGCGTCATTGATGGTGATTGAGAATGCCGAGCGCATGGGGCTGTCGCAACTGCATCAGTTGCGCGGGCGCGTTGGCCGTGGCGTTGACGCCAGTGTATGCATACTCATGTACCAGAAACCGCTGTCAGAAATTGCCCGAAAACGGCTGAAAATTATTTTTGAACATACCGACGGGTTTGAAATTGCGCGTCAGGATCTGCACCTGCGCGGACCGGGTGAATTCCTGGGCGCGCGCCAGAGCGGTATCCCGCTATTGCGTTTTGCCGATCTGGAGCAGGATGGCGCATTATTGACCGCGGCGCAGTCCGTGGCCGATGAAATGCTCAACGATTATCCGCAATCGGCACAGCGCCATGTGCAGCGCTGGCTGGGAGACAAAACGGAATACCTGCGCGTTTGAATGGAACAACCTGATACTGTTTTAGGCATTGTCTTGGGATGTCAGGGCAATCGTGCTTAAAAATACTTGAAAATAGAAACAAGTTGAGGTATTAGCTCTATCATTTTGATTTTAAATGACAGACAAACCAACAGCTTCAATCATTCATCATTTTTCAAGTATTGAAGATCCAAGAGTAGACAGACAAAAGAAGCATCAACTCCAAGATATATTTTTTATTTCACTTTGTGCGGTTATTTGTGGAGCGGACAATTGGGTGGCTATAGAAGAATTTGGTAAAGCCAAAGAAGCATGGTTTACCGAATTACTCGGTCTGCAACATGGAATACCCTCTCATGACACCTTCGGTGAAGTTTTCATGGTGATAGACACCGAGCAATTTAGCGAATGCTTTTCCAACTGGGTTTGTGATTTAGCGCGTTTGACTGATGGAGAGATCATTGCTATTGACGGCAAATGTATAAGGCGTAGCATTGACAGGGCCTCAAAAAAGGCAGCAATCCATATGGTTAGCGCATGGGCGCAGCGTAATAGCCTGGTTTTGGGTCAGGTTCAAGTGGATGACAAATCCAATGAAATTACGGCCATTCCCAAACTGCTCTCTCGCTTGGATATTACAGGAACCGTGATCACAATTGATGCGATGGGTTGCCAGAAGAAGATAGCCCGGCAGATTATTCAGCAAGACGCAGATTATGTTTTGAGCCTGAAAGGCAACCAAGGAAGCTTGCATGAAGATGTTGCCACATATTTTGCATCGTCACTGTCTCCAGAAGCCGCAAAGGTAACAGTTGATGGTGGACATGGGCGCATTGAGACACGAACTGTTCGTGCAATAGATGAGATAGCATGGTTAAAAGAACGACATTCCTGGCCGGGGCTGCAGAGCATCATTGAGGTCACAGCAACAAGAGAATCAGAAAATAAAATATCCAAGGAAACGCGTTATTTCATTAGCAGTCTAAGCGCCAGCAATCCTATCAAGCTGGAGCATGCTGTTCGCGCTCACTGGGCTATCGAAAACAATTTACACTGGGTTCTTGATATCGCCTTTGACGAAGACAGTAATCGAACACGCAAAGGCCATAGCGCAGCTAATCTTGCTATTATCAGACATATTGCTCTGAATCTGATAAAAAAAGAAAAAATGTCAAAGGTCGGTGTAAAAACAAAACGATTAAAGGCGGGCTGGGATAATGATTATTTGCTAAAAATTATTGGGGCAATTTAAGCCCGATTGCCCTGCTTGGGATGTGGGTTTTGTTAATTTTCGTGCCCAGTCTATTGTATAATACTAAGCTTTATTTAAGGTCAATAGTGTGTTTGACTGATCAGCCTGATTCAAATGACATCATCTCGTTTTCTCGTCCTGAGTCCGTATCACTGGGATGCGGTAATTTCGGTAGCTTGTCGTGGTTAAAATAAACACTGCGCATCCTCAGGCGTGGCTTCCGGCATTAAGCGCCATTTCTCCCCGGATGCGTTACTGGCTGCAGGACCGTGGATCGCTCACGCGTCGCATCCAGGAGCGTTGTGCGCAGTTTTGTGTTGAACCGGTATTTCAGGATCTCGCGCCCTTATATGGCGATGAATCGTTTAAAATGAAACTGCGTCCGGATGAGTTGGCGATAGTACGTGAAGTTTACTTGTACTGCTGCGATAAACCGGTTGTGTTTGCGCATTCCGTCGTGCCGCGCAAGAACCTGCGTGGTGCATGGCGCAGTTTGAATGGCCTTGGTAACCGCTCGCTAGGCAGTATGTTGTTCACCAATCCCAGAGTAAAACGTACGCCGCTCGAATTCAAAAAAGTCAGCAGCGGTCATTTTTTGTATGACCGTGCTATATTGCGCTTGATGGACAAACCACCCCATCTATGGGCAAGACGCTCGCTATTTACGTTGCAAGGTCAGTCGATTCTGGTGACTGAAGTGTTTTTACCTGATATCTTGGATTTAACGTTGCGATGATTTTCGCTCAATCCGACCAGACAAACCGAGTCGTGCTTTATGCGCGCCTGATGCGCCTCGACAAACCAATCGGCATCCTCTTGTTGTTGTGGCCGATGTTGTGGGGACTATGGTTTGCTGCACAGGGGTTTCCCGATTGGCATATTCTGTTTATTTTTGTCATGGGTACCATTCTGATGCGTTCAGCCGGTTGCGTGATGAATGATTTCGCCGACCGTAAGATAGACCCGCATGTCGAGCGCACCAAAACTCGCCCGATGGCGGCCGGACTGGTCAGTTCCAAGGAAGCGCTGCTGCTCGCCGCGGGCTTGAGCCTCATCGCGTTCATTCTGATTCTGCCGCTCAATTTGTTGACCATTGCGCTTTCTTTTCCGGCTTTATTTCTTGCTGCATCGTACCCGTTCACCAAACGGTTCTTCGCCATGCCGCAGGCGTATCTCGGCATCGCATTCAGCTTCGGCATTCCGATGGCATTCGCTGCACAGACGAATTCACTGCCTTCGATCATCTGGATATTGATGCTGGCCAATCTGTTCTGGGTCATCGCATACGATACCGCGTATGCGATTGTCGACAAGCCGGACGATCTGAAAATCGGTATCAAGACATCGGCCATTACCTTTGGGCGTTTTGATGTGGCTGGCGTGATGATTTGCCATGCCTTGTTTATCGCCCTCATGATTTATATCGGGCAACTGCAAGCCATGGGTATGGCGTATTACGCCGGATTGCTGGTGGCTGTGGGCTTGATGGGCTATCAATATACCCTGATTCGCGACCGCGACCGGGCACTGTGCTTCAAGGCGTTTCTGCACAACAATTATGTCGGCATGGTGGTGTTTATCGGTATTGCGCTCGATTTTCTGATTCGGTAACCAAATACCATGAAATATAAAGACCTGCGTGATTTTATCGCACAACTCGAAGCCATCGGCGAACTCAAGCGTATTTCGGTTGAAGTCGATCCCAAACTGGAAATGACTGAAATCTGCGATCGTATCCTGAAAGCCGAGGGGCCTGCGGTGCTATTTGAAAAACCAAAAGGTCATACCATGCCGGTGCTCGGCAATCTGTTCGGTACACCGAAACGGGTTGCGATGGGCATGGGGCAGACATCCGTTGAAGCGTTGCGCGAAGTCGGCAAGCTGCTGGCCTATTTGAAAGAACCCGATCCGCCGAAGGGACTGAAAGACGCCTGGGAAAAACTGCCGGTACTTAAACAGGTCTTGAACATGGCGCCCAAAGTGTTGAGTAGCGCGCCGTGTCAGGAGATCGTCTGGGAAGGCGATCAGGTTGATCTCGGCAAAATACCCATACAAACCTGTTGGCCCGGCGATATTGCGCCACTGATCACCTGGGGGCTGACGGTGACACGCGGGCCGAACAAAACCCGCCAGAATCTTGGCATTTACCGCCAGCAGGTCATCGCGCCGAATAAAGTCATCATGCGCTGGCTCGCACATCGTGGCGGCGCGCTAGATTTCCGCGAATTCTGCCTGAAAAATCCCGGCCAACCGTATCCCATCGCCGTGGCGCTGGGGGCTGATCCGGCGACGATACTCGGCGCAGTAACACCCGTACCGGATACCTTGAGCGAATACCAGTTTGCCGGACTCCTGCGCGGCTCGAAAACTGAAGTCATCAAATGCATCGATAACGATCTGCAAGTACCCGCCAGCGCTGAAATCGTGCTCGAGGGCGCAATTTATCCCGATGAAACTGCGCTCGAAGGCCCGTACGGCGACCATACCGGCTACTACAACGAGCAGGAAACCTTTCCTGTTTTCACCATCGAGCGCATCACCATGCGCCGCGATCCGATCTACCATTCTACCTACACCGGCAAACCGCCGGATGAGCCCGCGATTTTGGGTGTGGCGTTGAACGAAGTGTTCGTGCCGCTGCTGCAAAAACAATTTCCCGAAATTACCGACTTCTACCTGCCGCCCGAAGGCTGTTCGTACCGCATGGCAGTGGTCAGCATGAAAAAACAATACGCCGGGCACAGCAAGCGCGTCATGTTCGGTATCTGGAGCTTCCTGCGCCAGTTCATGTACACCAAGTTCATCATCGTTACCGATGACGACGTCGATATCCGCGACTGGAAAGAAGTCATCTGGGCTATCACCACCCGTGTCGATCCAGCCAGAGACACGCTCATTGTTGAAAACACCCCAATCGACTACCTCGACTTCGCCAGCCCGATTTCCGGCCTCGGCGGGAAAATGGGACTCGATGCGACCAACAAATGGCCGGGCGAAACCACCCGTGAATGGGGAACGCCGATTGTGATGGAGGCGGCGGTAAAACATAAGGTTGATGCAATGTGGGAGGGGTTAGGACTGTAATCAGCCTGACTAGTCACTATAGACATTGGATCGGTGTCCAATTTTAATGATGATAACGGTTAATGTTTTGTCTTCGATTTCGTAAACAATTCGATCCTTCCCCTGCCGGATACGGTAAAGCGCTTTTCCTGTCAATTTGATGCAATCGGCAGACCAGGGATCATTGGCCAGACCATCTTTTTTTTGTCAGTATTCTGGATATCATGATAGATAAGAAAATTAAGAGGAGGGTGGATGCGACTTGAGGGAGTTGAGGTTATAAGAAGGGGAGTACCATTCAATGTTGCAATGCAAGACGTGCGCCCTTTGTCCGTAATTAAAGTGTGACTTTTGTGAACAAAACTAATTTGCTGTTGATCTCTGTCTTGATTGTCACGTCTATCAAGGGTTTCATATGGCTGTATGTTATTCCTGTTGGGGAAGCTCCAGATGAGGCTAGTCACGCTACTTATGTACAGATTGTCGCCCAGTATGGGAAGCTTCCTGAAGCTGAATACAATTATTTGGTTGATAAACAAAACCGCTTTGCAGATTACAGTTATTATAGGGCGCGTGCAGCAGAAAAGCCGTCGTTTGAATATCGCTATGAAGAGATGGCAGCTTGGTTGGGAGAACTGATCCAGCGAAGGGATTCATCCTCAAGCGAAAACCCCTTCGATAAAGCTTATGTTTATGCATCGGGCGATCTTTATCGACTACAGTTATCTGGTGATATCCTTTTTCCAAAGCAGTTCAAATCGAGTAATGGAAGTACTTTAAGCTGGGTTTTACCATCGAAGGTAGCTTGTATAAACAAAAATGCCAAAATAAGGGCGTTTTCGATTGAGAAATTATCGAAGTCTTCACCAGTTTATTTATCAAATACATATAAGTTAGATTGCCGCGAAAATACTCCGAAAGTGCTGGCATTATACAGCGAAAGCGATTCGAATATCGAATTATCGCTTACTCAGACAGCTGATTCTATTATTCTTCAAGCGACGGGGAATCCTGACTGGTTCTCTTCTGTGTTTATTTCCGGCGATAACGCAGCTTTACGTTATACCACCGCTGCTGGCTATCCCCCGTTGTATTACGCCGTACTCTCTTCAATCTGGCTGGTTAGTGATTTCTTTTCTGACGATTTTATCAATCACTTTTTATTGATAAGGTGTGCTTCTGTAATATTCGCTGTGTTAGCGGTCCTATTCGTGTTTTTGACTATAAGGTTACTCTTTCCCCAAAAACCGCTTCTTGCTTTATTCGGATCAATTATTTGCTCATTTCAACCGATGTTTACTTTTATGACTTCCGTTGTAAATAATGATTCAGCTCTGCTGTTTGCGATCTCTTTTTTTATCTGGGCGGTGATAAGAGTTAATGCCGGCAGAGATCCCCAATATTTTTGCCAATATATACTGATAGGTTTAACGATGGTAGTTGCCTCGCTTTCAAAGGCCCAGGGGATAGTTACTTTATTGTGGTTCATCTTTGCGGCTCTATTAATACCGCAGATGAAAGCTGGTTGGTTGCGAAATCCTTGGTGCCAGATACGTCTGCTCGTCACTTCATTATTCGTCTCTTTTGCCGTGCTGGTGCCTGCTTACATTTATCTAGGGATTGGTAAGCTTCATGGAGTCCCTATGTCTTCTGTCAGCTTCACGGCCTATTTATCTCTACTGTGGCAACGCATTGCTTATTTGGTCAGAGGGTTCTGGGGTAACTTCGGTTGGCAGGATATCCCATTAAGTGACGGCTGGTATTTCGCAGCCAGTGCGTTTCTTGCCTTTTCTTTGCTTGGTTTGATTAGACTTTTTTTCTTTACCTCCAGCCGGGAACAGGGGGGTGATCAAGAACGAGGAATAGCAAGGTGGGCCGTTCTTTGCATACTTGCTTATTTCACTATTTTATGTATCGGAGAGTTCTTTAGTATGGATAAAGTAGGTCTTGTGCTTCAAGGACGATATTTTGGGATGGTATGGCCCATGCTGACCCTTTTGGCAATAATTGGTGCCAACAATTTATTCAAGACAAAAAGGACTCTCTACAGTTATCTTTTCTTATTTGCTACTTATATGGTATTGTTAAATTATCATTCAATCACGGTAGTATTTGATCGCTATTACGCATAAGCCTGTATTTAAATGTTTCAGCGAATTCAACTCGCTAGTGCAACCGGTGGATTGATTCGAAAAAATACCTGATTTGGGGTTTTAAACCCAAGACATTTTCTGGGGCGGTTGTTGAGTTTGTCCATAACTTTTGAACATCTGCATCGGTAACCTCGGTGAGCTCCATTCCTTTTGGGGCAAAACAAGCAGTCGTGTCACCAGTCGCCATGAAAAAAACCTAAATTTCTTCCTCGGCAACTTTACTGCTTTAGTCTAGGGTACTGTGCATATTTGTGCGAAAATGCGGTCTAAGAAACTATTTAGGTAGAAATACGCTCTGAAAGTGCTTGCCTAACAGCTGCGTGTGTACCAACTTACGAAAGTTGAGTCACTATCTTCAATAGTCTGTGATGTTCTTTACTTTATTCTCATTAAGCGTCGCGATCATTTCTAAAAATCATAATATTAGCAAACATTACCATGGATTAATTCAACCCTAATCATGACGCTGAAACTGCGATTGCTAAATATTACGGTATCAATGCACCCAAACTATTTATGGATATTCTGTATAGTCCGGGAGAAAAGCAACTTTGGTTTGTAAGCAATTATACCTATGGGTTATTTTATGGTTATCAGCCTGTGTTTCGCCCAGTTTATACTCAGGAATCCCCATATACAAAACGACGTTACTTACCGAAATTGAAGAACACAAAATTAAAGGCTCTATCACTTTTAATTGTTGGCGTTATAGGAAAAAACCTGATTCTACCTGAAACTGTCGATAAATTATGGACAGGAAGAACGAATGGCTTTTTCTTTTAAATTCAATAAAATACATGATCACCAACAGTTAACGATGAAAGAGCCAAATTAAATATTTATTGGCTGCGTTAGTGTTAGTTGTTGGTCGCTGCAAATAAAAACTAATTACCAATAATTAACGCGAACACAGTCTTTTTATTTGATACTTCACCAAGATATGCATTTGATCCAGCATCTGAGATTCTAAAACAAATGGTAAAATTTGATTGCGCATATCTTTTTGAAATAGTCGCATCACCCATCAACGAGCGAGGATATATGGTCTACCTAGTAAGGCAAGATGCCGAGTTGTTTCAGCGTTGTAAACAATCACTATGAGTCCTAAAAATCTAAAAGGTGCTGGTATTTTAATCCCCGCCTATAACCCTGATCAAAAACTAAAGGACATAGTAAGAGATCATATCGATCAGGGATTTTCACGAATTGTTATTGTCAATGACGGATCAGATATCGAGGCTAGCCAAATAATATTTGCGGAAATAGCCCAAAACCCAGAGGTCATTGTGCTTACTCATTCCCATAATCTCGGCAAAGGAGAGGCGCTTAAAACAGGCTTCAAGTTTTATCTTGAAGAGGCTGCTACTAGCACGGTGGTGACTGTTGACGCTGATGGCCAACATTTGGCACAAGATGTAAAACTTGTTGCAGACACAGGATTGGATCATCCGGATAGCTTAGTGTTGGGTGTGCGGAATTTTGGCGAGGATGTGCCTTTAAGAAGTAAACTTGGCAATCAAACCACCAGAGTTATCTTGGGCGTCACTAAAGGGTTATGGCTTAAAGATACTCAAACGGGGTTACGGTCCTATCCTGCAAAATTTCTTCAAAAGCTCATTGAGATCCAATCAAGTCGCTATGAATACGAGTTTGAAACCTTACTTGTATTTCGGGAGCAAGGCGTCGATATCATCGAAAGAACCATCACTACTGTTTATATTGATAATAATATTGAGTCTCACTTCCGTCCTTTGATCGATTCATGTCGTATTTATTTTGTTTTTCTACGTTATTTATTTGTTTCTCTTGCGTCATTTGTGCTTGATATAGTGATATTTTTTATTGCAATGCAATTTACTAATTCAATTTTGTACAGCACTTATTTCGCGCGCAGTATTTCGGCAACTTTCAACTTTGCCATGAATAAATATAAAGTCTTTAGGGTTACAGGTTTGCAGAGCTTAAGCAGAGAGATTGCTGGCTATAGTCTACTTGCCTTAGTCATTGCTACCATTTCCGGTGCAAGTGTTAGTCTGGTATATAAAGCCGTTGACAGTAATCTTTTATGGGTTAAAATCATTGTGGATATCTTATTGTTTTTCCTGACTTGTTACGTGCAGAGAAGGTTCATTTTTTCGCGTAGTGAGATGAATTGAAGTAACCAACCCTTGATGAGGTATTGACAAATTAACTTTCGATAAGGAGTTCAACATCTGAGTTGCCGCTTTTGGCAGCACCGAATTGACTATGCCTGAGCGTGCACGTCGTCAAAGCAATTTGGACAGATAGCTACTTGAGGATATACGGTATCACTGTTATTCCGTTAACTTTTTTCTCGAAATAATGCTGGCTGATTATCTGACACGTAGCGATCAATAGGCGGATCGCCTCGCAACAGTGCCATGAGGTCGTGTTTTTCAAACAAATTGATAATAGATGCACAATTTGTTGCGTGCTTATATGATTCTTTGATTGGAATTTGATAAACGCGATCAGCAAATAGACACACAAAGCGATCCAGATTTGTGTCATAACTGCATTTTTGCTGGTTCCGACAAACGATTTGATTTTAAGGTTCTGTTTGATCCATTTGAAGAAAAGTTCCACCCGCCAGCGCGCCTTATAGACATCGCCAATGGTTCTGGCCGCCAGTTTGAAATGATTGGTCAGGAAAATATAATGTGCGCCGGTCTCTTGATCGCGATAGACGATACGGCGCGGCGTAATGATATTGGGCATTTTTTTAGGGCATCGTTACTTGTGAGCATAATCGTCTGATCGCTGACTAATCCTTTGTTTTTCTGTATAGGGTGACGTTCAACCACTTGATAATAGGTCTTTGATTTAAGGTACGAAGCATGAAATGTTGACGAGCATTTGGTGTACATCCGCAAGTAGTTTTGAACGATTGAGCGCATTTCAGGGATATACAGTCGTGGGGAAGTTTGTCAGGCGCCGAGTGAATTAAATGCGTAACAGATTGTCAGAGTCTGATGTGCATGATTGGCGATTGAAACAAGCATGCATGACGGTGATATATAGATAAAAAGTGTGCTATAGAATTTTTGGAGATTCATGGGTAAAACAAGGCACTTCGCTGGTGAAAATTTCTAGGCGCATGGTTATTTTGTATTAACGGTAGGTTTAAGTGAAGGAAATAATAGGGCGCTATTTTCGCCATAATGACGAGTAAGATGAACAGTATGAACAATTCAGGCTTGTGAAATGCGAAGCCACTCTTCAGCAGGCGTAGTTCCTTACCTATTTGAAGCGTTTGTAGATATCGGCTGTTGCCGGGTTTACTGGAAATCGTTAAACTAAAAAATATTTACATGTAATAATTTCCCACATATTATGATAAATCGTGTGAAATATGCACACTAATAATGTAAAATTTCTAACAGGTATTTGGAGTTCAGCATAAAAGAATTTTAAGGGTCTGTGGATTAAAGGAGCTAATAGGAGGCTACAATGGATGATGATTCAAGCAACAGCTTAAAACAATTCCGATTTGATATCGTTAATGGACAGGTTGTGGCGTTTTTCGAAGTCGAGAATGGCATAACTCAACAAGAATCGATTGAAAGTCAAGATTCTTTTGAAATCAGTGGCAACCAGATCACGCATACAGAAATTAAGTCGAATGGAATTGAAACCACGATATTTGTGGATGAAGACGGAGACGGTTTTTATACAATATTATCCAGTTCGAATTCTGATGATTCAAACAACTCGGGGAACGGTGATGATGATTCTTCAGGCAGTAGTGGCGGCCGAAAATCATTCGAGTTTGAAATCATAAATGGTGAGGTTGTCAGTGTTTTCGAGGTCAAGGATGGACAGTTGAAACCGGATCCAATTGAATCAAACGAAGTGTATACAGTTGAGGGTAACGATGTTATCCGCACAGAAATTGAAGCATTTGGTACCGAAGTACAGCGCTACTCAGATAGTGACGGTGACGGACGGTATCAACGAGTTTCAGAACAATGGATACCTGCCTCGGATAATATTACGGGCCCGAAGCCGGTAATTGACCAGTCTTTACTGTATGCTTCAACTGACGGCGATGATTTGATTGCAGTGCGAAGTGATGATTCAGTTAAAGGGGGATTGGGAAGTGATTCTTTTGTTTTTCGGATTGAAAAGGATCAACCGAATCACTGGAGAATTGATGACTTTCACGCTGATGAGGGTGATCGGTTGATATTTGATACCGGGCTTGGTCTGACTTCTAAACAACATCTGGCTAGTTTTATAACTGAACTGTCATTTGACGGCCAGAATTTTTTTGTTGGTTTTACCCCTGATGTTTCAATTACTTTAGTCGGCGTAACACCTGCACTAATAAGCCCGGATAATGTAGAAGTTTTAAGTTAGTTGTAAATAAATAGGCAGAAAGTAGAAATCAGATTTTCCAATTTGTTTCGAAGTGTTTAAATTTGTCAGGATTATGGGGATTGGAGATTTAAAATGCAAATAGTGCATATAGCAGAAGGAACTCTGACCCCAGTCTTGACGCAGTACCAGAATCTTTCAGGTCGTAAGCGGTTTATTGGTTGATTGCATATATTAAAAGTTCGGCTTTACTGCCAGACGATGTTTATCGATCCAAAATTTCTGTCGTAATCCATACCGAAATCTCTGCCAACAATCTGTTCATGATCCAGATTCGGGTCATGGCTCTCAATTGAATCTTGGTCTAAGTCATGACCTCTATTCAGATCATTGTCAAAGTCAAAGCTTTGATCCAGATTTTGTGTCACGTCAATTGAATCTGATTCATCCTCGTGTTCCTTGCGGTTGAGGGAATCGACGTCATTTCTGCCAAAGGCATGATCAATTGATTTGTTGGAAGAATCGGGTGCTTGATCTTTGTCATTTTGTTCAGCCTTCGGTTCCGAGGTGTTCGAAATTTCAAAATTGTTATTTCTTGAAGAATCTGTTAATTTCGCCGAATCGGAATCCGCTTTCGCTTTATGGCCTTGGTTTTGCATGTCCTTCAGGTAAAGCTTTGTTTTTTCAGAAGTGTCCTCGGTGTTGTTTTCTTCAGTGGCCTTTTCGGCATCATTTGATAGGCGGTTGATGTTCTCGATATGGATTTCGTCTCCATCATGAAAAATTGATGTGTACTTTAGTTCAATCTTATCTGCGACAACAAGGTCATGCTCTGTTAACCGGCCGTTGATCTGTATAAGTTGATTCCGTTGCAGATCCTCATGTGTTGTTCCTGTAATCTCTGTATCTTGGTTTATTACAATTGCGTGATTGTTAAGCCTGAGTGCTTGGTCATTTATGGCGTGAACGTAACCTTCAACGATAATGTGCTCAACATGTCCCAGACCATGCTTTGTAGGGTCAATCTGTATTGTTTGCGGCTGTAGGAGTGTGCCGTTCCAGTGACCCCTGATTGAAACTTCCATACCTTCCGCGAAGTCGCCTGGCAGAGACTGCGGGTCAAATTCGACGCGGGTGCCATCAATGACAAGTTCATCAATATTTATTTGAGTAATTCGTCCGTTAATTATCGATCGATCAAGCGGTTGCGTCGGCTGGATATACGATGCAACTACGGTTCCATTTGCCAGACGGTGGCCACTGACCTTCACCCATGCACCTTTATGCAGTGTTTCCATGTCATCATTTGGAAGTAGCTGTACGGATTGACCGAGCACCTTAATTTTTCGTGAGATATGATCTATGCGGGTTACCGGGCCAACAGCGGCATGCATGATCGCAATATGCTTGGCAGTTAGTTCATTGTTAGATTCTTCGGCGCGAACTGCGATAATTTGACCCGTTTCCAGGCCCATTAACGTTGACGGTAATCCATCCATAGTAACAGGAGTGTTGGCAGTGTAGTGAATTTCAACACCATTTACACAAATGCTGGCAAAACCGGTAATCATCCCAAAAATCCCAGTGCCGCCGATACCGTCATCCTTGGCCATTATGTCATTGGCATCAAAGATGCTGTCGCTGCTGTCCAGATTGCCGTGATCGATTCCGGTACCACCAACACCTGACTGTGTAACTTCAATACCCGTGCCGCCTATCCCGGAATGGGCTAAAGCAAGTGGATTAAAAGAGGATGAACTTGTTTCACAGTTAGCCATTCCCTGTGCGCCAAACGGGAATGCCAGTGTTAGGATAATAACAATGAATTTTATGGTTCCAGATATCAGGCTTGTCATTATCGTGTGAACATTGACATCTTGCTGTTCTAATCTGGCATCCAGAATGCTTGGGGCGCCATTATTTTTCAGGAAATTGATTGTTTTTTTCATCAGGTTTTTCAAACTTAACCGGTTCACTGTAGAAATAGACACCCATCGTCATACGTTGCCGTGGACCGTTCTTCTGTGCATCATCTTTCTCAAGTTCCATAGCTTTTTTATTAATCGTCAAGAGCGCATTCATGCACATCAGCTCGGATTGTTCCGCAAGAATCCTGATTGAATCAGTGCATAAAGCATCATAATGTACGCTGCGCTCAAGGAAAGGCTGGCTTTCACCGATCAAATTGGATGCGGCAGCAGCACAGTGATCATGCAAGTTATGGCCAAAATAATATGCTTTTTCATCAAAACCTTTCGCCGGAACAAATGCCTCTACATTGAGGCAAACGCGGCGTTGATCGTCGATATGCACGACTCCCAGCCGCAACCATTCATCTAGCACGACACGGGAACGAATGTCTTTACTGATACTTGCAACAAGTCCTTCAAAGGAAATCGCTCCGCCATCCCGCATAAAACGTGGCAAAGGCTTGGGTGAGTTATTTTCATCGAGATAAGCGGGATCGCTTGTCCATTGACTGACTAACCGGGCACCCATAGATACAGTTTCTGGAACAATTTCAGCATCTGTATTGACGGCGGGGCGTAATCGCTTGATATCTTTGCGATGAATACCGGTAAGCAGACTTAAATGACTATCTGTTGTGGGCTTGTCATTCATGCGGAATTCCTTGTCTCCCACTTCCACATATATTTTTTTCAAAACATCTGTCAGGTAAATATAAGTTACACCTTTGGACAGCATGAGCCTGACCAGTGGACGCAGAACTTTACACAAAGCAGAAATGAGTGCTGTTGAAATAGTGGTCACACCAGATTTGTTGTCGAAAGAAGGCATTCGCATTAAATGTTCGCTTAGAGAATGTGAAACTTAATATTTTAATGTACGTGGGAAATATTTACAAACTTAGGTTTTGACAGAAATTTTTGCGCATGTATCTTTTAAATATAAATTGTTTTTGTACTTATCGATTTGAATGGAAAGTATTAAGAATAACTCTGATCCTAAGCGAAGTCTATCGTTATAGTAATCGTTGACTGTGTTTTCAAGCCAAATTGAACACATAGTTGCATAAATGACAGAGCGGTGACGAATAAATATATTTGCTCGGTTATTTATGATGAAGGTGTCTGTGAGATAGTTTTTAGTCACTGTGGCGTTGTCATTCAGTCAGAATATAAATATATAAATGCTGTTCACTGCTGTTGAATTCGAAAATTTTGTTATAGCAGTTTTTAGCTTTGCTAATATCGAGAATATATTTTCTGAAAATATACATTCATTTAATGTTGCAAGCTCAATAATGTGTATTGTGATTTTAGGCATCATTTGATTTTATTCAATGGAATTAAGTTGTTGTAGATGTTGAAATATTTTTGATTTTTTAACTGATTGAATCATATGTGTTGCATTTGTAAAACGTGCCAGAATTAATGTCGGCGATCTCCAATCCCGATGAGCATATAAAAAAACAGTGTCAACTGGTTAAGAGAGAAGCAGTATTATATGAGTATTTATATTGACCATGATTACTGAGACGCCTGTTTATATCCGCTTTTTGTCACAGAAGGCGCTCGAACAAATGCAATTAGCGACAGGTGAGGTTGTGGCGAGTATTGAGCACTTGATAGATGAACGTAATCGATCTCGGGTCTGGAATGCGCCTAAAGCGGTGATTACGCCGCCTGACGGCAGATATATGATGGCAACTTTGGCAGCCGCAGATGACCCGCAAATTTTGGCGGTGAAAACATTGTTGTTGAATCCAAAAAATACCCATCGGGGTTTGAAAAGTATTTATGCTTTGGTGACATTGCTAGATAGTGACACCGGTTTGCCGCTGGCCTTAATGGATGGAGGCTGGGTAACAGCGGTTCGAACAGCTGGCTTGAGTGCTGTAGCGGCCAAAAGACTGGCCAGAGAAGATTCAACGATTGCGGCATTTATTGGTTGTGGCGTGCAGGCACGCAGTCATTTAAGCGCATTTGCAGATCTGTTTCCCCTAAAGGAAGTGCATGCTTTTAGTCGTGGCGTTGAAAACCAAACTGTTTTTTGTAGAAAAGCAAGGGAAATGGGATTGGCTGCAATAGCGTGCGAATCAGCTCAAGAAGCATTGTGTGAAGCTGATCTGATAGTGACGTCGGTGACAATTTCACCTGAACTGGAACCTTTTCTGGATGCGCGATGGTTAAAACCAGGTGCTTTTGTTACCATGACCGATCTGGCAGCGCCCTGGTTCGTCGAGGGCATGACCATTTTTGATCGTATTGTCATTGATGATCAGGAACAGGAAGCGCAGATGACCAAACCATTGGTTCCGCCGAATCTGGTCTCGGGAGATCTGACAGGACTGGTCAATAAAAAGATTTTGGGACGCACGAATGAAACTGAACGCACGGCGTTTGTATTTCGGGGTCTGGCATTAGGTGATTTGGCACTTTCAGCATTAGCGTATCAACGCGCTTGTGAGACATCGCGAGGTGTATTGATTGAAATGTAACAATTCAATGAAAAACGATCTGCGTTGTCGCTGCCGCGTTAAAAACAAACTCAAAGTGCTCTTTTATTTGGTATAAACGCCGTTTCCAATCGGCACAGTATGTGTCTCGCTTTTTGTGCTGACTTTCAGGCTTTGTTTGCATATCGGAGACAGCAAGGCTTATAAAAAAATCATAGTGTTAAAAAATTCCAGCATTTCATTTAGGTATCTTAAGTGTGCGACAAAAATAGTTCCATTCAGTAACTAAAGTAACATAAGCTATTGATTGTTATGTGTTGCCATAGATCTTGCTATTAAGTCAATAAATGTATTTTTGGTTATAGTCGTCAAGATTCCAAAGGCTATGATCGAATACTTATCGTAAAAAATCCAAATATGTGAGTAAAAAAGTTTATTGGATATTTTCTTCAATACAGTCGCAATCAAGTTCAGTGATTTTCGACGGAATCTTTTCGATATATTGAAAAACAAAATATCTTAAATCTGATTAGGTATTAGGTAAATCCCAGTTTTATAACAAATTATTTGTCTTCTGGAGGTCAGTATGAAATATTTACAAATGCAAAGAGCAAACAGGTTAATAACAGCTATTGCAATGACCATGAATTTAATTATTGCTAAAATCAGACTCAAGCTGTTAATTTTATAAAGTATGACTGCATTTTTCGGCTGTTTTTGTCGCAGTATTGGCTGCTTTGAAAATGTTTTTCAATACCCTGCTAATGTTTAAATCAAAATCCGGTAGTTGTTTTAAAAGTGTATCAATTGCATCATCTGATCCAGGAATCTGTTACGTGAAGCGCAAATTGATTTATAATTTGCAATTGATAAGAAGAAAAACTCAATGTTATTCATAAAAAAATTCTTGTTTGCAAGTTTGTTGGCAAGATAAGGGAGATCACCAATGCATATAGGTATACCCGCCGAGATTCGCGGGGGAGAAACACGTGTAGCAGCTACACCGGAGACCATAAAAAAATATACTGCAAAGGGTGTCCATGTTGTATCAGTACAATCAGGTGCGGGTACAAAGGCAAGTATACCTGATTCGGAATTTGAAGCCGCGGGTGCAAAAATCGTTGCTGATGCCGCGGCGCTTTATAGCCAGGCAGAAATCATACTCAAGGTACGTGGACCAGAAGCAGACGAGCTAGCCTTGATGCGTAACGATGCGGTGCTATTGGGGCTTTTGGCGCCACATAAGTCAGATGGAATAGAAGTGCTCGCCAAGCATGGTTTAACAGCATTCGCAATGGAAAAATTACCACGAATTACGCGCGCCCAGAATATGGACGTGCTGTCGTCGCAAGCAAATATTGCCGGCTACAAGGCGGTAATTATGGCGGCTGATATTTATCAGCGTTTTTTTCCGATGTTGATGACGGCAGCTGGAACAGTTAAAGCTGCACGTGTCTTGATTCTTGGTGCTGGCGTGGCTGGATTGCAGGCGATTGCTACCGCAAAAAGACTGGGTGCGGTTGTTGAAGCTTTTGATGTGCGTCCCGCTGTAAAAGAACAGGTTGAGAGTCTAGGCGCTAAATTTGTAGAAGTGCCGCTCAATGAAGAAGAAAAGGCCAATGCTGAAACAGCAGGTGGTTATGCAGCTGAAATGTCGGAAGACTATAAGCGCCGACAGGGGGAATTGGTACATGAAAGAGCAATTGCTGCAGACATTATTATTACAACTGCATTAATTCCGGGACGTCCAGCACCTGTTTTGATCAAAGAAGAAACCGTAAAAGCGATGAAACCAGGTTCAGTTATTGTGGATTTGGCTGTAGAGGCAGGTGGTAACTGTCCTTTATCCGAACTGGACAAAACGGTTGTGAAGCATGGCGTAAATCTGGTCGGTATTGCCAATCTTCCCGGGTTGGTCGCGGCTGATTCCAGCACATTATATGCGCGTAATTTGATGAATCTTCTGAATCTGATAGTCGATTCAGAAAGCGGAAAGTTAAACATTGACCGTGAGGATGAAATTGTTGCCGGAACATTGGTTTGTAGTAATGGCAGTGTTGTGGGTTAAGCATAATTGCTCTTGAAATACACAAAAGCGTCTCTAATTTCTATCATCCCTGGACATACAGTTAACGAATATAAAAGGAGTAAATATGATAGGTGACATCGATCCACTTATTATCAATCTAACAATTTTTGTACTGGCAATTTTTGTCGGTTACCATGTGGTGTGGAATGTGACGCCTGCTCTGCATACACCTCTGATGTCTGTTACCAATGCAATTTCGAGTATTATCATTGTGGGCGCTATGCTGGCCGCAGGCCCTTTGGATATGGATTGGGGAGTGTGGTTAGGCGCCGTAGCCGTGACGCTTGCGGCGGTTAATGTGTTTGGCGGGTTTCTGGTCAGTCAACGGATGCTGGAAATGTTCAAGAAAAAAGATAAAAAAGGAAGTGCGTAAATGTCAGCAAATATGGTAGCACTCGCATATTTGGTTGCTTCAGTATTTTTTATACTGGCGCTAAAAGGCTTAAGCTCGCCCGAATCTGCGCGTCGCGGAAACTTGTTTGGTATCGTCGGTATGATAATTGCTGTCGCTACCACAATGACACTGACCGAAAACTGGATGTTGATTATTGGTTGTATAGCGATAGGTGGTGTCATAGGTACGATTATTGCCAAGCGTGTACAGATGACTGCAATGCCGGAACTGGTGGCTTTTATGCATTCACTAGTGGGGTTGGCAGCTGTGTTTATTGCAATTGCGGCGATTAATAATCCTGTTTCGTTTGGCTTGCCGGAAGTATTGCCCCCGGGTAGCAAGCTGGAATTGTTCTTGGGAACTTTTATTGGTGCTATGACATGGTCTGGTTCGGTAATCGCGTTTCTTAAATTATCAGGACGCATGAGTGGCACCCCGGTTGTCTTCACCGGTCAACATATGCTTAATTTGTTGCTTGCAATTGTTATGATCGGTTTTGGGCTGTGGTTCTTTTTCAGCGAAACGACAAACTGGACCGCGTTTATCGTTATGACGGCGATCGCCTTCCTGCTGGGCTTCCTGATCATTATACCCATTGGCGGTGCTGATATGCCCGTCGTGATTTCAATGCTCAATTCATATTCCGGTTGGGCCGCAGCAGGTATTGGATTTTCTTTAGGAAACCCAATGCTCATTATTGCAGGATCTCTGGTAGGTAGTTCTGGCGCGATTCTTTCATATATTATGTGTAAAGCGATGAATCGGCCCTTTTTATCAGTCATTCTAGGTGGTTTTGGGAGTGACGGGGGTACTGCAACTGATGGTGGCGGAGAACAAAAAAACTATCGCAGCGGCAGTGCGGAAGACGCTGCATTCTTAATGGGTAATTCAGACAGCGTTATTATTATTCCGGGTTATGGCTTGGCTGTTGCAAGAGCGCAACATGCTGTTAAGGAACTCGCTGAAATGCTGCATGAAAAAGGTGTTAATGTACGCTTTGCAATACATCCGGTAGCTGGACGTATGCCCGGTCATATGAATGTGTTACTGGCAGAGGCGGAAATACCCTACGAGCAGGTTCTAGAAATGGATGAAATTAACAGCGATTTTTCCAATACTGATGTGGTGCTGGTACTCGGAGCTAATGACGTGGTTAATCCTGCGGCTAATGTTCCCGGCAGTCCTATTTATGGCATGCCCATTCTGGAGGCGCATAAGGCACGCACTGTTATGGTAGTGAAGCGAAGTATGGGTGTGGGTTATGCAGGATTGGATAATGACCTGTTCTATATGGATAAAACAATGATGATATTTGGTGATGCTAAAAAGGTTGTTGAAAGTATGGTCAAAGCAGTCTGATATTCATTGCACCCACTAAAATTATTAATAGCGACAGTATCGCATTTTTTAATACTGTCGCTATTTTTTTATTCAGAATAGTGTATTGAATCAATATTCTTTTTTGGGATTTCAGCGTTCAGACTATCCAACGCGGTGGGTTGGGCGATGCCGAATCCTTGTGCATAGTCAATTCCAATTTCGCGTAATTTGGCTATTGTTTCATCAGTTTCAACAAGCTCGGCAATTGTTTTGATATTCAGTTTGCGCGCGATCTGATTGATTCCTTTCATGCGTAAAAGATCTTCATCATCGTAAAGCATATTGCAAACGATACTGCCGTCAATTTTTAAGAAATCTATTTTTAATTTTTTTAATAAATCCATTGAAGAGGCACTATGACCAAAACTGCATAATGTAACATAGCAGCCTAATTCATGAATTTTGTCTGAGAAAAAGATTGTTTCAATAGGTTTTGACTTGGCATCAAATTCTTCAATCTCGAAACACAATAGATTTGCAGGTATCTTGACATGAAAAATTTTGTCTTGAATGAATTTGATAAAAGTTTTATCACTTAATGTGTCACTGGCAACATTCAAACAGAGTACTGGTCTGTTTTCCTTGGAATGTGACGCCAACCATTGGATGATGTGATTCGCAACCCAGCGATCAAGTTGTGGCATCATTTTAAATTGATCAACTAAAGGTAGAAACGAGCCGGGTGGCATAAGATTATTTTCTTCTTCAGCCATGCGAATCAAAATTTCATACCGAACGGGTGATTCTGACTTCGAGTCGAGGGAAATAATTTTCTGACAATAAAGATTAAATTCTCCACCTTTTATAGCCTGGACGATTCGGTCAGCGGTTATCCCAGCGTGCGAAGTTTCATGAGTAATTGTTTTTGCAGCATCTACGTTGTCGTGTTCAGTAGCTGGTTTTGCTGTGTGGTCATTTTGGTTGGTTTTTGTGGAAATAATACGTTTCTTATCTTGCGCACAAGGGCTGTGAAGGGTATAGAAACCGATCGCTTTGCCTTTATTATCTAGATGCGGAACATATTGTTCGGTAAAGATATATGGAAAACCTTTTGTGGATTTCAGGATGCGTTCTTCATAGATCGTTTTTCCGGACAGAATGTCTTTCAGGTTATTTTTGATGCTGGAAGAAAACTCTTCATTTGCAAATTCCTCTAAGAGTAAACCGTCAATTTGATCCGGTTTTAATCCGAACCATCTGCGGAAAATCCGATTATGATAGCGGCATCGTTGGTCGGTATTAAAGTAAGCCAGCAAAACAGGAAAGTTTTCATCAACAATCTGTGATTTTACCTTGGCTTCCGCAGTTGTCTTTTCTGCCCAAAGTCTATGTTTGATTTCGTTAGTCAGTCTTTCTTTGTTCGCGGTTAACTGGGAAGAGTAACTATGAATTTCCTTTTCTGCATGTATAAATTGTACAAGCATTACTAAAATTGCGGCAAACAGGAAAATCCATAACATGGCAATCCAGAAAATAGCAATCTCATTAAAATAAAGATTGATTATCACCAGTATTGTTGCCATAAATAATGCTATGCTGGCAGCTATAAATGGTTTGATTGTGTTTAGCATATTTTGTAGTCAGTATTTATAGTGTTATAGATGCTGTAAATTACAGCGTTAAATATAATTACTGACTAACGGCATAAAAGTGCAATGGTTTTATAGTTGTCCAAAATTTCCAGAGGCTGTTTCGCTTTATTACAAAATCACAGGAAAAATTCTCATTGGTTGTGGAAATTCTGAGTTCATTAATTTGGTTATTTTTCAATGCGTTAAATAATGGCAAAAACCAGGTGTTTTCCAGTTCTTTTAAGTTTTCGCGCCACTCATAGGATAGATTGTATTGATCTTTGTTTAATAAAGAGTCCAGTATAATGATGTGATTTCCTTCGTCATTATCTTTTAGCCAGTTTCCGGTATTTTCAGGGAGTGGATTTGAGAGGGTGTTACTAATGTTGGCCAATGATTGCGAAAAAGCTTCATTACTCCACAGATGTGAGTATGTAGAGCGAATAGACTGGGGCGGATAGCCTCCGCCCCAGAACCAAATGCTGTTTATTGCAATCTTGTTACGTGCTGCACGGACCAGATTAAGTGGATGTTCATATAACAGCATTTGTATTTCATTAAACAATTTGTGCCATTTTACGCTGTCTTCTCCGGTTGGTAGAAGATTGTTAATGTTCTTGCAGGTTGCTGAGTTCAGGGTGTGCGTATGTAATTTAGGCGCAGTGGTCAGTCGTATGTACCATCGATGTGAATGAAGTGGTAACAGTGTTATGTCATCATCAGCTAAGTGCTGGTTAATGACTCCGGTGAACTGATTTGCTTCTTCCCGGGTAAGTTCGAAAGTATAATTGTCGGCCAACATAATATGATTTTGCTCAATTCGCAGGTGAACAGGATCTGCGCGTAGCCAATAATCTTTTGTTGTTTTAACTTCATGATCAATACTGTCGGTTTGCAGCGTGATAGGAGCGACAGGCCAGTCAAGTTGTTTCTTTATATCAAATGCTTGGCAGAGCCAGGCGTTAGTATCGGATGCGGGACTTGTGGTTGCCTGGGATTTAGATAAGAGCGCTTCTAATGAAGGCAAAGATAGGTCATGATAAACTTGTGGAAAAGTAATATCTGACCAAAACAACGATGGAATAAAAAGATGCAAATTCATGTTAAGTTTAATAAATTGAGATGGATATATGGCTATTGTTTTGATTTATAATACATTATAAGAATTAAAGCAGAGATTGCGACGGTATCTATTCTAAAGAATGTTCATTATATAAAACGTAGGAAAAATTTACGTAGATTATGGTTCAAGGGTATATCAGTGTATTGGTAATCTGGGCCACTATTTTTACAGTGGCTTACCTTTACTTTGATACCCGATTAGAACCAAGAGTATCTATTGCCAAAAGCTATCAGGACGGCGGCGAAGTGGTTATTCCCAGATCATGGGATGGACATTATTATGTGCCAGGTTCAATTAATGGGTATCCGATAAAATTTCTTGTCGATACCGGTGCAAGTGTTGTATCAGTAGGTGCAGATTTCGCCCGACGGGCAAATTTGCCAAAAGGCAGGCCAGCCAATTTTACTACCGCTGGTGGAGTCGTACAGGGAGAAATGGTCTTCGATCAAGTCATTGAAGCCGGTGGCATTGTGATGGGTGGTTTACACGTCTCAGTTGGCTTGCACGGGGATGTGGCGCTGCTTGGGCAAAATTTCTTGCGTAAAATTGATGTCATTCAATCCAATGACACCATGACACTGCGGATCAGAGCGGAGTAATTTAAATTTTTGTAATGAAATTTACTGAGAATTTAAGAAAAATTTTGCAGCAAGTGGTAACGTTCGACTCATATAAAAAATTGTTTTGTGTTAAATGCATATAAACGGTACTACAATTACATATTGATTAGCACCATAGATTGGTTTAGAGAATAAGATAAACAATTATTTGGAGATACGATGTATCAGCATATAAAAATACCTGATAGTGGTGAAAGAATTCAAATCAATCAGGATTTGACACTTACAGTACCAGATAACCCCATTATTCCGTATATTGAAGGTGACGGTATCGGTATTGATATTACACCGGTCATGCAGAAGGTTGTTAACGAAGCCGTTGCTAGGGCATTTAATAATCAACGTAAAATTGCCTGGATGGAGATTTATGCCGGAGAAAAATCTACCCGAATCTATGGTCCTGATGTATGGCTCCCTGATGAAACGTTGGAAGCGGCAAAGGAATTCGTAGTTTCTATTAAAGGGCCTTTGACAACACCAGTCGGCGGTGGGATTCGTTCGATCAATGTGGCATTGCGGCAACAATTGGATCTTTATGTTTGTTTGCGTCCAGTGAGATATTTCAAAGGTGTACCAAGCCCGCTCAAGAATCCGGAAAAAACCGATATGGTGATATTTCGCGAGAACTCAGAGGATATCTATGCCGGCGTCGAATGGGAAGCTGAATCCCCGGAATCACGGAAAGTCATTGATTTTCTGATAAAAGAAATGGGTGTTAAGAATATTCGCTTTCCAGATACCTCGGGTATCGGGATCAAACCGATTTCAAAGGAAGGCACTGAGCGTTTTGTTCGAAAAGCCATTCAATACGCAATAGATAATAAGCAAAAATCTGTGACCCTGGTGCACAAGGGTAACATTATGAAATTTACCGAGGGTGCTTTTAAAAACTGGGGCTATGCACTAGCAGCGAAGGAATTCAATGCGGTGCTTCTGGATGGGGGGCCATGGATGAAGTTGCCTGAAGAGAAAGGCGGCATTATTATCAAAGATGTTATTGCCGATGCTTTTTTACAGCAAATTTTGTTGCGCCCTGAAGAATATGAAGTGGTAACAACAATGAATCTGAATGGGGACTATATTTCAGATGCGTTAGCCGCACAGGTCGGAGGCATCGGCATTGCGCCAGGGGCGAATTTAAGTGATTCAGTGGCAATTTTTGAAGCGACACACGGAACAGCGCCAAAATATGCGGGAAAGGACCAAGTCAATCCGGGTTCAATTATTCTGTCTGCGGAGATGATGTTGCGGCATTTGGGGTGGACCGAAGCGGCTGATATGATAATCCGTGCAATGGAGGCGACAATTCAGGACAAAATTGTTACCTATGACTTTGCTCGATTGATGCCAGGCGCGCAAAAAGTTTCTTGCTCGAGATTCGGTGAAGCATTGATAGAGCGTTTGAAATAAAGCGACAGCAGGTGAAAGGTATATAAAATCTATAGCAAGCAATATCAATACTTCCCCTTGCTGACGGAAGCAGGCAAGGGGAAAGTGCTAAACGTTTTAATCTAGGTTCTGACTAAATCAGCTTATCCTGCGCCAGTACTCTTATATAAAAACGTACAGTTATAGTTATAATTATGTTGATTGAGATTGGATATTAGCGGCTTGTTTGCCTTTAGGACCTTGAGTGACATCAAAGCTTACCTTCTGACCTTCTTTAAGCGTTTTAAACCCTGACATGTTAATCGCTGAAAAGTGTGCAAACAAATCCTCACTGCCATCGTCGGGAGTAATAAAGCCAAAACCTTTAGAATCATTAAACCATTTTACTGTACCTGTTGCCATTTCTACTTCCTATAATTAAGAAACTGGGCCGGAAACCCTAAAACTATTTGAATTTCAAGGCCGCAAACGGCTAAATATGGTACCGCAGTGAACTTGAAGCCAAACGCCACCTAAAGTTTTACGCAAATCCGGTGTTAAAGTCAAGCGGTTACAAAATTTTTATAAATTTTCACGGGATATTTGGCTTAAAGCACTTGAAAAAAATGTCGTAATCGTCAACTATGTTTATGTTGGGTGATACTTAAAAACATTGGCTGTTTAACTTTTACTGATTAAAATTGTAAGGGTGCCTGTTGTGACGGAAAAAGATTTAGAAACCGTTATACTCACGAAGGATGAGAGTGAACTGAACGTTCCTCCTATGTACAAAATATTACTACTAAATGATGATTTTACACCTATGGATTTTGTGGTTGAGGTGTTAAGAATGTTTTTTTCAATGGATCAGGAGCAAGCAACTCAGATAATGCTAAAGATTCATACCGAAGGTTCTGCAGTTTGTGGCGTGTATCCCTGTGATATTGCCAGTACCAAGGTAAATCAGGTTATTGAATTTGCGCGAAGTAATCAGCATCCGCTAAGATGTGTAATGGAGGAAAATTGAGATGATTGCTCCAGATTTGGAAGTCAGCCTGCATATGGCTTTTGTAGAGTCGAGACAAAAGCGCCATGAATTTATTACGGTGGAGCATTTATTGCTCGCCATGTTAGATAATACCAGTGCGGCAGAGGTTTTAAATGCGTGCCTGGTGGATTTGGAAGATTTGCGCGCTATTCTGATGGACCATATTTCCCGTCATACGCCTATTATCAGTAGCGATTCTGAAGTCGATACGCAACCGACTTTGGGTTTTCAGCGTGTTATCCAACGAGCTATTCTTCATGTTCAATCTTCGGGCAAAAAAGAAGTAACGGGTGCAAATGTGCTTGTAGCTATATTTGGTGAGAAAGATTCGCATGCTGTCTATTTTTTGCAACAAAGAGGAGTAAGCCGACTGGATGTTGTGAACTATATTTCGCATAAAATTCGTAAAACCCCGCCAGAAAATGAAAACAAGGCAATCAGCGAAAATGAGCAGGAGCAGGGACAGTCGGAACAAGGGCCGTCAAGTAACAACAACATGTTGGAAAATTATACGGTCAACCTGAATGTGCTCGCATTGACCAATAAGATTGATCCTTTGATTGGTCGTGATCAGGAAATTGAACGTGTTATTCAAACATTATGTCGCAGACGTAAAAATAACCCGTTACTGGTTGGTGAGGCGGGCGTTGGTAAAACGGCTATCGCGGAAGGGCTTGCTAAACGTATTGTAGATGGAGAGGTGCCCGAGTTGCTTTTAAATCATCAGGTTTATGCCTTGGACATGGGTGCATTGTTGGCAGGAACTAAATATCGTGGCGATTTTGAACAGCGGTTAAAAGCGGTACTCAAGCAATTAATCGATAATCATGAAACTATCCTGTTTGTAGATGAGATTCATACGTTGATTGGCGCAGGGGCCGCTTCCGGTGGGGTTCTTGATGCATCCAACCTGTTGAAGCCCGTGTTGAATACCGGACAGCTGCGGTGTATTGGTGCAACGACGTATACGGAATATCGCGGTATCTTTGAGAAAGACCATGCATTGTCAAGACGTTTTCAACAAATTGACATACAGGAACCTAGTGTTAGTGAAACGATTGCAATATTGCGTGGATTAAAATCACGCTATGAATCGCATCATAATGTCAAATATACTGTAAGCGCATTAAGTTCGGCTGCTGAGTTGTCAGAACGCTATATCAACGACCGGCATTTACCGGACAAGGCAATTGATGTGATCGATGAAGCTGGTGCTGCCCAGCGAATAATGCCTAAATCGAAGAAACGCAAGGTTATCGGCAAGACAGAGATTGAGAATGTTATTGCCAAAATTGCGCGCATTCCGCCTCAGAATATATCCAGCAACGACCGCAATCGATTGAAAACATTGGAGCGCGACATGAAAGCGGTTGTGTTTGGACAAGACAAGGCAATCAGGTCATTGTGTGCTGCAATTAAAATGTCTAGAAGTGGATTGGGGAACCCACGCAAGCCAGTCGGCTCATTTCTTTTTTCTGGTCCTACAGGGGTCGGAAAAACGGAAGTGGCACGCCAGCTTGCTTATGCACTAGGAATTCAGCTTCATCGATTTGACATGTCCGAATATATGGAAAGGCATGCTGTATCCCGCTTGATAGGTGCGCCGCCTGGATATGTTGGGTTTGATCAAGGGGGGTTACTAACCGAAACAGTGGTTAAGCATCCTTATTCCGTGTTATTGCTGGATGAAATTGAAAAAGCCCATACGGATATTTTTAATATTCTGCTGCAAGTCTTGGATTACGGAACCTTGACGGATAATAATGGCCGTAAGGCTGATTTCCGCAATGTGATTATCATCATGACGACGAATGCTGGTGCCGAATCACTTACCAAATCGTCAATTGGATTTACCAAATCGGTTCAAGCCGGCGATGAAATGGCTGACATCAAGCGGATGTTTACACCGGAATTCAGAAACCGTCTTGATGCAATTATCTCGTTTTTACCACTGGATGAAGATGTGATCTTGCAGGTTACCGATAAATTCTTAATGCAGCTGGAGGCACAACTGCAAGAGAAGAAAGTTGAAGCAGCCTTTACAGAAAATTTGCGCAAATATCTGGCAAAAAAAGGTTTCGATCCACTCATGGGTGCAAGGCCGATGGAACGTCTTATACAGGATACTATTCGCAGCGCGCTGGCTGATGAGCTGTTGTTCGGCCGTTTGGTTAATGGTGGTAAAGTCACTGTAGATATCGATCTGAATGATACTGTAATGCTTTCTTTTGAGGAAGAAACGGTTCCGGCTTAATCAATCAGCAATAGCAATGCTGCAACGGCAACTATTACCGTTACGCATAGTATTTTTCAGGAAAATAAAAACAGTGCAGCTGTTGAAACGATGTCTGGACAGCGTTGTACCGTTTTTTCTGGCGGGCGTCCTGTTTATTCCGGCCGTGACGGTCTGTGCGCAAACACAGCCGCCAATCTATCAATGGCGTCTCGCCATGTCCTGGCCTGATGGAACGCCCATGTTGCATAATGCCGCAGCGCGTTTTGCGCGGAATGTGGAAATCATGTCCGGCGGGCGTTTTAAAATTATTGTCGACTCGCCCGGGCGGCATAAAGCACCGCTGTCAGTTTTGGATATGGTGCGATCAGGTGCGTACGAAATGGGCCATAGCGCATCGTATTATTACAAAGGGAAAGATCCTGCGACCACATTCTTTACCACCACGCCTTTTGGCATGAATCCGACTGAAATGAATGCCTGGTACTACTACGGCGGAGGGCTTGAATTACTGAACAAGGTTTATGCGCGTCATAATGTCGTGGCATTTCCGGCAGGTAATACGCATATTCAGATGGGCGGGTGGTTCAGAAAAGAAATCAAATCAATTCAGGACCTGAAAGGATTAAAAATACGTATGCCGGGACATGCAGGCGAAGTCGTCGGCAAAGCCGGAATGAATCCCGTGAGTATTCCCCCCGGCGAACTTTATACTGCACTGGAGCGAGGCACGATCGACGCCGTCGAATGGGTCGGGCCTGCCAATGATATTAAAATGGGTTTTCATAAAATTGCGCCTTATTACTATACAGGCTGGCATGAACCCGGTGCGGAAGTCCATCTCTTTGTCAACAAGCCTAAATTTGACGCTTTACCGGATGATCTGAAAGCGATTGTCGCCATAGCTGCCAAGGAAGTCTCGTTTGACATGCTATCGGAATCTTTCTACCGAAATGCGATTGCATGGGAAAAAATGAAGCGACAAAGCAACATAAAAATCCGTACATTGCCTGATGATGTCTTGGATTTATTCAAACAGGCGAATGACGAACTCCTGGATCGAGCCGCAGCAAAATCACAACTTGCGCAGGAAGTCGTTGCAAGTCAACGTGCTTTTCTTGAGAAAGCAAAAGACTGGTCAAAAATTACCGATGAAGACTACCTGCAGCTGAGATAATTATCAGCTCGAGTTCATTTCTACTGTCCCTTAACATCAATGCGATTGTTGGGATTAACAGCGTAATCATCATGTCGAGCAGTGATCTTATTTTCTGCGTGCAGGGGTAATAATGGTAATATATGCAGTTTCTCAGTTTCTTAAATTATATAAAGTTATAAAGGGTCTGATAACACCATGTTTTCGCAGAGTCATACGATAGAGAACGTTGATCCAGATTTATGGCAAGCCATGAAAGGCGAGATTCAACGGCAAGAAGAATACATTGAATTAATCGCATCAGAGAACTATGCCAGTCCGGCAGTGATGCAGGCACAGGGTTCTGTGCTTACAAACAAATATGCCGAAGGGTATCCGGGAAAACGGTATTACGGTGGCTGCAATTATGTGGATATCGTGGAGCAGTTGGCGATAGACCGGCTCAAGGCATTGTTCAACGCCGAATATGTCAACGTTCAACCGCATTCCGGTTCACAGGCCAATGCAGCTGTTTATCTGTCCGCACTCAAACCGGGTGATACCTTGCTTGGGATGTCACTCGCGCATGGCGGGCATTTGACGCATGGCGCGACTGTAAATTTGAGCGGCAAGATATTTCATTCCATATCATATGGACTGCATCCGGAAACCGAAGAACTCGATTATGATCAGGTTGAACGGTTGGCGAAGGAGCATAAGCCAAAAATGATTGTGGCCGGTGCCTCCGCTTATTCCCGGGTGATCGACTGGAAGCGTTTTCGTAAAATCGCCGATTCAGTGGGAGCCTATTTGTTTGTCGACATGGCGCATTATGCAGGTCTGATTGCAGCGGGATATTATCCAAATCCGGTGGGTATTGCCGATTTTGTAACCAGCACGACGCATAAAACGCTGCGCGGTCCGCGTGGCGGCATTATCATGGCGAAACCAGAGCACGAAAAAGCGCTTAATTCAGCGATTTTCCCGCAAACCCAGGGCGGCCCGCTCATGCATGTGATTGCAGCAAAAGCGGTTGCGTTTAAAGAAGCTTCAACAAAGGAATTCAAGAAATATCAGGAGCAGGTCATCGAAAATGCACGCGTCATGGCGAAAATACTGCAGATGCGTGGTCTGCGTATCGTGTCCGGCAAGACGGACTGTCATATGTTTCTCGTTGATTTGCAGGCGATCAAACTGACCGGCAAGGAAGCGGAAGCGGCGCTTGAACATGCGCATATCACGGTGAATAAAAACGCCATTCCGAACGATCCGCAAAAACCGTTTGTTACCAGCGGTATCCGTATCGGCTCGCCGGCCATGACAACCCGTGGATTCAAGGAACTGGAAGCCGAACAACTGGCGAACATGATTGCCGATGTACTTGAAGCGCCGAATGATGCCGCCGTCATTTCCCGGGTAGCCGGAGAAGCAAAAGCACTCTGCGCAAAATTCCCGGTTTATGGAAAATGATTTGACTGACTTTTACAGACGTTGAACGCCGCATGCGCCACTCACGCGAAACCAATCGATTATGAAATGTCCTTTCTGTAACGCGGAGGATACCAATGTCATCGATTCTCGCGTAAGTGAAGAAGGGAACCGTATCCGCCGCAGGCGGCGCTGCCCGGCCTGCGACAAACGGTTTACCACCTACGAAACAGTTGAATTGCGTTTGCCCCAGGTGGTCAAGCATGACGGTACGCGCGCCGAGTTTGACCGCAACAAATTGCTGACCGGGTTCAAACGTGCGCTGCATAAACGCCCGGTGCCCACAGATTATGTCGACGCCGCGATTGACCGCATCATACAAAAATTTCTGAGTCTTGGAGAGCGCGAAGTCACTGCCAGAAGCATAGGCGAGAGCGTGATGGAAGAACTCTACAAGCTCGACAAAGTTGCCTATATTCGCTTTGCGTCAGTGTATAAAAGTTTTCAGGACGTTGATGATTTCCGCGATGCAATCCGCGAGGTGAATGAAGTCGATGAAATCAGCAAAGATGAAACAAGCGGAGAAGCAAACCAGTCCGGGAAATAGTCTGTACAAGACGCATCGCGTCAAGGGCGCTTATGTTTAAACCTGTAGACTATGTCATGATGTCGCAAGCCTTGCGACTGGCGGAAAAAGGGCTTTATACGACGTCACCAAACCCGCGTGTCGGCTGTGTCATTACGCAGAATGACCGGATAGTTGGCAGCGGCTGGCATGAAAAAGCGGGCCAGGCGCATGCGGAGATCAATGCCCTGTCAATGGCCGGCGATCAAGCGCGCGGCGCAACCGCCTATGTCACACTTGAGCCATGCAGTCATCATGGCCGCACCCCGCCTTGTGTCGATGCATTAATCAAAGCCGGTATCTCCCGCGTCGTAATTGCCATGGAAGATCCCAACCCGCTGGTACTGGGCAATGGCATTGAAGCCCTGAGACAGGCCGGAATCGACGTTCAGACAGGGTTGCTGCACGAACAGGCGCAGGCACTCAACATCGGTTTCAAAACACGCATGCAGCATGGCAGACCGTGGGTACGGCTAAAAATCGCCGCAAGTCTTGACGGCAAAACCGCGCTGAATAACGGTCGGAGTCAGTGGATCACCGACGAGGCCGCACGCAGGGACGGTCATCGTTGGCGTGCGCGTTCATGTGCGATGATGACCGGTGTCAATACTATTCTGACCGACAACGCGCGCCTGACCGTGCGCCATATTCCGACAACCCGGCAGCCCAAAAAAATAATCATCGATAACCGCCTGCAGATTTCGCTCGATGCCAGCGTGTTGCAGGGCGAAGAAACATTTATTTTTACCGCCGCTTGTGAAAATACCGAAAAAATTGGCGTACTGGAAAAAATGGGTGTGCAAGTAATGATTTCCGGAAAAGCGGATAAAGTCGATCTGACCGTTATGATGGCAACATTGGCCGAGCTGGAATTCAATGAAATCCTGGTCGAAGCCGGCAGCGGGCTGAATGGCGCCTTACTGCAGGCTGGATTGGTCGATGAACTGATTATCTACCTGGCGCCCAGCCTGCTGGGAAACAATGCAAAAGCCATGTTGCAGCTGCCCGAACTGGTCAATCTGGATCAAAAAGTTGCTTTGAAAATAGAAGACACGCGTATGGTCGGGCAAGATATTCGGATTATTGTCAGACCTGCGTGATATGACTGCTGGCTTATCGAGATTCCGGCATAGATAAACATAGGTGATGGTATCTTTTATCCGCTGAAAATGCATTCTGCCGGTTTTATCTTACGGAGAGAGCGGTGTTGCATTCTAGAAACCATTTGATTTCTCCATGTGTTTCAAAGCATCCACAGGCAGATCTTTCCAGCGCTTCGCTATGTACTTTTTGCAATTATTTCACTGAATAATTACAATTAAGTTAAATATATTTCTTTGGCCTTGATTTCAATGGAAGTCGCTAATGGAAAATATCCAGTATGTTATCCATCTGATATTGTCAGGTACGGCGTTCCCGTCGTGTTATGCAACGTGGTTACAGGATACCACGGTAACGTTTAGCGGGAGGGCTTGTCAGCGCCCATGAGCTGCGTTGTGTTTTTTGGCAATAGAACTACTTCCTGCAAGGCACGCCTTGCCATGAAGCTTACTGAACCTTGCAACATCATATGGATTAGAGTACGAGAAAAGTACCTGTGAAGATTGTAATTCCATATTTAAACAATCCAAATGAGAGGATAGAATTATGAACAGGATAGTGGCAATAATTGTGCTTTTTTTTCTATTTGGTGTGCCATTAGTAAATGCAGAAAATGACACACACAAAAAATGTGTAAATTCTGTTAGTACCATCGATGCAAAAAGCTGGGGACAAATATTAGGCGCTGAAGATACTGCCCTTAGTATGATATTTGATGATGGCATTAAGCCGGTATTTGACTCAATCGGAATAACTTCAGACGCAGGCTGGTTTGACAGATCATTTCTTATATTCGAATTGCCACCGTTCTGCACACAAGCAATATTTGGAAAGCTTCGGCTGAAGGTTAAAAGTGCAGTTGCAGGGTTGGATCCTGATTTTCCATCATTCTCATTTGTTTTATATGATATTGGAGACATACCTACGCTACAGAAACCCGTATGGGACATCGATGATTTCCGAAATGCAATAGTTGATCTTTCGACAGGCAGGATTTATGGTAATTTCAATGTTCGTTCTTCACCAGCAGATGATGGGGTGGTTATAGAGATTCCATTGACCTACGACGCAATGTACGATATCAATTCCGTACCTGGTGGAACATTTGCAATTGGAATTTTTGTAGGTGAAGGCTGGATTGGTGAGGGTGACGGTGTCAGTTTTGTGTCTCCAGACGATGGCGGGTTAGCGCAATTGGAATTAACTATGGTGTCCGCATCACATGGTAAACCGCGTCATCACAAAGAGAAGATGCGCGAATAAGTGTAATCGATTCAAAGTTTTCCCTAAAATCGGAGGGGATTGGAGCGATTATTTTATCTAACTACCAGCTAAGCTAAGCACTAATTTATGCGCGTAGGGTGCGCCGACGAAGGGGGTGTATCCATGTTGCCGGTGCTTTCCTAGGTTTTTACCGTCATATTGGCGCAAAGAGAAGACAGTGGACTGCCTGTTGGTAGACAACTTGATGTATTACGTGATGCGCTTGACTATGTCAAACAGCATCATGCCTTATACATCGGTGCCATGGTGGTTTTGCCGGATAATTGCACCGATCTGGACATTACCGCCACCAGCAGCGGCTTTATTTGCAGGAATCCTGTCAAACACAGCTGGGCTGACTAGGTGTGCGACTGGCTGTATTCCAGGCCTTCATCGTGTGTTGAACAGGGTGTTTATCCAGAAGACTGGGGAGATCGTGCATAGGGCGATTGTGATGAGATTGAATAACCAGATTGATATGTCTCATGCGTCATATCAATGATGTGGTTTATACTTCGGCACATCGTACAAGGCTATGGTCATCAGAAAATGGTTAATACAGGATTAAATGCATTTTTAAGGTTATTTCTTCTTATCGCATGAGCCCTGATAGCGCTATCATCGCAGCAAGGAAAACGGTCAAACTTATAAACACTTTCATAATAAATTAAAAGGCATAATCAGGTAATGAATTATATTGATGTTTTTAATGGCGATGCCGACGGCATCTGTTCGCTGGTTCAGATGCGCAACGCAAATCCGCAGAATGCACGGTTAATAACCGGCGTCAAACGTGATATCGATTTGCTCAAACGCATAGATGCGAGTCCGGATGATCATATTACCGTGCTCGATATTTCGTATGAAAAAAACAGCGCTGACGTGCAGCGGTTGCTGGAGCAGGGCGCTGTGATCGAATACTTCGATCATCATAAAAGCGGTGCGCTGGCAAACCACCCGCGGTTGAAAACGGTAATCAACGATCAGTCATCGACCGTGTGCACGGGATTGCTCGTCGATCAACATCTTGGCGGGAAATTTCGGGCATGGGCGCTGGTCGCGGCATTTGGCGATAATCTGAACGATGTGGCCATGGCGCTGGGCAAGGAATCCGGGTTCGATCAGGAATCGTTGAGCCTGCTGCAGCGATTGGGTATTTATATCAACTACAACAGTTACGGCGAGAGCCTGTCCGACCTGTTTTTTCATCCGGATGCGCTTTTTCAACATCTGCAACCGTACGCCACGCCATTTGATTTCATACAAGACAACAAAACGATTTTCAGTACCCTGGAGGCGGGTTACAAGGAAGATATGGCGTCGGCGGAAGCAAGCACTTATCTGTACCAAACTGCCGAATCTGCTGCAATTCTGTTTCAGAATGCGCAATGGGCGCGCCGTGTCAGTGGCGTTTATATCAACGATCTTGCCAATCAGTATCCCGGGCGCGCGCATGCCCTTATTACCGAAAATGCCGATGGCACCTTTAGAATCAGCATTCGCTCACCGCTTGAACGGAAAGGACTGCATGCTGACGAACTGGCTAGTCAATTCGTGTCCGGCGGCGGAAGAAAGGGCGCGGCCGGAATCAACGCGCTGCCTGCAGATGAATTCAACCGGTTTGTCGATACGTTTAAAGCGTTTTACGCATAATCACGCCGGATGTAAAAAATGCGTTCTCGCAGGTTCGCCCTCGTTATCAATCAAATACCAGGTGCCGCATTCAGTTCGAGAATGACGGTTTTTCAATAAAATGAATCGGCAGGTGTTTATTCATGGCAATGGGTTTAAGCGGCGGTAGCATCAGTCATCGGGCAGCAGCAAATTTTGAAATGGGTGGTGGTTTTTCCAGCGATAGGTTTTAAAATTTCGTGTGTCGGTGGAAAGAATTTGACCGTGCCCTAATTCTTCTGCGAGCAGAACTAAAGATGCATCGGCTAAATCCATTGGCAAATCTTCGTATTGTTTGATTAATTGGCGAATTCTGATTAGATGTGAAGTTTGCAGATCAAAAACCTCGATATAACCCGTTTCTAAAACCGAGATAAATCTTAATTGACTGGACACGCCCAAGCGCTTACCCAATAAATAACTGGTTTCAGTGACGACAGGCCAGGTCGTTATCAAGGCCTCTTCGAGCTTCTACATTTGTTCAACAGCCATTGCATGAAATCGATCATTAGCGTTAAAAAATGCAAGCCAGAATCCGGTGTCACTCAATACCATGCTTTTTTTTCCAGTCTTGATCAAGATATTTTTTATAAGTAGTCGATAAATCTTCCGGACCTTTTGCCGTACCCGCCAACATCTCGATTAATTTCTGGTTTTTTTCCTTTCCACTTAATTCCGCTTTTTCATACATCAAGTCAATGCCCTGTTTAATGACATCCGTAGTATTGAGGTGTGTTCTCTGCTGAATAACCTTGATTTTCTGCGCATAACTATCATCTATTCGTACAGTTATTCTCATCATTTATTCCTTGTCTGACCATTTGTCAGACCGACTATAACACTATGCTCTGGTGATGGAAAAGAAACCTTAACCGTAAGATTTGGTTAAATTGGCGTTTACTTTTTTTAATTTGACTCGACGTGGCGCGAATTTTCGTATGCCATCCGGCGCACAAAAGCGCGATGGCTGATCGGGTAATGAATCGCCGTCATCTTCGAGGCATTCCACTTTAATTTCGGGTGGAAAATACCCAGACAGAGGTGCTGTGGTATTTCTAAGCTGCCTGTGCGGCAGCGAACGATAATTTTGCCCCTGGTGAATGGACTTATGCTTTCTAAGCTGCCTGTGCGACAGCGAACTTGGTCATTTTTAATTCAGCCTTTGGCACAATTTTCTAAGCTGCCTGTGCGGCAGCGAACATGATGCTCTTGTAGAGTATTTACAGTTGCTATTTCTAAGCTGCCTGTGCGGCAGCGAACAGTTTCTCTATCATGTCATTACTCCTTTATCTTTTCTAAGCTGCCTGTGCGGCAGCGAACCAACACCTTAAAAGTAATTGCAACTTATGACATTTCTAAGCTGCCTGTGCGGCAGCGAACCCGACTGTTGTTTCTTCCACCAGCTCTCAAGATTTCTAAGCTGCCTGTGCGGCAGCGAACTTCCCAACGTGCAGCGGAACATCAGCCAACTTTTTCTAAGCTGCCTGTGCGGCAGCGAACAAAATTAGCACCGCCACGCATGTTTTGGATTGTTTCTAAGCTGCCTGTGCGGCAGCGAACTGCTGGCGATTGTGTCAGTCTCGGTTTCAAAATTTCTAAGCTGCCTGTGCGGCAGCGAACTCGGAAATATTCTCGAAAAATGCTCCGGCGCTTTTCTAAGCTGCCTGTGCGGCAGCGAACAGCAAGTATATGTTCAAACTCGAAGAACAAAATTTCTAAGCTGCCTGTGCGGCAGCGAACCCTGATACCCATTTTGCGCTCGCCAGCTCAGCTTTCTAAGCTGCCTGTGCGGCAGCGAACGAATTAAGGCATGCGAGGACGCGAGCTTTCCATTTCTAAGCTGCCTGTGCGGCAGCGAACATAATTGATTTTTGAGTTCTGCCATACCTGGCTTTCTAAGCTGCCTGTGCGGCAGCGAACTAATGGCGCAGACATTGGAGCAATAGGCACAATTTCTAAGCTGCCTGTGCGGCAGCGAACGCTGCATTTCAAACATTTTGCATACCAACAGATTTCTAAGCTGCCTGTGCGGCAGCGAACGGCGATGGACATAACGAGCTGTCGCTCTGGAATTTCTAAGCTGCCTGTGCGGCAGCGAACAGCAGCAAAGAATGTTCGAGATAAACTTTCATTTTCTAAGCTGCCTGTGCGGCAGCGAACCCGGCTGCCGGTTGGTATAGGCAGCGCCATTGTTTCTAAGCTGCCTGTGCGGCAGCGAACGCTTTCTGAAAGATTCATGTTTTTAATGTCCTTTTCTAAGCTGCCTGTGCGGCAGCGAACGACGAAGGCGACAACATGGCCATGCTGACGATTTTCTAAGCTGCCTGTGCGGCAGCGAACAACGATAGCTGTTTATGAAAAAGAAATGCTTATTTTCTAAGCTGCCTGTGCGGCAGCGAACATTAAAAAGTGAGGTGACATTGTGAAATATTTTTTCTAAGCTGCCTGTGCGGCAGCGAACATCCCGATCGTTACGCCTCACATCACTTGGGCTTTCTAAGCTGCCTGTGCGGCAGCGAACGAGAGTATTCATGTCTAGCATTTGCGCGATGATTTCTAAGCTGCCTGTGCGGCAGCGAACAGCGATGTTAATGTTTTGGATAGCGCTTTGATTTTCTAAGCTGCCTGTGCGGCAGCGAACTTGCAGATAACCCAAATATTGCGCGTTTTCATTTTCTAAGCTGCCTGTGCGGCAGCGAACAATGACGAAAAACCAGCCTCGCTAGCGCCGGTTTTCTAAGCTGCCTGTGCGGCAGCGAACGCCATTCCAAAGTCTTTAAAACTTGTTCAATCTTTCTAAGCTGCCTGTGCGGCAGCGAACAGTATTTGTTGTTAGAAATAGAAACCAATGATTTTCTAAGCTGCCTGTGCGGCAGCGAACCCATCGCCACCCTTGCGTGTGTGCTTCCTAAATTTCTAAGCTGCCTGTGCGGCAGCGAACTAATATCTCTAATGCGTTTTGCCCTAGCGCTATTTCTAAGCTGCCTGTGCGGCAGCGAACGTTGTCGATTATACTCATCTCGATCAAATTGATTTCTAAGCTGCCTGTGCGGCAGCGAACGACGGCTTGGGTTTGGGTTTGGGTTTGGGTAATTTCTAAGCTGCCTGTGCGGCAGCGAACCTGGCAAACTAACAATTGAGCAGTTCATCGCATTTCTAAGCTGCCTGTGCGGCAGCGAACGAAGCCGCACAAAATGCGTATGACATTGAAATTTTCTAAGCTGCCTGTGCGGCAGCGAACCAATCAGTGATTCTACACGTCAGATTGTTTATTTTCTAAGCTGCCTGTGCGGCAGCGAACATTTTTTTAACCTAAATCTCACGGTAGATAGATTTCTAAGCTGCCTGTGCGGCAGCGAACTCTTACCCGATCGAAACAACAAATTCAATTGATTTCTAAGCTGCCTGTGCGGCAGCGAACGATTGGTTACGTGTGCGCAATTGGGTTAGGTTTTTCTAAGCTGCCTGTGCGGCAGCGAACAATCGGAGGAAGTAAATAATGACAACTTTAGCTTTCTAAGCTGCCTGTGCGGCAGCGAACAATACGGCTAATATAGGCTCGATTGGTGTCGTTTTCTAAGCTGCCTGTGCGGCAGCGAACTTTGCGCGAAGGTTTCGGTATTAAAAAATCTTTTTCTAAGCTGCCTGTGCGGCAGCGAACGCTGATAAGCTTAATATCAAAAGCGTATCAAATTTCTAAGCTGCCTGTGCGGCAGCGAACGAGGTAAAATGATTTCAGTTATCACATACAAATTTCTAAGCTGCCTGTGCGGCAGCGAACCATTTTAACTCTCCTTATTCCAAGTCCCTCTTTTTCTAAGCTGCCTGTGCGGCAGCGAACCCGGTATGCTTCATTTTGAGCAATTCATTCCTTTTCTAAGCTGCCTGTGCGGCAGCGAACCAAACGGCAATGCCGGTGTTGGATACGCTCTTTTTCTAAGCTGCCTGTGCGGCAGCGAACTATGACACCAATTACAAAAAGACTGGTAACGTTTTCTAAGCTGCCTGTGCGGCAGCGAACACTATAACGCCGCCAAATAATGTTCAGTTTTGTTTCTAAGCTGCCTGTGCGGCAGCGAACGTTCCAACGCTAAACACGTCAGTTAATTTGCTTTTCTAAGCTGCCTGTGCGGCAGCGAACGGCTGTTTAATTTTTTTGATGATGGGCTGAAATTTCTAAGCTGCCTGTGCGGCAGCGAACTTGGTGATACTGCATCTTATCTTATGAGTGATTTTCTAAGCTGCCTGTGCGGCAGCGAACGAGGATAAAAATGAATAACGCAACTCATTCATTTTCTAAGCTGCCTGTGCGGCAGCGAACAAGAAGCAATAGAAATGCTTATACGAGTTGATTTTCTAAGCTGCCTGTGCGGCAGCGAACTGTTAATCGCTATCGCTGTAAAACGCTCACCTTTTCTAAGCTGCCTGTGCGGCAGCGAACGATACAGTGATAAATTTTAGACCAAGTATGATTTTCTAAGCTGCCTGTGCGGCAGCGAGCAATGATATGGCAACTAACGGAGGTTCACAGATTTTCTAAGCTGCCTGTGCGGCAGCGAACCCGTATCTGAAACAAAACAATTAAGTTTATTTTTTCTAAGCTGCCTGTGCGGCAGCGAACCAGCAAGAGTTTTCAAGCTTACGACTGCATCTTTTCTAAGCTGCCTGTGCGGCAGCGAACGGTGATTCTGTTGACGAATTAATAAGATCATTTTTCTAAGCTGCCTGTGCGGCAGCGAACGACCATCACCACCTTCTGATTCCCATGTATCATTTCTAAGCTGCCTGTGCGGCAGCGAACTATTCCAAAATCACTGGCTACGCTACTACCGTTTTCTAAGCTGCCTGTGCGGCAGCGAACTTACTGTTGACGGTGATAAGTTATTTCAAAAATTTCTAAGCTGCCTGTGCGGCAGCGAACCGAAAGTAGACAAAACTTTTTCGTAAATCCATTTTCTAAGCTGCCTGTGCGGCAGCGAACCAGGCGGCATGACGGCTAGTATACAAGTCTCATTTCTAAGCTGCCTGTGCGGCAGCGAACCTGGGCAAGTATGGTGTTACGACAATACCGACTTTCTAAGCTGCCTGTGCGGCAGCGAACAATCAACGAAGGAATTCTGCTGGTTTGCCTGGTTTCTAAGCTGCCTGTGCGGCAGCGAACTTAGAAATGGCTTGTTTTCTGATGGCGCATATTTTCTAAGCTGCCTGTGCGGCAGCGAACAAACTCTGTAATTTAATGATTGAGAATCGAACTTTCTAAGCTGCCTGTGCGGCAGCGAACAGTGACCAGGCAAGCGAAACCTATCCATTTTTTTTCTAAGCTGCCTGTGCGGCAGCGAACGTGTCCTCGGAAGACGAACTGACGTTCTGATTTTTCTAAGCTGCCTGTGCGGCAGCGAACGGAGAGAAAATATCGTGCAGCTTGCGAAGAAATTTCTAAGCTGCCTGTGCGGCAGCGAACCGATAATTGATGGTAGTACAATAGCGCCATTATTTCTAAGCTGCCTGTGCGGCAGCGAACACTGTCGTCTTACAGTCACTTTGCACCATTTTTTTCTAAGCTGCCTGTGCGGCAGCGAACACATTGGTATTGGTGTACGTAGTTCGGCTCCATTTCTAAGCTGCCTGTGCGGCAGCGAACCAAATAAAAGATGCTGCTATATCTACTCTTATTTTCTAAGCTGCCTGTGCGGCAGCGAACGTTTCAGATACGGCGTATTCCATATTTTTAACTTTCTAAGCTGCCTGTGCGGCAGCGAACTATCCGTTTGCAGAAGAGTTGGAATTTTTTGATTTCTAAGCTGCCTGTGCGGCAGCGAACAATCATACCCAGGTGAGACAGCGATAATTGATTTTCTAAGCTGCCTGTGCGGCAGCGAACTCAGCGGCCTGTGATTTGCCATCATATTTCATTTTCTAAGCTGCCTGTGCGGCAGCGAACGACGCGTTAAGCGCGAGGCTCGGGCGCCCTTTTTTCTAAGCTGCCTGTGCGGCAGCGAACAATTATCACATTCGTCATATTCATCTATATCATTTCTAAGCTGCCTGTGCGGCAGCGAACTCGGCAGTCGATCAGCGATAGTTTCTCTGGCTTTTCTAAGCTGCCTGTGCGGCAGCGAACGATAAAACCAGCATAGCGTGAATCTTTGATGTTTTCTAAGCTGCCTGTGCGGCAGCGAACTAAGTACCTCCACGCAATAACCACACATCACCTTTCTAAGCTGCCTGTGCGGCAGCGAACGATTGAATATGTTTTCCGTAATCACTTTCACTTTTCTAAGCTGCCTGTGCGGCAGCGAACATAAAACCATCATTATTTAAAAATGAAGTTTTTTTCTAAGCTGCCTGTGCGGCAGCGAACTGTCATTAATCTTTCTAAGATTGTGAATTCTTTTTCTAAGCTGCCTGTGCGGCAGCGAACGACCATCACCACCTTCTGATTCCCATGTATCATTTCTAAGCTGCCTGTGCGGCAGCGAACTTGTCTCAATCGTGATTTCTGCGTTTACTACATTTCTAAGCTGCCTGTGCGGCAGCGAACGGTGAATTTACAATTAATCTAAATGATCTCATTTTCTAAGCTGCCTGTGCGGCAGCGAACCAGCAGGGAGCACAACCAGTAATCTCTACATATTTCTAAGCTGCCTGTGCGGCAGCGAACTGCTGGGATCGTTTGGCGCTGGTTTCTCGGGTTTTCTAAGCTGCCTGTGCGGCAGCGAACGGCGTGGGATTTACGGTATATCTTACACAGCTTTTCTAAGCTGCCTGTGCGGCAGCGAACATACAAGCACGTCATCCAATGCAATTGGAACATTTCTAAGCTGCCTGTGCGGCAGCGAACAAACATAACCCTCTGATCCTATGCCCATAAACTTTCTAAGCTGCCTGTGCGGCAGCGAACCCAATGTCTGGCGGCCTCGGTTAGTTTTTTCTTTTCTAAGCTGCCTGTGCGGCAGCGAACCAGGCTTGAATTTCGGGTTTGGCGTACCGTCATTTCTAAGCTGCCTGTGCGGCAGCGAACCTTGATTTTAAAAAGAATGAATCGCCTTATCCTTTCTAAGCTGCCTGTGCGGCAGCGAACGCGCAGATTGCTTTTGACCGGCTTAGTAATTCTTTCTAAGCTGCCTGTGCGGCAGCGAACAAAGTACTTTGTTTTGTAATGCAGATCGATATTTTCTAAGCTGCCTGTGCGGCAGCGAACGAATACTCAAAACGCATGGTCAATCACATGATTTTCTAAGCTGCCTGTGCGGCAGCGAACATCTATTTTGCTACTACTACTCAACATCCAAATTTCTAAGCTGCCTGTGCGGCAGCGAACTGATTGATCATTTTGACATGAATCATTTTGTCTTTCTAAGCTGCCTGTGCGGCAGCGAACATCAACATAACAAAGATTTAATCGGGATGATGTTTCTAAGCTGCCTGTGCGGCAGCGAACATCGCTCACCTGGATCAACCGCGACAATATAATTTCTAAGCTGCCTGTGCGGCAGCGAACCGCGAAGCGCCGACCAGGCTTTTCCCGTCGGCTTTCTAAGCTGCCTGTGCGGCAGCGAACTGATAATCGCTATGCCTGTGGATTTGCCCGATGTTTCTAAGCTGCCTGTGCGGCAGCGAACCTTCCGCATATGAACACGGGTGCTTTCTTTCTTTTCTAAGCTGCCTGTGCGGCAGCGAACCCTGCTGGAAGAAATTATCCACATTCGTTACATTTCTAAGCTGCCTGTGCGGCAGCGAACAAAAGGGGGAGAAGTATTTACCCCGTTTGGCTTTTCTAAGCTGCCTGTGCGGCAGCGAACTGATATTTCATTTACCACATAACCAGCTTTAATTTCTAAGCTGCCTGTGCGGCAGCGAACCTAGGTCTCAAGCATCTGGTGTCTACCCTGCTTTTCTAAGCTGCCTGTGCGGCAGCGAACACGGAATACTTGCTTTTCCTCCCTTTTTCAAGTTTCTAAGCTGCCTGTGCGGCAGCGAACCCAGATGTTTCGTGTAACCAATATCGAAAAATTTTCTAAGCTGCCTGTGCGGCAGCGAACCGTTCCTCTCGTCCTGATCCGTTCTGCCTTCTTTTCTAAGCTGCCTGTGCGGCAGCGAACTCGCTGCTTTCGTCGTCGCCGCTTTCATCGTCTTTCTAAGCTGCCTGTGCGGCAGCGAACCTGTAGCACATAAAATGTTTGCCATGTATGCATTTCTAAGCTGCCTGTGCGGCAGCGAACTGAGTAACTTAACGCGTGTAGTGTTACCTTCGTTTCTAAGCTGCCTGTGCGGCAGCGAACATATTTCCCAACACAATATGACGGGGCTACGTTTTCTAAGCTGCCTGTGCGGCAGCGAACAAAGTGTTTTTTTGGGTCGTGAATCCTTCCTTTTTCTAAGCTGCCTGTGCGGCAGCGAACTAATTCTTGTCATTAATTATCTCCCCCGGCTTTTTCTAAGCTGCCTGTGCGGCAGCGAACTAGTTTCATAATATTCATCTACCCAGTCAAAATTTCTAAGCTGCCTGTGCGGCAGCGAACGCGTACAACGGCATTTACCGGCATTATCAAAATTTCTAAGCTGCCTGTGCGGCAGCGAACTATCCAAAATATTAACATCGCTCATTTCTTCATTTCTAAGCTGCCTGTGCGGCAGCGAACAGGAAATCTTTGCACGGGTATCCGGTTATCTATTTCTAAGCTGCCTGTGCGGCAGCGAACCCGGCTTTAACACTTGAAGCGGCAATTGTGTTTTTCTAAGCTGCCTGTGCGGCAGCGAACGCGTACTTGCCGATGGTTTGCAGGATTTCTTCTTTCTAAGCTGCCTGTGCGGCAGCGAACTAGCGTTGGTCTTCAGTCGTGTGGCTGTTCTGTTTCTAAGCTGCCTGTGCGGCAGCGAACGGGCCTGTATGATTTTGCTGGTCAAAAACTGTTTTCTAAGCTGCCTGTGCGGCAGCGAACCTCCTAATCAATTGTCAGACTCATGGTGAGCCTTTCTAAGCTGCCTGTGCGGCAGCGAACTAAGTGGAGCGCAGTTAGCTCTAGGCGGGATTTTTCTAAGCTGCCTGTGCGGCAGCGAACATGGTGCCAGCCTTAATGGTGCCAGCCTTAATTTTCTAAGCTGCCTGTGCGGCAGCGAACATTATGCCAACCTTGATGGTGCTATCCTTAATTTTCTAAGCTGCCTGTGCGGCAGCGAACGCAATTCTTCAATAACTGATTCGTCGTTTGTTTTTCTAAGCTGCCTGTGCGGCAGCGAACATGGCGCCAACCTTAATGGTGCCAGCCTTAATTTTCTAAGCTGCCTGTGCGGCAGCGAACATAAACTAATTGAGATTAAAAGCTGGATAGAATTTCTAAGCTGCCTGTGCGGCAGCGAACTGTGTAAATAAATTATCTATTTTAGCGATACTTTTCTAAGCTGCCTGTGCGGCAGCGAACAAGGTTAGCACCATCAAGGTTGGCACCATCAATTTCTAAGCTGCCTGTGCGGCAGCGAACATGGTGCTATCCTTAACGGTGCTAACCTTGATTTTCTAAGCTGCCTGTGCGGCAGCGAACCACACCAAGCCTCCATTGATTGCCGTCTTTCATTTCTAAGCTGCCTGTGCGGCAGCGAACATGGTGCCAGCCTTAATGGTGCCAGACTTATTTTTCTAAGCTGCCTGTGCGGCAGCGAACATGGTGCCAACCTTGATGGCGCCAACCTTAATTTTCTAAGCTGCCTGTGCGGCAGCGAACTTTATTTATCACTCTGAACTTATGGAATTTCTAAGCTGCCTGTGCGGCAGCGAACTAAACGGTAATGCTGGTGCGCGGTTTCCCATTTCTAAGCTGCCTGTGCGGCAGCGAACGGATCTTGTATTGCGTGCCAAGGCTGATTCTTTTTTCTAAGCTGCCTGTGCGGCAGCGAACATCAGCCAGCCATTGATCCTGTTTTCTAAGCTGCCTGTGCGGCAGCGAACATACGTGCCATTTAATGGTGCCATCCTTGATTTTCTAAGCTGCCTGTGCGGCAGCGAAATCATGACAGCTTTTTAAGCTGCCTGTGCGGCTGATGCCGTTTTTCTAAGCTGCCTTTTTCTAAGCTGCCTGTGCGCATTGTGCAGCAGCGAACGGCAGCGAACATTTTCTAAGCTGCCTGTGCGGCAGCGAACATGGACTGTGCATGCCAGCGATTTTAAGCTGCCTGTGCGGCAGCGAACCTGCCTGTGCGGCAGCGAACGAACTTTTTTTTTTTCTGCTGCGGTGCGGCAGCGAACAAAAGCCATTTGTGAGCGTAAACTGCATTTTTCTAAGCTGCCTGTGCGGCAGCGAACGAACACGCATAAAAGCCTTTGCGCGGCAGCGAACAGCTAAACACTGCTAAAACCCGAATGATTTTCTAAGCTGCCTGTGCGGCAGCGAACTGCTTATTACAACTGCAACATCGCTGCATTTCTAAGCTGCCTGTGGCAGCGCAGCGCGCAAACCGAACAATTTGCGATGCTTTTTTTCTAAGCTGCCTGTGCGGCAGCGAACATGCTTGTTTATCCTGCCGTTTTCGTACCAAATCGACTTAAAGGCTATTTTTTAAGCTGCCTGTGCGGCAGCGAACAGCAGCATGAATCCGCGCGGCATTAACTAAGCTGCCTGTGCGGCAGCGAACGATTTTTCATTCGCAAGCTTTCTAAGCTGCCTGTGCGGCAGCAACGAACATGCAACCTTAGCGAACTTTCTAAGCTGCCTGTGCGGCAGCGAACAATGATGACGCGCGGTTTTAAGCTGCCTGTGCGGCAGCGAACGATTTGCTGTGCCAGCGAACGTTTTTTTCTAAGCTGCCTGTGCGGCAGCGAAAGCTGCCTGTGCGGCAGCGAACATGATGCGGAATGCGCTCATGCCAGAATTTCTAAGCTGCCTGTGCGGCAGCGAACGCCTCTGAATTTGCGCTAAGCTGCCTTGCTAAAGCTGCCTGTGCGGCAGCGAACAAATCAAACTTTTCCTTGCTGCATTCTGCCTGCCTGTGCGGCAGCGAACATCAAAGCTTTTCTAAGCTGCCTGTGCGGCAGCGAACAAAACTCTGATGACGGTATAGACTGTTTTGGCTTTCTAAGCTGCCTGTGCGGCAGCGAACTGAAGTATAACACTCAGAAAACGATAAACAACAATTGCTTAGCATGAAATCAGCGGAAATACCCAAAATTTCTCCGCTATCAATAAGTAACTGATTTTATATATTTTGTTAAAGAGCAAAAGAAAATGGGTATAAATGTCACAAATAATCCGACAGCAGTTCCTGGCGCCACGCCGGGACTGATGTTTGATTTAATTCAAGGCATCCGCTGCGTATCGCGCCTATTTGCTGAAACGGATTATCCGCACGAGAGTTATCCAGTATGTATACTTGATCACATAATGGTAGAACCTGTTTAACCAATTGCAATACCCTGGGAATCCGTGTTTTAACTTTTTCATCCGGCACAGTGTGACCGCCTTCGCTCATGCGTTGCGCAATACGCGCAAGATTGAGCTGTATCTGTTCAAGGTGAATAAAAACCAGCACAATTTCATAACCCAATGCTTTTGCATTGGCAACAAAATCGATTTTAGAGGGATGAGAAAAAACGGTTTCAAAACAGAATGTGCGCCCATCCTGTAAAAGCCGCAAGCGAATGGCTTCGGCAATTTTAGCCGCTTCATAGCTGTGTTGTTCGGGATGCAATTGCTTTGCCAGAATATCTGATTCACAAACGGTATGCCGAGCGGTTCAAGTTGCAACCGGTAAAAGGTGGTTTTCCCTGCGCCGTTGCCACCCGTAAGCAGCCAGAGTTGTTTTTCTTTTTTCAAGCGGTTTTTTCGTTCAAGGGGATAAACTGACCGTTTGTAAACCGGCCGGTTGTGATTTTGTTTTGCCGATCGATACGATCCAGATAACCGGGATGTTCCGATGAAGCCTGATAGCGGTGTGCGGCGGTTGTAACACGTTTGGGCAATGTTCCGTTTTTCCGCTGTTTTTCCAGTGACTCAAAAACCGCACTCGGATCGACCGGCGCGCCATAAACGGGTTCCACTTTTATTCTTGAAAGCCCCGATTTGACGGATAACACCACATCGGGGTCAAGCGTATCTGCTACAGAACGTCCAAGCTCCGCCCAAAACTCTATCTGCTCGGCCGTGCTTCGATGAAAACGTCCGGCCGTCAGTTCTGCCGCTTTCATCAATTCTTCTTGCAACCGAATGGGGGATGCGGATTTTGCCATTGTGCGCCTCATTAAGCGAGTAAAACAAACCGATTGTAGCAATTTGCTACAAATGATTTGTAATAGTTTAAATTGTGACCGCCAGACTGTTTGCGTTACAGAAAAGTCAGTCTCAACCCTAAAACTCGGGAACGGTTGCTGTGGTACTTAAACCATACGTCGTAAACAATCCGTCATTACTACTTTCCACTTCACTTTTTTTGATCCATAGGCAAAACGTGTTGCCGCTGCTCAAACTTTTTAGCCGAATAAACGGAGTAGCGATGGTTTGGTGAGGCATTTGGCTGTAACTCATTAACGTTTTTCTGCATTCCGCTCCTGCTTCAGGCTTGACACTTAATTCAACTTTACTATTCAACGCAGCTTCGTAATCCATGTTATGCCGTTTAGCATAGCGTCGCGCCAGGCGCTCCTTGCTTGTTTTGGGTTGTTCACGCTGATAAATGGCATAACCTTTAACGGCTTCTGGAGTCGGACGTATGCCGGTGCAATGCACATAGTCGCTCAATCGCGCTAGCCATTTGTTTGCGTCAAACCGGGTTAGCGTAGCTTCATCCGGCGCAAACAACCGAAGCTTGCTGCCCAGGGCACCGAAATTTTCACCCATTTTGTATTCGGGAAACGATAAGCCGATTGGAACCTGTTTCTGCTTGTTTTGTATTTCGACTAGGCCGAAGTGAATTTGGTGGAAGGTTTTGGATAAAAGGAAGTATTGGTCGATATCGGCATTTCGTATTAGAGTTATTTCCTGGTAGAACTTCATGATCTAATCCTTGCCGCTTTGTCCAAAAACCCCGCCGCGCACCAATACAGCCATGACATAATGTTTCTCTATGTCAGTAAGCGCTTCTCCGAATGCATAGCGGTCGAATAGGGTATAGAAATCAGCTTTGTCTTTAGGGGTACGGAATGCTTTGCCCAGATTTGTAACTGCACCATAAGGTTCGATTGCAATTGGCCCGATTCCGGTTTCCAAGTTATCGCAACCAGGATACCAAGTATCGATTGTGCGTAAAGCATTACCTATTTTTTGCGAGTGCATCGCGGCTACACCATTGACTTCATAAAGGATTTTGCTTTTGTTGCCCTTTCCTTTGTCCAAAACCAACTCTTCGCTAGGATAAACTTCTTGTGCTGTACCAATCAATGCATAAGCTTCAATGCTGATAAGCAAATAGGGCAAGCGTCCGCATAATGCCTCGGCGATTTTATTTGCGAGTGCCTGTAAATCCGAATTACTGGAATCAAAGTGATTTAGCGCAAAATCTTTAGCGCTAAAGATGAATGTCTGACCGTCTCCGGTATCGACAATCACTTCGATTTTTTCCGCGCCTACCCGGTTGCGCCATAAATACCGCCCATTAGCAATGTTAGTGGCATAGCGCCTAGCCAGCTCATTAAATCCTTCATGTTCGATGTAGGTTTGCGCAACTTTCGGATAAGATTCATTAAACTTAGGGCCGTTACTGGCTGAGGGCTTTTCTACTCCACCAAGAATCTTTAGCGTGAAATAGAGCTTCAATGTATCTTGATTTTCACCTAATGCACAAGCATCGACAGTTTGCAAATTAGGTTTTTCCACTTCAGCATTCAGTTTTAATGGATCACTCTGCATTGCTGGCTTTAATCGATTGGAAATCGTGCCGCGCACGGATTTTTCATTCAACTTCAATGCAATCGCTTTATCCTTCTGAGAGCGTTCATTCCATGTTGTGCCATACAGATAGCCATCCGAAGATACCAGTTTCTTTTCAAAAGCCAATACGGTTGCGTCGTTTTTAACAGCCATGTTCAGTCTCCATAGGTTGATGATAAGGTTTGGCAAAGATATAAATTTTGTTCAGGTACAACACGGTATTGCCAAAGCATGTCGTCCAGTTTGGTAACGCGATAAGGCATCTTGAATTCACCCAATGTGATTACGCTTTCGGCAAAACGATGCGGTGTATCGCGGTCACGTTGATTTCTGGCTATGCCGAGCTCGGAAATGCCTTGAAAGCCGATGGCAATTGGCACTAGCCAACCCGGTATATTGCGTTGACTGCTCCAGGCAACTTTGCCGTTCTCGTCTTGAGTACTGCGATGCATCACTTTTAGATGATCGAGTAATGCATCCAGGGCATCTTTGTTTTCTTCCTGCATAGTTTTCCGCATCAAATCGCGGCGTTCGACCAGTACATGCCCCAGCATCAAACGATTGAGCAATTTTTTCGTTTCGTACTCGTCATCTTCATCCACCGGCAGGATCTCAACCGGTTTGACGGTCAATACGTCACCACTGGCCCATTTCATACGCTGTAGCTCGGTATCAATTAAATTTTTAAAACGATCATGATCATTGCTGTCCAGTCCGTGAAATTCAACCAGCAACGAGATTTCCAGATGACAGCGCGCTTCTTCGACGAAAGCCGGGCGACTGCCGTCTTTATCCAATGGATTAGCCGTGCCGACAATCGAATGTACGAAATCGCCTCGCCCTTTGTAAGTTTGCAAATTGAATCGATGACAACTCACCGCGGCACCGATCAACTCCACCGCATTCAAGCCTTGCAGGCGAAGATGTCGCTGCAAGGCATGCACCGCACCCAGCCAGGCAGTCATTGCCGGAAAGCCAATGGTATACGGGCTGCTCATGGCATTGGCATTATGGACTTTAAGATGCGGTATTAATAAAAAACGCCTCATGTTCATTTGAAAAACTCCTGGTCGCTATCCAGTGCTTCCGATATGAGTTTTTTCACTTCAAGCAACTCGTAGTCACTCAGTTTCACTTGAGTGTCTTTATGCAGATACTCATAGCTATTTAACAGCCATCTGGCAAAAGCTGCTGCAACTTCTTTCAACCAATCGTCTTGATTCTGCCGCTGTTCCAGCTTGGCATCATCCAGCCATATGCGCTGAGCAAGCGGTAAATTCCGGTAATGCTCAGCTTCCGACCAACCTGAAGCATTCGCCCGAATCTGAAAAGCGCGTTGCATGACCTGGTCAATCAAAAATTTAAGCGTGTTGTGAATTCCGTCTCGAATTGGTTTGTTATTGATGCCGCTTTTGATGAGACGATCCAGAGTCTGAAAACTCTCCTGGAACTGCCGCAACCGTAAACTATTCCTAAAGAAGTTACTTGCGGGGAGTCGAATCTGGCGTTGATGCAAAGTAGGCGGAATGCTTGGCAGTAAATAAGCCAATCCAGCATTTTGATTATTGAGAACGCTGATGTTTTGCGGTTTAGTACCGCCATACGCCGTAACGGTCAGCTCTAGCAAATCGTCATAACCCTGTTCGTGATACTCATTCTTTTTGCGAAATTCTCTGGCTTGCTGGGTTACTTCGGAAAAGCGCATAACATCAATCCGCGCTTTCAATTTTGTTAACAAACCGGATGGCGTTAGCAAAGAAAGCAAGTGATACTTTTTGTCAACTGGAAAATATACCTGTTTGACCAATTGATCAGTTTTGTTTTCATTATCTATTTGTTTAACTGCAATAAAGCCTTCTTTCAAATTTTCATAGCTGGCAGTTGATACAGACAATAAAGCTTGGATCTCCGCGCTATCGCGTTCAAGGTGTTGTAAAACTGTTTGTCCATCTCCCATTGGTAAAGTGAGAAATTTGTATACGTCCATTGCCGCCGCGTTACCGAACACATCAAGCTCATATTCGACATTACCACTTCGTAAATAGCCATCGTGCCCTGGTTTACCTGTTGCGATAATTGAAGTGGTTTTTGCGCTTGGATGACTAAATTTTCCCGGATGACTGACTATCGATAACCAAGCAGCACGTTTGGCTGCATCCGGCAGCCAAGTAGTCAGAGAAAACTTCTCATTTGCTTCCACAATAAGACTTCCTTGCTCTTCATCACTCATTGATGTTTTTACTCGCGCTTTCAACCAGTTCGCCTTTCGTTCTTCAAAAAAGGATTTAATATTCTGATTCATAAAAAGATTCCTGTGTAATTGTGTTGTGCTTCTTACAATTGAAACAAACCCAGTTGATCCGAATAAAACCACCCTCGATCATTGTTATCTCGTTTAGGAAACGTAATTTCTCCGTAGCGTTCCGATTTTTTTGTGATTAACTGCTCAATGTCATTATCGAATTGAGTTTCGGTATCAATTTGTTCAAGCAATGCTTGCCGGTAATCTCTTTCCAGCCACAATCTGCCAAGCATTGTTTCCGTCATTGCGTCGGCTCTGGCAATGTTATTACTTGATTGACGAGAAATGAATTCGCCACGTTCGTTCTTTTCACAAAACACCGCTTTACCGTCTCGCCAAACCAGATATAAATTCATGTCCGGTTCGCTCTCACGAAACCGGTTCAGTTGCTGCGGTACCGCAGTTAACCACCAGCATTCGCTAAGCCACGCTTGCAAGCATTGCGGGCCTTTCTGGTCATATCGCGTTAATACCAGATGCATTGCCTGGTGTTCCAGATCGGCCAAGCGTTGGTTGGGCTGTATGGATTCCGGTTGCTGGATCCGGGGAACGGCATTAACTACATGGTTTACAGCAGTTTCATCGATCAACTGGCAAAGGTCATGTGTTGTCAACCGTAGCGTTTTCGCCGTTTCGTAACCGGGGCGGCAATAAACCGGTCTGTCATCCTGGCGCAATGCATTCAGGTTGTATTGCATCACAGCGATATTGGCTTGCTCGACGCCGCCTTGCCGGTGCCGACGCACGCGCCCGGCTAATTGAATGATGGAGCGGAAGGAAGACGGCTCGATGATTGCCCAATCGAAATCGTGGTCCCGTCCAACTTCTTCGACCGGCGTAGCTACCAAGATAAACATGACATGCTCGGCATGTGTATTATCAAGGTGATGTCGGATAACTGGATCGTTTAATCCTTCCGGTATTTCGCCGAGTTTCTCCTTGCGTTTTAATACCTTATCCAGGTGCTTTTCCTGTTCATGACGTAAAAGCAAAACTTGACGGCTATGATACGCCATGATTCTGGGTGCGCAACTTTCTTCCCATTCGGTTTTCAACAAATATTGGGTTAAAGCAACGCAAGGTGAAATATTCGCTGTGCGAATGACGCCAAAGGACACTTTCTTGCCGGTTCCCGCATCAACCGTATGATGACCGCCATGAAGGCGACAAATAGTCTGGCAGATTTTTTCAAAATATCGCTGTTGCCGGGACAATTCATCATTTTTTTTCACGAGCAAATCGTCGCAACGCACGATGAAAGCTTTGCGCTTAACCACTTGTTGCTGCAAATTGGCTACCCGTTTGTCGATAAATTGCCGATGCAGGCTTTGATACTGGTTGCAACGGTTATCTGCATCACTCTGATCGACTCGCTCCACGCGGGCAGTAAATTCATCAACCCACGCACAGGCAATTACGGAGCTTGCTTGTTTAAAATGGCTATGCAATTTCCAACCGGCTTGATAGGCATTAAAAAAACCTTCCGCCAATGCCGGGGGAATAGTGGCTGAAGAAATCATTACTTTCCGTCCGAGCATACCGGCGAGATGAATCAGGCGGCCGATGGCAACTAAATCGGCACCGTCAAAATCATCGACCTCATCAATCACTAAATCCGATGATAACAACCGCAGGCAGGGCAGAATATACTTCCCGCCACGCAAAGTCTCGGTGGCAGCAATGATATGATCGATGGTGCAGGTCAATACAGGTTTATATAGAAACGCTTTGTGTTTCTCAGCGAGCTTCGGTTGTTTTTTGGGGAACAGCACATCCAGAAATTCTGCGGTAGGCGCATCACTGTAATCCAACTCTTCTTCTAACAGTTGTTCCAGCGATTCCGCGCCTAATTCCTCAAAAGCCGGTTTTTGCTCATGCGTTTTTTGTGCCTGCTCGTGCAGTTCTTTTATTGCTGCCGAGCCAATTAAAACAGCCAATTCGTCATTTTTTAAACCGATACGATGGCGATATTCGTCACCGGTTTGTAGTGTTAATGTCCGTAGACCCAAAGCCAAAATGTAACGCAAGCTTTCACCTTCACCGGACAAGACGCGCATGATCTTGGCGTTGGCAATAGTTTTGCCGCATCCGGTACTAGCCATGTTCACGATAAACCAGCCATAGTCTTTTTCCTGAAAAGCTTTGTGTTGAGTCTTGAATTGCTTGATGTTGTCAACAGCTTTATCCTGCCACTCAAATCCGGCAGGGCTTTTTTGTTTTAGGGCTTTAATATCATAGGCGGATTCCATTTCCAATGAAAAACGCGATAGAGTCTGACTGATTCTTAGCGCGTGTTCACAGACGCCTACCAGATGTTCGTCGAGTTTTTGTTTGTAATTACGTTTTTCATCGGTATTGGCGAACAATGTTACAGAACTTTGCCAAGCATTATCCGCCGGACAGGAAGAGTAATAATGATCGCCCAGCATCAAGCACAAGCGCGCATGATGCAATAGCAACCGGTAGCCGCCATTGTCGAGTAATTGCTGAATTTGCGGCTGCGCCTGTAATAAACGGTTTGACCATTTTTTCAAGTATTTGAGCCATTTTGAAGACTGAGAAAGCAAGCCATCGGGGAATTCAAAACAATCGACCACGCGTTTTTTATACTCCGTTTCGTCGAATTTGTTTTGATAACCCCATACTGCTGCGATATTTTTCATCAAAGCGTTTAATGTGTTTTTTTCTTCACCCTGACGTAAGTTACGTTCCGTTTTATCCAGAAGCTGCGGCAAACGGTGATGTGAAACTACCAACCAGGCAACCAATTGCGCCAGCGGCGGCAAATCAGCTAAGGGCTTGATGACATTTTGTATAGCAATGGTTTTTAATCCCTGTTCATCCAATTCACCCGATTGCAATAGGCTTAACCAAGCCTCATCGCTATTACCCGCATGTCGTACCAAAGCATTTAATAACAAACAAGAAATCCATTCGTGACGTAAGGGATCGCCTTTGGCGGTTCCGGATTGGAGCTTGGCTTGAAACAAAGCTGTTGCCTTGCCCCAATCGTGTAACAAAGCAGAGACAGCTACTAACGCCTTGATAGAAGGCAAATAAGTCCAGTTATTCTCCCATTGCTTGTTTAGCAGGTTCTTAGCTGTGGAATTCACCGGCACAATCCCTTCTCGATTAAATTTGTTCCGATTCCCCACAACCCACACCAGCTCACTCCTGCTTCTCGACCGTATCCAATGGCAGGAAACGGCGGTGTTCTTGGTAGCCGTTTTACGCAGCAGGGTTTTGACGGCGATCAATCCTTCTTCGGTGATTACAGTCTGCCAGGTATTGTCGCCAATGCGGTTGGCGAAAGCGTCCAATACCCGCCGGGTGCGATTGAGCGCTTTTTTCTGGCATTGACTGACGAAAGTGACCATCATGATTGATGCCCCTCACCGCGGCCATCTCCCAGCGGGAGAGGGGGATTGCTTTGTAGGGCTTGTTGTTTGACCTGTTCGAACATAAAATCCATCGCCTTATGTTCGGTAAATTTCTGCAGGATTTGCTGGCGGAATTCCTGTTCGGTCATTTTTTCCTTGGCGCAGATAAATGCCCAGGGCAGGACGATGGCGTCTTTGATCAAATCAGCCACGTCGAACACCAATGCACCGCGGCGGGTCTTGCCGTGCATTACAGCAAAACCATGCGGTATTCCCAGTACCCAGAGTGTGCTTGCAGCCAGACCGTAGGCCAGGTAATTGCCATGATTTAGAAAGGCATTGGCGCTGTCGGCGCCATCGTAATTGCGAGCAAAGTCTTTTTGCTCGGTACGGCTGACAGCGGTTTTGTAAAGGTTTTTGGTGAGCTGTGCTTCAATTAAAAGCAGCTCGGTAACGTTTTTCGCTTGTTCTACCTTGGTTGAATAGCCTGAAAATGCCTGTTGGATATCAAGGTCGTCAACAAAAAAGCGTTCATTCTTCAAATCTCTGTCTTTACTCCATACTTTTTGCAGATATTCGATGCGAGAAAGCTGGAAATGCCTGGCAACCTTTAAACGCTGCGCTTCATCGAACCAGAACGATAACCATCCCTGAACATATTCTGTGGGACGGTATTCACTTTGAGGCGTGAACCATTCTATTTCAGTGCCTGCCAGCAACGGTGTGCCACCGCCACCGCTGAAACCAACAAGAACACCTGCCGAAGCCAGCATGCGCACTGCGGCTTGGGTGATTGATGTGCCAGTTCCGAGTAGTATAACCGTGGTATTGGCAATCGGAATATTCCAATAGCGGTTTTCTTCCTTATCTTCCGTCAAATAGAGAACCCGCCCGTCTTTTTGCATAACGCGGCATTTTTCAAGATAGTAGATATTGGCTCGCTTGGAATGCAATATTGCTTTCAGGTCGGTTAATTGTTCCATTATTTACAGCCTTTTATCTCGATTCGGAAATAATTCTGCCTATGAGTTGATTTGGATTTGCCATTTCACCTCCACCTCAATCCGTTCCCACGGATTATGACTTTTTCTCAACCCTGTTATCAAAGCTGACAATGTTTCGCCGCGATCCATTAACTGCGAAATTGCCGCATTGTCATCTCTGGGAACATAGCCGAGTTTGAGGCCTTGCCAGTCGATGCGTACGGCGCGTTTGTCGTGGGAATTATCCGGTTCCCGTATCAGTATGAGTCGCTGGTTTGCTGCAAGCTGCGGCCAGAGCGATTCGCCGTGGTAGTACTGAAACCCTGCCACAGGGAAAGTCTGCAGCGTTTTCCATTCAATTTTTGATTGCCTGTATTGTGAGCCGGTTTTTGCTTGCAATATGGCAGGCAACGTCATTCCAGCCAACAATGTTGTGAATGATTTCAAAAACGTGCGCCGTGACATGATTTCCCCTTTTCAAAAATACCTGGTTTTATTATCCACACCCACAGGCTCAAAAACTGATACTGTCCCGCTATTTTTTTCCATCTGTATAAGTTTTTTGCATTTCGTTCAGATTTTTTACGATGATTTGGCGCAGCGATGCCGGGGAAATGACCTCGACTGCTGAACCATGCTTGAGAATGTCCATGACCAGTTCGGTTTCGTTGGCGTAGGGAATGTGCAGTTCATAGCGGCCATCCGGGAGGAATGTTCCTTGCTGTTGCGGGTGCCATTGTTCGTCGGCAACCCAGCGGGCGCGTTCGGCGGTGAAGCGCAGCACTGCGGTATGGTTTGCTTTTCCGGCGAAGATGCCGTAGCTGGTCGCAAAATGTTCGTCCAATTCGGCTTCGTTGATGTCTCGTGCAGCGGCTTCAACTGGCGTAGCCTTCTTGATGCATTCGAGTGCAAAGCTTCTTAGCGCTTCGCGTTTGTGGCACCAGGCATCGAGATACCAGTTGTCGCGATAGTGCGCGAGCCGCTGCGGGGAAACGGTACGGTTTGTTTGTTCGCCGTTGCTGCGACTGAAGTAGGCAATTTCGAGTTGTTGGCGTTGCAGCAGTGCACTGGCAACGTGTTGAAAATGCGAAACGGTTTTATTCCGCCCCATTATGCTTAAAATACGGACGCGGCTGGCGATTTCCCGGTTGTTCAGGTTTTGCGCCGCGAGAATTTTCTCGAGCCGGTCTTTGATTGGTTTGAGTTGTACGTCCAGCAGACCCGGCTGGATATGCTCCAGCAATTGTTGCGCGGTGAGCAATGCGTACAGCTCATCAGCGTCGAACCAGACGCCGGGCAGTTCGAATGCACAGCCATCCCGGTTTTCGTAATAATAGCCGTTACGCTCACGGTCATATTCCAGCGGTGCATTGAACGAATTCCGCAATGTTTCAATGGTACGTAATATCGTGGCACGGGAGCATTCGAGACGTTCTTCAAGCGCTTTACGCGATACCGGCAGGCGGCGCGACGCCAGGATGCGATGCAGTTGATAAATCCGCTGAAAACTATTCATGGTGTGAATTGCTTCCGTTGTGAAATGATCGGTTCTGCCTGGTGGGTAAACGAACTGCGATTCCACATCCTGGCTGCCTTTTCAATAAAGGTCAATCTATCATTGATGTAATTGCTTTGTCCAGAAACTAAGCGCCTGATTGTAGTGGGGATACTTCATTTTTTGTCCAGTTTCTGTCGCGTAATCTTTACGTACCGGGGAGAATTTTGCGGCGCGATGAATCGTTTTAAACAAATCGGAATAATGGCTTGTTACTTTTGATTTGATCTGCTCAGGCTCGTGATATTTTTGCCGATAACAAAACCAAAAAATTACACTTCGACTATTAATGCCAGTATTGATATAGGTTTTTTATCTAAAAATGCCCACACTACGTTTTAAAATAATCACTCCGAAAAAAACCGATAAACCGATTCGTGACAAAATTTCGCAGCAAAATTTCAAACATACGTTAAAAAAGTATTTTCACAGGCTATTCAATAGCGATTCGCTTCCCTATATCATGGCGCCGTTGTTGTTTTTTGCGATGATGTATCTGGAATGGTTGTATCTGTTCCTGCTATAGCGAAGCGTCCTTGAGACATTTGGAGAACAGGGCTGGCAAAGCAGTGCAGTTCAGCAGCGTAGTTCAGCAGAGTGGTTGAACAAGGTCGAAGAACTTTGTGTCTGATTGCCTTCTCCCTGTGGGAGAAGGCTTTAATAATGATAATTCTGTTGCAGGAGTTATCAGTCTGTCCGTTTAACCGGAAACTACAGTTGCTTCAATTTCGGCAAAAGTTTTTGCAACTTCGGTGAGTGGGATAGCTTGTCCCAATTGTTTCTCAATTTGTGTCAACGAGAAAATGCCGCAGATATTCACGCCTCCATCACTGTTCCGCTCCATGACCAGCGTGTGTTGACGTCCGGCATCGCGCAGGCTGGCGATGACATGTCCTACTTTTGCGCGCTGAACCTCATCAATCGAAATTGCTTCCAGGCTGTTCAATGGCGTCATGATGTCTGAAACCATGATTTCACTGTGTTTAATGTGCCGGTCCTGATTAAAGCGCATTGGTTTCTCGCCAAGAATATCGGTGGCGGTGATGACGCCTTGCAGCATGTGGTCGCCGTTGAGCACGAATAACGAACGAACGCCGCGCTGTTTCATATAGTCGTTGGCCCATTCGATACTGGCTTGCGGTTCGATAGTTGCCACATGGCTATGGCGCAAATCGGTCATAATGTCGAACGCGGGCGATTCAAGTGTGACGCGTTTGGCGGGTGCTGGCTTGAAAACTCGGACTGCGCCAGACAAGCGTTGTGCCGGAAGCACATGATAATCGGTCATGATAATCCTCCTTTGTCAATGAATAACTGAGACCATCAAAAAGATAAAACCAGAATGCATTAATCATTTTCAAGCTTCATTGCGCACTCTACGCCGATAGAAATAAGGGGTCAATCTTTTTTGATTTAAATCAAGACAAATTCGAAAAAGTACTGATTTGCGGCTTTGTGGCATCAAATGGTGAACGCAGTCGTCAAAACCGGGAAGGTTAATACCGCCATGAATCAGTCAGTTAGACCTCATGTGAGTGATGATGTCTTTAGTTTCCGGTCTTATGCTTCTCCACAGATAAAACGACTCAGCTGCCTGTTCGACCAGCATGCCGATGCCGTCGGCCAGGTGCTTTGCACCCTGTTGTGAAGCGTATTTTAGAAATCGTGTGGGATCGGCGCTGTACATCATGTCATAGGCAAGCGCGCCGGTTGCAAAAATTCCAGGGGGCAATTCAGGCAGCGCGTCGTTGAGGCTGGCCGATGTCCCGTTGATGATAATGTCAAAGCTTTGACCGGAAAATTGGTTATAGCTCCCGGCGTTGATCTGGCCATATTGGGTGAATTGATTCTGTAGCGCCAGTGCCTTTTCCGGTGTGCGGTTTGCGATAGCGAACAAGGCGGGTTTTTGTTGCAGCAGCGGCAAGATGACGCCGCGTGCAGCGCCACCGGCCCCCATCAGCAGGATGCGTTTTCCGGTAACGGGCATATTCAGGTTAACGATAATGTCTCTTACCAGTCCCGCGCCGTCAGTATTGTCGCCCAGAATCTGATCATTCTCAAATTTAAGCGTATTGACTGCCTGGGCAATGTCGGCCCGTTCTGTCAGGGTTGTTGCGAGCTGATGCGCTTCCAGTTTGAAAGGTACGGTGACATTCATGCCTTTGCCGCCCTGCCGGATAAAGTCATTCACCCTAGTAATAAAACCATCCAGCGGAGCGAGTATGGCTTCGTAGTGCAAATCTTGCCGGGTTTGTTTGGCGAACGCAGTATGTATCAGAGGGGATTTGCTGTGCGCGATGGGGTTGCCGATAACGGCGTAACGATCTGTCATAATCTGTTGAGAAAATAGTTTTATTATTGACTGGTTAGTGTATCCGACCGTGCGAAAACCCAGGTGCGGGTGATATGCAGAATGTCAGTATCGCGGCTGATATCCGGTGGAAACGGCGCAAAACCGTTTTTTCCGGCGAGTCTGACTATCCGGATGGCGGCATCGTCGAGAATCTTGAATCCGGATGATCGGTTAATGCCAATGGATTCGAGACTGCCGTCGGCGCGAATGCCAACAGTCAACTGCAGGTTGCCATAAATTTTTTCTCTTTTGGCATCTTCCGGATAATTCAGGTTGCCAATACGTTCCACTTTAAGGCGCCAGTCTTCAACATAACGCGCAAAGCGGTATTCTGTGGTGCGTGCACCGACAAATTTTCTTTTGGGTCGCTTCTGGTATGCGTCATGATCCTCCGCGATTTGCGCTTTCAGACGCGCAATATCCAGGCTGCGCTGCAACAGGTCGGCTGCATTTGAATCCGGTGTCGAGATTTGTTTCTCGGGCTGGTCCAGGTTTGTGTCAACCTGCTGAATACTTTCTTCACTCTGCAAGGCAGTCATCAATTTTTGCGCATCCTGTTCCAGTTGCTTGACTTTTTCTTCGACAGCTTCAGCAGCAACAGTGTCCCTAAGCGGTTTGCTTTTCGGTATTACCGGAAAGGGTGTCTTGGCGCGCCGGTTTTCGTCGATATTGCCGCCGCCATCAAGATTTGCTTGGGCGAGCAATTCTGAATCGGTGGGCGCCAGCGTGGTTTTGCTGTTGACCAACACGACTTCCAGCGATGTGGCGATTTTGTCAAAATCGGGCGTCGGAAATTGAAATGTCACGCCAAATAATATGGTGAGGTGCAGAATCAGCGAAAACAACATGGCGCCGATTAAACGGCGTGTTTGCTTGCGTTCAAAGTTAATCACTGACAATTCGTTGTGTATATTGATTGCGACTGACAAAGATTGAAACCTGGAAAAATTAATTTTAATCTGTACGCTGTTATTTTAGGCAACAACGAAAAACTTGTCACACAAATTAACAAAAATCCTGAAGACCATTTGGCAGAATAATTTACTTTATGATTGTAGTTTTTCGACAAATGTTGCGCGCAAAGTACGATCCAGCAGGTCAATATCCTGGATTTCAAGTTTCACATAGGAATCCGGTGCCATGTTCGGCAGGGAAGAGACCCGCATCAGAAAGGGCATATGATCAAATTTGACGAGATTTTCTTTGATGACTTGCGCGTTGATGGTCTGAACATTTTCTTGTATTAGCCAGCGCAGGCACCAATAGCGTTCCATGGCACGCTGAAAATCACCATAAATGCCATGCACGGCTTCAAAATCACGCATGGCAATCAACAGCGCGTCACTTTCGCGGGTATAAGGAGGCGTCTCGTCATTGATCATCGCAATGAGTTGCCGCTGATTGATTAAATCGACATAACGGCGCATCGGCGAGCTGATCCAAGCGTATTGTGAAACACCAAGCCCTTGATGTGGCGCAGGAGAGGTGCTCATTTTAACTTTGCTGTTACTTTGACTGCGATAAATCCCGGCGATATTGGCTTCTGCAAGCTGTTTTCCCCATTCGGTATTAGCATATATCATCAATTCTGAAACAACCTTGTCTATGGGCGATCCACGTCTGCGCGCCTTGATGGTGACATGGTCATTCTCGACGTCGAAGCTGTAGTCGACTTTGTCATTATTGGTATCGTTAGCCTTGCCGCGCAATACTTCCATTTTGCAGGCAAAGTGCCACAGAATACGTAATTCTGCTATAAACGGATTATCTGAGTCATCCTGCGCCAGGGTGTTTTCATTAAAATACGTTTCCAGTGTTTCATGGCGCAGGTTTTTCACGATTTTGATTTTTTCGATGCGACTTTCAATATGCGTAACGGTATAGTCATCAGCAACATCCAGATACAAAGAAACCGCCGGGCAAATTCTATTTTCACCGAGTGTGAAATGCTGGATAGCGTTATCCGTCAACATGGTAATTTTTTTACCGGGTACATAAACTGTGGACAGTCTTTCGGACGCGGTTTTGTCCAGAGGGGTATCCGGTTGTATGCCTAACGCAGGCGCTGCAATATGAATGCCGATGCGGAAACTACCCAGCTTCAATGGTGTAATCGAAAAGGCATCGTCAATTTCTGTGGTGGACGTGTCATCAATACTGAACGCAGCAACATCGGTAAGCGGCAGGTCGATTGAATCGTTCAGATTTTGTTGCGTATCGGCTTCACTAAAATCAGTCCCGTTAGGAAAATGTTCCCATAAAAATTGATTGAAATGATAGTCATGCGACGATGGTATTGCGCCACATTTTTCGAGCAGCCCGGATACCGATAGTTTCATTTGGGCACAGGCTTCATCTAGTGCCTTCCATTCGATCGAGTTTTTATCAGGCTTGTACAGCAAATTGGTGATAATGGGGTTGAATTCTTCCGGAAGGGTGGTATTACTCAGTTGCTCGATATATCGCGCTTTAACTTCAGCCTGAGCGCGTTTTTTTTCCTGACTGGCAATGGCTGCCTTGAGCGCATCCGGTGGTGCGGCTTTATACCGGCCTTTGCCTTTTTTGTAAAAATACATCGGCGCATTGTGTAGCAAGATCAATGTTGCCGCGGACTCTACCGGTTCTGGGATATGACCGAAATATTCGGCTGCGAGTGTATCGCTTTCAAATTCGGTGTCTTGTGTACAGCATTCCCAGAGAAAATCGGGATCGAGTTCATCCGCGATCTCATGGGCTTTTTCCATAAACTCGATCAACGCTGGCGTTTCAAATCGCAGTAGTATAGATGACGCCTTTATTTTTGAGCGCTTTCCATGTGCCGCCTCTACTTGTAATGAAGTGGTATTGTCAGCCAGGATTGTACCGACTTTAAAATTGCCGGATTCTTCATAAAAAACATTCATAAAATAAGATGGTTTTTATAAATTTACTTGGATAGAAAAATTGTTTAGAAGTTGCTTTGCATTAAGCATGTTCAAAGCAAGGTAATAAATTTGAGTATTGCATGTGTTTTGAGAATTTGATGAAACCCTTTTATACTGATTATATACGAGTCAATTAAATTGGCATGGAAAAGACAACAAAACGATTTGTTATTTTCTGGCAGCCGCTAATTGTAATGAATAAATCGGTGGAGCGGGTATGGATTTATATCGAGTAAGCTTGATGCTGTTTTGTATTGCGGTGCTGTTGACCGGGTGTGCGCGGCAGACCTTGCAGTTAACGCAGTCAGGCGGGAACTTTTCAAAACAACAACGGGAATGGGAGCAAGATACCAGTGTTCCTTTATTAAGCGGAATGGGAGAACATCATCATGCGATTTCGGCGCAGCATCCGGGCGCGCAACATTATTTTAATCAGGCGCTTGTTTTGAGTTTTGCATATAACCATGCGGAATCTGTACGCGCATTTCGAGCTGCGCAGAAACTCGACGATCGCTGTGCAATGTGTTACTGGGGAGAGGCATTGGCATTAGGACCCAATATCAATGTTACCCATCATGGCAAGGTCGTAATGGATGAAGAGGTGCGCGTGCGGGCTTTCGCGGCGATTCAAAAAGCGATTGCGCTAAAACACTATGCCAGCGAAAAGGAACGTGATTATATTGATGCGCTGGCAACACGGTATAACGGTGATGTGTCGACGACACGCGATCAGCTCGATCAAGCCTATATGGAAGCCATGCGCGATCTGTCCGAAAAATATCCGCAGGATGATGACGCGGCTACGCTCTATGCGGAATCCATGATGAATCTGATGCCTTGGGATTACTGGCTAGATCCGGATACACCCAAAGCACTGACCGTCGAGCTCATTGACGTTCTGGAGAAGGTCCTGAAACGCTCGCCGCGGCATCCATTAGGCATTCATCTTTATATCCATGCAGTCGAATCCTCTTCAAATCCGGGAAGAGCTGAGAAGGCAGCGGATATTTTACTGGATCTGGTGCCTGGCGCGGGCCATCTCGTGCATATGCCGTCGCATACATATTGGCGTATCGGGCGGTATAGTGATGCCGCAAAAGCGAATATGAAAGCTGTTGCTGTAGATGAGGCGTATATTGCAGCTTGCAATGCAAAGGGTTTTTATCCTGCAGCGTATTATCCGCATAACCTTCATTTTTTATGGGCAGCCTACAGCATGGAAGGTCGCAGCCAGGATGCGATCGAAACAGCGCGCAAAGTGGCTGAAAGTATATCGGAAGAATTGGTCACTGAATTTCCGGTTGTCGAGTTTTATAAAACAATTCCTTTGCTTTCTTTGACAGGTTTTGGTAAATGGCAGGAGATTCTTGCCGAACCGCAGCCGCCAGTTCATCGGGTTTTTACCAATGCGATCCGGCATTATGCGCGCGCAATGGCTCATATCAGGCTTGGCCATTTGGATGCTGCGCATGAAGAATATACTGAATTGATCAAATTAAAGGCTGATGCACGCATCACAGCACTCGATGAACTGGATTATCCTGCGAGTAGTATTTTGCACATTGCCGATCAGTTGATAACAGGTGAGGTATTAATGACTCAGGGCAAACTAGCTCAGGCAATTACTGCACTTGAGAAAGCTGTCGCTATCCAGGATGGCTTGCCGTATATGGAACCGCCGTATTGGTATTATCCAACGCGCCAGGCTTTGGGAAAGGCGCTGCTTGATTCGGGTGACTTTGCGCGCGCAGAAATGATCTATCGCGAGAACTTAAAAAATTATCCCAAAAATGGATGGGGGTTGTTCGGATTGATGCAAAGTCTCGAAGCACAGGGCAAGTCATCCGATGAGATAAAAAAAGCGTTTGAGCGTGCATGGCGGCATGCGGATGTTGTGCTGCAGGCATCGCGATTTTAAGTGAGCAGTTTATTTATTGTGCTCTGATTTTTGCGAATGTTTGTGCTGCTGATCCAATAAACAATATGACATTGATTTTGAATTATTCTAGAATTGAGGAAGTAAATGGTCCTTTTTTCAGCTTAAGGATTGAAAGACGAAAGGGGTATCCTGTTAAAACTTAAACATAAGACTTAATTTTGATGCTTAAGGAGTTTCTGGATACTGTGTTTGAGTTCCGAATCAGGTAATGTATTGGCAAAGCGATTGAGGCTGTTGATACCTGCATTGCTGATTTTTGGTTTTTTGAATTTTAACGTCCTTTTTTGATGCAATACTGTGTGACCGACGTCATCAGGTTTCTGAACCAGAATTCTGATAGATGTTACTTTCCATCCCAGTTTTTGTATTTTTAACAAGAGCGACGGCGAAATATGCTTAAGTTTGCTTGCGACGGATGCGTTTTCGGCCAGCAGCGTTAGCTGGCCATTAAAAAACGGACCGAGTTTGCAATGTTGATTTAAACGAGCAGGAATAATGGATGACGCCGATAGCATATGTTCCATTTTATTTAATTGGCTAATCCGACTAAACAAGTCCGTGTATTCGGGATTCCTGCCCAAGATTTGTATATATTTTTTTATATTCTGAGAGGTCATGGAACTTTTTAAAAAATTTCCAACGTTAACACTATGAATATTATTTTGATTTCCAATCAATCAGTTCAAGCAAAAAAAATAGTACTAACAAAAGTACATCTTACAGCACTTGCAGGCGTATTTCTAATCGCCGTGCTGTTACTGGCATTGGCTTTGAATTATTTCTCATTACGCTATGCGGATCGAATAGAATCCCCGGCTCTAAAAACATTGCTTGTCAGTCCGCAGGAAGAACGGCATCAGAAAATGCAATCGCATTTGCATGACAATTTAAACGTCATGGCTATCAAGCTTGGGAAAATGCAGGCGCAGTTGTTGCGTCTTGATGCTCTGGGGGCCCAGTTGTTGGAATCTTCCGGAGTAGATCCGGAAGGGTTTATGCTGGATCAGCCGCCAGGACAGGGTGGTGTTTATGTTGATTTGCATGCCGAGCCCATTTCATTGGGCGAGTTTGATAGAAAACTGCATGAACTGTCCGGTATGCTGGAAGCGCGTTCGGACAGACTGGGTGCCCTGGAAACATTCATGCGCTCTGAGAGGCTGTCACAACGTGTATTGCCGTCGGTAATGCCGGTTGATTCCGATTGGTATTCGTCGGGGTTCGGATTTCGGATCGATCCGTTTACGGGCAGACGTGCTTTCCATGAGGGCGTCGATTTTGCTGCAAAGACGGGAACACCCATCCGTGCAGCAGCAGGTGGTGTGGTTGTTTATTCCGATAGGCATTCCGAGTATGGTAAGATGGTCGAGATAGATCATGGCGATGAAATGATTAGCCGTTATGCGCATGCCTCGAAGTTGCATGTTGAAGTGGGTCAGGTTGTTGCCCAAGGTCAGAAGATTGCGGAAGTGGGCAGCACCGGTCGTTCAACGGGTCCGCATTTGCATTTCGAAATTAGGCATAAAGATGTGCCTCAAAATCCATCCCGGTTTCTGAAAAAGCCAGGTTGATATTTCATGGACGATATAAACGGCCGGTACCCGGTAAAGATACACTGTGTATGTTGATATAAATGTTGATGTGCTCAATACCGAGCAAATTGCTTGGATTTGTGTAGCTTGTGTGTGCGCGTTGTTTTTTCAATAGAAGAGTGAGGCAAAGTGTCTCGCTCTTTGTTTTTCCGGATATTAATTTTTATTACAGATTGTTATGTTAGGTAATCTACTTAAAAAAGTTTTTGGTAGCCGTAACGACCGCATTGTTAAACAGTACTTCAAAACGGTTGATGTGATCAATTCACTTGAGGCGAAAATTGAAAAACTGTCGGATGCAGAATTGCGCGCCAAGACCGATGAATTTAAACAACGTATTGATGACGGAGAGACGCTGGATGCGGTTCTACCCGAAGCGTTTGCTGTAGTGCGTGAGGCAGGTAAACGCGTATTGAATATGCGCCATTTTGATGTGCAGTTAATCGGCGGCATGGTGTTGCATGACGGAAAAATTTCAGAAATGCGTACTGGCGAAGGTAAAACGCTCGTGGCGACTTTGCCGGCATATTTAAATGCACTGTCCGGCCATGGCGTTCATGTTGTGACGGTCAATGATTATCTGGCTAAACGCGATGCGAGCTGGATGGGCAAGATCTATGAATTTCTGGGAATGAGCGTCGGCGTTATCTACGGGCATATGCCGCATGCCGAGAAAATGGAAGCCTATGCGGCGGATATTACCTATGGCACAAATAACGAATACGGTTTCGATTATTTACGTGACAATATGGTGACGCATCAGGCTGAACGTGTTCAACGCCACCTCAATTTTGCCATCGTGGATGAGGTGGATTCTATTCTGATTGATGAGGCGCGTACGCCGCTGATTATTTCCGGCCAGGCTGAGGGCGATACTGAAATTTATGTGCGTATCGACAAGCTGATTCCGAAATTAACCCGCCAGGAAAAAGAAGACGCGCCCGGCGATTATAGTGTTGATGAAAAAGCACATCAGGTGACATTGAGTGAAGAGGGCTTTGAGCATGCTGAAAAACTGCTGGCTGAGGCCGGTCTGCTCAAATCGGGTTCTAGCTTGTATGACCCCGCGAATATCAATTTGATTCATCATTTAACGGCGGGTCTGCGTGCGCATGCGCTGTATTTTCTGGATCAGCATTACGTGCTGCAAAATGGTGAAGTTGTTATTGTCGACGAATTTACCGGGCGTTTGATGGCAGGACGTCGCTGGTCGGATGGTTTGCATCAGGCTGTTGAGGCAAAAGAGGGTGTAACCATTCAGAAAGAAAACCAGACCCTGGCGTCGATTACTTTCCAGAATTATTTCCGCATGTATCATAAATTGGCGGGTATGACGGGTACGGCGGATACCGAGGCCGCCGAATTTCAGCAAATCTATGGACTCGAGACTGTAATTATTCCAACACACCGGCCTATGGTACGTGAGGACCGTATGGATCTAGTGTTTCGCACCATGGATGAAAAGCACAATGCCGTGATCGAAGGAATACGTGAATGTTATGACAGTGGGCAGCCTGTTCTGGTTGGTACAACATCCATTGAAAATAACATCTTGTTGTCGAAATTGCTGGATCGTGCGAAATTACCGCATCAGGTGTTGAATGCAAAACAGCATGCTAGTGAAGCCAATATTATTGTCCAGGCCGGGCGTCCTAAAATGATTACCATTGCGACCAATATGGCTGGCCGGGGGACGGATATTGTTCTAGGAGGCAATCCTGAACCTGAAGTTGAAAGCATACGGCATGACGAGAAACTGAGCGATGCCGAAAAAGAAAAACGTATTAAGGAAGTCTATGATAAATGGCAGGTTGTTCATGATGATGTCCTGCAAAAAGGTGGGTTGCATATTATCGGTACAGAGCGGCATGAATCGCGTCGTGTTGACAATCAGTTAAGAGGCCGTTCTGGCAGGCAGGGCGACCCTGGATCAAGCCGGTTTTATCTGTCGCTCGAAGATCCTCTGTTACGTATTTTTGCTTCCGATCGTGTTGCGAATATCATGAACCGTCTTAAAATGCCTGAAGGCGAAGCGATTGAGCATCCATGGGTTACACGCGCAATCGAAAATGCACAGCGTAAGGTTGAGGCAAGAAATTTTGATGTCCGTAAACAACTGCTGGATTATGATGATGTGGCTAACGATCAGCGTAGCGTCATTTATCAGCAGCGCAATGAATTGTTAGAAACAGACCACGATATTACGGAAACCATCACTGCGGTACGCGAGAGCGTGCTGTCCAGCCTGTTCAGTCTGCATATTCCGCCGCAGAGCGTCGAGGAACAATGGGATGTGCCGGGGCTGGAAAAAGCATTGGCGTCTGAATATCATTTGCATTTGCCAATTCAGAAATGGCTGAATGAGGAAACGGATTTACATGAAGAAACATTGTGTGACAGGATTATTGATATTGCGGCGCAACACTATCAAAGCAAGGTTGATCAGATCGGTGCGGGTATTATGCAGCAATATGAACGCGCGTTAATGTTACAAATTATTGATGCGCACTGGCGGGAACATCTGGCCGCATTGGATCATTTGCGACATGGTATACATTTGCGCGGCTACGCCCAGAAAAACCCTAAACAGGAATATAAACGCGAAGCGTTCGATCTGTTTACTAATATGCTCGAGGAAATTAAGGCTGAAGTAACCAGAATACTGATGACAGTTCAAATAAAGAACGAACAGCAGGTTGAAGCGGTCACTGAAACACTGAAGTCTCCAGAAAAAGTGGAATATCACCATGATAATGTCTCAGAAAGTTTGGAAGATGGAGATGATAAAGCGCAACCTTTTGTGCGTGAAGGCGGCAAGATTGGACGCAATCAGCCTTGCCCCTGTGGCTCAGGGAAAAAATACAAGCATTGTCATGGCAAGATTAAGTAGGAATCTAGTCTTTTTGATGATTTGAATCTGTAGAATCCATTTTTGGGAATAAGTTTTTTACTATTTCCCTGTCATGCTTATGGTATAATCCGCAATTTATTTAACGGGCTGTCTTAAATAACAAATTACCCTATCTAGGTTGTCGGGCAAAAAGCGCGGAACCACTTATCATTGACTTATTCGTTAAATACAAAAAACAAAGATTATTAAAAACTAACTTGTTCGAGACAATTCTAAAAATAATAATTGGAGTGTCTGGTTAAAAAATTTTTTTAAGAGTCTATGTTTAGATATCTGAAGAAAAGTGTCGGGTAGAAATTTTGTTAACGGTTTTGCATATAACAAGTAACTGATATTGCATGAAAAAATTAATTGATGGAATTTTAAAATATGGCAGATAGTTTCAGCATTAGTAGTAAGATGAGTGGGAGAAGAAAATTCTTGGTTGCTGCGACTTCTGTGGCAGGCGGGGTTGCCGGTGTTGCTATAGCGACTCCTTTTGTTTTAAGTATGATGCCCAGTGAACGGGCCAAGGCTGCAGGTGCACCGGTTGAGGTTGATATTTCAAGACTTGAACCGGGTATGCTGCTTATGGTTGAGTGGCGTGGTCGTGTTGTCTGGATTCTGGATCGTACACCACAGATGCTGGCAACACTTGAAAAACTTGAACCACAGTTGGCAGATCCAAATTCGGACAAGGAACAACAACCTGAGTATGCGAAAAACAGAACGCGCTCAATCAAGCCTGAGATTCTGGTTATAGAAGGCCTCTGTACGCACTTGGGATGTTCTCCGGTCTTCAGAAAGGATGTTGCACCGGAGGATTTGGGGCCTGATTGGTTGGGCGGTTTTTTCTGTCCCTGTCATGGTTCAAAATTCGATTTGGCAGGCCGCGTTTATAAGAGTGTTCCCGCGCCAACGAATATGGTGGTTCCACCTCATGTTTATTTAAGTGATAACGTCCTTTTAATCGGGGCAGAAAGCAAGGAATCTGCATAAATGAGCGAGCAAAAAAATTCATTTCTTGAATGGATAGACAAGCGTTTTCCAATGACTGCAACCTGGAGAGCGCATCTTTCCGAATATTATGCACCTAAGAATTTTAATTTCTGGTATTTCTTTGGTTCATTAGCACTGCTGGTACTTGTAAATCAGTTGATTACAGGAATTTTTCTTACGATGAGCTACAAGCCTGACTCGAGTCTGGCATTCGCATCAGTCGAATATATCATGCGTGATGTCGACTATGGCTGGCTAATCCGCTACATGCATTCGACGGGAGCGTCAATGTTTTTTGTAGTGGTTTATCTCCATATGTTCCGTGGCATGATTTATGGTTCATACCGTAAACCACGCGAGCTTTTATGGCTGATTGGTATGGCCATTTTCTTCGTGTTGATGAGTCTCGCATTTACCGGTTATATTTTGCCATGGGGACAAATGTCTTACTGGGGCGCGCAGGTGATTGTGAGTATGTTTGAAGCCATTCCGTTTATTGGCGAAACACTGCATAACTGGATTTTGGGTGATTACATGCTGTCGGATGCAGCATTGAATCGTTTCTTTGCTTACCATGTGGTGACATTGCCGGTGTTAATCGTAGTATTGGTTTTTGTACATGTTATTGCCTTGCACGAAGTGGGTTCAAACAATCCCGACGGTATTGAAATCAAAGAAAACAAAAATCCTGAAACCAAAATCCCTGTTGATGGCATTCCATTTCATCCGTACTACACCGTAAAAGATATTTTCGGTGTTATCGGTTTTCTGATTGTGTTTTGTGGCATTATCTTCTTCGCGCCGGAAATGGGGGGGTATTTCTTGGAATATAATAACTTTATTCCAGCAAATATGCTGCAAACACCGGATCACATTGCACCGGTCTGGTATTTCACCCCTTACTACTCAATGCTGCGAGCGGTAACTGTCAATTTCTTAGGAGTTGATGCGAAGTTGTGGGGTGTGATTTTGATGGTGGCAGGAGTTGCCATTTTCTGTTTCCTGCCATGGCTGGACAGGAGTCCTGTTAAGTCAATCCGTTACAAAGGACCAATTTTTAAGACATTTTTAACACTGTTTGTTATCAGTTTCTTCGTATTGGGCTGGCTGGGCACACAACCTCCAACACCTTTCTATACGCTGTTAGCGCAAATCTTTTCGGTTGTTTATTTTGCTTTCTTTATTCTGATGCCTATATATAGCAAAATAGATAAAACAAAACCTGAGCCTAAAAGAGTTACCAAATGAATAAAATAAAAATATTTTTACTTGTTGTATGTATGGTTCCGATGGCCTTATTTGCTGCAGAGCCTGGAATGCCGCTTGATAAAGCGCCAATCGATACAAGTGATAATGAATCGCTGCAGCGTGGCGCGGAAACATTTGTAAACTACTGTCTGACTTGTCATGGGGCAAGCTTTATGCGATACAACCGCCATCGGGATATTGGACTTGATAACGAAATCGAAGTTCTCGAGAAGTTGATTAAGACAGGCCAGAAGGCGGGTGACCTGATGTTAACAGCCATGCGTAAGAACGAAGGTGAAGAGTGGTTCGGTGTTGTGCCGCCTGACCTATCTGTAATTGCCAGATCTCATGGCGCTGATTGGTTGTATACCTATTTGCGTGCTTTTTATCGTGATGATACGACAGTACCCGGATGGAACAATCTTGTTTTTGACCGGGCTGCGATGCCACATGTGCTCTATGAGCTGCAAGGTGAACAAAAACTTGTCGTGGAAACCGTTGACGGTAAAGAAGTGAAGAGCTTGGAACTGGTAAAACCCGGTTCGATGACGGTATCAGAATATGATAGATATGTTGCCGACTTGGTCAATTATTTGGTTTACTTGGGTGAGCCAATAGCGAACGAACGCAAGCGGTTGGGGATAATGGTAATGATTTTCCTGTTTGGTATGCTGGGTTTAACTTATTTATTGTATAAAGAATATTGGAGAGACATACATTGATCGTGAAGTTTTTCATATCTAAGTAAGTATAGAGAATAATAGCTATGATGACTTTATATTCAACGATCACATGTCCATATAGCCACCGCTGTCGTATCGTTTTACACGAAAAGGATATGGACTTTGAGGTTATTGATGTTGATCCAAATAATAAGCCAGAAGACTTGGCAGTCATGAGTCCATACGGAAAAGCACCGATTCTGGTAGAACGGGATCTGGTGCTCTATGAGTCGAATATCATTAATGAATATATCGACGATCGTTTTCCACATCCGCAGCTCATGCCTGCTGATCCCGTAATGCGTGCACGTGCCAGATTACTGCTGTATCGTTTTGAACAAGAATTGTTTTGTTTTATCGACGAAATTGAAGGCACGGATACTAAAGCGGCGGAAAAAGCACGTACGTCCGTTGCTGAAAACTTAACAATGATAGCGCCGATATTTGAAAAACAAAAATTCATGTTGGGCGACGAATTTTCTATGCTGGATGTTGCCATTGCGCCGCTATTGTGGCGGCTTGAGCATTACGGGATTAAATTACCAAAACAGGCAGCTCCTTTATTAAAATATTCAGAACGTTTATTTAGTAGACCTCTCTTTATTGATGCATTATCCGCATCTGAGAAGGTTATGCGAAAATGAAGCTTCCATCAACAAAGCCTTATTTAATACGTTCCATCTATGAATGGTGTATTGAATGCGGGTATACGCCGCTGTTATCCGTTCAGGCAACCCCGGAAATGAACTGGCCTGAAGATAACATTAAAAATGAAGAAATCATTTTTAATGTTGGGCCAAGTGCTGTACACAATCTTGTTATTGGTAATGATATAATCACCTTCTCGGCAAGATTCGGTGGCATTGCTAAAGAAATAATTTTTCCTACAGATGCTGTTAAAGGCATTTTCGCAAGAGAAGTTAATCAAGGCATAGCATTTCCCGAAGTTCAACTTGGCGCTGAACAAATCAAAACGAGAACCATCGACGAAACGCAAGATAAGCAACCGAAACCTGAAAGAACAACGGTTAGAAAAAAAGGCAATACCAATTTGCGCATAGTAAAGTAAACCTAAACCCTCAGTACAGTTTTACGTAAGCCGGCATAGCTCAGATGGTAGAGCAGCTGATTTGTAATCAGAAGGTCCCGAGTTCGATTCTTGGTGTCGGCACCATAAAAAACAAAGACTTAGAAAATTTATTCTAGGTCTTTTTTAATTTGTGGGGCAATTATGGGGCAATTAGCCATAACAAACCACAAAATATATAATCAGCTTCTCTGCAACATCATTTCTCTTACTAACTAATAAAATTGCAGAAAAATAGAGCGATTTTATTTTGAACTGCCCTGAAAATGTCCCATATATATTCCGGAAACAATATTACCCTTTATATACAATAGGACGGATTGTTATTACATCTGATTAGTATTCATGTGTTGTTAATTATTGTCCATTGTTGTAAGCTATAACAAGTGAAAAATCACTTTATGGGGCGAAAATGGCAAACATTGAAAAACGCATTTCCAATGATGGAAAAACCAGCTATCGGGTAAAAATCCGATTAAAGGGTTTTCCTTCTCAATCCGCAACATTCGAACGCCTTACCGACGCCAAAAAATGGGCGCAGCAAACCGAATCGGCTGTTCGTGAAGGGAGACACTTTAAAACCTCTGAGGCAAAACGCCACACACTGGCTGAATTAATAGATCGCTATTGTAGAGATGTGCTGCCAACTAAAAAAAGCGCAAGAGATCAGAATCAGCAACTGCAATGGTGGAAAGGTGAAATAGGCAGCTATACGCTTGCCGATATAACTCCTTCACTACTAGCCGAGTGCAGAGACAAGCTTGGACGTGAAATTACGGTTCGAAACAAACCGCGATCACCCGCCAGTGTAGTACGTTACATGGCCGCGTTATCACACGCACTAACGGTAGCTGTCAATGAGTGGGGATGGCTTGAAGATACCCCTATGCGCAAAGTAACCAAACCCAAAGAACCAAGGGGACGTGTTCGTTTTCTATCAGATGATGAACGTTCACGGCTACTAAAAGTCTGCAAGGAATCCACCAATCCTTATTTATATCCTGTAGTCGTTTTGGCTTTGTCCACAGGTATGCGGCAAGGTGAAATCATGGGCTTAACATGGGATACGGTAGATTTGAATCTAGGTCGCGCTATTCTGCATGAAACAAAGAACGGTGAGCGCCGCGCTGTTGCTATCACTGGTCATGCACTTGAATTATTGAAAGAACTATCCAAAGTACGCCGTATAGACAGCAATTTACTTTTTCCTCCTCACAAAATCACACCACAAAAACCACAAAAACCACAAAAACCACAAAAACCCATGGATTTAAGAAGTCCCTGGGAATCCGCCCTAAAAAACGCAGAAATTGAAGACTTCCATTTCCATGACTTGCGCCATAGTGCCGCAAGCTATCTGGCCATGAATGGTGCCAGTCTGGCTGAAATAGCCGAAGTATTGGGGCACAAAACTCTACAAATGGTGAAACGGTATGCGCATTTGTCGGAAGGACATACTGCTCGCGTGGTTGCTTCAATGAATAACAAGATTTTTGGAAGATAAGAAATATGCGTTTAACAAAAGACATCATCGGCTTTTTACAAGCAGCCAAATCCACAGAAGACATGGACTTTTTCCTTGAGCGGAATTCAATTCGTTTTGAATGGGATTCGTGGGCAGGAAAAGCCAAACTTCTTGCAGATGAGGCCATACCGCTAATGAATGGTATTGACCCAAGATCATGGCAAGAACACCTAAATGATGAAAAAGGTTTGCCTGTTGAATTGGTTCAATCAATTAAAAGATGCTTGGAACTGGCAAAACATGAAGAATTGGCTGCCTGCACACCTTCCGAGTGGTTGACTTGGGGGCGTGTTCATGGTTTGGATAAACCGATTTTTAGATCACAAGATTGGGTTCCCCAACCAGACGTTTGCATGTGGTCGTTGTTTGAGTTTGCTGTAAATAGAGCAACAGGCATGGCTACTCAAATAAAAATAATCCCCAATGATCAGTTAGAAAAAGCAACACTAAAAAAAGAGACAGATACATACAATTCAGATAGTGAAATTGCAATGCTTTTTCCATCAGTTCCATACACTGTTCTAGAGGAGACTTTTCCCGCTAATGGAAGATGGGAAAACTGGACGAAGAGAGCTGGAAGAAATGGTCTTTCTGTTGCGCGAAGCGGGATGGCACTATTTAATCCGTATATTGCTTCATGTTGGTGGATTACCAAAAAGAAGCCAGTAGGATGGAGCAATGAAAGATGTTTGAAAATTCTAGCCAAAAACTATCCTGAAGAAACCCAGGATTATCATCATCTTATTTTTCCACAATCAACATAATCAAGATTGCAAATAAAGAGTATGTGTAATTGCCATTTTGTTACCATATTTCAAATGGCAAAATTGAATTAACTGCCACTTTATTACCACTTTATTACCACTTCTTTACCCTTTCCGAACCAGAATTCCATAAATATAATCAACGCGCTAGGATGTTTCTGCAATCAATTAGAAACTCACAGAAGGAAACAGCGCAATGAAAAATGATAAGGAATGTTACACAAAATCACTTCATAAAACGTGGTTAACCATAAAACTACTATCCAAGGCCGAACCAAGTTTCACAGAACCAGCAATCCGTAATTACGTTTTTAAAGCCAAGCCGCGCAAATCAAGCAAAGGTGAAATTCCTGGAAACGGTTTAGAACCCCATATACGGCGCGTTGGTTCAAAAATTTTGATCAACCATGGCGGTTTCTTATCCTGGATTGCAAGTCAATCAATACTTTTTATTTCTTTACTGCATGTGGCCATTTTGATGCTGGCTTTTATTGCTTAGGAGCGTTCAATGAAATCAAACATTGAATCACTTAAAGCTATCAAAGCTTATATCCCACCCACTGAATTCTATCGAGTAGAACTGCCAGTCATGCCATCTATCCGTGGTAACGGATGGCGTGATGGTGGGTTGTGTCCATTTCACAATGATAAACACAAAGGAAGTTTCCGGGTAAACCTTGAAACTGGTGCATTTGTATGCTTTTCGTGTGGATCGAAAGGCGGTGACATTATTGCGTTTATTCAACAAAGGGACGGATTGAGCTTCCCCGAAGCGTTGAATAAATTGACCAATGAATGGGGGCTGTGATGCAAGGCATACCCGAAACATATAACGGAAAACCACGTCGCCATGTGTGGGAATACCGCAACTGTGAAGGTAAACCGCTGGGCTATGTTGTCCGCTATGATGATGAGCGATGCAAAGAAGTGATACCGTACTTTAACCGCAATGATAAACAAGACTGGCAGGTGGGCAGCTTACCCGAAAATCGTCCATTGTTTGGTTTGGATACATTGGAACATGCAGAAGCCAAACGTGCTGTATTTATCGTCGAAGGTGAAAAAGCTGCCGCTGCTTTGCAATCCCTGGGACTCGTGGCAATCACCTCACAAGGTGGGAGCAATGCCGCTGGAAAAACTGACTGGCAACCACTTAATGGCCGTAAACAGGTTTATTTGCTTCCAGATAATGATGATCCTGGAGAAGGTTATATCAAAACCATAGCCACAATTCTGGCTAGACTCAAGAAGCCGCCCGCCCTATCGATTGTTCGTTTGCCCAACTTGCCACCTGCTGGTGATATAGTCGACTGGTTAATGGTTTTTATCGACAAGGCGCTATTGGATTGGAATGGTTATGAGCCAATACCTATGAGTTTCATCAAGAATGGCGAATTGAATGCTGAACTTAAGAAGGCGATAAAAGAATACAGTGAACCCATCCCTGTTGAATGGCTAGCAGACTCAAATCCAGTAAACATGATCGACTGGCCAACTCCAATCAGCCTTGAATCAGCCGAACTGCCAGAGTGGTCAAACGAATTATTCCCGGATACCATTCAAAACTTTATAACAGCATTGAGCGAATCAACAGAAACACCACCGGAATTATCTGCCATGATGGTTCTGGCGGCTATCAGTGCGGCAGCACAAGGCAAGTATCGGGTACGTGTGAATTCTGATTATTTCGAGCCTGTAAATATCTGGACATGTGCAGCACTTCCGCCAGGAAGCCGCAAAACAGCGGTTCAAATGGCCGCTACAGCACCCTTGAGCAAATGGGAAAAGCTACAGCGGGAGGTACTAGAACCGAAAATCAAGAAAGCACAATCCGATGATGCAACGATCCGTGAACGGTTGAACTATTTACGCAAGATGGCTTGCAAAGCCGAGGCTGCCAAGTTTGAGTCATTAAAAAAAGAGATTGCTGAAGTTGAAGCTGATTTGCCGGAAATCCCAACGGCACCACAGATTTGGGCGCAAGACGTAACCCCGGAAAATTTGGGAACAATCATGGCTGATAACGGTGAAAAAATGGCCCTACTTAGCGATGAAGCTGGGGTATTCGATATCATGGGTGGGCGTTATTCTTCGGGTATCCCCAACTTGGATATATACCTCCAAGGCCATGCCGGAAGCTCGGTCAGGGTGAACCGTGGCAGCCGCCCGCCGGTATTCATGCAATCACCAGCATTAACCATGGGATTGTCACCGCAACCTGAAGTATTGCGTGGATTGACCGGAAAACCCAGTTTCAGGGGGCGTGGATTACTGGCGCGTTTCCTATATGTATTGCCGCATTCAAACCTTGGTTACAGGACGCTGAAAACAAAACCCATGGTATCCGATTATTGTGACCGCTATACCGAAGCCATAACTGCAATACTCAATCATGAAATGATCCGCAATGAACAAGATGAGCCCTGTGCGCATATCTTGAAAATGACTGATGCCGCATTTCAGGCATGGCATGTCTTTGCTCACAAGGTTGAAGCCGGAATGCGTGAAGGAGGAACCTATGCCTATCTGACTGACTGGGCAGGCAAGCTACCGGGTGCAGCAATCAGGATAGCCGCCTTGTTGCATATTGCACGCCATGCGCATGAAAAGCTTTGGGAAAATAGAATTGATGTTGAAGACATGAATGCTGCGTTAAAAATGGCTGACAGCTTAAGTGCACATGCCTTGGTCGTTTTTGATCTTATGGGTGCCGATCCTGCATTGGATGGTGCGCGTCATGTTTTGCGATGGATAGAACGGGAGGGAAAGCCTGTATTCACTTTTAGGGATTGTCAGTATGCACACAAGACAAAATATAAGCGGGCAGGTGAACTTGAACCCATTATCGATGTTTTGATTGAACGATACTATATCCAACCTAAACCAATGAAGCAGGTACAAGGCAGGCCGAGCAGGATATTTGAAGTTAATCCAGCGATTCTGCAGAACTCAAACCAGCAAAACACACCACAAAAACCACAGAAATACTGTGCATGATTCTTTTTGTGGTTATTGTGGTCAAAATACACAGAGCATAAGAATCAATATACGCTCATACACAGAAATATAAATAGCTTACAAATTATTCAATTCACTTGTTAAAGCAGGAAAAAAGCAAGATGACAACAACTGAAGAAACCAAACGTGGACGCTGGAAAAAAGGTGAAAGCGGTAATCCAAATGGTCGCAAACCAGGCGCAAGTAAAGTGGCTGAACTACGTGATAGCATTGCTAGACATGTTCCGGAAATCATTTCTCAGATGGTCAACAAAGCCAAAGAAGGCGATGTCCAGGCAGCAAAGTTGTTGCTGGAACGTGTCATTCCACCTTTGAAATCAATGGAACAAAGCGTATCACTCACTTTGCCTGAAAATGCCACCTTATCCGAGCAAGGACAGACCATTATCCAGTCCGTTGCTACCGGAGTATTGACACCTGATCAAGGCCAAGCTTTATTGAGTGGGTTAGGATCACAAGCGCGGCTAATAGAAATTACCGAGCTGGAAGCACGAATAACTGCATTGGAAAATAAGGATGAGTCTTAGAAATCGTCTGAACAAGCTGGAACAAAAGATGAAGCCCGTTATGATGCCCTTAGTTATGGTGCCAACCGCAGATAATCGTTGGACACCTGAGCAGTTACAAGAAATGAATGAGGCAGAGGCACAAGGCCGCATGATATTAAAAGTTAATTTTGTTGCGCCTAAGAAACATGTCAGCGATTAAACGGCGCGTAATAGCTTTGGAATCACGATTAAGCAAGCCAGCGACTATCGAGGATATTATAAAAGCAGTTGACGACGAATCAAAGGGAATTGAAGTTCCAGAAAAGGAATGGGAGCGTATTCGAATGTTTCCAGCTTATAAGCTGATGAAAAGCTTTTCAGTAAAAGAACAGCGTGACAAGGTGAATGAATAGTGAGTTTCAAGAAAATAATATCAGGCGGTCAAACTGGTGCAGATCGGGCGGCTTTGGATTGGGCGATAGCAAACAAAATTCCTTATGGTGGTTGGTGCCCTTTTGGTCGGCGTGCAGAAAATGGTGTAATCCCCAGTCACTATGATTTGCAGGAAACTGATAGCAAAGGGTACATGAAGCGAACCAAGTGGAATGTTCGCGACAGCGATGCCACATTAATTATTTCATTGAGCCAGGAACTAGCAAGTGGATCATTGTTCACCCAGGAATACGCCAATAAAATCGGGAAACCCTGTTTGCATGTTTATCCTGATAATCAATGGAAAGAACAGATCAAAACATTCTTTGCGACATACTCAATACAGATTTTGAATGTTGCCGGGCCTCGTTGTTCGAGCGCACCAAATATTGAACAGTTTGTTTATTTGATTTTAGAAGAAACATCTCGAATTAAATTGACTTCAGTTTAATATTCATTTCACTATATCTGAACTTGATATGCCAGAAAGTTCTTGTTTTACAAAATATTAATGTTATTCTTTGGAGTATAAAGAAAAACATATGTGAAAATCGTGCAATGCAGTTTAATCGACACAGCAATAACATGTTATTTGTTAAAAAGGGAATAAGTATTGTTTTATTGGTTCTAATTTCTGGCTGCGTTAGCATGGAGCAGATGCAGAACGGAATGGATGAAATTGATTCATTTTGGGGTGAGGTTAATCAGAAAATTATTTCTTCAAATGGAAGCAGAGTCTATTTCAAAGAATTAAATCAATGTTTAGATGCTGCAAAAAAAACCGCGATACAACTTGGCTTTACAATTAAAGAGGAAAATAATACATCAATAATAGTAATTGCTCTGACACCCGCTCCATTCTCAAAAGATGAATATAAAGCTATCAAAGCCATTGAAGAGCCTATGATGCAAGCAATTGCTGCAAATCATGTCGGAAAATTTTATTCAAATTTCTACACTCTTGATGAAAGTGGTAAATTTTATGTCACTGGCAAAGTTAATATCACTTCAGAAAAGGTGAAAAATAAAACTTTAGTGCAGATTTCATTCAGAGTAGACCCAAGGGATAAAATAAAAGGATTCGTATATGGCCACAATCCTCCACCCGAATCCGTTAGAAAAGGACTGGAAAAATGGTGGGATGCCTTCGAAAGCAATCTTGGCATTTCAGAATCATGATTAAATCAGTCTAATTCATTTAGACGAGAGAGCATAAATGAAGTTACTAAAAGTTATTAGTTTATTGTTTATAACTTTGTTCATGATTGGCTGTGCTTCTAACCTATTGAAGAATGACCGAGCTTTATTTGCGGAAGGCTTAACTGCTATTGAGAATAGAGATTTTGCAGCAGCATCTAGTGTTTACTCAGAACTTGCAAAAAAAGGCGATCCGGGAGCTATGAATAATCTAGGCGTGTCGCTTTTGATGGTGGATAGAAAGGATGAAGCTTTATATTGGTTCAAAAAAGCAAGTCGTTATGGAGATGCAAATGCAAAGATTACACTCAAAAGAATGGGGGAGTCAGTTCCGCCTTCTGATCTTATTGACCAACATCCAACACAATTACAACAAGAAGCAGCAAGGCAGCTATTTGTTACAACTATCGTAGGTCTGGCTGTCGGTGTTACAGCATATTATGCTGGAAAGGCCGCAACGAGTCATTACGATTCTCGCTCATATAACATTAGATCGCAGTCCAACTCCCATTCAACATTGTCAAATAATCGTGATTCAATAAATTTTGGACTCGGGAGCAATCAAAGGTTTGGTTCAAAATATGATAACGAATATCCCTATAAAAGTTTTTCTGGCACCAGCTATAAATTTGATTTAACTAAACCGTTTGACCGAATAAAATACGAGATTGATCCTGCTTCTCAAGTATTTGACAGTATTAATCCATGGGTAGATATAGATAGGGATTTTGGTCAATATGGAGGTGGTGCAAAAAGATAAATCAATTAAAGGCGAATCTTTTAAAAAACGTGCATTTGCAAGCACTCAATCTTCTCTCCGAGGATAAGCTGCCATATTCTATCCATGGCGCATTTAATGACTGGGTTAGATAGTTACACTTTAAAAAGTTTACAATGAAAACTTTAGAGGAATTACAAGAAGAGGAAAAACTCGGAATAACGCGCAAAACTGTTTCAAGATATCTTGAAATTACATTTGCATCAATGCTGGTTGTGGTCTTGGTTCAGGGAATAACAAGCGACTGGAGACTAGCATTTCCTTGTTTTATTACAGGTTTATATTGGTTTGTAACGAATCATCATAATAATAAAGTTTTAATTAGTTGTGCAGTCTATGTTTTTATTGTTGCTGTGCTTATGTACTATTTTGATAGAGGACAAACCGAAGATATAAATTGTTTAGGTGCTGATAATTATTTAGATTGCCTTAAAGATAATGAAAGAACTTTTATCAAAGCTTTGGACATTTTGTTATTGATCTGGGTTTTTGGATTTTTTGTCATCTATATGAGCCAACAACATAAGAGAAAAGAATGAAAAAAACAATCATTTTTCTTATTGCATTACTTTTTAGCAATTACGCAAATTCATTATCCATTGTTTATGATGGAGTGGCGTGTTCTAAAGATACTCCAATCGGAGAAACGCCTGTGGAGACAACATTCTCGCCAGCCAGAAGCTCAATTGAAGTGATAGAGCATATTAATGACGGCGTATACAGATTGAAATTACATGGCGGCATGCCTTGGTACGATGATGAAGGTGGTTTTTGTATTGAAAATAGGATATTCGGAGTTGATGGAGTTTTTGCTATTAACCCAGATAAACTGGAATCAACAAATGCTGCAGGAATACTTAATAGCAATAAACTAACGGTAACATACAATTCATTACATACCAACATGGATGGAAGAATCTTTGGAAACCAAGCAATCTCAAGTCTATTCACCATAATAAATTACACATATATATTTGATTACGATGAGCAAAACAATCAATTTATATTGTCAGGACTAATTCACGGCGGCCATATAATACATACTATCGGTAGAAGTGATTTGTCCGGCAACTTGGAAGTTTTCGAAACGTTAACAACAACTTCTGATGGCATCCAATACAAGCCACCAAATCCCAAGATAAAGTACATCATAGAACCATAATATAAAGTCCTAATTTAGCGTAATTATAGGTTAAGAACTGCATGCTTATACAATGCAAAGAATGTGGCAATAATATTTCTGACAAAGCTGAACAATGTCCTAATTGCGCTTATCCCATAAAGAATAAGTTATCCAGTAATGGCATTATCTTAATTGTCATATTGATTTTTTTATCAACTGCTTATATGTGGCGATATGATCTAACTGCAGTCAGTGACAATATGATAGCATATCGCTTAGATAGGTGGACTGGGAACATTGATATTCTATCTGGAAACAGAGTGGTGCCAATGGAAGAAAATCAATCGGCGCAATAACAAAATATTGATTTAATCTTAGTATCAATTACCACTAATCAAGCCAAACCCATTCGACGGTTTTTTTACCTGCTGATTATATTCATTAATAATGGTTAAATTGAGCCGCCAATACAAAGACTAACAATTCGTTAGTTACAGACTGAACGACTGGAAATTTGAGTGGTAGATATAATTCAAGATAAAAATTTAAACACTCTGAAATACAAAGTATGTTTTGATAGGATAAAGAAAACAATTAGAAAATGAATATGTTGTTGATTGTTTTTGTTTTCGAATTCTATTGATTAGAATAATCATGTCGGAACAAAAACTAATTTAAGATCACCCCAATGAAAAGGAAATAAATTCACAATCACGCCCGAGGATATGCGGGACGTTATTTTTTTGGGAAGCGGAACGCATAAAGAAGCTGAGGAGGCAGAAAAGATTGCAAAAATCTTCAAGAAAAGAGCACTGCTGTCCCGTTAACTTTCCAATCAAAACAAAGTTGGTTGGTTATCATATTTGAAGCGGCTATCAGGAGGATCGCCTCGCAAAAGAGCCATGAGATCACGTTTTTCAAAAAGATTGAGCTGCAACAATCGTAGTATTTGTTGCATACTGATATGAATCTTTGACTGAAATTTGATAAACGCGATCAGCAAATAGACACATAATGCGATCCAGATTTGAGTCATAACTGCATTTTTGCTGGTTCCGACAAACGATTTGATTTTAAGGTTCTGTTTGATCCATTTGAAGAAAAGCTCCACCTGCCAGCGCGCCTTATAGACATCGGCAATGGTTTTGGCCGCCAGTTTGAAATGATTCGTCAGAAAAATATATTGCTTGCCGGTATCGATATCTCGATAGACGATGCGGCGTAATGGAATCGGACATTTTTTCACGGCATTATTAGCGGTAAACATTATCGTCTGATCGCTGATTATTCCTTTGTTTTTCTGTACAGCGTGGTGCTCAATCACTTTATAGCGGGCATTTGATTTAAGGCGGGTAACAAAATATATGCCTTTGTTTGTCAACTGGTTAAACCAAGCGTAATCCATGTAGCCTCTATCCATTGCCACGATACTGCCAGTTGGAAATGCCAGTGTGCGCCCAACTTCAATATCAGTCGTTTTTCCTTCTGTGATTACGGTAAATTCAGGCAAATAACCGCTGTGATTGAGGCCGACATGCAATTTGATAGCCCCTTTCGTAGCTCGAAAATCAGCCCAAGGAAAAACAGACAGGCACAAATCAATGGTCGATGCATCCAGTGAATAAAGCGTGTTCTTGAAGCGGAATCGATGGCCTGGCGTTAGATGTTGACAATGGCGCAACAACTTTCCAAACAACGCCTCATACAAGCTATAGGGCTTGTTTTCATTCATGCGCGCAAGGTTCGAGCGTGTTAGCTTTGCGCTGCCAAGATGATACAGACGGTGTGCTTGCGCATTCACGTTCCCTACGATATCACGCAAACTGATACGGCCAGATAACTGTGCCATCACCATGACTACAAACTGGGACCAACGGGTAGCGGTACGAAAAGATCGCCCCGCATGATGGTGGTTTGCCAAAGACTCAAATTCATGTCTCGAAACAAATTTTAGAATTTGGGAAAGGATTGTATTACAATGTGCCATGGCCTGATTCTCCAATCTTATTCAATAAGTTATCGTAAATCCTATTGTAACAATTTTGGTTGAATCGGGCCTCTTCATTTGTCAGTTAGCGGGACAGCAGTGATTTCAGAAACAATCCAAAACTTCAACATACCGAAGGAGTCTGTGATGAACAAATACAATCCGAGTTTCCAAGAAAACAGAAACGCAAAGAAAGATACTTTGATCATCCGTTTGCTTGCCGTTGTTTTTTTTGATTGGCGGGTTTCAGGTTGCAACACAATATTTTGCGCACCAGTTCAATTATCAGGATCAGCTCGGGTCACATTTTAATCATCTCTATGTGCCCTGGTCGATTCTGGTGTGGAGTAACCAATGGTATGACAACCATCCGGGAATATTCGATCTGGCTGCCGGTTACGGCATCCTGTTCTCCAGTGTCGGGTTGATTCTGGTATTGATCGTCAAGATGATGCTTGCCAATTCTTCGCGCGCGAATCGTAATCTGTGTGGTTATCCTCTAATTTTTAGTTTTGCTTTTTATTTGTACTCTGATTATTACTTTGACTTTACTCTGTTCTTCTTGGCTTCTTTGGTCAGAAATGCGCGATTCTTTTTATCCCACTGATCAACCTGATACGCTTCATATTCACTTAACACACCGCCTTTCCAGACAAAGCCTTTGGGCAGTTTGCCGGGTTTTCGTTTGGCGAGCACTTCAAGATCGGCAAGTTCCAAATCGGAACTGTCGAGCAGCATCGGCAGCGGTGTTTCCAAGGCTTCAGCAATCGCCTCAATGATTCTAAGTGACGGATTAGCTTTATCGTTGGTTAGATCGGTAAAGAATGCAATCGATACCCCAGCCTTCTTGGCGAGTTCCGACTTGGTCATGCCTTTTTCATCGAGAATACGCAAAATATTTGTGATCAGAATAAAGTTATACATATAATAACCGTGCTTATTTTGTGGTTTAAGCCGCTTAAGTGACATTTATCATTGTTTTACGGCTTTATTACTGCTATTTTAAACCAGCAAACACCAAAAACAGAACAATAAAAAAATAGCCGGAAAATAAAGAAAAAAGTTTAGCAAGAACATAGAATTTTTAAACAATGCTATCAGGGGAGGAAATGGCAATGTTTTACGATATAATTTCGCTATACAAGAAATCCAGTCAGTAGTGATTGACTGTACCTGTTCAATTGCACATGATTCCAATGGTATTGGCTGCATCACCAAATGGATTAAATGTGCGTCATAAGCGTTCACAGCACACTAAAATCAGAACTAAGAATAAAAGCGTACATTCTATGGCAGACAAAAAGAGAGGAACCGCTAAAAAAATTGCAACACCAGCAGTTCCATCAAAACCAGCAACACCAACAGGGGCAACCGAAATCGATATTGACCTGATTATTGAAGACATACATCAACCGAGAAAGGAATTTAATCAGGATACACTGCGCGAATTAACGGAAACCGTAAAATTACGCGGTGTGAAATCACCGATATCGGTGCGCCCTAATTCGGATAAACCGGGAACCTATATTATCAATCATGGCGCCAGGCGCTATCGCGCCAGTATTAATGCGGGATTAAAAACCATTCCTGCGTTTATCGATACCGATTACAGTGAGGCCGATCAAGTCATTGAGAACCTGCAACGGGACAACCTGACATCAAGAGAAATTGCTGATTTTATCGGCCGGCAACTCGCTGCCGGCAAAACCAAGTCTGATGTTGCACGACAACTAGGTAAAACCAATCCATATATCACCACGCATGCGGCATTACTCGATTTACCCGATCCGATTGATGAAATCTACCGGGCAGGCCGATGCACCGATGTGACAGCCATCTATGATCTAACCCGACTTTATAAAGCTAACAAAGAGGAAGTCATTAACTGGCTCAACTTGAGTGCACCGGAAGAAATATCACGACTGGATGTGAAACATTTCAGCAAATTCCTGGAATTGAAAAAACAACAGGGTGTCATTGATTCGGATGAACAAATGCAATCAGCTGAAGGCAAGTCAAAAGCCGCAGCGGATCAGCATGCAAAAAAACAGGAAGCCCCCGTTTCATTACTTGACTCGATTTATCACCTGATCAAAAAAGACAAGCGCAGTCCAAAAGATTTGATTCGCGAATTATCCAGGGATGATAAAAAACTGTTGACCACCAAAGTGAAGGGCTATTTCGAAGAAGGCCGAAACTGCCCGAACATGATCCAATACACCATCAGCGCATTACAGGATGGACGTTTCTCAGCCAAAGGCAGCGGCGCATTGCAACTGATCGCTTTTTTATATGGCGCAGAGAGATCAACAAACTTTGATTTGTCCAAAATCCTTGATGAACTCGCCAATCAGGAAGCAGGTTGAAAAACTGATTCGCGCACTCAAGCCCTTAAAATCAAACAAAGAACAGAAAATAAAAAATGACAACACAAAAACTTCGTATGATTGTAATGAATGGCCAAAGAATCATTCAGGCTATGGTCAATAATGAGTGGGAGACAACCGGCACCATCAAAAAAGCGGAAGAGGGCATCAAGCCCGGCATTTACAATATCTATCTGGCCCAGAAACCCGAAGATAAAAAACAGTATGAAGGCAAGATTTTATACATCGACAAGGAAAACGAAGTTTTTTACCAGCAAACCGGGAAAGATTTTGTTGTGCACCAATTAAATGCAATCAGTGGCAAACCTGTTGTTGGGAAAGATGTGGTTGTTGAGTATGATGGGGAGAAAGCGAAGTTGACTCAGATAGACTTTCAAAAAAAGACTAGAGCGATAAGAATTTAATGCGAAAGTTCGGATTGATGTTCTGTATTTCTACTGCAAGAGAGAATTAAATGATGCAGGATTTTCCATCAAACAGGCTGAAATTTTCATCTCCACATACACCATAGGAGCCCAACATTTCGACAATACGGGGTTGTCAGCTACGGTATTCAAAGACAACAATACGGGCGAAACTTATCTGTCAATTCGCGGCACGGAAGCCACTGATCCGGCGGATTTGTTGACTGATCTGGTTAATATCGCTTTGCTTGGCAGCACGACATTGCAACCGCAATATCAAAGTCTCAAGACAAAGGTGCAGGAGTGGTTAGATAATGGAACGTTGCCGCAGAATTTCACTGTTACCGGTCACAGCCTCGGTGGTTTTCTGGCAACCGGATTGACTACGGATTTTCCTGGCAACGTTTCCCATGCGTATCTTTACAATACACCGGGTGTTGGCGGCATACTTGGTGATCTGATCAATATGATGCAGAACGCCTGGGGCGTTCCAACCCAGTATGATCCGGCTAAGTTCAGTAATGTTGAAGCGGTTGTCAGTGATGGATTTAGCATTTGCCCCGAAGCCGGTCTTGGTTACGTTGTTACGCCACCGATTAGTATCATGATCGAAGACCAGTTGGGTGACGTTGCTAGCTCAAAGGATTCTCTAAGTCATAGCACCAAAATCTTGACAGCTACACAAGCTGTTCAGCAACCCAGTTTTCCGTATTCATCTGAGAGGCAACAATCAGGCAAGGCATTATACGGATGTAAGAATCCAAGATTTTCGGTAAAGATCAACAGCTATTTCAAAAAACTATTTTTTGGAGTAATCCTTGCTTTTTTTATTAATCAAAATGCGTTCTGCGAAAAATATAACGTGAATCCCGCTATTAATGAAGATTTTATTGCCTGGTCGAATAGCATGCCCAAAGAAAAAGCAGCAAATCAGCTTAAGGATTTTCTATCTTCTTTTGATAGTTGGGAAGAGGCTAAAGCTTGGCTAGTTATAAAAGGCTTCAAAATTGACGGACCGTTACTCTTAAAGGAGGATACTCTGAATACGGCATATGGTATAAGCCAATCTCCTTTATTTTCTGTCAGTGCTGCTTGGGGAACTGATAGGCAAGGAATTATTTTTGCACATAATTGGCTTCTAAAACTTGAATCCAGAATATTTGTTTACGGTGTGAGTGTCGGACTTTTGTACTCTGAACATCCATTTGCCGTTCATCGCGTGCATATCGTTGAAACCAGGCTATAAGGGAAATAATAATGAGTGAACTTCGTCTTGCAGGAAATTTTATTAGCATCACAAAACTTCTTGGTAGTGGCAATTTTTATGGTCATCTACAAATCGTATATGACAATAGCAATTCACAGTTTGAATACGAGGTGCAGGCGTGAATGTATTGAATATCCCGGGTGATGCATTTCCACTAATCCTGACAGGTAGCACAGAGAATGATATTTTTCATGCCAGTGTATTGGATGACGATATTGAAGCAAAATCTGGTAACGATACGATAAAAGGCGGCAAAGGGAACGATTTACTGAATGGTGGTTTGGATTTTGATACTTATATCATCAACCCTGGTGACGGTGTTGATACGATAATTGATGAAGACGGGCTGGGTGTCATTCAGTTCAATAATATAAATGTCAGTGGTAGAGGTAACGTCGCTGATGGGAATAACTGGATAAAGATTGATGATATTTGGGTGGATAAAGAAAATAACTTTTACTACCAACTTCTTCTTCAATCAGATGGTAGTAATGATCTGGTAGTCACCCTGGTCACCAGGGGTGATGGTATCGCACAAGCAAGAATCAAAGTCTGGCAGGATGGTCAGCTTGGCATCACGCTGGGAGAAAACACATCACCCGATACACCGGTCTATGACCGCGCTATTCTGGGTGATTTGCAGCCGGATGATGTGGATGCGGAAACTGACGGCGTTCAGATCGGTTACGACGAACTGGGCAATGTGATTGTCGGCGCCGAAGAAGAACCCAATCGTATCGATCAATTATACGGCAGCGCCGGCAACAATTGTCAGTTTTCACCCCTATAGAGCCAGTCCAATTTCACCATAATGGAACCAGTGAAATTTCACTGTAATAGAGCCACTTAATTTTCACCATAATGGAGCCATTTGATTAGGCTGCATTCACCGGATTTCGGGTTCGGATTTTTTGTCACTGCTGGTTATTCTGTTGATTTTTTATCAGAGGATAACCATGAGCAACAGGAGATTCGAAATGTTTGAATATCGTCAAATCATAGTCCGCATGCGTCTCGGAGATTCCGACCGGGCATTGGCCAGAGCTGGGCTGATAGGTCGGCCCAAAGCCAAGGCGCTGCGGCAAATTGCCTTGCAACAAGGCTGGCTGGATACAGACCGTCATCTGCCGGATGATGAAATGCTTGCACAGTACTTGAATCAACCGGCACAGCAATCCTCTGCAACGACAGGTTCCTGCGTTGAACCCTACCGTGATACTGTCGCGCAGTGGGTTGCCAACGGTGTGCAGGCCAAGACTATCTACCAGACCCTGGTGCGCAACCATCGGTTCGACGGCAGTTACGCTTCTGTTTATCGGTTTGTTCGCTCATTAAAGCCAACACAGCCCAATGCCACCATGCATCTGGAGTTTGAACCTGCCGAAGCGGCGCAGGTTGACTTCGGTACAGGCCCAAGACTGGTTGATACCCGAACGGGCGAAGAACTTAAAACCTGGTTCTTTCTGATGACACTGTGCTGGAGTCGCCATCAGTATGCCGAGCTTGTCCTGAACCAGAAGATTGACACCTGGCTGAATTGTCACCGCCATGCCTTCGAATGGTTCAATGGCGTTCCTGGACGGATCATTATTGATAACGCCAAATGTGCAATTACCCGTGCCTGCATCTATGACCCTCAAGTGCAAAGAGCATATGCGCAATGTGCCGAGGGTTATGGTTTTAAAATCGATGCCTGTCCACCTCGACAGCCGCAGAAAAAAGGGCGTGTGGAATCGGGCATCAAGTATCTCAAGCGCAGTTTTACACCGTTGCGCGAATTCCGGAATCTACAGGATGCCAACCGGCAATTGCATGACTGGATATTCCATGTAGCGGGTAACCGTATTCATGGTTCCACCCATGAAAAACCCTTGTTACGCTTCAGCCTGGAACAACCGCTGTTGACTCCTTTACCGACCAATCCGCCTGAACTGGCCAGCTGGCACAAGGTCAAGGTGCATCGGGATAGTCATGTGCAGTTTGAGAAATGCCTGTACTCGGCGCCATTCAGACTGATCGGTCAGTCGCTCTGGTTAAAAGCCAGTTCTGCGACCATCCGGGTTTTTCGTGATCATGAACTGGTAGCTGTACATCCCCGGCAATCGCGCCCTGGTGCACGTTCCACTTCAGATGACCATCTGCCGCCGGAAGCCATTGCCTGGAAAATGCGCGATCCTCAGTGGTGTCTGAAACAATCGGAGGCAATCGGTAAACACTGCCATCAACTGGTCAGACAACTATTCGCCGACCGGGTGCTGGATAATCTGCGCGCAGCCCAGGGACTGATCCGGTTGAAAAACAAGTACGGCAACATCCGGCTTGAAGCTGCCTGTCAAAGGGCGTTGGATTACCACAACCCGCGCTATCGCACCGTCAAGACTATTCTTGAAAAAGGCCTCGATCAACACCCCTCGCCACAGCTGGCCTTTGACAATCTGGCCGACAGCTATACCGGCCAGGGCCGCTTCTGCCGGAACATACAAACCTTACTAAAACATTAACCAATAAAAGGAGAAAACCATGAATCCAATCCCCGAACTGACACCGATGCTCAAACAGCTCAGACTCTCCGGTATTCTCGACTCGCTGGAATCCCGCAATAAACAGGCAATCGATAAAAAGCTACCATATCCTGAATTTCTTGCCTTGTTGATCGCCGATGAAGTGGCGCGAAGAGAGCAGAAACGTTTTGCTTCCCGTTTACGGCGTGCGGCTTTCCGCACCCAGAAAACACTCGATCAGTTCGACTTCAACTTCAATCCAAACATCAACTCGGCATTAATCCACGAACTGGTCACCGGACGTTTTATCGAAGAAAAGGTTGCCGTGCTCATCGCCGGACCCTGCGGCACCGGAAAAAGTCACATCGCACAGGCCATTGGCCATGCCGCAGTACGCCAGGGACATGACGTCCTGTTTACCTCGCAGTCACAACTGCTCAGTTCTTTGCACGCCGCTCGTGCTACCGATACATATGACCGCAAGTTCCAGAATCTGGCGAAAATACCGCTGCTTATTATTGATGATTTCGGCCTTAAACCACTGCGACCACCCCATGACGAGGACTTCCACGATCTGGTGGCTGAACGGTATGAACGCACGGCCACAGTGATTACCAGTAATCTGGACTTTGGCGAATGGGGGGATGCCTTCCCCAATCAACTGCTAGGCGCGGCAACCCTGGATAGACTCAGACACGGCGCTTACCGCGTCGTCCTGGATGGTAAAAGTTATCGTTCACCAAAACCTATTGACGAACAACTTGATAAAGAACCCAAAAAAGGAAAATAATACACCCTGTCTGAACCCGAAAATTTGCGTTTTAAAGTGGCTCCATTAGACCGAAAACGGGTGGCTCCATTAGGGTGAAATTTGACAACAATCTTATCCGCAGTTTTGGCGGTAACGATGATGTTTCTGGTAAAGACGGTGCAGATCGGATAGCGGGTGGCACTGGCGAGGATACACTCGATGGCGGTGCGGGTAACGACATCGTGCTGGGTGAAGCCGGCAGCGACATTGTTGCGGGCGATGAAAACGACGACCGGCTGTATGCCGAGACCGAATATACACTAAAGATCAACAAGTATTTCAAAAAACTATTTTTTGGAGTAATCCTTGCTTTTTTTATTAATCAAAATGCGTTCTGCGAAAAATATAACGTGAATTCTGCTATTAATGAAGATTTTGTTGCCTGGTCGAATAGCATGCCAAACAAAAAGGCCGGGGCTTAGCTCACTGAGTTACTATGCAATAGAAATACTTGGAGAATAGTTTTTCGAACAGTAAAGGATTAAGTGAGACAGCAGGTCGTCAATTACTGGAAAAAATCAACACCGATTAACAATCAAGAAATGGTCACATGTATTCCAGCTGTGTCACTGACAGTGGAAACATGCTTTTTTACGGTAATTTCAATATCCATATCAAGTGCATGTAAACAACGATATAAACGATCAAATGAAAAACCAGATAAACGGCCGTTGGCAATCTGAGACACTTCTGGTTGTGTAATGCCGAGTAATTTTGCCGCTTCTTTTTGAGTCAATCCGCGTTCTGATATCAAGGTGTTAATTTGATGTGCTAGTTGAACCTTAGCAAACCTTTCTTCACCATTTACCAATCCTTCAAATGGATGTGCTGTGATGACAACAGCATCTTCATTTTGTTTTATGTTTGTCATGGTATTCTCTCGCTTTCTTTAAACGTTGTTCAATTAACTGAATATGATTTTTCGGTGTTGAAATTCCTTTTTTACTTTTCTTTTGAAATGCATGGAGAACATAGACAGCATTTTGAAACTGAACAGTATATACAGCTCGATAGGTATCACTGTCATGATTATCAATAATTTCTAATACTGAAGCGCCTTTAAAGCCTGTTAATGGTTTTGCATTGATTGCTTTCTTGCCACATTGCGCCAAATGCAGGGCATAGCCCATAACATCTTGCACATTAGCAGGGAATGTTTGCCAATCTTCATACGAAGAACCTATCCATATAACGGGCTTCATTTGGTTTTCATGCATACCTGATTATATGAGATACCATATAAATGATCAATGATTGTCAAATTTACAGTTGATAACAATTTCTAACAGAGGATTTGTAGTTTGAACATACCAGACCCACACAAACAGTAGAAGGGGTCTCGCATTAATACAAATAATAAGAGGGGAAAAGGGGCTCTTTTCTTTTGTTTGAAGCCAAATTACCGGCATTACCATCCTGAAAATTATCGAGACTCATCAGTATAAAAATTCCCGTAAATCGCATTGTTTGCTTCTTGCTGCCAGTTGTCCTGGAAAATGGTGTGAAACAGGCAATGAGTTGAAGGCGTTGTAAGGAAAAAGAAAGTGTTGTGTCATAAATCATCATGAAAAACAGTACCGTAAAACAAGTCAACATGTTGTAAAAATACATTTAAATGGAGATTCGTCGCATGAAAACTTTCCTCACGCTTTTACTTGCAATAATCGTCCTGCCACTGATTACAGCCTGTGCGAGCGGGCTGAGTAAGAGACAACTCGATGATGAAGTCAGACGGCTGTGTGAAATTGATGGTGGGATCAAGGTGTATGAGACGGTGACATTGCCGGCAAATAAATTCGACGAGTATGGAAATGTAAAAATTAAAAGTAAGAAATTAGCTAAGCCAACGGATGAATATTATCTAGAATTCAAAGAAGTTTATTTAAAAAAAGGTAGCCCAAGATTAATTCGCTTTAATACTCAGGTTATTCGTGCAATAGATGGAAAAGTAATGGGTGAATCTATTCGGTATGCTAGAAGTGGTGGAGATTTCCCTGGCCCCTGGCACGAAACATCTTTCGGTTGTCCTCCACTACCAATGAATTTAAGCGCTTCTATATTTTTGAAAGGGAAATAGAAATGGACAGTATTACAGACTATTTTGAGCAAGCTGAATTTGCTTTAGCTGCGTATAGTAACTTAAATTCAGACATGAGTTTTGATGATTATGTTTTAGCCTTGCGTGATGATGGTAAAAGTTTCTCATTCTCTCAGGCCACAACTTTTGCAGATACTTACCGTGTAGTCGACCAATACAACGACCCCAACAGTGGTCTTTCCGCCACGATATTCAGACATGCCGATGATGTTTCCAATACCAACAGTTTTCTTGCAATCCGTGGAACAGAGCTGTCTGACATTAATGACTTATTTGCGGGCTTGTCGATTGCATTAATTGGCGATACAACTAAATTGCAACCGCAGTACACCAGTCTCAAGGCCAAAGTAACTGAATGGCTGACTAACGGTACAATCTCACCAACATTTACCGTTACCGGCCACAGCCTCGGCGGATTTCTTGCAACAGGCCTGACCACGGATTTTGCAGGTAACGTTTCCCATGCGTATCTTTACAATACACCAGGCGTAGGTGGTGTATTTGGCTCCATGACAAATGCGATACTGGATTTTCTGGGCATAGCCCAAACCTATGATCCCGGTAAATTCAGCAATATCGAAGCAGCAACGGGAATCAGTCCAATCGCCGGGCTCGGCTATGATGTTTCTCCTCCAATTGATATTATCATTGAAAATCAGTTGAATCCCGATGTTACTAACGCTCCCGCTTCAAAAAATCACAGCCAACAGGTATTAACCGATACGCTGGCAGTTTATTCCTTGTATTCTCAGCTGTTACCGAGCTTTGATCAGAATCAGCTTAATTCACTAATCAATGCGTTTGGATCGATAAAAGACACCCAGGGTACTTCAAATAGTACGACACTTGAATCTGCATTAGATGCCTTGCGGACGATTGTTCTAAATCCGGGTGAGGGACAAATTATTCTTGATGATACACATAAGACTGCACGAGGCGACAGAGATGCCTTCTATACTAATTTTGAGAGTTTAAATGGTAATCAGGCATTAATTACTTTATCGGGTACGGCACAACTGACGTTACTTTCTGAGTTGAATGCTAACCAAATAATAACAATGGCTGTTGATAATGGTGCTCAGGGGATGGCTGCGCGTTTTGCATTGTCGGCTCTTAATCCATTTGTATTAGAGGGTATCGACTATAGTGCATTCAATAATAACAATGTGCTTGATCTTTTTAATCCAGCAAGTGGCGCTGGCATGATTTCGGATCAATATCTGGAAGATCGTGTCACTATGCTGGTTCGTAAGCTGTGGTTCAATATAAATGATCAGAATCCCTACAATCCATCTGCACAGGTTGACAGTCATAATTTCAATATTCACCAATATTTGAAATCGGATATCTACTTTGAAGACGCCTCCACGGGTTACAAGATTCAACAAGGCGGATTATTTCCAAACACACCGCGTTATTTCTTTGGTAGTGATGCGGCGGAAACACCAACAGGTTCTGCATCAAAAGATCGTCTATATGGCGGTGGAGGTAACGATACGTTGCAAGGGCTTGAAGGCAACGATTATCTCGAAGGCGGCAAGGGGGCGGATACATATATCGTCAATCAGGGAGACGGTATCGACACGATACTGGATGTGGATGGTCTTGGCTCAATTCAGTTTTGCTCAGTGCCAGTTCAGGATAAATCAGGATACCAATACTAACTTCAATAACCAGCAATAGAGGGTCAATGCATGCATAAATTAAAGAGCGTATTTTCAATGTTTGGTTATGTTTTTCTTTTCTTATTCGCAATAATTCTTATTGTGTTATTAGTCAAGGATCAACATTGCTGGTGGTGGCATGACAGGAATATCTCTGATGAAGAATTCATCCATGCTGTTATTCCGACAGTAAAAGCGTATTACAACAGAGATATCACTAAGATTAGAAAAATAATGAAAGAGAAAGGGCTTCCAACAGATGAGGCATCAATTCTTGCATATCGGCAAGAGTACCATAGTAGTTTTTTTGGGAAAGATTGGCATGGCCAACTTCCTGATTTTAATGACCCAGCTTGCTGCAGAGTGTCCCGTAGACCAACACAATATTTTTGGCTTCATCAATTACTGGGGGTGCAGGAAGTTGCTGTTGTTATTGGCGACAAAAAAAGTTGGCATGGATATTTTTACTTTGACGTTTGTGGAAATTTATGGGATTCGGTTATAGGAAGAACTTATACAAAAAAACTTCCTATATCTGTGGAAAAAATAGGAGGTGATAATGATTTATAACTGGAATGAAATTGGTATTGTTGAAATAACCAATTTTTATCTATATGGCGATATTGCAGTACCAGAGGATAAAACATGTGCGGACATTTTAAAATTAACAGTACTTTGCAATATAATTTAGTCTAGATTTAAGCTAGTTTGTTTCTTTGGGGATATTTAATTTGAAAGAGATCGGTGCATTTGAAGCCAAGAACAAATTTGGTACATTACTTGACTGGGTTGAAGGTGGCGAGGAAGTTGTTATTACACGGCATGGCAAAGCGGTGGCGCGTCTGGTTTCAGTTCAGGAGAAATTTGATCGTACTAAAGCACGCCAGGCGGCTGCTAATATTGCTGTGCGCAGAAAAGGTATGTCACTAGGAGAGCTTGAAATTAAGGACTTGATAAATGAGGGTAGGTCGTGAGTCTTGTTCTCGACAGTTCAATGCCATTAGCTTGGCTGTTTGAAGATGAATATTCTCAACAGGCCGATGCTCCACTGCATCAAGTTATGGAAACGAGCGCAATTATTTCATCGCTCTGGCGTTTGGAAGCAGTCAATGCGCTCCAAATGGCAATCCGGCGAAACAGAATTGACACTGCATTTCGAGTGCATCACTGATTGACTTAGCTGCTTTAGCTATTGTGGTAGATACGGAGACAGATTTCCAGGCATGGCGCACAACTTTACATTTTGCCGACCGATGTGGATTAACACTGTATGATGCTGCGTATCTGGAATTGGCTCAGCGTTTTGAATTACCGCTCGCCGCACTTGATCAAGCATTATGTGAAGCGGCAGATGTTGTTAACGTGCCAATACCCAGGACTTAATAATCAGTATTGCGGTGGATAGCAGAGTTAATCGCCGCATAATATGCAGTGATATATTTTGACCTTGCGGTGAATATCACCTATGATCACCTTAAATAATGCGGTGATTAATATGTGGGTTCATGAACATCAAAACTGGCCAAACTTTACATGGGATATGGAATCCCTTGCATCCAAGTTGGCTGATATACGCCATCGCCAAGGACGGTTGCTTGGGCGTATGGAAGGACTGGGCTTTGAACTCAAGCGCGAAGCCAGCCTAAGCACATTGACCAATGACGTAGTCAAATCCTCTGCTATTGAGGGTGAGAACCTAAACCCGGAGGAAGTTCGCTCCTCTATTGCCCGTAGACTTGGGATTGATATTGCCGGTCTTATTCCCGCAAGCCGAGATGTGGAAGGCATCGTTGAGATGATGCTGGATGCCACGCAGCAGTTTTCTGAGCCGCTGACCAAAGACCGTCTTTTTGATTGGCATGCTGCACTATTCCCTACAGGACGAAGTGGCATGCATAAAATCACTGTTGGCGGCTGGCGTACTATCGATGCAGGCCCCATGCAGGTTGTTTCTGGCCCAATCGGCAAAGAGATGGTTCACTTTGAAGCCCCCGATGCCGACCGTTTGGAAAAAGAAATGCAGGCATTTCTTAAATGGTTCGGCAATGGCTATGATATTGACCTGGTCATCAAAGCAGGCATTGCTCACCTGTGGTTTGTCACCATTCACCCATTTGAAGATGGGAATGGACGAATTGCCAGGGCCATTAGTGATATGGCCTTGGCGCGTGCAGACGGTACGCAAGACCGTTTTTACAGTCTCTCCTCCCAAATTGAGGCAGAGCGGAAGCATTATTACGATCAGCTTGAGAAACAGCAACGTGCGACACCCGATATCACAGACTGGCTGTCATGGTTCCTGGATTGCCTTGGTCGAGCGATTACCAATGCCGAAACGACACTCGGTAATGTTTTATTCAAGGCGCAGCTCTGGGATACCATTAATCAGAGGCCCGTGAATGACCGTCAGCGCTTGATTATTAATCGTATGTTTGAAGTTGATTTTGAGGGCTTCATGAACACCTCGAAATACGCCAAGCTCGCCAAGTGCTCAAACGATACGGCGTTACGGGATATTCAGGAATTGAAGGAAAGAGGTATCTTCATTCAAAATCCCGGCGGCGGACGCAGCACCAGTTACAGGCTTCCGGGCCGAGAGGAGACATAGTGGAAACCCCAATAGTATAAACAGATTGATATCATATACAATATCATGATTATGCTTGTTCTGGATGCGGATGTTATTGTAGCAGCAATGCGAAGCCCAATCGGCGCATCAGCTGCATTATTAGGAGAAGCACTCAAGAAAAGGCTTATTCTGTTAGCAGGTGTTCCGCTCTTTATTGAATATGAAGCCAAGTGTACAGAATCCGAGCACTTGGCTGCTGCTGGACTTACGCAACTGCAATCTCAAATGTTTTTGGATGGCATCGCAGCAATAGTTCAGCCTGTTAAAACACATTATTTATGGCGACCAATGTTGCATGACCCAAATGATGAGATGGTGTTGGAAATAGCTGTAAATGGCGGTGCAGATGCCATTGTAACTTTTAATCTTAAGGATTATGGGGCTGTGCCTGGAACACTCAATATAGAGGTAATAAAACCATGTACTGCAATCAGGAGACTTAGACAATGAGTGAAACCACGACATATCCTTTACGGCTACCCAAATCCTTGAAGGAAGAAGTCGCGAAAATGGCAAAACGCGATGGAACAAGCCTCAATCAATTTATTTCGATGGCTGTGGCGGAAAAAATATCTGCATTGGAAACCGAAGAATTTTTTAGAGAGCGTGCCAAGCGAGCTGATTTAAAAATGTTTGAAGATATTCTTTATCGTCGAGGTGGAGAAGCGCCACGAGAAGGTGATGAAGTAGAGAAATAATTTGGCGGTACCATCTGAGCGCGTTAAAAACTTGGCAATATCCTTGGAAGTTATGGTAATTAGGAAGATTTATGTCTTTTCTGGTACGTGATTATGCTATTCTACTTCAATAGTATGATGATGCGTGCTTTAGGAGGATAATATGGGAACAGTTCGAAAAACGATAACCGTTACCGATCAGCAAGACAAATGGATTAAGGCTCAGATTGAGGGTGGTGATTTCACTAATGACAGTGAATACATTCGTGACCTGATTCGGCGTGACCAAGCTCGCAGTTCTGAAATCGATAGTATTCGCGCTGATTTAATCAAAGGCGAACAGAGCGGAGAACCTCAGCCGTTTGACGGCGGCCGTTTTAAAGAAGAAATGGCCGCGAAACATGCCAGCAAAGTGCGCTGAATACCGGTTAACACCTGAGGCTGAGCGCGATATGGAAGCTATTTGGCTCTACACTTTCGAAGAGTGGGGGTTGGAACAGGCTAATCGTTACACTGATGAATTAACGGAAGCATTTGCTCAATTGGCGGCAAATCCGAAAATGGCAGCACCCTGTGATCGCATCCGTAAAGGATATCGCCACAGCCAAGTTGGACGACACGTCATTTATTTCCGGCAGACAGATTACGGAATTGTAGTGGTTCGTGTACTGCATGGTCGTATGTTGCCAACACTTCATTTGTAAAATTATCAAAATGAAGCCAGAAAGTTGCATAGGTTTCAAGGTTGATTGTGCCAAATTTGTGCCAGACTGTCGCTGAAATCCCATTGATTGGGGCTGTGTGATATCGGTTTTGGTTGTGGCAAGCATTGTAAGTGATTGATTTATAAATACCAAAAAATTGCAAATAAGTTTTGTAATCAGAAGGTCCCGAGTTCGATTCTTGGTGTCGGCACCATCCGTATTTTATCCATAAATTTTTCTCTGGGGTTGCCTTTTAACCCTTAATAAAGCGAGGAAAAGACTGAAAAGCTGCTTTGAACCGATTTATGATTGAATTCGAAGATCGAATGATTGAGTATGTTTAACCCAGGCAGTTACACAGTTTAATTTACAGTCCCGTATCATGACTTTAGTCATTGTTTCTAAATCACTAATTTGGCTGGTGGTTGTTTATATCACTCGGCATTATGAGCTTGGCAAGCGTCACAAAAAAGTGAATCAATAATTGTACCTTTTCGTCAACGCAGCTAATCTTGCACGCTTATGGCCAAATAGCAACCTGGCTATGCAATAGACATTACATGACAATTTGAATCTTTTTTAATGCAGCAGAGGCTACGAAGATTGCTGTGCACCTGTTAATCAAGCCGGAACGTATAAAATAAATCGATTGCGCTGTCCTCTCCGGCCTGAGTGACGATGTTGATTTTGGGCGTCAGGCTGTAGGTAAGTTTGGTAATGCCAGCGGTCGTTGTGGTGATGCCGCGTTCGTAACTTAAATATGCGCGTGAAGATAGCCGCTTGCCGATGGTGCCGATTTGTCCGCTTAATGTACTGGCCGCCAAACCCATTGGACTGGTTAAGGGCGGGCCGGGTATGCCTGTGCTGGTTTGGGTGTTGCCCGGCGTGCTGGCTTGCCTGAATGAGATTTCATCAACGCCGAGCATGTCGCTAAGCTGTTCGGTGATACTGCTGGATTGACCGCCGAGAATGGAGCTGGCGGCGGTAATTAACAGCGAAGTATCCAATCCGCTGGTATCGGGCGCGCGGCCCAGCACTATCCATGATAATTTTTCAGTATCCGGCACATGGGGCGTAGAAACCAGTTTGATCTTTGGGTGACGCACTGAGCCGGCCACTTCAACCCCGGCTTCGACTTCGAGACCTTTGCGTTTTGCCAGGATGTTTAGACCTGGATCGTCAATCGGGCCATGAAAGTTAACGATGCCTCGTTCTACGGTCAAGTCCTGGCCATATGCCTTGAATGTCGTCTCGCGTGTGGCAATGGAGCCAACGACGCTCAGTGCCTGATTTTCATCGTTCTGCAGGTGCAGTTTGCCGTCCAGGCGGCCTTCTAGTCCGGCGACGCGAAGGAAAAACTGTTTTCCAAGATCGAGTGTGGCATGCAGATTAACGATGGTTTCCTGCTCAACAGCCTTCGATTCTTTCGCTTTCTGTTTATCGGATTTGTTATCAGCGATGATAATGTCGTCAGCCAGCTGCGGCCGCGTCGTGGGTGGTTGTGAGAGCAGACCGGCATCAGCGATAATTTCTCCATCAAGGTCGAGGACATTATTGATGAATCGCGCGGTGCCTTTGCCGGAAGCGGCAATCCAGTAATGTGGCGGGTGCACGAGATAAATATGATCGAGGCTAACGGTCAATTGGTGGGTATTTTCTCTGAAACCCAGTGACCCGGTAATATCCAGGGAGCCTGCTTTGTCTTCGAGTTCCAGTTTTCTCAACAGGCGGTCTTTAGGAGGTGGTTCATAGGGTGATAAAAAGCGTAGTTGATCGATATGCAGTGCAGATTGATCGAAATGTGCTGCCAACTGGCCTTGATGCAAATTCATTCCAAGGTCGAGTAAAGCAATTGAAAGTTTTTTTCCGTTGATATTGCCTTGGAGTTCCGGCTTGCCGAGTGATCCCGCGATGCTGGCATGCAGTTCGACCTGACCACCTGTCTGTGTTGTGCCGTCGGTCAAATGATCAAGCCATGACAAATCGGGCGTCTTCAGACTGAGCTGACCATCCAGTTTGGTATGCGGCGGGAGAAACTCGCTGCCTTCAGAGTGGATAATCGGCAGTGAGAGTTTGCCCTTAGCTTCTCCGATGTGCTTACTGATTAGATCGAACTGAGCGGTTAGCTTTCCGTTTTGTGCGTTGGCGTACAGCTTCAATGTCTCCAGTCCGACCGGTTGCGGAAATTCTCCGGGAAAATACCAGTCGCCGCGTTCCCGTGTAATTTCAATGTTACCGTTAAGCTGCGTCAGTGAAGCTGTTGACCGGATACCCCATCTTCCGCCCAGCTGCAACATGTTTTCCTTTGGAATTAATTCACTGTCGGGATGTAAGCCAATGCCGGAAAACTGACCTGTGCTTTCCCAGTTATGGGGTGACCAGAAAATAGTTTCAATGCTTGCCTGACCGCCTGCGAACTTAAATCGGGCATTGCGCAGGGTAATTAGCTCGCTGCTGAGCTTTATCGGTGCGGGTGACTCTAGTTCGGCAGGTACCTGGCCTGTTATTGTCAGATGCACTAAATGTCCGTCCCAACCAGGCAGGGTATCGGGCTTATTCAGTCTTTGTGTGCTGCCGTATATGCCGCCTTCGGCTTGCAACGTAACAGTCGTCGCTTCATTGACGCGCAAGTCGGTCTGTATCGTGTGTTTTGATTTTGTACCGTTTACTTTTAAATTAAGCTGTTTGAATTGTGTTTCTCCGTCCGAACGGAACTGGTGCGCCGTGAGCAGGAGCGAAAGCGTTTCAGGGTGTATTTTCCCTTTGGCAGTCAGATTGTCGATAGACAGGTGGCCGGGCAGGGTAAGCTTTTCGCTGTCAATGTCAATATCAACTGCTGGCGCATCTATTGATCCCGTCAGTTTAATCTGTGTTTTGAGAAAGCCTGATAATCCAAACCCGATTTGCGCTAGCGATGGCGCGGTGATATCCAAGGCCAAGGTATCGCCTAGTTTGCCAAATTTACCATGGATACCCACATGGTTCGAACCGATCTGTAAGTCGGCTCTGCTGGTGATGGACAGCGGCAGTTGAACGGCAATATGTCCTTTTCCTGTAACCGATTGACGGTTTAAATGACTTTTTTCAATCTGATAGTCCATCAAACCCGAAAATGTGGGAGACAGATTTCCTGTAACGGACAGAGCGGCATTTAGATTGGATTCCGGTGCCTGGACAAAATCGGCAATGTTAAATTGTCTGAGTTGACCGTCAAAGCGAAACGGTTGCGAGTCGTCAGCACTGTTTTCATTAGCCAGATTCAATTCGCCCTTGCCGGCCAGACTGGATTTCCCGTGACTCAGATTGAAATGTTCCAGCAAAACCTGACTCGCAGTGTGAGTGACTGAAGCATCCAGTTTCAATGCTTGATCGCTCAACCTGATTTCGGCTTTTTGTTTGTCGGCATCACCTGTTAACTGTATGAGTCCACTGATTCTCGCCGTTTGTAATTGGGTGTCAACTATAGCCGGATTCAGATTGCGGACGTTGAGATCAGCCAGCCCGAATTCCTGGCTGAAATGCCAGGCGACATTGCCGGAAATGATGCCTTCCGGCTCCTTTTCTGATATTAGAATCCGAAGATTATCGAGTTTGATGTCATCTTCGGTGAATAAAACAGCTGAATTGATTTCTGTGACTGGCAGACCGCCCTGATCCAGTGGTGATGCTGTTTTGTTTTTGAACATCAACTGTCCGGTAAGATTGTTTTCAGTGTCCTGGCTAAGTGCTAATTGTAAAGCCAGATTGGCTTGGGGGATATCAGGCGTTTCGGGAAATAAAGTAGCGGGATTGAATTCAGTAATGGCGGCATTCAGTGATGTGACGATCGAAATGGCGGAAATGGCAAACGGCTGCACCTGCGCATCCAGCCTGGCCTGCATGGGTTCATTGTGATGTGTCAAGTGAACGTCAATCCGCTCCAGCTTACCGGTTAAAGCTACCTGAGTTTGTCCCCACTTTTCAGTATCGTTGAGCAGGACAGTTGATTCCAGGTTAAAAGGGTGCGTTGTCTGGATTTTTCCTGAAGCTGTGAGTATCCCCGGTATCGAGTTAAACGACAAATGTATCAGCTGATGTTGCGTCGCATTGCTTTCCAGTCTAAGTGATAAATCGGTCAGAGAAAAATCAGGCTGCCGAGGTTTATAAGGTTGCTGACCGTCTTGACCAGGGTCAATTGAATAAATGCGAATTTCATCGATCTGAAGTGTTTTTACTGAAACGTCAAGCGGTAATGACAAATCTTCTGGCAATACCGTTTCAGCTTCCTCTTCAGAAGGAGATGTATGAATATCAATCAATTCAGCACTGATATTGTTGATAAGCAGCTTCCCTGAAAACAATCGTTTTATTGACCAGTCCAGTTTCAGTTGATTGATGGCAAGTTGCAGCGTATCGTCTTGATATTTCACTCGATCGATTTGTAAAGCGTTTACGGTGCCATAAACGCCTTTAAACTGAATATTTGAATTGCTTATCCGTTCGGCTGTGGACAACAGCCATTGCAGGCCGGGCGTGGTATTCAGTAGCCAGTAACCGCTGCCAGCGACTGCCATGAAAGTACTAAATAAGACAATGCCAAGCCATTTGAAAAGAAAACCCGCACGCTTATTATTTTTACGCTGCATGTTCTGTGCGTCCGGATTAGTGAAATTGTCGCGGGTATCCATCAGAAATTGACAACCATTGAGAAGTGCACGCGTATTGTTCCGGTTTTATGGCCTCTGGCAAGGTCAAGCGCGAGTGGTCCCGCCGGGCTGCGCCAGCGAACGCCTGCGCCGTAACCCAGAAATAAATCCATACTGTTTACGGTGTCTGCTGCGCTACCGACATCCACAAAGGCAGCGGCGCCCCAGTTTTGCATAAACCAATGGGTATACTCCGCTGTTCCGGTTGCCATAACCCGTCCGCCGACAATCGCATTTCCTTCACGTACGCCAATACTCATAAAATCATAACCTCTGACCGATTGTATACCACCGGCGCGGAACAAGTATTCCTGCGGAATACCAAAGCGCGACGACGCAAGCGTGTAACCGGCTTCTCCGCGCAGATAAAAAACATCACGTTTACCAACCGGCCACCAGTATTGCTGTCGTCCGTACATGCGTAGAAAATCCTGATCGGACAGAAGAGATTCACTGCCGCCGCCGAGCCTGAATTCGGTGATGCTGCCGCGCCGGATATTGACGGGATCATCGACAAAATGGTAACGGAACCGCCAGTCGAGCGCCAACGCCTCTACGGTCTGGTTGGCCGCGCCGTCAGGACGCTTTTCCTCGCGCTGCCAGTTTAACGAGTACAGGTTTAGTAAATTATGTGTCTGATAAACCCGAGCTGTATCAACACGTTGTTTAATCGTTACCAGATTCTCAATGTTCGTTCTTTGCAGACTGGCGCCCGCAGAATAATAAATATTGTTCTGATTAGGCAAGGTATTTACGCCGGTATAGAATGTCTGGCGCTTTTGTTCCAGGCGCAAGATCGTGTTGAAATTCCATGCCCGGTCCAGAAAGTTGTGGTTGCTAAAATTGACTTCCGCGCGTGCGCCGTTGTTAGAACTGTAACCGCCACCGAATGATAGGCGTTTTGTTTTTGTTTCAGATACGGCCACATGCACCGGAATGGCTTTATGATCTGAAACATCGGGAGAAATGTTGACCGACACATTGCCAAAGTGTGGGATGCTTTGCAATGCAATCTGGAACAAATGCATGCGCTCTTTACTGTAAGGCTCACCAGAACGAAACGTGCGGTAATTTTCAATCATTTCAGCGTCATACCGCTCCAGCCCGGTGATTTCAAGCTGGCCAAAATAAAACACCGGACCTGAATCAATCACAATATGCAGCGTGGCCTGTGCGTTTTCCTTGTCAACAACCGCTTCACTTCTGACAATACGCGCTGCGGCATATTTTTCATAAGTGACTTGAGACAGTAAAACCGCTTTGGCTTCTTCCCACTCGGCTGAACGAAACGGCTTATCCGCTTGAAGGGGCCAGGCCTTACGCCATTTTTTCAGTTGTTTTTGCAGTTCCTCGTCATCTACAATATCACCCTGAAATTCGATTTGAACCGATGCAACATGTGTCAGCGGGCCAGGATCGACGATTATTATGGGAATTTCAGTTTCTTGTTTGATGCGCGTGTCAAAAGTGACAACAGGAGAGAAATAGCCTTCTGTTGCAAGCAGTTCGCTGATGTCTAGCTTCGTTCTGCGTAAATAAGCGAGCTGCGCCATGTCGCTGGCAAACGGCTCTTGTGCAAGCTTGATGTGCTCGTTTAGAAAACCCTTTACGGAGTCAGGCGCGGATAACTGTACAACAAATTCGGCAGAATTGAGCATGTTGGGGATTACCGCTGATTCCGCTAAAATCGTTTTGGAATAGACTGAGATTATGCAAAGCCATAGCGCCCATAATCCTGTAATCAGCCGTTTTTTGAATATCAATCGGGTATCCAGTACACAATCCATATGATATTGTCAGGTACAGCGTTAAAAGGGAGTACAAGCATAATGAAGCAATCAGTATTCGATTAAAATTTCAACAAAATGGCGTTATGCGGATCAAAAAACATAGTGTAATTTCACGAACGATTTGTTCTTTTTAAATGGATTTACATTCTACTATAAAAGCAGATTATCCTTCCGGGCCGGTTGACTGCCGCCAGTGCGACAGACTGGCCACATTTCTGGATTCGATAAAAGCACGTTATCCGGATTATCACGCGCAGCCGGTTGAAGCTTTTGGCGATACTAAGGCAAAATTACTGATTGTCGGGCTGGCTCCCGGAATGCATGGCGCCAACCGGACGGGACGTCCTTTTACCGGCGACTTCGCGGGCATTTTGCTGTATCGGACATTGTACAAATTCGGCTTTGCCAGTCATCACGAGTCGATATCAAAGCAGGATAATTTGCAGCTGTTGAATTGCCGAATAACCAATGCGGTTAAGTGTCTGCCGCCGCAAAATAAACCCAGTACTCAGGAAATCAGGCAATGTAATCATTATCTGAAAACCGAGATGGAGGTATTCAGGCATGGAGGTGGCCGGGCGATACTGGCGCTGGGTGCAATTGCGCACCGGGCAGTATTGCAGTGTTTGGATTTGCGCTTGAAAGATTTTCCTTTCGCGCATGGTGCAGCGCGCAGTTTGCCAAACAGCCTGCCGAATTGTGCGAATGTGTGTTCAGTCAAACTGTATGACAGTTATCACTGCAGTCGCTACAATACACAGACAAAACGATTGACAACCGGGATGTTCGAGCAGGTGTTTGCCCAAATCTCGGCTGATCTTGCTTAGAATTTCAAAACTCGGAATAAATTGAATCACTAAAAGGGCATCTCTAAAAATTCAGAGTTTTAAACAAGACGAGGCGAGAACAAAAAATATTTACGAAGCATATGATTGATATGTAAGGGAATATTTTTTTGAACAACAAAGTATTGTAACAAAATCAGGATTTTTAGAGATGCCCAAAAATAAAAAAGGAGATAGAACATGCCTTACGTTCATTTGCGTGTTGCAGGCACTTTGAGCACAGAACAAAAAGCGAAAATTGCCGAGGAAATTACCGATACCCTTGCGCGCGTTGCCAACAAGTCAAAATCCTACACCTATATTACATTTGAAGAAGTGCTGCATGAGAACTGGGCGATTGGCGGTGCATTGCTGGGTAAAAAAGAGTAGGGTGAGCAAAGCGGTTGAAACAAAATGATTTAGAAGCGAATTTCGACGCGAAGGGTTTTTGCCAGAATTTACCGGCGCAACCCGGCGTTTACCGGATGTTGAATGCCGATGCCGAAGTGATTTATGTCGGCAAGGCAGTAAACCTAAAAAAAAGGGTTTCTTCCTACTTTCAAAAGAAAGGTCTGGCGCCCAGAACGCAATTTATGGTTTCGCAGATTACGGGCATCGAGACGACGGTGACGCGCTCTGAAGCGGAAGCGTTATTGCTGGAAAACAATCTGATCAAAAGCCTCAAGCCACGATATAACATCCTGTTCAGGGACGACAAGTCCTATCCATATATTATTCTGAGCGGACATGCGTATCCGCGGCTGGGGTTTTACCGTGGACTTGTGGATAAAACACATCAGTATTTCGGGCCGTTTCCAAACGCCGGAATCGTTCGGGAAAGCATACAGCTGTTACAGAAAGTTTTCCGGTTGCGCACCTGCGAAGACAGTGTTTTTAACAATCGCACGCGGCCTTGTCTGCTTTATCAGATCAAGCGTTGCAGCGGCCCCTGTGTCAATCAGATTTCGCAATCCGATTATCAGGAGGACGTGCACAGTGCAGCATTGTTTCTGCAGGGCAAACAGTCCGAGGTTATTGACAGCATCGCAGAGAAAATGCAGCAGGCATCAGACAAAATGGAATACGAGCTGGCGGCATTATTGCGCGATCAGATGCAGGCGTTGCGTAAAATCAGAGAAAAACAGTTTGTCGACAGCGGTAAGGCGATGGATGCGGATATCGTGGCTTGCGCCGGACTTAAAGACGGCAGTGACAGGGTTTGTGTCACGCTGGCGATGGTCAGGGGTGGGCGCCATCTTGGTGATAAAAGTTTTTTTCCGCAGAACGCCGACGGATATAATCTTTCTGCCGTGATTGAAGCTTTTCTGGCCCAGCATTATCTAAACCGCAGTGTGCCGAATCTGATTATTGTCGACCGGAAAATCCATCGAGCGGTTTTGGAAGCGTTATTGACAGATCAATCCGGTCATAAAGTGACAATTAACCAGAATCCTATTGGTGAACGTCGCGTATGGTTGAAAATGGCATCAGAAAATGCGCAGCTCGCGCTGAAACAGATGATGAATCGTAAGGCCAGTCAGGAGGAGCGCCTGCTTGCCTTGCAACAGGTATTGAATATGACTGTGCTCAATCGTATCGAATGTTTCGATATCAGTCATACCATGGGCGAGGCGACTGTTGCGTCCTGCGTGGTTTATGATCATTTTGCCATGCGTAACAATGAATACCGGCTTTTTAACATCAAAGGCATTACTCCCGGTGATGATTATGCAGCGATACGCGATGCCCTGAGCCGTCGATATCAGAAGGTCGTACAGGGTGAGGGCCGTTTGCCAGATCTGATTATGATCGATGGCGGCAGGGGCCAGGTCAACGCGGCCCAAGCAACCCTGGACGAACTCGGTATCAGTGATGCGAATCTGATGGGCATTGCCAAAGGTGAGGGACGCAAGCCCGGTCTGGAACAATTGATTTTTCCCGCGCAGAAAAAGCCGTTACAATTGCCCATCGACCATGCAGGTCTGCATCTGATTCAGCAGATCCGCGATGAAGCACACCGTTTTGCAGTCCAGGGACATCGTGGACGGCGCAATAAATCGCGACTGACATCAAGCCTTGAGAATATCAGCGGTATTGGCGCAAAACGCCGTCAGGGATTGCTGGGGCGCTTCGGTGGTTTGAAAGGTGTGCAAACCGCAAGTATCGAAGAACTTGCCCAGACTGAAGGAATCAGCCGCAAGCTTGCGGAAAAAATTTACAAGGAATTGCATTGATTTAGAACCATTTTGTATACGAAATCGGCGTATTGCATACGGCTGTTTTTTTTATAATTAATCCGTTGGATCGCTCATTTAGCAATTTATTTTATTAATTCGTGTTTATAGATGCCTGTTAGGGCATTTGTTGTTATGCCTTTAAATCTGCCGAATTTTTTGACATGGCTAAGAATACTGGCCATTCCCCTTTTTGTGGGGATTTTTTATCTGCCTGACGGCTGGTTGTCATCCGAACAGAAAAACCTGGTTGCAACCATTATCTTTGCTGGTGCTGCTATTACAGACTGGCTTGACGGTTTTCTGGCGCGTGCTTTAAACCAGATGTCTGCCTTTGGCGCATTTCTCGACCCGGTCGCCGATAAATTGATGGTGGCTGCCGCCCTGATTGTCCTCGTCTACCTGGACCGGCTCGGCGCGCCGATTGCGTTAATTATCATCGGGCGTGAGATTGCAGTCTCTGCATTGCGCGAATGGATGGCGCAAATCGGCCAATCCAAGAGTGTAGCGGTTTCATTTCTGGGGAAAATCAAGACCACTGCGCAAATGATTGCCATTCCGTTGCTGCTCTACCATGACGACCTTGCTGAAGGTTATAATGCGCATGAAATAGGTACATGGCTGATTTATGTGGCGGCTTTTTTGACGTTATGGTCGATGATTTACTATTTGAAAGCAGCCATTCCGCAAGCCATCAAACATGACCAATAACCCCTATCATTCGATTATGTACGGTATTATCTTAAAAATCAGAAGCCAGGAAATAAAAACGCTGACGCGTTTGTTTCTGGCATTCATTGCGTTGAAAATTCTTTTTGTTTTGCCTGCGGGGACTGCTTATGGCAGTTCTGGCGAAGATCCCAAAGCATTCGTCATTTGTGAACGCATCAAAAGACAGAGTATCTGCGAAGAATACCGTTTGAGTTCGTTGTCCGCTGCAGACCGGCAATTGATCACAAAGCACTGCACTACCGGTGCGCGCTGCCCGGATGAAAACAGGATCGGGCGCTGTGTCCGCTATACAGACCCGGACGGGCTGGTTTTCGACAAGCATTATTATCGGGGCTCCGGGAAAAAACATGACTGGGATGCAACGACCATTGAGGAAACCTGCATTCAAAGCGGCGGGAAATATGAAGATGGCTAGCGGGTTTGTTGAAAAACAAGCTGTACTAACGTTGCACTGGTTCGCACAGACTATAATATTATCAACAGGCCAAGTGTATGTTAATTACGCAAAAACGGTGCCATCCCCGCCTTTCCGTTTGTTTTTGCCGTACATCAACAGCCTCAAAACCATTTTCAATAACCTGTGAGAACACCACTGTGTCTAAGTGCATGTGTTCAGACCATACGAACTTATCCTGATCATATTTATTCAAGGCAGCCGGAATTTGAATAAAGACCGGTTATCAATTCTAACCAATCTAACCAATATTCACACTCATCCACCGACCGGATTCGTTCAAACGTTCATCCGCATTTTGTTTAAATGTAAACGATTTGTGATAATTTTCAGCGTCCGTTAAGCAAACTGTGCTTATAATGCTTTCCTCAATCGGAAGTTTATAAGGGTAACTATCCTAACAATACTTTTTTCGTGCAGCTCAGGTTTTATGAAATTTGTGACGGTGCGTTAATCCTGAATAATAAGGCGGCTATTTGTAAACATGATGATGAAAAAATTCTTTGTATACGGCATTAGTACGTTTGTGTTGTCACTGATTGTGATCGCGAGCATGATTTCCGCGCCGGTTTATTCACAATCGCTGATTATCGACACAAAAGGCTACGCATCGGGTCAATTGAGCCGGATTGGGCGTGACAATGCACTTAATCGCACGCTCAATAAAGCCTATGTTGGGGAAGTGTTGCTGGGTCACGAGAGCGCATCGTTTATCAGTTTCGGCAGTATTCCGCAAAATTTGGTGACAAATCCGTTCCAGTTCTGTTTCGAAAAGGATGATTTTTATGATGTGCTTGAAGAAGTAATTGGCTATGATGTTGTGATTGAATATAAAATGCCGCGCAGCAGCGCGTTGCTATCGTGCCCTGCGCTAAACGAACTGGTCGAAGTCTATCTGGTTGATAAAAATATCATACCGGAACAGACGCATTTTATTGGCGATATTCGAACTTTTGGGTCTGAAGTCTCTTACGGTGTAGAATTTGGCCGGATAACCAATATCATCAAGAACAAGAATCTTGCGCGTAATTATTTTATGACCATGCAGATCGGGAAAAGCGGCGACAAATTCCGGCATTTCGTCATGGACGACCGTGATCTTTATCATTTTGCCGTCAACAGTCTGAAAATGGCGGCATTGGTCAAAGTGCATTACAGCGAACGGCTTGTAAACAGGAATATATACGGGCACCGTACGCGGCTGTTTGTGTCGGAAATAGAGATTGTTGATCAGGAAGAGTTTGAATAAATGTCTGCCAACATGATGAAAACAGAAAATAAACATAATATTCTGGGCGAGTCCATACGACTTTTTTTAATAGCCGCCAGTCTGTTGCTCGGTGCCTGCTCCACCTTGCCGCCCGCATTTGAGGATGCGCGCATAAAAGACATCTCCTATGCGCAAGTCAGTGCGGATGCGCAACATTATAAAAACACGCTGGTGCGCTGGGGCGGTGTCGTCGTTGAAGTCAAGAAAGAAAATAAAGACAACCGGATGCAGGTGTTGTATTATCCACTCGATTATTATGGTCGGCCTGATATCGACAAGCCCAGCGAAGGCTATTTTTTGGTTAAAAGTGACAAAACACTCGATCCGAAAATTTTTTTCGCCAGCCGGGAAGTTGTAGTTGTCGGCGTCATAGAAGGCAAGACAGAACCGACAGCGGAATCCGGACTTACCGGATTGCCTATAGTAATAAGCGCCACCGCGGTTCATCCCTGGCCGGTTGCTTACCGTGAGAATTACTACCGGTATTGTCCGAGCTGCTATTTCAGACAGTTATTCTGGTAAGTGGAGCAGTTGTCAGGTATCGAAAGCTAAACGTTCATAGGAGCGCACAGTGCAGGATATTTTTTCATTAAAGCCAGAAACCCGCTATGGTTGCCCTGCCGCCGATCATATTTTAGTCAACCGGTTTTATGTCGCGGGCTATTCATATTATTTCAGACAGTCGAAGTGGGCGCTGGAAATTGTCGATCCCGATAAAAAATTAATGGGCGACATACAGCGCTTGAACAACTTCAGGCCGGATTTTCGCGTACCGAAACGGTTCCGTGCGGATCTGAGCGACTACCGCAATAGCGGGTTCGACCGCGGTCATCTGGTTGCCAGTGAAAATATGAGCGATACACTGATTCAAAACAGTGAAACTTTTCTGCTGTCCAACATGTCGCCGCAGACACCGGAATTCAACCGGCAGAAATGGCGCGAACTCGAACATGCCGTGCGCGAGCTCGACCAGACAGAAGAAGTACTCGAGACCTATGTCATCACCGGCCCAATTTTCGATTTTAACACGTCAGTCCGGATGATCGGCGAAAATGACGAAAACGGCATCCGCATTCCCGTGCCGAGCCATTTTTTCAAATGCATCCTGACCGAACTCAAAAGTGGCCGGCTTGAAATGTGGGCGTTTGAAATGGAAAACGCCGATCTTGACGGCGAACTGGTCGACTACCGTGTAACAACCGCCTATATCGAACAGCGTGCGGGTATTTTTCTGTGGAATAAGTTGACGGGGCCTGAGATAGAGGTGGAGAAGAATACTAAACGGGCGATGTGGTGAAAACCAGTCCAGGAACGCGCTAAATGGCCCTTGTGGTCTGGTTGCGTTAAAAACGACCTCAAAATGCTCATTTATTACGCATAAACTGCGCTTTTTACTCGGCACAAGATGTGCCTCGCCCTGCGGGCCGGCTTTCAGCCGTTCAAAACTGCTTCAAGCAATTTTGTCATCCGTTATTGCCTTGCACTTAATCCATTTTCTAGATCCTGAACAGGTTCTATCTGCAGTACAGCCTGAACGAACCATTGCGTCAATTCTACTTCAGTAATTTTTCCCGCCGCCAGCTGTTCAAAGATAATCACGCATTCCGCTTCCGGCGCATCCAGCGTATAGCCGTTAATTTCCAGGAAAATCGCGGCGACTGTCAATGCTACCCGTTTATTGCCGTCAATAAACGGATGATTTCTTGCCAGGCCGTAACTGTATACAGCAGCTAAATCAGGAACAGTCAACGTATCATTGTATGAAAAACATTGCTGCGGCCGGGCTAATGCGGAGTCGAGTAGCGCTTCATCGCGTATACCGGATAATCCGCCATGTTTAGCGAGCAGCATTTGATGCACGGCAATGACGACCTCACGCAATACCCATTTGGGGTGATTCATTTGGCCAGTTTATGCAGGGCATTGCGGTATTTTTTCATAATCTTCTCGGCGGCAGCCATTTGTTGTTCAAAGTCCTGCCGGTATGGCGAAAGCGTCAATCCTTCCGGTCCGTCAACCAGATACAATTCATCGCCCTTGCCCACATTCAGTTTGGCCAGCACTTCTTTTGGCAGCACAATGCCCATCGAATTGCCGATGGGTTTGATTTTTACTTTTAACATGACGGGGTATCCAAAAATTATTTTAAGTAAAGTAATTACGTATGTAACAACATAATATAGATGCTTTTTAAGCATTGTGTCAATCTGTTAGCAAGGCGTTGTTTGCTGGGTTTGGATTCGGTATCGATTTGATACGGGTGTATAAACGGAACAGCGCAGAGGTAAACTAAAAATCTGAAATGCAATATTGCCAAACGACTTGAAGTTCAGTAGTCTAACTTGCAAAAATCAAATGACAAAGGATTCGGAATGGCGTCTTCATCGCATCGGGAATCGCAGCAAATCAGGCTGAAAAGAAATTTAATTGAACAGTTTGCCCGAGGTGAACTGCGCCAGATATCGGATAGATTCATGGATGGATTTGTTTTGGATAATCCGCTCGTTGAAAAGAATGCCGAATGCATTGTTGATTATCTGGTGGATACACAGCGCAACGAAGATGAGCTGTTGGGTGAGATTACACGTTTTTTACAGATCGCTGATGAATTTTCCCAGAATCAGATAAATATTGAGTTGGCCAGGGATTTATTTGCTTATCTTTTGCAGACATTGGTGAATGCATCCGAAGTAAATGCCCGTGGCATGAAACAGGTGTCGGTCAGTTACATCCCGACAGTAAAATTGATTTACGCGGCAGAAAAAGGTATCGCGATTGTTCCTGATTATGATGATCTTGAATATAAAGCGGGCAAGCGTAATGCGCGATTTGAAAATATTGGCGATTTTCAATCGAGAGATGCGCAATGGACAGTAGAATCCGTGTGTGAAGAAATTGCCGAAAAACTTTTGGGCGTCCTGCGCGAAACACACAGAGGTAACCAAGGTCCTTTGCATACGCTAAGTGCAAAAGTTATTCATGCCCAACATGATTCAACCAAATCCCCTTTGCATGGAATATATATCGAAGCCGAATATCTGAAAGAACATCCTTTTAATAATCCACAAGTGGTTCAATACTTTATGAAAATGACTAAAGGGCGGCTACCTATTTATATCTATCGAGTAGATCAATCGGTAAATGGGCTTCAGAATCTCAAGATTGACGAAGAAGACTTGATGTTTTTTTTGAAGGGAGACTATAAGCTTCTAAATAGAAGCTTGATAAACGAATCTAAAGAAGCTGAAAAGAAAACAGACTTACCTCTAAATTATATAGAGAAAGTTGAAAATTTACATTTATATCAAAATAGTTATATATCACTTGGTCAAAATGCTGTTGATCAATTACAGCAACAGATCCCGCAGCTGAACCATGAGATAGAGCAGGCAGCAAATATTACTGAACACGACCGTAATGAAGTAATCCGCGCAGTCCGGATCGTTGAACAAGCAATGCAAAATCAGGGCAATATTGATAAAGGTCAATTGAAAGAGGCTAATCGTATTTTTGAGCTTTATAGAGATACGTTCGGTTTTGCAGGTAGCATTGCGAGTATTCTTCTGTTTTTTTTATGATTCCCGAATAATTAATTTACATGAGCAATTTATCTCAAAGTAATAATCATCCATCTGGAAAAGAAATTTTCCTACCCGCGGTCGGTACCTGGTCGCAGAGCTGGTATTTGCTGGATGGCGAATCGCAGGATGCAATCAGTCTGGCGGTTGCCAGCGGACGGCCTTTATTGGTGCGCGGCCTGCCGGGTACGGGTAAAAGCGATCTGGCGCGTGCTGCGGCAGAGCACCTTGAGCGAGCGTTTGTTTATGAAGTAATTACCGCACACACCGAGCCGCAGGATTTGCTCTGGCGCTTCGACGCTATTGCGCGGCTGGCTGATGCGCAGGTAAAAAGAACTGGTGTTGAATCGGCAGAAAATGTTGCTGATCCGGGCAGGCCTTTGCACTATGTCAGTCCAGGGCCGCTGTGGTGGGGGCTGCACTGGGGGTCGGCAGAATTACATTTGAAAGAAGATTGTAAAACACCGGCACAGCGCCCTGATCGGTCAATTAAGAATCATCAGAACCAAGCAATCATTCAACAGGAACGCGCACAGAAAAAAGGCACCGTATTATTACTCGACGAAATTGATAAGGCGGACAGTGAATTGCCCAATAGTCTGTTGGAAGTGCTCGCCAATACCGGATTCAGAAAACCCTGGAGTGAAGAGGAAATCAAGGCGGATGACGGTGCGCGTAGACCGCTGATCATTATTACAACCAATGAAGACCGGGAATTGCCGCCAGCGTTTGTAAGGCGGTGTCTGGTGCTGAGCATTCTGCCGGATACGGATTTTGCAACCTGGATCAAAAAGCGGGCGCGTGTTCATTTTCGTAATTCCGATAGCGATCAGAAAACAAACACTGAACGTCCGATGTTATCCGATAATGTATTGGATCAGGCTGCTGAACAATTGATGAAAGACCGGCAGGCAGATATGGGTGATGGTCCAAAACCCGGTCTGGCGGAATATCTTGATTTGTTGCGTGGATTGCAGCAATTGGCGGAAAATGATGAAGCGGAACAATTGCGATGGCTGAAACGGGTATATCAATTTGCCTACCATAAACAGCCGAATTCAAACTGATCATCAGTTAAATGCCTGACAACGCTGAGTTCAACCGGTATGCCAATGCCATTTTGCCAAGCGGGGCATGTGGGCGAACCGACCTGCTGTTAGCCCTGGTTATGGCGGAAGGCGATCCGGAAAGAGAAATAGCACTGGCCGCCATACTGGGTTTTGAACCATTGCCCGTTTCCGGGCGCGATACCCAGGGTGAAACTGAAACAGATAGCTTCATCAATGGAGAACCGGCAACACTATCCATGAGCGCAATATCGGGAACAGTACAAAAAACGGCGCAACTAAAACCACTGTTTCGCCCTTACTGTCTGGCGAGTCTGCAAAATGTGGTTGACAGAGAATCATGGACTGCAGAACAAGCGGATAGCGCCGGTTTTGGAGTTTTGAGCGATGAAGATCAATCCGACTGGGACCCGTCCTATCCAGAGCCTGTAACATTGCCCATTATACCCTGGACACGACTATGGCCGCGCTTACGGCGGGTTGTTGCGCGAACGCATGCTGCAGGACTGGATGTCCTGCATTTGACTCAACAATTTTCAAAGGGAATGGCTGTGCGCCGATTGCCGCGCAAGCAGCGGTTGAGTTGGCCGAATCCGATGCCGGTGATACTGGACTTTTCGGATCGCTTGATGCCCTATTGGGATGACTGGCGCTGGCTTAACCGGCAACTACAGGCGCGATTCAATCAGCAGCTTCGTTTTTATTGTTTATACAGCCTGTTGCAGAAAAACCTGCAACCGTTCATTAATGGCGAACCGGAGCATAAATTTGTCGAGTGGCCCCGGTTAAGCTCTGGCGATACATTGCTGATTGTCAGTGATTTGGGGCTGAACGACCCGGCACATCGCTGGCCTGTACAGCGCTGGCGGGAGATGCTGGCAAACTACAGGCGTCGGGACGTGCGGGTGATCGTGTTGGCCCCCGTTTCGGTAAGACACCTTCAACCTGCATTGGTCAATAGCGCCGAAGTAGTCCGGCTTAGTCCGGATGGTGATTTGCGGCCCATTCGAAGAATGCCGCCCATTTGTGTGTCGCAGTCTAAACCAAAACCAGTCTTATCTCCGATGGGAAAGACGTTATTGGCGATGATGTCTGTAGCCACGCGTGTTGAACCGGGTTTGTTACGTGCGTTACGGCAATGTTTGCCCAATCATAACCGTGATGCCGGTCTGGAAGGAGAGGTCTGGTGTTACCGGGAAGTGGATACCGAACCCGCAGCCTGTGCATTGATCCAGTGGACAGTGCAACATTGGCGCAATACATTTGCCCAATTACCTGAAACATTGCAACAGCGTACGCTGGACTGTTTGCGTGACTGGCACGCGCGTGCGCCCCAGGGTATCCATCATGAAGAAATTTTACTGTGGCGGCACCTGGTCAATTCTAAAACTGCTCTGACAGAAGAAGATAATACAGCGCGGGCGCGGCAATTCTTTCTCAAATTGAAAAATACCTTATCGGGTAACGATACCAAAGGTGCTGAATCCGGTGAGCAGTTATTGCAGGCACAAATAGCCGAGAGTCATGTGCACTGGGTTGCTTCAACGTTAAGCGGGAAGGAGTCGTATATTGAACCGCTTTCTGTTGCCGCGCGACAGATAGAGCGGCGGTATGCCGATTCGCAATTGCCCGATGGAATGGATCTGGCGGCATGGCTAAAGTCGTCGCCCGGTCATGTTCCGCAGCATGTAAACCTGCTTCAGAGACCGGACTTGTCGTTCCATGTAAAGGAGGTTAATGAACCCATTCAGGGTGGACATGCCCGTTTAGCTACGCTTGATCTGGACCGAAAGCGCATGCTCTGGGGCTGGGATCAGGGGAACGAACTGCCGGTTTATCACCCCTGGAATTATCTTGATGATGGCGCCAGGAATGCACCGGTACTACCCCGATTAGTGCAAACCGGTCCCGGACAACAGCTATCCGCAGCCCTGTATCTGCACACCGGCCGCCAGCGCCTGTGCTTTGAGGCGTTTAATCCGCCTGACTGGGCGGCAGCCTGGGGGCAGGATGCGTTTGGACTGTACGCTGATTTTAAAATCCGCGAGGTAACACAACGCTTCCGCTGGATCGCGCCCGGTACTTTTCTAATGGGTTCGCCCGAATCGGAACCGGAAAGGCTGAATCGCGAAACGCAACATGAAGTGACGCTGACACAGGGTTGCTGGCTGGCGGACACGGCGTGCACGCAGGCGTTATGGTCAGCAGTGATGAACGACAATCCTGCGCATTTTAAGGAAGACATGGATAACCCGGTAGAAACAGTCAGTTGGGATGATGCGCAGAAGCTTATTGACCGGTTGAACCATGATTATCCTGATTTGTCTGCGCGCTTGCCGACTGAAGCGCAATGGGAGTATGCCTGCCGTGCGGGGACGACCACACCGTTTTCATTCGGCAAGCAGATTACGCCGGATCAAGTGAATTATGATGGCAATTATCCTTATGCGGGGGGCAAGAAGGGGCAATGCCGGAATAAAACGGTGCCGGTTAAATCGCTGCCGCCGAATCCGTGGGGATTATATGAGATGCACGGCAATGTATGGGAGTGGTGCGCGGACTGGTATGGTGCGTATCCGGAACCCGCTGTTATCGACCCGGCAGGCCCCGAAAACGGTGATGGCCGCGTATTGCGTGGCGGCTCCTGGTACCTCTACGGCAGGGGCGTGCGTTCCGCCTACCGTGACGGGAACGCGCCTGTCGACCGCGACGACGACATTGGCTTCCGCTTGGCCCTAGGTCGGACAGGGGTGTCCTTGCAGGTACAGGAAGACAGCGCGGAAGCACGGGCAGCCGCAGCGGAGCAGGAGAAGTAGGATGGATCAGCGTAGCGCCATCCATCATAATGCGGAATATATCAACGTTCTATCGGTGGACGGCACATTGTTTGTCCACCCTACAAGCTGCAATACGTACACACGATGAACCAAACAAACGACACATTTTTGCCGAATGCTTTTCCGGCTGTCTGGGCCAGTGAATGGGGGCAGGATGGCTACGGTTTGTATATGGATCTTGACTGCCAGGGCGTGCGGCAGCGCTTCCGCTGGATTCTGCCGGGTACGTTTCTGATGGGTTCCCCTGAGTCAGAGCCGCAAAGACGGAAAGATGAAAAACAACATGAAGTGACATTAACGCGAGGTTGCTGGCTGGCGGACACGGCGTGTACGCAGGCGTTATGGTTCGCAGTGATGAACGACAATCCTGCGCATTTTAAGGGCGACATGAATCACCCGGTAGAAAGTGTCAATTGGGATAAAGTGCAGCTATTTATTGACCGGTTGAACCATGATTATCCTGATTTGTCTGCGTGTTTGCCGACAGAAGCGCAATGGGAATATGCCTGCCGTGCGGGGACGACTACACCGTTTTCATTTGGCGAGCAGATTACGCCGGAACAGGTGAACTATCATGGCTATTATCCTTATGCAAGGGGCAAAAAGGGACAATGCCGGCAGAAAACGGTGCCGGTTAAATCATTGCCGCCGAATCCGTGGGGATTGTATGAAATGCACGGTAATGTCTTGGAATGGTGTGTGGATCGCTATGGTGCGTATCCGGAACACGCTGTTATCAATCCGGCAGACCCTGAAGACGGTATTGGCCGCGTATTGCGTGGCGGCTCCTGGGACAGCTACGGCAGGGACGTGCGTTCCGCCGACCGTAGCAGGCTCGCGCCTGACTACCGCTCCAACGTCATTGGCTTCCGCTTGGCCCTGGGTCGAGCAGGTGTACGGCAAGACAAGGTGAAAGGTCTATAAAGGCAGAAGTGGATGTTGCAGGCAACTACGCCGGACAGCCGCAGCGGAGCAAGGCGGTCAGGTGGTAGCTTGCCGAGCCGAGACATTCGGGAATACAATAAATCCACTATATATGATAGTTATAAATAAATCCGTTCTGAATATTTCACTTTGTGATTGATGAATAACCCAACCCTCAAACTGCGCCGTGTCGCCATTGACACCTACCACGAAAACGTCGCGTACCTGCACCGCGAATGCGCGGTTTATCGCGCGGAGGGGTTTCAGGCGTTGTCGAAAATTCTGATCAGTGCGAATGGCCAGCGGATACTGGCCGTGCTCAATGTGGTCGATGACGCGGCGATTGTGACGCCGACAGAGCTGGGACTGTCCGAGCAGGCGTATGAACAGTTGAATGCGCATGCGGATTGTGTGATTAAGGTCGACCACGCCGAGCCTGCGGTGTCGATGGACGCGGTGCGGCGCAAGATAGACGGCGAGCGATTGACGCTGGACGATTTTGAAGCGATTACGCGCGATATTGCCGAGAGCCGGTATTCCAAGATGGAGATGGCGGCGTTTCTGGTAGCGACCGGGCAGAACAGCCTCGACCGCGACGAGGTGTATTATCTGACCAGGGCCATGCTCGATACCGGACAGCGGCTGAACTGGGGGGAATTGCTGGTTGTGGACAAGCACTGCATCGGCGGCATTCCGGGCAACCGTACGTCGATGCTGGTGGTGCCGATTGTCGCGGCGCATGGTATGCTGATTCCGAAAACGTCGAGCCGTGCGATTACCTCGCCTGCCGGGACGGCGGATACCATGGAAACGCTGGCGGAGGTCAATCTGTCGCCGGGCAAGTTACATGATATCGTGCGTAAACACCGCGGTTGCCTCGCATGGGGCGGGACGGCAAAGCTCGCGCCGGTCGACGACATGCTGATTGCGGTGGAGCGGCCGCTCGGTATCGATTCGCGTGGCCAGATGGTGGCATCGATTCTGTCGAAAAAACTCGCGGCGGGTTCCACGCATTTGCTCATCGATATTCCGGTCGGCCCGACGGCCAAGGTGCGGCATATGCGTGCAGCGCTGGCGCTCAGGAAACTGTTTGAATTTGTCGGCGATCAGCTTGAAATCCATTTGGAAGTCATTATCACCGACGGACGGCAACCGATCGGGCGCGGTATCGGCCCGACACTCGAAGCACGCGATGTGATGCAGGTGCTGGAAAACGATCCCAATGCACCGGCGGATTTGCGCCAGAAATCGCTGGCGCTGGCGGGACGTATTCTCGAGTTCGACCCCGATGTGCGTGGCGGGCAAGGCTACGCGATTGCGCGCGATATTCTCGATTCGGGTCGGGCGCTGGCGAAAATGAACGCAATCATTGAAGGGCAGGGCGCGCGTGCGGTAGATTTCACCCCCGGTCAGTTTTGCCATGAAGTCCGGGCGGGTAGATCGGGCGTGGTCACCGGCATCGACAATTTGCAGATGGCCAAAATCGCACGCATTGCCGGCGCGCCGATGGATAAAAAGGCGGGCGTCGATCTAATGCGTAAAACCGGCGATGCCGTGGCTGAAGGCGATGTGTTGTACCGCGTTTACGCGGAATTCATGTCCGATTTCGAATTTGTTAGAAAGCTGATTGAACAAAATAATGGCTATACCATTGGCGAGAAGGTGGACATTAAACGGTATGATGCATTTATCTAACAGGCTTTTGAAAAACGACCTGCGTTGCTGCTACGGCGTTAAAAATGGACTCAAAATGCTCATTTATCATGTATAAATTCCGCTTTCTCGTCTATTTTTGCCTTGTATCACCTGCCTCGAAAACGTTTTTCAACAACTTGTTAATGTGGAATAAAAGGTATGCGCATCATCGGATTTGAAGATTACCGCACCCAGGCGCAGGCGCTGGCAAACGCGTTGCACGCGCAGTATCAGGAAGTCCGGCTGCATGTTTTTCCGGATGGTGAAAGCCGGGCGCAGGTGCCGGTGGATTTGCCGGAACATGTGGTGCTGGTCAGGAGCCTGAACCAGCCGAACAGTAAACTCATCGAATTGTTGCTGAGTGTTTCCGCATTGCGCAGACATGGCGTCAAACGGATCACGCTGGTTGCGCCGTATTTATGCTACATGCGCCAGGACGCGGAAAATCATCCCGGCGAAGCAATCAGCCAGCAGGTGATCGGCCAACTGCTCGCGGATAATTTTGACGATGTGATTACCGTCGATCCGCATCTGCACCGGGTGCATCGGCTGGATCAGGCCATTCCCATCCAGAATGCGCTGGCGGTTTCTGCAGGTAAGACAATTGGTCGGTTTCTGAAGAACCAGTATCAATCCGGCATGCTAATCGGTCCGGACAGTGAGTCCGAACAATGGGTGCGCGGTATCGCAACCGAAATCGGTTTTTCGTATGCGGTGGCGACTAAAATCAGAAGCGGGGATAATGCGGTGAACGTTACCCTGCCGCAACGCAATTATGCTGAGCAGAATGTAATTCTCATCGACGATATAGCCAGTACCGGCCGCACGCTTGCGCAGGCCGCCGGCAAACTGCTGCAGGCCGGTGCGAAACAGGTGGATGCTGTAGTGACGCATCCGCTTTTTTGCAGTGATTCAGAGCGTTTTATCCGCCAATCCGGCGTGACGCAGGTCTGGAGCACGGACAGCATTGCCCATTCAACCAACGCGATTTGTTTGAGCGAGTTGCTGGCGGAGGCGGTCAAGAAAATTATTTGATCCGATCAATTGTTCTCGTTGTTGCAAAGCACTGCAACATGTTTTGCAACGCAGCGCCTAAGCGCATTGAGCGCGTAACCGCCTTCGAGCACGGAAACAATGCGATCCTGCGCATACTGTTTAGCCCATGCCTTGATCTGCTGCGTTACCCAGACATAATCCGCATCATCGAGCATCAGATGCGCCATGTCATCTTCACGGTGCCCATCAAAGCCTGCCGAGACAAAAATCATCTCCGGCTTGAACGCCGTTACTGCGGGCAGCCAGTGATCAGTCACGGCTTTGCGAAACACGTCACCATCGCTACCGGCAGGCAGTGGCACGTTGATGCAGTTGGTGTGCCTGTTTTCTGCGCCGCAATAGGGATAAAACGGGTGTTGGAAGGTTGAACACAGCAGAACGCGTGATTCTTTTCCAAAGATTTCTTCGGTGCCGTTACCGTGGTGCACATCGAAATCGAGGATTGCTACCCGTTTAAGATCGTACTGCGCCAAAGCATGGGCAACGCCGACGGTGATGTTGTTAAAAATGCAGAAACCCATGGCACGTGCGGACTCTGCATGATGACCGGGCGGACGCACCGCGCAAAAGGCGTTCACAGTCTGCTGCGTCATGACCAGATCGGTAGCCAGAACGGTTGCACCTGCCGCACGCAGCGCGGCATTCAGGGAATGCGGATTCATCGCGGTATCCGGGTCGAGATATTGCAAACCGCTCTGTGGCGAGGCGTTGTGTATCTCGGTAATGTATTGGTGCGAATGCACGCGTTCGAGTTGCTGTTCGGTAACCAGCGGTGCTGCTTGACGATACAGTCTGGCAAGCAAGCCGGTTGTTTCCAGTTGCTGCTCGATTGCTGTCAATCGCTGTGGACTTTCGGGGTGATAATGCCCCATCTCATGCTTGAGGCAATCAGGATGGGAAATATAGGCTGTAACCGCTTTAGCAATCATGCGTGTTTTAGTCAATATGAGTTTTACATATCATACCGATTTCCACGATAGCTTTAAATCGTTTAAATTGATCGTTTAAATTAATTTGTGCCCCTGTTGCGTTTCGGATAAAATCCATCGTTTTAGCCGGATGCTCTATCTCTATCGTGTTATCCGGTTTGCTTAATTTAGGCATAGGCGCGTAGCTCAGTTGGTTAGAGCACCACCTTGACATGGTGGGGGTCGTTGGTTCGAATCCAATCGCGCCTACCAATCACACCGCGCCATTTAAACGCTTCAGAGGCAATGCATGGCACTTCACAAGGCAATGAACCTATAAATTTCTTGCATCAAGTTTGTTGCGCCCGGTATCCAGGGCAATCGTGCTTAAAAATACTTGAAAACAGAAACAAGTTGAGGTATTAGCTCTATCATTTTGATTTTAAATGACAGACAAACCAACAGCTTCAATCATTCATCATTTTTCAAGTATTGAAGATCCAAGAGTAGACAGACAAAAGAAGCATCAACTCCAAGATATATTTTTTATTTCACTTTGTGCGGTTATTTGTGGAGCGGACAATTGGGTGGCTATAGAAGAATTTGGTAAAGCCAAAGAAGCATGGTTTACCGAATTACTCGGTCTGCAACATGGAATACCCTCTCATGACACCTTCGGTGAAGTTTTCATGGTGATAGACACCGAGCAATTTAGCGAATGCTTTTCCAACTGGGTTTGTGATTTAGCGCGTTTGACTGATGGAGAGATCATTGCTATTGACGGCAAATGTATAAGGCGTAGCATTGACAGGGCCTCAAAAAAGGCAGCAATCCATATGGTTAGCGCATGGGCGCAGCGTAATAGCCTGGTTTTGGGTCAGGTTCAAGTGGATGACAAATCCAATGAAATTACGGCCATTCCCAAACTGCTCTCTCGCTTGGATATTACAGGAACCGTGATCACAATTGATGCGATGGGTTGCCAGAAGAAGATAGCCCGGCAGATTATTCAGCAAGACGCAGATTATGTTTTGAGCCTGAAAGGCAACCAAGGAAGCTTGCATGAAGATGTTGCCACATATTTTGCATCGTCACTGTCTCCAGAAGCCGCAAAGGTAACAGTTGATGGTGGACATGGGCGCATTGAGACACGAACTGTTCGTGCAATAGATGAGATAGCATGGTTAAAAGAACGACATTCCTGGCCGGGGCTGCAGAGCATCATTGAGGTCACAGCAACAAGAGAATCAGAAAATAAAATATCCAAGGAAACGCGTTATTTCATTAGCAGTCTAAGCGCCAGCAATCCTATCAAGCTGGAGCATGCTGTTCGCGCTCACTGGGCTATCGAAAACAATTTACACTGGGTTCTTGATATCGCCTTTGACGAAGACAGTAATCGAACACGCAAAGGCCATAGCGCAGCTAATCTTGCTATTATCAGACATATTGCTCTGAATCTGATAAAAAAAGAAAAAATGTCAAAGGTCGGTGTAAAAACAAAACGATTAAAGGCGGGCTGGGATAATGATTATTTGCTAAAAATTATTGGGGCAATTTAAGCCCGATTGCCCTGGCCCGGTATCGAGTCAAGGTATAAATGTGAGTGGATTTATCGGTCGAATGTTTTATTTACCCAGTATTTGCAAATTCCAGTTATTTTTTCTAACGTCTTTTGAAGAAACAGCACAGAACCAATACCAATTTGCGGTATAGCCCAAAAAATTATGTTCCGGCTTTAGGTTACCACTGGCTTACACCGTTTTACGACTTGTTGATGGGCATTGCTGGGCAAGGAGAACGGCTGATGCAGGCATTCATCATGCAGGCGCAACTCGATAATGCGAAACAATTGCTTGATCTGGGGTGCGGTACAGGGTCCCTGGCAATGCTGATAAAACACGATTTTCCGGTAATCGACGTAACGGCGTTTGATTGTGATCAGAAGATTTTGTCGATTGCAGTGAATAAAGCGTTCAAGGCACAGGTTGATATTCAATTTGTTCAAGCGTTTGCAGAACATTTGCCTTGCCAGGTCAACTGTTTTGACCGGATACTGTCAAGCTTGCTGTTTCATCATTTGTCCTGGGATAAAAAACAGCAGGTTGCGAGTGAAATATTCCGCGTACTGAAACCGGGAGGTGAACTTCATGTTCTGGATTGGGGACGCGCGCGCAACGGGTTGATGCGCACCCTGTTTCTTGCCGTGCAGCTGGTTGACGGTTTTGGCAACACCCGGGATAACGTATCCGGCAGACTTGTCGAGTTATTTGAAGCTGCGGGATTTTCCCAGGTCAGCGAGCAACAGTCATTTAATACCGTTTTTGGCACATTAGTACATTACCGCGCGTTGAAAGGCAACGCTGAACTCCCGGAGAACTGAAGTTCCGAAACTTATATCACTAGTGTCTATTAGCTTTATAACTCGCTTAGCCGGATTACTGTTGCTGTAGTGTATTCCCGAGCGTTTCGCCGGGCTCGATTTTCTCCTCTGCTCCTGGCAGTTCTATTTCAGGAAAAATAATCGTGAACGAAGTGCCTTCGCCAGGTTCGCTGGCGACAGTAATATGCACATTGTTGTTTTCCGCAGCAATTTTTACAATGGATAAACCAATACCGCTTGTCGCCTTATTATGCAGCGCTGCGCGAGGCGAGTAAAAGTATTCATTGAAAATATTCGGTAAATCATTGTTTTCGATACCGATGCCATGGTCGGTTATGGTCAGTGTCGCTTTTTGGTCTTGTTGATCCAGATTCGACGTGATTTCTACAGATCCCTTTTCATGCGAATAGGTAATAGCATTGGAAATGATGTTTTCCAACAGAATTTCCATTTGATCGAGAATGCCGCGATAGATAAAATTGTCAATGCTAACGTTGAGATCGATGCCTTTGGTATTGATAACCGGCGTCAGTTTATCAATACATTTTTGTATGGTTTTTTCAATATCAACCGGCTTTGTTTCGGCGGTGCACGAACAGGTTTCCTTGAGACGCTGCAATCTGAGCAAATCCAGAATCAGGCTGGCCATACTTGTGGCGCGTCGATCAATTTTGAGTAATACTTCCTTCAGTTCTTGTGGAACGTCTCCGCAATAGCCGCCTTTTATTAAGTTGATTTTGCTGCGTATGGCGTCCAGCGGTGATTTAAGCTGGTGTGTCATGAGAACGGCGTACTGGTCTTTTTCATGCTGTGCCTGATTAATACGTTTGTAGGCTTCTTCCAGCTTGCGCTCGTGCGCTCTGACGACAAGCGATAGTCTTGAGACCAGGTACCAGACGGTAAAAAACAGTACATCCAGCGCAATCATCCAGAACAGCATGTGATTTTTTCCTTTATTGTCAAGCGCAATTGCTGGATCAATCAGGATTGACTGCGGGATCTGTATTGATAATGAGAATTCAACCAGTAACACAATAGTGTACATAATACTGACGATCACGGCGACCAACAAACTTTCCAGTGTGGAGAAGAAAATACACGCCAGTGCGATATGCAGGATGTAGAAAAAAGGCGCCGGTGTCGCCGTGCTGCCGAGATAGTGCACGACAACTGACAAACAGATCAGATCAATGATAATCTGGGACCACAGGTTAATTGATGGCGTATTAAATTTGTTGGGCTTGCAATGATCCAGGGCATAAATATATATTAAATTGGCTATACTCAGCACCAGCGTAATGGCAAGAGGCCAGTTGTTTTCTTCGATGATACGAAATTGTATCAGGGTATCGGGCGTTATCAGCGCAACGATATGAATCAGGATCAATGCAACAATAATTCCCCACCGGAAAATGATAAACCAGCGGATGTTGCTGATTAAAATATCATCACTTAGCTTGGTGGCGTTGATGTTATTAACAGGTAACGCAATCGAATCCTGTTCTTTCTTCCAGTCGAATTGGACGATGGCCATTTTCATCCCCTCCGCTTAAAATGAAAATTACTGATTTTCAGCCTGACCAAGTCGATCCTGGATAATGCCTAGCAGACTTTCGGGTTCAACGGGTTTTTCCATAATACAAACCCATTTATCTGAATCTTTATCAAAATAGGGCCTTATCATGTCGCCTAAAGACGTCAGGAATATCGTTTGTAGATTTGGATGATTTTTTTGAATTTCGGCATAGGTTGTTAAGCCTGCATCCATTGATTCAACCATTACGTCCAGTATTGCCAAATCAGGCAGATTGTTACCCTGCTCCAGGGTAGCAATAAAATCCTTCATCGTTAGATACTGTTCAACTTCATATCCGTTTTTTTGCAAAATGCGCTTTACTGCATCTCGAATATCCGGATCGTCATCGACATGTGCGATTCTTTTGGTCATGCTGTTTCCTCTTTAATGCTTTTGATAAGATAGCATATGCAAGTAAAATATTAATCATCCGCTCGAATGGCCCTAAGACTCAGAGTCAATTATTCAACACTTGCTTTGATCTTATCGCAGTTTTGTTATTTTAATAACCATTATATGGGTACGTTTATAAAAAAAATGTGAAGAAGAAAGGAAAAAGTTAAAAAATTAAATTTTGCGTAATTAATTTTCGCAAAACCGTTGTAAAAATTACTCTTCGAAATTCGCACGAGTTGTTCTACTTCCGGAGTGAGAAAAATTATCGTGAGTCTCATAAACTTAAAGCGGTTGTTTGCGGAAGAATTTGGGAAAAGTGGATACTCAGCCGTCTACGAACGGTTTGAATCAGTAATTAGAATCTAATTATACTTGTTGCCGAATTTCAACACGTTGCGGGACGCCAAGACAGAAACCGGGTTCGGGAATCAGCTCAATTGTAAGGTTTGCATGTGTGGTGCGACTATCCGATCAATGTGGGAAGTCAGCAGCCACGGATACTAAAAACAACTCTTTATCACAGGTAATGATGGATGCAACGTTGGTACTGGTTCACAAAAAGCCTGAATTAGGCGTTGGCAAGCAGCGGCTAGCAGCATCTTTCGGACCGGAATTGACGTTGGAGATAGCGCAGGCATTGTTTGAGTGTGCGGTGGAAGATGCTGCTGAATGGCCGGGTTTGGTTGTGCTGGCGCCAGCCAGTCAGAAAGACTGTTATTGGGCGCAGCTTCAGGCGCGCCGTTGTTGTAGAAATTTTATGATCGTGCCGCAAATCAGCGGGAACCTGGGGCAGCGTCTGAATGCATTGGATCTGACCTTGCGTAGACAAAAATTAAAGCGGCTGGTATATATTGGCAGTGATGCGCCTGGTTTACAAAAAGAAGATTATGTGGCCGTGGGACAATATCTGGAGCGAAGTGATGCAGTGCTGATACCGGCCATTGACGGTGGTGTCGTTTTAATGGCGAATCGGTGTGCATGGCCGGATATATCGATGTTGCCGTGGAGTACCGGCCAGCTGGGTGTATCTCTGGTGAATCAATGCAAAGCAGAAATGGGGTCCGTAACTGTTTTGCAGGAAAACTATGATATTGATGAATCGGCTGATTTTTTTGGATTGATACACGCGCTCAAGGATGACGGACGTCCCGCTCGCCGGGCTTTGCATAGCCTGGCCTGTGAAACTTCATTGGCCATGAATAACAACGACTGCAACCGGCATGGTTAAAATCAGTATAGTGATTCCCTGTTACCAGGATGAAGAAAACCTGCGTTGCTTGCTGGAACAACTACAAGGGATGCCTGACAGGCCGATGGAAATTATTGTCGTAGATGGAGCGGGCAGTAAATTCTGCAGCAGTATTTGCAAAACCCATCAAGCGCACTGGTTGACCAGCCAACCGTGCCGAGGTCAGCAATTATTAATGGGGGCAGCCCATGCCCAAGGCGAAGTATTATGGTTCTTGCATACCGATGTGCGATTATCCTTAAATGCGTTTGCGTCCATGATGCGAGTGATCGAGAATGGCGCAATAGGCGGTTTTTTCAGATTCCGCTTTGATACGCCAATTGACTGGCCGGCCTATATTCTGGAATGGGCGATTATGTTGCGGTGTGGTTTGGGTGTGCCTTATGGCGATCAGGGGGTTTTTATTTTGCGAGATCGCTATCATGCGATTGGCGGCCATGCGCCATGGCCGTTGTTTGAGGAAGTTCCTCTGGTGCAAGGCGCACGGAAAATGGGTAGATTTGTTGCATTAAACGAACCGATATTCGTCAGTTCGCGCCGCTGGCGGCAAGACGGTTGGTGGCGGCGTACCTGGAATAATCGTGAATTGGCGTTGAAGTTTGCATGCGGTGTGTCTCCCCGGATACTGGCGCAACGGTATCAGGCAATGAAAACCTCTGCCAAATAGCACTGCAAATGAAACTGCACGGATTGTATTTTTAATTGATTAAAGGAAAGTTATGCAAGAAACTGTTCAGAAATATTATGGTGAAATGCTGTCCGGGTCGCACGATCTGCAAACAAATGCCTGTTGTACGGACGAGGGATTGCCTGAATATATCAAACCATTGTTGTCTAAAGTGCATGATGAAGTACTGACACGTTATTATGGCTGTGGCCTGGTTTTGCCCGAGCAGTTGGAAGGCCTGACGATACTTGATCTGGGGTGTGGTGCAGGGCGCGATGCTTATTTGCTGTCGCAATTGGTGGGTGAGAAGGGAAAAATCATTGGTATTGATATGACCGAAGAACAGCTGATCGTGGCGCGCAAGCATGAAAAATTTCATCAGCAAGCATTTGGTTACAAACGTGGCAACGTGCAATTTTTACACGGCTATATTGAGCAGCTCGATGAGCTCGATCTGGCCGATAACAGTATCGATGTGATCGTATCCAATTGTGTGATAAATCTGGCGATGGATAAAGCGGCAGTCCTGAGAGAAGCCTATCGGGTATTGAAACCAGGTGGTGAACTCTATTTTTCCGATGTCTACAGCGACCGGCGTATTCCGAAGGAATTGACCAATGATCCTGTTTTGTATGGCGAATGCTTAAGCGGCGCATTGTATTGGAATGACTTTGTGCCGTTGGCACGCGCACAGGGATTTATTGATCCGCGCCTTGTTGCAGATCGTCCGATAACGATAGCTAATCCTCAGCTACAGGCCAGAACGGGTAATATCCGTTTTTATTCGGCGACTTACAGATTGTTTAAGCTGTCCGAACTCGAACTGGCGTGTGAAGATCATGGGCAATCGGTGGTTTATCGCGGCACGATACCGCATCATCCGCATGCATTTGTGCTGGACAAGCACCATTTTATCGAAACCGGCAAGCAGTTTACCGTTTGCGGCAATACCTGGCGCATGCTGCATGACACGCGTTTTATCGATCATTTTGAATTTTTTGGTAATTTTGACCGCCATTACGGTATTTTTCCGGGATGTGGTATGGGTATTCCGTTTGATGACGGTGCAACCGGTGAGCAAAAAGGTGGCTGTTGTTGAATATCGGTACTGATGTTTCAGTGGGTCAGTTGAAACAACAGAAGAAACAGCAGCAGAAATCACCTGAGTGGTATACGACTACGGAAGGCAATCCGCGCGGTTTTATACATGCTCATGCACTGGATGAATTGTGGTTTCATACAGGCACAGCGTGCAACCTGTCGTGCCCGTTTTGTCTGGAAGGATCCAAACCCGGTGATCATCGCCTGCAACTGATGCGCTTTGAAGACGCCAAACCGTATATTGATGAAGCCCTGACGCTCGGAGTGAAGCAGTTTTCATTCACCGGCGGTGAGCCTTTTATCAATAAAGATATCGTGCCTGTTCTGGATTATGCGTTGCAGTATCAACCCTGTCTGGTCTTGACCAATGCAACAGAACCATTGATTAAACGTGTCGGTCAACTCGAATCTTTGTTAAAACACGATAATCCATTACATTTTCGCGTTAGCCTGGATCATTTTGATGCCGCCGAGCATGACAAGGGACGCGGTGAAGGCATGTTCGCATGTGCCGTGGATGGCATGTGCAGGCTGCATAAGATGGGGTTTTCTTTATCCGTAGCCAGTCAGTTGATACCGGACATGTTGCCGGATGACGTTGCTCAGCGTTACGCTGAAGTATTCAGGAGTGCAGGATTGCCAGAAAATCTGCATCGTATTGAATTTCCGGAATTTTACCCACCCGAAACAGTCGTCTCAGCACCACAGATTACGCAAAGCTGCATGGTTGATTTTCAGAGCGAATCGTCGCGCCGGGAGTTCATGTGCGCTTTCAGCCGTATGGTGGTGAAACAGAATAATCAGTGCCGGGTGTATGCCTGCACGCTGGTTGATGATGATGTCGACTATGCCCTGTCTGAAACATTGACGGAAAGTCTGCAAATACCTGTCAGTATGAAACATCACCGGTGCTACAGTTGTTTCAAATTTGGTGCTTCGTGCAGTGAAATGAAATAGAAGGATATTTGATGTGAATAAACGCTGGTTACTGATCGGTACGCTTGTTTTGTTGATTGTGTTGTTTTCTGCGTTTGATCTGCAACGCTTTTTCAGCCTGGATGCTCTTAAAGCCAGTCACGATGCCTTGAAAGAAGCGTACGACAATGAGCCGCTTTATATTATCAGTGTTTATTCGGTGACTTATATTGTCATGGCGGCTTTGTCTCTACCGGGTGCAACAGTTATGACGCTGGCGGGTGGCGCCATGTTCGGCATATGGGTGGGTGTGCCGGTGGTGCTGATTTCCGCGACGATCGGTGCGACACTGGCATTCTGGGTGTCGCGTTATATTTTGCGCGATACCGTACAAAGCCGTTTCGGAGACCGCCTGGAAACGATTAACAATGGTCTTGAACGGGACGGTGCGTTTTATTTGTTTTCATTGCGCCTGGTTCCCGCTTTTCCTTTTTTTCTGATCAATCTTCTGATGGGTTTGACCAGAATTAGCAGTCGTACATTTTTCTGGGCGAGCCTGATTGGTATGTTTGCGGGCAGTTCAGTGTATGTTAATGCAGGCACACAATTAGCGTCCATCAGCAGTTTGTCCGATATTTTATCGCCTGCCCTGATTATTTCATTTGTACTGCTGGCCATTTTCCCGTGGCTGGCGCGTTGGGGACTTGGGCGGGTTAAAACCCGCCGCTTGTATGCCCGCTGGCCAAAACCGGAAACATTTGACCGTAACCTGGTTGTCATCGGCGCCGGTGCGGCGGGTCTGGTCACCGCATATATTGCTGCGGCGGTGCGCGCGAAAGTCACATTGATTGAAGGCCACAAAATGGGCGGGGATTGTCTTAATTACGGCTGCGTGCCTTCCAAGGCGTTAATTCGCTCGGCCGGATTTTTAAAACAGGCGCAGCAATCTGGTTCACTGGGTATGACAGAAACCCGGGTGGATTACGATTTTGCCGAGGTCATGGCGCGTGTACATCGCGTGGTTAAAACCGTTGAGCCGCATGATTCTATTGAACGCTACACCAAGCTGGGTGTGGAGGTGATCGAAGGACAGGCACGCATTACCTCGCCGTGGACAGTAACAGTTAACGGTCAGACACTTACAACACGTGCAATTGTGATCGCTACCGGCGCAAGTCCGGCTGTACCGAAAATCCCTGGACTGGAATCGGTGCGTTACTATACGTCCGATACTATCTGGTCATTGACTGAACGCCCGGAACGGCTCGTGGTGCTTGGTGGCGGGCCGATCGGATGTGAACTGGCGCAGGCTTTTGCGCGTTTGGGCTGTCAGGTGACTCAGGTCGAGATGGGTGACTTAATGCAACGCGAGGATGAAGATGCGCGTACCCTGGTGAGCGCCGCGCTGGCCGATGACGGCGTGCAGATTTTGGCGCAGACAAAAGCCGTACGTTGCGAAGCCGCTAGTGAGTCCAATGGACACAGCCAGCAGTTAATCGTACAGGAACAGGATGGCAGAGAAAAAGCCATTCCTTTTGACGCCATGCTATGTGCGGTTGGCCGGGTGCCGCGTACAGAAGGTTTTGGCCTTGAAGAACTGGGTATTCCGGTAACATCACGGCGCACGATTGAAACCAACGCCTGGTTGCAAACACTCTATCCCAATATTTATGCTTGTGGCGATGTCGCCGGGCCGTATCAGTTTACCCATACGGCTGCACATCAAGCATGGTATGCATCGGTCAATGCACTGTTTGGAGATTTTAAACGCTTCAAGGCCGATTATTCTGTTATTCCAAGGAGTACTTTTACCGACCCGGAAGTCGCGCGCGTAGGATTGTCCGAAGATGAGGCCAGAACGCGCGGCATTACCGTGGAAGTAACGCGCTATGGGCTGGACGACCTTGACCGCGCGATTGCCGATGAAGCCGCGCAGGGATTTGTCAAGGTATTAACCGTGCCGGGCAAGGATCGTATACTGGGCGTGACTATTGTCGGCAAACATGCCAGCGACTTGCTTGCGGAGTATGTGCTCGCGATGAAACATGGTTTGGGTCTGAACAAAATCCTGGGCACCATCCATACCTATCCGACCTGGCCTGAAGCCAACAAATATGCTGCAGGAGAATGGAAGCGTGCGCACGCGCCGCAGAAATTACTGCAATGGGTAAAGCAATTCCATGCCTGGCGGCGGGGAGAAAAAACCGTCCGAGTCAAAGGCAGCTCCTGATTGTGGGGCTGCCGTAAGCCTTTTTTCCTAGAACTTAGAAAGCCGCGCCCTGTGGACAAGGTTAATGAATGCTTTGCGAAAAGATCTGCTCAGGAGTATTTCCTGATTGAGTTGTTCCCGCAATTCAATCAGGAAAAGACAAATGAGCAGATTTCAAAAATTATCACATGTATTGTGGTATTGCCAATACCACATAGTTTTTGTGGCAAAGTATCGATTCGAATTTTAACTGCAGAACTCAAGAAGTTTATCTATAGGAGTATATATACGCACACTGAAAGGAATGGGTGTGAAGTTGTTGAACTAAACGTACAGCCAGATCATGTGCACTTACTGGTGAAAGTTCCACCCAAAATTTCGATTTCAACCTTGGTGGAAAAAATAAAAGGTAAAACTGCGATTCAGGCCTTTCAAGAGTTTCCGAATTTGCGAACAAAAAGATATTGGGGGAACCATTTTTGGTCTTCGGGTTACTGTGTTGACACCGTAGGTATGGATGCTGAAATGATAAGAAAGTACGTTAAACATCAAGACAAGAAGTAATTTCAAAAGGGATGGGAACAGCTAATATTTGTTTCAGCAAGGCCCGTTAGGGTTTTGCTGATTTTCACGACATGATTACCGATAAACATTATCGCCTGATCGCTGATTAATTCTTTGTTTTTCTGCACAGAATGGTGCGCAACCACTTTGTAGCAAGCATTTTATTTTTGGCGGGTAACAAAATATACGCCTTTGTTTGGCAACTGGTTAAACCATTCGTAGTCTATGTAACCCCTGTCCATTGCCACGATACTGCCAGTTGGAAATGCCAGTGTGTGTCCAATTTCAATATCAGTAGTTTTTCCTTCCGTGATTACGGTAAATCCAGGCAAATAACCGCTGTGATTGCGACCGACATGCAACTTGATAACAACTTTTGTAGTCCGAAAGACAGCCCACGGAAAAACAGACAGGCACAGATCAATGGTCGATGCATCCAGTGAATAAAGCGTGTTCTTGAAGCGGAATCGATGGCCTGGCGTCAGATGTTGACACTGCTGTAACAGTTTCCCAAATAATGCCTCATACAAACTATAGGGCTTGTTCTCGTTCATGCAGGCCAGGTTGGAGCGCGTCAATTTCGCACTGCCAAGATGATACAGACGGTGCGCTTGCGCACTCATGTTTCCTGCGATATCGCGCAAGCTGATATGACCGAAAAGCTGTGCCATCGCCATGGTTACAAACTGGGACCAACGGGTAGCGGTGCGAAAAGATCGCCCCGCATGATGGCGGTTTGCCAGAGACTCAAACTCATGTCTCGAAACAAATTTTAGAACTTGGGAAAGGATTGTATTACAATGTGCCGTGGCCTTATTATCAAATATTATTCAATAAGTTATCGAATATTCTATTGTAACAATTTTGGTTGGATCTGACCTCTCCATTTGTCAGTTAGCGGGACAGCGGTGAATTCCTTTAGATTCTTCATGATTTTGTCAGGTGCAGCGTTACCGTGGTGTTATGCAATAAGGTGTAGTAAGTAGGAAAGGATTGTTTCCTTTTCAAGTACTGCAACGCGGTTGCAAAATACCACGGTAAAGCCCAGGGGGTGAGTTTGTCGGCGCCCATGGACTGCGTTGTGCTTTTTGGCAATAGAACGTTCCTGCAAGGCAGAGCGAGCGTAGTGTAGACGCTCTACAGGAGCGAATGATAACGCTGTGTAGACTTAAAATGTGAGCCAGCTCAACTTCGTCGCTCATTTGGAATAACCAAACCTCGCTACTCATGTCTTGCCTGGTACCATTTCAGGAACAACAGAAATAATTCACGCATTGAGAACAGTCCCTAGTCTGTTAATGCTGTGCTCGGATTAATGGTATAGGCCTGGTTGCGGCCGGCATGTTTGGCTTCATAAAGTGCATTATCTGCACGTGAAATAAGCGCTGTAGGTGTTGTGTCTTTGATTTCTGACTGAATAATGCCAATACTTAGTGTAACATTAATTGTCTTGTCGATAGTCTTGCAATATATTTCAGAAACTTTTGACCGAATGCGTTCAGCGGTGATGGCGGCTTCTGAAGCGGTTGTTTCAGTTTGAATAATAATAAATTCATCGCCACCAAAGCGAGCAGCAAAATCTATACTTCGGATGGATTGCATTAAACACTTGGCAACGGTTGTCAGGATTTCATCACCAGCTATATGACCAAGTTTATCGTTGAGCTCCTTGAAATAGTCAACATCAATCATGAGTATTGCGAAAGTGCGGTTGTTACGCTGGAATCTTAAAAGCTGATCCTGGATGATAAGATTAAGTTTATTGCGATTATATAATCCGGTTAGTCCGTCAGTAATCGATAGTTTTTCCAGTAACTTGTTTTTCTGTTGCATTGCCTTATTGGCAGCCAAAATTTTTGACTGACTCTGGCGCAGTTTTTCAGTCATCAGATTAAACATTTGCGCAAGTTTTCCAACCTCATCCTTTTGCGTAACAACGGTGATAGGAATATCCAGATTGCCTTTAACAATCTGACCGGTAGCGTTAATCAAGCGCTGCAGTGGGGTAACAATGGAATGGCCAAGGTATATTGCAATACTGGCTACAATAAGAATCGATATTCCCACCAGAACAAAAAATAGGTTGCGTTGTTCTGTCCATGCGGCATAGACATCTCTATGTTTTTTTTCAGCTAAAACAGTAATAGGTAACATTTCTGCAGTGTATGCCAAGCCTATGACATATTCTTGTAAAAAATCCTTGAATGTCGTGAAGTTGCCGGGATTGTTTTTTAAGTAGTGAAATGTCGATGGATCAAGCGTTGAAGGATGTGTTACGTCGGCGTGGCTTGCCAGTAGTACACCACCATCCGGATTAAGCAAAAGGATTTCACCGCGTGGAGATTTTGGAGAGTTTTTTAATGCCGGTTTGATTTCAAGCAAATCATATACGAGTACTAACTGACCTAAAATGTAGTCGTTGTAAGATATGATGGGCAAGGCAATCTGGACAGTTACTGTCTTAAACTTTTCATGAAACTGCGGTGGAGAAACAACAGGATATTGTGATATTCGGTTTCCTAGCCATTCCTCTTGTAGCGGCTTTTTGTGAACATGTTGATTTGAGCTGCTCGCAATAACTTTTTTTTGGGTGTCAATTACGGTCAATTCCAGGATTGTTTCCAATCTTTTATGGACAGAGCGCAGATAATGGGTGAGGATTTCGGGAGAATTTTTGATTTGTCCATTCTGATTGTCGGCCGGATTTGACAGTGCATCGATGAGTATTTTTGCCGAAGTTAAAGAATTTGCTTCATGGATATTTTGATTAATCCATGCGTCAATCTCATAGCTGGCATGACTGGCCAGGATACGCAGTTCGCGCTTGACATTTGCTTTGATTAATTTTTCATTTTGCTGAAACGAAATCATTCCCAACACAAGTGAAGGTACGAGTGTCGATAATAAAGCGAAAACAATGATCTTGCTTTTAATGCTTTTCAATAGATTTCTCTGTTAATCAGTAATTATTAAATTCTATTTATAATGGAATTCTATTGTTTCGATTTTTTAAAAAGGCATATAAAAGTTGTTTTAATCGTTTATTTGTATATTGGACAATTATGAACTATGGAGCATTGCAGGTTCTTTGTCAGGGAAGTGGCTCATTTGATAGCCTTGCCAAAGCCTGTTTGCTATAAATGTGGCAATTGTATTGGCATGTTGCTCAAGCGTGGTATTACCCAATTCTTGCGTAGTTTGTTTGAAGAGCGAAAGCCATCGTTCAAACAGATTGGCTGTTAAATCCGGTAGCGCAATATGTTTCGGCATGGGTGCGCCGCGGAAACGACTGGTGCCACGCAGTTGAGCGGACCAGAAGTTGGTCATTTGAACAAAATGTGCATCCCAGTCGATAACATGCTCTTCAAAGATGGGTCCAAGTGCAGGATCTTTTCTCGCTTTCGCATAAAATTCATGGACAAGTTTGTTGATTTCTTCTTCTGTATATAAATCCGGATTAGGTGTTGGAAAAGGTGATTGGTTCATATTTAAAGGATGAAAATGGGTAATAAGCTATTCGGAAAAAATATAAAAACAATAATTCAGAATCGATTTATGTGACACAGTTAAAATTATAATTATGTTAAGTGCAAGTTTAACTAACGAAAGCTTGGCTGTCCAACATTGGTCCAGAATAAAAACGCTGCTGGTGGACAGTCTTCCTGTTCTGCATCATAACACGCTCATTAATGGTGAGATGATTATGCAATATCGCGTGTAAAATGAAAAGAAAGGTTCAATACCATTCTGATGTTATGGGACAGCATGCCGTGATTATTTGTTCCTGCAAAAAGGGAATTTATAAATGAATATAAAACAACTCTACAAAGGTGGGCTTCATGAAAGAATTATATGGTAAAGCATTATTGGATGATCCGGCCTGCACAAAATCGACTGCATTTACAAGGGAAGAGCGCAAACGGTATGGCTTGAATGGATTGTTGCCTTATGATGTGGCCAATATCAGTAAACAAAAAGAGCGCGTGCTCGAGAATATGCGCCGCAAAAGCAGCGACATTGAAAAGTATATTTTTTTAAATGCACTGCTGGACCGAAATCAGCGGCTTTTTTATCGAACAATGATTGATCATATGGATGAGATTCTGCCACTGGTTTATACACCGACAGTCGGTGAAGCCTGCAAAGAGTTTGCGCATATCTTTAGAAGACCACAGGGGCTGTATATTACACCTGAAGATCGTGGAGAAATGGAAAGCGTGTTGGGCAATTGGCCGGGAAAAGATATCCGTATTATTGTTGTTACCGATGGGGAAAGAATATTGGGTCTGGGTGATCTCGGTGCAAATGGTATGGGAATCCCGATCGGAAAGGTGGCCCTGTATGTGGCCTGTGCCGGTATTCCCCCCGCTTACTGTATGCCTGTTATGCTTGACGTGGGTACAAACAATGAACCACTGCGAGAGGATCCATTGTATTTGGGATATCCCCATTCGCGCCTGAAAGGCGATGAATATTTGTTGATGGTCGATGAGTTTGTTCAGGCAGTGCAAGTCCGGTTTCCCAATGCACTAATCCAGTTTGAAGATTTTCTTACGCCAAATGCCTTTGATTTTCTTGATCGTTATGGGGCAAAAGTGTGCTGTTTTAATGACGATATTCAAGGTACAGCCGCAGTGACGCTAGCGGGCGTATATTCATCTTGCCGCATTACACAAAAGCAGTTTTCGGACCTGAGAATCATGTTTCTAGGGACAGGCTCGGCAGCGGGCGGTACAGCAGAATTAATGGTGTCGGCATTTGTCGCGCATGGGCTTAGTGAACAACAGGCTCGCGAAAGACTCTGGTTTATTGACCGGAAAGGATTAGTGGTTTCAACAAATCAAATGATTAAGCCGCGGATTAGGCCATTCGCTCATGCACATGCGCCGTGCAGTTTTGTCGATGCGATTGCCGATATCAGGCCTGATGTTTTGATTGGCGCCACAGGTGTTGCAGGTACTTTTACAGAGCAGGTGGTGCGGCAAATGGCGGCGGTTAACGAAAGACCCGTGATTATCGCGTTGTCAAATCCGACTTCGCATACCGAATGCACTGCAGAAGAAGCGTACAGGTGGAGTGACGGGCGTGTTATTTTCGCCAGTGGCAGCCCGTTTGAAGCGGTACGATATCAAGAAAAGTATTTCTATCCAGGGCAGGGTAATAATGCCTATATTTTTCCTGGCATTGGCCTTGGAATATACGCCAGTTCAGCGCGACTCATCACTGAAAACATGTTTCTGGCTGCTGCAGAGGTACTGGCCAATCTTGTTACCGAAGAAGAAATTTCTAAAGGTTCAGTATATCCCGCGCTCACACGAGTTCGTCAAGTATCACGGTCAATCGCGGTAAGGATTTGCCAGATCGCTATGCGAGAAGGGCTGGTAGACGAAAAACTGCCAGAAGACTTGGATGAATATATTCAATCCTTGATGTACGAGCCCAATTATTAAGTTTGAATTGAGTGTATGAGTACAAGTGGATCATTTTGCAATTATTCATTAAACAGATTAATAACGCCATTCAGACCAACATGATTAATGGAATAGGTGGCTTTTTCTTGTACGACAGGCTTTGCGTGATAGGCAATACTGATGCCTGCCGCCGCCATCATGTCCAGGTCATTCGCGCCATCGCCGATGGCGATAACCTGTTTGTGTTCAATTGCGTGTTTATCGCATACATTGAGTAAAGCTTCGGCTTTACCTTGCCGACCAAGAATTTTTCCCAGTACTTTTCCGGTGAGTTTGTTATTTTTGATTTCAAGTGTGTTGGCGGCAGCAAAATCCAGATTCAGCCTTTCTTTGATTCTGTCCGTAAAAAAGGTAAAGCCGCCGGAGATAACCATTGTTTTCAGGCCAGCGTTTCTGGCTTTCTTGAGCAGAATTTCAGTACCAGGGCTGAGTTGTACACGTTCATCATAGACTTTTTGAAGTGCATGAGCGTCTAATCCGTTAAGTAACGCGGTCCGCTGTGTTAAACTTTCTTCAAAGCTGATTTCACCGCGCATGGTTTTGAGTGTAATTTCAGCGACTTGTGGCTTTATATGGTGCATGTCGGCCACTTCATCTATGGATTCGATTGAAAGCAGTGTTGAATCCATATCCATCGCGATCAATTTAAAATCAGATAATAATTGATTTGTAGGGATAAATGCAAAATCTAGGTTAACTTTTTTGCAATAATCAGCAACGCCATCTTGCTGTTGAATATTTTTGAGTCTGAATGCCTGGCCGGAAATTCTTTCAATTTGATTTGCCCGAGCGAGCTTTGCTAACGCTCTCAAATCAAAGTTTTCGACTTCGGTACCCTGAATAATAAGCTGCATAACGTTCTATATTTTATTGTTTTTGATGCGAGTCGTAAGTTTAAATTCTACGACCTGGTGGCGTTCGGTTTTTGGAATTCTTAACTGCTGAATCTGCAATTCTATCAGATTTTCCGGGTGGCTGAATTAGTCCTGGCATCAATTCAAAAATGCGAAACCGATTGATGCTGTTATACTCAGGATAAACGGTTTTAGATTGATATGAAATCGCCACAAATACTGCTTTTGCACGATGCGTCATATGGTATGACGCATAAGTCTTGAAATTATAGTTTCACATTGCCAGTGGTGTTCCGGGTAAGCTGAGTGCAAATTTCATACTTTCCTCCCTATATAAAAGTCACCCTGGAAAGCGATTGCACCAAAGTCTTGCGCATTATCCGATAAAGCGTCTAATGTTTATTTCGCGTTCACTGTCGTTAGTTTGTTCTTTTCTTAGTGCCTAAATTCTATATTCTATTACTCGGGGATGAGATAAACTTATGAATTATGGGGTAAATTGCTGTCTGTCCTCGCTTTGAGTATTTCAAAAGATACGGTTTAATTGTAGCTCCACTCAATCAGTATTGCGGAGGAATCCTGCGATGAACACAGACCGCGCTTTTGACGATATTGATGATGTGGCTGACGGCATGATGCCTGATAGCCGGATTATAGAAATCATCGATGAAATGGAATTAGCCAAAGACGATTTTGATTACCTGGATGAGACCGATATTCAACATGAATTGGTTGAAATACATTAGTTGCAAAATCTAATGGCTGAAAAAATGAAATGACCAGAACTTTGTCTGGCAGTAATCAAGAAGCAATCAGGACTTAAGTTTTTTTTGCTTCTTATTTTCATACATTAGCGCATCTGCTTGTGTCAGAAGATCATCCAGCGACGCAAAATCCTTTGCTTTTCCGATGATTTTTCCCTGACTATAGCTAATTTTGTAAGGTTTGTTACTTTTACAGTTGGCGGCTTTGATAGCATCGGCCAGTCGTATAAGCGCCGCATCTATTTCATTTTTTTTGCTTAAAACCACAAATTCATCGCCACCAATACGTGCTATTGTCTCATTACGGCGAAAATTTGCTTTCAGTAAATTTGCAAATTCAATAATCATTTCTGATCCGATTTGATGACCTAGCGTATCATTAATTTTTTTTAATCCATCCAGATCAAAATATAACAATATCATATTAGTGTCGTTTCGGAGACTATCTAAAAAAACATGCTTGCCTAAGATGCTAAAAGCACGGTGATTATATAAGCCTGTCATTTCATCAGTCAGCGCCAATTTTTGTAGATTATCTTCTAGGTGGCTGATTTTGTTGGATAACCACAGAATAATAAAAAAAAACATGAGTGACAGCAACGTAGCGGAAAGTGCTATTTGAATTTCTTGTGAAATGCCACTGGGAGTTGAAAAGTAGTTGATGGCACTAATGATCGCAAAAGGACCTACTATGGCCCAGGGCAGCGCAACTCTTGCAGTATAGCTTCCGATTCCAAAACCAAGGAATAATGAAAAAATGCCGCCATAAATTCCACGAACAAAGTTTGCGAATGTCAACAAGCACATACAAATGAACGTCTGAAAAGAAACCAGAATTTCAGTCGAATGGCCATATAAGCTTGTTGCTGAAAAAAAATAGCCGGAGAAAATTACCAAGACCATGCCAATGAGCAATAAGGTTAAAATGTCACGAAGATTATTGCGATGGTTCTGGTCTTTATTTGCAATAATGAAAGAAATGCCCAGTAGATAAAAAAATATCACGGCATGTACTGACATTCTGCCTGAAAATTTTGTGTAATCATCTTGTGTCAGGAGTGTCTCAAGCATGAGTGTCTGGCCGCTAGCGTGGCCGTACAATGAAATTGTGGCTAATAAAATTATGGTAATCCCGCATAATCGGATAGTCAGCGTGCTATATTCTTTCTGAATTAACATGATTGTTAATGCGCTGAGCATGATGCAAAGCGCAGTATTTTGTTTCATGAGCCACCACCCTTCGGGCAGTATTAGAGCAACTGGAGGAATCAGCCATCCAAACAGTGTGATAACGGCAATGCCGCCAGCCAAAACCACACATGTTGTTTGTGCATGTAATAAAACGAGCAAATGTCCGGAATTTTGTTGGTGCAGTTGATGATCAATGAGTTTATCCATTCTTGCTCGAATAATTCTAATAGTAGGGCACCAACTTGAGAGAATTTATAGTACGTTATTAACGAGTTAAAGCCTGTTTATCGCCAGTTTAAGGTCTTTTTAGATAGGAACAAAATTTAAAAATATCGGACTGTCATTCTGTTTGGTACAAAAAACAGGATTATATCGTCATCAACTAAAATCAGGTATTAGTACTTTGCAAGTCTGTTATTGTTGCATGACATACAAAATTGTCAATGTACGTTATTGTCATTCGCTGGTAATATAGCACTTTTGGAAAAAAGTTAGGTTAGTGTACTAGTACTTTATCAACTTGTTAGTTAATAACGAGTACTCGCTAACAGGCCGTTGAGAAAATATCTGAAACAGTCAAATAAATTGGTTTTGCAACCGCATAAAAAGCGGCATTTATAGTTGATGAATGCGCTTAAAACCTGTTTTTATAAATGTGGTATTCGCCATAGATAGCTTAGACGGCCTGCTGAGGAATAGCCTTTCAAAATAACAAGAAAACAAACATTGCATAGGCTTATTAATGACAATTCCTAAGAACGATACATTTTTACGTGCTTTATTGAAGCAACCGGTTGAATATACACCAGTATGGCTCATGCGCCAGGCGGGACGGTATCTGGCTGAATACAATCAGACACGTGCACGTGCGGGTGATTTCCTGACACTTTGTAAAACGCCGGCATTAGCCACGGAAGTGACGCTGCAGCCTTTGGAACGATTTCCTCTAGATGCGGCCATTTTGTTTTCGGATATTCTGACCATACCAGATGCAATGGGGCTTGGGCTTTATTTTGCTCAAGGTGAAGGACCGATGTTTGAAAAACCTTTGCGTAATGCAGTGGATATTCATGCTCTAAGGGTTCCAGATCCGTACAATGATTTACGCTATGTGATGGATGCTGTTTCGGAGATTCGCAAAGCACTTGAGAATCGAGTGCCTTTGATTGGTTTTTCCGGCAGCCCTTTTACATTGGCTTGTTATATGGTCGAAGGACGTGGTGGAACGGATTTCCGTGAGATCAAGACGATGTTGTATAAACAACCCGAATTATTGCATCAGATATTGAACAAAAACGCACAGGCAGTGACAGCATATCTGAATGCACAAATCGAGTCAGGTGCGCAGGCAGTGATGATTTTCGATACCTGGGGGGGAGCATTGTCTCACGCTGCTTATCGGGAATTTTCGCTTCATTATATGCAGCAAATAGTGGATGGGCTTAAACAGGAACAGGACGGTGTGCGCATACCCAGTATTGTATTCACCAAAGGCGGCGGATTGTGGCTGGAAGCGATTGCCGATATTGGGTGTAATGCAGTAGGTCTGGACTGGACAATTGATATAGGGGATGCGCGTCGGCGGGTTGGTGACAAGGTGGCATTACAGGGTAATCTTGATCCATCGGTGTTGTTTTCCTCGCCCGAAGTGATTGCCCAAGAGGTAGAAAAAATCCTGACAAGTTTTGGAAGTGGCAGTGGTCATGTCTTTAATCTGGGACATGGCATATCACAGTTTACGCCACCTGAAAATGCAGCTGTATTGGTTGAAGCCGTGCATTCATTGAGCCGTAAATTTCATTAGTACTTGAAGATCTGGAAGTGTTTTGCTGTTATGGCAAATAGTTGTAGAAGGGTAATACAGTGCATATTTTGATTGTTGAGGATGATTTGGCTATCGCTGCCAATCTTTATGATTTTCTTGAATCACGGGGTCACAGTGTTGATGCAGCTGCAGATGGTGCATTAGGACTTCATCTGGCTGTTACGGAAAAATTTGACGCAATTTTGCTCGATCTTGGTTTGCCCGGGATGAGTGGTATTGCTTTGTGTCAGAAACTGAGGCAGGAATCTCAATTAGATACCCCCATACTGATGTTGACGGCACGCGATACACTCGAAGACAAGCTGATTGGTTTCGAGCATGGGGCAGATGATTATCTGATAAAACCATTTGCGCTTAAAGAAGTTGAAGCCCGTCTGAATGCGTTACACAAGCGTCATTCAGGGCGTGTTGCCAGTCGTATGCTGGAAGTGGACAATTTGTCGTATGACCCTAAAACGTTTTCAATACGTTTTGAAGAGAAGGAAGTCAAATTACCGCCAAAATGCATTCGTTTGCTGGCATTAATGATGAGTGAACCGGGACGCGTCTTTAGCCGAAAAGAGCTGGAATCCGAAGCGTGGGAGGACGCTCAGGAAACCAGTGATACATTGCGCAGTCATATGCACGTTTTGCGGCGTGCCCTGTTGCGTGCCGGCGGTTATGATCCGATAGAAACAATACATGGTATTGGGTATTGTCTGATTTCTCGTGCTCAAACTCAGGATTGAACATGGCTTGCGCTTGCGTGTTGCGAATGCGCTGGCAAATTTCTGTATTATTACGGTAGGCGCCCTGGGCATTATTCTGTATGTCGCTTCCGACAATATTGAAGAAGCGCATATAAAACAGGTGGTCAAAATGGAAATGGATCATCTCGTCCATCGTTACCGGAAACATTCTGATTTCTACTCCCAGATAGGCTCACACCTTAAAAGCTACGTTGTTCGTCATGTCGACGATGAGTTTCAACTTCCGTCCTATTATCGGGGATTGAGTACCGGTTACCATCGGGTTTACTATGATTTCGAGGATATTTATGTCCTGGTTCAAAGAATTGAAGACATCAAGTTTGTAGTCGCTTATCGGGCGACCTTGCACAATAAGCGGTTGAGCGAGTTGCGATTGCTGATTTTATTATCCTGGGTTGCCGTTGTTGCGATAGCCTTTGTCGTTGGATATGTCCTGGCCGGAATGCTTGTCAAGCAAGTGACCGATCTTGCGGAAAGAGTCAAATTGCTTGCCCCGGGTGATGTCCAGGGTAAACCATTAACGCGTCCCGAGATGGACGATGAGGTGGCCCAGCTCGCATTGGCACTGGACGACTACCAGAACCGGATACGGCGCATGCTGCAAAGAGAACAGGAGTTTACTGCCAATATCAGTCATGAACTCAGAACACCGATCACTACGATATTGACCAGTTGTGAATTATTGGAGGCTGAACCGGACCTTTCCGATAAAGTACGGTTACGTATCAAGCGGATACAAGGCGCCACGACACGAATGGGTGAACAGCTGCAGGCCTTGCTGTTTCTCGCGCGTGAACAGGCGTTGGGCGTGATGGAACCTGTGGCGATTGCAGAATGCGTCAAAGACGCTGTAGAACCCCTGTATCCCGAAATACATCGGAAAAAATTGAAGTTTATTGTCAAGATCAAACCGGATATTATCATAACGTTAAATCGCCAGGCGCTGCATACGGCACTGACAAATCTGTTGCGCAATGCAATTCAATATACTGACGAAGGATATATCCGTGTGAACTACAGTAACGGAAATCTGTCTATAACCGATACCGGCATGGGCATTGAACCGGCTTTTCAGCCGTTATTGTTTGAACGCTTCTTTCGTGGCACGACACGGGTTGAGGGGCTCGGTATAGGTCTGCCGATCGTCAAACGAATCTGCAATCACTATGGCTGGCAAATCCATGTTGAAAGTAAAATGGGCGTAGGGACGACGTTTGAAATCACATTTCCGTCACAACTGATATCAAACAGTAAACTGGCCTTGAGCAAGTAACCGGTTTCTGGAAATTTGTACGGAAGTTGAAACTAGCTTAATCCTGCTGCTTTCAGATTGTCGATATAGGCCTTTGCCTCCGATATGCTGTAGCCAAACTGTGCGCGTATCAGTTTTAAAGCAGTGATCTCATCGCCGCGGCTCAATACGGCATGTAATATTTCAGCAAATTCCTGGCTAGTTTTAGGTGTGTCCATATCGATTGTCCGCTGAGCTGCGACGGTTTCTGTCCCGTATTGCGCTAGCAGCGCATTCAGTGTTTTCACTTCAGGTGCGGCATGTGTCCATTCAATTTTCAGTGTGTCGGGCGCAATGAAGATGACGGGACGGTGTTTGAATCGGGTTTTGTTATGTCGGCCCGGATGACGTTTTTTTTCTTCCTGAATCGCCTGTTTCAGACGTCTGATTTCCCGATCACCGGCTTTGTTTTTGCGCGCTATGAATAATTCGTGTTGCAACGCATCCACCTGAAAATGGGCCGGTTTGCGCTGTGCCTCAAATTCCAGTGCTTTTCTGACTTTGCTGATTTTGCCGGGCGTGTGGCAACCGGGTTTGAGCGTGATCATCAAGTAATCATGCCGGATGTCATTGACTTCTCCCATTTCACGGATGCGAACGGTCTCCCGATAGCGTTGAATGTTGTCGATTTCATGCCAATCCAGATGGATGGCAACGGGATCTTCCTGCGGTGAATCGAAATGAATATACGACCGGTATTTGATCATAACGCCGCAGGGACCGATGCGCAGTAACCAGTTGCTTGGCAGGCCAAGTGCGGTATAACTGTATTGCAGCGCGCCGGCAATTAACCACATGAGCAGAGTCAACAGGCCGAGTAAAATCCCGAGTATGACCTTAAGCCAGTGAAATCCACTGAACTCGGGTGCAAAGAACATGGCGACAAAAGCTGTCAGCAATCCCGCCATTACCAGTACTGCAAATGAATATCCCGCCAGCGCTCCCCAGCGGGAAATGCGAAACACCGTGTCGGCTTTGCCGGCAGATGGAATTTGTCGTGCGGTTAACAGCTGCATTGTCGTCTGATTAAAAAGAGTGACTATGCATACCTAACGGCAATAGCCGGTATGGAATGAGCAAATCCAACGAAGCCGACAGCCAGCAGCAATTAAATGCGCGTTGATGCTGCGACAGGAAATAGAAACCGCCGGCTGAAACGCGCTGTCTACAAGTCAGTATATTTTTTTGACGAGCCTTTTGATTTTGAAACCGGGTATTTCAGCGCATTGGCTTCAAGCTTGTCCTGTATGATCTGCCGGACATCGAGGTCGTATTTATCAGCGAGCAGAAACGCGAACGTGAACACATCGGCGAGTTCTTCTTTCACCTGGTCGATATTGGCTTCATCCGCCGATTTCCACAGAAACACCTCAAGCAGTTCAGCGGATTCGATATTCAGCGCGAGCGCCAAATCCTTGGCATTGTGAAACTGTGCCCAGTCGCGTTGGTCACGGAATTTGAGCAAGGCGGTAGTGATGTCGTCGATGTCGTTCATCATAAATATACGTGTGTGATTTAAATCTTGCCTTCATCAAGCAATTTATCGATCTGATCCCGGAAATGTTGTTTAGGATGCTCAGTACTATTGTATTCCGTCCAGAAATGACCTTTTGCTTTCAACTTGTCTTGAAATGCTCTGAGTGACTGTAAGTCATTCAAATTTACTTTGGTTGTTGATATTTGTGCGTCCTTGAAATAGGTGTAAATCAGCGGTTTGCCATTTTGTTTGAAAGTGTCGTAGGCAGTGTCAAATTCTTCCTCAGTGTAGGCGCCGGTTTTGGTCATGAACAGGCTTAAAAAAATCTGATTTGCGAACTTTTTTGTTGTATCCATTTTCCAATCGCGTTTCTAACATGGCGTCAAGGAAGTTTCTAGCAAATTATTTTGGAACGGTAAGCTGGTTTACTTTTCACGTAAATAAATTGAAGTTATTACCTGAATCAACAATCTAATTTCTGGGCCATTGTTCCAGTTGTTCCAACCATTGCTTGAAATGTGGGCATTCCTTCCGAATAGTATCTAGCCCAATTTCAAGAATGGCTAGAATACCTAAAATAGGTTTCTCATAATTAGGAATTAAGCCCTTAATGCGCTTTGACGGTGCTGTAATCGGTGAATCGTTTATTTCTTCAGGGGTTTTAAATTGATTACGGATAGCCTTGAATTTTAACGATAAGTCTGTTCTTCCGATACTCAACCCAAATTTGTCAGTATCACTGAATAATAATCCTTCAAACTCATGCATCATAATAAAGGGTATAAAGCGTTTATAATTAAACTCCCGACCTAATTCATTGCAAACATCTTCAAGCAACGCAGATTCAATTGATGTTGCTTTTTTAGAAAATTCAAGTTTTCCTGCTTCTGCTCGTCCTGGCCATGCACCATCTCCTGTTTGAGGTAAAGCGTAAAAATCCACCATTGTGGTTGAAAGGCATTCTGAATCTTCTTTAAGGTGATTTATAATATCTTTACGTACTGTTTTCCATGCTCGAATACCCCCGCGTCGGTCTCGTTGCCTTGCATTACCGATTAAGCGAGCACTGACACTTGAGTAACCGAATTTATAAAGATGACTTCTAAGAATATCATTGATGAAAGACTCTTCTGTTTCTCCTTCTACATGGATAAGCAACCTGGCCATAGATTTACTCACTTTCTGGTCTTCCACCAATTTCATTTTTTTCCCAAAGCTGACCTAGGCTGTAATCATCAAGCCATGTTTCCAATTTACTAGAATCAAGTCGAGTAAATTGAGTCCCACCATTGACTCGATTAGCAACTAATACGTTTTCTGGCTTAAAGTGGTCGAGCAACAGAGAAGATTGTGTAGAAATGATTACTTGAGTTGCAACTGAAGCTTGTCGAATCAGTGCAGCCAATTGAGCAATAGCAGAAGGGTGAAGTCCTAATTCGGGTTCATCAACGAGTATTACTGATGGTCTATATTCTTCTGGTTGGAGAAACAATGTTGTCAAAGCAATGAAACGCAACGTCCCGTCAGAAAGTGAAGCAGCATCGAAATAGGCTTCTGATCCTTTGTGTCGCCATTCTAATCGAATTTTCTCCGGATTTAGTTTTTGTGGTGCCAATTGAAAATTATCAAAGAAAGGTGCAATACGCTGTACGGTACGTCGAATCAGGTAATATGAATTTTCGTGCCTTTGATGTAGATAATAAAGAAATGCAGCTAAGTTCGATCCATCAGGGCGAAGATAACGGTTGTCATTAATATCATTCGTTTTTTTCATTGGTGAAGTGGAACTGGTGTCATGAAAATGATAGAGCCGCCAACTGTCCAGGTGATCACGAACAAAATTTGCAACTTTTGAGTTACTTTTGACACTAATTCCAGCTTCCTTTTTATCGCGAGAAATGATTTCTTGATAAGGACTCGAGTACTTTTCTTTGTCCCAGAAATATACCTTTTCTAATTCAGGAACAAGTTCATCGTTTTCTGTTGGTTGTAAAATAATTTTGTATTGGTTTTGTTCATCCTGAAATGAAATGTGAATTTCCAGTTTGCTAGTCACTTTTGTTCCAAAATGAAGAATTTTGTCTGCCCCTCCTGATTTAATGACATAGTCTTGCAAATGGCCTTCCCGAATTGCATGCAGAAAAGAGAACACACCAATGAAGTTTGATTTTCCTGAACCATTAGGACCAATAACTACATTAATATCCCCAAGTTCCAATTTTTCAATGGATGCAATGCTTTTGAAGCCTTCAATACTAATTGAGTTTAGCTCTGGCATATATTTCTCTAATCAACTCCGATCCAATATTTTTGGAGTGCAAGTGTCTATTTTATTGATAAACGTTTTAACGGCTTATTGGCTTATACCGTATCCGCTTCGGTTTTGCGCCTTCTTCACCCAATCGTTTGACTTTGTCGGCCTCGTATTCATGGTAGTTGCCGTTAAAGAACGTCCATTGCGATTCGCCTTCGGCGGCGAGGATGTGCGTGGCGATGCGGTCGAGGAACCAGCGGTCGTGCGAGATGACGAGTACGCAGCCAGCGAATTCGAGCAGCGCGTCTTCGAGTGCGCGCAGGGTTTCCACGTCTAAATCGTTCGACGGTTCGTCAAGCAGCAGCACGTTGCCGCCCGCGATCAGCGTTTGCGCGAGATGCAGCCGTCCGCGTTCACCGCCGGAAAGCTGGCCGACGACTTTCTGCTGGTCACCGCCTTTGAAGTTGAAACGGCCGAGATAAGCGCGGGCAGGGGTGGTGTATTTGCCTACCGTGAGCAGGTCGTTGCCGCCGGATATGGCGTCGAACACGGTTTTGTCGTTTTCCAGCGAGTCGCGCGCCTGGTCGACATGGGCAATGTTGACGGTCGGGCCGGTTTTGACTTCGCCGGAATCGGGTTGTTCCTTGCCGGTAATGAGTTTGAACAATGTCGATTTGCCCGCGCCGTTGGGGCCGATAATGCCGACAATCGCACCGGGCGGTATCTGGAAGCTCAGGTTGTCGATCAGCAGCCGGTCGCCGTAGGCTTTGGACACCTCCTTGAATTCGATTACTTCGTTGCCGAGCCGGTCGCCGACGGGGATGAAGATTTCCTGCGTTTCGTTGCGTTTCTGGTATTCCTGTGAACTCAGTTCGTCGAAACGCGCCAGACGGGCTTTCGATTTGGCCTGACGGCCTTTGGGGTTTTGCCGCACCCATTCAAGCTCTTTCTTCATTGCTTTCATATGCGCGTCAACCTGTTTGCTTTCCTGTTCCAGCCGTGCTTCTTTCTGCTCGAGCCAGCTCGAATAATTGCCTTTCCACGGAATGCCGTGTCCGCGATCGAGTTCCAGAATCCATTCGGCAGCGTTATCGAGAAAGTAGCGGTCATGGGTAACGGCCACGACGGTGCCGGGAAAGCGCACCAGAAACTGCTCGAGCCATTCAACCGATTCGGCATCCAGATGATTGGTCGGCTCGTCGAGCAGCAGCATGTCGGGTTTTTCCAGCAGCAGCTTGCACAACGCTACGCGGCGTTTTTCACCGCCGGACAGGTTTTTGACCACGGCGTCCCACGGCGGCAGGCGCAAGGCGTCGGCGGCGATTTCCATCTGGTTTTCGGTGTCGCTGCCCGCAGTGGCGAGAATGGCTTCAAGGCGCGCCTGTTCTTCAGCCAGCGCATCGAAATCGGCGTCTTCTTCGGCATAGGCGGCGTAAACGGCGTCGAGTTTTTTTTGCGCTTCCATGATTTCGCCCATGCCGGCTTCGACTTCCTGACGCACGGTTTGCTCGGGATCGAGTTGCGGTTCCTGCGGCAGATAACCGACGCGGATATCGGACAAGCGTTGCACCTCACCGTCGAATTCTGTGTCCACGCCTGCCATAATGCGCAGTACGGTGGATTTGCCGGAACCGTTCAATCCGAGCAGGCCGATTTTGGCACCGGGAAAAAAGCTTAGTGAAATATCTTTAATGATCTGACGTTTCGGTGGAACAATTTTGCTCACGCGGAGCATGGACATGACATATTGGGCCATAGTATTTACTTTTATTGTGTGAAAAGAATGAGTGTCGAGGATTGAATAGAAAGACAGAGTTTAGCGCAGCTTGCCCGTCAATGAAAGCGAACGGGGCAGGCGCTAAACCGATCGAATGCGTTTGATCGAAACGAATTTATGATTTTTATCGAACACCAGTTCGAAGATTCCCTGCACGCCATCCGCCTGCACCACGGATCGCAGGATGTTGGCGGGGAAACGGATGGTGCGGCCATCGGTCGTTGTTGCAACGACTGTGCTCACTGCACCCTCGTAGTAGTGTATGAGTTTTTGCGGGGAGATATTGAGAACAACCTGTAACCGTTGGTGCATTGCGCCGACTCAAGTCTTGAGTTCAGGCGGACCTGGGTGCAAACATGATAATCGCCATGCCTGTAATTGCAACCGCTGCGCCAACCAGATCCCATAACGTCGGTTTGATGCCGTCGACTGTCCACAGCCAGAAAATCGCGACAAAAATATAAACGCCGCCATACGCTGCATAAACCCGGCCCGCTGCAGTCGGGTGTAGTGTCAACAGCCAGGCAAACGCGGCAAGGCTTAGTCCGGCGGGAATCAGCAGCCATGCGGTTTTATTCTGGGTGAGCCAGAGGTAGGTCAGGTAGCATCCCAGAATTTCCGCAACGGCCGTGATAAAAAAGAGGGCTACTGTTTTAATTGCGAACATATACATTAAAGTTGCAAAATGCTGTAAACGACTAAAGCGAACAAAGTGCACAAAGCAACCAGAGCGAATAAAGCGACCAAGATGAGCGTGGCCTAGTTTGCCGAAGCCGGGTTCGGCAATGATTGCTTGATATTATTGACCCTAAAGTATACCTTTGTTACATTCGTACGGCATACGGTAACACGCAATTGGTTTTCAATGGTTTGAATTTCAACAATTCACGGAAGCTTTTCTGATTATGCGCGCTTTTCCTGTCTATCAACGGTTTATTCTGACGCTGATTCTATTGCTGATCCTGCCACAGGGCAGGGCGCAGGATACGCATAGCGACACTATTTCGTTGTATGTGGCTGACGGACAGTTGATGTCGCACCCGTTTCGTGTTTTTGTTACGCATGATATCACAACAGCCATGCAACCCCAGCTACTGCTGCGTACCAGTCATACATTTTCTTCTGTTCACAAAAAAGAATTTGAAACAATCAAACCTATTATTATCGCTCGCAATCAGATCAGTACGGAAATGGTAGTAGGACAGAATATTCAGCTAACGGGAACGCTGCTATTGTTTGATTTGCAAAATTATCCGGTCTCGCCCTATAAAGGCATGACGCGCATAACACCCATTCTGACATGGACGGAATCAACGGCTGATGGCGTGAAGGTCGAACAGGCTGTCGTTGCTTCGCATGAGGTGAATCTGGGGAATATCGCGGTGGCGGTGGCCTGGACAATCGCAATGACTGCTATGTTAATAATTTTCATAGCATTTCTGGCGAGACGTTCCGGTCATCCGGTGATCACATTTTTCTGTAGCAGTGACGGAAGATTATCGCTCGCGCGCACGCAAGTTGCGTTGTGGACAGTGGCAATCGGCATGGTGGTCGGCGGTTATGGCATGCTCAGACTTGAAGTGCCGAATATTCCCGACACACTGGTGATTCTGATGGGTATGTCGTTGCTGACTGGCGGTGTCAGCTATATGAAATCTGATAAAAAGGACAGCGCGGCCGCGGTTACGGTTATCGATCAGTCCAAACCGTTGCCTCCGGCGCTCCGGTCCAAGATAGTGCCGCGTTTGAGCGATCTGGTTTGCATTATCGATGAACACGGGAGCGAACAACTTTCGCTGGTACGCGCGCAAATGGTTTTCTGGACGGGATTAACTGTCGTGATGTTTATGACTAAAAGTGTTCTTGATGGCGTCCTCTGGAACATCCCGCTTGAGATGGTCGGTTTGATGGGCATGAGCCAGGCGGCCTACCTCAGCCCAAAACTCGTTTCACCGAAATAATCGAATAGTTTTCTTTCGGATAATACTTGGCTTATTTCTTCAGAGCGTGACCCGCCAGTGTTTTTCCGAGATTCCAGATCGAACCGGGCACTTTGTGCGTTTCAGCAATCGCCTGATCAAACGCGGTGAGTATTTTCTGGCAATCTTTATCTGTCAGATTCAATGGCGGCAGCATTTTGACGACGTTCATGCCGTGACCGGCAACTTGACTCAAGATATGATGTTCCTTAAAGAGTGGAATTGTAACCATTTGACAAAATAAGCCTTTATTGGCCGCTTCAAGCATTGTCCAGGCCGCTTTCAGCGACAGGCTTTGGGGAGCATGAAATTCGACTGCAATCATCAGTCCTTTGCCACGCGCTTCCTTGAGGAATTCATATTTACTGACCATGGCATTGATACCATCAATGATGGATTTGCCCTTTTCAGCACTGTTTTCAGTTAATTTTTCATCCGCGATCACTTGCAGTGTTGCTAAACCGGCGGCCATTGCCATGTTGTTTTTCGAAAAAGTCGAACCGTGCACAACAGCACGGTCCATGCGGTTAAATACCGAATCCATGATTTTTTCAGTCATGGCAACGCCGCCGACGGGAACAAATCCACCCGACAATGCCTTTGCCATCAGAATCATGTCTGGTTTGACATTCCAATGATCAATCGCCCAGAATTTTCCAGTTCTGCCAATGCCAGTTTGAATTTCATCGGCGACAAATAATGTGCCGTATTTGCGGCAAAGTTGTTCGACTTCCGGGAGATAGTTATCATCGGGGACGTTGACGCCTTTGCCCTGAATGGGTTCCAGTATAAATGCGGCAACATTTTTTGAACGCAGCGCATTTTCCAGTGCTTCAAGATTATTAAATGGAACCGCTTCACAATCCGGTAACAATGCGCCAAAGCCCTCACGGAAAATTTTTTCACCATTGAGGGATAACGAACCCAGCGTTAAGCCATGAAAACTGTGTTCGCAATATAAGATCTGCGGTCTTTTTGTCGCATAACGAGCGAATTTGATTGCAGCTTCGACTGCTTCCGAACCTGAGTTACAGAAAAACATACGGTTCAGGTTATCCGGCACAGTTTGTAGAATTTTTTTGGCGAGTAACCCGCTTAAAAGCGATACATCCATTTGCACAAGATTCGGTAATTCCTGTGTCAATGTATCCTGTAATGCCTTGATAACGACCGGGTGATTGCGTCCAACAGCAAATACGCCAAATCCGCTGAGCAGATCTAGATATTCAATGCCGTCCTGATCATACAAATATTGCCCTACAGCTCTTTGGTACGTTCGGTCATAACCGATGGTTTTTAATACCTTCACCATCTGATTGTTCAGATGTTTTTCATGTAAATCAAATTTTTCTGACTGATGTTGTGCTAACAGTGCTGGAATACTAAAAGACATATTTGAGATTCGCTTAATGGAAATACCGTGAAAATGAAAAAACTTTATGTTGTTGTCATTTTGGTGTTAAAGAAATTCTTGACATGTGTTGATTGCGGTTGTTTTTATGCGCCTTCTTCCAGAGTGACTGAAAACAGAATTATTATTTTTGCTGCTCGCACGATAGTATTAAATAAAGGATAAAGCAAGTCAAAATAAAAATGTGTGCCGCTTAATTTACTTAACGATTTACCGTCTGAGTTGGGTAAGGTTTAAACAGGCATTGAAAAACGCAGTGATGTTCGCAGGTACCTTGGCTTTGTTCAGCGTGCTTTCTGACAGCCTGTTAATATCAGTGGCGGCGTTTATTTATGTTCCTGATCGAGCATCGCGCGCTATTCGGACTGTATCTGAATATTGAGTACAGGTATTAAACAGTTATGAATAAATGGTTTGTCTTATTCATTTTGTGCATAGTGTACACGTACGTGTACACAGAATAACGTCCTTGGTTTTCTAAAAAACGTTTTGTTATTGTTCTGGTCAGCTAACGTATTTATCAGAAAATTTCGCGAGAACGGTTTCCATAAGTTAAAGCCCTTGAACTCAGTTTTGCCTGACATAGCTAATATTGATATTACTTTAAAACTTCATGCTGGGATGAATGATATGATTCATATGAAATATTCAGTAGCGTTTATAGTCAAACAATTATTGTAATTCCTACAAATCGTGTATATCCGCAAACATACTATTTTTCCCGAAGAATTCCCCGAAGCCTGGGCGTCCGACTGGGGTGAGGATGAGTTTGGATTATGGATGGCATTCACCTACAAAGGCGTGCGGCAGGCATTCCGCTGGTGCGAGCCGGGGACGTTTTTGATGGGGTCGCCGGAGGATGAGCCTCAGCGAGATGGTGATGAATTGCAACATGAAGTGACACTGACAAAAGGATTTTGGATCGCGGATACGCCGGTGGCACAGGCATTATGGCAAATAGTGATGGGCAGCAATCCAAGTCGCTTTAAAGGTGAAGAGCGTCCGGTTGAGAATGTTAGTTGGGAGGATATTTGGGTGTTTATCGCCAAAATGAATGGCATGAAACCGGATCTGAAACTCTGTCTGCCAACTGAAGCACAGTGGGAGTATGCTTGCCGTGCTGAAACTACAACACCGTTTAGCTGGGGCGACCAGATCGATTCGACATTGGTTAATTTTAAAGGTGCCGTTCCATACAATAATGGTACTGAAAGTGAATATCGGAGGCAAACTATAGAAGTGAAAACCCTACCATGCAATGACTGGGGGCTTTACCAAATGCATGGCAATGTGTTCGAATGGTGTCAGGACTTTTTTGGTGATTTTCCAACAGGTTCGGTGATTGATCCGCTGGGTCCGGAAACAGGGGTAGAACGCGTGCTGCGTGGCGGTTCGTGGATGCATCTCGGTAGACATTGTCGCTCTGCCTACCGTTCCCACCGCAACTACAATCCGTCTCGCCGCATCGACGCCTACGGTTTCCGTCTTGCCCGAGGTCTCTGAAAAGTATGGTGCAATAACCAACGGGCATTGCGCCGTTGGGTGTGTCTTTATGATGCAATGCGCTTTGCTCATTGAAGTTCTACACCGCGCGACGGCGCACGCGAAGAAACAGGTGGTGGTGCGATACAGTTTGGTTTGATATTGTGTGAGTGATGCACTTATAATCCCACATATATGATTATGAGGATTAAGCAATGGGGCAGGTAACGATTTATCTGGAAAAAGAAATCGAAGAAAGAATGATTGCGGCGGCCAAGGCTGCGAATTTATCCAAAAGCAAATGGATAGCGCGCATCATTGAAGAAAGAGTTGCCAATGAATGGCCGGAGTCGATTGCCGAACTGGCCGGTGCTTGGCAGGATTTTCCGGCGATTGAAGAAATTCGTGCCGGTTCAGGAAAAGACAGCAAGCGTGCAAATTTGTAGCGAAGGCGAATAGGAATCGGCGCATGTACGTACTTGACACCAATACCTTGATTTACTTTTTCAAAGGAATGGGGCGCGTGTCAGAAAATCTGCTGGCGAAATCACCCAATGAAATTGGAATTCCCGCGGTCGTGATGTATGAATTGGAATATGGCATCTTGAAATCCGCTTCACCAAAAAAGCGTATTGAGCAATTACATGCGCTTTGTGCATTGATCACTGTGTTGCCGTTTTCGCAACGTGAGGCCAAAATAGCCGCATCAATCCGGTTTAAGCTGGAAAGAACGGGTCAACCCATCGGCCACTACGATATCCTCATCGCCGCGACCGCGTTGCAGCATAACGCAATATTAGTGACGAACAATACACGTGAATTTTCCCGAATCGAATCGCTGAAAATTGAAGACTGGTATTGATGGATTGCCTGAAACATAAAGAAACGCCATGTTAAAAATCCGCAAACACACCGTATTTCCCGAAGAATTCCCTGAAGCCTGGGCGTCCGACTGGGGTGAGGATGAGTTTGGATTATGGATGGCATTCACCTACAAAGGCGTGCGGCAGGCATTCCGCTGGTGCGAGCCGGGGACTTTTTTGATGGGTTCGCCGGAGGATGAAGCTGAACGTAGGGAAGATGAGTTACAGCATGAAGTGACGCTGACAAAAGGATTTTGGATAGCAGATACACCAGTTTCACGGGTGTTATGGCATATGGTCATGGGTATGAATCCAGGTCGTTTTCAAGGAGAAATAAATCCGATTGATAAAGTCAGTTGGGAAGATGCACAGAAGTTTATTGCCAAAATGAACGGCCTAAAAGCGGAATTGAAACTTTGTCTGCCGACCGAAGCGCAATGGGAGTATGCGTGTCGCGCTGGAACAGATACTTCTTTTTTTTGCGGTGATCAGATTGATTCAAACCTGGTTAATTGCAATGGTAGTTATCCTTACGACGGTGACCGTAAAATAGGAAACATGCCCGGAGTAATAGGTGTGAAAGACCTACCATGCAATGATTGGGGGCTGTATCAAATGCATGGCAACGTATGGGAATGGTGTCAGGATTGGTATGGACAGTATTCTTTGAATTCTGTAACTGATCCACAAGGACCCAGTTCAGGCACTGGCCGTGTGCTGCGCGGTGGGTCGTGGTATCAACGAGATAGATATTGTCGTTCAGCTTTCCGTTTACACAACGTTCCAACTAAGTCTTACTACAATTTTGGTTTTCGTCTGGCTCGTAATCGATAATCCACAATGTATTGATTTATAGTATCTAATAATAATCTATGGTCAAAATTCGTAAACATAAAATTCTACCAGAGGAATTTCCCGAAAGCTGGGCATCCGATTGGGGTGAGGATGAGTATGGGTTATGGATGGCGTTCACTTACAAAGGTGTGAAGCAGATATTTCGTTGGTGTGAACCGGGGACATTTTTGATGGGATCGCCAGATGATGAACCAGAGCGTCTAGATAATGAATTACAACATGAGGTAACGTTGACAAAAGGCTTTTGGATCGCCGATACGCCGGTAACACAAGCCTTGTGGGAAGTCGCGATGGGTGATAATCCCAGTATTTTTAATGGAAAAGAACAACCGGTTGACAATGTTAGTTGGGAAGATGCGCAAATATTTATTACCAAAATGAACAGGGTGAAAGCGGAATTGAAATTATGCCTTCCAACTGAAGCGCAATGGGAATATGCCTGCCGGGCCGGAACGATTACGCCGTTTTCGTGGGGAGATCAGATCGATTCAACATTAGTTAATTTCAATGGGAATTATCCCTATAGTCATGGCAGTAAAAGTGAATATCGCGGACAAACGATAGGTGTAAAAACTTTACCCTGCAATGACTGGGGTTTGTATCAGATGCATGGCAATGTACTGGAATGGTGCCAGGATTTGTATGGCCATTATCCCTCATGGCATATTGCTGATCCACGAGGAGTGGATGTGGGCGATCATCGCGTGCTGCGCGGTGGTTCATGTTTCAATCTTGGGAGGTACGGCCGTTCAGCTGCCCGCGATAGTCATGGAAAATCATCAGTTAGCTATGGTTATATTGGTTTTAGACTCTGCCGAATGTAAAAAAGCTTACCATGCTCAAAATCCGCAAACACAAAATTCTACCCGAAGAATTTCCCGAAAGTTGGGCGTCCGACTGGGGCGAGGATGAATACGGGTTGTGGATGGCGTTCACGTACAAAGGCGTGCGTCAGGCGTTTCGCTGGTGTGAACCGGGAACGTTTTTGATGGGATCGCCAGAAGATGAACCAGAGCGTCTGGATGATGAATTACAGCATGAGGTGACATTGACCAAAGGCTTTTGGATCGCCGATACGCCGGTGACGCAAGCCTTATGGCAGGAGGTGATGAATAATAATCCAAGTAAATTTAAAGGCGAAGAACTGCCGGTTGAAATGATTAGTTGGGAAGATGCTCAGGCGTTTGTCGCTAAAATGAACGCCCTGAAATCGGAATTGAAACTCTGCCTGCCAACTGAAGCGCAATGGGAATATGCGTGCCGTGCGGGAACAACGACGCCATTTAGCTGGGGTGATCAAATCGATTCGACATTGGTTAATTTTGATGGAACCGAACCTTATAATAAAGGTAGTTCTAGCGAATACCGAGAACAAACGGTCGAAGTCAAAGCGCTGCCATGTAATGACTGGGGACTGTATCAGATGCATGGTAATGTGTGGGAGTATTGTCAAGATTGGTATGGTATATACCCATCAGAACATGCGACTGATCCACTCGGCCCATCATCAGGTTTTGCTCGTGTATTACGAGGAGGTTCTTGGATTATTGGAAGCGCGAGGGATTGCCGATCGGCTGATCGTAGTTTCGTTTCACCAAGTGCATGCAATGACTACACAGGTTTTCGACTTGTTCGAAGTCAATGAAAACTAGAGCGAGTAGGGTGCAATAACCAACGGGCATTGCACCGTTGGTCATGTTTTATGGTGCGATGCGCTTCGCTTATTGGCACCCTGCAAAATATTTGGGTATGGAACACAGCGCGGATTTATTTTTCTCTTGATCACAGTACAAATATTGGCCAATCTTCTCTACATCAAGGAATGTTGAATGAAATCACATATCAAAGTGTTTGTATCATATTCCTGGCAAGTTGAGCGTGATACAGGTATTGTTGACGAGTTGGAAGAGCTTTGTGGAGCGCGTGATATTCAATTGATGCGCGATAACAATGCAATGCAGCATGGGGATCTGATTCGTGATTATATGGATAATCTCGCCGGTGGCAAACATATCATAATGCTATTCAGCGATGCCTATTTCAAATCCATCTGGTGTATGTACGAACTACTGACAACCTGGCAGAAAAGCGATTTCAATGACCGTGCGCATCCGATTTATGTTGATGGTATCGATGTGCAGGATGAAGATTACCGAATCGATTTAACGGATTTCTGGAAGAAGAGATATGAAGGGGCAGAATCAAAATTAGCCGGGCGCGATCCGACTGTATTTATTGAAGAACATAAACGTGTCAAACTGTGCCGCGATATCTATCAGAATATCAACGAACTGATTAATTTTGCTGCAAACCGTTTGACAACAACGTTGGATCAACTCAAGGCGCAGCGGTACACACAGATACTCGACCGGATTCAGCCCAAAAGACTTGATGACCAGGCCAATGGCGATGCGGTATTTCTAGCGGAGATTAAAACATTACTTGCGGTGGATTTGAAGAAGTCCGAGTTGTTCAGAGATCAGATCATCAAGAACTGCGGTTTGAATGTGACCGATGATGAGGGCCTGCATGGTTACCTCATCGACAAGTGTCTGGATGGACAGTTTGTCGAGATTATTCAAAATCTGCAGTCCGCGTTTGTAAACAGTTACGATGAATTGGTTAGTTCTGACATCACGGGTATCAGGAAACTGTATCAGACAGCGGAAGACGCCTTGGCCAAGCTGGTTTTGTTCAATGTCAAAAATGAATGGATGGCGCAGCACCGGAGTGAGTGCATGCAGAATCATGGAAGTGAACAAGTGTTGCCTGGCATGAGTTTTGGCGGTGTGGAAGTGGTCGTATCGCGTCATGCACAAACCATTCCCCGTTTCAAGTACGGATCCCACGATTTAAATCTTCAGGGTGGCAAGGGTGTTACACTGGAATCCGGTTATCATTCAAAAGATGTAGTGCGGGATATTATCAAACGCCTGTTTCAGCGTGTAATGGATCAGGAAATATCCAGTCAGGTGGATGAAACACGCGCGCTGGATATTTTACAAAGAACCATCAAACAACGAAAACAGCAGAAAAATCTCAAACTCAGAAAAAATTACTTTTTGCTGCTCCCAGATGATTCCACGTCACCACTCTCAGATGCCACGGTGCAAAAAGAAATCAGGAAGCTATTGCCGGATTTATCGTTCATACGCATTAAATCGGGGGCATGCGAAGAAACGTTTATTGTTGAAGACGCTGAATTAATGGTTGCGATCAGCGATTTTTATAAAACCTTGGAAGAGTATAAGCCCAAATGAATCCAGAATTTCTCGAGAGAATCAGTGCAGACATCGCCAAACTGGACGCGGCCACGCAATTGAATCTGCCGCGGTATGGTTCATGGCCATCTACGGTGCATCAGTTTGACGAAAAAAGCATCAACGTGCTGAAAACCGCCCTGGCGGCTTGCCGTCCGGTTTTGTTGCGCGGAGAGCCGGGTACGGGTAAAAGTCAGTTGGCGCATGCGGCGGCGGTGGCGCTGAATCGTTTGTTTGTTTACGAAGTGGTCAATGCGCATACTGAAGGTCAGGATTTGCTGTGGAAGTTCGATGCGGTCAGCCGTTTGGCTGAAGCACAAACGATCAAAGCTGGCGAAGATAAAAAAATATTGCTCGACACCAAACGCTTTATCTCGCCCGGTGTGTTGTGGTGGGCGCTGGATTGGGATGCGGCTTATGCCGTATATCAAAGCAGCCAATATCAATTATCATTGCCGGAAAAGCCAACCGGCTGGCAGCAGGCCGAAAGCAGTGTGATCCTGATCGATGAAATCGACAAGGCCAATGCCGAACTGCCCAACAGCCTGCTAGAAATTCTCGGCAATAACGCCATTGAGATTCCGTGGTTGAAAACAACCATCGGTGGCAAAGGAAGCGTTCCGCCGCTGGTAATTATCACCACCAATGAAGAACGTGAATTGCCTGCCGCGTTCGTGCGCCGTTGCCTGGTGTTGAATCTGGATTTACCCAAGGATGATCAGGCATTGATCCAGCTACTGGATCAGCGCGGCCAATTGCATTTTGGCAATCTTTGTTCGCCGAACGTTCGTTCGCAAGCAGCCGAGCAATTGATCAAGGACCGGAAAACGGCTATGGAAAAAGGTGTGACACCACCCGGTCAGGCGGAATATCTCGATATGCTGCGCGCCTTGTCAGTGCTGGGCAAAACCGAAGACGAGCAAGTAAAATTGTTCGACAAAATCAACGAATTTGCTTTGCGCAAATATCCGGTGATGCATGATAAATAAAATAGCCGATATCACCAAATCAGCCGGTCAGCCATTCGTTCGCGGCAAGAGCTGTGTAAATCGTGCTGAATTGTTATGGGGATTAACAACGCTCAATCCTGAACAGCACGAACAAATCGCGGCCATACTGGGGTTTGAGAAAATTCCGGTTGTTACTGATCAACCGGTGTTGCTGCCACCGTTACAATCCGACTTTGCCGAGGATGGTGACAAGGATGTCGATAATCAAATCGATTCGGACGATGTCATGCCAACAGACCTGGGGTCGGAACACAGCGAGGAATCCGTTCCATCCGTTGCAACATCGGCTTCGTATTACCGCATCACATCACGCGCTGTCGATCAAACACAAAACCATGCTGAAACCGATGTAATGGGCTCGCCCAACTGGTTTACCCAAGCGTCTCCTACACTATTGCAGGAAACAGCGACACGGATACCGGCAAGTCATCAAGTCAAACCATTGCATACGGAACTAACTGTCTGGTCACGCCTGTTACCTTTTCTGCAAAAAATCCTCGGTGATCAGGTGGAAGGACGCAAACCGGACACGGTGCAACTCGTCAAACAAGTGGCGAATGGTGAGATGATCCGGCGTATTCCGCGCAAGCAGCGTTACAGCTGGTCGGCGAAGGCGCGGGTGTTGATCGATATTAATGACGATAATTTTCCGTACCGGCGCGATTTTTTGAAACTGCGCGAGCGGTTGGTGCAATTGCGCGGTGATGAAGGGCTAGATGTGCAATACATCTACGATGAGCCGGGCGGTACGATTGCGCGTTATGACCAGCAACACGAAATCATCGAACCGTGGCGCGCACCCGAACCGGGTACACCGATTATTATTCTCAGTGATCTGGCTATGCATTCGCAATCGCGGCAGGTATTGTATAGCTGGCTGGCGTTCGGGCAAATTCTCAATGCACAGGGCTGGCGTGCTACCGTGCTGATGCCGGTTGCCGAGCGGAATATTGATTCTCGACTCCTGAAATATTTTGATTGCGTGGTATGGGACAGGACGAGCCGCCTGAAACTACTCAAAGGTGATGTCCAGTTTGAGAAGGAGAGGCGTCATCATACGAATAGCATCGATCAACTGCTGTCGGCCTGTTTTGCGAGTGTGCGCATCGACAGCGGCCTGCTGCGAGCGCTGCGCTATTTGATGCCGGGAGGCCATGACATCGGTCATGAAACGGCAGTCTGGCGACATGCCGCAGTCATCAGCGAAGGTGACGAATGGGGTTGGCAGGTTGGCAGCAAAATCCATTTCCTTGAAAAAGCACACCATTTGATTGCGAATTTGTCGTCGGAGCAGCAGCAAAAATTGATCGAATTAACAGGCCGCTTTCACGCATTTTATCCGGATGTGTTGTATTTTGAAGCCATGTATAACCTGAAGCTACTCGGATTAACGCTGCCAAACGACGTTGATGCTGCAACAGAAAAGTTTTTGCAGGATATGGTTGCTACATACCGTGAAAATCCACAAAATAACCTGTTGCACGGTTGGGTAAAACGCCATTTGGCGCGGCATGAATCCCCGGCCTGGCGGCATCGGCATGCATACTGGCTGCCGTTTCTGGCTTTTTCACGCATGCAGGATGCCCAACTTAAAGGTAATGCAGAAATTGAATGGCCATCCAATCTGACGCAATCCGAGATAGAAACCGTGTTGGGGTATATTAATCAGATTCAAATGCGTCAACCCTACTTGTTGCGGCAGGAAGCTAACAAACTGGTACTTGCTTCCGGGAATACAGTGTCGCTGAAAACATTGGATGATTGGGAAAATCACGCTCAATCCGGCGCGTTGATATTGAAATTATCGCTGGAAGATACCCGGATTTTTCATATTCATGATGACGGGCGAGGGCAGCAACGCATCGTCAGTCTCGATTTGGCACAAGCCGAAAACAGGGCATTCAAGTTTCCATCTAATGGTCAGCACACGTTCCAGATTGGCCGTGAGCGATTCACCATTGACGTCATCGCCACGCAACAGCAGAAACAGGACTGGATGCAATTCATCGGCAGTGGCAGTGAAGGGCTGTACGCCGAATCGATGAGCCAGCAAAACGAAGTCTACCGCTGGTACTGGCATCCACCCGAATGGGATTCCCAAGCAGGTATGTTACCCGGTTTCTGGTTTTATCTATCTGTTTCGGCAGATACGCAGAAGCCCGATTGGGCAGTCGCTGCCGGGCGCGACCAATACGGATTTTACGCCGATGCCGACATCGCTGGCGTCATCCAGCGTTTCCGCTGGATCGAACCCACAAGTTTCATGATGGGTTCGCCGGAGGATGAGATTGGGCGTAAAGATGATGAAATTCAGCACAAGGTCATTCTCACACAAGGTTATTGGATGGCGGATACGACGTGCACCCAAGCATTATGGTCAAATTTAATGCATCATAACCCCAGCCGCTTTAAAGGTGAATTGAAACCGGTTGAAAGTGTGTGTTGGAATGATGTTCAAGATTTGCTTCAACGACTTAAAAAATATTACTCATTATTAAGGCTACGGTTACCGACTGAAGCCGAATGGGAGAATGCCTGCAGGGCGGGAACAACCGGTGCATTTAATTTTGAAGGTGAATTGTCGCGAGACAAAGTGAATTATAGCGGGAATTTGGATTATGAGTCTTTTAATTGGAATAAGGACGAATCAATGCAGACTATTAACGTTAAAAATTACCCTCCAAATTTATGGGGCTTGTTTGAAATGCATGGAAATGTATGGGAATGGTGCCAAGATTGGTATAGTCGTTATCAAGCCGAGCTTGTTATTGATCCAAAGGGGCCAGTTTCAGCACATACATGTGTATTACGTGGAGGGTCATGGTATCGGAGTGGTAAATCTTGCCGTTCAGCAAGCAGAGATCACGATGTGCCGCTTTCTCACAGTTACAACTTTACTGGATTTCGCCTTGCTCGAAGTCATGGAATCAAACCAGTCAGGGTTTTAGGAAAGGTGCAATAACCACGAGCATTCCATCATGTAACAAGTCATGTTAAAAATCCGCAAACACACCGTTTTTCCCGAAGAATTCCCCGAAGCCTGGGCGTCCGACTGGGGCGAGGATGAATTCGGGTTGTGGATGGCGTTCACCTATAAAGGCGTGCGGCAGGCATTCCGCTGGTGCGAGCCGGGGACGTTTTTGATGGGGTCGCCGGAGGATGAACCGGAGCGATATGGTGACGAGTTGCAGCATGAAGTCACATTGACAAGAGGATTCTGGATCGCGGATACGCCGGTGACGCAAGCTTTATGGCAGGTAGTGATGGGTGATAATCCCAGTAATTTTAAAGGGGACGAACGCCCGGTTGAAACTATCAGTTGGGACGATGCACATGCCTTTATCGATAAAATGAATGGATTGAAAGCGGAATTGAAATTGTGCCTGCCAACCGAAGCGCAATGGGAATATGCGTGCCGTGCGGGCACAACGACGCCATTTAGTTGGGGCGACCAGATTGATTCGACACTGGTTAATTTTGATGGAGACAATCCCTATAACAACGGTAGAAAAAGCGAATACCGGGGACAAACTGTCGACGTGAAGGCATTACCGTGTAATGACTGGGGGCTGTATCAGATGCATGGTAATGTATGGGAATGGTGTCAGGATAGGTATGGTGATTACCCGTCAGGATCGGGAACCGATCCACGAGGTTCGGGTACCGCAGGCAGGCGCGTGTTGCGCGGCGGCTCGTGGGTCAGCCTCGGCGGGTTCTGCCGTTCTGCTGACCGCGTTCACGACGATCCGTCTGACCGCAACAACAGTACTGGCTTTCGTCTTGCCCGAGGTCATTGAGCTCAAGCCGGTCAGGTCAGTCAGGGCAGGCCAGCAGCCGGTTGACCGTAGCGCGACGGAGTGCTTAACCAAGAAAAGGGCTCAAGCGGAGGATGGGCTGCGTGTCGGGGAATGTTGGGTAGGGTGCAATAACCGACGGGCATTGCACCATTGGGCGTGGCATTATGGTGCAATGCGCTTCGCTTATTGGCACCCTACAGCACTCGGCCGAGTGCGCATTATTCGATATTTTGTACCTGCTCACGCATTTGTTCGATTAAAACTTTCATCGCCATCGCAATTTTTGAAATTTCAATATCGGCAGATTTGGAGCCGACGGTATTGGCTTCGCGGTTGAGTTCCTGCATGAGGAAATCGAGCCGTTTGCCGACTGCGCCGCCTGTGTTCAGGATGCGTTCGACTTCATCCAGATGGGTGTTTAGTCGGGATAATTCTTCATCGATATCGATTTTTGCCGCAAAGAATGTGATTTCCTGACGTATCCGGTCGTCATCGGAATTATCAAGCGCTTCCTGCAGGCGTGTTCTCAGTTTTTCTTCAAACGCGGCAATCAGGTTGGGAATGCGTGGCGATGTGATGCTGAGCTGTTGACGCATTTGCGCGGCACGTTCAAGTAGTATGGCTTTTAATTTTTCACCTTCACGCGCGCGGGCTGCCTGGAATTCTTGCAGTGTTTGCTGTAAAAGCGTCATGATAGTTTCATGCAATCCGGCAATGGGTACGTTGCTGCTGCCGAGCATGCCGGGCCAGTTGAGTATGTCGGCAACCGACAGGCTTTGTGCTTCAGGCAGAGTGGATTTGACGGATCGGTCAAGATCCTGAAGTTTTTGCAGTAATCCGGTATTCAGTTGCTGCGGATTATCGGTGCTTGCAAGCGGTGTGAAGCTGAGCCGGCATTCGATTTTTCCGCGATTGAGTTGTTGCGTGATTTGTTCACGGATGACCGGTTCCAGCGGGCGGAAATCATCGGGCAGGCGCAACAGAATGTCCAGATAACGGTTATTGACGGCGCGCAGTTCAAGATTCAGCGTGCCGTGCGCTGTTGTCTGCGTTCGGGCGGCGTAGCCGGTCATGCTGTGGATCATTACGGATCGTTGCTCCTGTTAGCGATAATGTTTGTTAAGTGTATTCTCGTCGAAGGTTTCAGCAGCGCGTTTTTACTGCGTTTGGAAGATCAAGCCGGCATGTTCGCGCATTTTATGAAACCGGATTGACGGCCAGTTCTCTTCCGCAACGCTGATTTCAGCGCCATATGAAGCCAGAAAAGTCGGCGCATCAACAGCGTCGTAAGCGATGCGGTGCGCATTGGCCTCAATGAAGCGTTGCAGTTCGCGGGCGTCATCCGCCGTTACCCAGCGTGCCAATTGGTATTTGGCCGGAGCAATTCGTGCAGCGACCGCATACTCATTTTGCAGGCGATGGGTGACGACTTCAAACTGGAGAATGCCGACCGCGCCCAATAACAATGTATTGCCAATATGCGGCCGGAAAACCTGTATCGCCCCTTCCTCACCCAATTGGGTGAGCCCCAGTTTTAATTGTTTGCTGCGCAACGGATCGGCGATTTCCACGGTGCGGAAGATTTCCGGGGCAAAAAATGGCAGGCCGGTGAATTGCAGTGATTCGCCTTCTGTCAATGTGTCGCCGAGTTGCAAGGTGCCATGATTGGGGATGCCGATAATGTCGCCCGGGAAAGCTTCTTCCAGAATATCCCTGCGCTGCGATAAAAACGATACCACGGTGCTGGTACGGATGTCTTTACCGCTGCGGGCAACTTTTAAATTCATGCCGCGTTTGAACTGACCTGAACACACGCGTAAAAATGCAATCCTGTCCCGGTGCGCCGGATTCATATTGGCCTGGATTTTAAATACCACGCCGCTGAATTTCTGTTCGTCGGGTAAAACTTCCCGCTGCATTGCTTTGCGGGGCTCGGGGTGGGGCGCCAGATCAACCAGCGCATCCAGAACTTCGCGTACGCCGAAATTATTGATGGCTGAACCAAAAAATACCGGCGTTTGATGGCCGGCCAGAAATTCATCCTGATTAAAATCCGGTGACGCGCCTTCGATGAGTTCGATTTCTTCTTGCGCATCGTTCAGGCTTGAGCCGAAGCGTTTCTGTACAGCAGGGTCGTCAAGTGCGGTAATAAATTCATCATCGCTATTGGCGCGGTCGGCGCCAGGTTTAAAAACACGGATTCCTTTTTTGCGCAGATCAAAAACGCCTTGAAACTGACGGCCCATTCCAATTGGCCAGGTGAATGGTATGGCGTCCATGCCAAGTGTGCGTTCAATTTCATCAATCAGGTCGAGTGGAGGCTGTACTTCGCGATCCATTTTGTTGACAAAAGTGAGTATAGGCGTGTTGCGTGCACGGCAGACTTCCAGTAAACGCAATGTCTGCGCTTCAACACCATTGGCGGCGTCAATAACCATGAGCGCCGCGTCAACAGCAGTCAGAACGCGATAGGTATCTTCAGAAAAATCCTGGTGTCCGGGTGTGTCAAGCAGATTGATGACACAATCCCGATACTCCATTTGCATGACCGAACTGGCTACGGAAATGCCGCGCTGCTTTTCGATATCCATCCAGTCGGATGTGGCATGCCGGCTGGCTTTACGTGCCTTGACACTACCGGCGATATGAATCGCGCCAGCATACATTAACAGTTTTTCAGTTAACGTGGTTTTACCCGCGTCCGGGTGCGAAATAATTGCAAATGTGCGGCGGCGCCCAACTTCATGTTTAATGCTCATGATGTGTTGAATGTTTCTCCTGTGAATAAAGGTGACAATGGGTTATATGAGTCGGACTGATAGTGCTTAGTTCAGGATATGCCTGACGGCAGACCGGCATGGCATGGGGGCAACGCGGATGAAAGTGACAACCGGTCGGTGGCGCAGCCGGTGATGGTAGATCACCTTTTAGCTGTATCATAACTGTTTCAGCAGCATCCTTATCGATTCTCGGTACGGCGGATAATAACGCTTCCGTATAAGGGTGCCTCGGATTTTCAATGACCTCTTCGATCTGTCCGTATTCGACTATCCGGCCTAGGTACATGACGGCGATTTCATCGGCCAGGTATTCAACAACCGAGATGTTATGGGTAATGAATAAATAGGCGAGTCCCAGATTGTTCTGCAGCGATTTCAGAAGATTGAGTATCTGGGCCTGAACGGATATGTCCAGAGCGCTTGTCGGCTCGTCGCAAATCAATAGTTTGGGGTTAACCGCCAAGGCTCGGGCAATTGCAATTCTCTGCCGCTGTCCACCGGAAAATTCATGAGGATAACGCCATTTCGTCTCTCCAGGTAAACCAACCTGTTCCAACAGGGTGTCGACTGCTTTTTCCTGTATGGACGCATTGGATTGTGTCGACTGTTTGGTGGTTGAAGGGAGTTCAACATTGAGTGCATTCATGCCTTCCAGGATAATGTCAATGATGCGCATCCTCGGATTCAGGGAGGAATAGGGATCCTGAAAAACAAATTGAAGTTGCGAGCGTATCTGGCGTAATTGCTGCCGCTGCATATCTACCAGTTCATAACCGTTATAGCGCACGCTGCCGGCAGTTGGTGAGATCAATTGCAGAATACTCTTGCCGACTGTGGTTTTACCGCAACCCGATTCGCCGACCAGGGCGAGCGTTTTTCCGGCCGTTATTTTCAGAGATACGCCGTCAACGGCCATGACATGCCCAACAACGCGTTTGAAAAATCCTTTTCGAATGGGAAAATGGACTTTCAAATGATTGACCTGTAATAAAGTGCCATTGGCCTGACTTTGTGGCGCTGCGGCAGTTGCCTTGGGTATTATTTCGGGTAACGGTTTTTTTTCAGCGAATTCAGCGGATGCGTCGTAAAGATGACAACGAACCCGATGATTGTCTGCAATTTCATGCCACTGCGGTATCGTATGATGACAGCGTTCAATAGCGTAATTGCAGCGGTCTGCAAAGCGGCAACCGGTAAATTGCCGGGATAGCGGCGGTACTGTACCACTGATCACGGCCAGTTCCTGAAAACGTTTTTGTTTGCCGGGAAGCGACGCAAACAGTTGTTGCGAATAAGGATGCGCGGCTTGAGCAAAAAAAAGTTTACGTGATGTATGTTCGATAATTTCTCCAGCGTACATGACTGCGACCTGTTGCGCCATTTCACTGACGACGCCGAGATCGTGGGTAATCAGCAGAATCGCCATATGGTTTTTTTGCTGGATTTCACGCATCAGATCCAGTACTTGTGCCTGTATAGTGACATCGAGTGCTGTCGTTGGTTCATCCGCAATCAATAATTCGGGTTGCCCCGCAAGCGCCATGGCGATCATTGCACGTTGCTTCATGCCGCCTGAGAACTGAAATGAATATTCATGCATGCGCCGCTGCGCATCCGGTATGCCAACTTGACCCAGAAGTTCCAGGATACGGTTCTGCGCCGATTTGTTGTCCAATTTAAAGTGTTGTTTCAGCACTTCATCAATCTGCTCGGCGATCGTCATGACCGGATTCAGACTTAACATGGGTTCCTGGAAAATCATGCTGATCTGTTTGCCACGAATCCGGCGCATGCCAGTCTCAGGCAATTGGAGTATGTCCTCGCCGCTCAGTTTGATCGAGCCTGATAGGATTTCTCCTGAATCCGGCAATAATCGCATGATCGACAACGCTGTCATAGACTTACCGCAACCCGATTCCCCCAATAAAGCATAGGTTTCGCCTTTGTTTATTTTGATTGAGAGCCCATCGACTGCGCGCACCGGATTATTGCCGGTGTGCAAAATTGTTTTTAGATTATCGATCTCCAGTAAAGTATTCATGACTAATGAGTCGGTTTGTTTACTGATGCGTTGGAAGCCGCGGTTGTGGATGGCCTTGTGGTGACCGGACTGTTAGCCGCCGCGCTTTCTTGTTTGTTATGTGTTTTGGAACCGTTATTTCCTGGCGTGTTGGTTCTGATACGAGGATCCAGCGCCTTCTGAACGGCGTCCGCAAACAGATTTGCGCTCAAAACCAAAGTGAGCATAAAGGCAAAGGCTGACAATAATGCCCACCATACCATGGGCTCCCGTGCCATTTCCAGCCGGGCGGCGTTAATCATGGTGCCAAAGCTGATCATCGAAGGATCGACACCCACACCGACATACGATAACACTGCCTCGGCGAGTACCAGGCCGCTGAAATCCATTACCGTTGCAATGAGAACAATATACATGACATTGGGCAGGATATGTCGGGTGATTATACGCCAGTGTGAAACGCCAAATGCATGTGCAGCCTGAATATATTCCATTTCCCGCAGCTTCAGCGTTTCACCGCGTAACAATCGGCAAAGACTGGTCCAGCTGGTAATGCCGAGGATGACACACAAAAATAACAAGCGGATGTCTGCGCGCGCCGCAATTGTTTCAAACAGTTCCGGATGTGTTTCAATGTATACCTGCATCATGAGCACGGTTGCGGCGATGAGCAGAACACTGGGGATTGAATTCAATGTGGTATAAATATACTGAATAACATCGTCAATCCAGCCCCGGAAATATCCCGCCGTTATGCCCAGCAACAATGCAAAAGGCAACATAATGAGTGTTGTCAATGTTCCGATGACGAGCGCAATACGTATGCTTTTGAGCGACTGATAGAGTACATCCTGTCCGACTTTATCCGTACCTAACACATGATAATGAACTGCAAGCATGGATATGACGCCGATCAGTACTGAAAGTATTGCCAGGGTAATCAATATGGCATACCAGGGAATTTCAGTACTTCGCTGCCAAACGGCCTCGATACACTGTTTAAAACGACTATTGGAACGGCGTGCCATTAGAAGGCAGAGCACAGCATGCAATAGGCACCATACGAATATTCCAAGGCCGATACCGATGGTGATCCGCCAGACTATATCCGGGATATGTTCAGTTTCAGGGTTTTGCAGATGAGAGCCGCCATATTCCAGTCTTGAAAAGGTGCGTACCTGACTGCCATCCGGCATGTCTATGGTTTCTTTGGCATAGAGATGTGTTGCCAAAGGCGCGGAATAGGTTTTTTCGACATTTGTTCTCAGGGGCGTGACCAGTACATCCAGTACACTCAAAACTTCAACACTGTACACTGTCTCGCCCTGTAGATTCTTGTGATCCAGCGCAGGCCTGAAATGCAGCGTATCCAATAGACCGATGATAATAAACACAAGCAACACAGTGAAAGCAGACATGCCACTCGCACTATGACCCACTCTTTTCCAGGGTGCCGATAAATGTGGATTGTTGCGTACATACCAAATTACTACGGAAATAATAAAAACCAACAAAAATACCAGTGCGTCAGTCCATAAAATAACAGGTTTAAACGACATATCAGTTTTTAATGCAAAGAAAGAAGAGACGGCTGTTGGTAAGTTAGAAAATATGCGTGGTTCATACTTATTTCATCATTGTATCTGTGGTTCTTAAATTATGTAGTGATTTTTATGTTGACGCAGTAACTATTAACCTATGTGTCTTGTATAGAGTGCTGCACATGTAGTGGCCTATTTTATCCTAAAGTTCTATTTGCTTCAGTCGTAGATGATCTGTGAGGCGTAATAGATTCTAAATTTATGGATTTTAAATTGAAATATAAAAACCATTCTTTTTTATCTTTTATGTCCTATACGTAAAAATTTTGAGTGTAATTTCTCAGAAAGATATTAATTCGTTATAACTTAATTTAAGGAGAGTGTTAATGAAGAAGCTTTTTTTGTCGGTTGTTTTCACATTGGCATTGGCGTTATCTGGTGTACAGGCATCTTTTGCGGAAAATTTGGTAATTAAAAATGGAGTGGTCTTTATTGCTGATGGTGGTTTGGTTGTAAAGGATCTGGACGGTATTGAAGTGTGTACGCCGGAGAGTCTTGTCGATTTGTCTTCAGCAACTGACGTTGTTGTTCAGGAAGATGGCACAGGCTATGTCGCAGTAGTGACAATTCATCCGCCAATTGACCCTGCGGTTCCTGAAGAAACAATGACCGATTTTGCAGTTGTCGATGTTACTGCGTGTTTCCCAGAAGTGGTCGTGGATCCAGTTGAAGAAGTTGTGGTTGATGACTGCTATGCTTATCTAGATGGCGATACATTAATTCTACTTTGTCAGATTATTCCAGAGCCACTTTTCGTCGGGCGGAAGACTGTTTAGCATTGAGCCTCCTCTGATGCCGCTTATGAATAATTTCAGCCAGCTCCTCGGCTGTAAGCTGCCTTCGAGGCAGCATGTGCGCTAATGCTGTCACCAGATCATTGATGGATAGCATTGGCCATTGGCGGCGCCCCAGCATCTTTTGCCTGACCAGAAAGAGTGTTGCCAGCATGACCAGCGCCATGTGATGATGCCATGCGTCCCATCGGCGCACTTGATAATCGGCCATGCCGCATTCACTTTTTGCTTCATGAAAGCTGTGTTCAATGAAGAATCGCTGCGCTTGTACTTGCGCCAGTTTCTGCAACGGTGTTTCAAGTGGCGCGTTGGATAAACAGTAATGTGATATTTCGCTTGCGCCGACTTCCCGCCTGACCAGCATGTGCCAGCGTTGTGCCTGTTTCTCACTGCCATCCCATACCCAAACGGGGGCATGAAGATACTGCGCTTCCAGTTCACCTTTTTCTCCGTCGCGCAATCTAATACGCCGCCATGCCGTATCCGGCTGTTCGGATGCCCATTGATCAAAACGTACCGCTTCACTTTGTGCTTTCAACTGTTTCGGCTGCCTGCCGCAACCGTTCCAAACCGGAATATGCGGCATCGGGTCTTCACGATAAATCATCTGCCGACAGTGAACATCCGCGACAAATGTGCAGCCAAGACTGTCTATGCCACGCAGAAAAGCAGGATCTTTGCCATAACCGCCATCAATACCGACATAAGCAAAACGCACTTTGCGTTGTTTGGCTGTTTCGATCATCGATAATGCGATCTCACATTTGCTTTCATAATGCTGGTGTTCCTCAGGTATTGCCGCCTTACCGCAACGATCCGTATCGCTCACCCAATGTTTTGGCAAATACAGGCGCGCATCAAGCAAGCTGGCCATGCCGTTCTGGCACAAGCTGGCAAATACACCCACCTGGCAATTATCCACCTTGCCCAGCCGTCCATTCCATTGCCGGGCAACCCCCGCTGAAGCTTCACCCTTCTTGGCAAAACCGCTCTCATCAATGATCAGAATGGCTTCCAACCCACCCAGCAGCGCGTCCGTTTCACGCGCAATCTGCTCGCCAAATCCATTCCAGTCAATGGCACTTGATGTCAGCATGTGCTGCATGGCCTGATGATCAACTTTATTAACTTCGCCCATGCGCAACATATTCGCCCGTTCAGACTGAAACAGTCCATGCAGATAGCCGTAAAACGTTGCCGTCGCATCGCGCGTCGAGGATACAAAAAATGATGAAAATGAAGATAAATGCGCACCAAGCGCTTCTGGAAGCCCCTGAAGAGCAGATTTGAGAGACTGTTTGGTATTTTCACGACATGATCGTGATTAATAGTTATAAAACAAAGTGTTATTATACTAAAATTCTGCATCTGGTTGAAGCATTGTTAATCTGACAAAGTAGAATTAAATATTCCTTGTATTTTGATTGGCGAAGATATTATCAGCGCAGTGTTCACTCAAAACGGTGGTTCTCAAAACTGGAAAGCGCATGGTGCTTTCAAAAATGAAACTGTTTCTGGTCACCATCATGGGCGTCATGGACACGACGATGATGACCATGACGATGATAGATAATCATGTTTTTGAGATCGACACGGTATTTGCCAAAACTGATCTTAAACTGATTTAATTTTTGTCGCTGAAACTGAGCAGCTTCCATTCAGATATTTACCTGAATGGAAGCTGCTCAGTTTTTTTATATGGTTTGGTTTTATTCAGTTCTCAAAGCGTCAACCGGATTAAGCTTGGCGGCGCGCATGGCGGGCATGACACCGGCGGCAAGCCCAATTATAATGGACACAATCAATGCGCCCAGAACATAATCCCATGGGATATTGACCGGTAAATTGGCAACAAAAACCTTTAATAACCAGGCAATACCTGAACCTGCGATCAATCCTGCCAAACCACCTAATGTTGATAAAACTATGGATTCGATCAGGAATAAAATGCGTATCCGTGTACGCGTTGTGCCTAATGCGGTCAATAAACCAATTTCCGCAATACGTTCTGAAACGGCAATGTGCATTAATGTCACCATGCCGACCGCACCGACCAATAGTGAAATGCCACCCAAGGCTGCTACAGCAAATTTCAGCACATTTAACACGGTTGAGAGCGTGCTGAGCATCTGTTGCTGCGGAGTTATTGTAAAGTCTTCACGGCCGTGTCGTGCGATCAGAATGTTTCGAATATCCTCAACAACATCGTCAACGGGTGCATTCGGTTTGTAGGAAAAATTTACTTCCATTAGACCTTCACGATTGAATACCTCGAGGGCGCGTGTTGTAGGAATAAACACAGTATCGTCTAGATCAAAACCCAGAACATGACCTTTTGACGCCATCACACCGATGACCCGGAATCGGGAGCCGCCGACTTGCAGAATTGCGCCGAGCGGATTTGTGCGGCCAAACAGCTCGGCATGTACTTTGGAACCCAGCACAACATATGCACGCGGATTTCTTGGATCGTCATTCGGTAAAAATTGGCCTATTGCAACCTGCATGTTAAAAGCACGTGAAAAGTCGGGGCCTTGGCCGTAAAGCGTAACGCGTCTGCTACGTCCATTTGCGCGTATTTCAGCATTGCCGACTACACTCGCGTTGGTATATTGCGCATAACGGGAATTTTTTAAAGCAATTGCGTCATCGATGGTCAAAAGACGTGCGTTGCCAATGGCGCCAATGGAACCACCATGCGTTGTGATTTTTCCCGGTTTTATCGTAATAATATTGGTGCCGAATTGTGTAAATTCAGATAAAACGAATCGCTGAATCCCATCGCCAATCGCAGTCAACAATATAACCGCAGCGATGCCAATAGCTATACCGGAAGCGGATAGCAGCGTACGCAGCGGATGAGCGGTTAATGAGCGGAAGGCGAAATGCAGTGTATCAACCGTTTTCATTTTTTACTTAACGCTTCAACGGCATTCAGTCGGGCTGCTTTGTTTGCAGGCAACATGCTTGCCAAAATTCCGGTTATCAGAGCAACCAGGATGCCTGCCAGACTGGCCCAGACAGGCGCCCATGCAGGTAGCTGTGGATAAGCCAAACGCAATATCAGGCTACCCAGCTGGCCTAAAAGAAAACCGATCATTGCGCCAGCCAAAGACAACCATAACGCTTCTGCGAAAAACAAGTTTCGGATATCTTTTGCATGTGCGCCGATTGCCTTGAGCAAACCGATTTCGGCAGTACGCTGATTAACAGCGACCAACATCACATTCATCACCAGGATACCCGCAACGATTAAACTAATAGCGGCGATGCCAGCGACAGCCAGCGTCAGCGCATGCAGTATGCGGTCAAACGTTGCCAGAATGGCATCCTGAGTAATCACAGTAATATCTTCTTCGCCATCGTGGCTGTGTTTAAGCGTTTCCAGTATGGCGTTCTTTGCCGAATCGATTTGGTTGTGACTCTTGGCTTCCACCAAAATACGAAATAGCGAGGTTGTATTAAATAATGACTGCGCCTGTTCTACGGGAATTATCACGATTTCGTCGGTATTGAACCCCATGGATTCTCCTTGCGGCGCAAGAACGCCGGATACCAAAAAACGATTTTCTCCCAACCGAACGCGTTGACCAACTGCGTGACTCAATGGAAAAAAATCCTGGGCCAATTTAGCTCCAAGCACAATTTGAGCGCTGTATGCCGATCCATGTGCAAGAAAACTGCCTTGCGCCAGTTTCATGTGACGGATGGGAATCAGTTCTGCATTGCTGCCAAGCACGGTCACTTCACGCAGCCGGTTGGCCGCTGAAAGTTCAGCTTCGCCGACATTCAATGGCGCGTAGCGTCTGACTTGCGGCAACCTCCCCAATAACTGCGCATCTTTTAGCGTTAAATCGCGAGGTGTCTGACCTAAAACGGCGCCTGGAAACGCGCCGGATGTTTCCGCGCGGCCAGGCAAGACGACCAGTAAGTTGGTGCCAATGGAAGAAAACTGGTTAATAACATAGTTTCGTGCGCCATCACCGATTGCAGTAAGTACAACAACGGCGGCCACGCCCAGAGCCATGGCGAATACGATCAATAATGAGCGGGTTCGATAGCTGAGAATTGCACTGAAGGAAAGGCGCAATGTATCAGTCAGCGTCATGTCTTTTGTCAGCCAGAATTTTTCCATCGCGCAGCATAAGCTGCCGGTGCGCGCGATTACCGAGTTCGCGATCATGTGTAACAATGATTATAGTTGTTCCGGATTCATGTAAATTTTCCAGTAACGATATGACTTCTGCGCCAATTTGATGATCCAGATTGCCGGTTGGTTCATCCGCAAGTATGGCTGTGGGTTTCATGATGGTGGCGCGGGCTATGGCGACACGTTGTCGCTGTCCTCCGGATAATTCGGATGGACGATGCAGGGCGCGGTCAAACAAGTCAAATGCACGCAATGCATTGTTAACACGTGTTATGCGTTCTTTGGGTGGGATGTCGCTAAGAATTAATGGCAATTCAATGTTTTCAGCGGCCGTCAGTCTGGGAACCAGGTGAAACGATTGAAATACGAAACCAATTTTTTCCCGGCGTATCCGGGCTTGTTCGGCTTCGGATAGATCGGTCACTGTTTTGCCATCCAGTACATAATCACCACTGTCAGGTCTATCCAGTAAACCAATGATGTTCAGCAAAGTAGATTTTCCAGAGCCGGAAGGTCCCATAATGGACACGTATTCACCGTTTTGTATTTTAAGATCGACATGGTCGAGCGCATTGATGCGCTGATCGCCCATATGAAAAATGCGTGTTATGCCGGATAATTGAATCATGATGCGGGTTCATCGGTTTGCCTGGGTTGAACAGCAATACCCGGTTTTATTTCATCCTGATCAAATGAAACCAAGACCTGATCACCGTCTTTCAGACCGCTGATCACCTCGGTGAAACTCCAGTTCGCCAGGCCGGTTTTAAGTTGCTGCTCGAGTAATTTATTATCGGAACCAAGCAGATAAACCATATTATTCTGACGCAACGCTTGAGTCGGAATTCTCAGCACATTCTCACGGCTATCCAGTATTACTTCCACATCGGCGCTATAGCCCGCGAGTAATATACTTTCAGGCGGTTCAGTGAAATTGACTTCAATATCGACGGTCCGCGCCTGTTTTTCAATCTCGGTGACATACGGTGCGATACGGCTGACCTTGCCATGAAAAACTTTTTGCGGCATGGCGTCCAGTGTGATGCGCGCCGGTTGACCCAGTTTGATTTTAGGCGCATCGACTTCATCCATCGGTGCGCTTACGTAAAGACAGCTGTCGTCAATCAGGTCTATCACCGGCGGCATGGGTATGCCGGGTGGCGAGGGTGTTGCATACTCACCGATTTCTCCGGTTATTTTGGCAATAACACCTGCAAAAGGCGCCTTAATAACAGTACGTTCCAGGCCTGCATCGGTAACCCGAATCTGTGCATTTGCGCGTTTAATATCCGCAAACGCGGCGTCGCAGCTCGCCTGTCGCGCCCGTGCATTGGCGTCAGCATCTTCTGCGCGTTGGGAACTGATGAATCCCTGATCGACCAGTTGCTGTGTGCGTTGCGACTCACGCCATGCATTTTGCGCAAGAATACAGGCCTCGCGATGGCGTTCCTGCGACATGGTGAGTTGGCGTTGAGCAAGCTCACGTTGCGCGGTTAGATCGGTATTCCAGAGTTCAACCAAAATTTGATTTATCTCGACATGATCGCCTTCATCCACATGAATTTTTACGATTTGACCGCCCAGAGTAGGCGCAAGGTTGGCGCGTTGACAGGCTTTGATGGTGCCGGCGCGTGTATTGACAACAGTGGCTTCTACATTACCATATGTCACTTTTGCCAATTCAACTTCCAGCGGATCGGGGCGGGTAAAGTACCAGAATGCAGCAACAACCAGAATGGCGATGCCGCCAAATAATATAAAGCGAAATGATTTGTTGGATTGTTGCATAATCACGTACGGGATATTTTGTAATAAGGCTTATTGGTCATAATTTTTATAATTTAAAACTGATATTTTACACATTCAATTCATTCGGCTTACGCACGATTCGAGAAAAACATGAATAATGACAGTAAAACCATACTTGATGAAATTATTTGGCGTCACCCGTTTATTTTGTCGAGCGGGGCGCATCCAGTCAGTATTGAGGATTTTCGGCCGACGGAGGCCAACTATACCGTCCTGGATTCCAAAACCTATGATGCTATCGAAGCCGAGCGTTTATTCTCCAAGATAAATCATACGCAGACACAAATGGGGCAGATGTGTCTTTTTCGCTCACTGGCACGGCCAATTTCGGATGCGATGGTTTTGCAACACAAACAGGATGCACTGCGGGAGATTGAGTCGAATACGGAGGTTCGCGAAGCACTCAGTAATTTTGTCGAACGAAGGGCCAAAAAAGAACATGAACTCAAGTATCTGTTATACGGTGAATTTTTAGGCGGACTGACAACTGACGTACCCGCCGAACGAACCGGAAAACTGGAATTCGGCGGATTCGGTTATCATCAATATAGAGAGGGCACGCAGTTTGTTGTCGATACAGTGGAGGCATCCAGGGATTTGCCGCAAATACAGAGCAGTTATTTGCAGACTGTAATCAAAACAATACAGGATTTCGAACAATCGCGTGTTTATCAACTGATGAAAGGGCCGGTTTTTCTGGCCAATGATAAATTCAGGACGCGGCAGGAAAAACCAAGATTCATACCATTACCCCGTTTCCGGCCGACCATTTTCAAATGGGTGCCGACATTAATCTTCATCCTTGCCGTTTATCTGATTATGTTTTTCTTTGAATACGTGGCACCTGATTTGGGTGCGTCGTATATCGGCTATGGGATTTTGGTCTTAACCGTACCGGTTTTTCCGATTGTTTTGCTGGCTATGGGCGCATCCGATCGAGATTCAATTATTTATCCATTGCGCAGGCAATTCAAGGAAAGCCAGGAACTGGCTAAAACTATTGAAGCCGTGGGTTTTCTTGATGAATTATTGTCTTTTTACCGTTACAGGCAGACATTGAAAGAAGAAATGATATTGCCTAAGGTGCTTGACGAACCACATCATTTACTGATTGTCGATAACGCAAAAAATCCCTTGCTGGTGCAAGAAAAACCGGATTTTGTTCCCAATGATATTATCCTGGATACCGTTGGCAGGCTGTTGATCATTACGGGGCCCAATAGCGGGGGGAAAACAGCTTACTGCAAAACAATTGCCCAGATTCAACTGCTTGGACAAATGGGGTGTTATATTCCTGCAACGTCAGGGCAACTTGTTCCGGTTGAGCATATCTATTATCAAGTGCCCGATCCGGGACAGCTCGATGCTGGGATGGGACGTTTCGGCCATGAACTCAAACGCACCCGCGAAATCTTCTTCAATTCAACACCACGCAGTCTGGTGGTACTCGATGAATTATCCGAGGGCACTACTTTTGAGGAAAAAATGACCTTGTCTGAATATATTCTCAAAGGATTCCATCATTTGGGCGCAAGCTCAATACTCGTTACCCATAACCATGAACTGTGCGAACGACTGCAAAGTGAAGGTATTGGCCGTTATGTACAAGTTGAATTCGCATCACATGGTCCGACGCATAAGCTGATTGATGGTATTTCACGCATCAGTCATGCGCATCGTGTGGCGAGCGAAATTGGATTTAGTAAAGAAGATGTTGAGAGGCATCTTGAAAAACATTTGTCGGATATTGGTCAGAAAGTGCAATGAAGTTTTCTGAATATGCTGTAAGTCAAAGGAGTAAAATTATGTCAGCTACTGCATCACTTCGCTTTTGCTTCGTTATCAGTATGTAAACGAAAAGCTGCTTGCTGAACTTCCAGGTTCAAGTGGCGCATCATAGCCCGATTGGATTAACGGTTAGTTGCTGCGCAAAGAAACTAACTTCACTTCTTTTTTTCGTACGGAATGCTACCGCTTTGCTAAAACCCCATTCTTTATCTATAAGCATTTGTCTTAAACCCAGATTTTCCATTAGGTGAGTTTTCTAATGGGAGCCATTAGAGAAACTCGTTGAATATAATGTGGATTCTCTAAATTAGAGCGGCTTAAATTCGCAAGTTTTTCTTCCGGAAGATTTCGATAAAAATTGTTGATTTGATTGGTTTTCGTAATTGGAAAATTGCTAATGGATAAGCTGGGTTAAATTAGAAAATACTGTTTGGTCCGTTTATTCCCGCACAGGTATCTTCTGGATGACAGCTGTACTTTAGGGAAAGATTGGCAGATTTTCATGCGGCTATTGTTTTCTTTTCTTTTTACAAAGTGTTCAGACTTATCAGACCAATCACTAATTGGCTTGAATAGAACAAAATTAGTCGTCGATTTTAGCGTTATTCCTGCTCAATTTTCTTTTAACATTATCCGTTATTGAGTAACTACAATTTATTTGGTTTCATAAATCCAAGTGGACAAAAAAATTCCATCGCCCCCAAATGTAACTACTTTACGTTCCAGATTACAAGAAATCAGCTTTGCTACACAAAGTACTGCAATTTTTTTATTTGCTGTGATTGTTATTTTGAGTAGTTTTATCATCAACTTCTTATCTTTGATAGAAACGAGTCATTCAACAGCAAAATTACTGGCTGATAACTCAACAGCTATCTTAATGTTCCAGGATACTGCTGCAGCGGAGACACTTTTGCACTCTCTCAGTAATGCAAAGGAAATTCAAGTCGCTGCATTGTTTGACGATGCAAAAGCCCAATTCTCACAATATTCCAAAGGTAATAGTTATCCGCCGGAATTATTGGTTTTTCTTAAAGAAGACTTTCAATGGAATTTTAACTTTATTTCAATTACAGAGCCGATTTACTTCAATGACCAGTTGGTTGGTGGCCTTTATCTGGAAATAAGCCTGCATACACTCTACCAACAAATACTATTGCATGTCTTCATTACTATAACTGCAGCTATTATTGCTTTGTTAATCGCACATCTTCTGTTGCGGCGATTAAATAAATCGGTACTTAATCCATTAAATCAGCTCTCGAAAGTTATCGGACATATTTCGCGCAAAGCAGACTATACAATTAGAACTGTGCCAAGCAATATCGCGGAACTAAATATGCTCGCCAATGGATTCAATAGTATGCTTGATGTTATACAGGAGCGCGATGCGAAACTAGCGGATCATCTGGATCATTTGGAAGAAGAAGTTGCCCATCGAACTGAAGAGCTGGTGCTTGCCAAGGAAGCAGCTGAATCATCCAGTAAAGCCAAAAGTGAATTTCTCGCGACCATGAGCCATGAGATCCGTACCCCAATGAACGGAATTCTCGGCATGATTGATTTACTACTTGGTAGTCAATTAAACACAGATCAGCGGCGCTTTGCAGAAACAGTTCAGCGCTCTGGTCATCATTTGTTAGGCATAATAAATGATATTCTCGATTTCTCGAAAATTGAATCAGGCCATTTGCAATTAGAGACAATTGACTTTTCCCTGGTAAAGTTAATTGAAGATACGATTGTAATGTTTTCACAACAGGCAGATGAGAAAGGCCTGGAACTGGCGGCCCAATTTATGCCACCAGATAAAGTTTTTCAATTCAGTGGGGATTCTTTTCGACTACGTCAGGTGATTGTAAATCTGCTGAGTAATGCCATTAAATTCACTTCCCAAGGAGAGATAGTCGTTCGTACCAGAATACTGAATGAATCCGAGTTCGAGTCTGTTATCAGTATCAGTGTTGAAGATACAGGTTTGGGTATCGATCCTCTGCAACAAGAAAATATTTTTAAGCATTTTACGCAGGCAGATGGTTCCACCACCCGACAATATGGCGGAACCGGGCTTGGACTGACTATTTGTAAAAGCCTGATTGAATTAATGGATGGCTCGATTGCAGTTGAAAGCGCGCTGGGCCGTGGTACAAAATTTACAATCAATCTCAAACTGAAAAAAGCCAGTTTCGAACAAAGCCGGCTCAATGAAAGCGCTTTGCAGAATATCAATGTCCTGGTGGTTGATGATAACGAGACCAACCGGGAGATTTTTGAATTGCAGCTCAAGAGCTGGCAGATGAACGTGGTTTGCGCTGACTGCGCCGAACAGGCGCTTGAATTAATGCATCGGGCATTTAGTAACGGAAATCCATATCAGCTTGCTATTTTGGATATGAATATGCCCGGGATGAATGGACTGCAGTTAGCGGATAAAATTCACGCAGATGCAAATCTGTCGCAAACACGTATGCTGCTGTTGACTTCAAGCTATTGTCATACTGACGAAGTTGAAAGACTGCGACACCGACTTGGTATTTTACGCTGCGTCAATAAACCCGTTCGCCAGCAAGAGTTATTTGAATTAATATCTGAAGTCATAAATAACGCACATAATTTTTCAGTTGCAAGTCCTGCTTGGCAGCAAGATTCACACCCTCCAGCCATATTGAATTCTCGCGGTAAGGTGTTATTAGCTGAAGACAATCCAGTTAATCAGGATGTGGCCATAGCCATGCTGACCAGACTCGGTCTGGAGACAGAACTTGCCAAAAATGGCAAAGAAGCATTAGAGCTCGCTTCCGGAACTGATTACGATATTATTTTGATGGATTGTCAGATGCCGCTTATGGATGGTTTTGAAACAACTTCACTCATACGCAAAAATAGCAAAAATAATGCACGTACACCCATTATTGCTGTTACTGCAAATGCGACCACAGATGACCGCACCAATTGTATCAATGCCGGAATGAATGATTTTATATCAAAGCCATATACACTTGAGCAGTTGAAGCAGATCATCTTTCGCTGGTTATCAGATGAAAATGGCAAACTGAACAATTTTGAAAAGATGGATATCGTGCAGACACATCCTAAAACCAATGATCCTTCAGTCATAAATATCAAGCAGCTTGAACAAATTCGTGAGCTTGATGTGTCTCATGGGAATGAATTGTTACATAAAATCCTGAGAACTTTTCTTGAAAATTCAAAAAATCTGATGCATCAACTTGGACATGCTATTTTAGATGGCGATGCGGAGGAATTACGCAGGACTGCGCACACATTAAAATCGAGTTCGGCAAATGTCGGGGCTGAAAACCTCTCGGCTATGGCCAAGGAACTGGAATCTTATGGTCGAACAGGGGAATTCGAACGCGCAACAAAATTGCAGGATAGTTTTTTTCAGCATTACCATCAAGTCATTACCGAGATTCTAAGAATTCTAGAGAATGATAAAAACAGAGCTTTTTAAAATTCTGGTTGCTGATGATGACGCGACCATCAGACTTCTTATGCAAGCAGCACTTGAGCAAGCAGGTTTCAGTGTGACACTGGCATGCAATGGGGAAGAGGCTATTCGTTTGTTTGATGAATCTACGTACGATATGGTTATGCTTGATGTGGATATGCCGTTATTGGACGGCTATAAAGTATGCTCACGTCTTCGAAAGAAAAAAGGAAATGAACTGCCCATTATCATGGTAACAGGAATGGATGATGTGGAATCCATAGACCATGCCTTTGATGTTGGTGCCACAGATTTTATTGCAAAACCCATCAACTGGAATTTAATCGGTTATCGTGTTCTGTATCTTAAACGTGCGTATTTGAATCTGCTCGAACTAAAAACCGTTAATGCACGCAATACAGCAATTTTTAGTGCCATTCCTGATGCCATGTTTATTCTCAATGACAGAGGCAGCGTTGTGAGGGTGTGTGGATACCCGGAAAACTCAATTTTACAGTCACTGAAATGCGGACGAACGATTGATCAGTTTTTTCGAGAAGATATCGCCAAAGTTTATTTTTATTATATGCAGCGCGCACGTAATAACGGCAAAGTAGAACATTTCGAATACGATCTGCAGGTAGATGGAAAAACAAGAAATCATGAAGCCAGAATTGTATCCATAAAATCTCAAGAAACGCTTTGCTTAATACGTGACATAACCGAGCGTAAGGAATCGGAATGTAAAATATTCCGTCTTGCCAATTTTGATAATCTTACGGGACTGCCCAATCGTAAATTTTTATCAGAACGGTTAAAGCGTGAAATCATTCTTGCTAAAGATAATGGCGGCACACTTGCAGTGCTTCTTATGGACATTGACGGATTTAAAAGTATTAATGAAACAATGGGGCACAATACTGGCGATGAAATCCTTCAAGTTACCGCAAAGCGACTGATAGACTGTATTGCGAATTCTGGATTACTACAAAAGAGTCAAAGTGCATTACCCCTTGAGTTTGCATTTGCTCGTCTTGGCGGCGATGAGTTTGCTCTGATCATTCCAAATCTGCAACGCGAGGAAGATGCCTTGATTATGGCGCATCGAATTCAAGAAATCATGCGTCACCCGTTTAATCTTGAGAGTCGGGATGTTGTGTTGACTATGAGCATAGGCATTGCACTGTGTCCTAACGATGGGAATGATGCAGAAACCTTGTTAAAGTATGCGGATACCGCCATGTATCACGCAAAAAATGAGGGCAGGGATAATAGCCAATTCTATAATAGTTTTTTGACGCAACAGGCAGAGAAAAGACTTGTTCTTGAAAATGATCTTCGTAATGCGCTGCTGAACAACGAGTTTCAACTTGTCTATCAACCCCAACTCAAAATTGTAAGCGAAAGAATTCAATCGGTTGAGGCACTGATCCGCTGGGAGCATCCCGAACGCGGACTTGTTTCTCCAGACGAGTTTATTCCAATGGCTGAAGAAAATGGCTTAATTATTCCTATAGGAGAATGGGTTTTACGAACGGCATGCGCTGAAGCAGTACAGTGGGAAAAGGATGGCGTTGTTTTGCACATGGCGATCAATCTTTCTCCTATTCAATTTAAAGACCCTGATCTAGTTAAATGTGTGCTCGGAATTTTGACTGAAACCGGTTTGCCGCCAAACAGGCTTACTTTGGAAGTTACAGAGAGTACCTTAATGAATTGTATTGATGAAGCGCAAGAAAAACTTAAGGTATTACGCGATTGTGGCTTACATATCGCACTTGATGATTTTGGTACGGGTTATTCTTCCATGAGTTATTTAAAACAATTGCCAGTAAACGACATTAAAGTCGATAAAACCTTTATCAGTGAAATGCTAGAAGATAAAAATAGCCTTGCCATAGTTCGTTCAATTATTACTTTATCTAAAAATTTAAACTTCACCGTTACAGCAGAGGGGATTGAAAAATTAAATCAAGCAGAGATCCTGAAAAGCTTGGGGTGCGACTATCTGCAGGGCAATTACTTCAGTAAGCCTATTCATTCAAAAGAAATTTATTCACTCTTAAATAGGCATTGGCCATTACGAGCAACCGAATTAAATGAAGTAGTACATGAAAATAGTAGATATTGACCATCTTAAAATCAATGCACTATTGCCTACGCCAAGAGGAGTAGCGCTCGCATTACTGGAAATTTGTCAGAGAGAAGATGTTACTACCAATGAGATAACCAAACTCATTAAAACCGATCCAGCGCTTTCAAGCCGTCTAATTAAAAAAGCCAACACGTCACATCAAAGATCGCGTGCCATTTTATCTGTTTCTGATGCTGTTTCCTATCTCGGCCTGAATGTGGTTAAGCAGTTGGCGCTAGGGTTTTCGTTGATTGATCAATTTCACCATGGTGCATGTCAAGGGTTTGACTACCAAAAATTCTGGTCACATTCATTGCTCATGGCGATTGCGGCACAAAATTTAGGTAAATCAAGACAACTATGCCCGGTAGATGAATTATTTACCTGTGGTTTGATGGCGCGAATCGGTTGTTTGACATTGGCAACTGTTTATCCTGAAAAATATACCGAATTGCTGGAGCAAAAAACACCTGACACATCTCTAATTGATTTAGAGAAACAGTATTTGCAAACGGATCACAATGAATTAACAGCTGCGTTAATGATCAATTTTGGCATTCCCCGGATTATGGTGGAAGCCATTTATTATCATGAAATGCCCAATGAATCTGATTTTGCTGAAGACTCACGTCCACATCAGATTCTTCATTTATTTAGCATGGCCAAGCAAATAGCGGACTTTGGTGTAAGTACGCAATCGGATCGTGATAAACAAGTTCCAAAACTTGTGTTTCTTGGTGGAAAATTAAGTCTTGATACTGAACTGTTTGGTGCATTTATCGATCAAGTGATGGATGAATGGCAAGCATGGTGTGAATTACTCAAGATACCGGCGATTAAACTGCCGCCATTTGATAAAATGGTTAATGCGCCCGCCCCGCGAACGGGAAATGCCGAAGATGCCATTTCACTTCGCGTGCTTGTGGTGGATGATGATCCAACCAATCTTGTATATATGGAAGGGGTACTGTCAGGCAGTCTCGGCCATACTGTCTACAAGGCAAATAATGGCGAGCAGGCATTGTCTTTAGCAATGGAAGTCACGCCGCACGTGGTGATAACTGATTGGCTCATGCCAGTTATGGATGGACTTAAACTGACGAAATCGCTGCGTGCAACAGAATGGGGACAGAGTTTATATATTATTATGTTGACTTGTCTTGAAGAAGAGGATGAAATCATTGAGGCGTTTAATGCTGGCGTAGACGATTATGTCATAAAGCCAATTAATGTTCGTGCTTTTCGTGCCCGATTACGTGCCGCCTGGCACTATCAAAAATTGCAGGAATCATGGGAACGTGATCGCGAGCAACTCAAACGTTTTGCCGCTGAATTGGCTGTCACTAATCGCAAATTAGAGTACTTGGCATTAACTGACACGCTAACAGAATTGCCCAACCGGCGCGCAGGCACAGATGCATTGATGAAAGCATGGAGTAATGCGAACCGTTCTAACCAGGCTTTATATGTTATGTTAATAGATGTCGATTTTTTCAAAAAAGTTAATGACACGTATGGCCATGCTGCAGGTGATCAAGTACTTAAAAAAATTGCATCAGCACTTCAAACATCAGCGCGTAATAGTGATACATTTTACCGGGTGGGTGGAGAAGAATTTATGGTTATTTCTCAGAATACAGGTGATGACACAAAATCTATAGTTGTGTTTGCTGAAAGGCTTCGAAAACATATTGCTGCGTTACAAATCAATTGCAGCGGATCTTCTATTCAAGTGACTGTCAGTGTCGGTGTTGCCAAAAAAGATGCAAAAATGAAAATCCAAGATGATTTGTTGAGTGCTGCTGATAAGGCGCTTTACATGGCCAAGAATACAGGAAGAAATAAAACCTGTTTGTACTTTCAAGACAAGATCCTAAACTGTGACTCAATTAAAAAATAAGCTAACAGTCTACAAGTATTTTCAACCAAATTACATTACGGTATGTTTAATGAAAAACACACCTTCCAGACCCATCTGATGAACGACCGGGAATTTGAATGGGAGTAAAGTGGAATTTCAATAACTAGAATGTGTTACGTTAAACAATTTCTCCAGAAAATGTCAGTTAGTCTTAGAGCAAGACTGAGGAAGTTGCTCATTGGCCTGTTTCTGGGGATACCACTTAGCTTTCAACTGCAGGCGTCCCCCGATGCTGGCCGTCATATCGACGAATATGGCATTAAAGCTGCTTTCATTTTTAATTTTATCGCATTTACACAATGGCCTGACAGTAATGACCAAATTCTAAATCTCTGTATTTACGGTGAGGATTATTTCGGCGCGGAGATTGATCGGTTACAAGAAAGAACTGTTAATCATTACGCCATTGAAGTCACGCGTCTGACCGATATTGATACTATCCAGGAATGTCAGATTTTATTTGTCTCGAAATCTGAAATTGGAAATTTATCAGTTATTTTGTCAAAAACTGATAAAAAACCAGTGCTTACAATTGCCGATAGCCAAGGTGCGGCGCGTCATGGCGTCATCATAAATATGAACTTGGTTGAAAATAAGATCAAGTTTGAGATTAACCTGGAATCAGCGCGTAGTGGCGGCCTTCATATCAGTTCTAAATTATTGCAGCTTGCAACACAGATTTATTGATGATTATGTCTGCAGCGAACATTAAAATAATCATCTGTATTGTTATTGTATTGACTGTGTTGGGTTGTGCTACAAGCGCTGTTTACGCAACCGGAATCTCGACCAGTGTTGCTCAAAACAATACCAAATCGCTCATGGACATGAGTATTGAAGAACTAATGAATATTGAAGTAACAACGGTTACACGTCGTGCCCAAAAATTATCTGAAGTTGCTTCAGCCGTTTTTGTCATTACTCAGGATGATATCAAGCGATCAGGAGTCACCAGCATACCTGAGGCACTGAGAATGGCGCCCGGTGTTGAAGTCGCGCGTATTGGCACTGATAAATGGTCGATCAGCATTCGCGGTTTTAATGGTCGTTTTGCTAACAAACTTCAAGTGCTTATGGATGGGCGTAGTGTCTACAACCCGTTATTTGCAGGCATCTTATGGGACCAACAAGACACGCTCATGGAAGATATCGAACGTATCGAGGTCATCCGTGGACCCGGTGCAGCCATGTGGGGTGCCAACGCGGTTAACGGTGTTGTCAATATTATTACCAAAAAGGCTATAGACACACAAGGCATGTTGCTTTCAGCGGGTGGCGGCAGCTTCGAACAGGGCTTTGTAAACGCCCGGTACGGTGGAAAAATTAATAACAATTCGCCCTTCCGTTTCTATGCAAAAGGATTTACACGCGATCGTATGAACGCAGTTGCTGGGGTTGCTGACGGCAATGTTAATGACGCCTGGCATAGCGCCAGAGGCGGTTTCAGGTTGGATCATACCCGTGGAATAGATCAATTTACCCTGCAAGGTGATATTTTTTACAATGCCCAGGGTGACAGATTGGATAAGTTACTCCTCAGTGCGCCAATTATCCAGGCTGAGGCGGCGAGAGGTAAAAGCAAAGGCGGAAATTTACGCCTGCGCTGGGATCGCACCATTTCTGAGAAATCGTCGATCATGCTGCAAACCTATTATGACGTTGTCGATTATCGGATGTTGACCTGGGCGGATGTGTATACGGAAAGTTTTGATATTGACTTTCAGCACCGCTTTCCCTTGTTTGATCGTCATGATATCACCTGGGGCGCTAACTACCGCCTGTATCACAATAAGGTATTCGATACCGAGCTAATTACACTCAGACCGCGTGAACAAACCAATCACCTGGCAAGCGCATATCTTCGTGATGAAATTACGCTAATACCGGAAAAGCTGCAATTAACGTTAGGCTCGCGGTTTGACCACAATGACTTTACTGGACTTGAAATTCAGCCCAATGCCCGTTTGATGTGGATGCCAAATATATACAATTCAGCCTGGATATCTTTTTCCCGTGCTGTTCGAACGCCATCCCGGTCTGAGAATGATGTCCGGTTAAATGCTCAGACCCTCAATGAAATTCCCGGGGCGTCCGGACTAATTCCATTTCCCGTGCTTGCTCAGATATTGGGGACGCCGAGTTTAAATTCTGAAAAATTATTGGCTTATGAACTGGGATACCGGCGTCAGTTCACGCCTCAGGCTTCAGTGGATATCGCCGCATTCTTTAATGACTACAGTCGGTTGCGTGATCTTTCGGCTGGTCTGCCTGCTTTTGTTGCCAGTACCGCGCCGCATCTGGTACTGCCAGTCAATTTAACCAATCAGGCTTCCGGGCATACCTATGGCGTTGAGGTTTCAGCTGACTCGCGCCCGCTTGAAAACTGGCGACTTCAGCTCAGTTACAGCTACTTGAACATGCATATTCAATCAGACTCATCGCTGAAGGGACTTGATCCGACTACGGGCAGTGCCGCTAAAGCAAGTCCGCAACACCAGGTATCCTTACGATCAAACTATGATTTGTCAGACAGAGTTCAGTTCAACTTATGGTTGCGTTACGTAAGCAGTGTCGATTTCTACAGTATTCCTCGTTATATTACCATGGACACCAAGCTTACGTTTAAACCTGTCAAGAGTGTCGAATTATTCTTAGTCGGGCAAAATTTATTAAAACAAAATCACAGGGAATCAGTGTCTGATTTTATTCCTACACTGGCAGCATATATTCCTCGTGGCATTTATGCGGGCGCGCAATGGCGATTTTGATTTTCCATTTATTTAAATAAATAAATGATTAGGGCAATGAATGTCTCATCATTGATCAAAAAAAATTCCGAAACTCTGGTTATTCAGAATTTTATAAAGCGTATGGCACATATATCACTTAGCCCTAAAAAATTCAGTGTGACTGCAAACAGCTCTGCATGAATAAAAATGAACCTATGGTTTCAAATAACAGCCAGATAATGCGATTAGGTCTGAAGAGTTTTATCTTCTTCATCGCTATCAACTGTTTTGCAGGCATGACAATCGCAGCTGGAAAAACGGTTAGCGACCAGCTTTTCGATCTCAGTATCGAGGATTTGATGCAGATTGAGGTAACCACAGTTTCCAGGCGTTCGCAGAAACTAACCGAGGTTGCTGCTGCAGCGTATGTAATTACTAATGAGGATATCCGTCGTTCAGGCGCAACCAGCATTCCCGATGCGCTACGGATGGCGCCGGGCGTGCAGGTCGAACGCGTTTCAACCGACAAGTGGGCGGTGAGTATTCGCGGGTTTAATGGCGTTTATGCGAATAAGCTTCAGGTACTCATGGACGGTCGTAGCGTTTATAATCCTATTTTTGCTGGCGTACTGTGGGAACAGCAGGATACGCTGCTAGAGGATATCGAGCGCATCGAAGTTATTCGCGGTCCGGCTGCCGCGGTTTGGGGCGCAAACGCGGTCAATGGCGTCATCAATATTATTACCAAAAAAGCGGCTGATACCCAAGGTGCACTGCTCACTGCTGGCGGCGGCAGTTTTGAGCACGGTTTCTTTGGTGCGCGCTATGGTGGAAAAATCAATGAGGCGACACCTTTCCGCTTTTATGCCAAAGGGTTTACACGCGATCATTTGACATCAACCACGGGCGATAATATTCATAATCAATGGCATTCGTCGCGGGGCGGTTTCCGCCTTGATCATATGCGCGGCATTGATCAATTTACCCTACAAGGCGATCTTTTCTATAACGCCAACGGCGACACGGTGGATCAAAGCCAATTCAACCTGTCCAATATACCATTGGGCAGTTCACGCGGTCATCAGGAAGGTGGAAACATACGTGTACGTTGGGACCGGGTGTATTCCGAGCAATCCGCAGTCATGCTGCAGATCTATTACGACCGCGTGCGTAATCAGTTTTTACCCATAGGAGACTCCGATGCAGAAAGCTTTGATGTTGATTTTCAGCATCGTTTGAGTTTAATGGAAAAACACAATATAACCTGGGGGCTCAATTACCGGCTTTACCACAATACGGTTTTTGATTCCGTTTTAACGCAATTCTCTCCTCGCGAACAGACCAATCACCAGTTTGGTGTTTTTATCCGTGACGAAATTTCGTTGTTGCCAGAGCGCTTGTCGCTCACAGTAGGCACGCGGCTGGATCATAATGACTTTACAGGCTTGGAAGTGCAGCCCAATGCACGCTTGATGTGGACGCCCAATTCTTCAAATTCCGTATGGATGTCTATTTCCCGTGCGGTACGCATACCGTCACGCTTCGAACAGGATGTTACGACTGTCGTAAGACAGATTCAGGGACTGCCCGGATTTTCTGTTTTACCGATACCGCTTTTGGCTACTGTAAAGGGTTCCAGCAGTTTTGGTTCGGAAAAGCTGATTGCCTACGAGCTGGGTTACCGTCATCAGATTACCCAACAGGCGTCTGTCGATCTTGCCGGGTTTGTCAACGACTACAGCCAGTTGCGCAGCGCCGGCTTGGGAACGATATCGACTGATTCCGGCTTCCCGGGACAATTGCTCGTTCCAATAGTATTGAATAACAAGGCAGCAGCATTGACCTATGGTTTTGAAGTGTCCGCTGACTGGAAGCCATTAAATCAATGGCGTTTGCAAGCCAGTTACAGCTATCTGAATATGGATATTGATTCAAGTGAATTGGTCAATCAACTCGACCCGACAACAGGCGGGGCCGATAAGGTTGCGCCGACGCACCGTTTGTCTTTCCGCTCGAATTACGATTTCTCGGAAAAACTACAACTTAATCTCTGGTTGCGTTATGTCAACAAAATTTCATTCTATGATATTCCTAGCTATGTCACGATGGATGCAAACCTGACATTCAAGCCAGTCAAAAATGTTGAACTATTTCTCGTCGGTCAGAATTTATTCAGCGAAAATCACAGAGAATTTGTATCCGACACTATTCCAACATTACCAGGGAAAATTCCGAGAGGCATTTATGTGGGCGCGCGATGGAACTTCTAATTGTGAAAAAACAAAATTGAATACAAGTCGTCTCCAGTCAGGTTGCACTGCTGATCCACAAATAATCACCAAGTCAAAGTAATGAGAATAGACAGTATTAAATGATCACTGGAAAAACAAGCGATAGCATAGGTGCAATTGAAATAAATTTTTTGAAATATTTATATTTAATCAGCTAAATCCCGCTTATGATTTAGCACGAAAGCAAGTAAGCTTTATATGCAAGTGTGCTCCATATTGCACAATAAAACTGAACAGAACATTATCATGTTACCGGAGGTCTCATAGTATGAAAAATCGTTTCATGAAACTAATACAATCAGCTATTGCACTTACATTATTGGCTCAAATACACTTTGCTTTTGCAGATACCGCGAGTGATACCGATATGGTGCTCAACTGGGCTGAGAATAACTACCCGGGATTGTTTCCGGGTCATCAAGCCACGCAAAGCATCAATCCCTGGTTGTTTAGGTTTTATCCCGATACCGGCATTTATGCCGGAGTAAACACCAATAACAATAACTTTTATGTACTGGGTGGGCCTTGGGGTAACACGCCCACACTTATCGAAACGCTTCCGAACCTTGTCGGCCTGGTACAAAGCTCCGGTGGCGACGGCGGCATCAGTGCCTGTAATACAGTAAATGTGCCCGATGGCATCTCTTATAGTCAGAGTGGCAACGTGGTTACGGTCACAACAAATGGTCAGTGCGTACCCGCACCAAATGTTACCGATCCGACCAACAGCAATCTTTGTGTGGCACCACAGCAAACAACTGCAAGCGGTATTTCTGTACTTAGCAGCAACACGGTTACTGCGTCGAGTTTAAATGGCATAACAATTACTACCCCCGGATTACCCAATACATTTCAGGCTATCGTTGATGCAACTGCGAGCGTCAAGCACTGTACAGTTAATGCCGCAGCTGACACAGCCAATCTGATCGTTAACTCTGATTTGTGTTTCGATGTTACAGAGGAAATTTCTGGACTGTTAAACAGTTTCCCGATTGATGGTATCCAGGTAACACCGCCTATCACTTACACTTCAGCCGGAACCTATTCAAGTCAAATAGTACCTGATTGCTTTGCCACGGATGCGGCAACGATTACCGACGCATTTACCGGAGAAGTCTGGATTAAGCAAAACGGGAATTTTGTTAAAGTCGCCAATTAACGGTCTTTGTACGCTAGGGGAAAGTAACTAAGGCTGTTGTTAAGAAAGCTTAACGGCAGCCTTTTTATTTATCAGACGCCTGGTTGCTGGGTAGCCATTGTTATGGAGAATTTGTAGCGTGCTCAGACTGCATAATAAACCGTAGAAATCGAATTAACATGAAGTCAAGAAGTCGAATTGTTTATCGGGCAGCTGTGCGAACGGCTTCCAGTAACGTGCTGTCCAGGTGACCATCGGCTATGCGTTGAGTTTTTTGCTGAAAAAGGCTGATGGCTTTTCGTGTTTGCGGGCCCATTACACCATCAACGCCGCCTGCATCAATACCCAGTGCATGCAGATCCCTTTGTAATTGACGCACTTGTTCGCGCGTGATTTTATTAGCTTCGGCTGGCGGTTGTTGAAACAAAGCTGGCTTGCCTTTAATGCGATCAGCCAGATGGCCGACAGACAGCGCGTAATATTCCGAACGATTCCAGCGCATGATGACATGGAAATTATGGGTAACGAGGAAAGCTGGGCCTCGATGACCTGCCGGTACCAATAAAGCGGCTTTTTGACCGGTTGGCAATAAATCGGGGCCCGATACGGGAGTTACGCCGAGTGCCGCCCAGTCACTCAATGTTCGTTGGTGATTACTGCCGGCCAATGAATAATCGAAATCTGACGGCAGTTTGACTTCTTGTCCCCATTCGAGATCAGGATTCCAGCCCATTTTGCGCAAGAAATTGGCGGCCGACGCCATCGCATCTTCAAGACTGCCCCATAGGTCACGGCGTCCATCGCCATCAGCGTCTTTGGCGTAATTTAAAAAGGTGGACGGCATGAACTGCATATGCCCCATTGCGCCTGCCCATGAACCGACCATACGTTCAGGCGTGATGTCGCCTGCATCGATAATACGCAGTGCGTTGAATAATTCCTGTGTAAAAAATGCGCTGCGGCGCGGATCACAGGCCAGTGTTGCCAACGAGTCCGGTACAGACCAGTTTCCAAAGTATCCGCCGTAATTGGTTTCCAGACCCCAGAACGAAACCAGGTATTTGGCAGGGATTCCTGTTTCTTGTTCGATTTTGCCCAGTAACTTATGATGCTCCGCCAGCAGCCTTTGTCCATTGCGTATTCTTTCATCAGTAATGCGCGCATTGAAATAACCGACGAAAGTTTGAGTAAACTCGGGCTGACGGCGATCCAGTTCAATAACACGTGCAAGATATTTGACATTATCCAGAATTGTGTTAACCGTATTGCTGGATATGCCCTGCTGACGCGCCTGAGATTTCAATTCCGTGACACACTGGCTAAATTGCTGATTTGCAGCGAGTGCTGAACAAAAAAACAGTGTGCTGAACAAAAAAACGATTTGTGTATAAATTTTAAATTCAGTGTGCTTTGTTATGGTCAGGCGCAGCATGGTCATTATTCTATGTTCTATGAATTGAACGGATAAAACCTGTTTATTTACGGTGCGGACATTCATCGCGCATACAATCAGCATACAACGACAGTGAGTGTTCCTGCAATTTAAATCCGCGTGCTTTGGCAATGGCTAGCTGGCGTTTTTCGATTTCAGCATCGTAAAATTCTTCCACACGGCCACATTGCAGGCAAACCAAGTGGTCATGGTGTCCATCGCTTTTGAGCTCGAATACCGCTTTGCCGCTTTCAAAATGATGACGTTCGAGTAACCCAGCTTGCTCAAACTGTGTTAAAACCCGATAAACCGTGGCCAGGCCGATATCTTCATTCTCGTTGATCAATTCTTTGTATACATCTTCAGCCGATAAATGACGTACAGAACTATTTTCAAACAGATTCAATATCTTGAGTCTTGGCAGTGTGGTTTTTAAGCCGATCGTTTTGAGATCAATGCTCTTGAGGTCTCCAGAATTGCTCATGGTAATTTCTGTCAAGTAAATTATTTACTGTATCATATTGTGTTCAATCATGCTGAGTCTACTATACAAACATAACATTTCAATACTTATCAACAAAATGATTGTAAAAATAATCATGATGCTGGTTTTTTTAAATTTGACGGGGTGTTTTCTGGTTCCACATGTTCTGTACAAAATTGATGTACAACAGGGCAATGTTGTTACCGATGAAATGCTCGACAAATTGAAACCGGATATGACCAAATCCCAAGTTCGGTTCGTGTTGGGTTCGCCACTTATCGTAGATGTGTTTCGTGATAATCGCTGGGATTATGTCTATATCCAGCGGATGAAAGGCGATCTGGTTGAACAAAAAAGGCTGACAATTTTTTTTAATAAAGATGATCGGTTGATACGAACTGTAGATGAACAGTTGTTTTCGCTTCAACCAATGGAATCGGAAATTTCGCAGCCGGAAGATACAACTGATGAAACCATGAAAGCAGCGCCCGAAGGCGAAGATAGATAACCATACATACTTTTGATAACTAAACAGGAATAACATGACGATTCAAAAAATTGCCATTGCAGGCAGTGGCGGCCGAATGGGACGCGCCCTGCTTGAAGCGGTCACACAGTCAGATGATATGCAGTTATCGGTTGCACTGGAGCAAAAAAACAGTCCGTATCTGGGCAGGGACGCCGGGGAATTGATCGGTTCAAGTAACGGTGTTCATATCACGAGCGATTTTGTAACTGCCCTGGCCGGCAGCAATCAGTTGATTGACTTTACCCGTCCCGAGGGCACGCTGGCGCATCTGGCAGTTTGCCGCGAAGCCGGGGTGAAAATGATCATTGGCACCACTGGATTCTCAGAGGAAGAAAAGGAAAAACTCAAGGAGGCTTCAAACGATATCGCCATTGTTTTTGCGCCGAATATGAGCGTGGGGGTCAATGTGACGTTCAAACTGCTTGAGATAGCCGCCAGGGTATTGAACCAGGGTTATGATATAGAAATTATTGAAGCGCATCACCGCCATAAAATTGACGCGCCGTCCGGAACCGCTTTGCGGATGGGCGAAGTGATTGCCGATGCTTTGGATCGCGATTTAAAAAAAGTGGCTATTTATGGCCGGGAGGGCGTAACGGGTGAACGCAACGATGAAACCATCGGATTTTCAACGATACGCGCGGGTGATATTGTTGGGGAGCATACCGCCATGTTTGCCGGTATCGGCGAGCGCGTTGAAATTGTGCATAAAGCGAGCAGCCGGATGACATTTGCCATGGGCGCGGTGCGCGCTGTTCGTTTTCTTCAGAATAAAACGAGCGGCCTGTTTGATATGCAGGATGTACTCGGGTTGCGTTAATTGTGACATTCGATTACATGTTTCCGGTTTTGGCCCACGTTTCTGACGCGTTTATTTTCTGCAGAACAACAAAGAATACTTCATATGGCAATCTACGCAGTCGGTGATATCCAGGGCTGCTACTCGTCGTTTAGGAAACTGCTTGACTTGGTTGAGTTTGATGACTCGAACGACAAGTTGTGGCTGGTCGGTGATATTGTCAATCGTGGCCCGGAATCATTGGAAATGCTGCGTTTCGTTAAGCAGGCGGGAGATGCAGTCGTCACGGTATTGGGCAATCACGATTTGCACTTGCTCATGGTTGATGCCGGGATAGCCCGCTGCCAAAAAGGCGATACCATTCAACCGATTCTGGATGCGCCTGATCGTGAAGAATTGTTGAGCTGGTTGCGGCAGCAACGGCTGTTTTATTGTGAGGACAACTATGCACTGGTGCACGCCGGATTACTGCCGGACTGGTCTGTCTCTAGGGCTGCGGTACTGGCCCGTGAAGTAGAAGCCGCGTTGCGTCATGATGATTATCGGGTGATTTTCTCGCAATTATATGGCAACGAACCGAATTACTGGCAGGATGGCTGGACAGGGGCGGAACGTTTGCGCGTTATTATCAATGCGATGACGCGCATGCGCATCTGCAGCAAGGATGGACGCATGAATTTTGCGTTTAAAGGCACTTTTCAGGATATTCCATCGGGTTTTTTTCCATGGTTTGATGTGCCAGAACGGGTCAGTCAAGAAAAAACGATTATCTGTGGACATTGGTCTGCACTGGGTTTATATGTGACGGACAAGCTTGTTGCGCTGGACAGCGGTTGCGTCTGGAACGGCCGGTTATCCACTATGCGTTTGGAAGATAGGAAGGTTTTTCAGATTCATTGTGATAGGACGACAGCGACAGGCTGTTGGCAATAGCCTGTTCGGACAGGCGCGCCAGTTCGCGCCGGTTTTTGCCTTCGCTGTGAATGGCGTCGCTGCTGTTTAAAACAGCATCAATACGGGTTTGGCTTAAAATCTTTTTTAGTGAGGTGATGAGCGATATGTCCGTATAGGCGGCGTCGCGGCATAAGTTGCCCGTGTCATCCAGATAACGGATTGCGACAGGATATATCAGCGCGTTGGCGTTTACGGCGGACTGCAACAGGGAAGCATGAAAATGTTGAATCTGCATGCCGTCGCTGGTTGCACCTTCCGGAAAAATACAGACGCGCTCGCCGGTCATTAAAACATTGCCGATCACCTGGTTGATCCGCGCGGTATCGCTGCGTTTGGCGCGCTCTATAAATAGCGTGCCCACTCTTCTGCATAAAAAACCAATGACCGGCCATCTGCGGATTTCTGATTTGGCGACAAACTGTGTCGGACAAATTGCCATTACGAGACAAATGTCCAGCCATGAGACATGATTGGCGACCAGTAAAGCATGTTGATCATTCTCGTCAGGAAACTTGCCGGTATGGTGCAGCCTGATATTCAAAATTTTCAATACTTTCATCGCCCAGTTTTTCATCATGTGGTGCTGGGTGGCACGGGAAACATGGGGGTAGGCAATAGATTGCAGAATGCCTGACATTACATGCAGTATCAGCCGGGCAAAACGGATAAAACGAATGGCAACAGGCGTTGTCTTTTTCATAGTCATGCGGGAAAAGTTGAGTCAACAGGATGATTTTACCTTGGCTGATGCTGGTAGATGAAAAAGTTTTACTCATGGAAAAAGCTGACGCTGTTTCTCATGCATAGTTTATGTAATAATTTAGGGTTGGATAATTAAACTCATTTCAATACATTAAATTTGCAAAATGCAAACGTTATACGACAAACTCTGGGCGCAACATGTGGTTGATACGGGCTCGAACGGTGCCGACAGCATGGCATTGCTGTATATCGATCGCCATCTTGTTCATGAGGTCACCAGTCCCCAGGCATTCGAAAGTTTGAAAATTGCCGGGCGCAAGCCGTGGCGTATCAGCTCGATTCTTGCGGTAGCGGATCATAATGTGCCAACAACCGGGCGTGATCAGGGCATTGGTGATCCAACGTCACGCTTGCAGGTTGAAACGCTCGATCAAAATTGCGATGAACTGGGTATCACCGAGTTTAAGATGAACGATCAGCGTCAGGGCATTGTTCATGTCATTGGACCGGAACAAGGTGCGACGTTACCCGGAATGACCGTCGTTTGCGGTGATTCGCATACCAGTACCCATGGTGCATTTGGTTGTCTTGCTTTTGGCATCGGTACATCCGAAGTTGAGCATGTGTTGGCGACGCAATGTCTACTGGCCAAGAAATCCAAGTCGATGCGGATTGTTGTAGAAGGCAAACTTGGATTGGGTGTAACCGCCAAGGATATTGCCCTGGCGATTATTGGCAAGATAGGCACTGCCGGTGGAACGGGCTATGCGATTGAATTTGCAGGCAGCGCAATACGAGCCTTGACCATGGAAGGCCGTATGACATTATGCAACATGGCCATAGAAGCCGGTGCGCGTGCTGGAATGGTCGCTGTGGACGAAACAACAATTCAATATATCCAGGGTAGGCCGTTCGCGCCGCAAGGCGAGTTGTGGGATAAAGCGGTTGCTTATTGGCGGACACTGCACAGCGATCCGGATGCCGTTTTTGATCAAACGGTCAATCTGGAAGCGGCCGGTATCCGGCCGCAGGTTACCTGGGGGACTTCTCCGGAAATGGTGACAACGGTGGATGGTGTGGTGCCTGATCCGAACGATGTTTTGGAAGACATTAAACGTCAGGATATGGAACAGGCCCTGAAGTATATGGGGCTGCAACCCAATACCCCGATACAGTCGATAACACTTGATAAGGTATTTATTGGTTCCTGCACCAACTCGCGAATTGAAGACTTACGTGCAGCCGCCGAGGTGGTTAAAGGAAAACACGTTGCTTCGACAATTAAACTGGCATTGGTGGTGCCCGGTTCGGGTCTGGTTAAGTATCAGGCCGAACAGGAAGGGCTGGATAAAATTTTTCAGGCTGCAGGCTTTGAATGGCGTGAACCCGGTTGTTCGATGTGTCTGGCAATGAATGACGATCGATTGTCCAAAGGAGAGCGATGTGCTTCAACGTCCAATCGTAATTTCGAAGGCCGGCAGGGTCCCGGTGGCCGTACGCATCTGGTTAGTCCGGCTATGGCTGCGGCTGCGGCTATAGCCGGACATTTTGTCGATGTGAGCCAGTTGAGTCTATCTTGAACACGCTGTCCCTTGAACAATTTGTTTATTTTTTGTGGAGGTAAAAAATCATGAAACCAATGACAGTAATCATTACATTAATTGCAATTTTCAGTCTGACCGCATGTAACACTATGGCCGGTTTCGGCAAGGATATCCAGCAAGGTGGTGAAGCAATAGAGCGTTCTGCACAATAATTCAACAATATGGAAAAATTTCGGACATTTACGGGTGTCGTCGCACCACTTGATCGAGCTAATGTCGATACGGATGCTATTATTCCAAAGCAATTCCTGAAATCGATCAAACGTTCGGGTTTTGGGCGCAATCTGTTCGATGAGTGGCGTTATCTGGATCACGGCGAACCTGAGATGGATGTTACACAACGCCAGTTAAATCCGGATTTTATTCTGAATAGACCGCGCTACACATCCGCCCAGATATTGCTGGCGCGGGACAACTTCGGATGCGGTTCGAGTCGGGAGCACGCGCCTTGGGCGCTTCAGGATTATGGATTCAAAGTAATTCTTGCGCCAAGTTTTGCAGATATATTTTTTAATAACTGTTTCAAAATTGGCTTGTTACCGATTGTTCAGGAAGGAAAAATCATCGATCAGCTATTTCATGAGGTGAATGAAACTGAAGGGTATGCATTAGCGGTGGATTTGGAGAAGCAAATCTTGACCACACCAAGCAATGCGCATTTCTCATTTGAAGTGGATGCGTTCCGCAAACACTGTTTGTTAAATGGCCTGGATGAAATTGGTTTGACACTGCAACATGCCGAAAAAATAAAACAATTTGAACAGAAACGACGTGAAGAACAACCCTGGTTGTTCTCATGAGCATAATCCAAAAATGACGACTATGAAAATTGCAATTCTGGCGGGTGATGGTATTGGACCTGAAATCGTTGCCCAGGCCGTACGTGTGTTAGATGTGTTGAAGACCGATGGGCTCGGGATAGCGCTTGAACACGGGCTGATTGGCGGTTGTGCAGTTGATGCAACCGGTGAGCCATATCCCGAGGCAACGCATAAACTGGCCACGCATGCCGATGCGATGTTGCTGGGGGCTGTGGGCGGTCCCAAATATGATAGTCTTCCGCGTGCCCAGAGACCCGAACGTGGATTGCTGGCGATACGTAAAGCTTTAAACTTATTCGCGAATTTACGGCCCGCGATACTTTATCCGGAGCTTGCCGATGCGTCCAGTCTAAAACCTGAAGTGGTTGCCGGTCTTGATATTTTGATCGTGCGTGAGTTAACCGGTGATATTTATTTTGGTGAGCCGCGTGGTATTGAAGAACGTAACGGTCAGCGGGTTGGTTTTAACACCATGATCTATAATGAGAGTGAAATTCAACGTATTGCGCATGTGGCTTTTCAGGCCGCGCAAAAAAGAAACCGCAAGCTATGTTCGATTGACAAAATGAATGTCCTGGAATGCACCCAGTTATGGCGTGATGTGGTTGAGGAAGTTGGCAAGGAGTATCCCGATGTAACGCTCTCGCATATGCTGGTCGATAACGCGGCCATGCAGCTGGTGCGTGACCCCAAGCAATTTGATGTGGTTGTAACCGGAAACATGTTTGGTGATATTTTATCGGACGAGGCGTCCATGCTCACTGGATCAATCGGAATGTTGCCTTCCGCATCGCTTGATAGCAACAACAAAGGATTGTATGAGCCAATTCATGGTTCAGCGCCGGATATTGCCGGTAAAAATATCGCAAACCCTCTGGCGACTATTCTTTCGGTTGCCATGATGATGCGCTATACATTCAATCAGGAAAGTGCGGCGCAACGCATAGAAAATGCGGTTAAAAAAGTTTTGGCACAGGGTTTTCGAACGAGCGATATTGCAAGCCCGGGTATGCGGATAATTGGAACCCGTGAAATGGGCGATGCGGTACTGTCAAACATGTAAAACCGTTGATAGTACGGATTGTTTTTATGTTTAAATACAAGATATGTTTTTTTATTTAGGATTATAGGCAAGAAATGAAACAGGTCGGTTTTGTCGGTTGGCGAGGTATGGTGGGCTCTGTGTTGATGCAGCGTATGCGAGAAGAAAATGATTTTTCTTTGATTGATCCTGTATTTTTTTCTACCTCTCAGAAAGGGGCAAAAGGACCGGATATCGGTAAGGAAATTCCTCCACTTAAGGACGCTTATGATTTAACAGCGCTGGCTGAGATGGATGTGATCATCACCTGTCAGGGCGGTGATTATACCAATAGCATTGCCAAGGAACTGAGAAAAAACGGATGGCAGGGGTACTGGATTGATGCCGCATCAGCATTACGGATGGATGATGATGCTGTCATTATCCTTGATCCGGTGAACATGCCTGTCATACAACAGGCCTTGCACAACGGTGTAAAGAACTATATTGGTGGCAATTGCACCGTTAGTTTGATGCTGATGGCTGTTGGCGGACTTATAGAAAAAGGCTTGGTTGAGTGGGTAAACGTTATGACCTATCAGGCGGCATCAGGTGCTGGCGCCCGTAATATGCGAGAACTGCTGCAACAAATGGGTGAGGCGCATCGTGTCGCTAAAGACTTGCTGGATGACCCGGCTTCCAGTATTTTGGATATTGATCGGGAAGTCGCTGGGACTTTGCGAGACAAAAATTTTCCGGTTTCAAATTTTGGTGTGCCGCTTGCCGGAAGCCTGATTCCCTGGATTGATAAAGCTGTAAACAATGGCCAAAGCCGTGAAGAATGGAAAGGACTGGTAGAAACCAACAAAATTATGGGTAAAACAAATCAACCGGTTCCGGTTGACGGTACTTGCGTACGCATCGGCGCCATGCGTTGTCACAGCCAGGCGCTCACCATGAAGCTCAAAAAGGATATACCATTGGACGAAGTGGAAGATATTATTGCTAAATCCAATGAATGGGTTCAGGTCGTGCCAAACGAGAGAGAAGCGACCACAGAAAAATTAACCCCTGCTGCTGTGACCGGCTCTTTGTCCATACCGATAGGACGTATACGTAAACTGGCTATGGGAAATGAATATCTGTCTGCATTTACCGTGGGCGATCAACTGCTATGGGGGGCTGCCGAGCCGTTACGCAGAATGCTCAGAATTATAGTACAACATTAAATTTATTCAATTATTGACTGATTATTAAGACAAATGATATTGTTTTACCTGAAAGACTGAATTTGTTTCTTAAGAATTAGCATATAATTCACGGAATGTTTAAAGCTTTCATAATCTAAGTTCGTGCTAGGCTAAATCTATTTTCTTTGGAAAACAAGAGAGAGGGGTCCTCGGTGTATACTTCTATATTTAGAGCATGCTTGTTATTTATCGGTTTTGTTTTTTCCTTAACTGTTCATGCTGCTGGGCTTGGCAAACTAACGATCAATTCTTCTTTGGGCCAACCGCTTAATGCTGAGATTGATTTGGTTTCTGTTAATGAAGAAGAACTTTCCACATTAAAAGCTGATTTTGCAACTCGTGAAGCTTTTGCTCAAGCCGGTATACGTTATGAGCCTTTTTACGCTGCATTTAATATTTCTATAGAATCACGAATCAATGGTTCTCCATATGTAAAAATTATCTCTCCGCAAGCGATAAATGAGCCATTTCTCAATATGCTGGTGGAATTGAGTTGGGCCTCAGGACGTCTTCTGCGTGAATATACAGTACTACTTGATCCGGCAGACGCTAGGGTGCCAGAGCCGATAGCGCCGAGTATCCCTTCTATTCAGGAAAACGTGGAAACGACTGCTGAAATAGAAACAGCACCGTTAGAACAGGATGCTTCTCTATCGTCAACTATTTCATCGCCAGAGGAAAAGATAGGAGAGTCAATTCAACCTGAACAAATTGCGTCGCAAGTTTCCGTTGCATCAGGCACGCCAGGCACATATGGCCCGATACTAGAAGGTGACACACTGTCATCGATTGCTAGGCAGGTAAAGCCAAAAGAGGCTAATCTTAACCAGATGTTGGTCGCATTATTTAGAGCAAATCGAGAAGCCTTTATTGCGAACAACATGAATTTGCTTAAAACTGGCGTTATTCTGAAAATTCCGGATTTGCAGGAACTTGCTGAAATCAGTGAAAGAGAAGCCAATATTGAAGTCAGAGTTCAAGTTAACGACTGGCACAAATATCGTGAGAATTTGGCGTTATCAACACAAGAGCCGCAAGATATGGATACGCTTAGCCAGACAGCTGCGGGTCAAATTACAACAGCGGTTGATAATGCCGCAGTTACTCGAAGCGAATCTCCTGAAGAAGTGTTGCGGCTATCGAGTGGAGAAAGGTTATTAGATTCTCAAGATGCTTTTTCAGATCTGAGTACGCAAGAACGGTTGCGTATGATGGAAGAAGACGCGATTGCACGTAATCTTGCTTTAAAAGAAGCGAATGAACGTGTTGCTTTGCTGGAAAAGAACATTGAGAATTTACAAAAACTGTTGGCATTGCAAAATCCTGAGTTGGCTCAAGCACAAATAAACGCCGAGGCTCAAGCAGAACAACAGCAGGCACCACAGGCTGAAATTGAATCAATTGAAATTATTCCATCCGAGTCCAGCCCGGCTACTGAGTTTGATATTGTTTCTGAAGATGATGCTGCTATCGATTTTAATACCATAGCTGAAACTGATTCTTCATTACTGTCAGAAACAAATGCTGGAGACGGTATTGTAAGTGGACCTGTTGCTCCTGTTGCATCGGTTGCATCCGTAGCAAATCAGGTGCTTGTTCCAGAATCAGAGGAAACAACCTTTCTTGATCAAGTAATGGACAATATGACCTATATTGGCGCAGCGTTAGCTATACTTTTGCTTGCCATGTTTGCTGTCATTTACCGTCGTCGAAGAGAAGCAGCGGAAGCTGAAGCGGAGGCGGAGGAGTCTAGATATGAAGAATTATCATCAGCACTGAGAAACAAAACAGCAGCGGCTGTTGCTGCTGCACATGTAACTGATAGTCAAAATGAAGATACCGAAGAATTTGATCAAACGAATCAGTTTTTCCAGGAAGAAAAATTACCGGAAGAAGATGTAACTAAGTTTGATTTATCATCCAGAGATGACAATCAGAGCGAAACCTTAGAAAGTGAATCATTAGATTCTGAGCAACCAATTGAATTGGATTTTTCCAAGGAGAATGAAAAAGCAGAAAACGAATCGGATAACTCGTTAGATGAGCTTGAGCTGGATGCCTTTGATGACAATCAATCTGAGTCAGAAACACTGGACGATTCTTCCCAGGAAAAAATTGAAAATGATTTCGATTTTGACGCTGATTTCGAAGCTGAGAACACACCGCAAGGTGAACAGGCGTCAGTTGAAAAAGCTGAAATCGATGAAGAGTCCCTTCTGGATTTTCAGAAGGAAGAATCAACTTCTCAGGATAATGAATCAGACTATGAGTTGAAAATTGATTTTGAAGAAACGAAGGAAACGGCAGAAGATGATGAATTGAAAGTGGAACTGGCTGATCAAGAAACTGATACTGAATCATTGCAACGATCTGATTCTGATAATATGCTTGATTTTTCAGTCGATTCATCAACTTTTGATCTGTCTGACGAGAGTATAAAAGATGATGAAAAAAGTCTTGCAGAAAATTCGTCAGATGATGGGATGAATATTCCTGACATGACAGAGACTCATGCACAGTCCGATACAAATTTGAATTCTCCTTCAGACTCTGAAGAACAATCATCGGAAATTGATTTTTCTGGTATTGATCTGGATATTGAAAAAGAAGATTCCCATGAAATTCCAGAGAATTCAGGTGCAGATGAACACATTGAGGCCATCGAATCAGGGCAACCTGAACCAGAAGCAAAGAATGAACAATGGCATGAAATAGAAACCAAAATTGATTTGGCAAAAGCTTATTTAGAAATGGAAGATATGGAAGGTGCGCGGGAAATGCTCGAAGAAGTTGTTAAGGAAGGTGATGAGAATCAGCAAAAGGCAGCAAAGGAATTATTGGAAAAACTGTAGCATCATTAATTCGATATATATTTATTCTTAATGTATTCGTTCAACCGTGTAGCCTGAAATTGTTCACAATGATGTTGTGAGAATTGTACTCATTCTTGAATACAATGGAAGCGATTATTGCGGCTGGCAGAGCCAGCCGCTCGGTTGCTCGATACAAGACAAGCTCGAATTTGCCTTATCCCAGGTTGCCAATGAAAAAATCCATGTTGTGACAGCCGGAAGGACTGATGCGGGTGTGCATGCATTGTATCAGGTTGCTCATTTTGACACTTCAGCTAAACGCCCGTTGACGGCATGGATACGTGGTGTCAATGCTTTTTTGCCAAAAGATATTGCAGTGCTCTGGGCAAACAAAATATCTGGCCATTTTCACGCGCGATTTAGTGCACGTGCACGTTGTTATCAGTATTTATTGCTCAATCATCCCATTCGGCCGGGCATACATTCACAAAAAGTGGGTTGGTTTCATCAGCCACTTGATCTCAAAAAAATGCAAGATAGTTCTCGAATTTTAATCGGTGAGCATGATTTTTCAGCTTTTCGAGCAGCTGAATGTCAAGCAAAGTCACCTGTACGTACACTGACACGACTGGATATATCATGTCGTGGTAACATAATAATTTTTGATTTATGCGCAAATGCTTTTTTACATCATATGGTACGGAATATAGTCGGATGTCTTTTATACATTGGTAAAGGAAAGCACTCTCCCGATTGGATACAAACATTACTAGAAAGTTGTGACCGTACGTCTGCTCCCCCTACATTCTCAGCAACAGGGTTGTATTTAACTGGCATTGAGTATGATCCGGAATGGAATTTACCGCAGATAAATGAGAAATCAATTTTTAATGATTACCCCAGAATAAAGTAATATTTACTTCCTTTAATTTATTTTATGTCAGTTCGTGTAAAAATATGCGGTATCACACGTGTTGAGGATGCTGTGTCAGCAGTGAATTTGGGTGCGGATGCAATAGGATTTGTTTTCTGGCCGAAAAGTGCGCGCTATGTGACACCACAAAGAGCGCGAGAAATATCAGCAGAAATACCTGCATTTATCAGCACTGTGGGTGTTTATGTTGATCCTGATCGTGATTGGGTTTTAGAAACTGCATCAACGGCGAAATTGGGCTTATTGCAATTTCATGGAGATGAAGAACCTGGTTTTTGTGAACAATTTTCTTTGCCCTATATTAAGGCAATTCGCGTCAAGGACGGCATAGATTTGTTACAATATGCTACTCGGTATAATACTGCAAAGGGATTGCTGCTGGATACATATGCAAAAAATATGCCCGGTGGTACGGGGCATGTATTTGATTGGCGTTTGATTCCTATGCAATTGCCATTACCGTTAATTTTATCCGGTGGATTGAATGCCGATAATGTTTCAGCAGCCATTAATCAAGTCCGCCCTTGGGCAGTGGATGTTTCAAGCGGTGTTGAAGTGACTAAAGGTATTAAAGATGAACAAAAAATTTCTGCTTTCATGCAAGGGGTTTTAGAAAAGTGAATGTTTATGACTTGCCGAATAAGAGTGGCCATTTTGGTCCTTATGGCGGTGTGTTTGTTGCAGAAACGTTGATTTCAGCACTAGATGAATTGCGTGAACAGTATGAACAATATCGAAATGATGATGCGTTCCAGAAAGAATTTACTTATGAATTAAAGCATTATGTTGGACGACCAAGTCCAATTTATCATGCCAAACGTTGGTCTGAACATCTCGGAGGCGCCCAGATTCTTTTAAAGCGCGAAGATCTAAATCATACCGGTGCTCATAAAGTTAATAATACAATTGGACAGGCATTGCTTGCGCGCCGTATGGGGAAAAATCGTGTTATTGCTGAAACTGGTGCCGGGCAGCATGGTGTGGCCACTGCAACAGTAGCGGCAAGGTATGGTATGCAATGCGTTGTTTATATGGGTTCTGAAGATGTCAGGCGCCAGGCTACCAATGTTTATCGAATGAAACTACTGGGCGCTGAGGTCGTTCCCGTTGAATCAGGCTCTCGTACGCTAAAAGATGCGCTTAATGAAGCCATGCGCGACTGGGTGACACATGTTGAAGATACCTTTTATATTATCGGCACTGTTGCCGGACCGCATCCTTATCCGATGATGGTCCGTGATTTTCAAACGGTTATTGGTAAAGAAGCAAAGATTCAAATGCAGGAAGGTTACGGAAGACAACCTGATGTGTTAATTGCATGTGTAGGCGGCGGGTCCAATGCAATTGGATTGTTTTATCCATATATTGATGATAATGCAGTGCAAATGGTGGGTGTAGAAGCCGCTGGTAAAGGCCTGGATACAAACCAGCATGCAGCCACGTTAACAAAGGGTAAGCCTGGCGTGCTTCACGGGAATCGTACTTATTTAATTCAGGATGATAACGGGCAGATTATTGAAACACATTCTATATCCGCCGGCCTAGACTATCCTGGTGTAGGTCCCGAACATGCCTGGTTGAAGGATATTCATCGCGCTGAATACGTAGGTATAACCGATGATGAAGCGCTGGAAGCATTTCATGCATTATGTCGTTTGGAAGGTATTATGCCTGCACTTGAATCCAGCCATGCCCTAGCTTATGCAGCTAAACTTGCACCAACACTTGCTAAAGATAAATTGCTGTTAGTAAATCTTTCCGGGCGTGGCGACAAAGATATGGCGACAGTTGCGCAAATGTCTGGAATTTCACTTTGAAAATTTCTGGCTGCACAATGTTTATTTATCATCACATGTGAAACCCATAAACAAAACATCTTCGGTTTGCATTCTAAAATTCAAATAACTTTTAAAATAGTATGAATCGCATAGCGCAAACATTTGCAGTTTTGCAGTCTAATCGTAAAAAAGCACTCATTCCTTTTATTACAGCAGGGGATCCAGATCCGGCATTAACTGTCGATTTAATGCACTGTATGGTCGATGAAGGCTCGGATATTATTGAGCTTGGCGTCCCGTTCTCCGATCCGATGGCTGATGGGCCAACGATACAACGTTCTTCCGAGCGCGCCTTGAAGCACCATGTGAGTTTGATAAATGTGTTCGATATGGTTGCGAAATTCAGGCAAAAAAATACTTATACGCCCGTTGTTTTAATGGGTTATGCAAATCCTGTGGAAGCGATGGGTTATGAGAATTTCGCTGTAAAAGCAAAAGATGCCGGAGTTGATGGCGTGTTGACAGTCGATTATCCGCCGGAAGAATGTGAAGAGTGGGTCAAATGTCTTGAGCAACATGGGATGGACGCTATATTTTTATTATCGCCAACTACCACCCAATTGCGCATTGAACACGTCGCAAAACTGGCAAAGGGATATATTTATTATGTTTCATTAAAGGGTGTGACTGGTGCGTCACATCTTAACTTGAGAGATGTAGAATCCATGCTGGCAAAATTGCGGGCTTTGTTATCGATTCCGATTGGGGTAGGTTTTGGAATACGTGATGGGGCAACAGCTGCAGCTGTAGCAGAATTAGCTGATGCTGTTGTTATTGGCAGTCGGATCATCGAAGAAATAGAACATTCGTCTCGATCAGAGATATTGAATAATGTTGGAAACTTGATCGCGAGTATGCGTATGGCTATAGATGCTAAACGCGATCAGAACTAGTTTTGCATCAATGTAGAGAACGTATTTATGAGTTGGTTCCAGAATATAATACCGCCTAAGATAAAACGTAAAGAAAACGGTGAAAAGAAAATTGTTCCAGAAGGGCTCTGGAGCAAGTGTAGCTCTTGCGAAGCTGTTCTTTATTATACTGATTTGGTAAAGAATCTGAATGTTTGTCCGCGTTGTGATTATCATAATCGTATTTCAGCCAGAACACGTATTGATTATCTTCTCGATGAAAAGGATCGGCAAGAAATTGGTGCTGAAGTACAGCCGACGGACCCCTTGAAGTTCAAAGATAGTAAACGTTATGTCGATCGCTTGTCACAGGCCAAATCCAGTGTGGAGGAAGATGATTCTTTAATTGTTATGAAGGGCAGCATTCTGTCCATACCTCTGGTTGTTGCTGTTTTTGAATTCGGATTTATGGGCGGCTCTATGGGTTCGGTTGTTGGTGAACGTTTTGTCCGCGGTGTAAATACCTGCATAAATCATCAAAGACCATTTGTTTGCTTTAGTGCCAGTGGCGGGGCACGTATGCAAGAGGGGTTGTATTCATTGATGCAAATGGCAAAAACATCTGCGGCACTAACTCGTTTAAGCCGAGAAAAACTCCCCTTTATTTCTGTGCTTACCGATCCAACTATGGGGGGTGTGTCTGCAAGCTTTGCTTTTATTGGCGATGTCGTAGTAGCCGAGCCGGGTGCCCTGATTGGCTTTGCAGGTCCTCGCGTTATCGAACAGACAGTACGCCAGAAATTGCCGGAGGGCTTTCAACGCGCCGAATTTTTGTTGGAGCATGGTGCGGTCGATATGATTATTGACCGCAGGCAAATGCGTGAAAAAATTGCAAATCTGTGCACATTGCTCATGCGCAATCCTGTGCCGGTATCGATATCAGCCTAGATAAATAGTGCCTGAAATTGCCATTGTTCCTTTGCTCAATTACATCTGATTTTTGTGTATTGAATGAAGAATTGTACAACTAATGCATCCTGACCCTACTGGTAATTCACTCAAAGGCTGGCTGGCGTATCTAGAGCAGCTTCATTCTAAGACAATTGATCTGGGACTTGAGCGTGTGGACCGGGTTCGCGCTGAATTAGGATTAACGCCTTTTTTTCCAGTGATCACTGTAGGTGGAACAAATGGAAAAGGTTCCGTTTGTGCAATACTGGAGTCAATTCTAACTGCGGCCGGATATCGTGTTGGATGCTATACCTCGCCACATCTGGTTAGTTTTAACGAGCGTATACGTATTCAGCAAAAAGAAGTTGTTGACGAGCAATTACTCTTGGCTTTTACGCTAATTGAACAGGCAAGAAAAAAAAGTGGTATTTCGTTAACATATTTTGAATTCGTCACATTGACGGCGATGCATTTATTCATTGCCGAGCATGTTGACGTCGCCATACTTGAAGTGGGATTAGGGGGGCGTTTAGACGCTGTTAATATTTTCGATGCTGACTGTGCTATCCTCACTAGTGTTGACTTGGATCACCAGGACTATCTAGGCGATTCACGCGAGGCCATTGGCTATGAAAAAGCAGGAATTTTTAGGAAAAACAAGCCAGCTGTATGTGCTGAAGTAGAATTGCCGGCAGGGGTAAAACAATATGCACAAAAAATTAATGCAAAGCTGAACTTAATTGGTCAGGACTTCGGGTTTGTTCAGAAAGATGGTCAATGGGATTTCTGGAGCCAGAAAGGTTGGTGTCATACCTTACCGCTACCCGCAGTGCGTGGTTTAAAACAACTCGAGAATGCCAGTGTTTGTCTCATGACCATAGAGATGCTCTGCGAACAGTTACCCGTTAATATACAGGCAATTCGTCAAGGATTAATAAATGTTCTTTTGCCTGGAAGATTCCAGGTATTATCTTGTCAACCTATGATTGTTTTGGATGTTGCCCATAATCCAGCAGCAGCACTGGTATTGGCAAAAAACCTTGAAATGACACAACCTTCAGGGAAAACCTTTGCAATTATTGCTATGCTTAAGGATAAAGATATTTCAGGGGTGATACAGGCGCTCAAGAATCATGTCAATGTTTGGTTATTGTCACCCATTGATGCATCCAGAGGTGCGAGTACCCACGAGTTATTGCAAAATCTTTACAAGCTGAATATTACCCCAGACAACCACATCATTCATGAGTTTGAAGATATTATTACAGCTTATTCATTTGCCTGTGAACATGCTGATAAAAGTGATAGAATCTGTGTGCTTGGTTCGTTCTATACAGTAGGTGCAGTGTTGCGAGATCAGCAAAAAGTAAATGGGCAGTAATGCTTGGATATTTAAAAATGAATAAAAATATCACTGAAGAAGAATTATTACTTAGAAAGCGTGCCAGGCGCCGTCTGGTTGGCGCAGTTGTATTGGTTGTGACGGCGATAATTATTTTGCCTATGATATTTGACGAACCTAAGCCGGACGCGGAAACGCATGAAATCGATATCCATCTGTTTCCAAAAGAAGATATTACTGAAATACCTCCTTTAGTATTACCGTCGGAAAACTTTCCGCAAAACAATATTGGTCAGGCATTCGATCAGACTGAATTATCAACTGACTTTTCACCTGATTTTTCTGATGTTCTTCAGTCGCTCGATCAGATGAGTGAATCAGACAAAGCGCATGATGAAAATGCTAAAAAAGGTCATATTCCTATTCCTGGGATTAAACCTCGGTTAGAAATTGTTCAAGCTGAAAATATAAAACAGCCGAGTCGAGCCATGGAAGAATATGTTATACAGTTAGGCGCGTTTTCCGATAAATCGAAAGCGCAACAGCAGTTAAACAATCTTAAGTCGAATGGTATTAATGCTTTTACCGAAACACATATACTCAACGGCAATGTAATGACACGTGTTCGTATCGGTCCTTTTTCAAATCGTATGGCTGCAGAAAACGAGCTGGAAAAGCTTAAAGGGCAGGGACTTGATGGTGTCGTGACACCTAAATAATAAAAGAACTATAAACATCCAATTGCTTTTTGGTAATGTTGGACTAAATAGTAAATTTATTGAGTAGGGTTTTCTTTTCAATGACCATTTTTGACTATGTTGTTCTAGGGATATTTTTTATATCAATCATTTTAAGTATCGTACGAGGCTTGGTACGCGAAGTTTTATCTATTGCAGGATGGGTAATTGCTTTTATTGCCGCAAGTACTTTTGCTTACGATTTTGAGCCTTATATACCACCAGAACTAAGCGGGGAATCGTTACGCATTATTGCAGCATTTATTCTGGTTTTTATTGCAACATTAATAGTCACCGTTATGATTACCATGTTGCTAAACGCATTAATTAAGAATGTGGGTCTAGGGTTTATAGATCGACTCCTGGGAGCTTTTTTCGGATTTGCTCGCGCATTGATCGTTGTAATGACATTGGTTTTGATTGCCGGCCTGACCGCATTGCCACAGCAGTCTTTATGGCGGCAAGCTGTGTTAAGCCCAACGTTGGAAGTAATGGCCATGCAGGTCAAGCCTTGGCTGCCCAATGATTTGTCTAAACATATTAGTTATGAAAAAAAAGAGGAAATTACACAGCACAATTGATAAAGATTTATTGTCACCTTTATCAAATAATTTTTGGTTTTTATTGTCATTTATTGTATTGATGGAGTAGGAAAATGTGCGGAATTCTCGGTATCGTTGCAAAATCGCCGGCCAATCAATTACTTTATGACGGTTTGCTGATGCTGCAACATCGTGGGCAGGATGCTGGTGGTATCGTAACGGCCCAAGGAAACACGTTTCATATGCATAAGGGAATGGGCTTGGTTCGCGATGTTTTTCGCACCCGGAATATGCGTGCATTGCTGGGCAATATGGGTATCGGACATGTGCGTTATCCTACGGCTGGGTCATCTAAATCTTCCGCAGAAGCACAGCCATTTTATGTGAATTCACCTTTTGGTATCGTTTTGGGCCATAATGGTAATCTTACAAATGCAGAGCAGCTGAACCAGGAATTATTTCGAACAGATTTGCGGCATGTGAATACGCATTCAGATTCAGAAGTTTTATTGAATGTGCTGGCGCATGAATTACAGGAAAGTACCGGCAATTGCCATCTTGACCCTGATATTATATTTGCTGCAGTTAGGGGTGTTCATAGGCGATGTGAGGGTGCCTATGCAGTTGTAGCAATGATTGCTGGCTATGGCCTTTTGGCATTTCGTGATCCCCATGGAATTCGCCCGCTGGTGTTTGGGAAGATTGAATCTGAAAAAAGCAGTGAGTACCTGGTTGCTTCTGAAAGTGTTGCACTGGATACACTCGGGTTCCAACTGATTCGGGATATTGCGCCTGGTGAGGCCATTTTTATAGATGAGGCAGGCAATTTCTTTAGTAAACAATGTGCTAGCGAGACAGCACTGAATCCCTGCATATTCGAGTATGTTTATCTGGCGAGACCGGACTCTATGATTGACGGTGTTTCTGTTTATGAGACCAGATTGAATATGGGTGTGTCTCTGGCTGAGAAAATTAAGCGGTCCATGCGTCATCTTGATATCGATGTGGTTATTCCAATACCCGATTCAAGCCGACCAAGTGCACTACAACTTGCCAATAAATTAGGGGTGGATTTTCGTGAAGGGTTTATCAAGAATCGCTATGTTGGTCGAACATTTATTATGCCGGGGCAGCAACTACGTAAAAAGTCAGTGCGCCAAAAGCTAAATGCAATGAGTATTGAGTTTAAAGGTAAAAATGTTTTGCTTGTTGATGACTCGATTGTGCGAGGTACGACGAGTCGAGAAATTGTGCAGATGGCGCGTGATGCCGGCGCCAATAAAATTTATTTTGCCTCTGCCTCGCCTCCTGTGCGTTTTCCAAATGTATATGGAATTGATATGCCAACACGCCAAGAATTGATTGCTACTGAGCGCGATACAGAAGAAATCTGTCATGAGATTGGCGCTGATCATTTGATTTTTCAAGATCTAGACGCTTTGACACATGCAGTTTCAAAAATCAATCGAAATTTGACCTGTTTTGAAACATCTTGTTTTAATGGACATTATATAACTGGTAATGTAACGCCCGAGTATTTAGATACGCTGGAAGTGAAAAGAAATTCCGAACAGGTTGCGCCACAATCAACTTCAAAAACGCAACTTGACTTTAGTCTGACTGTATCTGATTAGGCAGTATTATGCTTGTGGAAATTACAAATTGTTTATAAAGTTTTTTCAGGAGTAATTATTAGAATGCCTGATCAACTCAAACCAGAAACACTCGCGCTGCGTACAGGTATAAATCGTAGTCAATTTAATGAACATTCGGAACCAATTTATTTAACTTCCAGTTTTGTTTTTGATAATGCGGCCCAAGCAGCAGCCCGATTCTCTGGTGAAGAGTCCGGTAACATTTATTCACGATTTACCAATCCTACAGTTACTGCTCTTGAAGAACGGCTTTCGGCCATGGAAAGTGCTGAAACCTGTGTTGCAACTTCGACTGGAATGTCAGCAATACTGTCATGCGTGATGGGATTGTTATCAGCTGGAGATCATATAGTAGCCTCACAGAGTTTATTTGGCGCTACCGTAAACTTATTTAATAATATTCTAAAAAAATTTGATGTTGAGACAACCTATGTATCTGCAACAGATATCAGTGCCTGGGAAGCAGCGATTAAACCGAACACAAAGCTTTTTTTTCTAGAAACCCCTTCCAATCCATTAACAGAAATTTCAGATATTTCCGCGCTAGCAACTGTAGCCAAGAAAGCTGGTGCATGGCTTGCAGTTGATAATTGTTTTTGCACGCCTATTCTGCAAAAACCACTCGATTTGGGCGCGGATATCGTAATTCACTCGGCCACAAAATACTTGGATGGACAGGGTAGAGTATTAGGGGGCGCCGTATTAGGCCGTCGAGATCTCATGATGGAAGGAGGCGTTTATGGGTTTCTTCGAACCGCTGGCCCAACGCTAAGTGCATTTAACGCTTGGGTTATTTTGAAAGGTCTGGAAACCCTAAAAGTACGTATGGATGCACACTCAAAAAATGCCATGTTAATGGCTCAATGGTTAGAGGCTCATCCTAATGTAGAACGAATTTTTTATCCTGGATTACCGTCGCATCCTCAATATGAACTTGCCAGACGGCAACAGAGTACAGGCGGGGGTATTGTTACGTTTGAAGTTAAGGGTGGCAAAGATGCCGCCTGGCGTGTCATAGACAATACAAAACTCGTTTCAATTACAGCCAATCTGGGAGATGTCAAAACGACATTAACACACCCCGCAACAACAACACATGGGCGCATTAGTCAGCAAGCGCGAGATGCAGCCGGCATAACCGATGGTTTACTGCGCATTGCTGTCGGCCTTGAAGCTGTTGAAGATATACAGGTTGATCTGGCTCGAGGACTGGGTTAAAGCGATTCGTGTGGTATTAAATGCCTCGGTGATTACATCCGCATACAACTGAATTTTTTCGGTGTGGGTGTTTGCCTAAATGATTTCAGCTTTCTGGATGACGACATCATCGAGTGGAACATTCTGGTGACCGCTGCGGTCGCCTGTTTTAACTCTCTTGATTTGATCGACCACATCCTGGCCTTCAACAATCTTGCCAAAAACGCAATAACCAAATCCCTGGGTAGTTGGCTCCTTGTAATTCAGAAACCCGTTACTGGCAACATTGATAAAAAATTGTGATGTTGCAGAATGGACATCCGCAGTTCTCGCCATGGCAATGGTATAGATATCATTTTTGAGGCCATTAGCGGCTTCATTCTGAATAGGAGGCAATGTTTGCTTCTGTTTCATACCCGGCTCAAAACCACCACCCTGGATCATGAAATCATCGATAACACGATGAAAAATAGTGTTATCGTAAAATCCATTTTTCACATAACTTAGAAAATTCTGGACTGTTTGAGGTGCCTTATCACTGTCTAGTTCGAGTGTGATCGTGCCAAGATTGGTTGTTAATCTGATCATGAAATTACCTTTATTTATTCTTCGTTATTAACTGGTGCAGATGGCTGCACAGACATCTCTTCAATAATAATCATATTTCTGGGAACGTCACTTGGGAATGGCCCCCCAGGTCCGGTTGGTGTTTTGGCTATTTGATGCACAATATCCATGCCGTCAATAACTTTCCCAAAAACGGTATAACCATACCCGCTTGGATTAGGCGCGGTAAAGTTAAGAAACGCATTATTAACAACATTGATGAAAAACTGGGCGGTTGCGGAATGTGGGTCCGATGTTCTAGCCATGGCAATTGTACCAATGTCGTTTTTAAGACCGTTATTTGCCTCATTTTCAACGGGTGAGCGTGTAGGCTTTTGATTAAAACTTGTATCAAAACCACCGCCCTGAACCATGAAATTTGGAATTACGCGGTGGAATATCGTGTTTTTATAAAATCCATCCTCGACATATTGCATGAAATTTTCGACTGTTTGAGGTGCTTTGTCAGGATAAAGCTCAAGTTTTACATCGCCCAGGTTTGTTTTCATCAATATTTGAGGACCGGAAGCATGACTCAAGATACCGTAAGAAATTAATAAAGCAAATATTAAAAAATGAAGTAAACGCATCGGATTCCCTAATGAGTAGTTTGTTTGAAGGTAAGGAGCTAATAGAACTGTTATGCTATACTCCTCAAGCTTTTCTGATTAAATTCAGCGCATTCGAGATTCTAACAAGAAGATAGACAATTCTACAATCATAACCATTCTATTCTTTGCATGTTAACAATTTATAACACACTGACACGTGATAAACAGGATTTTGTTCCATTAATGCCTGGAAAAGTAAAAATTTATGTATGCGGCATGACTGTGTACGATTTTTGCCATCTTGGCCATGCACGTGTCTTGGTGGTATTTGATATGGTCGTTCGCTGGCTTGAAGCATGCGGATTTGAGGTCGTTTATGTGAGGAACGTCACCGATATTGATGACAAGATTATCAAACGCGCACTGGAGAATGGCGAAACGATTGAATCGCTGACATCACGTTTTATTGCGGCCATGGAAGAAGATGCAGATGCACTCGGTGCCGCTAGACCAACGTATGAACCGCGTGCGACGCAGTATGTTGAAAAAATGATTGTGATGATCGATACATTAGTCAGGAAATCGCTGGCGTATTCAGCCGATAATGGTGATGTATATTTTGCGGTGCATAATTTTCCGGGATACGGAAAATTATCCGGAAAATCACTGGAAGATTTGCGCGCTGGCGAACGCGTTGAAATCGATGTCAACAAAAAAGATCCGCTTGACTTTGTTTTATGGAAATCTGCCAAGCCAGGAGAACCATATTGGGAGTCACCTTGGGGCAACGGACGCCCAGGTTGGCATATTGAATGTTCGGCAATGAGCGAACATTTTCTGGGAGAACATTTTGATATTCACGGTGGTGGCCAGGACTTGCAATTTCCACATCATGAAAATGAAATCGCCCAGAGTGAAGGCGCCCATGATCATCCCTTTGTGAATTATTGGATGCATAATGGTTTTGTGCGTGTCGATAGTGAGAAAATGTCGAAATCTTTGGGTAATTTTTTTACCGTAAGAGAAGTGTTAAAAAATTATCAACCTGAAGTTGTGCGTTTTTTTATTCTGCGTGCACATTATCGCAGCCCTTTAAACTATTCGGATCAGCATTTAAATGATGCCAAGCTTGCTTTAGACCGGTTATATATTTCGTTGAAAGATATTGAAGGCGCAGAAAATAGCGAAATAGACTGGACGAATGAACATGCGGATGCCTTTATGGCGGCGATGAATGATGACTTTAATACGCCTGAAGCCATAGCTGTGCTGTTCGAGTTGGCCAGTATTGTGAATAAAACGCAGTCAGTCACCAGCGCATCGCTATTAAAATCACTCGGTGGTATTTTGGGGTTATTGCAGCAAATCCCACAAGCCTATTTACAGAATAGTCCAGCGGAAACTGCTGCAGCAGTCATTTCCCCTGAGGAAATAGAACAATTAATTCAGCAGCGCCTGGAGGCAAGAAAAGCAGGTCGTTATACTGAAGCGGATGCGATACGTCAGAATCTTTTAAATTCAGGAATTATTCTGGAAGACGGTCCGCAGGGAACCACCTGGCGGAGAAATTAACGTCGTGTTTATTAGTCAGCCCGGCATGTCTCATGTGTTGATGTAAAAAATGCACTAAATACGCCAGATATATAAAGTCGCGTCTGAGAAATCATTCAACTTGATGCATTTGTCTGGTTTAATGCCTGGGACCATAAATGTGTTGCTGATAAAAAAGCTACCGGGACGCATTTCAAGAGATGCTTTTTTCCACAGTGACTTCATCGGTACCGGAGACAAATAGGCATAGACAATATCATAGTGCGAGAGATTCTGTTTCCACAAGTCACCGAGCTGGATCTTGTAATTGGGCTGAACGAACAGGTTTCGAATTCGGCTGATGAAATAGGGCAGCAGGGCAGCTTCTATGCCGTGAAATATACCGTTGGCATGTGTTTTACTGAGTTTGCTGAGAAGTCCGCCGCAACCACAACCAAGATCCATAAATGTAAAATTCTTTTTTTGCGGTAAGAGTGTCGTTAAGACTTCTGTTGCTTGATTGCTGGAAAGATAAAGTGGAACCTGGGTTTGATAGGTTTTGCCGTAGATTAATATCAGTACGCCAAAGGCCAGTGCAAACCAGATCGGAGATAGCCCAATGGTATGTGTCACAACGATGGCAGGCATGAAACACAGCTGTATCGGAATCCACCAGATAGCCATCTTAATAATATAACTCAAAAAAGCTGCCACAATCCCGTGAAATATCGCCCATTCCAAAATACTAAAAGAGGGATAGTAGGCAATTAACGGAAAAATAAGCGTTAAAGCTGTCAATTGTATAAGTAATGCCAGCAATGCCGGCTTTTGCTTATTTTTTATACAGGTTTGCATATCTTAATTTGACCGCAATAAGGCATAAGGTTAGTTGGCAGGTGTCATCAATGGCTGCGAATCAAAATTTGTTTCGCCGCTTACATTGACGACTTCGCTTTCATTTGTAATTGCCTTTTCAGTTTTTTCATTCATGACGATAATGCTGATTCGACGGTTAATGGGATTGTAGGGATCCTCTTTATCGAATAATACCGCTGACGATAATCCCACGACCCGCAATACTTTATTGGTATCCATACCACCCGTTATCAATTCCCTACGAGATGCATTAGCGCGGTCGGCGGATAATTCCCAATTGCTGTAACCTTTATCACCCGATGGAAATGGCGTCGCATCAGTGTGGCCGGAAAGACTGACTCTATTTGGAACATCATTCAATGTTTTGCCTATTTCATGCAAAATGGCTTTGGTATACGGTTGTAGCTCGGCCCGCCCACTAGCAAACATCGGACGATTCTGTTCATCCACAATTTGAATGCGCAACCCTTCGGTTGTAATATCCAGCAATAGCTGGTTCTTGAATCGATTTAATATTGCATTTGCGTCAATAGCGGCTTCAATTTTGGATTTTAGCTGGTTAAGGCGCAATAATTCCATTCGTTCTCGCTCCGCTTGTGCAGCTTTGAGATCCAGAACTTTTTTTTCAGCGATCGTTTCGCCTTTTTTAACTTGACCGGTGCTATGCGTTAAATCGGTACCCCCGCCTTTTACGATACTGCTAGCATCACCCACGTTGGAGCCACCAAACATGGCGATTTTTAATGGTGTTCTGAAATATTCGGAAATGCCTTCCAAATCGCCTTGCGAGGCTGAGCCGAGCAACCACATTAATAAAAAGAAAGCCATCATGGCGGTTACAAAATCGGCGTAAGCGATTTTCCATGCGCCGCCATGATGTCCTCCAGCAACTTTCTTTATACGTTTAATAACGATTGGGCGTTGTGAAAGATCATCAACCATGAATTACCTCGTATTTATAGTGTTCATTGCGAAGAAATAATTAATCGGCTTTGCTGTTCTTGACATGTTCTTCTAATTCAAGGAAAGAGGGTCGTTCAGTGGTAAATAATACTTTCCTGCCAAATTCAACCGCTAAAACAGGCGAGTAGCCGTTCAGGTTGGCTAGTAAGGTGATTTTGATACATTCGAATAATTTGCTTGACTCATGTAACTGATGCTCAAGTTTTCCCGCAAGCGGAGTAACAAAGCCGTAGGCCAGAAGAATGCCCAAGAAAGTACCCACTAAAGCTGCAGCAATCAGAATCCCCAGCTCCGCAGGTGGCAAATGAACCGATTCCATGGTATGTACGACGCCCATAACTGCGGCGATGATGCCAAAAGCCGGAAGTCCATCACCAAGTTTTGCAACGCAATGAATGGGAACTTCACCTTCTTGATGATGGGTTTCCAATTCGCTGTCCATCAGATTTTCGATTTCTAAAGCATTCAAATTTCCACCGACCATTAATCGGAGGTAGTCTGTAATAAACTCCGTGACATGATGATCGGCGAGTATGGTTGGATATTTGGTGAAAATCGGACTGTTTTGCGGGTCGTCAACATCTGATTCTATTGACATTAATCCTTCTTTGCGGATTTTTCCAAGAATTTCATACAACAATGTCATGAGTTCCATGTAGACTGCTTTGGTGTATTTTGAACCTTTAAAAACACCGGGCAGACCTTTCATGGTGGCCTTAATGGCTTTGCCGGAATTGCCAACTACAAAAGCACCAACCGCACCGCCACCAATCATTAATACTTCAACCGGTTGCCATAGTGAGGCCAAGTGCCCCCCTGCGAGTGCAAAGCCACCAAATATAGATATAATGATAATGAGATAACCAACAATAACTAACATTGTAGAAAGTCCCTGGGAGTAAATTAAACTGTTATTCGGTTAAAAAATTTTCAGCAAAAATTAACATATACATAAAAAAATAAAGATGTAAGAAAACGTAAATTTAACCCGTATTTCAAGCAGTTTTTAGTGTTATTGACAAAAACAAATAATAATCATTGAGTTGTAATTCATTGATAATTTATAAAACTGCAGCTTTGTTCGACTTTAGAACAAGTATTTAGCGAAGAGCGGGATTATTATCATCAGACAATTGTTGAAATCAACAATAGACGTTGCCAATAAACATCTTAAAAGCTATGAAGTTATTAAAGCTGACGTGACTGATGATCATCACTGTCGAATGAGGGAGCACGATGGATTATGCGCGATAAAGCCATTTGTTATCCACGCGGCTTAATAGTGGTGTGCGCAATGAAATAGCAGGCTGTTTGTCTGCAGTAGTCACAGATATTCGTTTCAGACTCGATTAACAACAGGGTGATCGTGTGAATGACGAATGGCAACACTTAACTTTCAAACGGCAATGTCTGGCCAAAAACCGCCCGCCAGTTCTGGTTGAAGCTGTCAACATCAGGTTGTACCGCAGGGTGCGTGAGTAATTCGTTAGCAATTTCGGCGGGAATGGTAATTGCAGATACACCGGCTTTCAGCGCGCCGAATACTTGTTGCGTGTTTTTAAAGCTGGCAGGCAGTAATTTTCCAGGTAACTGGTGGCGGTCAATCAGTGCCTGCAGATCGGCGACAACGCTGATCCCGCTTGCCCCTGTCGTATCAATGCGGTTTACGTAAGGGGCCAGATAATCGGCGCCGCACAACGCAGCCAGAAATCCCTGCTGCGCGCTGTAAATAGCTGTTGCCAGTACAGGGATGTGTTGCGATTTCAATATCTTAATTGCCGCTAGACCCGTTTCGGTAGCAGGTATCTTGACAACAATATCAAATGGGAGTTTGCGAAGATTGAATGCTTCATTGCACATCGCATCGGTGCTTTCAGTAACGACCTGCACATGGATTCGTGCCTGCTCTCCCAATACTTCCGTAACTTTCGGTAGAAATTCGCTCAGACCTGTGTTAGCCCTGGCCAAAATCGATGGGTTTGTGGTTATGCCGCGTATAGGCAGGCAAGCATTGTAGCGGATGATTTGGTGAATATCTGCGGTATCGAGATACAACTCAAACATTATATTGAATAACTGTGGGTTAAAAAATGCAACTATTCTCCGTAGATCTGTACACTGACTCTGCGTTTGCGGGGGCCATCGAGTTCGTACAGCATTACCGATTGAAACTGTCCTAATACCATTTTGCCATTGGCCAGGGTAATCACTTCGGAGCTACCCAGCAACATGGCTGCAAGGTGGGAGTGGGCGTTTTCAGGTTCACCGGGCGGGCAATCGCGAAGTGCGATATCGTTGTGCAGATAACGATTGTCGGGCGGGATGAAACGGGTCAGAAAGTTTTTGATATCCGCTATCAAACGTTCTTCATGTTCGTTGATAGCAATGGCTGTTGTCGTGTGTTGCGAGGTGACTGTCACAAAGCCGTTCTGAATGCCGGAGTTTGCAATCGACAGGTTCAGTTCCGGCATCAGGTCGTGCAAAGAAATGCCATCGCCTGTCTGAAGCTCGATGAATGAAGGAATAATTTTCAAAATTGCTTGCCTGTTCATTTATCGTTAAAAAAGTAGGGTAGATTTTTGTATTATGACATGATCTGCTGTTTAATCGGGCTGTGGTAAATATATAGTTTGCTATTTTAAACGATCATCTCGATTCAAACATTTTTGGCATATGTATATAGGGTTCCCTTTATGAATCGCATCACCTGGCCTGGTGCAACAGCTATAGCAATTATGCCAATTTTGCTGGTGCTGTCCGGTTGTATGAGTATGAAAGAAAAATCTGAAATTTCTTTTCAAGCAAAAGAATCTTTCATACAGTTTGGTGCGCGCCCACTATACTTAATCAAAAGAATGGAACACAGTCCACTCAAGGAAAAACTGATGCGCTGCACAACGGATTTAATTGATCCATTTAGTCGAACAGATTTTTCCATTGGACACCGGGGTGCGCCAAAGTATTTCCCTGAACATACGCTGGAATCCTATGCGGCTGCGGTTACAATGGGTGCTGGGATCATAGAGTGTGATGTGACGTTTACGCAGGACAAAGCGCTGGTGTGCCGCCATTCGCAGTGCGATCTGCATACCACGACGGATATCCTGGAAACGGCACTGGCTAAAAAATGTTCTGTTCCATTTCAACCCGCCATATTTGATTCGTATGGTAATCTGGTTTCACCAGCTATTGCGCGATGCTGTACCAGCGATTTTACGCTAGCAGAATTCAAATCATTGCAGGGAAGAATGGATGTTTCCAATCGACATGCAACGACGGTTGCCGAATATTTGAAAGGAACAGCGGATCAGAAAACAGATTCTTATGCGGCTTTTGGCACGCTATTGAGTCATAAAGAAAGTATTGAGCTGTTTAAGAAACTGAATGTGAAAATGATGCCGGAGCTGAAGCCGCCGAGCATACCAATGCCATTTGATGGATTTTCCCAAGAAGATTATGCGCAGAAAATGATAGCTGAATACAAGAAAGCCGGTGTGCCTGCTTCCAACGTCTGGGTACAGTCATTCAATATTGACGATGTGATCTACTGGATTGAAAATGAACCGGATTATGGCAGTCAAGCGGTTTATCTCGATGGTCGTTATGATGACCCATCATTTGATCATCGTAATCCAGCAACCTGGACGCCATCGATGGCGCAGCTGGTCGCAAGAGGTGTAACAATTATCGCGCCGCCGATATGGATGCTATTGGAAATTGTTGACGGCAAAATCATACCTTCACGCTATGCGAATACTGCAAAAGCTGCTGGACTGAAGATCGTTACCTGGACGCTTGAACGCGACGGATCGCAAATAAATGGCAACAGCTGGTTTTTTCAGACACTCAATGGTCAGAATCCAAATCCTGCATCTCCTGGAAATGCTAACCAGTTTGTTATGGACAGCTATACTGTTTTGCATGTATTGACACAGGAAGTCGGCATTACCGGTGTCTTTTCCGATTGGCCTGCAACCGTTTCCTTCTATGCCAATTGCATGAATTTGAAATAAGGATTTAACAGGACTGAAATGCAATGATGAAATAGCGTTACCCTGGCCTGCCCAATACCCAATGATTTTTAATAATTCTGTAATTCTACTTTGTCAGATTAACAATGCTTCAACCAGATGCAGAATTTTAGTATAATAACACTTTGTTTTATAACTATTAATCACGATCATGTCGTGAAAATACCAAACAGTCTCTCAAATCTGCTCTTCAGGGGCTTCCAGAAGCGCTTGGTGCGCATTTATCTTCATTTTCATCATTTTTTGTATCCTCGACGCGCGATGCGACGGCAACGTTTTACGGCTATCTGCATGGACTGTTTCAGTCTGAACGGGCGAATATGTTGCGCATGGGCGAAGTTAATAAAGTTGATCATCAGGCCATGCAGCACATGCTGACATCAAGTGCCATTGACTGGAATGGATTTGGCGAGCAGATTGCGCGTGAAACGGACGCGCTGCTGGGTGGGTTGGAAGCCATTCTGATCATTGATGAGAGCGGTTTTGCCAAGAAGGGTGAAGCTTCAGCGGGGGTTGCCCGGCAATGGAATGGACGGCTGGGCAAGGTGGATAATTGCCAGGTGGGTGTATTTGCCAGCTTGTGCCAGAACGGCATGGCCAGCTTGCTTGATGCGCGCCTGTATTTGCCAAAACATTGGGTGAGCGATACGGATCGTTGCGGTAAGGCGGCAATACCTGAGGAACACCAGCATTATGAAAGCAAATGTGAGATCGCATTATCGATGATCGAAACAGCCAAACAACGCAAAGTGCGTTTTGCTTATGTCGGTATTGATGGCGGTTATGGCAAAGATCCTGCTTTTCTGCGTGGCATAGACAGTCTTGGCTGCACATTTGTCGCGGATGTTCACTGTCGGCAGATGATTTATCGTGAAGACCCGATGCCGCATATTCCGGTTTGGAACGGTTGCGGCAGGCAGCCGAAACAGTTGAAAGCACAAAGTGAAGCGGTACGTTTTGATCAATGGGCATCCGAACAGCCGGATACGGCATGGCGGCGTATTAGATTGCGCGACGGAGAAAAAGGTGAACTGGAAGCGCAGTATCTTCATGCCCCCGTTTGGGTATGGGATGGCAGTGAGAAACAGGCACAACGCTGGCACATGCTGGTCAGGCGGGAAGTCGGCGCAAGCGAAATATCACATTACTGTTTATCCAACGCGCCACTTGAAACACCGTTGCAGAAACTGGCGCAAGTACAAGCGCAGCGATTCTTCATTGAACACAGCTTTCATGAAGCAAAAAGTGAATGCGGCATGGCCGATTATCAAGTGCGCCGATGGGACGCATGGCATCATCACATGGCGCTGGTCATGCTGGCAACACTCTTTCTGGTCAGGCAAAAGATGCTGGGGCGCCGCCAATGGCCAATGCTATCCATCAATGATCTGGTGACAGCATTAGCGCACATGCTGCCTCGAAGGCAGCTTACAGCCGAGGAGCTGGCTGAAATTATTCATAAGCGGCATCAGAGGAGGCTCAATGCTAAACAGTCTTCCGCCCGACGAAAAGTGGCTCTGGAATAATCTGACAAAGTAGAAGTAACATGCAATGGATAACATAATTTCATGTGTCCCTGACAATGCGGTCATTAAATGCTGCTCTGAATACGATCGTTATTGTTTTTAATCTAATCACTCTGCTTCCGGACATCGCATCCGAGGTAAAGTTAATGGGACCTAAGCTGTTGATTGAACAGTAATGACGCAAATATTGCTAAAGTTGGACAACTTTTGTGACGTAACATGGTCAATCTTACGTTTTGATTCTAAATTTTTCAGGAGAGCACTATGATTATTAAACGTGAAATTATTGGCAGTATTGTTACACTCGTATTTTATTTTGGTATTATTTCCACCTTGTTTTCATTTGGAACCGGTATGACAACCGAAAGCATTAAGCGCTCAGGTATTGAGCAAAGCACCAAAGCCGATTCATTTGCGGTGAGCGTTGATAACTTTTATGGTTACGAACAATAACTGATCGATGATCCAATAATTGAATGGTTGTGTTCGTCAATCGGGTAAATTCAATCAGACGTTTACTCGAAAAACTCAAACAAAAAGTGTAACTTAGATTAGAGTAAAGACGACTTAATGCCCTCTTGAGAAATCTATAGCGCTCTACTGAGGTTTGCCTGTAAGCGCCCTAGAAGGCAGTTGGTCATTATTTGTTGCTTCTACATACCGAGCTGCCTTCTTTTTCTGTTTGCCCCCGGTTCTTTAAATCAATCCAATCATTTACTTTCGCGCAACAAATTAGTATTTTCCGGAAGATTCTGAAGTTCACGCTAGAGCTTCATCTCCGGGGATACTTTAATAAGAACTTCATTAATTCTTAACAAATACTTCAAGTTAGTTTAACAAAGAATCATTATGCTGGTGCCATTATCAATTCATTTCAGAAGGGATTATGGCCAAGAAAAAAGCACCTGTAAAAGTCAGGAGCGTCTGGATTTCAGATGTCCATCTCGGTTTTCGGGGTTGTCAAGCAGAAGCACTGCTTCATTTTCTGCATTCGGTTGAAACTGATTTTTTATTTCTTGTAGGTGATATTGTCGATTTCTGGAGTATCAAAAAGAATCCGTATTGGCCGCAGGAACATACTAATGTGATACGCGCGATTTTGGGAAAAGCCAAACATGGCACTAAAGTGATTTATATTCCCGGCAACCATGATGAAGGATTGCGCGATTGCGTGGGACATGTGTTTGGTAATCTGGAAATCCATCAGGATTACGTACACACCACTTTTGAAGGAAAAAAACTGCTGATACTGCATGGCGATGAGTTTGACGTTATTGTCAAACATAGCCGGTTGATCGCAAAACTGGGCAACGCTGCTTACGATGCACTGTTGAGGCTCAACCGTTTTGTTAATGGGGTGCGCAAGCTATTCGGCTATTCGTACTGGTCTTTGGCGGCATACCTTAAATTACGCGTCAAGAATGCAGTTAGTTTTATCGGTAGTTTTGAAAAAGCTTTAGCGCATTTGGCAAAAGAGCGGGGTGTCGATGGTGTGGTATGCGGGCATATCCATCATGCTGAAATCAAAGAAATCTATTCGATATTGTATTGCAACGATGGGGATTGGGTGGAAAGCTGTACCACTTTGTTTGAGCATCTGGATGGATCACTCGAATTAGTTAACTGGTCGGATAAGTTCGAGCAATACAAAAATATTGAAAGCATGGTTGCCGCAAAAAAAGCAGCATAATAAACTGTTAAAATTCAATGTATCTGTAAATACAAATACCCAAATTTACTGAAAAGATTTCCGGCGAACATGGTGCTATCCTTATTCTTATCTGAATAATACAAGGATCGCCAGATTATGATCAGGCAAGTCCAAAGCAGAACAGGCTATTCAACATCTGAATGATCAGTCGCGCTGTTCTGATGAGCGACGGGGCGATCGTTTTTGTCATTGGGATCATATTGTTCCCAATGCCACGGCAATTCGGTATCCCAACCATGGTGCACAATAACTGTCATAGCGGCCGTTTCCGGCGCAACCTCCGCGATCTGCACAAGCGGATTCGCAATCCATAAAACTGTCATAAAATCATCAAATAAGCGTCATCTTTTTGTCATCGTCGTTGCATAAAATCCATTTGGGTTTCAAACAAGGAGCAGATGATGAATACGCCCAAAATCATTTATGAATATGATCTGACGCTGTTCAGCCAGCCAATCCGCGCGCGGTTGAATGCAAATTTGAGGACATTGAACCGTTATGTTTCCACGTGGGCTGACCAACTGAGCTTGCCAACGGCTCATATTTTTCGTGGGATGGATGGTTGTTGTGCTCTGCGAATATTTCTTCCTGAGTTGATGAGGCTTGTATTTGGCCGGGTGTTTCTGGCCAGGTTGTTGCTCATCCTGCTGGGTGCAAGTGCGGTATTTGTCGACTTGGAAATCATATTGCCATGAAAGTATTTTACGGTATACAAGGCACAGGTAACGGTCATATTACCCGCGGTCGCATCATGGCCAGAGAGCTGCGCGATGCGGATATTGCGGTGACTTATCTGCTTACCGGCAGACCGAAGGATCAGTTTTTTGATATGGAAATTTTCAATGATCATCACTGGTGCGAAGGCCTGACGTTCAGTGTCCGCAACGGCAAGATCAATCATATTAAAACCGTTTTAAAATCCAGTCCGTTTCGTTTGATTAAAGATATCAGGCAGCTGGACCTAAGTGACTATGATCTTGTGATCAGTGATTTTGAGCCTGTTACAGCTTGGGCGGCGCGCCGGCAGCAAAAGAAAACGATAGGCGTAAGTCATCAAGATGCATTTCGATACAAAATACCCCGCGCAGGAAGTGACCCACTCGCGGAGACGGTCATGAAAAATTTCGCGCCGGTTGATATCGGGATTGGCTTGCACTGGCATCATTTTGATCAGCCTATCCTGCCTCCTGTTATCGCAACACACGATGTGCCGCAACAGATACAAAAAAATAAAATCGTCGTGTATCTGCCGTTTGAAAATCAGCATGAGTTGATTGGATTACTCGCATCATTTAAGGCGTTCGAGTTTTATATTTATTCTCCCGATTTGGCGTTAACGTCCCATTATTCCCACCTTCATTGCAGGCCCTTATCATTACATGGATTTCAAAAAGATCTGTATGATTGCAGCGGCATTATCAGTAATGCGGGTTTCGAGCTGGCCAGCGAAGCGTTATACTTGGGCAAAAAAATTCTTGTGAAACCCTTGCATGCACAGATGGAACAAACGTCCAATGCTGCTGCGCTGGTCGAACTGGGATATGGCCAAATGATGGAGAAAGTCGACCAGGGTATCATTGAACAATGGCTTCATAATACAAAAGCCGTTCGCATTAACTATCCCAATACGGCACGCTATCTAGTGCAATGGATCAAAAACGGTATGCCGCCAATTGATCAGGGCTGGTGTAAGCAGGTTTGGTCGGATGTCACGGTAACGCCGGTTGAATTACCTTAATTTGAATTGCGCCAGCTTATACAGTATATAAATATTTTGAGTGCCTAAAAATTATAAAAACACGGGGTTTTATCTGTGAAAGTCGACACTCTCGCGCCATTGAATGAGGTGCTGATTAAAATACCTTCGCCGCACCATATTCTGATTCTATATAACCCGATTTCCAGCGCCGGTAATACGGAAGAGACTGCTAAACGTATGGAAACCGAACTGGCATATCATCGTAAAAATGTAGCGGTACATCGATCAGAAAAGAAAACGAAAGCGTATAAACGCATAAAAGATACAATTGCCGCCAGCGACCTTGTCGTCGTTGTCGGAGGAGATGGAACCGTCAGAAAGTTGTTGGGTATTGTAGATCAAACCAAAACGCCTATTTATGTTGTCCCTGGTGGTAATGAATCACTTTTTGCACGGACCTATGGCATGAGCGCAAGTCCAGATGACTTGCTCCAGACAATTGCAGCCGGCAACTGTCTGCAACAGTATTATGGCGTAATCACCGGCCAGGGGATTAAAGGCAAAAAGCCGTTTTTTCACATGGCGTCGATGGGCTTGGATTCATTGACTGTCAAATATATCGGCAAGCGCAAAGGCCCGTTGAATGATTCAATTTATGTTTGGCATGGTCTGAAAGCGTTATGCGCATTACATCATCCAATAGTGTCCGTAAGTGTTGACGGACAACTGGTCATTGATCACGAATCGGGTTATATTATCGTAGCCAACAGTTCAGCGTATGCTAAAAATCTGCAGCTTGTCCCGGCTGCCAATCCATCGACGGATGAATTGGTTGTGGGGTTTTTGCCGGGCGCTCGGCATCAACATGAATTGATCAAGGCCATAAAGATTCTGCAACGCAAACCGGCGAATCTGCCCCTGCAGTATTTTTCAGGAAAACAGATTGCATGTACACTGCATGCGCAGTCGTATCCGTTGCAGGTGGACGGTGACTATTTCCGCAACCGCGATATACAGGCGGGCAACACAGTTGAATTTACGACCAGCAAGGAGCCAATCCATGTGTTAATTCCGCCGGAATTCAATGCAGATCTAACTTAAACTTGCCAAAGTAACGGTGTGCAAAAGGTATTCTCGTTGAGAATTTGTATTAACAGTTTTTATGTCATCGCGATGTATAGCTAAGTATTATACGAACGGTTATTAAAGGTTCATGGACTTACAGATCTGTTGAATCATGATAGGTCCGGCAGGCTGGCTGATGGCGACTGCTGATCAGTTATTATGATAAGAGAAATTAAATCAGGTGGACAACAGTCTTCCAAAGATGGAGTCGATACATACTGCACAATTCCTTTTCAGGCAGAAAACAGATATTGATTCTGTTTTTGAACTGTTGAGCAGAGAATATTCTCTGCATGAAACCGGTTGCACACATTTAATTAGACATTACCTTGATTCGTTTGACTGGCGGTTGTACCGGAACGGCTATTTGTGTGGTTGGGATGAACGCATTAATACCAACAGCTTAAACGGTAATGGTGTTTTTTTTGTCCATGAAAAGAAAACCGGCGATTGCATCTGCGAGTTGCCGATGGACCGTGTTCCAAGATTTTCCAAAGAGATAGTCTATCAAGCCTGTCGCAAGTTGCTTGATGAGATGCTTGATGTCAGAGCTTTGATGGCAGTAGCAACTTTGAGAATCCAAAGCAGAGAATCGCTTGTTCTGAATGAAGACAATAAAACACTGGCGATACTGCAAGTGGAAAACTATACAGTTCAAGGACAAACTGAAGAAAAGCAACTTTCCGGTCGCTTGCTGGTATGCTCGATCAGAGGCTATAAAAAAGTATTCAAACATGTGTTGCGCATTATCACAGAACGAATTCAATTATCCCGAGCCAGTAACGGGCTGATTGATGAAGTATTCGCCGTCAGCGGTCAAAATGTGGCGCCGAATAGATTTTCCGTAATTCGCAAGTTTACGGATACACAGAATACGTGGGAAACCGTACAGATTTTGCTGCGGCATTTGCTCAGTGTCATGCAGGCCAATGAACCAGGAATGCGCGCTGCCATAGATACGGAGTTTCTTCACGATTACCGTGTTGCATTAAGGCGCGCCCGTTCGGTACTCGGGCAGATCAAGCATATATTACCCAATAAATCGCTTGCCTATTTCAAACGGGAACTGCTCTGGTTAGGTGCTGTGACAACTCCCACGCGTGATCTGGATATCTATTTGCTCAAATTTGATGACTATAGACGGCAACTTCCGATGGAATTACAACATGATCTTGAACCGTTTCGCCGTTTTCTGGAACGCCACTGGAAAATTGAACACGCACGGATGTGCCGGGCGCTCGACTCGAGACGTTACCAAAATTTGATCGGCAAATGGCAAAAAATTTTTGCAAGCGAAGACATCCACCCAAAACATGTGCTGTCACGTGATACCCCGCCAACAGAAACATGTAATGCCACAAAACCGGCCAGACAAGTGGCCAGTCAGCGTATCTGGAAACTCTATAAACGCGTACTTGATGAAGGCAGGGCGATTACAGCACAGTCACATGATGAAGCGCTGCATGAGCTGCGTAAAACCTGCAAGAAACTCCGTTATTTGATCGAGTTTTTTCATGACTATTTTTCCGATGAACAAATCAATAAACGGGTAAGAACGCTCAGGCGATTGCAGGAAAATCTCGGTGATTTTCAGGATTTATGTGTACAGTTGGAACAGTTAAATGGCTTTGCAGAACAAATGCAGCAAGAAGGTATTGCTGAAACGAAAACAATTATGGCGATGGGTGTGCTGGTGGAAAAACTGAATGAGCGTAAAGCATTGGTTCGGGCAGAATTCGGTCAACGCTTCAAGGCGTTTAGCCAGCCCGAAGAAAAATCTGCATTTGCCAGTGCATTTAGTCCCCGGAATCTACTCAAAGGTACACTAGCATGAAAGTCATTGCATTTTATAATGTTAAAGGTGGTATCGGGAAAACTGCAGCGACAGTCAATCTGGCCTATCTTGCTGCTTATGAAGGTGCAAGAACACTGGTCTGGGATCTGGATCCACAAGGTGCGGCCAGTTTCTATTTTCGTATCAAACCTAAGGTTAAGAAAGGCGGTAAAGGACTACTCACCGGCAAGAAGGCGCTAGATGATGTTATCAAGGGCACAGATTACAAGCGACTGGATCTGATACCGTCGGATTTTTCCTATCGCAATCTTGATTTGGAACTGGATGATTTTAAGAAATCGGATACCCGGTTACGCAAACTTCTGAAACCTTTGGCAGAGGATTATGACTTTATCTTTCTGGATTGTCCGCCGAGCATTTCATTGGTATCCGAGAACACGTTGATTGCGGCCGATACTGTTATCGTTCCCACTATTCCGACAACGTTGTCGTTGCGTACGCTTGATCAAATACTCGATTTTTGCAACAAAATGAATATTGATCATTCAAAAATCGTGGCGTTCTTTTCCATGGTCGATAGTCGTAAAAAACTGCATAAACAGATAATCGAAAATCCACCGCAGAATGTGCGAATGTTGAAAACCTGCATACCCTATGCGAGCGATGTTGAACAAATGGGGATATATCGCCAGCCTGTTACTGTTTTCGCCAGAAACAGCCGGGCCGGAAATGCGTATCAGAAGCTCTGGCATGAAATTAAGCGTTTCGTCTGAATTTTCATAGGATTTATTTTCTTAAGGTAAATTATTTTGTCACATTTGTTATATTTATTACGCCATGCAAAATCCGACTGGAAAAAAGAAGCAGCCAATGATTTTGAACGGCCGCTTTCCAAACGTGGCATTTCCAATGCGCCAAGAATAGCGACAAAATTGGCAAAGCAGGCCAACAGGCCTGAAACAATCATTAGCGCTCCAGCATTACGTGCGCTACAGCCTATTCCGGCCATAAAGATATGGCTTGAATTCTGTTGTGTATTAATTCTTTTCTCATAGCAGTGGTGGGAAGCTAAAATGCTTTTAGGAGCATATTTTATTCTATGGTTTGAAATCAGAAATATTTCCCACTCCGATGTAAGGTTCCCAAAACGCCTGCGACCAAGTTTAATGCAAACCGTTTGAATTCTGAAGATGCAACACCTGCGATTATGGTGTCAAAGACCAAAACGACCAAAGTTTGATATTCGGGGAGATGTCAACATGAGAATTTATCGATCTATTCTGTCTTTTCTGGTTATTGTTAGTCTATCTTATGAATTGCAGGCCGCTGAAATTAATACCAGTTTCGAATTTAACAATACCAGTGGTTTTTTTACATTAACCGATGATAACGCCTCGGCATCATTCAGCGGGGGCGAAGCCAAATCTGTAGGCAACTTTTCGCTTTATCATACCGGGATGAATGCCTGGATGATTGCGCCTGGTGGCACGGGTAATATTGATTTTAGTCCACCGGCTGAGGAATTAAGCGTTTTTTTTCGAACGCAAAGTGGAAATGATGTCAGTGCGCTTGATTTACTGGATAGCGAAGGCAGTGTCCTGATCAGTTTTCCGGGTACATCGACAAGCTGGACAGAAGTAAGTGTTTCCGCAACAACATTGGGAAAGCCGGTTGCACAGGTTATTTTACGCAATGATGCAGGACCGGGCTATGCTGTGCTGGATGATTTAAGTGCTGTCGTTCAACAGGCGCAAACAGGACAGCGGCTTGATGATCCGATACCGGCAGTTATTCAGAAAGGTTCTGCGCGGTTAAGACTGAAACCGGTTGCGAGTGGGCTGACTGCGCCAAATTGGGCTATTTCCGTTGCAGGCGATCCGCAACACCTTTATGTCGGAGATCAGAGTGGAAAGCTATGGCGGCTTGATTTAACTACGGACGATCAAACAGTTTTCCTGGATCTTTCAGATCGATTGGTGCCTTTGGGTGCTTTCGGCAGCGGTTCGTTCGATGAGCGCGGTTTTCTTGGTTTTGCGTTTCACCCGCAGTTTGCCGATAACGGGTTATTGTATACCTATACATCCGAACCCGCAGATCAGCCCAGTGATTTTTCAACGATTCCAGGCGGCGCTTCAGCGAATCATCGTTCCGTAATTCGGGAATGGCGATTAAATCCGGCCAATCTGGAACAGAGTCCGGCGACCGTCGAATCGGAGCGTATCCTGCTCACCGTTGATCAGCCGCAATTTAATCACAATGCGGGTGCGATCAATTTTGGTCCGGACGACATGCTGTATATCGCCCTCGGTGACGGTGGCGGTGCAGACGATCGCGACGGACAGGAATTTGCCGGTGAGACTATTATTGGCCACGGTGCGAGTGGCAACGGCCAGAATACCGGTAATCCCCTTGGCAGTCTGTTGCGTATCGATCCCGCTGGCAGCAATTCTGATAACGGCCAGTATGGAATCCCGAACGATAATCCTTTCGCCGGTTCTGATACGGTGCTGAATGAAATCTACGCCTTCGGTTTTCGCAACCCGTTCCGGTTTTCCTTTGATCAGGTAACCGGTGCGCTGGTGCTTGCCGATGTGGGTCAGAACGATATCGAGGAAGTGAATATTGTACAAGCGGGCGGTAATTACGGTTGGCCTTTAAAGGAAGGCCGTTTCCGTTTTGAGGCAAATGGAAACGAACCGGGGTTTGTGACGAACGATCCAGCAGGTGGAAATCTGATCGATCCAATCGTTCAGTACGATCATGATGAAGGTACCGCGATTATCGGCGGATTTATTTATCGAGGCGGCGCAATCGCATCGTTGCAACAGGCATATGTTTTTGGCGACGTGTCCAGAACGGGTAATGGCGACGGCCGGTTGTTTTATACGAACGGTGCCGAAATTCTGGAACTCGATCTGACAGAACGGGATGCGACAGGATTCTGGGTGTTGGGTTTCGGACAAGACGCAGATGGTGAGCTTTATGTATTGGGTAATTCAACAGGTGTGCCATTTGAAACGACCGGAACGGTTTACAAACTGGTGCCAAATGCCGGTTTTTCAGCCGGTTTTCTTGAAATACCGGCTGTCGACGTCGTGCTTGACAGTGAAAACAGCGATGTTTTTCAAGTTCGATTGCGGGTTGTTCAGGGTAGTGAGCCGGTACGCTTCGAATTGGTTCAGGCTGAACGCTTATCCCAGAATTTCCGGGGTGACAACGCTGCATTTGATGCGCAAACCGGCATACTGAATGTTCCGTTTGTAAATATCACCAATGCCAATAATACGGTTTCAACGTTTGCGGCCGAACTCGAACTGCTTCCTGACCAACCGGTGCTGACATTCGAGCTAAAACAGGCAGTGCTGGTGAAGTAGACATTTCATGTCTCTGCACGTTCATGAGCGATCTAGGAAACTACATAAAATTGTACAGGGCGGTTAGACGCTAATGCGCTTTCCGTAATCATGAAAATTTACAAAATCCTGGTTTTGTTCTCGCCGCCAGACCATTGAACGCAGGATTTACAACACACCGTCAATCGTCATGATGATCGCCACCGTGTTCGTGATGGTCATTGCCATGATCGTGAGGTTGATGTTCATGCCCGTTCTGCTGTCCATGCTCATGTTCGTGTGCGGCATGTTCGTGTTGATGATGGTTGTCTTCGTTTTCATGGGCTAATTCATCATAAGTGCTGGCAGTCATGCCTGCGAGTTTCTGAACAAAAAATGCCATGGCCCAGATCGTGTCGTCGTCGTGCGTCAATCCCCAGGCAGGCATGGCGGTCATTTTGATGCCGTTCTTGATGACCCAGAAATAGGCTTTGGTTTGTTCTTGTAATTTTTCAGCATCGGTCAGCGACGTACGTTGATGGAAAACGGGCGCTTGCGGATAAAGGCCTTGCGCAAGTTCTGTAGGCTCCTGACCCGGTGAAAGATGACAACCGGTACACATGGCATCATAATGCGTTGCGCCGATTGAAAGCGATTCGGATTCGTCCACTGCGGGAATTTCCAGTTCATTTGAGCGCGCTGCAATTGAATTGATGCGCATCCATTCAATGAGTTTTTCCGTGACCGGCCAGTGTTTTTCCGTGGCTGCCATATTATAAACACCGGTTCCCATGACATATCCCGCTACCAAAACGGCTGCCAGTAGCAGGCCAATAATTGTTTTCATTTTTGGTCCTCCCTATATTAAATGGGGGGTAAATAGCGCCACCCATGTCAGATCATACCAAATCCGCATACAAGTCTGTACATTCGTTTGAATGGTCATTTTTTAAAAGTTGAACTCAATGATTTTATAAAGAATTCTGTGGATTATGATTAGACACTTAATAGTGTTGTTTTAATAATTCACATATCGAATTTTCCGTAATTGTCCGCAAATTATTTCCGGCTATGTGGTAATGTTTAGCTTTATCTAACCAGTTTTGATGATCAAATGAGAAATCCTATTCAACAGTTCAAGCTTTTTTCCAGTACATATTCACGGGTTTTGGTGCTGGCAATAATGGCGGCAGCATTATTTTCACCGAATATCGGCGCAACCGAATTCGTTACGGACGCCTATCTGCTCACCGATACCAATCGAGAAAAACGTGCTGGTGAAGCGTATTACCGCGCTGACCAGCAATGGATGGTTTATCAGGCGGAAGTTGCCGATGAGAATCCTTTTTATCAGATTTATTTGAAAAATGTCGGCACTGGCAAAATAAACCGGGTTTCTCCCGGTGTCGGGAAAACAACCTGTTCATGGGTTCATCCTTCTGAAGACAAGGTGCTGTTTTCATCAACGCATGACGACCCGGATGCCAAGGCCAAGATGACGGCGGAACTGGAGCGCAGAAAGTCCGGTGAACGCAAGTCTTACGCCTGGGATTACGACGAGCAGTATGATATTTATGAAACCGACCTGGACGGCAAAAATATAAAAAACCTGACGAATACACTGGGTTATGACGCCGAGGCGTCCTGGTCTCCGGACGGTAAATACATTGCATTTGCATCCAACCGCAGGGCGTATACCGGGGAATTGTCTGAAGAAGAAGCCGCATTATTCAAGAAAGATCCGTCTTCGATGATCGATATTTATATCATGGATGCCGACGGCTCAAACGTGAAACGCCTGACGCATACCACCAGTTATGACGGCGGCCCATTTTTCAGTCCGGATGGCAAGCGCATTGTGTGGCGACGTTTCTCGCCAAGCGGCCGGGAAGCAGAAGTCTTTACCATGAACATCGACGGCACCGATCAGAAACAGATCACCCGTTTGAAAGCATTGTCATGGGCGCCGTTTTACCATCCGTCAAATAAATACATTATTTTCTCAACCAATATCCACGGACACCGCAATTTCGAACTGTATATCGTCGATGTGGATGGCAAACAGGAACCGGTACGCGTGACCGATAAACCCGGATTTGACGGCCTGCCGGTATTCACGCCTGATGGCCAATATCTGACCTGGACCAGCGACCGCGTGCCGACCAAAAAAGGACATCTCTTTCATGGCAAGTGGAACCATGAGAAAGCGTTGCAGAGTTTGTCGTTGAAATGAGCGGACTTGTGCGGGGTTGGGGTTTTGTCAGTTGTGTCTGGCAGTGATTGGGGTTGTTGGTTGCAGGGATTGGGATTATTGATTCTGGAACTTACCCTGTTCCGTGTGGGCTCAATCAAATCAGATAATGGATATCCGCCGGTAGTGGGTTCATAATCCCTGAAGAAATTGTTATTTGGAGGATATTTGGCTACATTAGTGGTGCAGCAAGTCGAAAGAATATAAATACATCTATAAAAAAGGCGATCAAACCAACCCATAAATAAGCATATTTCACGATAACTGAACTTTCACGAAGGTATGCAAAATGCGTGAAGCTCACTAAATATGTAGAATAGGAAGCCATTGCAGTGAACCAACCGACCGACCAACTAACTCCCACTCCAGTCTGTTCAACTAAATCAACCAAGTCGTCCATTGATTGGGAAGCTAGGCTAAGTCCCCACAACATAAACATTACTGTTCCAATTGTTAAAAGTACAGCATGGATGGATAATACCTTCTCGCAAAATCGAGGTTTGACAATAGCAAATACGGCTGTAGCTAACACAACAGCAGCACCAATCATGATGAGGATTATTGCAAATAGATCTGCTAGCACTTCAGGGGCTTTGCCTATTAAACCAAAGAATAACGCTGATCCATTTGCGAATAGGGTTAAGGCAGCCAGTACTACATTTATATATAGCAATTTTTGAGCAGCAGATTGCGAAGTTTTTAACGTAAAATTAATATTATTATTCATAATGAAGTCTCAATCAGATTAATTTGGAGGACATGAACAAGAAATAGACTTGTTTGAAATCACTTTTGATTTACCAAAACTGGCTCCAGCCCACACTCCAAGACCTTTTTGGACTCCCCATGATCCAGGCGATGTGGCACTGCCCATAATAATCAGTAGGATGTGCCGGGAGGCGCATCAAATCGTAAATAATGTACTTTACCTTACTCAATGCGTCCTGTAATCTGGATAAGCGGAATGAATAAAACTGCACGGTTTTTTGTTGATGCTCATCCTGACGTCGGCTCATCCTACTGCACTGCACGAGTCGTGTGGTTGGGTGAATGTGGGATGCGCAAATATAACTGGAGCGAACTATAAGATGATGACTTCTAATACATTCAAAAAAGATGGAGGAGCTGCTATTCATGAAATTCAGGCAAATACGAAATGCAACACTGCATATTCAATATGCGGGTAAAAAATTCCTGATTGATCCTTGGCTGGCAGAGAAGGGAGCTGTGCCGGGTTTTGGCGGTACAATCAATGATCATATCCGCAACCCAACGGCTGAGTTACCAATACCTGTCAGTGAGATCGTTGATGTGGACGCCGTCATCCTCACACATGATCATCCTGATCATTGGGACGATGTCGCTAAACAATCGATACCCAAAGACATGCTGTTTTTTTACGCAGCATGAAAAAGATGCGCAATCGGTTCGTTCGGCAGGTTTTAATAACGTTCGCGTATTGAACGAAACGAATAATATTGATGGCATAACACTGATTAAAACACCTGGCCAGCATGGTAGTAATCATGTTTTGAAAGAAATGAAAGAATTGCTGGGAGATGTAAGTGGTATTGTTTTCAAGCACCCAGATGAAAAAACGCTCTATATTGCTGGAGATACTGTCTGGTGCCGGGCAGTCGAAGACAATCTCAAGAAATATAATCCCGATATCATCATCGTCAATAGCTGCGATGCCAAGGTTATAGGGGACGAATCCATTATCATGGGTAAGCAGGATGTTTTTGAAGTTTATAAAGCCGCACCCAGTGCGACCGTCATAGCGAGCCACATGGAAGCGGTGAATCATGCCACGGTTTCCAGAAAAGAAATGCGCGAATTTCTTCATGAAAACGGAATGACACAACGCGTTCTGGTACCCGAAGATGGTGAGTCTTATAACTTCGCTTAATTGAAGACTTTGAATAAAAATCTGGAAACTCTATCAATCGAGATTTTTGAGATTGAATCCTCAAAGCGGGCGTTCTATAAACCAGTTTCCAGATTTGACTTTTTCGGCGAGCCAGAAACCGGGTCGATAATCAAGAACAAAACAGGGGTTATCCATATATGGACTATGCCTGCAGGATATTCAGAATAAATTTCCACTCATCAGGGTCAATTGGTGTAATGGACAAACGATTACCTGTTTGTAGAATCCGCATGCGCTTTAATTCAGGATATTGGCGCAACTCTTTGATTGTCAGTAAGCGAGTTTTTTGTCTGAGCGTGATTTCAACATTAAACCAGCGCGGATTATCCTGGCTTGCTTTGGGATCATAATATCTGCTTTTAGGATCAAATTGCGTGGCATCCGGATAGGCAGGCTTGGTCACTTCTGCAGTACCGGTGATTCCGGGTTGTGCACAGCAGGAATGATAAAAAAATGCTTGATCACCGACTTTCATTTGTTTCCACATAAAATTGCGTGCCTGGTAGTTACGCACGCCATCCCACGCAGTTGTCTGATCGGGTAGGGCAGCTAAATCATCGATACTGAATTTATAGGGCTCTGATTTAATCAGCCAGTAGCGCATTTGAGCTCTAAGTATGTGTTAAATTCGCCATTCTACAGCGAATAGGTTGATGTTTTTGTAAAATATCGATTATTTAACCGATTGATGGTTTCTACAATTGAAGTGTAAAAGCAAGTTAAAAAGAAATTTAATTTGTTTTTTCATTCTCTATAATGACGTTTTAATTGACTTGAAACTTCCAAAAAATTTTAATTTCTTGATATACGGATGCGTTTATGGCTGATGAAGAAAAAAAGCCTGCTACCCCGGGGTGGGAAAGGCAGCTAATAGAGGGGCTTGCGTTTGCTGCGTTGCGTGAGCAACGGCGAACCCGGGTTTGGGGTATTTTTTTTAAGTCTCTGACTTTTATATATCTTTTTTTGATTTTGTTTGCAGTGGCAGACTGGTTTGGAGATTCTGCCGTCCGAATTTCGGATAAGCACACGGCTTTAATTGATTTAAACGGGATGATTATGCCCGATAGTGTCAGCAATGCAGATAATGTTAACGCAAGCCTGCGGTCGGCGTTTAAGGATAGCGGCACGCAAGGTGTTATTTTGCGTATTAACAGTCCTGGCGGCAGTCCAGTGCAGGCAGGTTATATCAATGACGAAATACGTCGGTTGCGTGCGAAATATCCTGACATTCCATTGTATGCGGTAATCGGTGATGTTTGTGCATCTGGTGGTTACTATGTTGCCGCTGCAGCTGATAAAATTTTTGTTGACAAAGCGAGTCTTGTTGGTTCGATCGGTGTGCTGATGGATGGCTTCGGCTTCGCTGGAACCATGGAAAAACTCGGGATTGAGAGACGTTTGCTCACGGCGGGAGAACATAAAGGCTTTCTGGATCCGTTTGCGCCACTGGACCCAGGACAACGTGAATATGCAACCCGTATGTTAAGTGAGATACATGAACAATTTATTCGCGTCGTGCAAGAGGGCCGGGGTGATCGCCTGAAAGATACGCCGGAGATATACAGCGGCGTGATATGGACCGGTCAAAAAAGTATTGAACTGGGTCTGGCCGATGCGATGGGTAGTGCTGAATATGTAGCACGCGAGGTGATAAAAGCTGAGGATATTGTCAACTATTCGACACGGGAAAGCCTGCTTGATCGCTTTTCCAAACGTTTTAGTGCAGTGACTTTGCGGATGCTAACTGATAATAGTTGGGGACTAAGATGAACGTGACGGCGTGTGGTGATTCGGAAAAAAGTGAATGTGATTTGGAATGGAGCCTTTTATGGTCAGGAATCATAAAAACTGATAGCCGCCATTAATGCCTTGTCAAAGAACCTTCATATTTGCAAAAATTATCTGACAGAAGGTTAAAGAGTATGTTCGAGACAGTCGATTATTTCGCAGAAATAGCCCAAAAACAAAGTTCACAACCGATAGAGGATGTGTGCAGCTTCTGTTTATTACGGCAGCAGAGACAGTCAAAACGTATTAAACAACCAGCTTTCAACAGTTGAAGTGTACTGTTAAGGCACTGTTTTAAAATGTAATAATATTAGTCCTTCGTTTTTCATTGTCCGCAAATATTGCATTACACTTTTCTACCGGAGAATTTTGAATCGCATTTTATTTTGCTTAGTATTATAAGTTGTTTTTTGTGCTGTTAAGTTCTGTTAATTTCACGAAAAACTGTACTCTCAAGCAATAAAATGCAATAATTCTTCATGAGTGTAGAAAATGCTGGTGCAAAAAATATTCTGGTTATTCATGGACCCAATCTAAATCTGCTCGGGTCGCGCGAGCCGGGGATATATGGTTATGAAACACTGCAGGATATTAACAGAAATTTAAGCCAGGCTGCGGAAAAAGTTCAAGTTCGTATTGCTTTTTTTCAGAGCAATGCAGAGTCTGCATTAATCGACAGAATTCAACAGACCATGACCGATGGTACCGATTTTATTATTATAAATCCAGCGGCTTATACCCATACCAGTGTGGCAATGCGAGATGCATTGGCTGCTGTGCGGTTACCTTTTATTGAAGTTCATTTGTCCAATATTTTTTCTCGTGAAACGTTTCGTCACCATTCCTATTTCTCGGATATGGCTGTTGGCGTGATTAGCGGTCTGGGTTCAAAAGGTTATGAGCTGGCAATGGAATATGCATTGACGATTCGTCAATAACGGTTCGCGTGTAGGTATTTGAATATAAATTTAGTTAATAAATGTTCATGTATTTAAGCAGGGCTGCAAACATTGCCTTATAGCTGTTTATTAGTAGTTTGTTGTCCAGAATTAGATGTAAATTTTAGGTGATTATGTGTCTGAAATGCCCCCGGCTTATTGGGGTGATGTCGCGGAGAGGTTTGTTATGGATTTAAGAAAGCTTAAAAAACTCATTGAGCTGGTTGAAGAGTCTGGTATTGCTGAATTGGAGATAACTGAAGGTGAAGAGAAGGTTCGAATCAGCAAATCAGCTGCATCGACGACGCCGGCTTATGCATGGATGCCGCCCGCCATGCAGCATATGGCAGCACCGTTGGCACAAGAACACGCTCAGTCTGCTGTGAATGCCGCTGCAACAAATGCATCCGAAGCAACAGAAGCAGGGAAAAACGTGCAGCCTGAGGGACATACAGTCAAATCACCTATGGTCGGCACTTTTTATCGGTCTCCATCACCAGGAGCAAGTCCATTTGTTGAGGTTGGCCAAACCGTAAAAGTAGGTGATACCTTATGTATTATTGAGGCGATGAAGTTGCTCAATGAAATTGAGGCGGATAAAAATGGCGTGATCAAGGCAATATTGGTAGAAAATGGTCAACCTGTTGAATATGGGGAACATTTATTCGTTATTCAGTAACAATAACGCATAAATGGATGGTCGGTAAATCCATTTAATAATTGTTTATAAATGACCTGATTGTTGGTTCTGGGCCAAGTTAATCTCTTGTGAGTTTATATGTTTGAGAAAATTCTTATCGCAAATCGTGGCGAAATTGCCCTGCGCATCCAGCGCGCCTGCCGCGTTATGGGTATAAAAACTGTAGCGGTTTATTCTGAAGCGGATTCTGAAGCCAAATATGTCAAATTAGCGGATGAGTCAGTTTGTATCGGTCCCGCACCTGTTGCACAGAGTTATTTGAATATACCAGCAATCATCAGTTCTGCTGAGGTTACAGATGCAGAGGCAATTCATCCAGGGTATGGATTTCTTTCAGAAAATGCAGATTTTGCTGAACGCGTAGAAAAAAGCGGTTTTGTGTTTATTGGTCCGCGTCCTGAAACAATTCGGTTGATGGGAGACAAGGTTAGCGCAAAAAACGCTATGATAGCAGCTGGTGTGCCATGTGTACCGGGTTCCGAAGGCGCTTTGCCCGAAGATATTGATGCCATAAGAAAAGTAGTAAAGGAAATCGGTTATCCTGTGATCATTAAAGCTGCTGGTGGCGGTGGCGGGCGGGGAATGCGCGTGGTGCATACGGAGGCTGCCTTGCCAAATGCGGTTATCATGACGCGTAATGAAGCGCAGGCAGCGTTCGGTAATCCAGTGGTTTATGCGGAAAAATATCTGGAAAATCCGCGTCATATCGAATTTCAATTGTTAATCGATGAGCATGGTAATGCCGTCCATCTGGGCGAACGTGACTGCTCTTTACAGCGCCGGCACCAAAAGATTCTCGAGGAGGCGCCAGCACCGGGAATTTCTGAAGAGTTGCGCAACAAAATAGGCGAACGGTGCGCGGAGGCTTGCCGCAAAATCAAGTATCGTGGCGTTGGGACATTCGAATTCCTTTTTGAAAATAATGAATTTTATTTCATTGAAATGAATACGCGTTTGCAGGTAGAACATCCGGTAACGGAGTCGGTGACCGGTATCGATCTTGTGCAGGCGCAGATTAATGTGGCAGCTGGAAAAAAATTGTTATATACACAGCAGGATATTGCATTTAAAGGCCATGCTATTGAGTGTCGTATCAATGCGGAAGATGCTTACAAGTTAACGCCATCAGCGGGTCGCATTACGCAATATCATGCGCCCGGCGGACCCGGTGTGCGCGTTGATTCGCATGTGTATCATAATTATATGGTGCCGCCGTATTACGATTCGATGATCGGTAAGATTATTGCCTATGGCGATACCCGTGAGCAGGCAATTGCTCGTATGCGTATTGCATTATCAGAAATGGTGGTACAGGGCATTAAAACCAATATTCCACTGCATCTCGATCTGCTTGCCGATGCGACATTTCTGAGTGGGCAATTTTCGATTCATTATCTGGAACATAAACTGGCCTTGCATAATCAACAAGTGGAGCAGGCCGGTTAATTGAGTTTTGCCGCTTCCAGGCATGTGGCGATAACTATCTGCTGCAGGCTCAATGCACGCCGAGCGCTGGCGAAAATGGGTATGTATCCGTTTGTTAAAAAACATTTATTTTTACCGATATGTCCTGGATAACGCTGATTATCAGGGCAGACGATACCTATGCGGAATCACTCAGTGACGTGCTGCTGGAACACGGGGCATTATCAGTTGATATTCATGATGCGGCCGCAGGTACAGAAGAAGAGCAACCTTTATATGGTGAACCCGGGTTGCCTGAAGAACAAGTCTGGCAGAAAGCTGAAGTAAGCGGAATGTTTGAGCAAAATACCGATATAAATGCCATCATGCAGTCAGTGAAAAAAACGCTTCAGCTAACTGATGCGCCAGTGTATCGTGTGGAAACCGTTAAAGAACAGGACTGGGTGCGTTTGACACAATCGCAGTTTAATCCAATCCGGATTTCGACGCGTTTGTGGATTGTTCCCACATGGCATCAATCTCCCGATCCGGATGCAATGAATTTGATTCTGGATCCAGGGTTAGCATTTGGTACCGGTAGCCACCCAACAACGCAGCTGTGTCTTACCTGGCTGGATAACAATTTAAAACAGGGTGAGACGCTTCTGGACTATGGTTGTGGTTCGGGTATTCTTGCCATTGCTGCTTTGAAGCTCGGTGCTTGTCATGTAACCGGTATCGACATTGATCCGCATGCGATCAAGGCCAGTCATGCGAACGCAATACTGAATGGATGTGAGCAGTCAAAGCTCTTTTTTGGAACGCATTATCAGGCTGGAACGAATAAGAATGATAAATTCGGCGCGGTTGATCAAGTCGATATTGTGGTAGCGAATATACTGTCCAATCCATTGATTATGCTTGCGCCTATTTTGGCTCGGGCAACTCGCGAAGGTGGACAGATTGTATTATCAGGAATACTGAAAACACAGGCGGAAGAAGTCAAATCAGTTTACCGGCAATGGTTTAAGATGCAGATATCCGGAGAGCAGGAAGACTGGACACTGTTGACCGGAACCAAAATCGATTGATTGGAGCGTAAAAACCAGTTATCCCGGTTTTTAATACGCGGGGAAATGAAAACAGAGATTAAGTAATCATATTTGGGTAATCATAACACTGTGATTTCTATGTGGCCGGAACAGAATAGGCAGTTAAATGGAGTAGCTGATGGCGCTTGTGACGTTATGTCCGGGTTGTGGAACGACGTATAAAATTTATTCCGAGCAGCTACAGGCGCAAAACGGCCTTGTAAGATGCGGAAAATGCCAGGTTATCTTTAACGGATTCGCTACGCTGATCACCATCGATGAATCAGAAATTGAATATTTCCCAGCACCTGTTGAAAAAAAATTAACCCCAAAAGAATCTGAGAAAATCGAAGAGGGCGTCGGTAACTCGCATACTTTGTTTTACGATTCAGCCACAGCGCCAAATGCTTCACTTTTAACTGAACATGCGCAGCGTGAATCAGCCGAACCTGATAAAACAGTAAAATCTGCTGAACATGTCGCGCTCGAGAAAGTCGTAACGGCTGAAAAATCCAGTGCGCCGGCTAGTGATTTCCTGTCCGATACGATACCGCAAAGAACACCCCAATATTGGGCATGGAAGTACGGCAATATAGCGCTGTGTATTCTATTGATCGCTCAGTTGATACATGTGTATCGGGCTGGTCTGGCGATACTGATGCCGCAGACCCGGCCGTATTTGGAAGATTATTGCGCCGTTCTGGGTTGTACGGTTCCATTGCCCAAGAACATCCAGTTGTTAAGCATTGTGTCTTCGGATTTGCAGGTGAAAAATCCTGGATATCAGCCGGATGTGGCGACATTGACCACTGTTATCCGTAACCATGCACCGCATGCCCAGGCACTGCCAGTTTTGAAGTTGTTTTTAACGGATAGACACAATCAGGTACTGGCCAGTCGTATTTTTACCGCAGCGGATTATCTTTCTGAAGCACAAAAAGAGAAAAGGGCAATTCAGCCGAATCAGGAAATTATTATTCAGCTCTATCTGGATAATAGCCAGTTGAAATCGACGGGCTATCAATTGCAGTTGTCCTATTAACCTTATTTTTCAATACACTATTTATTTTGTGAAAATCCCGGCTAGTTGAGTTTAGGCTTGAGGGAGGCGGTTACGGTATAATCAATCGCTTTATTTTAAATTCGAAAAGCACTCAATAGCATGAATAAAAATCTTCGCACAACCCTGTTAGAAAATCTAATTGCCAAGCGAATCATGATTCTGGATGGCGCGATGGGTACGATGATTCAAACCTTTAAACTCGAAGAGGCGGATTTTCGTGGTGAGCGGTTTGCAGACTTTCCGCATGATTTAAAAGGGAATAATGACTTATTAACGCTGACGCGCCCGGACGTTATCCGTTCCATCCATAGCGATTATCTTGAAGCCGGTGCAGACATTATTGAAACCAATACATTTAATGCCAATGCGGTTTCAATGGCGGATTATCATTTGCAGGATATCGTCTATGAGCTTAATGTTGCTGCAGCGAAACTGGCGCGCGAAGCTGCCGGAGAAATGGAAGCGAAGACACCCGATAAACCGCGTTTTGTTGCCGGTGTTATTGGGCCGACGACAAAGACGGCTTCTATTTCACCCGATGTCAATGATCCCGGTTTTCGCAATATTACCTTCGATCAGCTGGTAGCCGACTATACCGAATCCATACGCGGTTTGGTTGATGGCGGTGTCGATACGCTGCTGGTGGAAACCATATTCGATTCGCTGAATTCCAAAGCCGCCTTATTTGCCATCGACCAGTTTTTTGAGGCAAATAATGTGCGTCTGCCAATTATGATATCGGTCACGATTACCGATGCATCCGGGCGCACGCTTTCCGGGCAGACCCCGGAAGCATTCTGGAACTCAGTTCGGCATGCAAATCCGTTATCCGTTGGGATTAACTGCGCTTTGGGTGCCGAGCTCATGCGCCCGTATATCGAAGAATTGTCCGATGTGGCTGAAGTGTATGTCAGCGTGCATCCGAACGCCGGGTTGCCGAATCCATTATCCGAAACCGGCTATGATGAATCGCCCGACTATACTGCGCGTCAACTCAAGGATTTTGCGCAGTCCGGTTTTGTCAACATTGTTGGCGGCTGTTGCGGCACGACGCCAGCGCATATTAAGGCGATTGCCGAGAATGTTTCTCCATTACCACCCAGAAAAATACCGGCGTTGCCCAAGAAGCTCAGATTGTCCGGTCTGGAGCCATTAAGTATTGATGATGAATCACTTTTCGTGAATGTGGGTGAACGTACCAATGTAACGGGCTCACGTGCGTTTGCGCGTTTGATCCTGGGCGACCAGTATGCCGAGGCACTGGATGTGGCGCGCAACCAGGTTGAAAATGGTGCACAAATCATCGATATCAATATGGATGAGGCCATGCTGGATTCGCAAAAGGCGATGGTGAAGTTCCTGAATCTGATTGCAGCCGAGCCGGATATCTGCCGTGTGCCGATTATGCTCGACTCCAGTAAATGGACCGTGATTGAAGCGGGACTAAAATGCATACAGGGCAAGTCCATTATTAATTCCATCAGTCTCAAGGAAGGCGAGGAAGAGTTTATTGCGCATGCCAGACTGGCGCGTCGCTATGGCGCCGCGGTCATTGTTATGGCATTTGATGAGGAAGGCCAGGCAGACACGCTGGCGCGCAAGGTGGAAATCTGTACGCGCAGTTATCGCGTGTTGGTGGATAAAGTCGGTTTTCCGCCGGAAGACATTATTTTTGACCCGAATATTTTTGCCATCGCCACCGGAATTGAAGAGCATAACAATTATGGTGTTGATTTCATTGAAGCGACACGCGAGATTAAAAAGGCACTGCCGTATGCCAAAATCAGCGGCGGTGTTTCCAATGTTTCATTTTCTTTCCGTGGCAATGAACCGATTCGCGAAGCCATCCATACCGCTTTTCTTTATCATGCCATTAGAGCCGGTATGACCATGGGTATTGTCAATGCCGGGCAATTGGGCGTTTATTCGGATATACCTGCTGATTTATTGGAACGCATAGAGGACGTAATCCTGAACCGTCGCAATGATGCCACTGAGCGTCTGGTTGATTTTGCCGAGAGTTTTAAGGGCAAGAAAAAAGAACAGATTGAAGACTTGAGCTGGCGTGAGCAGCCTTTGCAAGAACGCCTGACACATGCGCTGGTCAAGGGTATTTCCACGTATATTGTGGAAGATACCGAGGAAGCGCGTCAGGAAATTAAAGCCAGGGGCGGCCGACCGATTCAGGTGATCGAAGGGCCGTTGATGGATGGCATGAGTGTCGTCGGCGACTTGTTTGGCGCCGGTAAAATGTTTTTGCCGCAAGTGGTTAAATCGGCGCGTGTGATGAAGCAGGCCGTCGCGCATTTATTGCCGTTTATTGAAGAAGAAAAAAAACTGCTCGGTGATTCGCGACCTAAGGGAAAAATTGTCGTCGCAACCGTGAAAGGCGATGTGCATGACATCGGTAAAAATATCGTCGCCGTGGTGCTGCAATGTAACAACTACGAAGTGATCAACATGGGTGTGATGGTGCCCAGTACGCAGATTCTGGACATGGCCAGAAAAGAAAACGCCGACATCATTGGTCTGTCCGGTTTGATTACGCCGTCGCTCGAGGAAATGACGCATGTCGCCAAGGAAATGCAGCGCGAGGGGTTTACCATTCCGCTGCTGATCGGCGGTGCGACGACTTCGCGCGTGCATACTGCTGTCAAGATTGCGCCGCATTATGCAGGATCGGTTGTGTGGGTGCCGGATGCCAGCCGTGCAGTTGGTGTATGCAGCAATTTGATGTCCGAGGATTTGAAAGCAGACTATATACAAGGCGTCAAAGATGAATACGAGAAAGTACGCACGCAGCATAAAAATAAAAAAGGCCCGTCGCAGTTGCTGACAATAGCAGAAGCGCGTGCCAATGCGTTTAAACCGGACTGGTCAAATTATCAGCCGCCGCAACCGGAATTACTGGGTATCCGTACCCTGAATAACTATCCCCTTGAAAAAATCGTTCCGTTTATCGACTGGACGCCGTTTTTTCAGGCCTGGGAGTTGGCCGGACGTTATCCGGCGATTCTTGACGATGAAGTCGTTGGTGAGACGGCGCGCAATCTGTTCCGTGATGCCCAGACGATGCTGAAGAAAATTGTCGAGCAGAAATGGTTGTCAGCCAATGCGGTTATCGGACTGTTTCCGGCCAATGCGGTCGGCGATGATATCGAAATTTACACCGATGACAGCAGAAGCCAGATTGCCATGGTCTGGCATTGCCTACGGCAACAAACGCAGAAACCGACCGGCAAACCGAATCGATGCCTGTCGGACTTTATTGCGCCCAGGGAAACCGGATTAAAGGACTATATCGGCCTGTTTGCCGTAGGCGCAGGTTTTGGCATCGATGAACGCATCAAGGCATTTGAAGATGCGCATGACGACTACAGCGCAATTGTACTCAAAGCGCTTGCCGACCGTCTCGCCGAAGCGTTTGCCGAACATATGCATATGCGTGCGAGGCGGGAATTCTGGGGTTACGCTAAAGATGAAACGCTGGATAACGAACAATTGATCGACGAAAAATACCTCGGTATTCGTCCCGCGCCCGGTTACCCGGCCTGCCCGGATCATACCGAAAAAGGACCGTTATTCCAATTGCTTGGCGCAACTGAAAAAGCGGGTATTGTTGTCACCGAATCGTTTGCCATGGTGCCGACGGCGGCAGTATCCGGGTTTTATTTCTCGCATCCGGAATCGACCTTTTTCGCGGTGGGTAAAATCGGCAAAGACCAGGTGGAAGATTATGCACAGCGCAAAGGCTGGACGCTGGAAATGGCGGAGCGGTGGTTGGCGCCGGTATTGGCCTACGAAAGAGGATAAGTTCAACTTTTAAGCAATCGCCTGTTTTGAGGATGACAAACAATGAGTATTCTGGACAAGGCCAAGGAACTGACCAACAAAGTTGCTGACAAGACCGTTGAATTCAGTAGCGATGAAGTGATTGCCAGCACCATTATCAAAGCCGTAGAAAAGCAGGAAAAAGTCAACGCGATTCTGAAAGCGCGTGGCTCGAACTACCGCATCGGCAGTTTGAATCTCGGCATGGGCATCCCGCCGAGTGTGACGTTTGGCATTTGGCGATTGACTGAAAATGGACTGGAAGAAACGGGAGAACCGGCTGCGATCGTTAAAAAAGAAATGTTGTAATGAAGCATTAAACAGTTCGTTTGTTGCACTGTTATGCGGTTAGAAGCCGGTTTAAATAACTCCTTGTTTTGATACCAAGTATTTTTTTAAAAAACAATGGAGTCTGACCCCTTAGGTTTCTTTTTTTTTAAAAAACAATGGAGTCTGACCCCTTAGGTTTCTTTCCCCTTAGGTTTCTTTTGTCCGTAATTGTAACTGGCCAGCACGAGTAAGCCTGATGCCTGTGCTTCTGTGCTATATAGATATTTGAGATATTTCGCGCCGGCGTAGGTTGCCGGTTCAAAATTAAACTGGTCGTCGTGTTGATCATATTTGAGCTTGTTCGCTAAAGGGTCAGGCATAAGGCTAAATTCCTGACCGGTATCCGCCAAGAATTGCTACGCGCCTTTGGCGATGCCGAATCGTGTTTCCGGGCCTATGGCATAGGTGTTGTAATTGCTTACCTGCAATGGCAGATAGGCAAAATATAAGGGCAATCTTTTTCTGACAAGTGTATTGATGATGAGCTGGTAGAGTGGATCAGCGCAGCGCCATCCACCATAATCTTACCCCCAATCAAAAGATTGTAGTGCCGAGTTAACACCCGGATCATCCTGTGCCTCGAAGTAAAGCATCTTTTGGGGAAATCTTTCTCGAAACGATCCAAGCTTTTTGCAACTGAATCGTTTCATTTTCAACTGAAAAAATCTTTTTCTTTATTTTTGTGTTTAATGCACAACGCATAATCGTTTGATTTATAGCCTGTTAACAAAACGTTAACCTGAATTTAGCGTTACCTTAACATGGGCTATGTTATTTGTTTGGTATGTATTCGGTGCTTGAAAACAGCAATTTTTTTGAATATTTATCAAATTGGAGAAATCATAAATTATGCAATCAGACACAGAAAGCAGGCCGTCTTCCAGCGGCCAGCAAAACGACTCAACGCCCGTCACATTACCGGGTTCGGCAGCTTTCCAGTCACAATATGCCTTGCGCGATACCGCTGCGGGCCTGATTACAGGCGCGATGGCGATTCCATTATCGATAGGTATCGCTATTATGTCGGATTATCCGATCAAGGTCGGATTGGCGACGGTGGCGTTTGCCTGTCTTGTCGGCTGGATTAACGCCTGGTTCAGGCCGGGTAACTTCATCGGTGCGCCGGGTATTGCCGCAGGGCTTGCCCCGGTACTGGCGCTGGGTGTTGCCAGTTTCGGCATTCAAAACATGGCGTTTTGTATTTTTTTGACTGCCTTCATGCAGGCCGTCATCTGGCACTTTAACTGGCAGCGGTATCTGCTCATTGCAGTGCCAGCCTACCTGGTTGAAGGGTTGCTTGCCGGCGTGGGGCTCAAAATATTGCTGAAGTTCTTCGAGTTTACTTATGAAATACCCGAAGACGCCGTCTCAGAGGAATTCTGGAATAGCACACGCTACCAGATGGTTACGATCTCGGCCATCGGGTTTGTCGGGTTTATCTATCTGTTTTCCAAGTTTAAAGACACACAACCCGCTATACCGTATTTTGCGTTGATCATAGCAGGCGCGCTATTGGCGCAGGTTATTACCGTTCCGATGATTTATGTTGAGGATGTGGAACTGTTTTTGAGATTGCCACTGCCTGAACCGGATGTGACGATGATGATTATGATCACAATGGTTCTTTTTTGCCTGATGCTGGCAATCATTGATGTCATTGAGCAGGTCATGAGTAACGCGGCGATTGAAAAAATAGATCCGCTGAAACGTAAAACGAACAGCAATAACAGTTTGCTCGCAATCTGGATTGCGAATATGGGTTCAAGCTTTTTCGGTGGCATGACCAACCTGGATGGTCTGGCCAAAAGCACCACCAACCGGCTGGCAGGCGCATACACCAAATTTTCGGTACTGGTGATTGGTTTCGTTGTCGTATTTTTTACCTTTAATCCAGCCTATCTGGATTATCTGCCTAAGTTTGCCTTGGCTGCCATTATGATGTTCTCGGGTTATAAAATGATTGCGGGACTAGTGCATGTGACCCATTATGGCCCCTATGCGTTAATCCTTGCGGTGCTGTGCGGCGGCCTGGTCTTTATGGTTGGTATTTTTGAAGGTCTGCTTATTGCAATGGCTGTCCATGGAATTATTCATTATATGGTTTATACCAAGCATGACAACATGCGCGGCGGTGATGTCGTCAAACGCTATTTTGAGAATTTGAAACGGGATAGCAGCAATCTGCAGTAATAGATATCGGCATGTATTTTCGGTCTATGTCACAAGTTATTGTTGCAGGCAAATTACTGTTGGCTTTAGTTGATCTATTGATCTTAAAGAATCGATTCCTAATTATAAAAACGTTCAGATTCTTGAGTGATAGAACTAAAGTTTGGCGGATTAACAAGTCTACATCTCCCCAATTGGATTCAATGGTAACTTGCTGACATGGCCATTTTTTTAAAACGACTTGTTAACAAGCTACTATGTCAACACTTTACGTTTATTCAAAATTGATATTTATAAAGGAATAATGCCATGTACAAAAAAATCATGGTTGCCGTCGATGACAGTGATACTGCAAGGCAAGCACTGGCTGAAGCGGAGAATATAGCCAATACTTATAATGCAACAATCTGTATTGTTCATGCTATCGGTAGTGATACAGACGCTGATCGAAAGAATGGTGAAGAAATACTGCGGGAAGCCGAGTCATCAGTAGGCGCGCTTGTCATTGAAAAAAAACTTCTCATCGCAGATATTGAATATGGCCTGAATGGCATTGCCGAAGCAATTGCTCAAGCCGCTATGGACTGGAACGCTGATCTGCTCGTGGTAGGCACTGCCAATCGCCGCGGACTGGAACGTTTTTTTGTAGGTTCGGTTGCAGAGCAACTGGTTGCAAAAGTGGATTCATCGATATTGCTGGTTCGTCCACAAACGACCTGAGGCATACAGCCTGTCAACGGGTATGGATTGAGCTTGGTGATACGTCTAACGCTAATCAGTTATTTACGCTGTGTTTCATGCGGTGAACAACACAGTAAACTGGGAGCCATGCCCCTTTTGACTTTCGAAGGATGCCTGCCATCCATATCTCTCGCATATGCGTTGTACGATTGACAAACCCAGTCCGGGCCTGTTGTTATCGCCCGAATTGCTGTTTACATAGCCTTTAAACAGCTGAGCCTGCGTGGACATGTCGATGCCGATCCCGGTATCAATCACTGTGAGTTGCCTGTCATTCAAAGACACTGTAATGCTGCCCTGTTCGGTATAGCGGAATGCATTGCGCACCAGATTGGCGACCAGAACGCTCAGTATTCCCGGATGTGCGTTTATTTCCAGTCGTCCTGTTTCTTCGACATTGACCTGGACAGGTTTTTTCCCAAGCCATACCCGTTGTTGTTCAATCACTTTTCGGACGATGGGGCCCATTTCGCAAGCTTTATCATGTTTCGCTGATTCAGTATTGATTTGCGCCAATATCAGAAATGACTCAATCAGTTCGGACATCTCACCGACAGCACGCTGAATTCGTTGGATTCGCGCATATTCCAGGGCGGATATATCTGTTTTTGAAGCAAGAACTTCTGCCGCCATACTGATGCTGGTTACAGGGGTGCGTAATTCATGGCTTACGTTACTTGCAAACTCCTGTTCACGAATCAGTAGTTGCTGCAGCTGTTCATGATAATGCTGCAACTTGCAAGCCAGAACACCGATTTCATCGTCTCCGAACTCTGACATGTCAAGAGACTCTCCCGGTTGATTTCTGAACGCCATGACCTGGTAGGCCAGATTTTTTATTGGACTAATAACGTGATTTGCCACACCCAGACCGATTACAAATGCAATAATCAGGGTCAGAATCGCGCACAACAAGACGAGACGAATAAAATCACGTTCACGCTTATGGATGCTTGTATCGTCAAACTGGACACTATAACGAATATTATCGATATCTTCGATCAGTATCCGGTAGTCGCGGTCGTCGCTGGATACATCGTGTATGCCTGGAGGAAGATCCTGCACATATTCAGGTATGGACACTAAAGAATCGCTCAGTGAAGCGGTGTAAATAACTATCGTAGCTTGAGAACGGTAAGATTCAGGCGCATGCAAACTGTTGCCTGCCTGTTTCCGGAATTCAGCGAGTTCGGTATAGAGGATATCATCGAGAACACTGGTTTCAATTGATTTCAGTGCAATCACCAGGCTTACGCCCAGTATTAGCGTAATCGCCGCACCGAACAGTAGAAACGCGAAAGTGATGCGCCGCCTGAGACGCTTAGTCTTCTGCATTCTTGTCTGTTAATTTATAGCCAAAACCGCGTACGGTGTGTATTAAAGGATAATCAAACGGTTTATCAACGGCCTGGCGCAGGTAGGAAAGATGCGTGCGCAGCGCATCGCTATCAGGCGGATTATCCTGCCATACTGCATGTTCGAGTTCCTCGCGTTTGATGACGCGGTGCGGGTTCTGCATCAAAAAAGCCAGCAAGCGGAATAACGTTGGATTGAGAACAATATATTTGCCTGCACGATAGACTTCATGTGTATTCAGATCGAGTGACAGATCGCCAATCTGTAAATTCGATACCGATATCCGGCTGATCCGTTCGGACAAGACTTTAACGCGCGCAGCGAGTTCTTTTAATGCAAATGGCTTGATTAGATAGTCGTCCGTGCCTGAATTGAAACCTTCCAGCTTGCTGTCGAGCGAATCTCTCGCGGTTAGCATGATGACCGGGACTGTCTGGTGCGCATCCTTTCGCAGGCGCTGGCAGAGTTCAATGCCATCAATTCCCGGCAAGTTCAAATCCAGGATGATGACATCATAGTTTTTTGTAAGCGCCATGTGCAGCCCGGTGACACCGTCACCCGCCGCGTCAACGGTATAGCCAATGGCTTCCAGATAGTCATAGATGCTGGCGGCAATATCCTGGTTGTCTTCGATAATCAGCACATTCATCAGTGTGCGTTCAGCAAGAATCTGGAACCAATTGATGAGACAGAAAGAAAAGGAAATGCCGACAGGCTTTAGTATTTTTCATGTGGCAGGTTTTTACGATTAACCATATCCAAAACCAAAACGTTTGAAATCAATATCTTAGAATGAACTTAACCCAATCAAAAACGCGGCCACACAAGCCCGAACGTTCCAGCGCATTATAGCTAACCAAATGTCAAAATAATGTGAAGTACGGCCCGGGATTCGATTGTTAAACGGTGTTAACCTGAGAAATCATGGCTCTGAGGCATAAAATATAGCCGTGTTGGCCGTGTTGGTTGAATGCGCCGTACAGGCGTTAGATTCATTGATTTGAGTTGGTTTCAATGTAACCCGTCCGGTTGTCACGTCAGTATTTGAAGCAGAGATAATAACGATGATTATTTAAAAACTGACAGGTTCATGACTTTTTGACAAACTCAGACTTCAATTTCATCGCGCCAATACCGTCGATTTTGCAATCAATGTCATGATCACCTTCTACCAGGCGGATATTTTTTACTTTCGTACCGACTTTGATCACTGAAGCGGTTCCTTTTACCTTGAGGTCTTTGATGACGGTTATCGTATCACCGTCCTGGAGTGCGTTCCCATGGGCATCATGTATGATGCGTTCATCGCCGCTATCACTGGGCGCCGCATCTTTTTCCCATTCATGCCCGCATTCAGGGCAGATAAGCAGGTTGCCATCCTCATAGGCATAGGCCGAATCACATTGCGGGCAGTTGGGTAAATCAGACATGAAAATCCTTATTTAAGTATTATGAGTAAAATGAGTAAAGCACTAGAAAGTGCTCGATTATAGAGCAGTCTGGAATTCAGGTACAATGCTGTGCGGATTTATCGAAATACTGGGTTTCCGGTTCATTGCCATAAGAATCACAACAACTATGACTGCAAATAAGAATAATCTTACCGGGCTTCGCGTTTTCATCAGCTATGTGCGCGGCGGTCATGATCACATAGACGGTGTCAATTCTTGTACCCATTCGATTGCTGTCAATCACAGGCTCTCCTTCAAAGGGTAGCTTATTAACCTGCTTCTGACGCTATTTTATGAAAAACTAGGTTAAACACCAATCGAGTCTGAAGATTTTTCTTCTTTGTTTGCATGTACTTATTTTATTGTTTGCGGCCCGGTCTCGCGCCGTGTTGATTGACCGCATGGCAAAAAATTTGTGGCATTTGTCACAGATATCTTGTCGGAATGGATGTAGCATTGTACTCAAATCTACCAAACAAAAAAGGCAATACCATGGTTTCCTTGAGAGAATCTGGTTGTTTTCCAGTAGCGTTGAAAAGCTTAATCCGTTTGTTAGTGTTTATGACCCCCCACCATAGTTTTGCAGCACTGACCATGGGCTACATGCGGTATTGCCTGCACACTGCATTTTACGGAAAGATATCCTGTTAACGCTGCTCCAAATATTTCTAAGTTGGTGGAGTACTAAATTTAGGCTCTATAACAATTAAGAGAAAGCTTGTCATGCTTGATGTACTGATTGTAGAAGACATAAATGCAACTGCTACATGGATGAAAATGTTGCTCAAAAAGGCATTTCCCGATGTGCGAACAATATCTTGTCAGTCTATTGCCGAAGCAAAAGCGTGCCTTAGTAAACAAACTTTAGCTTTGGCGATTGTAGATTTGAATTTGCCAGACGGCAGTGGCTTGAATTTGATTCCTGTAATACGCCAGCAAAACACCGAAACACGTATTGTCGTTATGACAGTCTTTGATGACAATGAACACATATTCTCAGCGATTAAAGCGGGCGCGATAGGATATTTATTGAAAGATCAATCCGAAGAATTGCTCATCAACAAATTACATGGGGTGATGAAAGGTGACCCTCCTCTGTCTCCATTAATTGCTCGCAAAATACTGGAGCAGGTGCGGGGTGAGCCTGATTCAAATCAAGGCAATAATTCTGGATCGATGTATTTCAATTTGAGCAAGCGAGAAGAAGATATCTTGGTGATGATCTCCAAAGGCCTAAATCGTAACGAAATTGCCGAAATCAAATCGTTATCACCACATACTATTGCCCGCTACATCAAGGATATATATCAAAAGCTCGATGTTAATTCACGGGCAGAGGCCGCGATCATGGCCTACCGTATTGGTTTGATTAAAAATACGTAGTCTTTTTTTCTTGTATTAGTAATTGACCGACTTGATGACCCGACAACTTCCGTTTGTATGGTTTGCTTTTGCTATTGTAACGAGTTTTATGCTTATTGCATTCCTTATTATCTGGCAAATGATCCATCAGCCTTGGTTAGGATTAAGTTTCATCGCGCCATCCAAGGGTGATGGGCTTGTTGTCGCTTCAGTAGACAAAAATGGGCCTGCTTTTAATCTCCTAGAGAGGAATCAACATATTCGCCTAATAAAGGGAGCGCACGACTCTGTTTTATTAAACCGGGAATTGCTTAAAGCAACCGATATTTTTCCGACGTATAAGGCATTCAATGCCTATCTTGCAGCGCATCAGCGAGTGGCGGATATTCTTGGAGAGCATAGTGTAACTTTTGTGCTCGATAATGGGCAGTCAATTGTCGTTACACCGGACAAACGACATACTGTCAGCGCGATTCCCATCATTTATTTCTTTTATCTTCTGTCCGGTTTTTTTTGCTTCGGTATAGGATTATTACTTTGGTGGTATCGGCGTAACTTGTTTGTTACACGGCTGGTTCTGATCGCAGGTATTGGCTCATTGGTGTATTACCTGAGTGCTGTATTGCAATACAGGGAGCTTGCATTATCTGCTGATTGGCTTTACATAACCTCGGTTACGAGCATTGCAGGATCCAATATCTCCGTATGGGGTTGTTTTGCTGTTTTTATGGCTTATCCTCTGCGCGGCTTTGACAATAGGGTGATATGGGTGTTGCTGCTGCTCATTTTGTTGCTTGTGTTAAACAACACATTGCAATGGATGGAGTTCCCGTTTCATGCTTACATGTTTCAGTTTGCACTGATGGGACTGGGCATTTATGTCCTGCTGTTCTGGCAGTGGCGTCTTACCCGGCAACGCCCGGTTGAACGTGCGATTGTCAAGCTGTTTATTGTCACCATGACAGCGCCAACCTTATTGGTCATTTTGTTATGGATGATTCCGATCATTCTGGGAAAACCCACCTGGATTTTGCACGAATTGGCGCGTTTTATTTTTGCTCCGATTGCGTTTGGCTGGGCGATCGCGATATTCCGGTACAAGTTGTTTAATATCGAGAAGTGGTGGCTTATCAGTGTGATATGGCTGCTTGGAATTATGGTTGTAATGGTGCCTTATGGCTTTCTTGTCTATTTTATGAATTTTCCATCATTACCTACATTTTGTCTGGCATTGATTGTAGGTTGGGCGCTATATTTTCCGATAGGGCAACGGTTTATTCTTGGATTGTTGCCCGAACTATCCGGTTCAATTGACGATACTTCATCGCAGTTAATTCATTCTTTGCAGACAGCGACAACTGACACTGACTTTCAGAATGCATGGCAGAAAACATTGGAAACACGCTTTTGCCCGATTGCGATCAATTTTATAAAGGGGAAACAGGGACAGGTTACATTCAGTAACGAAGGGCAAGCGCTTCATGTTCCTAATATTGTGGGGGAAAGCAGTTATGCGCTCTTAGGTAAAAGTCAAGGTGAAAGGCTTTTCAATTTGCGGGACGTTAAAGCGATAGAGTCGTTACTCATGCTGGCCCAGGCAATTCTGCGTGCATCTCGAGCACGAGAAGAAGCCACGCTTGTAGAACGTACTCGTATTATGCGCGATTTGCATGATTCTTTGGGGGCTAAGCTATTGTCGATGGTGCAACGAAGCAATGCAAATGCAGACGATGCACGTGAAGCGCTGCAAACACTGCGCGATACTGTGCATCTATCGATGATTACTCAGTTACCGGACTTGCCGGCATTACTGGGCGAATGGCGAATGGAAACCCGGGAACGCGTGGAGATTACGCATGCTCGCCTCCATTGGCAGGTGGATATACACGAGGATGAACCAAACATCAGCGCCACACAATTGATGCTGCTGCGTAGTTTTTTGCGAGAAGCAATTAGCAATGCACTGAAACATGCCCAACCGGAGAATGTCTTTGTCCGAATTGAGCAATCGTCTGTGTGGTTGAAGATGCGTGTAGGCAATGATGGCTGTGTGACTGCACCGGAAACATGGAAATTGGGGTTTGGATTGAGTCATTTGCGGGAACGATTGGGGCGTGCAGGTGGAAAGTTGGAGATATCCCAACTACAAACGGATGGGTGTGGCGCTACTCTTGAAGTGTCGGCGGTGCTTTCACTTGTTGCACAAGTGAGTAACACAGGTGAGTAATTCATGTAGGTCTTTGAAGAAATATGTATTTAATTAAAATTTGTCTTACAGCATATGGCATATGCTGTGGGATGTAAAAAAAGGTCATTCCAATTATTTTTACTGCGATCTTTTAATTGCAATGATCACTTAATGAATAAATTGATGTTTTGTTCAATCTGTATGTAATCTGTAAGTCAGTTATTGCTAGTATTTTCTACAAAATCAAATAAGTGAGTTTTTTTGATTAATTAGGTTAGTAGTTTTTAATTTATTTCGCTTGAATAAGGAGAATTGCAATGGCTACGAGAATAGGAACAAACGCAAATGATGTTTTGATAGGTGTAGATGACAAGCGCTTAGTATATAAAAATGGCGGATGGTCGTGGACTAAAGACGAAGGTGATCTACTTAGTGGTCGCGGTGGTGACGACTTTATCGTGGGATTGGGAACAGGCGACTATCTTTGGGGTGGTATGGGTAATGACTTTCTGGACGGAGGTGGTGGTGACGATCATCTTTTTGGCGACAGTGGTAAAGATTTTCTAAATGGAGGAAAGGGTGAAGATTATATGAGTGGGGGTGCTGGCAACGACACTTACATAGTCGACAATAAAGAAGATATAGTCATTGAGGCCGACCGCCGAGAACAAGATACTATTATCGTACACAATCTAGGTTACTACATACTTCCCGAATATGTTGAAAACTTAACTTTTTTACCAGGTAGTGCTGCAGGAAGCTATGCAGGAACAACTGTAGTTGGATTTGGAAATGTTCAGTCAAACACCATAATAGGCTCTAAAGAACATTTTAACAATCTAAAGGGAGATGCCGGTACCGATTGGCTTTATGGACAAAAAAAACGTGATCATCTATATGGAGACGCTGGCGACGATTTCCTTTACGGAGATGAAGGGGGTGACACCCTGTTTGGTGGTTCAGGACATGATAGGCTATTTGGCGAAGATGGCAGCGACACTTTATACGGAGGGGGTGGAGATGATCTGCTAATTGGCGGAGATGGCAGCGACACTTTAACCGGAGGGGGTGGAGATGATTATATTTTAGGTGGGCTTGATAAAGACAATTTACGGGGTGGGGAAGGGAGCGATATCTTTGCTTTTACTAATAGGCTAGATAGCTATACCACTACGGATTGTAGTGGTGGTGGTGACGGGCCATGCGGGATAGGGCCAGGTCGTATAGACAAAATCTATGATTTTGAACATATCCATCGCGACGATGATCCTAGTAGATTGGACTATTCCAAGTCTGACAAACTTGATTTTAGAGCTATAGACGCAGATTTAAACAAACCAGGGCACCAAAGATTTTACTTATCACAATTCGAATACCGTGACAATGTAACGCCTGATGGCTATGGAAATCTTTTCGTTGAAATTTATGGGGCAGATGAATTCTTAATGGTAGTAGAAGTTAAATTAGATGTAATGATGACCGCTGAAAATGGCGATAGTTTTTTCGCACCAAATAGAGTATTTGATGCCATCCTCATTTAATAACACAATCATTCTAATTTTCACCCATAGCCTGTCTCTGTCAATAGTCAAAAAATCATCCTGCTGCTTGAAGATTTTGCAGAATCATTTGCAGCCACACTGCTGGCAGAAATCGGAATGCCCTTCGCTGTTACACAAAATGCCGTTGGGGCTGACGCAATCCCTGAAAAGGTTGACCTAATTGCTAATTGGATTGACGTGGTCTGATTGATCAAAGTGTTATGGGATGAGAGTAAATGCAATTCTCGTAGTCAAATACCAAGCGACAAGTCAAATGTCATTGTTGTACTTATGAGTTGAATCTATCAGAACTTTTAATAGAGGTAACAAAAATGCTGAAACCAAAATTATCAACCGACGAAGCGGTAAACCGAATTCTGGATGGAAATAAATCTACCGAAGATCTTGATGCTAAAAAGTGGGGAGAAGCCAAATTAGGAACTACGGCAATTATCACTTATTCGTTCCTCACCTATGATCAGGCTAAAGACGATATAAAAGTTGGCCCTGATGGCGAGACCCAATATTTAGCTTATGGAATGGCATTGAATTCCTTTGATAGACGGGATTTCTCTGAAGCACTTAATTATATCACGGATGTAACCGGTGTCGCCTTTGTAGAGGCTGAGGAGGTGTTTGGTAATGGTGGCGATATCGATATTCAGAAACGAGATGGAGGGTGGGGATCAGCCACTAGTTCTGCTTTAGGTGGCGATGATGTCGACGTTATAAAATCATCCCACGTTATATTTGCGGATGATTTTACTCGATCACATGCTCTGCATGAAATGCTGCATGCTCTTGGCCTTTCTCATCCGGGCTCCTATAACTTTAACCCTGCAGATCCATCAGATGTAATAACATACGAAGACGATGCTGATTACTTTCAAGATAGCCATCAATATACCGTGATGAGTTACTTTTCAGCTGAAGAGACCGGAGGGAGCTATGGTGACACACGAGGTACACTTATGCTTCATGATGTGGTGGCGCTGCAGAAACTTTACGGATTCAACTGGGGGGCTTTTTCTGATAGCACTACATACGGATTCAATTCAAACACCAATCGTGAAGCTTGGACGGTCAACGACCCTGATACCAACATGTTTGGTGCAATCTGGGACGGTGGTGGTATAGATACCATCGATGCATCAGGCTATACCAAGCCATCGGTAATCAATCTCAATAGCGAACAATTTTCTTCTTTGAACGGGCTAAGCAACAACCTGACAATCGCTCCACATGCATGGATAGAACATGCAATTGGTGGTTACGCCGATGATAGGCTTATTGGCAACGTTCTAGGCAATAGACTTCATGGTAAAGGAGGTGACGATTACATATACGGTGAGGGTGGTAATGACCTTATCGACGGTGGATCTGGCAACGACATGATCTCTGGTGGCCCCGGAAGAGACTACTTGAACGGCGGTCGTGGAAACGACACTGTCAGTTATTCATACGGCGGAGGCGGCTGGCTTGTCGACCTCAATACTGAAAGCGCTTCCAGCATCAGTGGGCCTACAGTAGAAAGAGTCATAAATTTCGAAAATATTATTGGCAGCAAAGGAAGTGACAAACTTTTTGGTGACAATAATGATAATCGGATAACTGGTGGAGATGGAAACGATCTCATTGTTGGCCGTGAAGGAAATGATGATCTTTATGGCGCAAAAGGAAACGACACTATCAGCGGCGGCCCTGGTAAGGACAGTATGAATGGAGGTTCGGGTCAAGATGTCGTGGATTATAGCTATAGTAATTCAGGCTGGATAATTGATCTACGTGATGAACATGCTAAATTGCTTAATAGCAACGGTATAAACGGTCTGGGTCTGGGTAACTCGCTTAACGACAACACTCGTGAATCTATAAAAAATTTCGAAGACGTCATAGGCAGTCAGGGTGACGACCGTATTTATGGTGATGCGGGTGAAAATGTCCTTAAAGGCAAGTCTGGTGACGACTTTATCTCTGGTGGTCCCGGAACAGACTACTTGGACGGCGGTGATGGAACCGACACTGTCAGTTATTCATACAGCGGAGGCGGCTGGCTTGTTGACCTCCATACTGAACGCGCTTCCAGCATCAATGGGTCTACTGTAGAAAGGGTCATAAATTTCGAAAATATTGTTGGCAGCAAAGGAAGTGACGAACTTTTCGGTGACAATAATGGTAATCTGATAATTGGTGGAAATGGAAACGATCTCATTGTTGGCCGTAAAGGAAATGATGTTCTTTATGGCTCAAAAGGAAACGACACTATCAGCGGCGGCCTTGGTGAGGACAGCATGTATGGAGGTTCGGGTCAAGATGTCGTGGATTATAGCTATAGTAATTCAGGCTGGATAATTGATCTACGTGATGAACATGCTAAATTACTTAATAGCAACGGTATAAATGATTTTGGTATTTATAACACTAATAACAACACTCGTGAAACTATAAAAGATTTTGAAGACGTCATAGGCAGTCAGGGTAACGACCGTATTTATGGTGATGCGGGTGAAAACGTCCTTAAAGGCGAACGTGGTAAGGATTATTTATATGGCGGTGCTGGAAACGATCATCTTATTGGTGGCATGGGGAATGACGGGCTCTATGGAGATGCTGGCGTAGATATATTTGAAGGTGGGGGCGGGAGAGATTCTTTTATGTTCACTTCTTTCCATGAAATGGGGAGAATTAAAGATTTCGAGAGTGGTGTGGACAAAATTTGGATCTATGGTAAATCGGCACCAAGGTCATTTGGCGATCTCGAAGTTGTTGATTTTATTGGTTCTGCAGCTATTCAAGTGGTTGGAAAGCCTGAGTATGGAACCATATTTGTTGATGACCATATGGCGGATCAATTAGATGCCAGTGATTTTCAGTTTTTGTCATGGTAAATAGCGGTGTAAATATGTACCACTGATGCGCACAATATTTTGCAGAGATTGTAGAATAAAAGTTCACCATTTGTTGACTAGGAATTCACTAGTTGTTCTGCAACAGATTGAATTTTTTGAGAAAGAGGAATGCTGAACCCTTCATGTAAAGTTCGCTTGCATTGCTGATAAATACGTAGCGCTTGGTCAGGTTGGCCCAACTTCTTGTAATGAGCCATTAAACGAAGATAATTTTCTTCCAGTAACGGCCTCAGTTCCAGTGCTTTTATTAGCAACTGGCAAACACGCTCATTTTCCCGACGTTGTTCGTGAAAATTTACAGCGAGATCAAGTAAACGATTTAATTTATTTAGTAATTCGTCTTGTTTTAGTATAGCAATTCCAGAATCTGAATGAATCAAAAAAGCTGCTTTGTATAGATTTAATATCCGATCAGTTAATTTGATGACTAAATGTTGTTGCTTGCCAGTTTTAAAAATGTGTTCTAGCTCGTCTGCTGTTGTTTCAAACGCCCATAAGTCGAGCCAGCAATAACTGTCATTTAGCGAAATCATGCCTGCATTAAACAGCACAGCTTCTTTACCAATGAGTTTGCGTAATCGGTGCACAGCTGTCTCTAATGATTTCCTTGCCAAGTCGCCATCAGCATCAGGCCATAAAATTTCTCCCAATCGATCATTATTGACATTGCGGCCCCCCATTACGATTATCAATGTCAGTAGATCAATTATCTTTTTCTGACTTTTCCCAGATTGTTCTAATGGCTTGCCATCTGTTTCTATAATCAACGAGCCAAAACTAAATATCCGTATTGGCCATGGCCATTTCCCAAATTGAGATGGTGGCTTGGATAACGGTCGAATACATTTTAATAAACGTACAGTAAACTCTTTCTCAATGTTGTTTTCAATTGCCAATATACATAAAGGCACCAAAACCTCAGGTCGCCAACCAAAGAAATTAACTATTTGTTCTGCACGTAAAATTTGCAGTAACTGCTGCATTGCCGTTAATGCACGAGTTTGATCTTGTTGCAGGTAAGCTAGCCAAGCATCAGATAAATAATACGGGATTAGATTAAATGAATTGTTGGTATCTTTAGCGATTGCAGAAAGTAAAGAAAGCGATTGTTCCGCTTTTTCCCATTGCTCCAATTCGGCTGATATCTGTGTTTCGTGCGCCAATGCGCAAACATAACTACATTCGATGTTAATCAATTTTGCTAGCTGTACGGTCTGTCGAATCTGTTGCAAAGCATAATTCTTTTCATTTGCTAATGTTGCTACCCATGCAGAACAGCAATCGATTATTGAAACCAACATACGTTGCTGGGAATTTTTGGATTCGATCGCTTTTTGTAAAGTTTTTTCAGCACTATTCAAGTCTCCATTGCTGATATGACAGGCAATGCTATTGGCCAGTAACATACCTTTAAACAGATGAATGCCTGATACTTCTGATAACTCAAGTCCTTTCTTAGAATATTCAAGCCCTTTATCTGCGTCACCCATGTATAATTTATAAGTAGTTAACATATAAGCATCCATGATTCTAGGCAAGACAGGTAGTGTGTCATCATTAAGTGACGCCTCTAAAATGGGTGCGACAGCCTTTAATTTAGTTACCTGACAAGTTAACCCATAATAGTGTGCTAATTGTGTGCTCAATACAGTTCTTATTATTTTAATTGGGGTAATACGTAATATCCGCTCACTAATTCTAACCATACTTCTTAACCATGGATGTCGCAGATCATGAAACGAAAGGGCTTGTACAGCGGAAGTATAAAACCGGACTTTTATTTCAATTGATGGACAGGCAGGAAAACGCTTACGTATCTCATCAAAACGTATCATCCATACTTCGAGGCCGGAAAAATCATCCATGCTAACGGTTATTGATTCAACGGCGGCCTGCCAAGCGGAATAAATACCTTTAATGTCTTTATTGATAATAAATTTCTGATAGCTTATTTCCAGCCGTTTTAGTGCTGCTACGGGATCGATTGGCTTCAGTGCAACTGCATACCAAAAATTTAACCAGGTATCCATATTAAGATAATCGACTGGTAACGCTTCTATCCACTTACATACAGATTGGTATCGTCCCATTTTAATTAATTTTTCAGCCTGCTGCAGTAACAGGTTTTTTAACGACAACCAATCTCGTAGTTGTTGGTAAAGCAACATCGCTTCTATGGGTCTATTTTGCGCTATTAGTATCATTGCTGCTTTGTGTTGCAATATTTGCCAATTTTCTTGAGTAAATAGGTTGCTGGCATTGTCTAACAGAGCACCTCTAAATAATGGGTGATAGCTATAGGATGGCGGGGAACAGGCTGTACGATCAATAAGGAAATTTTTTGCCACCAACTCATCAAGATAGTTCTTTGCTCGTTTGTACTTAGTTAACTCGATAGCCATTCCAGGTGTAAATTGCGTAAATAATGCACTCGACACTAGGAATTTATGGTGTTCTTTAGGTATGTAAGAAAATATTTCTGAAATTAAATAATCAGAAATATTTTCATTGAAATCAAAATTGTCGGTAAAACCTACTTTGTGAAATTGCTCTAGCATTAGAACTATTCCGGCCGCCCATCCTTGTGTTCTCGATAGGATTTGCTGGATTTGTTGTTTAGTTAACTGCGGAGCCAGCTTATTTATAAATGTTCGGCTCTCCAAATTATTAAATTTTAATTCGGTGCTACCTATCTCTAATAATTCGTTATTGATGCGTAAACGTCTAAGTACAGCATTGGGCCGGTTTCTGCTGATGCAGATTAATTGTATTCCGTGAGGTAATTCATCCACAGCGACCTGCAACAGTCGAGAGAAATCCGCATCTTTTTCCATTTCCTGACAATTATCCAACACAATTGCCGATTCTCTAACTAGAGAAGCAAACAATTGACGAAAAAAAATACGGGCAAAGTTTTTTATATCACCTGAATATTCAGTGGTGAATGTGGGTAGCTTCAGTTTCTTCCAAGGATAATTTTTGTTAGCGGCCAATGTCAGAAAGTAAAAGATATCTTCCCATTTGTTTCCGCTACTATCTATTCTGTACCATAAAAATTTTGCTTGCTGTCTTTTAAGTAAGCTAGCGATAAAAATTGTTTTGCCAGCTCCGGGTGGCCCGTTTACCCAAATGACACGGTACGTTTGTTTTTCTTCAATAAGCTTAAACAAGCGCTCACGTTCAAAAACATATTCGCAAGATGGCGGTACGATTTTAGTTGGATATCTTTTATTTAACATTACTAATGCTGCTTAATAAGTAAATTGATTGTCCTAGAGGTGGCCTCAATTTTTGGACTGAATTGGTCTGACTTTTCCAGAAATTTTTTATTAGTCCGAAGTAAGGTAAAGCCACCGACTTTAAGGCGGTGAGATTTATCTTTTAAATTTTGAACGTACCATAATACCAAAAGTAGGGATTATCATGGAATTCTGGCTATGCTGTCATCGAAGACTACAATCGCGCAGAAGGCGATCAAATCCTCTTGGCCGACTATGGTGCGAGTAATAGCAATTACCGTTTGACAGAGTCTGGTAATGATACCCGGATTTATTACAATGATGATTTGCTCGGTATAGTGCACGATAATACCGATATGAGCTTTAACGCGGACTTTGATTTCGTGGAACATATTGCGGGGTTAACTCTCGTGGACTACATATTTGTTGGATAAATTGCCGGATAACCAAAGTTGAGGCCTCGTCGCTAATAGTAAAACAAAGCGCTGCGGCCATAGGCGTACTTGCAGTAGTGCAAAACGTGGCAGCTTTTGAGCGAGGTTGTAAAGCCGCGTATGTCCTCAAAAAAGACTGGCAAGAAATCACTTTTGGTGGAGATCAAGGAACTAAGAATCATTGGCGCTTTAATGCGACCGGAACAGCTGGCTTACCGAATAAAGCACGTAAAGAAGCAAGGAGGAATGATGTGGTTCAGTTGGCCTGATGTGTCGGCTGTTTAGGGTGAGCCGTAGTGCTTATTATGCTTATGCCCGACGTCAAGCAGATTATTCAGATGATTCGCACCACATGAAGCTTATAGATACTATCCGTAATATTGCAGAATCCAGCCATTATACCTATGGTAGTCGTCGAATAAAGAAGGCATTGAATGCAATTGGCTATAAGGTGATGCATTGAAGATGGCCATCTGGCAACGCCGACCACAGGCTGGTTTGATTGCACATTCGGATCGTGGATCGCAATATGCCAGTAAGGCATACCGAATATTACTGAAAACTCATGGCTTTATTGGCAGTATGAGTCGCTTGGGCAATTGTTGGGACAACGCAGTTGCAGAAAGCTTCTTTGGCAGTCTCAAACAAGAACGTGTCCAATGGAGAAACTATCAGACCCGCCATGAAGCACAGCAGGATATATTGCAGTACATTTCCATGTTCTACAATAGTCACCGGTTGCATTCATATCTGGGATACAAAAGTCCAAATCAATATGAAGCAGAGGCTGCAAAAATAATAAAAGTCGCTTAACTGGGGTGTATGGTTTTACTTGACCACGTCAGAATGCGCACGAGTGTATGGAAACGCACTGGGATACGCGTTGGGAACGAGAGCGACCAGAAGCTTGTTCTACAGGTAACCGTATTACACACTACGCTGTAAATGATCTAAAGAAGCATTTAGAGCGCCGCGCATGTGAAAATTGGGTTGCGCCTATGGTAGTTAAAGTATACCGAAAAACATGGGGTAAAAATAAATGTGATACGATTACACAACTTTCTGATGGATATGAAATTTCAAAGAAAATGTGCGCAGACGCAGGTAGACCGCAATGACATTTGACGAAAGTTTTTAATGGACACCGAATAAAACTGAAAGATATTAAAACGGTGTCCGACGAGGCTGTAAATTTAATTGAGTAACTGCCTGGGTTAAACACACTACAAGCCGACCCTCGGATTCGATCATAAAACGATTCAAAGAAGCTTTCTAATTTTTTATCGGTATCGTTCAGCAGTGTGTACAATGGGGCCACCTGTTGGTTTGTAAAATCAGAAATACCTAGTTTTTACCTGAAGCTGTATAAATTCAAATCAAATTCAATCTATCCGAATATTCTGTGCAGGCGATTTGTTCGAGGTATTTTCTTGCGCGCTCGCTCACGCCGGCACCATGATTGAGGTAAGACCGGGCAGCCTGGCTGGGTGAATAATGGCTGACTGTATAGCCTTGCGCCTCAATGTCCTGCGCCGCCAATGCGGTTACGGTCAGCCGGCCTTTACCTAGTTTGATGATTTCAAGTTTGCTGCCTTTTTTGCCAACAATAATCGCGGTTTGACGATGATGATTCATGACGACGGTCGGTTGCATGGCTACTGGGGATGCAGGTTACTTGCACACACTCTATCGTTATTTTCCGCAATTGCATCAATCATCATTCCTGCGACATTAAAACCAGTCTGGTTATAAATTTCTTGCATCCCTGTCGGACTGGTGACGTTGATTTCGGTGAGACAATCGCCAATAACATCGAGCCCGACGAGCATCAATCCTTGATTCATTAATTCTGGTCCCAGGGTTTCGGCTATTTTTTTATCGTTTTTAGATAAAGGCCGTGCAACACCAGTGCCTCCTGTGTTGAGGTTGCCGCGCGTTTCACCGGGTCTTGGAATGCGTGCCAAAGAATAGGGCGTGGGTTTGCCAGCAATCAGTAGAATGCGCTTGTCACCTTCGGTGATTTCGGGTATGAAACGCTGTGCCATAATAGTGCGCGTGCCATAGTGCGTCATGGTTTCAAGAATGACGTTGACGTTATGATCTGTTTCATGCACGCGAAAAATACTTGCGCCGCCCATGCTGTCAAGCGGTTTCAGGATAATGTCTTTGTGTTGCTGTAGAAATTCAATAATAAGCGGTTCCTGTCGCGTGACGAGTGTAGGGGGAATAAATTGTGGAAATTTTGTGATCGCCAGTTTTTCATTAAAATCGCGGATACTGCGCGGACTGTTGATAATGTACGCGCCTTGTTGTTCAGCCAGTTCCAGCAAATAGGTACTGTAGATATATTCCATGTTAAACGGCGGATCCTTGCGCATCAGTACAGCATCAAATGCATTAAGCGGCATAGTGATTTTGTCGTCGGTTTGATACCAATCTCTTTCGTTGCCACTATTTTCGGTAATTGTTAGTCTTGTTGAAAAACTGACGACGGCACCATCACGCCAGATTAGATCCTCCTGATGGATAATATAAATTTCATGATTGCGTGAGGCCGCTTCACGCATCATGGCATAACTGGAGTCCTTCTGTATTTTGATTGCTTCAAGTTGGTCAATGATAAAAGCCAGTTTCATGACGACAGCCCAAGTATATATTTTAAGAGATCAATCGGCCGCTTGTTGCAGTTCGAGCGCGGCAGCCAGCAAAGCCAGTCTGGCGACAACGCTATAGGCATAAAAACGCAATGGCATCAGATTTTGCCGGGACGAACTGTCAGGCAACAGGCAATCCGGCTCGAACGGCAACGGAACAAAATGCATGCCGGGTGCATTCAGGTTTTCATCCACACTGCGACCGGTATGCACACGGTAAAAACCGCCGGGAAAAAGATTCGTATCGACAGGTGCGAGTTTAAAACCGCTGTTACGCAAATCAACCGAACAGTAAAATGGAATCTTGTATTCGCGCCATTTGCTGCGCAACCAATGTTCAATCTGCGGTTTTGCAGTGTTAATACGGTTTTCCAGATCCAGAATCGGGCCATGCAGGGCTGTTGATAAATGAGGTAGCGGCATTACACGTGGTAAACGGTGTGCGAGTGTCTGGATTTTTTTTGCATGTAGTATAGCATCAAGCAGGGACAATTGTATTTAACCACTAAAATCGTTATGGTTGTTGGGCTGTTTTTCGTATTGCTTTATTTCATACTTGATTCGGCGATCAATAACGAATATTTTAAACAGTATACAGAGAACGATTCAGTGGCAAAGAATGCTTGACTGAAGAACTGAATATTATAAAGTTGCTTAATCCCGACACGATCATTCTCTAGGAAATTCCTGTTGAACATTTATTCATGACTGACGATACCCTACAACCAATTCTTATTTTGCTAGCGATTGCCGTAATCGCCGTGGTGATTTTTCGCCTGTTGCGTTTGCCGCCCATGCTGGGGTATTTGGTTGCGGGCGTCATTATTGGGCCGCACGCTCTGGGGTGGATACAAGAAAGCGAGGAAACGCGTCATCTTGCGGAATTCGGGGTTGTCTTTCTGATGTTCAGTATTGGTCTGGAATTCAGTCTGACCAAACTGGTCACGATGAAACGCATCGTTTTCGGGTTTGGCACATCGCAGGTTGTCATCTGTATTATGCTGGTTATGGGAGTCACCTGGTTTCTGGGCATGGATTGGCGTGTGGGACTGGCTCTAGGCGGCGCGCTGGCAATGTCTTCAACCGCCATTGTCATCAAAATGCTGTCCGAAAGACTGGAGCTTAATACACCGCACGGCCGTCATGTAATTGGTGTTTTACTGTTTCAGGATCTGGCCGTCATTCCTTTGTTAATTATTATTCCGGCGCTCGCAATTTCTATTGACAATGAAGCCGTAGATTACGGAACGATGCTGGCGATTGCTGCGTTAAAGGCGCTTGCGGTGCTTGCGTTGATCCTGTTTTTTGGACAACGGCTTATGCGCCCCTGGTTTCATGTGGTAGCGCGCCAGAAATCATCCGAATTGTTTGTTTTGAATGTTTTGCTGATCACGCTGGGACTTGCCTGGCTGACCGAGCTGGCCGGACTGTCGCTGGCGCTGGGGGCTTTTCTGGCCGGAATGCTGATATCCGAAACAGAATACCGGTATCAGGTTGAAGATGACATTAAGCCTTTTCGCGATATTTTACTGGGCCTGTTTTTCATTACCATCGGCATGTTGCTGGATATTCAGGTGGTGATTGAAAATTTCCTGTGGGTGGCGTTGATATTGTCAGCGTTGATCGTCGTAAAAGTCGTATTAATTACCGGCCTGTCGCGTTTTTTCGGCGCGGAACCCAATGTGGCGGTCAGAACGGGATTGAATCTGGCGCAAGGCGGAGAATTCGGATTTGTATTGCTTGCTCAGGCAACCATGAGTGGCCTGGTGGAAAATGCCATCTTGCAGCCGATTCTGGCTGCCATGGTGCTGTCGATGTTGCTGGCGCCGTTTATGATTGAATATAGTGAACGGGTTGTTCAGCGTTTTTACACGTCCGAGTGGCTGCAGCGCGCAATGCAGATTACTTCCATTGCTGCGCAAACAATGTCCGAACAAAATCATGTCATTATTTGCGGCTATGGACGCAGCGGGCAGAATTTGTCGCGTATCCTGGAGCAGGAATCGGTTCCTTTTATTGCGCTCGATATTGATCCACAGCGTATCCACGAAGCCAAGATTGCCGGGGAATCGGTGGTTTATGGTGACGCGGCACGCAGGGAGGTTTTGATTGCTGCCGGGTTGCTTCGTGCAAGAGTGTTGATCGTCAGTTATGCGGACACGGTTTCAGCCTTGAAAATTTTAAACCATGCCCGAACGTTGCGTCCTGAATTGGCGGTTGTTGTGCGAACGCGGGACGATTCGGATATTGATTTGCTGAAAGAAGCCGGTGCAACAGAAGTCGTAGCCGAAGTGCTTGAGGGCAGCTTGATGCTCGCGTCGCATGCGATGATGTTCATGGACATGTCTACAGGACGCATTTTAAGGCGTATCCGGCAAATACGTGAACAGCGGTACAACCTGTTTCGTGGATTTTATTACGGTGTTACTGACGAAAGTGAAGAGGGTAACGAGAGACTGTTGCCCCGGCTGCTGACAATCACAATTATTTCTGGTGCGGCGTCTGTCAATAAAACACTTGGCGAACTTGATCTGGCTGAATTCTCGGTAGAGGTGACAGCCGTTAGAAGACGAAATATCAGAGGAATATTGCCTTCCGATGAAACCCGGCTTGAAGCGGGTGATGTGGTTGTGCTCAGGGGAACTCAGGAAAATCTGGCCGCTGCAGAAATCCGGTTAATGCAGGGATAGTTTCCAGCTTTTTTCCATAATCCTAATCTAAAATAGATAAATACAGCGGCGCATGTGTTTTGGCTTTGAACTTGCAATAAACCCTACTACCAACATGCCCTTTTTTAAGGGTTTTTTCTAATTTAATAGACGCTCAGACATGGACAGTTTCTTCATGAAAGTGTATAGTCTGCGTTCGACCCTTTGCTCATAAGAAAAAGGGAGGTGTGTTATTGTATCCAGTTCATAACAACGCTTACATTTCAGAATGGATGCAGTGACAGATAAGAAGGTGCGTACTATAAAGCGCAAATTTATCATTTATGGAGGGAGATATGATTAAAGCTGTTCAGGCAGTTGTTGGACTGGGATTGTTGTGTTTCGCTGCTACTCAAGCTGCAGTAGCTGCAACAGACATCTCAAAATTACCACGTATTAAACAAGAACTGGTGGCTCCGCCTGCAGTTCCTAAACACGATCAAGTCGTCAAAGGCGGCCCAAGAGTTGTTGAAGTACGCATGGAGACTAAAGAAGTCCTTATGGAGGTTGCTCCGGGTGCAAATGTATGGGCCTTGACTTTTAACGGTTCCGTTCCTGGTCCATTGATCGTTGTGCACGAAGGCGATTATGTTGAGCTTACCTTGGTTAATCCAAAAGACAGTACATTGGCGCATAACGTGGATTTCCATGCTGCAACAGGCGCATTGGGTGGTGCTGGCCTGACATTGGTCCAGCCAGGTGAAGAAGTTGTTTTACGCTGGAAAGCTGTTAAGCCAGGTGTATTTGTATACCACTGTGCACCAGGTGGAACAATGATTCCTTTCCACGTTATTTCAGGTATGAGTGGTGCGATTATGGTCCTGCCACGTGATGGTCTGAAAGATGAGAAAGGCAATGCATATCGTTATGACCGTGCATACTACATTGGCGAGCAAGATTACTATTTGCCAAACGATGGCAAGGGTAACTTCAAGAAATATGATTCACCAGCTGCTGGCATGCATGAAATGCTTGAACTCGCTAAAGGCCTGATTCCAACTCATGTTGTTTTCAACGGTGCAGTGGGTGCGATTACCGGTGATAACGCATTGTCAGCCAAAGTGGGTGAGAAAGTATTATTCGTTCACTCATCAGCTAACCGTCAATCTTATCCTCACTTGATCGGTGGTCACGCTGATCTTTACTGGGTAGGCGGTTCATTCAGCGATACTCCATTAACAAGCCAGGAAACATGGTTTATTCCAGCGGGTGCAGCAGTTGCTGCTGCATATGAATTCCATCAACCTGGTTTATATGTATACCTCAGTCATAACCTGATTGAAGCTGTACTGCTCGGTGCAGCGCTGCATATGAATGTCGAAGGTGAGTGGGATAACGACATGATGGAGCAAGTCAAAGCACCTGCATCATTTGACGCTGGCGCAGCGATGGATCACTAAGCGCTTATACAAAAAAATATTTGTTAAAGTGATGTAATCCATAAACGGCTCCAGCCATTGGTTGGAGCCGTTTTGTTTTGTTTGGGACTTGTGATCCCTTTATTTATCATCTTGCTTTTTTATGCCCATCAAATCCCGTATTCGTACAGTCCCGCACTATCCGCATAAGGGAGTCATGTTTCGTGACGTTACAACGCTGTTAAAAGATCCGATCGGTTTTCGCACAACGGTTCAGGAAATTACCAAACGTCATCAAAAAAGCCAAATCAGCAAGGTTGTCGGCATTGAGTCACGTGGCTTTATCATTGGCGCGCCCGTTGCCTATCAACTTGAGACTGGTTTTGTGCCAATACGCAAAAAAAATAAGCTGCCCGCTGAAACGATTGGCCGAGACTATCAACTTGAATATGGCAGCGACCGTATTGAAGTTCATGTTGATGCCATACAACGTGGCGATCGTGTGTTGCTGGTCGATGATTTGATTGCGACAGGCGGAACTGCAGAAGCCGCGGTCAGATTAATTCAGGAAATGGGCGGTGAAGTGGTTGAGTGCTGTTTTGTTATTGATTTGCCGGATGTGGGGGGTAGAAAGCGCCTCGAAAAAATGGGGTGCAAGATATTCTCACTGTGTGAATTTGAGGGTGATTAATACCGTTTCAAATGATTTATTTGTTACGAATGGCGGCCATCAATTTTTCATGAATACCGCCAAAACCACCATTACTCATGACTAAAATGTGATCGCCGGGTATTGCAACAGTTGAAATAGCATCGATTAATTGTGACAAGTCAGCATAACATTTTGCTTTGTCGCCAAGTTTTGATAGTGCATTTTCAACCCAGTCGGCGTTAAAGCTATAACAAAAAACAGTATCCGCTGCTTCGAGGCTTTTAGCCAGTTTCTCTTTCCAGATGCCCATTTTCATAGTGTTGGAACGTGGTTCCAGTACCGCAATAATTCGGGCATTGCCAATGTGGCTGCGTAAACCGTCGAGTGTTGTTTGAATAGCGGTTGGATGATGTGCAAAGTCATCATAGACGGTAATTTCATGTATTACACCGCGCTTTTCCATGCGGCGCTTAACATTCTTAAATTGGACTAAAGCTTCAATGCCAACCTTGACGGGGACCCCCGCGTGACGTGCAGCGGCCAGTGCCGCCAATGCATTCATACGGTTATGCTCACCCAGTAATTCCCATTTAAGAATGCCTTGCGATGCATTTGCGAAAAAAACCTCAGTGGTTGTCTGTTCAAGCTGAGTAGTATGCCAGCCTGTTGTTACGCCAAACGGTTCGATGGGTGTCCAGCAACCCTGTTTCAGCACATGTTCAAGGTTGTGATCGATTCCATTGGCAACGATTAAGCCTTGATTGGGAACAATTCGTATAAAATGATGAAACTGGCGTTCAATCGCTGCAAGATCCTGGAAAATATCAGCATGATCAAATTCAAGATTATTCAAGATGGCAGTTTTGGGATGATAGTGAACGAATTTTGAACGTTTATCAAAAAATGCTGTGTCATACTCATCTGCTTCAATCACAAAGAATGGCGATATTTCATCGGCCTGACTCTGCGGTCTTAATCCGATACGTGCGGAAGTATCGAAATTCTCAGGAATGCCGCCAATCAGAAAACCCGGGTTCAGCCCTGCATATTCCAGAATCCAGGTCAACATTGAACTTGTCGTTGTTTTACCATGCGTGCCGGCAACAGCCAGAACCCATCGGTTTCTTAAAATATTTTCAGACAGCCATTGCGGACCGGAAGTATAGGGCAAGTTTTGATTCAGAATTTCTTCCATCAATGGATTGCCCCGTGTCACCACATTGCCAATTACGTATATATCCGGTTCAAGTTTGATTTGTTCTGACGAGAATCCTGAAATCAATTCAATACCCAACGACTCCAGTTGCGTACTCATGGGTGGGTAGACATTCTGGTCGCATCCGGTTACTTTATGGCCGGCTTCCTGTGCAATGGCGGCAATACCGCCCATAAACGTGCCGCAAATACCAAGAATATGAATATGCATAGTCAGTTATTAATATCCGGAAGAGAAATAGTCAAGTCATGTCCAATATGCATCTAGGCAGCAAAATTTTCTGAATCACTAGAATTATGCAGAAATACGGCAACTGTGATGTGGCAACCCATAAAGTACGGTATCGAAGTCACGAATAAGTGATGCATCAAACATTGTTATGCCCGTGTAGGCTATTCTTAATCGATTACTTCAAAACCTGCATCACTAATTGCTGCTTTTATCTGCTCAATGCCAACAACTGACGGATTATGGTGAATGGTTGCCAGAGACTGGTCAAGCGACACTTCAACCTGCGAGATTCCGGGAAGTTTCTCGAGTACTGTTTTGATACTGCTGACGCATCCCTGGCAGGTCATGCCTTGTATGTTAATCGTGGTTGTTTGCATGAATTAGTTCCTTTATTGATTCGCCTGCCATCGTTTAAGCAGTAGCGAATTACTGACAACTGAGACAGAACTCATTGCCATGGCGGCTCCGGCAATGACAGGGTTCAGCATGCCGACTGCAGCCAATGGAATGCCCAGTGAATTATATACAAAAGCGAAGAACAGGTTTTGACGGATTTTTCTGAGTGTTGCGCGCGACAAGGAAATTGCATCGGCAACGCTCATGAGGTCGTTTCGTATCAAGGTGATGTCAGCTGCTTCAATGGCGACATCCGAGCCTGCGCCAATTGCAAAACTTACATCAGCGGCGACAAGTGCTGGTGCGTCGTTGATGCCATCCCCAACCATGCCGGTAAATTTACCGCTGTTTTTAAATTTTTTGATTTCTTCGGCCTTATCTTGTGGTAAAACTTCAGCGCGAAATTCGGTAATGCCCGTGCTTTTAGCGATAGCGGCCGCAGTTGCAGCGTTGTCTCCTGTCAGCATAACCACTTCGATACCCATGTTTTGCAAGCGCTCCACGGCTTTAATCGAAGTGTCCCGTAAACGGTCTGCAATGGCCAGATAACCTAAAATAACCGGAGTAACATCGTTTAGTGTTGCGACGGCAATAACTGTCTTGCCTTCACTTTGCAGGGTAGCGACCGTTTTCGCGTCAAGCGTTGCGTCGTGTTGCGTCAGAAATTTCGGTGAACCAAGCAGATATTGCGTTGAATTAATGCTGGCCTTGATGCCACTGCCAGTGACGGCCGAAAAATCAGTAACCGGTTTGAGTGAAATATTCGTTTTTTCGGCATAACCCAACACAGCCCGCGCGAGTGGATGCTCGGAACCTTGTTCCAGTGATGCCGCAATTTGCATGAAATCCTGTTCACTGAGTGAATCTGTAGGAATGATATCGGTTACTTCGGGCTTTCCTTCGGTTAGCGTGCCGGTTTTGTCGACTATGACGGTTTGAATTTTTTCAGCGTGCTCCAGTGCTGCTGCGTTCTTGACCAGAACGCCGACCTGTGCGCCGCGTCCGGTTCCAACCATGATTGCAGTTGGCGTGGCCAGTCCCAATGCACAGGGGCAGGCGATAACCAGCACTGCCACTGCGTGAATAAGTGCAGTTACAAATTGGCCGGTTAACCACCAGGTAATGCCCAGCGTAAAGATGCTGATGAGCACAACAACAGGGACAAATATGCCGGAAATTGTGTCTGCCATACGTTGAATCGGTGCTTTGGAGCCTTGCGCTTCTTCTACCAGATGAATAATTGCTGCGAGTTGAGTATGCTTGCCAACACTGGTTGCGCGGCATTTGAGCAGGCCCTGTTGGTTGATGGTTGCAGCAAAGACTTTTGATTCAGGCTGTTTGCTGACAGGCAAACTTTCTCCGGTCAGCATTGATTCGTTTACACTGGATATGCCTTCAATGACAACGCCATCAACAGGCAGGTTTTCACCGGGACGAACAATGAAAATATCGTCGGCTTGCAGACTGTCGGCGGTTACTTCAATAATATTCCCGTCGCGTTCAATTCGTGCTGTTTTCGGCTGCAGCTTTATCAGTGCTTCAATGGCTTCTGATGTTCTGCCTTTGGCACGTGCCTCCATGAGCTTGCCGAGCAACACAAGGGTAATAATTGCTGCACTAGCCTCAAAATAGACATGCTGGTCCAGTGATAATGCGGTGACAACGGCGCTAAAAAAATAGGCCATGCTTGTGCCCAGCGCGACCAATACATCCATATTGGCGCCGCCGCTGCGTAGTGCATGCCAAGCACCAATATAAAACCGTTTACCGATCCAGAATTGGACAGGTGTAGCCAGCAACCATTGCAGCCACCGGGGGATTATGTCCATGGCGTCCATGCCATGGCCAGTAAACATCGCACCCATTTGTAGTACCAGTGGCAGGGTGAGGATCGCGGATATCCAAAACAGTTTCAATTCGGCCTGGTAAGCAGCAAGACGTCTTGCCTTTTCTTCGGCGTGACCGGTTTCACTGATTTCATTTGCGCCATAACCAGCATTCTCAACAGTGGTAATCAGTTGTTCGGTGGTTGTCAATCCTGGTATGAAACTGACTTTGGCGGTTTCTGTGGCGACATTGACCTGTGCGGTAACTCCGGGTAGTTTATTCAATGCCATTTCAATATGTCCACCGCAGGCCGCACAGGTCATTTTGTGCAGCTGTAGTTGAACCGATCGCGGGACGATATGAAAACCGGTTTTTTCAATAGTTTCGATGAGCCTGTCGGTTTTGATCTGACTGTCATCATAATGTACATGTGCCTTTTCGTTGGCGAAATTGACTGCGGCCTCAACACCGGGCAGTCTGTTCAGGTTCTTCTCAATTCGTGTCGCGCAGGCAGCGCAGGTCATGCCTTCAATGGGCAATTCTATTTGTTTGAGTGTTGCGGTATTCATCGGATTTCCTCATTGCCAGTATGAAGTAAGCGTACAAAGTAGCAATTGAATTGTATGGGTATGTTAATCAATATGGCACGTATTTGCTTAAAATCAAGCCGAAAGCTTTTTTACGGTGTTCTAGGTTCCGGCATAATCATACCTTCAATCAACTGAATTTTGTCGCCACGGTGCAAGTGAGAAACGTCCGGTACAGTTAGGATTTTCTGGCTACCATCATGCATTGTGATGCCGACATGGTAATGCTGATGCTGTTCGGTATGTTCAGGATGTTCGCCACGGCCCTGATTGGGCGGATTGGATTGTGCATAAACGCCATGTCCGGCTAGTTTTCTGGCAATGGTACCGGCCACGATGCCACTGGCCATCGTGTTAAGTGCATTCCCCTGGCCGACTGCATTGATAAAATCAATGATCCCACAATTGATGCAACCCGATACAGAAGGCACGTAGGGATGGCTGGGTGCATAGTATGCTTGAGGTGTCGCAGAAACAGGCGGGGGGTAATGAATAATACCCGCATCGGTACTTTTGATACTGACGCTGTTTCTGGCGCCGACAATCGTCGTGCCGGTGCGCTGCATGGTTCTGGTTGAAAATTTTTGCTCGGGTTTAAAGCCGGGTTTCGGTATATGCGATTGAGTTGCGACTTGTGACTGCATTGATTCACCCGACTGATCCGATTGCGCCATAACTTGAGCGGTAATGAAAATCGCAGCAATGATCAGGGTAATTTGAACTAAGTAAATAGAATCATATCGCATCATGTGTTTCCTCAGATAACGTTGCTATGTTTACACGAACTAGAGAGTAAACGGTAGTTATTCTTTGAGTCTGAAAGTAATCTATAGTTTCTTGCTGAAACAGAGGGTTTTGTTATGAGGATAGGCAAGAAAGCACTAACGGGAAATCACGTTTTTTTATCAGTTTCCTCATCTTCAGGCTGGTTCGATGTTTTATTTTCATTATTTTTAATGTGCTTTTTTAACGTGATGTTAGCGATGATGATACCTACTTCATAGAGCAAGCAGAGCGGTACAGCGAGCATGAATTGAGAGATAACATCGGGTGGCGTAATGATGGCAGCAATAACAAACGACCCGACGATAACGTAGGGGCGTATTTCCCTGAGTTTTTCAATTGTGATAACGCCTGTTTTAACGAGTACCATGACGACAACAGGTACTTCAAAGGTTATGCCGAAAGCCATGAACATGGATAATACAAAACTGAGATATTTATTGATATCGGTCATGACTGCGACACCCTCTGGCGCAAAATAAGTAATAAACTCAAATACCAGTGGCAAGGCGGCAAAATAGGCGAACAGCATGCCTAAAAAGAATAACAGGCTGCTGGCGATAACAAGGGGTAACGCAAGACGTTTCTCGTGTGTATAAAGACCGGGCGCGATAAAGGCCCATATTTGATAAAGTGTGTGTGGTAATGTGATGACAAAAGCGAGCATCATGGCGACTTTCATCGGTACGAAAAAAGGCGTGGCAACGTCCGTGGCAATCATTTGACCGCCTTGCGGCAGTTTCTCTAAAAGCGGCTGTGCGAGTATTGTGTAGAGTTCTCTTGCATAAAAAGCACACGGTATAAAGCCGATCATCAGGCCGCCCAGCATACGTATCAGCCGGGTACGTAGTTCTACCAGATGTGATAATAATGAACCTTCAACATTCATTTCGATGGAAGAGGCGGATATCTATGAATTGGGTTTCATAATCATAATGGGCTGGTTTGTATTCGTGCGCACTATGGTGACGATTGATTGTTGTTGTCAGGTGAATGCTGCGTGGGTTCGGGCGATTTCGGTAATACACCGCTTTCTGGTGTTTTTCCTTGTGATTCGCTATCTGATAGCGATTTTATTTCATCAATTTCTTTGCGCACAGAATCTTCAATCGAATGCACCGTTTCCTGCATGGTGTTATGCATATTTTTCAGTTCTTCCATACGTATTTCATTATGGATATCAGTTTTGACACTGTAAATAAATTGACGGCATCTGCCCATTAAATGACCCAGTGCTCGCGCTACTTGCGGCAACCGTTCAGGACCAACAACGATCAATGCAATCATTGATATGATCATGATTTCAAAGAAACTGATATCAAACATGTGCTATATAAATGGTATAAACATATCAAGCGCATCAATTTTACTTCAAGCTAGCGAAGCACCCGTTTGATTTATGTCTTGGATGATGTGTTTTCCCTGGACACGTTGTCGGTGGTTTGATTACTGTTCTCGGATTTTTGCTCGCTTTCTTTTTTTGCGTTTGGCGTTGTTCCAGCTTTACTCTCAGTGCTGGTGGTTCCGGGTGCGGTCGATGTTTCTTGCGGCTGGGTAGTTTCTTTAAAGGAATGCGTAGTATTTTTTAAATCATCATCAAAGGTTAAACTATTTGTGCTTGATGCTTGAGACGAGGTGTTTTCAGTTTCGGTATTTGCATCTTTCATGCCTTCCTTAAACCCTTTTATGGCACTGCCGAGATCGCCGCCGAGATTGCGAAGTTTTTTTGTGCCAAAAACCAGAACAACGATTATTAGTACGACTATCCAATGCCAAATACTGAATGTCCCCATTTTTGTCTCCTCTGAAATGGAACAATACTAGTCTTTATGGATCATTGCGGGCAGGCGGTTTTTGCTGCCGATAATGTGAATATGCAAATGAAAAACTTCCTGCCCGCCAACTCGACCGGTATTGATAATTGTGCGAAAACCATCTGTGCAACCTTGTTCTTTTGCTATTGTTGGTGCCAATAATAGCATCTTTCCCAGTATCTGCTGATGAGTTTTCCCACATTCCATGAGCGATGCGACGTGTATTTTTGGTATTATCAGAAAATGTACCGGCGCGGCTGGGTTAATATCATTGAAAGCAATAACTTCGCTGTCTTCATAGATCTTTTGTGCCGGAATTTCATCATGTAGGATTTTGCAAAAAATACAATTATCCATGGTTTTTTATCCCGTTTTTCGTGAAGCTTTTTCTACGACACCCGATAAACCCTCGCGTTTTTCAAGTTCTTTTAAAACATCTTCAGAAGTTAATCCATGATGGGCAAGTAGAATCAGGCAATGAAACCAAAGATCGGCGGTTTCGCGAACGATGTGCTGTGCATCGCCATCTTTTGAAGCCATCAGAGTCTCTGCGGATTCCTCCGCTATTTTTTTAAGGATTTTGTCTTGTCCGCTTTGTAAGAGGCTGGCGACGTACGAATTACCAGCATCTGCTTTTTTGCGCGCTTCTATGGTTTCTGATAGTCGATGCAGTATGGTTAATTGCGTCATTTTTTGTAAATTGCGTCCGGATTTTTAAGAATGGGTGTTGTGATAATCCATTTATCATTTTCAAGTTTTCTGAAAAAACAGTTGTGCCTGCCTGTATGGCAGGCTATTCCACCCGTTTGTTCAACGTGCAATAATAAAACATCTCCGTCACAATCAAGACGGATGTCTTTTACTTTTTGTATGTGACCGGATTCTTCGCCTTTATGCCAGAGTTTTTTGCGGGAACGCGACCAGTAAATGGCTTCACCGTTTTTGACGGTTAATTCCAGTGCTTCACGATTCATCCAGGCAACCATTAAAACTTTGCCGCTTTCAGCTTCTTGTGCAATTACCGGAATAAGTCCGTCATCCGACCAGTTAATTTCGCTTAGCCAAGTAGAAGCCATAATTTTTCAGAAAACAAAATAGTATTTATTACAACATATTCTAACATTACAAACGTACTTCAATGCCATGTTCCGCCATGCGTTGTTTGGCTTGCTGGATGGTGAATTCTCCATAATGGAAAATGCTGGCGGCAAGTACGGCATCGGCATGGCCTTTTAAAATACCATCGACCAGATGATCCAGATTGCCGACACCGCCACTAGCAATAACCGGAATGTCTACTGCGTCAGAAACCGCCTTTGTCAATGCCAGGTCAAAGCCGTTTCGGGTGCCGTCTCTGTCCATGCTGGTCAACAGGATTTCGCCCGCGCCTAAGTGTTGCATTTTCTTCGCCCATGTGATGACTTCAATACCGGTTTCTTTTCGGCCGCCATGTGTGAAAACTTCCCAGCGTGGCGTGTTGTCCTGAGTTTCAACTTGTTTGGCATCAATTGCGACAACAATACACTGAGCGCCGTAATGGCCAGAAGCATCGGCAACCAGCTGCGGGTTTAAAACAGCCGACGTGTTAATGCTGACTTTGTCGGCGCCTGCGTTGAGTAATCTGCGCACATCTTCAACTTTACGCACGCCGCCACCGACAGTTAACGGAATAAATACTTGTGATGCAACCTCTTCAATGATATGCAGAATCAGGTCGCGATCATCTGAACTGGCGGTGATATCGAGAAATGTCAACTCATCCGCGCCCTGTTCGTCGTATCGGCGTGCGATTTCAACTGGATTTCCGGCATCACGCAATTCGATAAAGTTGACACCTTTTACAACACGTCCATTGGTAACATCAAGGCAGGGAATAATACGTTTGGCAAGGCCCATGCGTTTTAAGCCAATTGTGAAATAATGAATAGAAAGAAGGATACGGTTAAAAATGATTCCACAGTATAGTCACTAAATGTTTATTTCCTGATGTAACTTGTCGGCTAAATCCTGAGCTTCCTTAAAATTAAGTGTGCCTTCGTATATCGCGCGTCCAGTTATTGCTCCCATGACGCCATCAGATTCAATCGAACAAAGTACTTTAACGTCGTCCAGATTTGTAATCCCGCCACTTGCGATGACCGGAATTGTCAATTCTCTGGCTAAATCAACTGTAGCCTTGATATTGACGCCATTTAACATGCCATCGCGACCAATATCGGTGTAAATGATCGCTTCAACGCCGTAATCCTCAAATTTTACTGCTAGATCTATGACATCATGTCCGGTTACTTTAGACCAGCCGTCAACCGCCACTTTTCCTTCCTTTGCATCGAGTCCGACCAGAATATGGCCTGGGAAAGCATTGCAGGCGTCATGTAAAAAACCGGGTATTTTGACAGCGGCTGTGCCGATGATGATATAGGTTACCCCTTCGTCGAGATAGCTTTCTATGGTATCCAGGTCACGAATGCCGCCACCCAATTGGATAGGGATTTGACCGTCAATAACTTGAACAATTTCGCGGATGGCTTTTTTATTTTTCGGTTTTCCCGCAAAGGCGCCATCTAAATCGACCAGATGTAACCGTCGCGCACCCTGATTCAGCCAGTGTGCCGCCATTTCACCTGGGTTCTCAGAGAAAACTGTAGCTTCTTCCATGACGCCTTGTTTAAGGCGAACACAATGTCCATCTTTAAGATCTATCGCAGGAATAATCAGCATAGCCTAATTTAGATTAATAATTGAATGATAAAACTGTAGTGTTCAAGTCTATTGTGTTGATCGGTTTTAGATGCAAGGCGTCCATTTTGCAAAATTGCGTAAAAGCGTTAATCCAGCTATATGGCTTTTCTCAGGATGAAACTGTACCGCGAAAATGTTATCTTTTGCAACCGCGCAGGTAAATGGAAAGGGGTAATTGCTTTGGGCAGCAATAACAGTCGTGTTGGGTGTGTCAACATAATAACTATGTACAAAGTAAAAACGCGCATCTTTGGGTATGCCTTCCCACAAGGGATGACCGATCGCCTGATAAACCTGATTCCAGCCCATATGCGGTACTTTAAGTTTCAGGCCTTCGGGTGTGGTCATGGCTTTTGCGTCGAAATGGACAACCTTGCCAGGGAGTATCCCTAACCCTTTTACGTGGCCTTCTTCACTTTCTTCAAATAACATTTGCAAGCCGATGCAGATACCCAGAAAAGGTTTGCTGCGGGTTGCCTGTACTACGGCATCCTGCAATCCTCGCGTTTTCAATTCATACATGCAGTTTGGCATTGCGCCTTGTCCGGGCACGACAACACGTCTCGCTTTATCAACAACAGATGGGTCGCTCGTTACGGCAACAGAGATACCTGGCGCAACATGTTCCAGTGCTTTATGTACGGAACGCAGGTTGCCCATGCCGTAATCAACAATTGCTATGTCAGTCATATGGATAAGGGAGAGAAACAGGATTAGCTTATAGCGCGCCTTTTGTTGATGGGATTATTCCAGTAGCTGCTGGATCATGCTCAATCGCCATGCGCAATGCCCGCCCAAATGCTTTAAAAATGGTTTCTGCCTGGTGGTGTGCATTTTTTCCTGTCAGGTTGTCAATATGCAGGGTGACCAACGCATGATTCACAAATCCCTGAAAAAATTCATTGATTAAGTCGACGTCAAAATCACCGATGTGTGCACGTGTAAAATCGGCGTTGAGGGTAAGGCCCGGACGTCCGGACAAGTCAATGACAACACGTGACAGCGCTTCATCTAGTGGTACATACGCGTGACCATATCTGCGAATTCCTTTTTTGTCGCCTATGGCTTTTGCAAACGCTAGACCTAATGTAATGCCGATATCTTCCACGGTATGATGTGCATCAATATGCAAGTCTCCCTTTGCTGTTATTTCAAAGTCTAACATGCCATGACGGGCAATCTGATCGAGCATATGTTCGAGAAAGGGAACGCCGGTATGTTGAACAGCTTTCCCCGTGCCGTCCAGATTTAGGTCGATCGTGATCTGGGTTTCCAGGGTATTACGGGTAACTTGTGCCTGACGCATAAAACGGTTAATAGGATTATATTGAGATAGTTAGAGATGGAAATCCCGAATTAAATAGATTTTAAACCTTTTCGCTCAAAATGGCATGTAATGACGCAAGAAATTGTGTGTTTTCTTTTGGCGTACCCACGGTTACGCGCAAGCAATTATCCAATAAGGCGTGCGTGCCATCAAGGTTTTTGATCAAAATCATTTTTTGTTTGAGCTTCTGAAATATTTCTGAGGCGTTATTTACACGAAACAAAATGAAGTTGGCATCAGATGGAAAAACTTCAAGTGCATCCATCGATTTTAATTGTGCATACATGTTTGCGCGTTCTGCTCTTATTTGTTCGGCCTGTTTTAGTAATACATCCATGTGATGCAGTACCGTCTGCGTAATAAATTGTGTCATGACGCTGACGTTATACGGCAAGCGCAGCTTTTCGAATTCAGACAGCCATTCCGGTCGGCCAATCAACATGCCGAGTCTTAGGCCTGCCAATCCCAGCTTGGAGAGCGTGCGCATGACCAACAAGTTGGGATATTGCTCAAGTTTATCGATGATGCTGGTGCCCGCGAACGCATGATAGGCTTCATCGATCACCACAATACCGGGTGTCGCCTGAATAATTTGTAGGATAGCTTTTTCGTCAAATAAATTGCCTGTCGGATTGTTGGGGTAGGCAAGGAATATAACGGCGGGCTTGTGTTGTTTTATGGCGCTCAGTAAGGCGTCAAGATCCAGAGAAAAATCCGTTTTTAACGGCACCCCGACATAGCCCATATTGGCGAATATTGCAATCATGCGAAACATGACGAATGCGGGTTCAACACTTAGCAGCACGGCATTGGGTCTGGCCGTTGCCATGGCGATAATCTGGATAATTTCATCCGAACCATTGCCGAGCATTAAATCCATTGTGTCTGGAATGGCCAATGCTTTCCTCAACGAAGCCTTGAGATCGGTTGCGTTGGGGTCCGGATAGCGGTTAATCGGTACATTTCCAGCAAACCCGGCAATCTCGCTTTGCAGCGACAGAGGCAAGGCATAAGGATTTTCCATGGCATCGAGCTTGATCATCCCTGTTGCCGGGGGCACATGATAAGCCTTGAGAGCTAAAACTTCAGGGCGGATGATTTCTGCTGGGTTATACGGTTGTGTCATGACGCGTATTTTAACCCGGATGTTGAGATTGTTGCTGGGATTTTGAAGAGGAGTTTTCAATAGTGCAGTTAATTGCCAAATCTTCGATTTTAAGTATGGTATGACGTGATATGTTGATCTGGGAGAAAGAAGTAAGTGAATATGATATTAAAATTGATTGAAAGTTAACCAATTTGTGGATGTAACAAACCTACATGTTTGATATTGCTAACGGTTAGTTTGGAAATAAGAAAAGGGCAATCTTTCTGATTGCCCTTCTTGACTCTATTTGTTAGTTTATTAACTAACTTTAATTAACAAAGTGCTCCAGCAGCGCGGGTAAGGCAGCTACCACTCTTGACCCAAACTAATGGCGCACCAATTGCAGCAGCCGTTCCGGTGAGAGTGTATTGTTCGCCACTAAGGCCATTTCCATTAATTGCAGTCATGGTAAAGTCAGCAGTTAAAGCGCCGTTATTAGCTACAACGCCTGAGCCAGCTGCTACCATATTACCAGCAGCAGGTGCCCCTGTAACGCCAGGTACACCATTCAATCCGTTAGTGCAATTTGCTGCAGCTAGTGTATTTTGTTCTTGAAAGCAAAGTTCCAAGCCAAGTTTATAAGGTGCGGCAGCTGCCACTACTTCGCTATATCTTGCTTTTAAAGTATAGTTTTGGTAAGCAGGTACAGCTACTGCCGCCAAAATACCAATAATGGCAACAACGATCATCAATTCAATCAAAGTAAAACCTTTTTGTACTTTTTGCATGTTTAATCTCCTAAAAGTTAATCTGTTCACACTTGACATGTGTACATTAGCTAAAGCATGAAGTGTGCCAGTTTTTGTTTTGGCAAAATATTTTAATAAATATTTTGATTTTGTTTTCTTTAAGTGCCAAAAACTTCTTCCCATAATGCGATGACAGCCATACGATTATTGTTTAACTGTTCGGATTCATTGTGGGTAAGTGTCTGAAAATGATCATCAAGATTAATGGCGCCCGATAATTCGCTGTCGCTGTTGAGTCGCTGGCGGTGCTGGATACGCCTGAATTCACGGTAGGCGGTGCGTGTTTTTTCGGCGTTCAGTTTAGAAATCAAACCTAATTCTGCTGATAGTTTCAACAATCCAATATTGCCGATATTGCCTGTTAATTCAGGATATTTGCACGAATAGCCTAAAACAAGATATTGCACAATAAATTCTACGTCGATGATGCCGCCTCGGTCATGCTTGATGTCAAACAATGCAGTTGGGTTAGGATGTGCGTCGTGCATTTTTTCACGCATTGACAGGATATCCTGTTTGAGTTGTTTTAAGTCGCGTCGTTGGCAAAGTATTTCTTTTCTTGTATTTTCAAATGCCTGTGCTACTTTCTGGTCACCTGCGACACACCGTGCGCGTGTCAATGCCTGATGTTCCCATACCCATGCCTGGTTACGCTGATATTGTGCAAAGGCTTCTATAGAATGAACCATTAAACCGCTGTTTCCATTAGGGCGTAGACGTAAATCGGTTGAATAAAGCAGTCCTGCGGAAGTATGACTGTTTAGCCAGGAGTTGATACTTTGGGCCAGTTTCGTATAGTTTTCAGATGCGTCCGGGTGATCGTCATCGTAGAGGAAAATTATATCTAAATCAGAAGCATAGCCGAGTTCCTTGCCGCCCAGTTTGCCATAGCCAATGATGGCAAATTGAGGTGCTGAGCGGTGTTGTTTTCGTAAATTTAACCAGGCGAAATTCAAAACGGTTTCAAGAATTAAATCAGCCAATGCGGTTAAATGATCGCTTAAGGTTTCCAGTTTGAGCGCGCCCTCCAGGTCGCTGACCAATAATTGGAAGACTTGTGCATGCTGAAAGTGACGTAAATGGTCCATTTGCCACCCAATTACGTCACTTTTTGGTTTGTTGATATGATTAAGCTGATTAATCAATTCATTTTTAAGGAAAATCCAGTCCGGTAGTGGGCTGCTTTCCTTATGGCGTAAAAGCTCGTCAAGCAGGATGGGGTGCCTGCCCAGATAATTGCTTGCCCATTGACTGATGCTGACCAGTTTCGCAATGCGTGGCAGTGTGTCCGGATGTTCCAGTATAAGCGTCAGATAAGAAGCTGGATAAGATTGTTGTGGACTGATGGTTTCCAATAGTTTTAACATGCGCTCAAGTGTGATTTCAACCGGTGGGAATTGGGCAATCGTTTCGACCAGAATTGGTGTCAGCAAGTTTAATTTTTTCTGATTGGATTCCGGTAATTGCAGGTAAAAATGGCTTTGATAAAATTGTTGCAGTCGGCCGGATATTTTTGCTGGTTCATCAAATCCCAGCGTGCTCAGTTGCGTTGTTGCAGCTTCTGTTTTCGCAGTATCTTTGATTTGAGTTTGCCAGAGGTGGGCGAGAATGTCATGTGTGGGTGATTTTTTTGGTGCAGCAAGTATTAGTTCAAAATGATGGGTTACATTCATTCGATGAACATCCAGTTCCTGCAAAAAGCATTCATAATCCTGAAAACCCATGGCGGTAGCAATACGTTCCCTATCTTCGGGGTTTTTGGGAAGCGTCTGCGTTTGTTGATCATCCAGGTATTGTAAGCGGTGTTCAAGTTTGCGCAAAAAAACATAGGCACTGGAAAGCTCGGCAACGGTCTGTTTAGACAGTTGTCTTTTTTTTTCTAGAAGCTGTAAAACAACTAATGTTTGACGGATGTATAAATCAACATCTCGTCCCCCCCGAATCAACTGAAATACCTGGGTAATGAATTCGATTTCACGAATGCCGCCCGGTCCCAATTTAATATTGTCATGCATTTCACGCCGTTCAACTTCTTTACGAAGCTGTGAATGTAAGCTTCGCATGGCTTCATACGCGTCGAAATCCAGATATTTGCGAAACACAAAAGGCCTGACAATTTCTTCCATAAGTCTGGACGATGTTTCTGTATGTGATTGTCCGGCTATCACACGGCCTTTGATCCAGGCATGACGTTCCCATTCTCGTCCCTGCGTCTTGAAATATTCATTGAGCATGTCAAAGCTGATGGCAAGCGGGCTGTTTTCTCCATGCGGGCGCAGGCGCATATCTACCCTGAAAACATAGCCATCTACTGTATAGTCACTTAAACTTGAAATTAATTTCCGGCCAAGGCGAGCAAAGAATTCGTGATTAGAAATGGATTTCTGGCCATCGGTTTCGCCGTCTTCGGGATAAATGAATATCAAGTCGACATCGGATGAGACATTTAATTCACGGCCACCTAGTTTACCCATGGCTACAACCAGTAAGTGCTGTCTTACGTCATTTTGTTTTCCTTTTGGAATTCCGAATCGTTCGGATTGAGTCAACCATTTTTCGTGGTGCTCAAGCGAAAAATTTATGCTGGTTTCCGCGAAATCAGACATGGTTGACATGACTTCTGTCAAATCTGCATAACCACTAATATCACGTATGGTTAATCGGAGCATGACGTGTTTGCGTAGGTTGCGTAAGATGCTGTTTAAACCGTTTTCATCAGTGATTGTTTGCTGATTATTTTGCAAAAAACCCAACATTTCCGCTTTTTGGTAAGGCCGCGCCAAATTCTTAAGCAAAATTTCTTTTTGGGTTGGATCGCTTGCGAGAATGCGTTGAACATATCGGCTGTATGATATGGCCTGTTCAAAAGTTTTGTTGCAAATCTGATCAGTTGTGTTCATGGTGTATTGGTAAACTTGTTTTAATCTTCAATTTCGTAATATTGGCATAAAGTAATTGAAAATAGAATCATGCCGGAGTAAATGCTAAAATCCGATTTTGCTATTTTCAGTGTGGTCTGTGGTAACACTTAATTCTATCGATCATCGATTAGGAAGCAAGCTGCGATCAGATGAAGATGATGGACGAATGAATTGATGTGCAAAGTGAAATAAAAAGATAATATTTAGTCAGCGTTTATATTTTAGAGAATAATTTTTTAACCATGTCTGGTGATCATAAGAATAATAATCAAACTGAATCCGATAATAATGACGGGGTTTATGTTGCTGCCATACAAATGGCGTCTGGCCCAAGTGTTGATGCAAATCTTGAAGAGGCGGCGCGTCATATCGAAGACGCAGTTTCACAAAAAGCAAAGCTGGTTGTTCTGCCAGAGTATTTTTGCATCATGGGTATGAAAGATACTGATAAGTTGTCAGTGATGGAACAGGCCGGAAACGGACCGATTCAGAATTTTCTTAGCGATACTGCAAAACGTTTTGGAATATGGTTGGTGGGTGGCTCTGTACCGCTGGCATCTCCAGATCCAAATAAGGTTTACAATAGTTGCTTGGTCTACGCTGATAATGGAAATCAAGTTGCGCGATATGACAAAATCCATCTATTTGGCTTGAGTATGGGTCATGAGAATTATGCTGAAGATAAGACAATAGTGGCGGGTGCAGAGATCGTGACACTGGATTCGCCTTTTGGTCGTATCGGGCTTTCAATTTGTTACGATTTGCGGTTTCCTGAACTCTATCGCAAGATGGCAGATGTGGATATTATTCTTGCACCTGCAGCGTTTACAGCTGTTACCGGTAAAGCGCACTGGGAGGTTCTCGTGCGTGCGCGTGCAATTGAAAATCTTGCATATGTGATAGCACCAGCGCAAGGAGGATATCATGTCAATGGGCGCGAAACAAATGGAGATAGCATGATCGTTGATCCATGGGGTGCCGTGGTAAAGCGCTTACCACGTGGTTCAGGTGCGGTTGTGGCCAAGTTGGATCCGGAATATCAGGCACGGATTCGCGCAAGCTTGCCCGCGTTGAAGCATCGCAAACTGAATTGCTGATAACAGTTTTTTACATGAAATAATCAGTCAGTGAGATATCTGAATCAATAGAAAGTCCGAATGAGAACAAATGAATACTGAGACCATTGCCAAGTCAAGTGATTTTTATACAATAGCTAACCATTGTCTGTTATCGCCTTATGATATTGATACAAACGGATTGCAGCATGTTTTCGGGCAGATTTTAACGCATGAAATTGATTATGCGGATCTGTATTTTCAGTATAACCGTTCAGAAGGCTGGATACTGGAAGAGGGTATTGTTAAATCCGGCAGTTTTAATATAGAGCAGGGGGTCGGTGTTCGGGCAATAAGCGGAGATAAAACAGCTTTTGCATATTCAGATGATATCAGTATGAAGGCGCTAGAATCCGCGGCCAAAGCAACTCGAGCAATTGCAAATCAGGGTGGCGGACAATCAGTAAAAGTGGGTAGAAGTTTAGAAATAGAAAAAAAATCTTTGCTGTATTTGCCCGAAGACCCCATCGCCAGCCTTAGAGATTCGGACAAGGTGACATTGCTGGAAAAACTGGAGAGATATGCGCGAGCACTGGATTCTCGCGTAATTCAAGTTATGGCATCCCTGGCGGGTGAATATGAAGTTATCTTGGTAACACGAAGTGATGGTGTATTGGCAGCTGATGTCAGGCCGCTTGTGCGGTTATCACTACAAGTGATTGCAGAAGAAAACGAACGCCGCGAGCAGGGTGTAGCCGGCGGCGGCGGTCGTTTTAATTACAGTTATTTTACTGATGATATCTTACGCGATTATGCAGCGAAAGCCGTGCATCAAGCAGTGATTAATTTGGAAGCGCGTTCGGCGCCAGCAGGTGCCATGACGGTAGTGTTGGGAAATGGCTGGCCGGGTATTTTGTTGCATGAAGCGATTGGGCATGGCCTCGAGGGGGATTTCAACCGGAAAGGGAGCTCGGCTTTTTCAGGTCGTGTCGGCCAGCGTGTTGCTGCACCAGGCGTCACCGTTGTTGATGATGGAACGATTGCGCACAGAAGAGGCTCTTTGAACATTGATGATGAGGGGAATCCCACGCAATGCACGACCCTTATTGAAGATGGCATACTCAAGGGTTACATGCAAGATTCTCTGAATGCGCGCTTGATGAATTTGCCGGTTACGGGTAACGGACGTCGTGAATCGTTTGCGCATATTCCAATGCCACGCATGACAAATACTTATATGCACAATGGAAATATGGAGCCCGAAGAAATTATCGCATCTGTTAAAGACGGATTATTTGCAGCAAATTTTGGCGGAGGACAAGTGGATATCACGAACGGTAAGTTTGTTTTTTCTGCGGCCGAAGCCTATCGGATTGAAAATGGTAAAATTACCTATCCAGTGAAAGGTGCGACATTGATTGGTAACGGACCAGATGTGCTGACCCGCGTTTCGATGATCGGTAACGATATGGCATTAGATCCGGGCGTGGGAACGTGCGGAAAGGATGGTCAGAGTGTGCCTGTTGGCGTGGGACAACCTACTTTGCGTGTTGACGGACTTACTGTGGGCGGTACTGGAAACTGACCGCAGCAGATACCATTAAACGGCAATTTTTTATTGATTGAACTTGATTTTGGGATGCAAAAAGCATGAGTGTGGAATTAACCGGAGCGGAAATAACAATACGGTGCTTACAAGAAGAGGGAGTTGATTGTATTTTCGGCTATCCGGGTGGGGCGGTGCTGTTTCTTTACGATGAACTATTCAAACAAGACAAGGTAAGGCATATTTTAGTAAGACATGAACAAGCGGCGGTACATGCAGCCGATGGTTATGCGCGTTCGAGTAATAAAGTAGGCGTTGCATTGGTTACCTCAGGCCCTGGCGTTACTAATGCAGTCACTGGTATAGCAACAGCTTATATGGATTCTATACCACTGGTTATAATCAGCGGGCAGGTGCCTACCAATGCTATTGGACTGGATGCTTTCCAAGAAGTGGATACTGTAGGCATCACCCGGCCCTGTGTGAAGCACAATTTTTTGGTCAGTGATGTCAGTGAATTGGCAACAACCATTAAAAAAGCATTTTATATTGCTTCAACAGGTCGGCCAGGCCCTGTCCTTGTGGATATACCCAAAGATGTAACCCAACAAAAGATCGCTTTTGCTTATCCAGAAAAAATATCGATGCGATCATATAATCCCGTCATTAAAGGCAATTTAAAACAGATTAAAAAAGCGGTTGAGTTGATTTTAAGTGCGAAAAGGCCGGTTCTTTATACGGGAGGTGGCGTTATTCTCAGTGATGCAGCAAAACTGTTAATCGAGTTGGCGAAGATTCTGAATTTTCCTTGCACAAACACATTAATGGGGCTGGGTGGTTTTCCGGCTACCGATAAACAATTCATTGGCATGCTTGGAATGCATGGAACCTATGAAGCCAATATGGCGATGCAGTATTGCGATGTTCTGATTGCAATCGGCGCGCGCTTCGATGACCGTGTTATTGGAAATCCCAAACATTTTTCTAATGAAAACAGGAAAATTATTCATATTGATATAGACCCGTCGTCAATTTCAAAACGTGTGAAAGTGGATATTCCAATCGTCGGAAACGTGCCAGATGTTTTGAGAGAGCTCATTAAATTTTTGAAGAGTACGAAGGAGGAACCGGATCAGAACGCCTTAAAAGAATGGTGGAAACAAATTGATTTGTGGCGTGAACGGGATTGCCTTAAATATGATCGGCAAAGCAGCATTATCAAACCACAGATGGTTGTTGAAAAACTCTATGAAGTCACCAAGGGTGATGCATTTATTACCTCGGATGTTGGTCAGCACCAAATGTGGGCGGCACAATTTTATAAATTTGACAAACCGCGGCGATGGATTAATTCGGGGGGATTAGGCACCATGGGTTTTGGAATGCCCGCTGCAATGGGTGTTCAGCTTGCCAACCCAAAAGGAAAAGTGGCCTGCATAACGGGCGAGGCGAGTATACAGATGTGCATACAGGAATTGTCGACGTGTAAGCAATATAAGTTACCGTTAAAAATAATCAATTTAAATAACCGCTATATGGGTATGGTAAGGCAGTGGCAGGAATTTTTTCATGGCAATCGATACGCAGAATCTTATATGGATGCGCTACCCGATTTTATAAAGCTTGCAGAAAGCTATGGTCATGTCGGTATGAGAATAGAACAGCCTGAAGATGTGGAAAGTGCGTTAAAAGAGGCTTTTAAACTCAAGGACCAGTTGGTGTTTTTGGATTTTATTACTGACCAGACTGAAAATGTTTTTCCAATGGTACCGGGCGGTAAAGGTCTTTCAGAAATGATTCTGGTGTAAAGAAAATGCGACATATTATTTCACTATTAATGGAAAATGAGGCGGGTGCTTTGTCTCGTGTGGCGGGTTTGTTTTCAGCGCGCGGATACAATATAGAATCACTTTCGGTGGCGCCTACAGAAGATCCTACGTTATCCCGGATGACATTAGTAACAACGGGTTCGGATGAAGTCATTGAGCAGGTAACCAAGCAGTTGAACAAGCTTATCGAAGTTGTCAAAGTCATAGATCTGATTGATGGTAGCCATATCGAACGCGAGCTCATGCTGGTGAAAGTCAAAGCAACCGGTTCTGGACGTGATGAGATTAAACGGTTAGTCGATATTTTCCGCGGCTGTATTATTGATGTGACGGATAAATCCTACACGATTGAACTGACAGGGACGAGTTCAAAATTGGATGCCTTTCTGGAGGCATTGGATAGTAGCGCCGTCCTGGAAACGGTGAGAACCGGTGCGTCAGGCATTGGGCGCGGAGATTGGGTTTTAAAGGTATAATATCGATAATTAGAAATCCATGTCTTGTGTATTGGGATCAGTGACTTGTATTTTTTCTGATCTCTATTAAGTATAAAGGAAAATAATGAAAGTTTATTATGATAAAGATGCAGATTTGTCTTTGATTAAAGGGAAGAAAGTAACCATTGTCGGTTATGGTTCGCAAGGCCATGCACATGCAAATAACTTAAGCGAGTCTGGTGTGCAAGTCACTGTTGGTTTGAGAAAAGGCGGTGCATCTTGGGGAAAAGCAGAAAAAGCAGGCTTAAATGTTAAGGAAGTTGCTGAATCAGTTAAAGATGCTGATGTGATTATGGTTCTGTTACCCGATGAGCAGATTGCATCAGTCTATCTCGATGAAATTGAACCGGGTTTGAAGCAAAATGCTACATTGGCCTTTGCACATGGCTTCAATATTCATTATGGACAAGTATCGCCTCGCGAAGATCTGGATGTAATCATGATTGCACCTAAGGGTCCAGGACATTTGGTACGCTCGACGTATTTGCAAGGCGGCGGTGTGCCATCACTAATCGCGGTACATCAGGATAGATCAGGCCAGGCACGTGATGTTGCGTTGTCATACGCGGCTGCGAATGGCGGTACCAGAGGTGGCGTTATTGAAACCAGTTTCCGTGAAGAAACTGAAACAGATTTGTTTGGTGAACAGGTTGTCCTGTGCGGCGGCCTGACAGCTTTGATTCAGACCGGTTTTGAAACCCTGGTTGAAGCAGGATATGCACCGGAAATGGCTTATTTTGAATGCCTGCACGAAGTAAAGTTGATCGTGGACCTGATTTATGAGGGGGGCATAGCTAATATGCGTTATTCGATTTCGAACAATGCCGAGTATGGTGATATTTCACGCGGGCCGAGAATAATTACTGACGAAACACGTGCTGAAATGCGCAAAATACTTCGCCAGATACAAACAGGTGAGTATGCCCGTGAATTCATTCTGGAAAATCAGTCTGGTGCGCCGATGTTGAAATCTAGTCGTCGTCTTGCATCTGAACATCAGATTGAACAGGTAGGTGCTCAATTACGTGGCATGATGCCTTGGATCAAGAAGAATCAGTTAGTGGACCAGGGTAAGAACTAAGCTGTTGCCTGATGGTCTGGAATTATTGTTCCATAATACAATTATGGTTTTTTTAAATTACACTATTTATGTCAAACTACCCACACCCTTTGATTGCTAGAGAAGGTTGGCCTTTTATTGCGGTTGCTTTCTTAGTTGCCCTGCTGGTTAACGTCTATGGCGGTTTTACATGGGCAATCTTTTTCTGGTTGATTGCAGTTTTCGTTCTACAGTTTTTTCGTGACCCACCACGTGAAATTCCATCCATTCCAAATGCGGTTTTGTCGCCGGCTGACGGCCGGATTGTTGCTGTAGAAAAAGTGCATGACCCCTATTTAAAACGTGATGCTGTAAAAGTCAGTGTTTTTATGAATGTGTTCAATGTGCATTCTAACCGTAGTCCCGTTGATGGTGATGTGCGTGAAAAATGGTACTCCCCGGGAAAGTTTATTAACGCGGATTTGCCAAAAGCTTCATTGGAGAATGAACGTAATGCGCTATGGATAAAAACGGATAACGGTTCAGATGTAACCTGCGTTCAAGTGGCAGGGCTTGTTGCCAAGCGGATATTATGTAATGTATTGCCAGGAGATCACTTGACACGGGGTCAACGGTTTGGCTTTATCCGTTTCGGTTCTCGTGTTGATGTTTACTTACCGTTGGAAACGAAAATTAATGTAAACATTGGCGATAAGGTTCATGCAACAACAACAATTTTGGCTGAATTAAGAAAATAAAGTAAAAAAGGAAATGCTTTAGCAGATGGATAAATAGCATTTCTTTTTTTATCATTTCTTGTTATAGCGGTATGGATTTCGATTATCGGTATATGTGGCGATACAATATTCATTCTATCTTTTGAAAAACATATAATGTCTGAATCACAGCCAGAATCAATTGAAGCGCAATCCCGTTTGCGGCGTCGCGGTATTTATTTATTGCCTAACCTGTTTACAACCGCTGCCCTATTTTCTGGTTTTTATGCGATCGTGCAGGCCATGAACGGTAATTTTGAGCATTCTGCAATCGCTATTTTTATCGCTATGGTACTCGATGGTCTCGATGGCCGTGTGGCAAGAATGACCCATACACAAAGCGAATTTGGCGCTGAATACGATAGCATGTCTGATATGGTTTCTTTTGGAGTGGCGCCAGCGCTTATTATGTATGAGTGGGCACTCAAAGAGATGGGTCAATGGGGTTGGATCGCTGCATTTATTTACTGCGCTTGTGCGGCACTGAGACTGGCGCGTTTTAATACCAATATTAACGTAATCGATAAGCGGTTTTTTCAAGGTTTACCTAGTCCTGCTGCTGCAGCGCTAATTGCCGGTTTAATATGGGTAATGCTGGATTTTCAGGTTTTAGGCACAGATATCAAATGGTTCGCGCTTTTCGTAACGTTATTTGCGGGTCTGACAATGGTCAGTAATATTCCATTTTACAGTGGTAAAGAAATTAATCTCAGGAGAAGAGTGCCTTTTGTAACTATTTTATTATTAGTGCTATTCTTTTTTGTGTTAATTCCGAGTCACCCTCCGGTCGTTTTATTTTGTTTGTTTGCTGGTTATGCACTGTCAGGTTATTTAGTTAAAGTGTGGCGTTTTAATAAAAATAGAAAAAAAAGTGAATTGCCCGATTCTTCATAATAGCTATTGCGAAAAATAAAAAAACTATTTATATTGCGGGCTTATGTTTAGAATATTTTTTTTCTTGCCTAATTATTTTTTTGTCCCATTAGTTCTAATGCGGCTGCTGCGCCTTGTGCGCTAATAGTAGATCATATCTTTTCTGTTCAGTTTCTAAAATATAAAGCTCAAGTAACGAGTTTTATTTCTATCCAATATTTCTTCCAGAAGTGGAGCATATAAATGCAAGAACATTTGATTATTTTTGATACGACGCTGCGTGATGGAGAGCAAAGTCCCGGGGCCTCCATGACTAAAGAGGAAAAGGTTCGTATTGCGTGGCAATTGGAACGCATGGGTGTGGATGTTATTGAAGCGGGTTTTCCTGCTGCGTCAAATGGTGATTTTGAATCTGTCAGAGCCGTCGCAGAATCAGTCAAAGAAAGCATTGTTTGCGGGCTTGCAAGAGCAATTGAATCTGATATTAGGCGAGCTGGAGAAGCGCTAAAAAATACGGGGCCTGCACGTATACATACGTTTATAGCAACCTCGCCTATTCATATGAAAAATAAGCTGCGCATGTCGCCAGAGCAAGTCATAGAACAGGCGGTAAAAGCAGTAAAATGGGCAAGTGAATATACCGATGATATTGATTTTTCGCCAGAAGATGCGGGGCGATCTGAAATTGATTTTTTATGTAGAATTCTTGAGAAAGTGATTGATGCCGGAGCGACTACACTGAATATCCCGGATACGGTTGGGTATACCATGCCGGAGCAGTTCGGCAGTTTAATCCATACACTGCGTGAACGAATACCGAATTCTGACAAAGTGATTTTTTCTGTACATTGCCATAATGACTTAGGACTGGCGGTCGCCAATTCCTTATCGGCAGTTATGAATGGTGCACGTCAGGTTGAATGTACTATCAATGGGCTTGGAGAGAGAGCGGGTAATGCATCGCTTGAAGAGGTTGTAATGGCAGTACGTACGCGACAGGATTACTTCTCTTGTGATACAAGAATTGATACCAAGCACATTGTTCCTGCCAGTAAACTGGTTTCGAGTATTACAGGTTTCCCGGTGCAACCCAATAAAGCGATTGTTGGCGCCAATGCATTCGCCCATGAATCGGGTATTCATCAGGATGGTGTGTTAAAACATCGCGAGACATACGAAATTATGCGTGCTGAGGATGTCGGTTGGGGCGCAAATAAATTGTTGTTGGGTAAACATTCTGGCCGAAATGCATTTCGCAGCCGTTTAAAAGAGCTGGGTATCGAGTTTGAATCTGAAGAAATGCTCAACAATATGTTTATGCGGTTTAAGGAGTTGGCAGACAAAAAGCATGAAATTTTCGATGAAGACTTGCATGCATTGGTTTCAGACGAAGTGCTTGTGCTACAAGAACGTTATCGATTGCTGTCGCTGACCGTTCACTGTGAAACAGGTGAAATTCCATATGCGCGGATCGTAATTTCGGATGAGGGTAATGAAATGCAAGCTGAATCGGTAGGTAGTGGTCCGGTTGATGCGACATTCCGCGCTATCGAGAAACTATTAACAAGCGGGGCACAACTCCAACTTTATTCAGTAAACAATATTACTAGCGGTACCGATGCACAAGGTGAAGTAACTGTACGTTTGCAAAAGTCCAATCGCATCGTAAATGGTCATGGCGCTGATACAGACATAGTCGTTGCGTCTGCAAAAGCTTATTTGAGTGCTTTGAACAAATTACACAGTAAGCTGGAACGTGCGCATCCTCAAGTTTAAAAGCGTGAGAATTCATATTGGAAATGACAGTTATCGCATGCGTTATGAATTTTCAATAACTTGCCTGCTTGTTTTTTAACTGGAAAAAATTGTAAATGCTTAAACGAATAATAAGATTTTTGCTGATTGCGATATTGTTATCGTTAACGATAAACGTAAATGCATTTCAGTTTCAGGATACAGATGGAAAATTCCATACATTATCTGATTATAAGGGGCGTTGGGTAATCATTAATTTCTGGGCGACATGGTGTCCGCCTTGCTTGGAAGAAATTCCTGATCTGATTGCATTATATGAAGGCCGTGAGGATGTGATGGTGATCGGTGTTGCTATGGAGTTTTCAGATCCCGAAGTAGTTATGGCTTTTGTCGAATCTATGTCGATTACTTATCCAACGGTGCTAGGAAACAGGCGCATTGCTTCACAGCTTGATGATATCTCAATGTTACCCAGTACTTATTTCTTTGATCCGGATGGTAAGCCAGCTGCACGCAAACTGGGTCTTGTGACGCGTAAAAGTATCGAAATCTTTATCGATAAAAGGTAATGCTTGTCTACCAATAGAGCTGTATTAAACGGTTTTGCCGGAATAATACCAGGTTTTATGCCATAAATTGAAAATGAGCTGTGGGTAAGTGGCCTGTCCGAGACTGCCGTTATAACGGCCTAAGGCACGAAATAAGTCTCCATTTTCTTTATTGAGATAATGCCTAAGAATCATGCAGCCGTAACGCAAATTAACGCGTAGATGAAAAAGATTGTGATTTTCATCACCAATGGCCTCTTTCCAGAATGGCATAATTTGCATATAGCCGCGTGCACCGGCATGTGATATGGCATATTTTCTAAAACCGCTTTCTACCTGTATCATGCTGAGAACGAGTTGAGGATCGAGGCCGGCGCGTGTAGCTTCGTAATACACGGTGCGCAAAAAAGACTCACGCTCATGCTGATTCGGTTTGAAGCGTTTTAGTCGTTTGCTCATTTCTGCAAGCCAGGTATTGTCTGTTGTCAGTTTGGCATAATCGTGATAAGTAACTGCAACATCGTTGATTTCAGTTTGTGTAAATATCTGCGTGCTATTGATGAGTAGCTCATAACGCTGAGTATTTCCAGATACAGTGATTGGAAGTAGTAAAAATAGTACGATAACTGTTAATTTGTACATAGTTTTGCCATGATAAATGTGTAAATTTCATCCAGGGCAATTGTTTGCGCATTTTGATCGGTACGTCCTTTATATTCCACGCATGATTGCTTTAAGCCACGCTCACCGATCACGATACGATGTGGTATGCCGATAAGTTCCGTATCAGCAAACATTACGCCTGGTCGTTCATTACGATCGTCAAGCAGCACTTCGATATCGGCATCTGCGAAACAGTTATACAGTTTCTCAGCTTCAAATTTCACCTGTTCACTTTTGTGCATACCGATGGGGATGATGGCAAGTTGAAAAGGTGCCATGCCAGCAGGAAAAACAATACCCTGTTCATCGTTATTTTGCTCTATGGCGGCGGCAACAATGCGCGAAATACCGATGCCATAACAGCCCATTTCAAAGTTTTGCGTTTGTCCCAGTTCGTTGAGGTAATTCGCTTTCATGATTTCAGAGTATTTTGTGTGCAACTTGAAAATGTGACCAACTTCTATACCACGGCAGATTTCCAGTATTCCATTACCGTCGGGTGACAACTCTCCTGCAAGTACATTACGGATATCAAAAACATGATCCGGTTTTTTAAGATCGTGACCAAAATTAACATCCTTAAAATGAAAACCTTCTTCGTTGGCGCCACAGACAAAATTCTGCATGTTAATAACTGCTGGGTCAGCAATAATTTCTGTTGTAAGTCCCACCGGGCCAATGTAGCCGGGAACTGAGCCTGTTTCTTTGAGAATGATTTCTTCACTGGCCATTTCGAAATCGGCCAGAAACGGGATTTTTTTGACCTTGAGTTCGTTTAATTGATGATCTCCGCGCAGCAGCAATAAATACAGGGTATTATTAGCTGTAATTGCAAGTGTCTTAACCGTTTTTTGTATCGGAATTTTGAGGAATTTAGCGACGTCAGCGCAAGTCTTTTGATCTGGTGTGTGTACTTTCTGAATTTTATCTGTTAATGCTTCAGGGGGTAAACTAAGCAAATTTGAGGTGGCGAGTTCAATGTTTGCCGCGTAGTCAGAATCAGGACAAAAAACAATGATATCTTCTCCTGATTCGGCTAAAACATGAAATTCATGTGAACCACTGCCGCCTATTGCGCCAGTATCCGCGGTTACAGCACGAAAATTCAGGCCTAGACGCGTAAATATCCGGCTGTAAGTTTGGTACATCAGTTGGTAGGTTTCTTCCAGACTATCTATATTGGTATGAAAAGAATAAGCGTCTTTCATCAAAAATTCACGCGCACGCATCACACCAAAACGCGGACGGATTTCGTCACGAAACTTGGTTTGAATTTGATAAAAATTCAAAGGTAATTGTCGATAACTGCTGATTTCCCTTCGAGCGATGTCAGTGATAATTTCTTCGTGTGTAGGGCCAAAACAAAAGTCATGATCATGCCGGTCCTTAATTTTTAGCATTTGTGGACCAAAAACATCCCATCTTCCTGTTTCTTGCCATAATTCAGCAGGATGTATTGCGGGCATAAGTAGCTCTATAGCGCCACTCTTGTCCATTTCCTCTCGAACAATTTTTTCTACTTTGCGTAAAACTCTTAGACCAAGTGGCATCCATGTGTATAAACCGCTGCCTAAACGTTTGATTAATCCTGCACGTAACATGAGCTTGTGGCTGATAAGTTCTGCTTCGGCAGGAGCTTCTTTGAGTGTTGAAATAAAAAATTGCGAGACGCGCATGTCTGATTCCATTATGATTAAAAAAGGGGAGAAATTCTACCTTGATATCTCTGTACAAGTATGATTAAGTCTCATTTATATAAGTAAAAAAATATAGTAAGCTATCAAAAAAGGGTATAAAAATACATTTTTGTATTAAAGATGCTTTTAATCTACAACAAAGTATGAAAAAATCCTTATTAATTTTTAATGGGACAAATGGGTTATTAACATGATTGACCGCAATGGATATCGCCCAAATGTCGGTATTATTCTGCTGAATTCAAAGAATGAGGTTTTTTGGGGAAAACGAATAAGGCAGAACTCTTGGCAATTCCCGCAAGGTGGAATTAAATCTGGTGAAAGTCCGGAAGAGGCAATGTACAGGGAATTAGCTGAAGAGGTAGGTTTGTTGCCAGATCATGTTAAGATTGTTGGTAGAACGCGTGATTGGCTGCGTTATGAAGTTCCGGAAAAATGGATCAGACGTGAATGGCGTGGAAACTATAAAGGGCAAAAGCAAATTTGGTATTTGCTGCGTTTAATTGGTAGAGATAGTGATGTATCGTTGCGTAAAAGCGCGCATCCGGAATTTGATGCATGGCGATGGAATCAATACTGGGTTGAACTAGATTCTGTTGTTGAGTTTAAACGTAAAGTGTATAAACAGGCGCTGACTGAATTATCAAGTTTATTGTATACGAGCGTGGAGAAAGTATCTGATAAATAGATGCCGTGAAAAGTGTGATTGTTTTGAAATTAGAATTTCAAAAGGTCTTAGGCAGTATACTAAATTTAAATGTTTAAATTGAGTTACTCATAAATGAGACGAGTAACTAATTAATAAATGAACAGAAAGTGGATTAATTAACAAAATGAAGAAATAGGGGCAATGCTGCTCCTTTTTTATTGAGTTCCCATTTATCTGTGGGTATTTTAGCAGGCGTAATCGGCTGCGCCGTTATCAGCCGTTTTTTTAGGGAGAAAATCGATGATGATACGTACACTGGTGGTCTCGTTGCTATCAATTGGCGCGCTCGTCACCTCGATCAATGTGTTAGCTAGTGAGAATGAACCGATACAACCAATTAAAGTGGTAAAACCGAAAAATCCAGATTTGGTCGAATTAGGCAAGATGCTTTTCTTTGATCCCCGACTTTCCAAATCAGGTTGGATTTCTTGTAATTCTTGCCATAATCTGAGCATGGGTGGCACGGATAATATTCCAACTTCGATTGGTCATGCTTGGCAACAAGGCCCGATAAATGCGCCAACTGTTTTAAATGCGAGTATGAATCTGGCGCAGTTTTGGGATGGTCGTGCTAAAGATTTGAAAGAACAGGCAGGAGGCCCAATTGCAAATCCAGGCGAAATGGCTTCCACACATGAAGTGGCTGTGAGTGTTTTAAATTCAATACCACAGTATAGAGCAAAATTTGAAAAAGCATTTGGTTCAGATAAGGTAGATATAGACCGCGTAACCACAGCAATTGCGGCGTTCGAAGAAACACTGGTAACACCAGGGTCACGTTTTGACAAGTGGCTGGAAGGTGATAAGAATGCGTTGAATAAACAGGAATTGGAAGGTTATAAACTGTTCAAAAGCAGTGGTTGTGCAGGTTGTCATAATGGGCCAGGTGTAGGTGGTTCCCTTTATCAGAAATTTGGTGTACACCATCCCTATAAAACGGATAGCAAAATTGAGGGGCGTAAGGCCGTAACAGGCAAGGATACAGACTTAAATGTATTTAAGGTGCCGATTTTGCGCAATATCGAATTAACTTATCCATATTTCCATGACGGTGCAGTATGGACACTGGAAGAAGCTGTTAAAATAATGGGGAAAGTGCAGCTTGATCGTGATTTCGATAAAAAAGAAATTGATAATATTGTGGCATTTCTGAAAACTCTGACGGGAGAACAGCCTAATATCAAACTGCCCATACTTCCACCATCAAATAACGACACGCCAAGACCGCAACCCTTTTAGTGTTTTGTCCTTGTCTGTCGCATAGGTGGGAGTGGGAGTAATCTGTATTTATCAGAGAAATGAGGTAGCTATTTTGGTTGCATAGACAATCAAAATAGCTACTATAGAATAGTTACTTTAGTCGAGAGAATAAAATTTTAGTTGTTTAATGTTCCATTAAGCTTAATATATTTGTTAAAAATTTATGACTCATGATTAATTAAAGGAAAGTATTCTAAAAATGTCGTTGGGTACTGGATTTGCATCTCAAAATCAAGTAGAGTCACTACTCCTATAACCAATAATTAGAATAGGGAGCTACGCATGGGTACCAAGGGGCAGTTGCTGCAAGATCCATTTCTAAATACATTGCGTAAAGAGCATATTCCGGTATCAATCTATTTAGTAAATGGAATTAAATTGCAAGGACATATTGATTCATTTGACCAGTATGTCGTGCTTTTGAAAAATTCGGTGACACAAATGGTATATAAACATGCTATATCAACTGTTGTTCCCGCTAGAGCAGTTTCAATTCCAATTGAAATTTCCGAAACGAGAGATGCTTGATGCCTGATAAGTCAGGTGTTCAGCGTTTACGAAACATTAATACTGCTATCCTAGTAAGTCTTGATTTCGGTAACGGTATGAGTACCGAACGGTTACAGGAATTGCAACAACTTGCCGCCAGTGACCAAATCAAGGTGCTGTCTGTTGTTGAAGGAAAGCGTTTGCGCCCAGATCCAAGAATGTATATAGGAAGCGGTAAAGCAGAAGAAATTGCTCAAGTACTTGTTGACACAGGTGCTGATATGGTGATTTTTAATCATGATTTAACACCTGCGCAGCAACGTAACCTAATGTTATATTTAGATTGTCCTGTTATTGACCGTACGAGTCTGATTTTGGATATCTTTGCGCAACGTGCAAAAAGCCATGAAGGGAAATTACAAGTTGAACTGGCGCAGCTAGAACATTTGGCAACACGACTGGTTCGGGGCTGGACTCATTTAGAACGGCAAAAAGGCGGGATTGGTTTACGCGGCCCTGGTGAAACACAATTGGAAACTGACCGTCGATTGCTCAGAAAGAGGGTGAAGTTACTTAAGGAAAAACTGACGAGTCTGCAACGTCAACGAAAAGTTCAACGTCGCTCCAGGGGGCGCTCGCAAGTGTTATCGGTTTCAATTGTTGGTTACACCAATGCGGGTAAATCAACATTGTTTAACCGGTTAACCCGCGCTGAAACCTATGCGGCTGATCAATTATTTGCGACATTAGACACAACAACAAGGAAATTATTTGTGCCTGAGAGTGGTTCCGTAGTCATTTCTGATACGGTTGGATTCATCCGCGACTTGCCGCATACACTGGTTGCTGCATTTCGTGCCACGCTTGAAGAAACGATAGAAGCAGATGTATTGCTTCACGTGGTGGATGCGAGTAGCCCAAACAGAGATGAACAGATAGATGATGTAAATAAATTATTATCAGAAATAGGTGCAGATAAAATTCCTCAAATTTTGATATTTAATAAAATTGATCTAATTGATTTGGCGACTAGCGGTGTGGGATTTGTGCGGGATGAATATGATAGAATATCCCGGATTCGTTTAAGTGCAGAAACAGGTGAAGGGTTGGAATTTATAAGACAGGCTTTGGCTGAGACTGTTTTAAAAGAACCTGGGCCTATGGACGAGAAGCTTGCAGATTTTGAGAAGGTGAGGCGTGGTAGCGCTATAGTATAAGTAATTTTTGAACAAATAAAACGGGAAAAATTATGGGTTTAAATGATCCTCAGTGGGGAAAAAACAAAGGTGATTCCGGACCGCCTGATCTGGATGAGGTTTTGCGTAACGTCAATAAGAAAATCAATAACATTTTTGGCTCAAAAGGAGGCAAAGGTGGTGGCGGGACACGTGATAAAGAGCCAAGGCAACATAGCCGGGGCAGTATAATATTAATTTTGGGCTTGTTGCTGATTGTATGGGTAGCAAGCGGATTTTATATTGTAAATGAAGGCCACCGAGGGGTCGTTCTGCGTTTTGGTGCTTACGCGGATACAACACCAGCCGGTTTGCGCTGGCATTTACCTTATCCAATAGAGAAAGTTGAGATTGTCAATGTCAGTCAGGTTCGAACAATTGAAATTGGATATCGTAATAATGTCAGAAGCAAGGTGTTAAGAGAATCACTCATGTTGACTGATGACGAGAATATTATTGATATCCAGTTTGCGGTACAGTATATCCTGAACAATCCAGAAAATTTTCTGTTTACTAACAGGGATCCAGATGATGCTGTATTACAAGCAGCTGAAACTGCGATTAGGCAGATTATTGGTAAAAGCAGAATGGATTTTGTGCTTTATGAGGGTCGGGAACAAGTTGCTTCCGCTGCTACGGTTTTAATGCAGGAGATTTTGGACCGCTATAAAATCGGTATTGCAATCAGCAGAGTAACCATGCAGAATGCGCAGCCCCCTGAACAGGTACAGGCTGCATTTGATGATGCGGTTAAAGCAGGTCAGGATAGAGAACGTCAAAAAAATGAAGGTCAGGCGTATGCCAATGACGTCATTCCAAGAGCAAGAGGTAATGCAGCACGACTGATCGAAGAAGCAGAAGGTTATAAAGAACGTGTAATAGCTGCGGCAGTTGGTGATGCCAGTCGCTTTAGTCAATTAGAGGAAGAGTACAATAAGGCCCCTGGGGTAACGCGAGAGCGTTTATATCTGGATATGATGCAACAGGTGCTTTCAAATACCAGCAAGATCATGGTTGATCAACAAAGTGGTGGCAATCTGTTGTACTTGCCTTTGGATAAGCTAATTGCGGGTGGTTCGACTTCTGTGCCACCGCCGATAAATATGCAACCATCTACAATCCAGGAAACAATGCCTGACAATAGTAGTATCCGTTCACGAGAAGCGTTTCGTGGGCGTGAAAGGGAGGTAAGATAATGGGTAAATTTACATCAGTATTAATGGGTGTTGTTGTAGTAGGCTTTTTGTTGGCCACTTCAGCAATTTACATTGTTGACCAGCGACAACAAGCTATTTTGTTTCAATTAGGTGAGGTGGTTGATGTAAAGACAGAGCCCGGTTTATATTTCAAAATACCAATCGCGCAAAATGTACGTTTTTTTGAAAAACGTATTTTAACAATGGATGCAGAAGAACCAGAACGTTTTATTACTTCAGAAAAGAAAAACGTTCTTGTTGATTTGTTTGTTAAGTGGCGTATTGTTGATGTCAAACAGTATTTTATCAGTGTGCGTGGTGATGAAAGTCTGGCCCAGATACGACTAGCCCAAACGATAAATGCGAGTATGCGTGATGAGTTTGGTAACCGTACTGTCCATGATGTGGTGTCCGGTGAGCGGGATGTGATCATGGAAGTCATGCGTCAAAAGGCTGATGTGGATGCGCGTTCGATCGGTGTTGAAGTGATTGATGTGCGTTTGAAACGTGTTGATTTGCCACAGGAGGTAAGTGAATCAGTCTACCGTAGAATGGAAGCCGAACGTAAACGGGTGGCGAATGAATTGCGTTCAACGGGTGCCGCTGAATCAGAGAAGATTCGCGCTGACGCGGATCGTCAACGAGAAGTCATATTAGCGGAAGCCTATCGCGATGCGCAGAAAACCATGGGTGAGGGAGATAAATCAGCGGCTGCTATATATGCAGAAGCTTTTCAGAAAGATCCCGAATTTTATTCGTTCTGGCGTAGCATGGATGCCTATACAAATTCCTTCAAACATAAAAATGATATGTTGGTATTGGAACCGAGTTCGGATTTCTTTAAATATCTAAAAAATCCAGCGAGTAACTAATCATGGTCGCTCAGGTGTTGCTAGAAAGCTGTTCTTCCTGCTGTGTGCATTTTATTTAGATGCATAGATGTTAATAAAAAATCTATGCGGTTTAATTGAATAGCTTTTTAGTACCACCTGATGTGAATACAATGTATTTATTTTTTAGCCCATCTATCCCGCTTATCAGATATCCACATAAAATAAGACACTTGTAGAGTTGGTGTTTTTATGTCATACAGAACACAGTGTCTTTTTTTCTGCCAATAGACCAAGAATCAGAAACGAAACTAAAAGTTTGATGAGGAGTAGTGTTATATGTTAGAGACTTTTTTGATGGCATTTGCACTAATGTTGATTCTGGAAGGTATTTTGCCATTCATTTCACCAAGAACATGGCGTGAAGCATTTAAAAAAATGACAGAAATTCAGGATGGTCAACTTCGCTTTATTGGATTGACTTCGATGTTGATCGGACTGGCATTATTTCTTGTTGTGAGTTGATATTCGTGATGGCTTTACAAGAAAATATGAATTTTAACCATGCGAAATTGGTTATTACCTGAGTATATCGAAGACATTCTGCCAGCTGAGGCGCTGCATATTGAAAAAATGCGGCGTTGCATTATCGATCATTTAAGGGTTCATGGCTATCAGCAAGTATCGCCCCCGTTACTGGAGTTTGAGGAATCATTGTTATCCGGTAGTGGCAGTGATATGAATCTGCAAATGTTCAAGGTGATTGACCAACTCAGCGGCCGCATGATGGGGTTACGTGCGGACATGACGCCGCAAGTAGCACGTATAGATGCACATTTGCTGAATTGCGAAGGGATTACTCGCCTTTGTTACGCAAATTATGTGTTACATACCCTTCCGTCGAGCCTCACGCAAACACGCGAACCATTCCAGGTCGGCGCAGAGCTTTATGGCCATGCTGGGGTTGAAAGTGATTTGGAAATACAGCAGTTGATGCTTGAATGCCTAGCAATTTCCGGTCTGAATAAAGTACACCTAGATCTTGGACACGTTGCTGTTTTCAGAGGAATTATTAAAAATGCCAGTATTTCACTTGAGATGGAAACGGAATTGTTTGCTATTTTACAAGCAAAAGATATCGTAGCATTGAAAGAGATTTGTGCGGGACTTAAGAAAAGTACGCGTGAATCACTATTATTGTTGCCCGAGCTTTATGGTGACACAAATGTTCTGACTGAAGCAAAAAAAAGGTTACCTGCTCACACTGAAATTTCATCAGCACTCGATCAACTCGAAATGGTTAGTAAAGAATTAAAACCGATTGTTGATACGATAGCATTTGACTTGGCTGATTTGCGCGGTTATCACTATCATACGGGAATAGTATTTGCGGCTTACGCCCGGGGTTGTTCAAATGCCATTGCGCTTGGCGGGCGTTATGATGAAATTGGCAAAGCGTTTGGTAGAGCCAGGCCGGCAACGGGTTTCAGTATGGATTTACGAGAGCTATCCAGACTTGTTGAGCAAAAACCTTATCCCATGGGCATTCGCGCGCCATTTAAGAAAGAAAATAAGGAATTAAATAAGAAAATTGAGCAGCTACGTAATGACGGCCATATTGTCATTATAGACCTGCCTGAACAATCCGAAAGTTCGTTGAGCTGCGACAGACGTCTAGTTATGCGAAAAGGTGAATGGATTGTGGAACAAATTTGATATATTGAAGGTTAAAAGTGTTTTTTGAGATTTTATACGATGACTAAAAATGTTGTGGTGATTGGTACACAATGGGGGGATGAAGGCAAAGGAAAAGTAGTTGACTGGTTGACTGATCATGCTCAAGGTGTAGTTCGTTTTCAAGGTGGCCACAACGCAGGCCATACATTAGTGGTTGGTGAAAAAAAAACAATTTTGCATTTGATCCCATCCGGAATCTTGCGACATGATGTGACTTGTTATATTGGCAATGGCGTGGTTATATCTCCCGCGGCATTACTTAAAGAAATTGAAATGCTCGAGCAAATGGGCATTGATGTAGACAGTAGACTTCGCATAAGCGAGGCTTGCCCGCTTATTTTACCCTGTCATACTGCGCTTGATCTTGCGCGAGAAGTGGTCAGAGGTATGAGTAAAATTGGAACAACGGGACGTGGAATCGGACCAGCGTATGAAGACAAGGTGGCGCGCAGAGCAATACGGCTTCAGGATTTATTTCATAAAGACCGGTTAGCTGCAAAGCTTGAAAAAATGCTGGATTATCATAATTTTGTATTGAAGAATTATTACAATGCGCCTGTAATTGATTTTCAAGAAACGTTGGATGAAGCAATTTCTCAAGCAGAACGAATCAAACCTTGGGTTGCTGATGTGCCGCAGCTTTTATTCATTGCAAATAAAGCGGGTGATAACTTATTGTTTGAAGGTGCACAGGGTGCATTGCTGGATGTTGATCACGGCACTTATCCATTTGTTACCTCCAGCAATTGCATAGCTGGCGCCGCTGCACCCGGAAGCGGTGTTGGGCCTCATATGTTACATTACGTTCTAGGTATTACTAAAGCGTATACAACTCGTGTCGGTTCGGGTCCTTTTCCAACAGAATTAGAAAACGAAATTGGTGGTTATTTGGCAGAACGGGGACATGAGTTTGGTTCGACGACTGGGCGGCCCCGGCGATGTGGCTGGTTTGATGCTGTTGCAATGAAACGTTCAATTCAAATTAACGGTGTGACAGGGTTATGTATTACGAAGCTCGATGTGCTTGATGGTGTAGAGACGTTAAATATCGGCGTTAGTTATAAATTAAAAAATGGCAGTAATTCTGACGTGTTACCGGTAGGTGCGGATGATTTGGAACAATGTGAGCCCATCTATGAAGAAATTCCAGGATGGTCGAACAGCACGGCAGGGATCAAAGACTTTAATCAACTGCCAAAGGCTGCCCAAAACTATTTAAAACGGATAGAAGAAGTCTGTGATACCCCCATAGATATGATTTCAACCGGTCCTGATCGGCAGGATACTATTGTTTTGCGTCATCCGTTTGCATAATTACTTATTTTAATGCGCCATCAATACTTTTTTATTTTGGTGCCCAATAAAGTGGAGATTTATTCTATACGCGATAGTACAATAGTAGGTATGTCATGATTTGCGCTTATTCAAGTTTTAACCGATATTAGGAAGCGGTCTGCAAGCTATTTGGTATCAGTGTAGAAAATATATCCTGGGATGTTTTCTTATCAATAACAAAAATCAAAGGGTTTGAGTTGATGAATAATTTAACACTTTCAGATGTAATTGTTGATAAATGGGTTCAGGATGGTCCAGTCAAGATGGACGATTTGTTGGGATCTGTTGTTTTGGTTGAAGTTTTTCAGGTCAATTGCCCTGGTTGTTTTTTTTATGCGTTGCCGAATGCTGTCAAGCTCTATCAAAAATATCATGACAAAGGACTGGTGATTATCGCTCTGGCAACCGCTTTTGAAGATTATGATAAAAATACGTTAGAGAATTTAGAATTACTTGTTAAAACGGGTGAAGTTATCGGTGAAACATTTAAAGCACTGAATCAACATGGATTGCTTGTTGATAATAGCAAACTTCCTTGGAAACTGCCTTTTCCGGTAGGTATGGATCGTGTAGAGCCGGATAATCAGCCAGTGACAGATGAACGTGTTTTATCATATGCGCGTCGTTTGCTGGAGCAATTCGATAGACTACCAGAAGATCAACAACAGGCTATATTGAATCAGATACGTACATTTTTTGAACAAAAGATTATGAAAGCCGAGACATTTGAACGTTTCTCACTCCAGGGAACGCCTTCAGCCATGCTGTTTGACAGAAAAGGTCAGCTTCATGACGTTTCCTTTGGTCAGGCGGAACATAAACAATCCGCAATAGAACAGCTTTTGGCGCAGAATTAGAGATTCAATGGGTCAGGAAAATAATGTTTTTTTGACCCCTGGACTGTTTATGATCAGATTCCTGATGATAATTGTATGTTTATAATGAATTGTTTGCGTACTCGCAAAAATTATTAGTAGATCATTTCGGCAATAACCCAGTAGTATTATTGAGCCTGGGGTATGGCAGCGCTTGTCAACTTGCTACTGTGATGAAACAATACTTTCGGAAGCGTTAGAAGTTCATATGAGCATATTTATAATAATGATCTACCTGAGCCGAATCAGTGATTTATTCTTGAAAGGGAGAACAGCGGGTTTCCAGAGGTGTGGCAAGATAGGTTGTTATCATCGGCATGTACTGTTAAGTTTTGAGAAACGCAAGATTCCAGATATTTCCAAAATTTCAATAATTAGCCGGTACTCTATCAATTAGATATTGTCGGGTTTCAGTGAATTTGCCAGTGTTCATGGCAAGATGAGTTTTGCAGAAGATAGTCGGTCTATTACCAAAAAGCGCATCGCAGTTTGCACCCTTGGGTGCTGACAAGCTCATCTACAGAGCCTGTAATCACGTTGCAGTACTTAAAAAAAGAAATAACCCTTTCCTGTGTACTGCACATGCGCCTAGTTGCATAATGATAACGCTGTGCATGACAATATCATAAGGATAGAGTGCTTGTGATAAAATGAGGGGCTCCCCGCTTATGCCGTCAAGACCATCATCTTGAACCTTAAGGTTCAAGGTGGTCGTTTCCCGGATACATCAGGCAAACCCATTTAGGGTACGCACAACAGTATCACTTTAGTCAACAACCTGGTTTGATTATTGGTTCAAAGAATTTCAGCCTTAAACGTACACGGCAGGGAGCTATTTTTTAAAAACATTATAAAGAAATATAGATCATAATATACTAATACATCAAACGATTAAATTTCTATTTTCTGACTAATACATCATTAATTTTTTTCCGGATGCTCGCTATTCTACGCTTTATATCCTCTATGTCAAAGCTACCTGATTGACGTAAAACCAGTAATTCATGCGCTATGCCAAGTGCCGCAGCAATGACAATACGTTCCGAGTCTATTATTTTTCCTTCTTTCCGGATTTCTTGAATTTTATTTTCAAGTAATTCCGCAGCTAATATAATCTCCTCACGCTCTGGTTCAGGGCAGCTGATACTGAATTCACGCCCCGAAATCGTGATTTTTAATATTTCTTCATTCTTCATTATCAGGTAAGTGCTTTAATAGTAACTCTAGACGGCTGCTGGCAATATGTATTTTTTCGGTAAGCTTTTCATTTCTTGCACTTGTTTCTGCAAGTTGCTGTCGTAATTTTGTATTTTCAATACATGTATCCTGATACAAGCGTATTAGTTGATGAATTTCTTCCTCTAGAAATTTGAGTTCTGGTTCCATGAATGCCCAGTGGGAGATTGAAAATAGTCTTTCTTGACAAAATTTATCCAGACATATTTTTAACGAAATCTTATCGTGCTATAGCTTGTTATGGGTTCCGTCACAGAATGGTGGATTACTCGTTTTCTTGCAAACACATAGCCAGGCAGTTTTATTCTCACTAACTGAAAATGCCTTTGGTGTAAATTCGGTTGTTTTATGTGATCCATCGCAAAATGGTTGCGATTGGCTGCGGCCACATGTGCACCAGTAGTACTGTTTTCCTGCTTCTAATTGAACTTCAATAGGCGAAAAGGATTTTTCAGTATCTTGACTCATAAATTTTCTCCATGCTTAGTTGACTAGTGTTTGCGTTGTCCACCGATTATTAAGTTTGGATGGCTTGTGGCGAGTAAATAACCAAGTTAAGTAAATAATCGTAATGCATTCGCACTGCCGGCGATTATATTATTTTGTTTCATTGACGTCTGAATATTGATGAGTTGTTGTTTGCTTCTTGCAAGTCCATTTTCGCTGAGTGGAACACGATTATCATCGACCATTATTCCACCGAGCGTATTGGAGAAAATTTTAGCCAGATGAGCCATCTGGTCAAAAATTCTTTCACCGTTGGCGACGCGCGGGACATCCAGTAAAAATGTGACGCCACGAGTGGTCAACGTTTTCATTTTATCAGGCATGAATGCTTCGGATTCATAATTGGTCAAGGTAAATAACACATGATTGTTTTCATCTTTATATTTAAATAATCCGTCTGGATCAAGCTTAAAACCGGATGCTTCTGCCAATGCTCTGATTTTGGTTCCGACAAATGCGCCTTCGTCTTTACTGATAATATTGATGCCTATCATGACATCTACGTCGGCACAAAATTTATCGAGTAGTAAGGCTTGTTCATGGGATAATACTATATCCGGGCACTCAGCTGTCGCATTGATTTGTGCGGCAAAATCCTGAACCGTATCTCGGAACATTGATAAATCAATCTCTCGAATTGGTCCGGATCGATCTGCCAGTAATAAGCAGCCTTTCAGGCTGATATAACCCATATTGTCGGTATTTAAGCCAGTTACGATTTCTTCCCACGAGCTCGATTTTTCTTTTTTACCTAACCAGACAAGGGGTTTGTTGAAATCAAACTTTCTTTGTAGCAGCGTGTTCAGTTCTGTATGGGGAATAACGGTATCACAGGAAATTGTGGCAATATAATTAGATCGGTTGTCATATTTTTCGTTAATCGACTGCGGTTCAGCAGTCGCAGAATCTTGTGTTTCGGTTCTGCTGCCAATAACACCGCCTTTCTCAGTTGCATCACTTGTTTTGCCCGATAAAGTACTTTTTTGAGATGATTCCTTTAAAAAAAAGTTTTTATCGAGTTGCGGTTCAATTCTTTCATGAGGTTCGGATGATCTATGATCATTGACTTGGTCAAACAGCGCATCGTCTTGTTTGCGATCCAGGGTTGATTCAATTTTACGCCGATAGCGTAATTGCTGTACCCAGTTAAAGACAGCAACACCGATAATAATAATAATACCGATAATGATCAAACTGACTTGTAAGTCGCTCATTTTCAAAAATCTCCCTTACCATTCTTTTATTTCTAGAACTGTTCCAGAAAATCTGCGCTGCTTTCATTAATCTGCTGATTTAGCATATTGATTTCTAACTATGAAAGCACGGTTTCTGTTTTATCGCCAGGACTACCAACGTTTGCGATATCTACCGACACTACTCTGGAAATGCCTTGTTCCTGCATTGTAATTCCGATTAACTGCTGAGCAATCTCCATTGTAATTTTATTATGACTAATAAACATAAATTGTACTTGTTGAGATAATTTTTTTACCAACTCACAAAATCGAATGGTATTGTTGTCATCAAGCGGTGCATCAACTTCGTCTAGCAAGCAAAACGGAGCAGGTTTTAATCGAAATAACGCGAAGATTAGTGCCAAAGCTGTAAGTGCCTTTTCACCCCCTGAGAGTAAATGTATGGAATTATTCTTTTTCCCAGGTGGCTGCGCTGTTAACATTATCCCAGATTCTAGTATCTTACCATTACTGAGAACAAGTTCGGCTTTGCCACCAGAAAAAATAATTGGAAAAATTTCATTTAAGTTGTGGTTAACCGCATTAAACGTCTTCTGGAGCCTGCTTTGAGTCTCTCGATCTATCTGCTCAATGGCGCTTTCCAAAATAGCGATGGCTTCATTCAGATCCTTTATTTGAGTATCTAATGATGCTTCCCGTTGACGGGAAGATTCAAGTTCATCTAAAGCAGCCAGATTAACCGGGCCCATCGCGGCAATTTTTTTATGTGTGCGATTGATCTCGGTTTCTAATGCAGTGAAACTCTTCTGATTTACTAGTGGCATTAAGCTGATTTCTTGCGCCTGTGTTTCACTGAGTTGCTCTTCGTATCGCGTTTCCAAGAGGCTGGATTCCTGTTTTTTCAAATGCAATTGATTAAGTGATTCGCGCAGTGACGTTTGTTTTTGTTCCGAAACCATCGATTGATTTTCAATTGTTTGAATCTGATGCCTTGCTTTCTCAAGATGATCACGGTTGTCTGTAACTTTCTGCTCCAGATGTCTGCATTGTAAAATACAATCATCCAATTGTGACCTTAATACTGCGTCGTCAAGGTTCTTGTGTGTGGACAATAGATTATCGCGCCTGGTTAACAATTGTTTTTTTTGTTCTTCAAGAACGTTAATTGATATTTCTATATCATTGATTTTATTATGGCATATTTTCTTGTTGAAAATCGATTCTTGTATTTCTTTATTACTGTTTTGTACCGTCAGCTGTTGGTCTGCCAGTTGCAGTCTTGCGGCTGCAAGTTGGGTTTTTGCTGCTTCCACAAATTTTTTGAATTTTTCAATTTGATCAAGGTGATTTCTCAATTGTGCTTCAGCATTTTCCTTTTGTTGGCGTTCCGAAACAAGATGTCCATTGATTTCCGCCAGTTCGGTCATGATCAGATTTCTGCGCTGCTCAATCTGATCATTCATCTGAGAAAGCTTTGTTTTCTCTAATTGCAAATGATGGTAATGTTGCGTAAGTTGTTGTTGATCAGTACGGCTGAGCTGAATTATCTGAACTAGCTGTTCATGGTTCGCCGTCGTTTTTTCGAGAACAGATTTCTGTTTTTTCAGTTTTTTCTCATATAGTTTAATTTCGGCCTGGATTTGATCAAGTTCGCGTTGTCTTGACAAAACACCATGCAAGTATGAATCAGGGGAATGAAAGTTAATCGTGTTGCGGGTGAGAGTGTGCCCTTCGCGTGTCACTAAAATCTCTTCAAGTGTTAATTGGTGTCTTTGCTGCAGACCAATTTGAATACTGTCGACCACATAAATGTTTCTGAGCCAATTAGATAAAACAGATGATATGCAAATGTTGGCACAGCTTAGAAAGCTTGCTAATGTTTTCCAGTGTGTGCGGTTGTTTGGCTTAAGTTGATTATTGGCGTTTACTTTATTATCCGGATTCTGAAATTCAAAAATAGATAACTTTCCGGGCGGCAGGTCATTTTTCCAATTATTGAAAATTTCAAGCTGTGGAAGTCCGATGCTGTTTAAGCGTTCCTGTAAAATGGATTCGAGAGCCTGTTCCCAATCTTTTTCAATTTTTATGCTACGCCATAAACGGGGTATGGATTCTAATTCGTGTTTTATTAGCCAGTCGTTCAACGCATCATTATTTTCAATTTTTTGTTGCAAATTTTGAAGTGCATTAAATTGTGCCTGAAAGTGCGATAATTGCCTTTGTAACTCATGAACCTGTTTAACGGCGCTGTCTTTGCGGTAACTCTCCTGTTTGAATTCGGCTTCAGCTTGTAAAAGAATTTTTTTTGCTCGATCAAGCTGGTTTTCTATCTTTTCTAATTCGATTTGAATTTCCGAAAGCCTTTTATGGTTGGGTTCATTCAATGAATCGTATTCCTGCTGAAGACGTTCTTTACGAGATTCGAATTGCTCTAACGTTTTGTTTGCGTGCTGGATATGAGTTTTAGACAGATTACAGGCTTGTTCCGTAAGTATGAGATTTTGTTGCGCCGTATCGAATGCGTTTTGGGATTGATTGAACAAGGATTCATATTCAGGCAATTTTGCATTTTCCAATTCGTTTTTTAGTAAGCCCTGTTTATGTGCGATGAGCGCATTTTTCTTTTCTGCGTGCCAGTGTTGCAGGTTATCAGTTGCTGTGTCAAATTGATGTTGATTGCGTGTTAATTGTTTATCAAGATCCTGTATCTGATAAGCGAGTTGTTCCTTTTGTTTATTAAATTGTGTGATTTCCTGATTAATACGTGCTTTTTCAGCATTTGCACCGTATAACTGACCCTGAAGATCATGTAGTTTCTCGCCGAGACTTTGTTCATGAACACGGGCATGCTCCCGTTGTGTTTTGTTAAGCTGTCGTTGCCTGATTTCTGCCTCTAGCTCCTGCGCTAGCAAAGTAATTTCTTCTTCCGTGGCGAGGCGCTGCTTAGAGGCCTCAATTTTGCGTTGCAGCCATAAGATCTGCTGCGTTTCTTGTAGCTTTTTAGTTAACGTATTGAACTCAGTGGCAACTGCTGCCTGATCCTTCAAGTGATCAATTTGCTTCTTTAACTCGTTTGAAATATCTTGAAGACGAAGTAGATTTTTGCGCGTATCGTTCAATCTTAATTCTGTTTCATGTCTTCTTTCACGGTATTTTGAAATTCCGGCGGCTTCTTCCAGGAACGTTTTTAGTTCCTGTGGCTTGGCTTCTATTATGCGTGAAATCATGCCTTGTTCAATGATAGCGTAACCACGACCACCAACGCCTGTTCCCAGGAAAAGATCTGCTATGTCGCGCCGTCTTACAGATATATTGTTAATATAATAGTTTGAATTTTCATTCCGTTGAATAATGCGTTTAATGGCTATTTCCGCATAACTGGACCATGCGCCTGCTGCAGTGCCGAGACTATTATCAAAGATAAGCTCAACACTGGCGCGTCCAACAGCTTTACGATTTGCAGAACCACCAAAAATTACATCCTGCATGGATTCGCCACGTAAGGCAGAAGCTTTTGATTCACCCAGTACCCAGCGTACTGCGTCAATTATGTTGGATTTTCCGCAGCCATTGGGTCCGACTATGCCCACTAAGTCGTTCGTGATCGGGATAACAGTCGGCTCGACGAATGATTTAAAGCCAGCGAGTTTGATTTTGACAAGGCGCAATTTCTGACGTACTGGTAATGGGTTAAAATTATTAGATGATTCGGTAGCAGTGATAATAAGCTATCATTGTTTATTGTAACTGAATTAACTGAAAGAAGAGAATTGATGTATGTCCACTAAACCAAGCAAGCATCTAGAAACATTTCCTAATCCATTTGTAAATAGAGACTATCAAATTCATATGGAGATACCAGAGTTTACCTGTGTATGTCCAAAAACTGGGCAGCCTGATTTCGCCACCTTAGTATTAGACTATATTCCGGACAAAAAATGTGTTGAGCTTAAAAGCCTGAAACTATATATCTGGTCATTTCGTGACGAAGCGGCTTTTCATGAGGCTGTGTCCAATCAGATTCTGGATGATCTTGTGGCATCATTAAAGCCGAGATATATCCGACTAACGGCACGCTTCTTTGTGCGCGGTGGTATTTTTACCAATGTAATTGTCGAACACCGCAAACCTGGATGGAAACCGAAGCCGACTATCGCATTGCATCAATTTGAAACGCAGTCGAATATAAGAAAATAAATCAGCATAATTTTCATGTTCTATAAATAAAACATCGCGAAAAAAATTTTCGCTTAATGAGGCTGGCTTTTATGTAATATTTTTTAATTACCGTCACAATACTGCAATTATCTACGAATGACGTGAGTAAGTGAACTTAATTGTTTCGTTTATTGTCTTCTTGATTGTAGCATATTGGTTCCCGTGATCCATTTGAATAGGTATACTTGACCCGGCTGGCATAAAACGAAGCAATAATTCGTTTTATTTCTTAATTAAAATGCACAAGGATCAGGTAGTATGGGTGATCGGGAAGTCGATCAACAATTGGTAGAACGTGTACAAAATGGTGATAAACATGCGTTTGACCTGTTAGTTACCAAATATCAACGTAAATTGATGCGTTTGTTATCCCAATTTGTTAAAGATCCGGCCGAAGTAGAGGATGTAGCCCAGGAAGCTTTTGTTAAGGCGTATAGAGCGCTGCCTTCTTTTCGTGGTGATAGTGCATTTTATACATGGCTGTATCGAATAGGTATCAATACAGCAAAAAATTACCTGGTTTCACAGGGGAGAAAAGCGCCAACCTTACAGGGTATTGATAGCGAAGAGGCTGAGAATTTTGAAGAAGGTGGTGTTTTGCGGGAGATGCATACGCCTGAAAGTGAACTGATGAGTAAACAGATTGCTCAAACAGTAAACCAGACATTAGAAGAATTGCCGGAAGAGCTTAGAACTGCAATCATATTAAGAGAAATTGAAGGGCTCAGTTATGAAGACATTGCAAATATCATGGAATGTCCAATAGGTACGGTGCGTTCACGAATTTTTCGTGCACGCGAAGCAATATCTGAGAAATTACGCCCATTACTGGGTACCAGCAAAGATAAGAGGTGGTAAAGTGAAGAATAAAATATCCGAATTAATGGATGGTGAACTAGCTAATCAGGATGCAAAAAAAATAATCGAAACACTTAAGAAAGAAGATAATTTACAGCATGATTGGAATACCTACCATTTAATTGGTGATATATTAAGAAAACAAACTTCGGTATCGACAGATATTACACAGCGTGTTAGATACCAGCTTAAATCCGAACCGATAATTTTTAAACCAAACAAATCCGCATTTGGAAATTCAAAAATAAAAGTTTTTTCATTTGCAACAGCTGCTTCCATTGTTGCGATGGTAACAGCATGGTTTATGATGCAAGATGTTTATCAACAATCGCATCCAATCACGATGGTTGATCAATCGAAAATCCAGACAGAAACAATTAAACCAGTAACGCCGGTGCTTGTATCTCATCCCCAATCGCTACGTTCCTACCCACGTATGGTGTCTGAAGATATGAATAACTATCTGTTTTTCCATAATTTTCATAATTATCATAAAGATTTTCCTGCTGGAACGACCGCACATGGTCAATCAGTATATGTCTATCCTGTGACCGATTTTCATGATAAATATGGTCAATGAAGAATCTTACATTACCTGTTTTATTTTTTCTGTTTACATTCCTAATCAAGGTTGTAAATGCTGAAAGCACACCACATTCTTCAGAAAGTGCAGCATATGGTTGGCTGCAAAAAATTGCTGCTGCCCCACGTCATCTTAATTTCCGTGGTACTTTTGTTTATTCTGCCAATGGCCACATAGAAACCTCTAAGATTACGCACAGAGTAGATCTGGAGGGTGAACATGAAAAAATAGAAGTGTTAGATGGTATAGCGCGTATTGTCTATAGAAATAACGATGAAATGAAGTGCTATATGCCAAACAGCAAAAAAATTTATACTGAGAAACGCTGGTTTAGAAAATTTTTTCCGGATTTGTTGCCACAGCCATCTAAGAGAATCAAAGAATATTATACGATTGAAACTGTAACACAAGAGCGCATAGCGGGATATGATAGTCAAGTGTTAAGGCTTATGCCCAAAGATAGTTTGCGTTATGGGTATAAGTTTTGGGTGCATATTGACAGCGGTTTATTGCTCAAAGCAGCTGTGATAGATAAGAAAGATATTATTGAGCAATTTGCTTTTACCCAGATTGAAATTGGTGATGAAATAGGGACGAATCTGCTTGACCCGGCATTACTGAAAGCTTCACAGAATTGGAAAACAATTAATCTGTCCACAGTTGTTTTAGTTGAGGGCGAACTCGCTTGGCAGTTCGGTGAACTTCCCGCAGGTTTTGAAAAAGTCGCTGAAATGAAGCGGAATCTGGTTGGGAAAAGTATGATGGTTGACCATATTGTGTTATCCGATGAACTGGCAACTGTGTCTGTGTTTGTTGAGCCAATAAAAGAAAATTCGTCATCACCGATTCCCGGTTTTTATTCCAGCCGTGGGGCTATTAATATTTATGTGCGCGAATTGAGAGATAACAAAATAACAACAGTGGGAGAAGTCCCGCTAAACACCATAAAATTGATTGGTGATGCCGTTTTCGTGCAGAACTGAAAATTGTAATAAGCATCACTAAAACGATTGTTCATTATAAACTGCGCTTATAGGCGCTTTTTTATTGACAGGAAAATTAGAAAAACCCCGGTCTAATTTTAGGCTATTGATAAAATAATTTTTTATAATCTTAATGATAATAGGTTTGTTGAGGAAAAGTACAATGCGTCACATTATTTTGCTTCTTTTGTTTGTAACATCTTCGTTTGTTTTTGCTCAAGCGAGAGAACTGCCTGATTTCACGGGTCTTGTAGATAAATATGGCGCTACTGTGGTCAATATCAGTACAATCCAAACCCAGCAGGATGCCGTGGCACAGTTGTTTCCGGAGATTCCAAATCTTCCTAAAGATTCTCCATTTTATGAATTCTTCAGACGTCATATGGAGCCTTTTTCTGCGCCGAGAAGATCTGAACCCAGATCAATGGGGTCTGGTTTTATTATAAGTTCCGATGGTTATATCCTGACGAATGCGCATGTAGTCGAATCCGCCAATGAAATTACTGTCAAGTTGAACGATAAACGTGAATTTATTGGCGAAGTAATCGGTACCGACAAAAAAACGGATATAGCATTGATAAAAATTGAAGCTGAGAATTTGCCAAAAGTTAATCAAGGTGATCCGGATGAACTTAAAGTGGGCGAGTGGGTAGTTGCGATTGGTTCGCCATTTGGTTTTGAAAATAGTGTGACAGCCGGTATCGTCAGTGCAAAAGGACGCTCCCTTGCACAAGAAAATTATGTGCCGTTTATTCAGACAGATGTTGCCATTAATCCAGGCAATTCGGGCGGACCATTATTTAACATGAGTGGAGAGGTGGTCGGTATCAACTCGCAGATTTATAGTCGCACGGGCGGATTTATGGGGTTGTCTTTTGCCATACCGATTAATGTTGCAACTGATATCGCAAACCAGCTTAAAACTGCTGGTGTTGTCCGTCGTGGAAAAATAGGGGTAATGATCCAAGAAGTTACCAAAGAACTGGCGGAGTCGTTTGGCTTGTCTGAGACCCATGGTGCATTGGTTGTTTCGGTAGAAAAAAATGGGCCAGCTGAAAATGCAGGTATCAAAGCGCGTGATATTATCCTTGATTTTAATGGCCAGGAAGTAGAGACTTCAGCAGATTTGCCACGGATAGTTGGCAATACGGCTCCCGATTCCAAAATAACGGTCAAGGTATGGCGAGATGGTTCAATAAAAAATCTTAAACTTACCGTGGGTGAGATTCCGAGAGAAGAGACTGATCAACATTATCAAAGAAAGCAAAGTAAAAACACTGACGAAACCAATCGATTGGGACTTGTATTGGATGAACTAACCACACAGCAAAAAGAGCAGCTGGAAATTGAGAATGGCTTGCTTGTTGAAAATGTTTACCCTGGAATTGCGAGTCAATCGGGTATTCGTAAAGGTGATGTAATCCTCGGTTTCAACAGTAAGGATGTTAAAAGTGTTAAGCAATTCAATCTATTGCTTGAACAAGTTCAAGAAGGAAAAAATATTGCCTTGTTGATTAAACGGGGTGATTTGACAACATTTATTACCATGAAATTAAACGAAGACGACTGATCGTTTGGAATTATAGTGAAATCCGATAAAACTGTTGATTTGGTTGTTTATGGTCGTGAGGCGTGTCATCTTTGCAACCAAATGATACTTGCCTTGGAAGAACGACAAAAACAGGTGCCATTCGATTTTCAAGTTATTGATATTGATACGGATTCTGATCTGGTGGCACGATTTAATGATAGAATACCTGTCCTGATGTCGTATTCCGATCAAATTGAAATTTGTCACTTTCATTTCGACAACGCTGCCTTTGATGATTATCTTGCCAGATTTCGTTAGAATGCTGCCTCTTGATTCAGATGCTTCAGGTTATATAGCTGTCAATACTTGAAACTAAGAATTTTAACAGTGTACCGATACCGTACAGATCTTTATTACTGAAAAACCAAATGCAGCGTATACGTAATTTCTCAATTATTGCCCATATCGATCACGGAAAATCCACACTGGCTGATCGTCTCATTCAATTTTGCGGCGGCTTGTCTGAGCGGGAAATGGAAGAACAGGTTCTGGATTCTATGGATCTGGAAAAGGAAAGAGGTATTACCATCAAGGCGCAAACCGTTGCGTTGCACTATAAAGCCAAAGATGGTGAGACCTATTTGTTAAACCTGATTGATACCCCCGGGCATGTCGATTTTTCATACGAAGTTTCACGATCTTTGGCTGCGTGTGAAGGGGCATTGCTGGTAGTCGATGCGTCACAGGGTGTTGAGGCTCAAACGGTTGCCAATTGTTATACAGCGATCGAGCAGGGTGTAGAGGTTGTTCCCGTTTTGAACAAAATAGATTTGCCGGCTTCCGATCCCGAACGCGTGATCGAAAATATTGAAGATGTTATTGGGATTGAAGCGCAGAATGCATTGCGAGTCAGCGCTAAAACCGGCGAGGGCATCGAAGACGTATTGGAGGCTGTTGTCCGCCAGATACCAGCACCGAAAGGCGACCCTGATGCGCCATTAAAAGCGCTGATTATCGATTCCTGGTTTGATAACTATGTCGGTGTTGTCATCTTGGTACGTGTCATGGATGGTACGCTTAAACCCGGTGACAAGGTTTTGTTGATGGCTAGCAAAGTAACCCACCTTTGTGAACAAGTGGGTGTGTTTATTCCTAAATCGCTGAACCGGAATTCATTAAGTGCCGGCGAAGTGGGTTTTGTGATATCCGGCATTAAAGAGCTGGATGCGGCAAAGGTCGGTGACACGGTTACCTTATTTAATAGGCCTGCAAAAGAACCGTTAACAGGGTTCAAAGAAATCAAGCCGCAGGTTTTTGCAGGATTGTATCCAGTCGAATCGAATCAGTATGATGCCTTGCGAGCGGCATTAGAGAAACTCAGACTCAACGATTCTTCTTTGCAATTTGAACCCGAGACGTCACAGGCATTGGGGTTTGGGTTTCGTTGTGGGTTTCTGGGGTTGTTGCATATGGATATCGTGCAGGAGCGTCTCGAAAGAGAATATGACATGAATCTGATTACAACGGCACCGACAGTTGTCTATCAAATACTGATGCGTGATGGGACAGTCACTGAAATTGATAACCCATCACGAATCCCAGATTTGTCTAAAATTGCAGAAATTCGGGAACCGATTATAACGACAACCATACTGGTTCCTGATGAGTTTGTCGGTGCGGTGATTACATTATGTGTGAATAAGCGCGGTAACCAAAGAAATATGCAGTATCTGGGTAAACAGGTCATGTTGACCTATGAGCTACCCCTGAATGAGGTTGTTATGGATTTCTTTGATCGACTGAAATCAACGAGCCGTGGTTATGCATCTATGGATTATGAATTTAAAGAATTCCGTGCTTCAGACTTGGTTAAGCTGGATATATTAATTAACGGAGACAGGGTAGATGCGCTATCATTAATCGTTCATCGTAGCAGTAGTCAACAACGCGGCCGTGAATTGGCGCAGAGAATGCGGCAGCTCATTCCGCGCCAGATGTTTGATATTGCTGTGCAGGCAGCGGTTGGCGCGCATATTATTGCCAGAGAAAGTGTCAAGGCGTTACGCAAGAATGTTTTGGCAAAATGCTACGGGGGCGATATTACACGGAAACGTAAGTTGCTTGAAAAGCAGAAAGCTGGAAAAAAAAGAATGAAACGCGTCGGCAATGTGGAAATTCCCCAAGAAGCCTTTTTGGCAATTCTGCAAGCCGATAATAAATAAAAAGATAAATATTAAAATCATGTATGAATCAGATAAATCTTCAAAAGACATGTAATGGTATTTGCAAGTTTTTCAGGATATTCAGAAAGGTAATTTCATGAACTTTCCCTTGATATTATTTAGTTTGCTGGTGATAACCGGCGCTGTCTGGGCGTTCGATTATTTTGTATTGCGGCACAAACGCAAGCCAGATGAGGCGGAACCTTGGTGGATTGAATACCCTAAAAGCTTTTTTCCAATTATTCTGATTGTATTTTGCTTGCGTTCATTTGTTATTGAGCCATTCAAGATTCCTTCTGGTTCTATGATTCCAACATTGATTGTTGGAGATTTTATTCTTGTCAATAAGTATACCTATGGAATACGGCTGCCAGTCATTAACAAAAAAATAATCGACATGAATACTCCAAAAGCCGGTGATGTGCTGGTGTTCCGTTATCCGGAAGATCCTTCCATAGACTACATCAAGCGCGTAGTTGGCATCCCTGGTGATGTTGTTACATATCACAATAAACAATTGTTCATTAATGATCAGATCGTGAGCCAGAACTATGAAAGCGACTATAAATATGTAGAACCGGGTTTGGGATATGTTTATTCGGAAAAACATACCGAATATCTTGGCGAAACCAACCATTCCATTTTAATCAATCAAGAAGTTAATGGTTTGCAGTATTCCAGTGTACGTGTGTTTCCCTATCGGGAAAACTGTAAATATAGTCGAACCGGATTTACCTGTACTGTTCCGCAGGGAAACTATTTTACCTTGGGTGATAATCGGGATAGCAGTAGCGATAGCCGATACTGGGGGTTTGTTCCAGAAGAAAATATCGTGGGAAAAGCATTTATGATTTGGTGGAATTTTGGTGATTTTGACCGAATAGGACAAAGTATACAATAGTCGAGAATAATTTTTCTTGGGGGAGAATCATGAATTTGAATATACAACGTTATAAACAACGGGGCCTGACTTTGTCGGGTATGCTGGTATGGTCTATTGTACTGGTACTTGTTGCAGTGCTTGGAATGAAAGTTGTTCCCGTCTATATTGAGAATGCTTCGATCAAGAAAAATCTGACTGCGATTGCTAATGATGCCAATCTGAAGGATTCGCATGCCAATCAACTCAGGCTTGCCTTTACAAAGCGCGCCCAGATTGACAATATCACCGTGATTGCCGCAAAGGACATCAAGATTACTCGTGACAAAGGGCAAAACCACCTCAGCGTGGATTATTCTGTCAATGTGCCGCTGTTTGCCAATATTTCTCTGCAAATAGATTTTGAAACACAAAGCGATTGAAGTTTTCAACCTAGATTCCTATCATCGTATGCAAACTAATCGAGAAAAAATGTTGAGTTTGTTTTGTACTCGGTTGGGCTATCAGTTTACTCAATCTGAGTTACTGAATGAAGCTTTAACACATCGCAGTCACAGTGCTGTGCATAACGAACGCCTCGAGTTTCTTGGAGACAGTGTATTGAATTGTGCGATTGCCGGATTAATTTTTACAAAATTTTTAAATGTGTCCGAGGGGCGATTATCTCGATTACGTGCGAGCATGGTTAATCAAATGGCGTTATCAGATCTGGCACTTTCTCTAGAACTGGATCAGTTGATTAAACTGGGTGAAGGTGAATTAAAAAGTGGCGGCAGCCGGCGTCCATCGATTCTGGCTGATGCGCTGGAGGCTGTTTTTGGCGCAATTTACGTTGACAGTAATTTTGCACAGGCTGAAGCAGTGATCTCAAGACTCTACACACCCATACTTAAGACAGTTGATCACTCTGCCCATGGAAAAGACCCTAAAACAGTGCTGCAGGAGTTTTTGCAAAGCCAAAAGCTGGATTTGCCAGAATATACGGTTGTTACGACAATAGGAAAGGCGCATCAGCAAAAGTTTAAGGTAGAATGCGTGATACCGAAATTCAATATACGTACTATGGGAGAAGGTTCCAGTCGTCGTAGTGCAGAGCAAGCAGCCGCAAAAAGAGCGTATGAACTGGCCAGTGTTGTTGATTAATTGTTATTGTTAAAAATTGTTAAGCATACAACAATACGTTTTAGGGTGATCTGTTTTCAGTATGCTGTCTGAATCTCATTTTCGTACTGGATATATTGCCATCGTTGGTAGGCCGAATGTTGGTAAATCGACCTTGCTCAATAATCTGATACAGCAAAAAATTAGTATAACATCCAGAAAAGCACAAACTACGCGTTATCGCATCAATGGGATTTTGACCGACAAGCAAACGCAGTTTATTTTTGTCGATACGCCGGGTTTCCAGATGCGTTACAAAAATCGAATGAATACTGCCATGAATCGCGTTGTGTCGCAAAGTATGGTGAATGTTGATGTTGTTTTGTTTGTTATGGAAGCGCTTTGCGTTGATGAACAAGACCTGCTTGTGTTAAGTCTGTTACCCAAAACGATTCCGGTTATACTGGTTATTAATAAGATAGATAAGTTGGCCGATAAAAGCCAGCTATTGCCATTCTTGAATGATATGGACGTGAAATTCAACTTTGCGGCAATGATTCCAGTAAGTGCGGCAAATCAAACACAACTGACGACGCTCATTGACGTGATTCGTCCGCATTTGCCAGAAAATCCTCCGTTATACGCAGCAGATGAGATTACCGATAAAAGTGCGCGGTTTATCGCGGCCGAGCTGGTTCGAGAGAAACTGTTTCGTTTGATTGGAGACGAAATTCCCTATTCTACAAGCGTTGTTGTAGATCAATTTACTGAAACCGAAAAGTTGTACAAAATTTATGCGACAATTTTGGTTGATAAATCTGGTCAAAAGGCAATTATCATTGGAAAAAACGGTGAAAAACTCAAACTTATCGCGAGCCAGGCGCGCAAAGATATAGAACAGATTTTCGATAAAAAAGTGTTTTTGCAGGTTTGGGTAAAGGTGAGAAGCGGGTGGGCGGACAATATCAATATCTTGAAAAAACTTGGGCATGACTAGCTATGTCTGTCCGGAATCGATACTTCAACGCTGTGGGTGTGGAGTGCCTGAAAAATGACTAATAAAACTGCTTCACCCGACTTGATCCGGGATAAAAATCATGGTTGAACTTGGCGTCAATATAGATCATGTAGCCACACTGAGGCAAGCGCGTGGTACAGCATATCCGAGTCCAGTCGAAGCCGCAATGCTTGCTGAATCGGCGGGTGCCGATGCAATTACACTGCATTTGCGTGAAGATCGACGGCATATTCAGGATCGTGATGTAGAAGAACTGCGAGGTTTGCTTAACACGCGTATGAATCTGGAAAGCGCAGTAACGTCTGAAATGATTGATATAGCGCTGCGGATCAGGCCACACGATATCTGCCTGGTTCCAGAACGGCGAGAAGAATTGACTACAGAAGGCGGTCTTGACGTTGTCAGGCATTTTGAGCAGGTCAAGCAAGCATGCCGCCAGCTAGGGGATGCGGGTGTACGTGTTTCTTTGTTTATCAATGCTGATGCTGAACAAATAGATGCGGCCCTCAGCGCAGGCGCGCCGGTTATTGAAATTCACACGGGTAGCTATGCTGATGCGATAACATCAGCTGAACAGATTTATGAGCTTGAAAAAATCAGAAAAGCTGTTGCTTATGGTATTAAACAAAATTTGAAAGTCAATGCCGGTCATGGCTTGCATTATCAGAATGTACAAGCTATCGCGGCAATTCCGGGAATTTCAGAATTGAACATTGGCCACGCGATTATCGGTCATGCAATTTTTGTCGGTCTTGAAAAAGCGGTTCATGAAATGAGGCGGCTGATATCCGAGGCATCTGCATGATTTATGGCATTGGCACTGACCTGGTTGATCCTTCAAGAATTGCACGTTCGTTGGAGCGGCATGGCGATAAGTTTGCGCGGCGAATATTAACCGATCCTGAATGGAAGGAATATCAAAACAGCAGTAAGCCTATACTGTTTCTTGCGGGGCGGTTTGCTGCCAAGGAAGCGCTTTCAAAAGCAATGGGAACAGGTTTGCGTCATCCGGTCAATCTGGATTTTATTACTATTACACATGATGCATTGGGGAAACCCTATTTTAAATTTCATCCAGAGCTCGATCAATTAATCAGCGAAAAAGGTATTGTCAGTCATTATCTGACAATCAGTGATGAAATGAATATTGCCTGTGCTTTTGTCGTTTTGGAGAAATAATCATGTTACTCGGGCCCGTCATGCTCGATATAGCTGGCTGCTACTTAACTGACGACGATAGAAGACGTCTACAGCACCCCCTGACCGGCGGCGTTATTCTGTTTTCGCGAAATTTTTCTTCGCAGAAGCAATTGATAACATTGACTCAGGAAATTAGAGATCTCAGAACACCACATCTGTTAATTGCAGTTGATCAAGAAGGCGGGCGGGTACAACGGTTTAAGGAAGATTTTACGCGGCTGCCCGCCATGCGCGAACTTGGAGAAATCTGGGATTCAAATCCTGCGCGTGCTAGTCATCTTTCAAGACAAGTGGGTTATGTCCTGGCAATCGAATTAATAACCAGTGGTGTAGATTTGAGTTTTACACCGGTTCTGGATGTTGATCATGGCAACAGTAGCGTTATTGGTGATCGCGCGTTTCACCGTGAGCCACAGGCAGTTTCCGATCTTGCCCATGCACTGATGCGGGGACTAAAAGCAGGAGGTATGCAGGCGGTCGGCAAACATTTCCCGGGGCACGGATTTATACAGGCGGACTCTCACCTCGAAAAATCTGTCGATTACCGTCAATACTCCGATATCGAAATGGATGACTTGATTCCTTTCCGCCACATGATAGATTTTGGTATTACAGGTATTATGGCAGCGCATGTTATCTATCCCGAAGTTGACCAATATCCAGCGGGGTTCTCACGGCTTTGGCTGCAAAAAATCTTACGCGAGGAACTGCAGTTTGAAGGTTGCATTTTCAGCGATGATTTGAGTATGAAAGGTGTAGGGCATTTCGCATCTATTGTGTCACGTGCAAGTGCTGCACTTGAAGCCGGGTGTGACATGATCCTGGTATGTAACGATTCAAAGGCAGTCGATGAATTGCTGGATAAACTGCAATGGAATATTTCTGCTGCCAGTCTTGGGCGTCTTGCACATATGCATGGTATACGGCATTTTGTTTCAATGGCGAGATTAAGGGGAGATGCTGTTTATGTTCAGGCAGTTAGAGACATCAATTCCATTGGCAATCCGAACGAGGTATTACCCTTTTAGATTATGCTTTTTATTGACTGCTTGATCAAAGACAGAGTTTGTGTGCAGGGGCGCTTTCATTATTTGCATTGACCAGTTCCAGCAAGGCACTGTAAGGGACTGGCCTGCTGAAGTAGTAACCTTGCTGGTAGTAACATTGGTGTTGAAGTAAAATCTGGGTTTGTTGGGCCGTTTCTACACCTTCTGCAACGACAATTAATCCCATATTGATACCCAGACCAATAATTGCCTGAACAATTGTCAAGTCATTCTGATTTTGATCCAGCGTGCGAACAAAAGACTTATCAATTTTAAGGATATCAATGGGAAGTTCGCGTAATAATGTGAGCGAAGAATAGCCAGTGCCAAAATCATCAAGCGCAATTAAAATATCTAATTCTTTTATTTTTCTTAAAATACTTCCGACGCGTTCGAGATCATTAATAATCGTGCTTTCAGTTATTTCGAGTATTAAAGAATGGGGTGGTAAATTGGTATCATGCAATGTTGTAACTATTGTTTGCAGAAAATTTGCGTTCAGTAACTGTCGGGGATTAACGTTGACTGAAACGTTAACTGGGTAACCCAGCTTCAATAGCTGATAGGCTGCAATACAGGAAACCTTAAGCACCAGTTCTCCCAGTTGATCAATGAGACCGACATTTTCTGCAAGTGGAATAAATTCACTGGGCGATAAGTAACCTCTAGTCGGATGCGGCCAGCGCACCAAAGCTTCCATCCGGGCTATATGATGTGTTTCTGCATTTATTATGGGTTGAAATAAAACCTGCAGCTCGCTGTTTATGATTGCAGCCCGTAATTCTTTTTCTAACTCAAGCCGGTCGCGTGTCCATACCTCGGATGACTCGGAAGAATAAAATTCAAAGCGATTACCGCCATCGCGTTTGGCTCGATACATGGCTGTGCCGGCCCGCTCTAATACTGATTCACTTGTGGAACCATTTTCCGGATAAAAGCTAATGCCAATACTGGCGGAAACAAATACTTCAAGACTATCAATTTCAAACCGTTGTTTGATAACCTCAAGAATTTTTTGTGCCATATTTGATGCTGAATCTTTATCCCTCAGATGATCAAAAAGCAGGATAAATTCATCACCGCCCCACCGCGCAACTAGATCATCGCGTTGCACAACTTCATACAGACGCCAGGAGACCATTTTAAGTAATTTGTCTCCGGCTTGATGCCCCATTGCATCGTTAATTTTTTTGAAATTATCCAACGTAACAAAGATAACGGTAAAAATTTTGTCGGTATCTTGACTTGTCTGAATCAGTTGGTCAAAACGGGACAACAGTTTCGAGCGGTTTGGTAGTTTTGTCAGGGCATCATAATTTTCTTGATGAGCAATTCGTTGCGCCAACTCAACAGTATCGCTAATATCCGTCATGGCTACCACAGATCCCAATAGTGTTTTTTGTTCATCGTACAGCTGGTTTCGTGTAATCCTGACAGTGCGTTCGTGACCCAGGGTTGTCTTCAAATTACATTCAAGCACTCCAGGACTATCCAAACCGGGAGTCATTATATCTTCGACAGAAGGGTTGCTGGATGTGTTTTCATGATTCGAATGAATATGCAAAATTTGGTGCAGCATTTTCCCTTTGATCTGATTGAATTCTGACCTCAGAATATGCTCGGCGCCTTTGTTGATAAAAACGACATGATCGTGTGCATCGGTTATGATAACACCGTCTTTAATCGTTTCCAGAGCGGTACTCGAACGTACACTTGAAATCAGAAAAGAACGTACGAATTGATTGATGCGTCGCCAATTCCACAAGGGATAGATTGCCATCGTACCCAATAATGCAGCACCTGGCGGGATCCAAATATGCAGGATTTTCAGTGCATAGTAAATAATAACCATGCCTATCATCAATAAGATAAGTAATAATGGGATTGTCAAGTTTCTTTTTGCCCAACCAATGACTGTCAAGATAACGGCAATCCACGAAATGGACAAGATCGCAATCCACAGTTCTGAGATGGGGTGAATGGCGCGGCTATTTTGCAGCATTGAATAGACGTTCGCATGCCATTCAACGCCCGTCATTGGCTGCCGGTTTATGGGCGATACCGGTGTTGCAAACCGTGTTCCCAGGCCTGCGGCGGTCATGCCAACAATAATGGTTTTATTGCGCAGACTGGCCAAGATGTCATCATTGAATAACACGCTTGAGTAGGAAACCTGACGAAAGCTTCCAGTTTTTCCTACAAAGGGAATAAGTGCTTCATCCGATCGGAGCCAGTGTTTAAAACGATCAGTTGAATTTGCAGCTTTATCGTGAAGTGCATGTGATTTTTGCGCGACTGTGGGATCAGCGAGAAGTAACGCTAGCGCTGGCCAGGTCGGTGCATTGATGCCCGCAAAGAGAAAAACACGGCGTGCGACGCCATCACTATCAAGTTCAACATCGACATGGCCCAATACGGCGTATTGACTGAAAAGCGGGTGAGGCACAGCTAAATACAATGAATCCGGTTCAGCGGTTGATAGTGGTGCTACAGGCAGTACGACATTTCCATGTGCCGCAATTGCCATGGCCAATAATTGATCAGCGTATGGGTCGCTGTTCTGTGGTTCTGAAAACAGTAAATCCAGTGCTAAGCGCCTGTTATCAATCGACTTCAGCCGATTAATGAGTTCTGCATGCACGCCTCTGGACCATGGCCAGCGACCTAAAGTGTTCAGACTTTCTTCGTCGATGGCCACAATTATGGTATCGGGATCATGCGGATAATGGATTAACGTCGATAATTCGTCGTAGATTACCAGATTCAGCCGTTCCAATACTTCTGTATAAGCGATAATGGCAACTGCTGTTATAAGTAGTGCTATTCGTATAGCAAAGGTATTGTGTTGATGCCTTAAATTTTTCAGATAAATCATATAAGGACGAGGAGTGGCAGCAAAAGCAATAGCATTAACCAGTAAGGTTTTTCACGTGGAATTTCGATGGTTTGGGCAGGCCCCCATGGGCCTTTAAAACCGTCGGATTCGATTGTCTTGATGCGTAGGTAATATGTTCCGCCTGCAGGTTTTTGTAGCGTTATTTGTGAAACTTGCGTAACTTCGTCATAAATGATTTTAGAAAATGCTTCGTCACGAGAAAACTGGAAGTGGAAACTTTGATCCTCGGCGGCAGCACGCCAAGCAAATGTTATTTCTTTTTCATCCAGCTTTGTTTCGTCAAGTGATGGCCCTGGGTAAGGCACTCTGAAAGACATGATATCACTGAACGGGCCGGACCCCTCTCGCTGAGAAACACAAGCAATGCGCCAGAAGTAATAACCGGGTGCAAGTGATTGAGGCAAAACCACCTTGTTTTCTTTTATCTCAGGATTGAAATACGCTATCTCGGTAAAATCTGGATTATGGCTTATCATCAGTGTGTAATGTGCGGCTTCAGGTTGGATAGCCCAGCTGAATTCCTGATTTTCAGGCGTTGTCGCGCCACCAGGTAAGGGAGCGATTACAAAAGGGGGTTCGGGGTGTGCGTTTAATGAGAAAGCGATGACGGCATCTCTACCCTCAATACCGGATTCATCAATACCGCGAATTCTTAACCAGTAATCCCCGTCCGGAATGTCTCCATCACGGAAAGGTAAGCTCGTTGTGGTAAACTCGGATAACAAATCACTGAATGTTTTGTCCAGTGCAATCTGAGTACGATATCCCTGTGCGCCAGGTAACGGATTGAGATGTATGACCAGCGGTAAACGTTCATAGTATCTAGACGTATTGGATAAATCGGGTGGCGGCAAAAGTGCTACCGGCGACGCAGGTGGATTACCTTGAGTAGTTACCGTACCGAAACCGGTTGGAACTTTGATTTCGCTTTTTTCACCACTGACATGGATATTTCCGGAAAGAACCTCACTCGAGGTGCTGGATTGTGATTCAACCGTGCCGACACGAAAAGCCGTTCCCCTTACAGAACTGATTGCCGAGGGTGTTTGTATCCTGAATCGTGTGCCTTTGGAAGTATCTTTGGGAACTGAGTTTTCAGTACGTCCTTTTTCCAGATGAATCAACGTGTCAACTAAGCCATGATCACCAAATATGCGCATTTCTTTCAAACGAACTCGGCTATTGTCTTGAACACGCATTTGTGAGTTGTCGGTAAACTCAACAGTAACAAATGAATCGTTCTGACTCTGAATCAAGTCTCCTGACAATAACTGCATACCCGATACCACGGGTATTTCTGTTTGGTTGGCGCGTTGTATAACCGCTGTACCGTGGACATTTACAATTTTTGCTTGCGCATTTCCAGTCGACCGAGTCCAGGATACTGGAATTCTTAGTAGTGTACCGGGTGGTATGACATAGGGGTTCTTAATATTATTCAACTGCTGTAAACGGTTTACATACTGCATATCCGTAAGATGACGTTCGGTCAGATTCCACAGATTATCTCCTGGCCGGATGGTATATATCCATTCTTCGGCAATGGCACAAGAAGGCAAACCAATTAAAGCAGCAATTAAAGTGTAATAAAATATATCAAACCCGGTATCGAAAAATCTAATATGCATAATATTTCCTAATCGCTAATTCCGATTTGACTGGTTTTCGATTGAGTCGAATTATTATTGTTTGGTTTTGACACTGAAAACTTCGAAAGTCAGATCTCAAATTAAGTGTCTGCTAAACTGGTTTTGCTGTTGTTATTGAATAATATTGACTTGCGTTCCCGTAGAAACGTAGTCAAATAATTCCATTAGATCGTTGTTGGAAATGCGAATGCAACCAATAGAACCGGGTTTTCCCATTTCCACACTGTCAGGGCTGCCATGGATATAAATATAGCGTCGCATGGTATCAACTGATCCGAACCGGTTAAAACCAGGCTCGCAACCTGACAGCCATAAGATTCGTGTCAATATCCAATCCCGTTCAGGATACTGCTGTCCCAGTTTCGGTGTGTAAATTTCCCCAGTTGGCCGGCGACGCACAAATACCGTGTTGACAGGCCGCCCCGAACCAATTTTTGCACGGATGATATGTTTACCCAGCGGTGTACAGAAGCTTCCGTTTTCTTGCCCTGTACCATTTTTTGCAGTAGAAATTCTATAATGTTTGATAATCTGACCAGCATCATTGAGTAGATCTAGCTGTTGCTTATTGATTGAGATATTGATTTTCATAATATCTTCATTCCCGCTTTTTTTGTGATTACATTGGTTAAATTTTACGCCGTTGCGCAAAAAAATGCTTAAGCAACATACCTGCTTCATTAGCCAGAATACCGCCTTCCACCTGCATATGATGATTCAGCCGGGTTTCGGCAGGCAAATCAATCACACTGCCGCATACGCCAGTTTTCGGATCAGCGGCGGCATAAACCAGACGTTTAATACGTGCATGAAATAGCGCGCCGATGCACATGATACAGGGTTCCAATGTAACGTAAAGCGTGCAGTCGGGCAGGCGATAGTTGTTTAAATAGCGCGCGCTGTCTCGCAGTGCCATAACTTCAGCATGTGCAGTTGGATCTCGGGTAGTGATAGGGCAGTTATATCCGCGTCCAATTATCTTTTCATTCTGCACGATGATTGCACCTACCGGCACTTCACCCAGTGATTGTGCCTTTAATGCTTGTTCTAGCGCTGAACACATAAACTTAATATCGATTTTGATTTTTACCACTAATGTTGGTTTAATGCAATGTTTAAAGATTCAGGTTGTTAAGTTGGCTTTTATGCTACATTCCCGTTATTTGATTTTCTCAATATCCGATACTTTGACCTTAAGCAGTTGAGGACACATGTTCATTCAAGCAAGAACGCAATTATATACAATACGGGATCTGCTGCGCTTTGCAGTCAGCAGATTTAATCAGGCCGGGCTTTTTTTTGGTCACGGTTCCGCTACAGCCTATGATGAAGCAGCTTATCTTATTCTGCATACCTTGCATCTGCCGCTTGACCAGTTGGAACCGTTTCTTGATGCGCGGCTAACCAGCGATGAAATAACTCAGGTAGAGGATATTCTAAAGCGACGAATCACAGAAAAAAAACCGGCAGCTTATCTAACTCATGAGGCTTGGTTAGTCGATTATTCTTTTTATGTCGATGAGCGCGTCATTATTCCACGTTCATTCATCGCAGAACTTTTGCAAAATCAGTTGGAACCTTGGATTATCGATCCTGAGAATATCCATACTGCGCTCGATCTGTGTACGGGTTCGGGTTGCCTGGCCATACTGATAGCACTGGTGTTTGAACGTGCTGAGGTTGATGCTGTAGACATTTCAGACGATGCGCTTGCTGTTGCAAAAAAAAATATTTCGAGCTATCAGTTGCAGCATCGGGTTCAATTGATTCAATCCGATATGTTTAACGGATTATCCGGTAAGCGATATGATCTGATCATCAGTAATCCGCCTTATGTTAATGCGCAATCCATGGCGTCATTGCCTGAAGAATACCATCATGAGCCGGTTGGTGCGCTTGCCAGTGGTGTAGACGGCCTGGATGCAACACGACAGATTTTAGCTGATGCTGCCAATCATTTGACCGATCAAGGCATGCTTATTGTTGAAATCGGTCATAATAAAGAAGTGCTGATGGAGGCATTCCCCCAGTTGCCGTTTACCTGGCTTGAAACCAGTGCAGGCGATGGTTTTGTTTTTTTGCTCAATCGTGATCAGCTTGTAGGCTGATAGTCCATCAAGAAAGCATATCTAGCAAGCGCCGTGCTTCTTTTTCATCAAGTTCCAGCCATTTGCCGCGTTTTATACGTGGGGGCAAATTGATCGGCCCGAATCGTACACGCATCAGACGACTTACCATAATACCGAGCGCTTCAAACATGCGCCGGATTTCGCGGTTTTTTCCTTCCTGTAAAATAACACGATACCAATGATTAATACCTTCGCCACCCTGTTCAGCAAGTTGAGTGAATGACACCGTGCCGTCATCCAGATGAATCCCGGTTGTCAATTGCGTGATTTGTTCAGCTGTCAGTTTCCCGACGATACGCACTGCATATTCGCGTTCAACTTCAAAACGCGGGTGCATTAGCCGGTTGGCCAGTGAGCCATCGGTGGTAAAAATCAGCAGTCCGCTGGTATTAAAATCCAGGCGACCGATTGCAATCCATTTGGAAGATTTGAGGTGCGGCAGTCTATCGAAAACTGTCGGACGGCCTTCAGGATCATGCCGGCTGACAATTTCACCTTCAGGTTTGTGATAAAGCAGCACACGGGGTAATCGTTCAGACAAATCGAAGCGGATCACGCGTTTGCCAATCTGTACCCTGTCTTTTGCGCCGACTCGATCACCGAGAATGGCAACTCTGCCGTTGATACTGACTTGACCTGAAGCAATTAATGTTTCCATTTCACGCCTGGAACCCAGTCCTTTTTGCGCTAAAAGTTTTTGCAGTTTGTAAGTTGTTGCAGGCGGGGCAGAGGCATTCTGTTTTTCAAATACAGGAGACCGCAAGGGCGTTTTCTTTCTTCCCGATCTGATTGACATATTTGTATGCATAAATAGTTTGGTTACTCCACATTAAAACGGCAGTTTCATGCCTGGTGGCAAACCGAGCCCGCCGGTTAGTTCCGCCATTTTTTCCTGGGTTGTTGTTTCAACGCGGCGTACAGCGTCATTGAATGCGGCTGCAATCAAATCTTCCAACATTTCCTTGTCATCGCCATCTCCTACCAGGCTGTCGTCAATTTGCACACTTTTAACATCATGGCGGCAAGTCATAATAATTTTGACCATTCCTGCGCCCGACTGGCCTTCAACCTCCAATGTGGCGAGTTTTTCCTGCATTTGCTTCATGCTCTCTTGTACCTGCTGTGCCTGTTTCATCATATTTGCTAGATTAGCTTTCATGGTGAGTCTCCTTTAATTTTGAATCGGTTTGATTGAAGATTCGATGATTTTTGCGTCAAAACTATCTACCAGCTCTTGTACAACCGGATCTTGCTCAATGGCTGCTATCGCTTTTGCCTGCTTTGCTTCGTTTTCAAGCTGATGTATGGCGGCAGGTGTTAAACCGGTGATGCTGCCAATAGTAAAGCTGAGCGCAACCGGTTTTCCGAAGTGTGTGTTGAGTGCAGTTTGTATTGTTTTCTGGTATTTTTTGTCTAACAGGTATTTGTGCACTTCGGGGACAAATAATTCAATTTTATCACTGCTCAAAATATTTGCCTCACTATGTTGTGCCAGCATTTTTGCCATACCCGTCAATTTTAATTGTTTAACCAAGTCATGCCAGTCTGGTAAAGGGCTACTTTTGATCAATGAGGATTGAGTGCCTTTTTCTGCTTCTGGAGATGTCTTCTGATTATTGTTTGAACGCGTATTTTTTGTGGTGAGATCAGGATTTTGTTGCTGGTTTGGCAAATTTGTGTTCAAATGATCAGGCATAAACGTCAGCATACGTATTAGTGTCATGGTAAAGCCAGCATATTCATCCGGTGCAAGGTTCAAATCATTACGTCCATGCAATGCAATCTGGTAAAACAATTGAACATCTTCCGGTGAAAAGATTTTCGCCAGGGATAAAATCTGTTGATATTCCGGTATGTCTTCATTGATTGACTGCGGTACCGTTTGTGCTAATGCAATGCGGTGCAATGCAGTTGCCAAATCCTGCAGAGCTGTTTCAAACGATAGGCACTGCGCTTCCATTTCATCAGCAAGCGATAGCAATTGTTGGCCGTTTGTTGAAGCCAGCGCTTCGAGTAAATCATACAGATAGCGCTGATCGATTGCGCCGAGCATGTCACGCACCGCGTTCTCGGTTACATTACCTTCGCCAAAAGCGATCGCCTGATCCAAAATGCTCAGGGCATCGCGCATACTGCCTTGAGCAGCTTGTGCAATGAGTGCTAATGCGATTTCGTCGACTGGAATTTTTTCTCGGATCAGGGTGTTCTTAAGATGCGCTGTAATACGTACTGCTGGAATTTGCTTCAAATTAAACTGCAGGCATCGAGAAAGTACTGTAATCGGTATTTTCTGAGGATCTGTTGTGGCTAGAACAAACTTAACATGTGCAGGCGGTTCTTCAAGTGTTTTCAGCATTGCATTGAACGCCGATTTGGATAGCATGTGTACTTCATCGATTATGTATATCTTAAAACGCGCACTGGTTGGTGCATAAAGCGCATTTTCCAGTAAATCACGCATATGGTCGACTTGAGTATTTGATGCAGCATCAAGTTCGATCAAATCGATAGAATGCCCGCCATCTATTTGTGTACAGGCTGTACAGGTTCCACAAGGTGTGGACGTGATTCCTTTTTCGCAATTTAATGCTTTAGCTAATATCCGTGCAACTGTGGTTTTTCCAACACCGCGTGTGCCTGTGAACAAATAGGCATGGTGTAGCCGATTTTGTTCCAGCGCATTCGTCAGCGCCCTGACAACATGATCCTGCCCGATTAATTCAGGAAAATTTCTGGGACGCCACTTTCGTGCAAGGACTTGTGATTGAAACACGTTCTTCGAACTATATGGAGGAATTAAACATCATGCATTATAGCAGGTCGGCTTATGTCGATACATCAGGATATAGTTTTTTAAAAACTATAGAATACCATCAGGGTGGCGAGCCAAACCCCCGGCACTTGCAAGAAATAGCTGTGGCTGCTTCCTTCCGGACCTGACCAGGTTCACTACTTTGCAATGCGGGGAGGCCCGCCGTTGGAAAACAGAATGTTTTAAGATGCGTGAGTATACCAGTACGCAGATTGTAAACAAAGTGCTTTACAAAATTTGTACGATAATATTGCAAAGACAGTATTAAGTTAATTGTCTTTTTCTGCGGAAGGCTTCTGATCGGTTTTTTGACCGTCTTCCTGTGCCGAACGGAACAGATATCCGGCTATTGCTCCGAGAATGCCGATGGCTGCAGTCAATTGTTCCGACGTGTCGACAATCAGTACCAGAATGATGGTGCCAAAAACAATGATAATGAGGCCTGCTCCGCTTACGATGTCTTTAGGTTGCGCATCTTTCTTGAGTTTTATCAAAAAAAATAACACGATACTGAGGGAAAGCAAACACATTAAGGAAAGAATAACGACATAATAGAATTCGTTTTCTACACGGACAAATTTGATTGAACTTGTTGGGTCGACAGGGCTTGTTAGCGAATCGGTTTCTTCCAAAGTGATTTTGTCAAAAACCTTGTCAAATGAAAGCGCTTCGAGTTCTGATGAACTATTTGACGAGGCTGGCGACGGATCGGTAGCTTGTGTATATACACTTGGTGAAACTGACAGCAGTAAAATTAATAAAATAATTGTTCTCATTTTTTTACTCTGCCCCTTCCAAGATTCCTCGATAATACGCCGCTTTTAAATGATTGCCTGAAGCGAGCGCTTCCTCAAGTCTGTTTTTGTACTCATTAATCCAGCGTTCCTTTTCTTCGCCTTCCATGGTGTTGAGTATTTGAATCGCGCGTTTCATTTTTTCATTTAGACGTCTTTTAACTTCATCGGGAGAAAACTGTTGTTGATAAACTGATGGCGCCGGGAAATCGTCCCTATATTTGTCCAGTGAGCCTGCCAGAACGGATGAAATCATCAGGGTTGATAAAATAGCGATGCCAAATACTGATACAATTTTCATAACCTATTTCCTTTTCAACTTTAACATGCCTGGAGCGTATTGCTTAGGATTAGCGCATCATCACGTGATCAGAAAAAATAGTCAATATTAAGCGCGTTAACCTTATATATAAAATGATCGAAATAAATGGATGAAAGACAGCAAGTCCAACAGTAAATTGATCAAGCCCAGCGACGCCACTGCTTGGGTCTCATGTATTCGGCGTGCCTGGCTGGATTTGCATCAGGCAACGTACTATGAACCTGACCCGTTCAGTCAGCTTTTATTTGATGCCGGATTACAGCATGAACAACGAATATTGACGCAATTACAGTCCAGACATGATGTGTATCAGGCAACATCTTTTGAACATACCCAAATTCTGATGGATGAGGGTGTGCCGGTTATTTATCAGGCACGACTTATAAACCATGAAGTAGGTCTGCTTGGTTTTCCGGATTTTTTGATTCGTCACGAGAATGGTCAATACCAAGCAGCCGATGCCAAATTGACACAAAATGAAAACAAGAAAGCCGTGCAAATACAACTGGGTTTATATCGCCGATTGGTGGACAATAATTTACCTGCCATCGTGTTTCTTGGCGATGGGCGTATGGCAAGTCTTGGTGAAGAAGTCGATGCACTGGTTGATGCGTTTATTGACAGTATGCACCAGTTACGTGAGCAATCAAAACAGCCGGAGGTGCGATACAGCCATAGCCGATGCCGTATTTGTCCTTATTTTGCACATTGCCGCTCACAATTTGATGCTAAAGCGGATATTTCATTACTCTATGGCGTGCATGGTCGCACTGCAGCGCGCTTGGCTCTGGCCGGTATTCGTACAATCCCCCAGCTTGCATCACTCAACGCTGAAAATATTCCTGATGTTCCGCATCTTGCGAGTTTGAAAAAAAAGCAGCGCGCCATCTTGCAGGCTCGATCAATTCTGAATGATGAAACTTTCCAGTTGAAGACTATCACGCTGCCGGACGGTAACTGGGTTCATTTCGATATTGAAGATAATCCACTGGCGGCTACTTGTGACAGGCATGTTTACTTGTGGGGATTGCTTACGCCACCCTATACTCAACATGATTTTGATTATGTATGGACGGATGATGAGACGCAGGACTATCGTGGCTGGTGCACATTTCTGGAAAAAATAGAACACTATCGTACACGCTATTCACCGGTGATTTTTGCGCACTATTCGAATCATGAAAGGGCTACCATTAAAAAATATGCCGAGCGTTATCATATGAGTGGTCATAACACAGTGCAGTGGTTGTTAGGGCAGGATGGCGAAGTCAGTCCCTTATTTGATTTGCAAAAACCGGTGTTGGATAGCTTGGTGTTGCCGCTACAGGGTTATGGCTTAAAGGATATCTGCAAGCATCCTAAACTGGTGAATTTCCAATGGGTAAACGAAGAATCCGGTTCTCAGTGGTCCGTGGTACAGTTCAATCGCTTTCTGCAAGCAACCGATTCAAGAGTAAAACAACGCCTGAAAACCGAAATACTTGCTTATAATTGTGATGATGTAATGGCAACACGCAGACTTGAATTATGGATACGCGATCTTTCGAGCAAAGGTGATTCAGGTTGATGTTTCCCGCTTTACGGGAGATATTAATCGATGATGGTAATCCCATTGGCAGAATGACAGGGATTACCTCACCATCTTCTGTACTTTTCTATGTATTTGTTTTTGCAGTCTTTATCGTGACCACTTGACCCGCAGGATATTGCTGCCTGCTTCATAATGATAGTCGAGTGTTCCGTCATAGGCATGTTCCAGCGCCACGCCGATGTCTCGTGGTAAATGCATATCGGTTGTGGTGATTTCCAGGCCATCATCGGTTTCAATCATGTCCATAATGCGGTTTAATGGATGTCCTGTTTTTTCGCGATTTTCCTTGTTACGGATCAATCCCATGATTTCGTCTTTGTGCTGACGGTAGAAATCACCGCTTATGGTGATATAACCACAGGGAACTTTGTCCTCGATACGCAGGCATGCAGGGCATTTGTGTTCTTCTGCATTGTTCGGAACATCCAGCCACTGCCAATGGCCTTTATGATAGACGGCATTGCAGCTCGGGCATACTGTGGGTTCAGAAAGCTTTTTCTTGATTGTATAAGTGTCATGTACTTTTTCTTCGACAAGACGATTTAGGCGTGCACCAACTGTTGTCATAATTTTCCTCGTTTTGTAATTTCCGTATTCCTGTTCCTATGCCAATTTTCTAACGTACTTGAAAAATATAGCGAATTCTTTTTGGGTCTTTTTTGGTACGTTGTTATCAGCCAATTATAGGGTTTGTGGTTTAAATTCTCTAGACTTCTTTAAACTTTATATAAAAAAGCATTTTGCATCAAAGTCGGCTAAAATGAAATACAGTGGATTTTATTGTAACGTTGTACATATTATTTATTGTTGGTTTAAGTTAAATAAAATATTTTAGGCAATATTCATGTTTATCAGTGTTCTTGATCTTTTCAAAATTGGCATCGGTCCCTCGAGTTCACACACAATGGGGCCGATGGTGGCTGCAAAGGATTTTCGTCGCCGATGTGTTGCATTTGTCACCGATCATCAGGACATGCAACCATTCCATTTGCGGTGTACGCTCAAAGGTTCTTTGGCGTTTACAGGGAAAGGTCATGCGACAGATCGCGCAGTTATCCTGGGGTTGAATGACTACACGCCGCAAGGACTCGCAAAAGAAGATGTCAATACACTGGTAGACAGTCTTTCTGCACAAAATACCATTGCGAGTAATAGTCATGCCTCAATACTGTTTACTGTGCCCGATGATATTGTTTTCGATCGTGGGGAACCGTTGCCCGAGCATCCAAACGGCATGATTTTTCAGCTCATGAATTCGGTCGGGAAAACGGTTCTGACGGAAACCTATTTCTCTATTGGCGGTGGTTTTATCACTACTTTGGCAGAGATCAATCAGCTGGTGGCGCCACTTAAAATGGATACGGAAAATTCCTGTGGTTTTCCATTTGCAAATGCCAACCAGATGATGAAAATGTCAGCCGATAGCGGTTTGTCCGTTGCCGGGATGAAGCGACGCAACGAGCAGGAACGTATCAGCGAAGAAAAATTGAACACCGGTCTGGATGCGATCTGGAATGCCATGTATTCCTGTATACAGAATGGCTTGACAACCGAAGGCTGCTTGCCGGGTGGTTTAAAAGTACAAAGGCGTGCAAAGGCGTTGTACCACCAACTGCAGGAAAATCCGCAGCACGCAAATTTAAATGACTGGTTGTGCGCATACGCCATGGCGGTCAATGAAGAAAACGCAGCAGGCCATATGGTGGTCACCGCGCCGACCAATGGCGCCGCAGGAGTTATTCCGGCTGTGATTTATTATGCAGTCAAGCATGAAAATGCAACAGAACAGCAGGTACGCGATTTTCTTTTGGTCGCAGCCGCAGTGGGCGGTTTGATCAAGCATAACAGCTCCATATCGGGTGCTGAAGTAGGCTGTCAGGGCGAGGTCGGCTCTGCCTCGGCTATGGCCGCAGCCGGACTGTGTGCGATCAAGGGAGGAACGACCGAGCAGATTGAAAATGCGGCAGAAATTGCACTGGAGCATCATCTGGGAATGACGTGCGATCCGGTCGGCAGCCTCGTTCAGGTGCCGTGTATCGAGCGCAACGGTTTTGGCGCAATTAAGGCGTATACAGCGGCATCCCTTGCCATTCGCGGGGATGGGCAGCATTTTATGTCGTTGGATAATTGTATTGCTGCGATGAAACAGACAGGTCTGGAAATGTCGGTTAAATACAAGGAAACATCTTTGGGAGGTCTGGCTGTGAGTATTACGGAATGCTGACGGGTTACTGAGCTATTTGTCTTTATGCTGTTTGCTGACCAGGTTTCGTATACCTCTAACCGCAAAAAAAACACTGATTACCACTACCGGGACTGCGATACCGGTCAACAGTTCTACATTAATCATGTATCCCGCTGCCTTGATTGCTTTTAACCCGTAGCCGATCAAGCCCAGCAGATAATAGCTCAGTACCACGACCGACAAGCCTTCGACTGTTTCCTGCAGACGCAGTTGTACATGCGCACGGGAATCCATGGATTTCAGCAAGTCGCGAATCTGCGCTTCCATGGAGATATCGACGCGCGTTCTGAGTAATTCGGATGCGCGGGCAACATGCAGCGACAGATTTTCCAGTTTGGAATGCACCAGTTCGCATGTGCCCATAGCGGACGACAAGCGTTGTATCATGAATTCCTGCAACATTTGCAAACCTTCAATGCGTTCCTCGCGCAGTTCGGTGATACGCAGTTTTACAATATCGTAATAAGCGCGGGAGGCATTGAACCGGTGGCTGGTCTGGGCGGATAACGCTTGAATTTCAGCGGCCAGAGTAGTTAAATCATCCAGTAGTCGTTGTTCGTCGTCAATATTGGTGAGTTCGGTTTTTCTTAACAGCGCCAGACGATGATCCGCTTGCGCCAGTTTTGGGATCATATCGCGTGTCATGGGTAACGGCAGCATGGCCAGCATGCGGTAGGTTTCAATTTCAAGCAGGCGCTGTACCAGACGGCCGACCTGCCGGCTGCGCAGGTTATCGTCATGAACCAGAATGCGGCCAAAACCGTCTTCATGGATTTGATTGTCACTCCATACGCTGGCGCTTCCCCCGGCTACTTTTGAGCCTATGACGGTATTTGATGAAAATATTTGTGCCAGTTCGTTCAAACTTCGTTTGGGGCGTGAACGGTCATCCAACGCAATATGGGTGGCAACCAGCACTTCGCCGGGTAAACTGGCCAGCCATTTATGCGGTAGACGTTTGATTGGCGGTTGCTCAAAAGGGGCTTCAAAAGCGCTCGCCTGATAAACCGTGTAGGTTGAATATTCGGTATGCCGTTCCCAGCGTAATTGTAATTCACCCAGGTATGCGGTGAATTCGTTCTCATGATTATTGGGTGGCGAAATATTGTATTGCTCGCATAATTCGGCGACCAGTTTCCGTTCCTGTTCTACCGATTGCCGGTCAGACAGCAAAACCAGATGAGAAAGCTGCGCAGGTATAGTCAGTAATTCATGGGCGATTGCATTGAGCTCGCTATATAACTCTGCTCTTTGCGGATATTGAATAATGCCCAGCGAATTGCGTGTCCGGTCATGTTCAGACTGGGCGGTTGAGTGTAAAGACGGGGTATCAGGATTCATAGAAATTCACGATGATGTTTGAAAAAGCCAGATACCCCATACTATAAACAGAATGCCAATTGTTTTGGAAAAAAACTGATGATGGCCGGGGATGATTTTTTCAATAAACACCAGCAATGTAATAAAAACCATGCCCAACAGGTTCATTACGCCGACAGCAAACATGAGAAACATTTGAGCCCAGCAACAACCCAGGCACATGCCGCCGTGTTTCAAACCCATCCGGAATGCGCCTGTGGTATTTTCCCGCCATTCCGTCAATAAGAATCCCATTGGCGTGCGGCAGGACTGAAGAAAATTGTTTTTTTGCGGCGTGAACTGGTAGACACCCGCCAGCAGAAAGATGATTGCCGCCATCTGTTCATGGCGGACATCCATCATCGGCGATAAAAACTGCAAACCATGCAGTTGCCACTGCAACAGCGTCAACGCAATACTGAATGTCAGCCAGACCAGAAGATAAGCCAATGCAAACAGGAAACCATAGGGGTGAGCGGTTTGATACCGCTTTTCACAGATTTTTGTATAGACCAGAATCATCGGAATGGCTGAGGGCAGCATCATTGCGGCCATCATGACGGCCCACATCACGTAAACCAGCCAGAAATCCATCCATTGCCATGCGGCTGTATCGGAAGGCGGCATCCACATTTCCGACATCGGCAGCGACGTCATCTGCCAGTGCTGAAAATAAAGATAACACCAGGAGGCGATAATAACGGCCAGCAGGGAAATAAAAATAATGGCCTGATTTCTTGACATGCGCTGGCGAGGAAATAGCCGGATTTATGAATCCGGCATGATTATATCTGGAATGTCAGGGTTGGTAGGTAAATTGCGAATAATAGCTGTTGCGCTCAGAAAATTTCCAGGCTTTGTCATAATCATGGAATTCATAATTGACTGAACGGGCGACCACCGCCGGATGGCTGGTGACCACGCATAAGGGCGGATTATCGATTGTCGCCTCACCGCCTTTGATACCCTGGATGCTTTCAATTTTCATATCCACGATCCCGGGTATTGTCAGTTCACGCTTATTACCGTCTATCCGGTAATCTATTTTGACTTTTTTGATACCCCATACTTCGGTGACGAAGCTCATGAGTACAGCAGGATGCCCGCCATGCTTGCCGCTGAAAATTTGCACGATGGCTTCGAATTGCGAATCACTGGCGCGTTCATCGATATATAACGCCGCTTGCCAGTTGCCGTCCTTCATATGTCCGGGAGAAAAGCAGGCCAGCGCGACATTCAAACCATCGAGCGTTTCGCCATTTAAATGGCCGTTTTCGATATGCCAGGCAACGAACAGCTTGCAGTTGCCTTCCGAAGGGGGTTGAAACCAGACACAGGGACATGCGGTTTCGCAATTGCAGGCTTCAAAATAACTGCCTTGTATATTCCAGTCTGTAGAAGTATTCATAGTATATTCCGGGGTCATTTGTATAATAATCTGTTATCAGGGCTAAAATGGTTCCTGAAACAGTTCCTAAAACGGCTCCTAAAATGGTTCCTTATATGGCCGCAAATCGAGTTCGTGTGTCCAGGCGCTGCGCGGCTGCTGGTGAATCGCCCAATAGGTCTGTGTGATCGCTTCCAGTTGCAATAACCCATCGTCGCCTTTGGTTTTGACATACTCGGGAAACTGCTGCCGTGCGCGTTCACCATCGATCACACCGTCGATCACCGTATGCACCACATGAACGCCTTGCGGTGAGAATTCTCTTGCAAGACCCTGCGCCAGCGCTCTTAATCCCGCCTTGGCGGCGGCGAATGCAGTAAAAGGCGGTTTTGCCCTGAGTGAACCGGTAGCGCCGGTAAAGAAAACCGTGCCTTGTTTCTGAACCTGCATGATCGCCATTAATGGTTTGGCAAATAAAAATGCGCCCAGGCAATTCTGTTGCCACAATGTTGTAAACGTTTCAACGCTTGTTTCCAGAAAAGGCGAGGGGAGATTGCTGTCGACATTGTAAGCAGCAATCTGGATTTTATCATCACGGGCACGAATGGTATCGAACAGCCGGTTAACGTCTTTTTCAGCCGTGATATCGGCAACAACCGGGGTGGCATTGCCGCCTGCTTGCCGGATTCCGTTTGCAACAGCGTTCAGTTTGTTTTCATTGCGTCCCGCAATAAAGACATGCAACCCATTTTCAGCAAAGCGGCGCGCCAAAGCGGCGCCCAGGCCTCGTTCAGGCCCGACGCCGACGACTATGGCAGAACCCGAAGCCGCCATGGATTATTTTTTACCGAAGATCAATGAAAAATTATTGCTCGGCATATCGATGATTTCTTTCAGTTCCATGCCATGATTGCCGGCCGCTTTTTTCAGATCGGCAATATCTTTCAGACCCCATTCCATTACGCCGGCAGAGCTCAACGTTTCATGAAATTCTTTGTTGGAATCCGTGGTGAACCTGCCTTCAATCTGGAACGGACCGTAGATCAGCAGAAAGCCGTCATCTTTCAATAGCTGTGATGCGCATTTCATCATGCCGTCAGCAATGGAGATGGGCGCAACCTGGAAGATATTAATGCAAAAAATTGCGGCAAATGATTTTTCCGGGCCGGGATTGAACCAGGTGCCCGGATCGGTCAAATCCAGATGCACCGGATCTGCAATATTGTCGTTGCCTTGCTGGCTTGTCAGGTTCTTGATGTTATCAAAAACCTCAATATCCCTGTCGGAGGGATGAAAATGCAAATGCTCGAAATGCGGCGCAAAATAATTAAGATGCATGCCGCTGCCGCTGGCCATCTCCAGCACACGCTCGGGATCTTTGGGCAGTTTTTCTTTTAAAACACCTAATATTGGCTCACGGTTACGTCCGCCAGCCCAGGCAACATATTCGCTGAGTGGATGTGGGTCTAATGGTGGTATTTCTTGATTCATATGACTTTCCTTGAATGAATATTGATTAGCATATTTCTATAGCCAAAAGCGTACCAGTATAAAGTGGTATAGCCAATGCTTTTTATAGTTATGAACTATACCACATTGAAGACAGTGTTTATGACGTGACGTGCTCAGTTGTAATAAGTTCTTGTGCAAATAAAACTACAAGATATTGACTTTTTTGATTGCTTTATTACCGGGGTGGTACGATCTGTATTATATTGCGCGAATTTTCGGGAGATCACCAGCAAAGGCGGTGGATTTGTAATCCAATAGAGTACAACTTTAAACAGAGATGCTTGAACGGTTGCCCCCGTATTTGGGATGTTTCGTTAACGTTGATTTTGTTACCAGTATCTGATGTGCCTTTGTTAGTATTCGCATCATTACAGATATTCTCGTATATCAATTTTGGCTAGAGAATAAACAATCACGGGTGCAAATAATCTTGTCTGATTCTTGAAGCCGGTTTTGATCCTAAATCAATAGCCCTAAATATTGAATTCGTTATACTTAGAAACTCATGTTTGGTGTGTTCTGTATGAGAATATGCCGCGTTTGGGTCAGTTTGTGTGCGCAATGCCGTGCTATCTGTGCACTTTTAAATTTGTCCAGAAATTGAGTCGGTTGTTGTTGAACCCATCGCAAAATTAAGGCTCAAAAAGAAAAATTAACCGAACCTTTGTATGCGGCTTCAGACGATTTTCACGTTTCTCCGTTATTCAAAACAAAAATCATCACATTGGACATGATTTTTTATGTTTGAAATCTGGAACAAAGTAGAATTCGGGACGCTCGGCATATTTGGTCTTGCCCGAGATTGACAATTTGTTGTGATAAATAATCTGATTTATGATAAGCAGCGCGCAATTGTATTTGGGTTAATGATAGTGTTGTATATGCGCATCGGATTTGGCGGTGCGATCGATTTCACGTGCTGAATTCTGGAAATTTGCCAGGAAGCTGGGGTTAAGTGCTATGAAACTATACATCCTGCAGGGTCAAGCAATTCCCTTATATAGAAATAAGAGCGATTTAAAAACATGTTGAAACATTTGCCTAATGCGTTGACTTTGCTGCGTATGGTGCTGGCTTTTATTTTTCCGTTTGCCCCGGAACAGTATCGATTGGCTATAGTCATCGTCGCTTTGGCAACTGAATATCTGGATGGTGCGTTGAGTCGCTGGTTTAACCTGCATACGCCACTTGGTGCGTTACTGGATCCGATAGCCGACAAATGTTTTGTATTTTCGGTAGCAGTTGTCATGTTTATCGAAACGGATATCACATGGTGGCAATTTTTATTATTTGGCGCACGCGATATTGTGGTGTTTTGTGGTGCTACGTTTATTGCGTGGGAAAAAAACTGGCGGGCATTTTTTAACGTAGTTCCCAGAATACTCGGAAAAGTTGCCACGGTATTTCAGTTTTTGGTGTTTTTAAGTTTCGTAGCTATGAATTTGATTCCACATTGGCTGCTTGCTTTGACCCTAATGTTTAGTATTCTGTCTGCTATTGATTATCTATACCTGTTTTTTAAAAACAATTTTTACCGAGCAATGAAGGATGCATAAATTAGTTTTTTGCATGTTGCTGTTGTCGGTCGTTCAGGTTTTTATCCGATTTGTATTCGTGAAGTGATGGTAGAATCGCTTAAAGTATTGTGTAAGCGGCTGTGAACACCATACTCATGCTTGTCCAAGCAGGATAAACATTGTGTTTTTAATCAATCTTTCTGCTATCTGGCAAAAAGTCAATTAGCACCGTATCGTAAATTTTTATTACCAATCGTGCATAGCATAGATTCCAGATAGCGGATCAGTCTTGAATGACGAATTACTGTACAAACTATTGGATATCACTTGATTGGTAAACTTCTGCGCATTTTAAGAAATGTTAAACAGACAGATTGCCGGTTCACTGAAATTTAAAACGCTACCAATGGGATACCCAATTTCAGGATTGCGCAGTTTTGCCGTTTGTTTTCTATTGAAAAATGTTTAAGGACAAATTCATGGAAAAAAACAAATTCAAGCTGGTAATTGGCGCAGCTGTTCTGTTTTCCTGTAGTCAAACAGTTGCAGTGTCAGCGGGACTGAGCCGCGTTTGGGTGGAATTTCAACCGGCTGGGTCTGAACACGCACAAGCGGTGTTGAATCAGGTTGGTGCTAAGATTCATTATCGTTTTGATGATTTAAATACATTTGCGGTTTCTGTGCCGCAATCCGCTTTGCAAGGCTTGGAAAGGAATCCACATGTTACTTTTATCGAAGAAGATCCCAAGCGCTATCCATCAGCCCAGCAAGTGCCTTACGGCATTGATATGGTGCAAGCACGAGATGTCTGGGATGCGGATCGTGACAGTATTCCCGATTCAAATTCGCCTACAGGCAGTGGCCGCATGATATGTCTCATTGACTCCGGCATACAAAGAAACCATGAAGACTTTGCGGGCGTTAATATCGTAGGGGGTTATCCAGCCGGTTGGGATAATGATACCTGCGGCCACGGCACGCATGTGGCAGGCACCATGCTGGCGGCCAATAACAATATAGGCGTTGTGGGTGTCAGTCCGGGTGCATTGTCACTGTATGCAGTCAAAGTATTTGATGGAGAAAGTTGCGGCTGGTCATACAGTTCGGACTTGGTTGACGCGGCAAAACGTTGTCAAGCAGCCGGTGCCAGTGTTATTAATATGAGCTTGGGTGGCAGTCTGCGCAGTCGTACCGAAGATAGAGCATTTAAACAACTTTATGAAAACAGCAATATACTGTCCGTCGCAGCTGCGGGAAATGACGGCAATACTAGATACAGTTATCCAGCGTCCTATGGTTCTGTGATTTCTGTTGCTGCAGTTGACAGTAATAAAGTGATTGCTGAATTTTCCCAGCAAAACAGTGCTGTTGAACTCGCTGCGCCGGGAGTTGGTGTGAATAGCACCGTTCCATGGCTTTCTGATAATTCGGTTACTGTCGGCAGTATCACATATCAAGGGAACCATATGGCAAATTCGGGTTATACATCGGATGGTAGTCCTTTAGTGAAGCGTTTGATTGATGGTGGTTTATGTGAAATGGCTGATGTTGATCCGGCTACCTGGAAGGGCAGTATCGTGATTTGCGAGCGCGGCGGAATATCCTTTTTTGATAAAGGCTTGAATGTATTTGACGCGGGCGGGTCAGGCGCTGTCATATACAATAATACGAAAGGCAACTTTGCTGGTACGCTGGGAGATGGCAATAGCCTGACAATTCCAATGATTACATTGAGTCAGTCAGATGGTCAGAATTTGTTGGCCTATATAACTGCAAATCCGTTGGAGCAAGGCAGTCTTGTAGGCGTATTTGATTCTGATGGTAGCGGATACGAAGCATGGAATGGTACATCAATGGCAACACCACATGTTTCCGCTGTAGCCGGACTCGTGTGGAGCGCTGATACCAGCAAAACAAATGCGGAAATCCGTAACGCATTGATAGCCAGTGCAGAAGATTTAGGAGATCCAGGCAAAGACAATGCGTATGGTTATGGACTGGTACAGGCTTTAGTTGCCTGGCATATTTTAGGGGGCGGTTCGGGTAGTGACAACAATCAGGCTCCTGTTGCGTCGTTTACCTATGATTGCCCAGATCTGGATTGTACATTTAATGCGGCTACCAGTGTCGATCCCGATGGTACCATAGAAAATTATAGTTGGAACTTTGGAGACAGTGCAGTTTCATCGGGGTTGGTTGCAAATCACACCTATCAGAGCGCCGGTATCTATGAGGTAACGCTTACGGTAACGGACGACAAGGGTGAGATAGGTGTTGACAGTAAAACAGTAAGTGCTATAGATCCAAGTGATGTGAGTCCACCAATCATCAGTAATGTGCAAAGTGGAAAAACGAAAGGAAATAAATTCAGAATCACTTGGACGACAGATGAACCTGCAAGTAGTGGCGTCATATTGGCTTGTTGCGGTGAGTATTCAAATGACGCCTTAGCGATGCAACACAGTATGGAGTTTATGGGCAGTAAAGGCGAGACCTACAATTTTACTGTGAGATCATCTGATGCGGCTGGGAATACAAGTCTTGATGGTCCGTATGTTCACCAAAATTAGTTGCCGTAACTCTTAAGTTGGCAGCCAAGAAAAACCGGACAGCTAGTCCGGTTTTTCTTTTATCATGGCTTTAACATTGAATATAAAAAAGTTTTTCTATTATAAAAAATAAGACATTGAACCTAAAGAATAAAATCGTTTTGCTGGGTGCGAGCAATTTGACGCTCTCGCTTCGCATGATTATCCATTTATTGCAACAGCATTGTGGCGGACCCAGTGAAGTGCTGGTTGCAGCTGGTCACGGACGCTCGTACGGTCAAACGAGCCAGGTGCTGGTGCGTGAATTACCCGGAATTGTTCGCAGCGGTTTATGGCAGCGGCTGCAATCCGGTGAGCCCCATCCGGTCTACGCTTTTCTGACAGATATCGGCAATGATATTCCATATGGATTCAATCCTGATCAAATCCTGCGTTGGGTGTCGTGGTGCATACAACAATTGCGCAGCAGGGATGCGCGCATAGTAATGACAAATCTGCCGTTGACGTCGATTGAATCACTATCTGAGTTGCGCTTTAGAATGTTACGTAGTCTGTTATTTCCGTCCTGCCAGCTTTCCCATGATGAGGTTATCATCCGCGCGCAAACGGTGCATCAAGGTCTGAATGAACTTGCGGCGCGTAATCAATTGATACTCTATGAGCCTGAATCCGAGTGGATGAGTATGGACAGTATTCATATTTCATTCGGGAAGCGCCATGATTTTTATCGGCAGTTGTTTAAATATTTTGCAAATTCAGGTGCATTTGATAAAAACCAGTCCGAATGTACACCTATGACTGTTTCAAGTGATACAAAGTCACCTTTTTTGTCTTGGCAACAGCGTCCTCAGTTTGCAGTGCGTCGTGTATTTGGAAAAATAAAACATGCCACTCAACCCAGTGGGTACCTAGGAAATAATACAACTGTCTCTCTGTATTGAATTACAATATTAGCCATTGAAATAATTTAGCAATTCAGAAAAGGATAAGTGTTGTTGCGTTAAAGGATGTCAGGTTGCAGACAAATTAATCTTCATTAATGGCGATGCAATTTCTGCCAGCCTGTTTTGCTTTATACAATGCACCGTCTGCGGCTGAGATGAGTATTTCAGCAATTTCGGTAAGTGTTTTATTTTCATCTGCAAATTTTTGAAAATCCGCAATGCCGATTGAAACAGTTACTTGAAGTTGATGCGTATCAAATTTATAACAATGTTTTTGAATGTTTTTGCGAATACGCTCTGCGATTCTGACTGCGTTTAGATGATCTGTATCAGGTAATAGAATGGCAAATTCTTCACCGCCATAGCGTCCGACGATATCACTTTTGCGTAACGTATTGCGAATAATACCGGCAACTTGTTTCAGGACCATATCACCGCTTGCATGGCCATAGGTGTCGTTAAATTGTTTGAAATGATCCACATCAATAAATAAACAGCTTATGGGTTTTTGTAAGCGTTTGCAGCGTGAGATTTCTTCGGGTAATCGTTGATCAAAGAAACGGCGGTTATTAATGCCGGTCAAAGCGTCATTCAGGCTGTTGTGCATTAATCTGTCACGTAAAATGGACATGTCGATACAAATGGAAATAACTGTACACAAGTGTTGCAGAAAATCGGTTGCAGCATGCTTTGTGAAGCGTTCTGGGTTTGAATCGCCAAGAATCAGAATTCCCAGCAAATGGTCGTCATGTTTAAGTGGTAATAACGCAATGCTATGAATTTGGTGTGAGGAAGACATGATCAAATCAGCGTGTAAATCAGGATCATATCGTCCAAGTTGCGGCGATAAATCTGATTCAAATAAATGCAAAAACCGCTGATTCGTTGTGTGAAATGATAAATTTGGAAATTTCTTGAGGAAGCCGGCTTCAATGTTGCTCAATAAGCGCTGGATTTCATGATCCGGATCCAAAAGAATGAGTGTCACTTTGTCCAGCTCAAATTGAGTCTGACTATCATTAAGCAGCGTTTGTAAAAGATCTGCAAATGTTTCGCATTGCATTAAACGCAGTTCCATATGTTGAATACGGCACAAAACCTGTTCATTTTGCCAGGCAAACTGCGTAATTTTGTTGTAAAAACGGTTTAACCTTTTTTTGCGAATTTTTGACTTGTTTCTTTTCATATTCATCTACCATTCTATGTCTTTGAACGTAAAAATTCGTCCTGAGGACGGTGACGTGCAATAAAAGCGATGTAGTTTTTATGGCAGAACAATTACCTGCTGTATTTATTTGTTTGTACATTTTGACAATAGTCTAATGTGCTTTATGTTAAATTCAAGAACAAGCTTGCACTTTATGTTTCATACTTGTACGCTTGTATGTATTGTTGGTGAAAAAACAACACTCTTGACTGATTTGAATTAATTTATTCAGGCAGATGGTTGGAGTGTAGGTAAGATAGGTAATGTGCGGTGGAAAATCATAACTAAAAATAATGGGCCGTATGTGTAGCTGAAATTTCAGTTAAAGTTTACTCGATAAACCGATACATGCAGGAGGCGGAATTGAATAACGCTCAATTTATTGTGCGCAAGGTGGCGGTATTAGGGGCAGGGGTAATGGGTGCTCAGATTGCAGCCCATTTGGTGAATGCAAATATTGAAACGGTGTTGTTTGAGTTGCCCGCAGAATCAGGCGATCCAAATGCTAATGTGATTAATGCCGTCGAAAAGTTAAAAAAGTTTGAACCAGCGCCACTATCTGCGCAAACAAAGGCTACATTTATCCAACCGGCCAACTATGATCAGCATCTTGAAGTGCTCAAAGAATGTGACGTGATCATTGAAGCGATCGCCGAACGCATGGACTGGAAAAAGGCGCTGTATGAAAAAGTAACCCCTTATCTTGGGGAACAGACGATTTTTGCGAGTAACACCTCCGGACTTTCAATCAATACGCTGGCGCAGGCATTTCCTGAAGCATTACGACACCGGTTTTGCGGTGTTCATTTTTTCAACCCGCCACGCTACATGCATTTGGTTGAGTTGATTCCATGTGCGCACAGCGATGGTGTAATGCTGGATAATTTGGAAGCATTTTTAACGACTTATCTCGGTAAAGGTGTGATTCGCGCGAAAGATACGCCAAACTTCATTGCCAATCGTATTGGCGTGTTTTCATTACTGGCAACAATGCATCATGGCAAGGTTTTTGGTCTTGGTTTTGACGAAGTGGATGCATTAACAGGCGCACTTATCGGTCGGCCCAAAAGTGCGACTTTCAGAACTGCAGACATTGTAGGTCTGGATATCCTGGCGCATGTCATCAACACCATGCGGGATACGTTACAGAATGATGCATGGCATACTTACTTTGAAGTGCCTGACTGGCTGCAAAGCTTAATTGATGATGGCGCCCTAGGCCAAAAAACAAAACGTGGTGTTTATCAGAAAATCGGCAAGGAAATTCAGGTGCTGGATCTTGCGTCGAATGGCTATCGTGTTTCCAAAGGTGAAGTGGATGAGAATCTTAAGCGCCAGTTAAAGTACTGCAGTCCTACAGACAAAATATCAAGCTTGCGCATCAATTCAAATCAACAGGCACAGTTCTTGTGGGCTATTCATCGTGATTTGTTTCATTACTGTGCTGTTCAATTGGAATCCATTGCCGAGAATACACGTGATGTGGATTTGGCTATCCGGTGGGGCTTTGGTTGGGAGCATGGACCTTTTGAAATCTGGCAGCGTGCCGGTTGGGAACAGATTGCCAACTGGATAAAAGAAGATATTGCTGCCGGTAAGAGCATGAGTGATGCACCGTTGCCGTCCTGGGTAATGGAAATAGCAGAACAGGGTAATCAGGCGGTACATACGCCGCAAGGTTCCTATTCCCCTACATCAAAGGCACTGCATAAACGCTCGACACTCCCTGTTTATCAACGGCAGTTATACCCTGACCGACTTTTCGGCGAAGAGTCAACGTATGGTGACACCATCTTCGAGTCTGACGCTGTCAGAATGTGGCATACCGGAGATAAGATTGCCATTCTCAGCTTTAAAAGCAAAATGCATACAATTGGCAAAGATGTGTTGAATGGCGTCCAAGAAGCGCTCAAAGAGGCCGAAAAAAACTGGCAGGCTATGGTAGTCTGGCAGACTGAACCACCGTTTTCAGCAGGCGCAAATCTGAAACAGGCGACAGAGCGGCCGAAACCGCCACGGGAAAAAAGCAGCCTACCACCACCGCCACCCTCGTTTTTTGAGAAGTTTTTTAAACAGTTTAAAAAATCGGCGCAGGCGACAGTTCTCAAAGCCGCTCGGGAGCTCGACATGGCCGATGCCTTGATGGCCAGGAAACTGGCTGAAGTGGAAGCGATGATCCATCAATTCCAGCAGACATCACAGGCTTTGCGCTATTCCATGATACCGACCATTGCGGCTGTAGATGGTTTGGCACTGGGCGGTGGTTGTGAATTTGTCATGCATTGCGATCGTACAGTTGCGACGATGGAAACCTATATTGGTTTGGTTGAGGCAGGTGTCGGCTTGTTGCCTGCTGGTGGTGGTTGCAAAGAGTTAGCGCTTAGAGCCGCGCAGAATGCACTGGATGGTGATCCGTTTCCACAGTTGAAAAAATACTACCAGACTGTGGCCATGGCGGAAATGGCGAAAAGTGCCGAACAGGCCAAAGAGAAGGGGTTCTTGCGTCCTGCCGATACAATTATCATGAATCGTTTTGAACTGCTGCATGCCGCAAAATTACAGGCACTGGCTCTCGCTGAAGCAGGATATCGCCCACCATTACGGACAAGTGCAATTCCCGTGGCGGGGAATACTGGGATTGCAACGATTCAGAGCCTTCTGGTCAATATGCGTGAAGGTGAATTTATTTCAGCGCATGATAATTTGATCGGTAAAAAAATAGCGTATGTCATGTGTGGCGGTGATTTGACGCCTGGCAGTCTGGTTGACGAAGAATGGTTTCTTGAACTTGAACGCGCTGCGTTCATGGAGCTCCTCGCAACGGAGAAAACGCAAGCGCGTATTGAACATACGTTGAAAACAGGAAAACCACTCAGAAATTAATTGGCTATACTTTACTTATCGCATTATGAGTATGGGGGCGTGGGCACCCATAACCCAAGGAGAAATAAATGACCAAGCAAACTCAAGACGCCTATATAGTAGCCGCTGCCCGAACACCCGTTGGTAAAGCGCCCCGCGGCATGTTCAAACATGTTCGTCCGGACGATATGCTGGTTCATGTACTGAAAACGGTTATGGAACAATGCAAGGGATTGGACCCTGCAGCGATTGATGACGTGGTTGTCGGGTGTGCTATGCCCGAAGCAGAGCAGGGGATTAATGTTGCTCGCGTTGCGTTGCTATTGGCCGGCCTGCCGGATAGTGTGCCGGGTATGACAATTAATCGTTTTTGTGCATCGGGGCTGCAATCGGTTGCAATAGCAGCTGATCGCATACGTTTAGGTGAGGCGGATGTGATGATAGCCGGTGGAACTGAAAGCATGAGTATGGTGCCTATGATGGGCAATAAGGTTGCAATGAATCCGGTCATGTTTAAGCATGATGAAAATGTTGCAATCGCTTATGGTATGGGCATGACTGCAGAAAAAGTTGCAGAGCAGTGGAAGATTGGCCGTGAGGCACAGGATGAATTTGCTTTTACGAGTCATCAACGCGCAATCAGAGCGATTGAAAACGGTGAATTTAAACAGGAAATTGCACCTTATACTGTCGATGAAAAATATCCTGATTTAGTAACGCATCAAACGCGTGAAAAAATATCGATTAAAGAAACCGATGAGGGACCACGTGCGGATACTAGCACTGTAGCACTTGCAAAACTCAGACCGGTATTCGCCGCACATGGTTCAGTAACGGCAGGTAACAGTTCACAAATGTCTGATGGTGCCGGTGCCGTGGTTTTAATGAGCGAGGCCGCCCTGCAGCGTTTTAATCTTGCTCCGATAGGCCGTTTTATCGGATTTTCTGTCGCCGGTGTTCCGCCGGAAATTATGGGTGTGGGCCCGATTAAAGCAATTCCTAAAGTACTGGCGCAAACTGGCATCAAGCAAGATGATCTTGACTGGATCGAATTAAATGAAGCATTTGCTGCACAAAGCCTGGCAGTCATTAATGAGTTGGGCCTGGATCGGGAAAAAATCAATCCGCTTGGCGGTGCAATCGCATTAGGTCATCCCTTAGGTGCAACGGGGTCCATACGCGTGGCAACGCTGATGCACGGGTTGCGTCGGCATCAAAAAAAATACGGTATGGTAACCATGTGTATTGGCAGTGGCATGGGTGCTGCGGGTATATTTGAGGCGCTATAGTTAACTGCCTAAAACATCCCGGTGGTGTTTTAAATGATCAGCAATAAATGTGCTGATGAAGTAATAACTGTGATCATAGCCAGAGTGGTAACGCAAGGTTAGTTTTTGCCCGGTATTATGGCAAACTTGCGCCAGTTGCTCAGGGTGCAGTTGTTCGGACATAAATTTGTCGTCAAGCCCCTGGTCGACCAGTATAGCGCTTGTGCGGTATCCATCTTCGATCAATGCCGTGGCGTCATATTTGCGCCAATTGTGCTGATTTGTACCCAGATAATGCGTGAATGCCTTTTGTCCCCAGGGACACTGAATGGGCGCAGATACGGGTGCAAAAGCCGAAACGGATCTGAATTTTTCAGGATGACGTAATGCCAGCGTCAGCGCACCATGACCGCCCATTGAATGTCCCGATATTCCAATTCTGTTTTTATCCGTGGGAAATTGATTGATAATGATTCCATATAATTCATGGGCGACATAGCTTTCCATCAAATAATGATTTGACCACGGTTGCGCTGTTGCATCCAGATAGAAACCGGCGCCCGCACCAAAATCCCAGTCATCGGTTTCTCCCGGAATACCTGTTTCGCGTGGACTGGTGTCCATGGTAACCAACATGAGTCCATATTCTGCTGCATAGCGCTGAGCGCCTGCTTTGACCATGAAAGTTTCTTCAGTGCATGTCAGGCCTGCGAGAAAAAAGACTACGGGAACCGGGTTTTGCTGCGCTTGGGGCGGTTGATATACTGAAAAACGCATCGGTAAACCAATAACTTGTGATGTGTGCTGATAAAAGCTTTGAATACCGTCGAAACAACTATGCTGGTTACGTATTTCTAGAATCTGTTTCATTAGTAAATCACTACTGAGCGGATTGATTCCCCGGCTTTCATAAGGCGGAAACCTTCGTTAATATCTTCAAGTTTCAGGGTATGTGTAATCAATGAATCTATATTAATTTTGCCTTCCATGTACCAGTCGACAATTTTTGGCACGTCAGTCCGGCCTCGCGCGCCGCCGAAAGCAGTGCCTTCCCACTTGCGGCCGGTTACCAGTTGAAATGGTCGTGTACTGATTTCCGCACCGGCCTCGGCTACGCCAATGATAATGCTGCGCCCCCATCCCTTATGCGTGCATTCCAATGCCTGTCGCATGACTTTTGTATTCCCGATACATTCAAAGCTATAATCTGCGCCGCCATCGGTGAGTTGAACGATTGCATCGACAATATCAGGTACTTCGTTCGGATTTAAAAAATGCGTCATGCCAAATTCACGCGCCATGGCCTCGCGTTTCGAATTGATGTCGATACCGATTATTTTGTCAGCACCGACCATTCTGGCGCCCTGTATAACATTCAAACCGATTCCACCCAGGCCAAAGACAGCTATATTGCTGCCCGCTTCAACTTTAGCGGTAAACAGTACTGCGCCTATACCGGTTGTAACGCCGCACCCGATATAACAGACTTTGTCAAAGGGCGCATCCTTGCGAATTCTGGCTAATGCAATTTCGGGGGCAACAGTATAATTAGAAAAGGTCGATGTGCCCATATAATGAAATAAAGGCTGACCGTCGATTGAAAAGCGCGATGTTGAATCGGGCATCAAGCCGCGGCCCTGGGTGCTGCGAATAGCCTGACAAAGATTGGTTTTTTGCGATAGGCAAAATTTGCATTCACGGCATTCCGGTGTATACAGTGGAATGACATGATCGCCCACTTCCAAAGATTTTACATTTTTTCCAACTTCAACCACAATACCAGCACCTTCATGCCCTAGAACCGTTGGAAATAAACCTTCAGGATCTGCGCCTGAAAGCGTGTAGTAATCGGTATGGCAAATACCGGTGGCCTTAATTTCAACGAGTATTTCGCCTTCCTTGGGGCCCTCCAGATCGATATTTTCTATGGTTAGGGGCTGTCCCGCTTGCCAGGCTATGGCTGCTCTTGTTTTCATGCGAATAATCCTATTTAAAAATGCGTGTTTGTGATGCGCTCGCTTATTATCATTTACTGTCAATCTTATCTCAGGATAGTGAAATTTGTATAGGGATACTCAAAGTGATTTGATTTCAAGCGATGAAGGTGCCAATCGGTTATTGTTTTATCTATCAATAAACTGTTTTCACTGTTATGTTTTGGTTGAACGTTGTTTGATTTGTGTGACAGAGAAAATTTAACAGCACAGCAGTGTACAAAAGTGGAAATCCAAGGTGCGGCTGGGGGCGCTGATCTTCGTACAGCTTTATCTGCCCTTTGCGGTGCTTACCAAGACAAGCGGCCGGTTTTGCAGGTGATCTCTGACCTTGTGTTAACGCCGTCCATCGTACCACATGGGAAGTTTCTTTTTATTTTGTAATGCTTTTCGTGGGCTTAAGAGCACTTGTAAAAATTGACTGGCTATTTCCCGTCCTGAGTACAATTTAAGTTTTCGTGCGGATGTGACCAGCGGATATTGAATCAAGATCTTGAATTTAAGACAACGCTTGCGTCCCCATTTTTTTAGTGAATGACTCAGTGCAATTTCGTCTGCTACATATAAATCCTGATTAAAGCCACCGACTTGACGAAATGCATCTGCACGGCAGACGATCAGCGCACCTGATGCCCAACGAAATGTGACAGAAGCCAGAGTCCAGATCTTTAAAATTACCGTTCCCAGCCATGGAGAATCTGGCATTTGCATTACACTGCCGCAGCCGACATATTTGCCTGATTCAATCATTTGCAGAATATCGGTGATCATACCGGGATTGAGCAGGCTGTCTGCATCGACGAAAAGAAGCCAATCACCGGTAGCGGCTGCGGCGCCTGCGTTTCGTGCGCGTCCAATGTGATTGACCGGTTCAAATACAACGCGTGCATGTTGTCGTTTGGACAGTTTTGCGGTGTTGTCTGTTGAATTGTTATCGACAACAATGATTTCATAAGAAAAACCGGCGCTACGATTAACAGCCAATGAGTCTGTAACAGATTTCAGGCATTGTGTAATCAAACTTTCTTCATTAAAGGCCGGAATGATAATAGATAGATGCATAGGCATGTTTTGAAAAATTTCCGAGAAACAAAATAAACATAAATCCTGTGAATGATTCCGGCATTCAGACTTTGTCGTGAAAACTTTGCTGAAAATAGTCTGTCACGTCTTTGCGCAATTCATTCAAATTCGAAAATTGCATTCACTGGCGCTGCCCTCGAATAGACTTACTGATAAAAGTATGACAACTGATTTTGAGTCTTACAGTCTGTATGCCATTATTAACTTCGCTTCACATTAACTAAAACGCAGGTTAGATGATCATTAACCAAACTGTCAATTGTTAAGTTTTGTACATTGTAATTACCTTTAGACTCATGAAACTCTGGACAGGAATTTCGAATATTTAACACTTTTTGCCGACAGTATTTGAACTGGTCATATTTATTGATCGACTATAACGGTTACATCCATATTTGCATAAATTTTGATACCAATCGAATAAAACTCAGTTTGTTCGCTAGACAATTTTCGACAAGAAACTTGTTTTTATTTGTCTATTACTTTCGCTTCCCTCAAACTCTAGTAAAATGTAAGGAATATTTTAAATAAGAAAGAGTCAATATGTCAGAAATTATCGATGTTGCAGTAATTGGCGGTGGCCCTGGAGGGTACGTTGCAGCAATTCGCTGTGCACAATTAGGATTGGATACGGTTTGTATCGACGCATGGAAGAATTCGAAAGGACGGGCAAGCTTAGGTGGAACCTGTCTCAATGTGGGTTGTATTCCGTCCAAAGCTTTGCTGGAATCTTCCGAGTATTTTTTTCAGGTCAAGCATAAGATCTCGGCGCATGGAATACAGGTTAAAGATGCTACGGTAGATGTTCCAGCAATGATTGCGAGAAAAGATAAAATCGTGACGACGTTTACAGCAGGCATTGCGTCACTGTTCAAGAAAAATAAAGTTAAGTCGCTTCTAGGTACCGGAAAGTTGCTTAAGCGTTCCGAAACAGACAAAGCTTGGCGTATAGAAGTTAACGACAATAATAACGTACAAATTATTCAGGCCAAGTATGTCATTGTGGCGACAGGTTCTATTCCACGTCAGCTTCCAACGGTTAAAGTTGATAATGAAAGGATACTGGATAATGTTGGCGCATTATCGTTACATGAGACGCCAAAACGCCTGGGTGTGATAGGTGCCGGTGTGATAGGCCTGGAAATGGGTAGTGTATGGCGCAGATTAGGTTCTGAAGTGACGATACTGGAGGCTTTGCCAGATTTTCTGATGGCAGCGGATGATCAGGTTGCAAAGGAAGCCAAAAAAATATTCACTAAGGATCCTGGCTTGGTGATTCATACGGAGATTGAAATAAAATCAATCAAGGTAACCAAAAAATTTGTAACAGTTAACTATCAGGATGCAAATGCTAATACGCAGAAACTTGAAGTTGATAAATTGATTGTGTCAATTGGTCGAGTACCGAATACAGAAGGCTTAGGTAGTAATGAGAATGGGCTTGATCTGGATGAACGTGGCTTTATTGCGGTGGATGATTTTTGTCGTACCAATTTAACCAATGTGTTTGCCGTTGGCGATGTGGTTCGGGGCCCCATGCTGGCACACAAAGCATCTGAAGAAGGTGTAGCCGTAGCTGAAGCGATCGCAGCGATTGAAAAAGGTCATAATCCTGAAGTCGGGGCGGTCAATTTTAATACTATCCCTTGGGTAATTTATACTTCACCTGAGATTGCCTGGGTCGGTAAAAATGAGCAGGAACTTAAAAAAGCTGGCGTGTCGTATAAAGTAGGGCAGTTTCCCTTTATCGCTAACGGCCGTGCGCGTGCCATGAACTCAGCCAGCGGATTTGTTAAAGTTCTCTCTGATGCGGGAAATGATCGTGTATTGGGTGTTCATATGATTGGTCCACATGTTTCTGAACTGATTTCAGAAGCGGTCATGGCAATGGCGTTTTCCGCTTGTAGCGAAGATATTGCCTGTATTGTGCATGCGCATCCATCGTTATCGGAAGTGTTGCATGAAGCTGCGTTAGGGGTTAACAACAGAGCCCTGCACATATAGTGCTAGCCCAATGGGATGGACTCCATAAACGGTTAGATTATATAGGTACAATACATACGAGATATTTTGTTACAAGGATAGCAAGCGAGTGATGAGAGCGTGGTTCAAGGCTCTCATGGCCTGATGCTGTAAAAGGGTGACGGGGTACATTTTTGAACCCCCGGTGGGATTGGGTGAAGGGCTAGCTTTTCAATGTTGATCGTGTTTGGTTTCTTGGAAAGGGGTTTCCTTGTCTTTGATACCCTGACTCACCGGTAATATTGAAAAGCTAACGTCATCTATTATGAATCAGTTGATATTGAATGTGTTCTATTTGTTGAGTAGTTGTGTTAGCAGAAGGTTTTTTTATGCAAACATTTTCACAGCATTTATCAACTGATTGACCTAGCTTAAAGGTTAAAGGCAATTTTCACTGTTTGGATCAATGCCGCAAGACCATTGCAGGTGGTGCATCCCTGCGGACTTATTGACCAGATAGTCAGCCTTGAGTTGTTTTCTTTGTTCTGGTGTCATTGCGACTCGATTTGGAATGTAACGCTCTTCGCTCCAAAAGCGTACCCGACAGAATTCGTCACTCGGTTTGCATAACCGTTTAATAGCATTGCTATAAATTGTTTTGTCGGTATGCCTGCTGTGCTCGATGAGCACCATTTGTACAAATTTTCCGGATTTGCCTAATTCGGCGATGCGAACTTTTCTCCAACCATTGCCTTTTTGCAGTTCTTGTTCCGATGCTTCTTCTTCAATATCTGCAGCAGCTTCCACTTCTTCTGCAGCCTCATTTGTAACTTCTTCAGAATCATTTGTAACTTCTTCTGATTCAGCAAAAGCTGCGACAGGTAAACATAATGCTAAAAATATAATGGCACAAATTAACTTTTTGTACATAAACTCTCCATGACGAATAGTAATTTCTTTATAATGTTCAATGCTATAGTATTCCAAAAAGAGTGTGATTGAAATACTATGTCCAGATTAATACATTTCGTTGAGCATTATCAACTGCAGCGGAAGTATACTCTCAAAATATAAAATTGCACAGTTGATTGTTTTTCAGTAAATAAATCTAAAGTGTTAAGTTCTTCTGGTGGTGACTCTGGGTTTTGGTGTCGGAAATCGTAGATAAGCGTGGATAAGTGAATTTTATGATTATCAAAGATAGAATTTATGTGCACTTGATATTATAATCACAAGTTTTTTATTCTTCGCCTATTCGTGATATACCATAATTTCCATGCAGTTATTTGCCTTTGGTATTAACCACAATACTGCGCCACTGGACGTGCGTGAGCAGATTGCTTTTCCTGAAAATACAATGGAACATGCATTGCATGATCTGGTCGGTCGTAACCGTATTAAAGAAGCGGCTATTGTTTCAACGTGTAATCGTACAGAAATTTATTGCAGTACAGATAAACCTGAGGAAGCCATGCACTGGCTGGCGGATTTTCATCAATTGCAAGTACGGGAACTGGAGCCCTATCTTTATAAGTTGGTGCGTGAACACGCTGTAAAACATGCATTTCGTGTTGCAAGCGGTTTGGATTCTATGGTCCTGGGCGAGCCGCAAATTCTGGGTCAGCTAAAAAGTGCAGTAAAATCTGCTGAAAATGCTGGCACACTGGGACTCCTGCTACATAAACTGTTTCAACGTACGTTTTTTGTCGCCAAAGAAGTACGCACGTCAACTGAAATTGGTACGAATTCGGTATCTATGGCTGCAGCGGCGGCAAGGCTTGCGGAACGTATTTTCGGTGAAATCAGCGAGCAGCGCGTGTTGTTTATTGGCGCCGGGGAAATGATTGATTTATGCGCTAGTCATTTTGCAGCACGAAATCCTATAAATATTACAGTAGCCAATCGGACAATAGAACGTGCGCAGGCATTATCCAAGCGATTTAATGCCAAAGCGATTACATTGGCGGATTTGCCCGAACAATTGGCGCTGAATGATATTGTGGTGACCTGTACCGCCAGTCCCCTACCTATCTTGGGAAAGGGTATGGTCGAACGAGCCATCAAGGCGCGCAAACATCGTCCCATTTTTATTGTCGACCTGGCAGTGCCGCGTGATGTTGAATCAGAAGTTTCCGAGCTGGATGATGTTTTTCTCTATTATGTGGACGATTTGTCGGAAATTGTGAAAGAAGGTATGGACGCACGCCAAAGCGCCGTTTCCCAGGCAGAATCGATTATCGACAATAATGTGATTGATTTTATGCGCTGGATGGCGACGCGTGAACTGGTACCTACCATACGTGCATTGCGCGATCAGGGAGAGCGTTATCGCCGGCATGAACTGGAACGCGCTAGCAAGTTGCTGGCTAAAGGTGAAGATCCGCAGAAAGTAATGGAGGCGTTGAGTAATAGTTTGATGAATAAATTCCTGCATATTCCATCCAGCGCTTTGAATCATGCTTCGGCAGAAGAGCGTGAAGAACTGGTTGAATTAATCAACCGGCTTTATCAATTGCATAGACCATAATGAAAGCCAGCCTGACCAAAAGACTCGAACGATTGTGTGTGCGCCTGGAAGAACTCAATCAGATGTTGAGTAGCGAAATGGTGACGGCTGATCTGGATAATTTTCGCAAGCTTTCCCGTGAACACGCTGAGATTATTCCTGTCGTTGATTTGTATCATGCCTATCAGCAGACCGAACAGGACATAAAAACGGCTCGTGAAATGGCCGCAGACCCGGAAATGCGTGAATTTGCGGAAGTTGAAATGCAAGCCGGCAAGGAAAAACTGGCGGAAATTGAAACAGAACTGCAAAAGCAATTGCTACCTAAAGATCCAAATGACGATCGCAATATTTTTCTTGAAATACGTGCTGGAACGGGTGGGGATGAATCTGCACTTTTTGCCGGTAATTTGTTTCGCATGTATTCACGTTATGCTGAGCGGCATAACTGGCAGGTTGAAATCATCTCTCAAAGTCCTTCGGATGTTGGCGGCTACAAGGAAGTTATCGCCAAGATCACAGGACAGGGCGCTTATTCCCGACTTAAATTTGAATCGGGCGGACATCGCGTTCAACGCGTGCCTGTAACCGAAACACAAGGCCGAGTACACACATCGACATGTACCGTTGCGGTTATTCCTGAAGCGGACGAAATCAGCGAAGTCGAACTTAATCCTGCCGAGCTGCGCATTGATACTTTTCGCGCATCCGGTGCGGGCGGCCAGCATATCAACAAAACGGACTCAGCTGTAAGAGTTACACACCTGCCAACAGGCATTGTAGTGGAATGCCAGGACGGCCGATCACAACACAAGAACAAAGCACAGGCAATGAGTGTGCTTGCGGCGCGGATTCATGCCAGACAGATGCAGGCGCAGCAGGCTGAACAGGCGGCCACACGAAAATCCCTTGTAGGCACAGGCGAGCGTTCTGAGCGCATACGCACCTATAATTTTCCGCAAGGCAGAGTGACAGATCATCGCATTAATTTGACGCTTTATAAAATGGATCAGATTATGGATGGCGATATCGGTGAAATCTGCTCGGCTTTGATGGCTGAGCATCAGGCGGAGCAGCTGGCTGCTTCGATGGAAGAATAATCACAAATTATTTCGTCTGATAACGTAGATCACAATGCCTGCATTGAATCGTTATTTCCGCGATCAAACTACAGCTGGTTATACCCCTCGCACCATTTCTCAAGCGCTAAACTGGTCATGCCAGCATATCGAACAGGTTGATGCGCGTATGTTGCTACAACATGTATTGCAAGTCAATCATGCTTATTTGTTAACGCATTCTGATGAATTGCTTGCTTCAGAGCAGGCAGCAAAATTCTTCAGGCTTGTTTTGCAGCGTGTAAGCGGTGTTCCGATAGCTTATTTGACTGGTGTGCGTGAGTTTTATGATCTGGTTTTCAAAGTCACACCGGCTGTGCTGATTCCGCGCCCTGAAACAGAGTTGCTGGTCGAGATGGCGCTTGCAATTATTCCAGAATCACGTTCTTGCAGAATTCTGGATCTCGGTACCGGTAGTGGCGCAATCGGTATAACAATTGCCAAACACAGACCAGAAGCATTTGTAACGGCGGTCGATTTGTCAGTTGATGCAATTAACATTGCCAAGTGGAATGCCCAAAATCTGGGTATAGAAAACATCTGCATCCTGGAAGGGAATTGGTTCAACAGTCTAGCCGCTGGCAAATCATTTGATCTGATTGTGTCTAATCCGCCTTATATAGCCAAGAGCGATCCACACTTGCAGCAGGGGGACTTGCGTTTTGAACCTGACATCGCACTGTCAGCAGATGCAGATGGTTTGTCCTGCATACGCCATATTATTATGGCTGCGCCTGAATATCTGGTTGACGGCGGACAATTGTTATTAGAACATGGCTATAATCAGTCAGTACTTTGCCGGCAGTTATTGGCAGCGAAAGGATTTCGGAATATCAGCTCTCATGTCGATTTGGCAGGTATTGAGCGGGTGAGCGTGGGAAGAAATTTTATATAAATTATGGAAACCTAATGTGGCAGCAGACTGGAAACAAATGATCAATTTGATTCTATTATTACGTTAAGCCATCGAAAATTTTTTCTGTTACATCTTGAAATTAATTAGGAGCAAATTAAAAATGAATGTAGAAGATACCATAAAACAACAGGTCACAACTCATCCTGTGGTGTTGTATATGAAAGGAACACCGGATCAGCCGCAATGTGGTTTTTCCGCGAATGCTGTGAATATTCTTAGTGCATGTGGTGCTAACAATCTGTTTACCGTGGACGTATTGCAGGATCCGGAAATACGCCAGGGAATCAAGGATTATTCCAATTGGCCCACCATTCCACAGCTGTATGTGAAAGGGGAATTTATCGGTGGTTCCGATATTCTCACCGAAATGTATCAAAGCGGTGAATTGCAAAAGCTGTTAGAAGATGACTAAGCTGGTATATGAGGTATTTACAAGTTAGCTGATGGTTGCTACAACTGAGTTTGCAGCCGTGGCGACGATCCAGTAACGCGCGAATTTACCGATGGTCATGAAAAACATGGCCCAAAGCCAGTTGATCCTCAACCACCCGGCAGCAACGCATAACGCATCACCAATAACAGGCGCCCATGAAAGCAACAGGATGGGTGCGCCATGACCGCGCACCCATTCCAGACTGCGTGAACTGCCGCCAGTTTTTTTCAAAATGGCTTTCTCATCGGGCAATAACCGACCGATCAGATATGAACTCATACCACCGAGCGTGTTACCGATGGTGGCGAGTATCAAAGCTTGCCAGAGCAGGTCAGGGTAGGCAACCAGAACTCCGGCAAGAACAGCTTCAGATCCCCCGGGTAAAAGTGTTGCAGCAAGAAAACTACTGGTAAAGAGGGCTAAAAGACTTGCCTGTTCATCCATAAATTAATTCGACTACAAAAGGAAAAGGCTCAAGTTTACACGCATGTCAGACTGAACAATGAAACAATTGAAGCAAATTCAAAGGTGACGGGAAATATTTTTTCATTAAAATGTCGTGTGCACCGTCTTACGCCCTACAGAAATGAATCGTTGAATATAGGGAACTGATTCATCTGACGCTCTCATGGCTAAATATAATCGTTGAAACAGGCCTTGTTTTCCAATCGGTATTTTTTTTAGATGTAAATCTTTACTTTTAATATCAGCCAGCCATTCTGGTAAAACGCATACACCGCGGTTTAGTGCCGTCATTTGCAGCATAATTTCAAGGGATTCAATTTGCTTCAATTGTTTTGGCTCAAGATGGGATGGGGTTAAGAAATGAGTGAGGATATCCAATCTTTCCAACGGGACCGGGAAGGTAATCAGTGTCTCCTGGCATAAATTCTCAGGTTTTAAGCGTTTTGTTTTTGCCAAAAGATGGTCTGAAGAAACCATTAGCACAAGTTGATACTCGGTCAATAGTTCATAGTGTATTTTCTCTTTTTTTATCAAATCAGGCGTAATCAAGACGTCAATATGGTGATTCATTAATCCTTCTAATCCTGAAAACTGGAATTTATGGACGATGTCGATATCAATTTCGGGGGTTTGTTGCATGAATTGACCGATAACTGCATTTAAATTTAACCATTCAAAACATGGATAGCATTCAACGCCGATGCGCAAAATGCCCTGACGTCCTTCGCGATACGCTTCGAACGTTTTTTCCGCTTGTAACAAAACTGGCAATACCTGATTTGCAACGTTTAGGAGTAATGTGCCGGCTTGGGTCAATCTCAGGTTGCGGCCTTCTTTTTGCCATAGGGTTAAACCCAGTTTCTTTTCAAGATAACTGATTTGATGGGAGAGAGCCGGCTGGGTCAAACAGAGTGCATTGGCGGCTGCAGTGAGTGTGCCGTTGACGTGAAGTGCCTGAATAATTTTGAGGTGGCTATGTTCGATCATTTATAAGGAAACCTAATTATATATTATAAAATCATCATTATTACTAATCATTAATTGCTTATACAATAGATACGATGATTTTGAAATAAGGATGGTAAAAAACATGGTAACAACGCATAACCTCGGATTTCCGCGTATCGGACGAAAGCGCGAACTCAAATTTGCTCTGGAGCGTTATTGGAATAAGACAATTTCGGAGGAAATTTTATTGGCTAAGGCTACCGAGCTTCGTTCAAAACACTGGCAAGATCAGGTCATGCTGGACTGGGTGCCGGTGGGCGATTTTTCATTATACGACCACGTACTGGATACCAGTTTAATGCTCGGTAATTTGCCGACGCGTATCAGTGAACTGCCGGGAAGTAGACTGGATGATTTATTTCGTGCGGCAAGAGGCCGTGCAGTAAACGATGATCGGGATTGTGTCGGAGTCAAGGCGTGTGAAATGACCAAATGGTTTGATACAAACTATCATTTTATCGTACCGGAATTTGATAGAAAGACACAATTTTCGCTGTATGCTGATTCATTTTTGCGACAAATAAACGCGGCGCGGCGACAGGGTATTCAGGCAAAACCCGTTATTCTAGGTCCGATCACTTATCTTTGGCTCGGGAAATCAAAGGACGGCACCAATAAACTTGAATTGCTCGATGAATTAATTAGTGTATATGCGCAATTACTCAATGTACTTGAGCGCCTGGAAATACAATGGCTGCAAATTGACGAGCCTGTGTTGGTCATGGAATTGGATCAATCATGGCAGCATGCGCTGAGGAAAGCGTATTATCAGCTACAAACAACTTCTGTAAGGCTGTTACTGACAACCTATTTCGGCCAATTGCAGAATAATTTGCAATTGGCCTGTGAGCTGCCCGTTAGTGGACTGCATCTAGATGCAGTAAAGGCAAAAGATGAAGCAGTCAAAGTGGCAGATTGGCTTGGGAGTAATAAGATTTTATCCCTGGGTGTTATCGATGGGCGAAATATATGGAAAACTGATTTGAATGAAACGCTGAACTGGATTGAACCTATTCATGCTATTTTGCAAGATCGTTTATGGCTTGCGCCTTCATGCACATTACTACATGTGCCTGTAGATCTCGATTGTGAAGTTACACTTGATACGGAGGTTAGGTCATGGATGGCATTTGCAGTACAAAAATTAAATGAAATCGATGTATTGGCAAAGGCGCTTGAGCATGGTCGAAACAGCGTTTCTGAAATCTTGTTGGAAAATGCAAACGCAATAGAGTGCCGCAGACACTCGACCCGTGTGCATCAACCCGTCGTGAAATGCCGGGTGCGAGAAATAACTGATGCGATGGGTGCACGTCAATCTTCTTATCGCCAGCGTGCGCAAGCGCAGCGTGAAAGGGTTCGGTTGCCGCTTTTCCCAACGACGACTATCGGGTCTTTTCCACAGACACAAGCAATCCGGCAAACAAGGTCGAAGTTCAGGAAAGGCAAGTTATCTCAACAGGAATATCGATTTGCAATGCAAAAAGAAATTGAAACCTGCGTGCGCGAGCAAGAAGTGTTGGGATTGGATGTTTTGGTGCATGGCGAGCCGGAACGCAATGATATGGTGGAGTACTTTGGCGAACAGTTAGCTGGTTATGTCATTACGCAATACGGCTGGGTACAATCGTACGGTTCAAGATGTGTAAAGCCGCCGATAATCTATGGCGATGTTTCGCATACGCATACTATTACCACAGAATGGGTTCAATACGCTCAGTCATTAACTGACAAGCCGGTAAAAGGCATGCTGACGGGACCAGTTACCTTGTTAAATTGGTCATTTGTACGTGATGATCAGCCACGTGCCGAGACTTGTGCGCAGTTGGCGCTTGCTGTACGAGATGAAGTGCTGGCATTGGAAGATGCGGGTATCGGTATTATTCAAATTGATGAGGCAGCATTAAGAGAAGGCTTGCCACTTAGAAGATCTCAATGGTGTGCGTATTTAGATTGGGCGATTCGCGCTTTTCGTGTTGCCGCCAATGGCGTCAAAGACAGTACGCAGATTCATACACATATGTGTTATTCGGAATTCAATGATATCATGGAGGCGATTGCCCGGATGGATGCCGATGTTATTACAATTGAGACTTCCCGATCGGATATGGAGTTGCTAGATGCCTTTGATCAATTCCATTATCCAAATGAAATCGGTCCCGGTGTATACGATATACATTCACCCAATATTCCTTCTGTAGATTCGATGATTGATTTAATGAAAAAAGCGGCGCAGCGCATTCCGATCCAAAGATTATGGGTGAATCCCGACTGTGGGCTGAAAACACGCAGCTGGGAAGAAGTTAAACCAGCATTGCGAAATATGATCGCAGCAAGCCGGTATTTAGCAAGCAATTTAAAATGTTTTAAGGTCAGCTAAATTTGACTTGCCGGTATTATTTAGCGATGATATGCACCGACGGACCTGGGAATAAGAAAAAGGTAAAAATACGTTTAATGAAAAAGGAAATATGACTATGACAACCCGTAATCTTTTCAAACAAAGAGTAAGCGATACCATCAACACAAGACACCTGCTCAAGCATCCTTTTTACGTTGCCTGGACTGAAGGCAAGCTGACCAAAGCGCAATTGCGCCATTACGCTGAACAGTATTTTTATAATGTACTGGCAGAACCGACGTATTTGAGTGCCGTGCACTTTAATACACCGCATTTCAGTACCGAAACAAACTCAGGTGACATCAGTGTGCGTCAGGAAGTCCTGAAAAATCTGATCGATGAAGAACACGGCGATACCAATCATCCGGCTTTGTGGAAAGCTTTTGCCTTTGCGCTGGGTGCCGATGATAAAAGCCTGGCGCAAGCCAAAGCGCTGCCAAACACTGAAAAACTGGTTGATACCTTCAGAGATATCTGCCTGAATCGCCCATTTTATGCTGGACTTGCCGCATTGCATGCATTTGAATCACAGGTTCCAGAAGTCGCTGCAGTCAAAATTGAAGGTCTGGCGAAATTTTATGGCATGACCGATCCAAAAGACTATGAGTTTTTCTCAGTTCATCAAAAAGCAGATGTTTATCATTCTCAGGCTGAATGGAATATCATCGAACGTTTTGCTGATACGCCAGAAAAACAGGAAGAAGTACTCGCAGCAACACGTGAAGCCTGCGACGCACTCTGGAGTTTCCTTGATGGTGTACATGAGACCTACTGTGCAAACTTGACATGTGAAGCACCCAAAGAAACTGCAACTATGCACTAATGGATAGTCTGTTAAAAGTCAGTGTATTCGACAAGAAAGACTAAAAATATTAAGGCCTTATTCTGCTCTTTAGGGTGGCAGATAAGGCCTTAAAAATAAATAAAACTTGATGACTCAGAAGAACTTCGGTGTGCGTTAGTCGTTAACGTTAAGAATCTGAATCTTTGTTTTTATCTTTTGCGACATCAGGATCAGTGGCGTCTGCAGATACAGTTTTTTCAACAGACGTATCCGTTGCTTTTTCATCATCATCCAATTCATTTTCATCAGCATCTTCTATTGCTCTACGCGCTGTTTCCTCCGCTTCTTCCTCCTCTTTACGGGTGTTCCACATGAAGTAAATGGCGCCGAGAGTCACAATGATTACCGGCATAATCACATAAGTGAATATCGCTGATTCAACGGTAATATCCTGCGATGATGGTGGTGGTTTGGTTACGATCATGTATGCGTGCATGATTGCAACAACTACGACGGGCACTAATGCCGCCATGAAACGGTTAGTAATTAAAGGACGGACTGTGAACATATTGAAAATAGCCGACCCGTAATAACTAACAAAATAAATAAAAATATAAAAAAAGATAGCACCCATGGATTTTCCTTATATAACTGTTTTTTTCTCTTGTTGTTTATAAATCATTCAGTATGCCTTTAGGGTTTGTAGTTTGGATCCTGTGTTACCGTATATTACATCACGGCATCTAAAGACCTGTAGCACTTTGTATTCAATGATACACAACAACTTGTGAAAAATCACGACTAGATTGTCAGTTGTGATTTTAGGTGATTAGGTTTTTTTCGGTAAAAAGCTAACGAAGTGATAAGGGAAAAATAATGTTGATTGTTGGTCGGCTGTAACAATACGCAGGCGTATTTCAGATTACTATGCCACCTGTTAGCTTAAGCCGTAGTGACAGCTTTTTAAAATCGATCAATTCACAAATAATTTTCTTGCACTGAATAACTAGCATGCAGCTTAGTCACTTAGTCATTGAATTCGTTTTATTGAATTAACTTATTGAAATTAATAGATTGTTTAAATATTTATTAGGATTAATTAACAAATAATCTTGCTAGCTCAATGCCTGGGTCTTCAGCCCGCATAAAGGCTTCGCCGACCAGAAAAGTGTTGACATTATTTTGACGCATTAGTGCAACATCTTCAGGGGTGTGAATGCCACTTTCAGTGACTACAATACACTCGTCGGGTATTTTACTCAGGAGTTGCAAGGTTGTGTCCAAGGTTGTTTCAAAAGTGCGCAGATTGCGATTGTTAATGCCGACCAAGGGTGTTTTTAATTGGAGAGCCAGTGCTAGTTCATCGGCATCGTGAACTTCTACCAGTACCGACATGCCAAGTTCGTATGCTTGTGCTTCAAGAATGCGCATTTGCTCGAGCGGGTCTTGATCTGGAGTTACTGCACCAAAATCATTTTCCAACCTAAAAGCGGCAACAATCAGTAAAATACAGTCCGCGCCCATTGCGCGCGCTTCTGCGACCTGGTATTCATCTATAATGAAGTCTTTACGGATGACCGGCAGATCACAGGCTTCGCGAGCTTGTTGCAAGTACTCCGGACTACCCATGAAATATTGGCGGTCGGTTAGAACGGATAAGCACGCAGCGCCATATTTTTCATAAGATGCGGCAATTTCGGATGGATTGAAACTCAAATGTGATGCATGTTCTGCTTTGGGGCCACGTAAAACCCCTTTACTTGGACTGGCCTGTTTGATTTCTGCAATAACGGCTGCTTGCCCGGCGGTTAACTTGTTTTGAATGGCGGCGACGAAATCGCGGGCGGGTGTTGCAGATTTTGCTTCAGCCATTAATTCTGTAAATGGCTTTTCAGCTTTGGCGGTTGCTATTTCCTGAACTTTAGTGGTGAGTATCTTTTTTAGAATATCTGACATGCTGTTTCTTTGATTAACCTGTTATCGGTCTTGGTTGGAAAATGCAATAAGTTCATGCAGTTTTTGTAAAGCGGCGCCACTTTCAATTGCGCGTTGCGCGGCCTGGACACCGCCTGCAAGTGAGTCCGATATGCCGGAGACGTAAATAGCTGCGCCGGCATTCAATAAGACGATATCGCGTGCCGCCCCTTTTTTGTTTTCCAGTACAGAAACCAGCATTGCTTTTGCCTGATCGCTGTCGCTGACTTGTATCGATGCGATGGGAGCAGACTGTAAACCGAAATCTTCCGGTTTGACTGTATATTCGGTTACCTGTCCTTGTTTCAGTTCTCCGACACGAGTTTCTCCACTGATCGTGATTTCATCCAGGCCATCAATGCCGTTGACAATCATGACATGCTCGCTGCCGAGCTGCTGCAAGACATGCGCGAGCTTTGAGACCAGTTTGGCGTCAAACACACCCAAAACCTGGTTTTTGGCCCCTGCTGGATTGGTCAGTGGGCCGAGGATGTTGAAAATGGTCTTGATGCCCAGCTCACGCCGAACCGGGGCAGCATATTTCATGGCACTATGATAATTGGGTGCAAACATAAAACCCACGCCGATCTTACTGATACTTTCGGCGACTTGTGCTGGTGTCTGATTTAAGTTGACGCCAAGTGTTTCAAGGACGTCAGCACTGCCGGATTTGCTGGAAACCGAGCGTCCACCGTGTTTTGCTACACGGACGCCGGCAGCTGCGCTGACAAAAGCTGCTGCGGTAGAAATGTTAAAAGTATGGGTTGCATCGCCACCTGTTCCGCAGGTGTCAATTAGACGATCACTGTCGACTACTTTAACCGGGGTTGCAAATTCGCGCATGACTGCTGCGGCAGCAGCAATTTCACCAATGGTTTCTTTTTTGACCCGCAAGCCCGTGATAATGGCGGAAATCAGAATAGGTGAAACTTTTCCTTGCATGATCTGACGCATGAGTGACACCATGTCGTCGTGATAAATTTCTTCATGATTGATGATTCGGCTTAATGCTTCTTGCGGTTTCATAAAATGGGATGATCAATGTTGCGTTTCAGTTAAAAAATTTCTCAGCATGTCATGTCCATGTTCGCTCAGTACAGATTCAGGGTGGAATTGAATACCTTCAATGAGCAAGGTTTTGTGTTTTATCCCCATAATCTCGCCATCTTTGGTCCACGCGGTTATCTCCAGGCAATCCGGCAGTGTGGTCCGGTCTATGACTAATGAATGGTAGCGGGTTGCGGTGAAGGGATTGGGCAAACCATGAAACACGCCTTTATTGTTATGATAAATCAGTGAGGTTTTGCCGTGCATGAGTGTTTTTGCATGGATAATTTTTCCACCAAATGCCTGGCCAATACTTTGATGACCCAGGCAAACACCCAGCACAGGTATTTTTTCACTGAATTGTTGAATAGCTGATAAAGAAATGCCTGCTTCATTCGGTGTACAGGGCCCGGGAGAGATAACAATGCGGTCAGGAGTCAATTGAGAAATCTTCTTTAGCGTAATTTCGTCATTACGGTATACGACAACGTCTTCACCAAGTTCCGCAAAGTATTGTACCAAGTTATATGTGAAGGAGTCATAATTATCAATCATTAATAACATGTTATGTAACGTTATGTTTATAAGTATATTTTTGTGTTAATTACAATCAGCATCTGAAGTATGCCTGAATACCCAGATTTTAACAGTTCAATCGGTATTTATGGTGTTGATTCTAAGCAATATTGAAAAATTTAAAAACAAAAGGTATTAGTATCTAATAGGTATCATAGGCGTTAAGCAATCTGATTTGGATCGAAACAGAGAAGATTATTTGATGTTATTGTCTTAATTCAGTAAAATTCAGGCTTTTTAAACCCTTGTCTTACCATGTGTTTAATGGAAGGCTTCACCCATAAGGAATAGTAAAAGATATTATGCGACATTATGAAATTGTTTTTATAGTGCATCCTGATCAAAGTGAACAGGTCCCTGCGATGATAGAACGTTATCGCACTATAGTAACTGCAAGAAAAGGTAAAATTCACCGACTTGAAGACTGGGGTAGAAGACAACTCGCTTATCTTATCCAGAAAGTGCACAAAGCGCATTATGTTTTAATGAATATTGAATGTGATCAGGAAACACTTAAAGAACTAGATTATGCTTTTAAATTTAGCGATGCTATTTTACGCCATTTAACTATCAGAATGGATGGCCCGGTATCTGAGTCCTCACCAATGATGCAACAAAAAGAAAGAGATGATTCAGTTGCGGGTCCGATTGATAAAGCGGATGCTAATGAGGGTAACGAAGTGTCAGCTGAAAATCTTGAGGTATCCGAAGAAGACGCCGGCTTAAGTGTGTCCGAAGAAACTGAAGAAACCAAAGAAACTGTTGAATCAGAAGTAACCTCAAACACGACGACATAAAAATCGGGTGGAATGCAACCAGACGGTTATCTGTGGAAAAATTATACGGCATGGGGCTTTACGGTATACCCCTGCAGGTGTTCCAGTTATTGATTTTGTAGTCAAACATCAGTCGCGCCAGATGGTAGCCAATATCACTAGACAAATACAGTGTGAATTGCTGACCGTGGCACTGGGGGATACGGCAAAAAACATAGCTGAAATGCCAACAGCGAGTAATGTCAAGATAACGGGGTTTCTGAACAGAAAAAGCCAAGCAAGTCAACAATTGGTATTGCACGTTGATAGTATCGTTAAAATTTAAAGAAAATAGGAAAATGAGAATATGGCACGTATAAACAGGCGAAATGATGGTAAGGATAAAGAAAGGGAAAAAAGAGTTAACCGCCCTTTATTCAAACGTAAGAAATTTTGTCGCTTTACGGTTGAAGGTGTGAAAGCAGTCGATTATAAAGATATCGATGTTTTAAAGGATTTTATCAGTGAGAATGGGAAAATAATTCCCGCACGTATAACAGGTACACGCGCATTTTATCAGCGACAGCTCAGCACGGCCATTGAACGTGCACGTTTTCTTGCGTTATTACCCTACACGGATCGTCACTAAGGAGTAAAAAAATGCAGATTATTTTAATGGAAACGATTGCAAAGTTGGGGCGATTGGGCGAAATTGTCAATGTTAAAAGCGGTTATGCGAGAAATTATCTAATCCCTCAAAAAAAAGCGCAACGTGCTACTGAGCAGGCTATTGCTGAGTTTGAAACAAAACGTGCAGAGCTTGAGAAAAAGCAGGCAGATACACAGGCTGCTGCACAGGCATTAGCCGACAGATTAGAAGGGTTAATGCTGCAAATTTCACAAAAAACGAGTAGCGATGGTAAATTGTTTGGCTCCGTAACTAATGCAAACATTGCGGATGCTTTGAACGAGCAGGGATTTGTTATCGAAAAATCGATGGTTCGTATGCCGCATGGTCAATTAAAACAAGTGGGCGATTATCCGATCAAAGTTGCCTTATATGGCGATATTTCAGCACAAATCACCGTTTCTGTATTGGGTGAAACAGAGATTTAGACATTTAAAGCCTTAAATTATTTTAGCTCAGACCTGACCTGACGGCCGCCCATTTTTTGTTACCCGTCAGAGTTTAGATTTGAGCTAACTTCTTTTCAGCTAAATACGTCTCAGCTAATACATGTGAAGATATTTAGCGTTCAGTGTTTGCCAATAAAACCAAAGCGTACACCCGGGCTTTATTGCTGTTTTAAGCATCGATAGTGCAATTGTGTTTTTAGTCTAAGCACGCTGGCATGTTTCCGGTATACCAACTTGTTGCAATGATCAGCATAAACTCCAACTTACCTATGACTCCTGCAAATACAGATACACATCAGCCAGGTTAATCATATCGTTGTGGCAAAGACTGTAGTCTCTGAAACGAAAGTTTTGGGAATTGCTTAGTATTTTTGTGATATCGTATCGATAATTGTTATAAAACAAGGCGTTATTATGCGGGGTATTGCGTATGGCTGAAGCCTTGTCAAACAGACAAAGTAGAATGAATCATGCCTATTGCATTTGTTTGGATTTATAATATTGCCTTATCCAATTTTGGGTAAGGATACCAGAAGTTATGGATACGATGACATAGGCTAAGAAGAAATAAAATCCAATACTTACCTGAGAATCCACGGTTACTCCTTGTTGTCCCATATTATGGAAAGATAGGTAGGCCAGAAACATCGAAACTACAAACACATCGGCCATACTCCATTTGCCAAGGTAATATACAATGGATGAAAAGCCTTCCCATTGTCCTGTCCTGGGCCACAGCAAGATCCAGATATTGAAAATAACTTTCAACAAAGGAAAAATGACCGAGAACAACAAAAGCGCTAGCGCTACAACTTGATTGTTTGCCTTAAATAAAAGCACAATACTTTCCAATATCGATTTGGACTGATATTGATAGTAGATTTTGCCATGAAACTTGTGATCGAATCCTATTTCTTTGTGTTTAAAAAACTCAAGAAATGGAATGTGTTTTAAATAACGATCGTTCTGGAGATCTTCATAGATGGCTTTGCCGGAAAGTTTGATTGAAATATTAAGATCTTCACTATAGACCTGGATTTCCATTGCCGGGGCGTCTACACCAATCCGCAAAAACAAAAGTGCCGCAAATGCCAATGCCATGGCCATGGCTGCATTGAAATAGTTGCTCTTCAAATAAAGCAATGCCGTGATCGACATCAGTACAAACGCCAACCACATGACTATGATCGAATGCCTATCGATTTTTTCCTGCCACTCATTTGCCTGAGCAATTATCCGGTCGTGTTCATCCATCGCTGTTTTCTGTGCAGTTTTCGAAATCGGATTCCACTCGTTAATATTCATGATTCGATTGACCATGAGTAATGGCTCGGTTGATTCCAATTTAATTCTGGCGACTGCTTTGGAATCTTCTACAATTTTTAATGAAAAGAAATGACCGATGATCAGTGCGGTGATACCTAGCAATAAAGCTGGCGCAATGGAATTAATTTTCATGTCTGTGTGACCGCTTACCTAGAACAAGTCGAAATGCAGCAGGCAGGGCTGTTGCCTGTTAACCAAGCACTATTTCATCTAAAGCCGTTCGGTTTGGCTTGAATTGTGCAAATACCAGTAATTAACGGATACCGGACAATTTATGAATCCCGCATTTCTTTATCAGTTTTCCTATTGAGTAACTTATTTTTTTGCTCAAGAAATTCGGCTTCTGTAAAGGTGCCGGTATTGCGTAATTGTTGTAAGTGCTCAAGCATTACATTCAAAGCGTCATCGTTTCTTTCGTCAGATGATTTGATCGAATTATCGATTTTTGCACTATGATTTGGTTTGATCCCAAATATTTTTCCTGTTTTTGTCAAAAAAACCTTGATGAAAGACCATAGTCTTGGCAATAGCCAGATAACGAGGATTATAAAAAAAACAAATAAAATTAGGAAAACCAATGGATAGTTAAGCGCTGTCCATAAACCGCCTAATACCAGCAAATCCTCTGATAGTGACGCTGACCAATTCGTAACCGGCTCAGGAGAAGTATTAATAAGCAGTCGCGTGGAAGATTTTGTCGTATGGCTGGTCGCGGCTATGCTGCCACCTAGAATACCTGCTGCTAATTCCAGTGCAGGGGTTACATCACCTACGGTGCCTGCTGCCAGCATGGCGCCTGCCGGTATGCGGATAAAAGTATGGACAGCATCCCAGATCGAATCAACACCCGGAATTTTGTCCGTAAAGAATTCGACGGCGTACATTACCGCAGTGGCACCAATGATCAACGGATCCTCAAGTATAGTCAACTCATCAGGCAAGCTAATATGACCTGTAGAACCACCAAGACCTAAAACCAATAAAACGGCGTACAAATTAATTCCGCTCGCCCATGATGTGCCCATGAGTAAAGCCAATGTTGCTAGTAAAGCGTCATAGTTTTCCATAGAGATTAGTTGCGTATTTAAAAATTACCGAGCAGCGATATTTTTTACACTTTTTCAATGAGTTAATTTTGAGAAAAATCAATATCTTCTAGTTAATCAGTATTTAATTTAATAGATGGAAAAAAGCTGATTGAATTCATGATGTTAAGAAGTAGAGCGTTGTTTTGTTTTAATGAGATCTATATATCACAATTGCATCAAAAAAATCTGTTCTTCTAATTAAATATTTGCCAGCAGTGATTATGGTTCTTAGTTTCTTCTCAGAGAAGATATGAATTATTTAAGAAAAATAGCTTCAAGTCGATAATCAATACCAAGTATTTGCATATCAATATCAAGTATTGCATATGTTTATAACTAGTAGTTATTACGGAGACCTGAATGGATAATATTTTTCTTGGGAAACAACCCATACTTGACCGAAATCAAAATTTAGTTGCATTCGAATTGTTCTTTAGGGCAGATGGATTGACGAAATCAGCGCATTTTGAAAATGATGTTGCAGCTACGGCAAACGTTATCGTAAATGCTTATGGTCACTTAGGTATACAAAATGTTTTAGGTCAGCAACGAGGATTTATTAACATAAATAAAGAATTAATTAAAAGTGATGTCATTACACTGTTACCGAATAAACATGTGGTACTGGAAATTGATAGCTTAGATACGTTCGATGATGAATTCATTGCGCAATGTGCTGAACTGAAAAAAGCAGGCTATCAGTTTGCACTTGATGGTGTGGTTTCTCTCAATGATGACATTCAACGCATTTTACCCGTCATTAATATTGTAAAAATCGACGTATCCAAGCTAACAAAAGAGGAACTCGTTAATCTCGTTAATCAATATAAGAGCCGCCCTGTGCTTCTCCTTGCAGAAAAAGTTGAGAGCCATGAGCTGGCAAATCAATGCATGGGTCTCGGTTTTGAGATGTTTCAGGGTTATTTCTATGCAAAACCGGAAAATATTTCGGGCAAACGAGCTGACCCGGCCAAGCTCTCATTATTAAAACTATTGACGCTCGTTATGGGTGACAGCGATATTGATGAAATCGATAAAGAATTCAAACGACAGCCTGGGTTAAGTTATAACCTGATGCGTATGGTCAATTCCGTTGCCTGCGGTTTGCCTCAAAAAGTCAATTCGATCAAGCAATCCATTATGTTGTTGGGGAGAAAGCAATTACAACGCTGGATACAACTATTGCTTTATACGACCGAGAACTCCGGTGATAAAGACAATATGGCAAATGCATTGCTTAAAACGGCTGCAGCACGTGGCAAGCTCATGGAACTTATTGCTGCAGTAGAACGCCCTTCCGACAAAAACCACCAGGAAAGAGCCTTTATGGTAGGTATTCTTTCGCTGCTCGATACGGTGCTTGGTATAGATATGCAGCAGATTATCGATAAATTGGGTATTCCCGATGATATGAGTGAAGCACTACTAAAAAAAGAAGGGCGTTTGGGTCTTGAACTCAAATTGATTGAAGCGAATGAAACAGGAGAAGTCACGGTTATCCAGTCGCTGTTAAGAGAACTGGAATTCTTGAGTCTGGGTGAATTAACCAACCTAGAGCTTGAGGCTTTGGGATGGGTAAACAGGATTGGTGAAGCAAACGGTTAACAAGATGCCAAACGGTTAACAAGATGCAATAGAAAATTCTTGTTCCATTTTACCGGCTAAAGGAAAGAGTATGTCAAATAAAGAGTATGAAAGTATTGAGAGAATTAAGCAGGCAACCATCGAGCCTGAGAATGAAGTCTCCGGCAAAATCTATAACGTAGAGGTCGATGAGTATTTTTTAACCCTCAAAAGTGACTTAAATCAGATTGATCGATTGGTAAACGATGCCGTTACGAATCTTGTGATTAATTTCAAGTACATCAATGAACTATCAAAATCACACCATGAAATGGTAATGACAATTGAGAAACTATCAATACCCAAGGAAAACAAACCGGTTTTGGAATTACTTAACAAGCAGATGGCTATTGGAGAAAAAATTGAACGAGAACTGGAATCTGCTCTAACTTCCTTGCAATTTGGTGATTTGGTTTCTCAATTGCTGGCACATACGACAAGACAAATTGAGATGCTGAATTTTTCACTACAGCACATTGATCAAATCAAAAACAATCCGAAAAAAACAGAGAAATCTCATGAAATAAACAACGAAATTTCATTGGCAGTACAACTTGCCCATTCAAAAAAATTGAATAAGCCGGTTGTTCAACAGGAAATGCAAAATGGTGAAATAGAACTGTTTTAGTCGCTTACATAGAAACTTTAATTTATAGATTTTAAGTTATATTTATTGAATCGATACAAGGAGTAATTAGATGGAAATGGGAAAGACAATTTTAACAGTTGATGACTCTGCATCAATTCGTCAAATGGTTTCATTCACCTTAAAGGGTGCCGGGTATGACGTAACTGAGGCAGTAGATGGGCAGGATGCCTTAGAAAAAGCAAGCCGGAAAGTATACAACCTCATTTTAACAGATATCAATATGCCCCGTATGGATGGGTTGAAATTATTGGAGAAGTTAAGAGAAATATCTCAATACAAAAGCATACCTATCCTGATGTTAACGACGGAATCTGGCGATGAGATGAAAGCCAAGGGTAGAGCAGCCGGCGCAACAGGATGGTTGGTTAAACCATTCAATCCGGAAAGTCTGTTAGAGGTTATAAAAAAAGTTACTTAATAGAATCAAATTGATATCGATAATTATTCTTGATTGAAGATTTGATTTTAATCATCAATTGCTAAATTGTTAATCATTATAAATTTTGTTTCGGTGAAATATTGAAAAAGGATCGGAAATGACAAGTGCTATTAAAACGTTTGTAAACAAATTTGTGAGTAAATCGGCTTCAATCCAAGATTATCCCTTGGCCGCTATCGGACAGCACCAGGGGATTGTCGAGCTAACATTAGATCGAAGAGTAGTTTCGGCTAATGATCTTTTTCTGAATATGCTGGGCTATTCCCAGGCTGAAATTTCGAATATGGATTATGGCATGTTGGTCGATCCGGAATATCGTAATAGCGCGAGTTATCATACATTCTGGCAAAAACTGAATGGTGGTGAATTTATATCCGGAGATTATCTTTATCATTCTCATGAAAATAAAGAAGTATGGGGTCATGCTTCCTTTAACCCGATAAAAGATGAGGACGGGAAACTGTCCAAAATCGTCGGTATCGTTACTGATATCACCGCTGCAAAAAAAGAGCAACTTGAAGAACTTGAAGAATTAAAAGTACGCGCATCAATAACGGATATGACCAGCATTGTATCGGATGCGAATCTCAAGGGTGATATCCTTTCAATTAATCAAAAATACATTGAGGTTTCAAAATACAGTCGTGACGAACTGATTGGGCAACCGCATAGTATTACGCGACATCCGGATATGCCCAAGGAAGTTTTCAAGGAAATGTGGTCAACCATTGGGCGCGGTAAAATTTTTCGCGGTGTTGTGAAAAATCGTGCCAAAGATGGGACACCTTATTATGTAGATGCATGCATCGCGCCTGTTCTGGATAAAAGAGGTAAGCCCAGGAAGTATATCGGCGTACGTTACGATATTACCGAAGCTGAAATTGAACGCCACAATATGAGAGGCATTTTTGACGCGATCAATTCCTCTTATGCCTATATCGAGTTTGATACTGAAGGAAAAATTTTAACTGCGAACAGCAACTTTCTCGACCTTATGGAATATCAACTCGAAGATATCGTTGGAAAACATCATCGTACTTTTGTCGACCCGTCGTTCGCGAATTCTGGTGAATACATACAATTTTGGAATGATCTTGCTGCCGGTAAGTCCAAAACCGATACTTTCAAGAGAATTACCCGTTCAGGCAAAGGCGTTTATATCCAGGCAACTTACTCGGCCATTAAAGATGAAGTAGGCCGTGTGTTTAAAGTCGCCAAAATTGCAACTGATGTGACAAGAGAAAAACTTGAAGTTGTCGGTCAGCTCGACGCAATCAGTAAAGCCCAGGCTGCCATCGAGTTTTCAATGGATGGAAAAATTTCTGCAGTCAATGATAACTTCCTGGAAATGTTCGGTTATGCGAGCAATGAAGTCATTGGGCAGCACCACAGTTTAATGCTTGATGCATCCGGCAAAAATACTCAAGAATTCAAAGAATTCTGGGATCGGCTGCAGCGAGGCGAGCAAAACAGCGGCCAGTACAAGTATATCACCAAAAACGGCAGGGACATTTGGATACAAGGGTTTGCCAGTCCATTAATGGACTTGAACAGACAACCATTTAAAGTGGTAATGTATGCTTCAGATATCACACAACAAGTAGCCGCAAAACAAATGCTAGAATCTGCTGTGATACAAACTAAGGATGTTATTTCAGCGGCACGAGAAGGCGATCTGTCACAACGTATACCGATGGATGGCAAGGAAGGCGGTATCGCTGAATTGTGTGACAACGTCAATTCACTTATCGGAACAACTGATATCACCATGAAAGAAGTAGGACGAGTGCTCGAAGCACTGGCCCAGGGTGATTTGAGACAAAAAGCTCCTGACGACTATCAAGGTGCTTTTGGTAGATTGGCTGATCACGTCAATAAAACAGTTGACAACCTGGTCAATATAGTCAACAGCATTTCTGACTCGGCAGATGTGATATCAGATGCCATCAAAGAAATCGCGTCAGGAAACAGTGACTTGTCTGAGAGGACCGAAAAGCAGGCCGCTAATCTGGAAGAAACGGCAGCCAGTATTGAGGAATTAACAAGCACTGTCCGTCAGAATGCCGAAAATGCGCAACAGGCAAACCAGCTAGCTATAGGCGCTTCAGATGTTGCGGAAAAAGGTGGCAATGTTGTGAGCCAGGTTGTTAGGACTATGTCTTCGATCAATGATAGTTCCAAGAAGATTGTCGACATTATCAGTGTGATAGATGGCATTGCTTTCCAAACCAATATCTTGGCTTTAAATGCAGCCGTTGAAGCTGCACGTGCTGGCGAACAAGGTCGTGGTTTTGCGGTTGTGGCTACCGAAGTGCGGAATCTGGCGCAACGCAGTTCTGCAGCTGCCAAAGAAATCAAGACGCTCATTGGAGATTCGGTCGAAAAAGTTGAAAGTGGTACCAAACTGGTTGATGAAGCGGGCACAACAATGGATGAAATTGTTCAATCCATTAAACATGTTGCGGATATTATTGGCGAAATTACCACTGCATCCCATGAACAAAGCTCTGGAATTGAGCAAGTTAACGATGCAATTACTCAGATAGATGAAGGTACTCAACAAAATGCTGCACTTGTCGAAGAGGCGGCCGCCACAGCTGAAGAAATGCAAACTCAGGCTCAGCAATTGACACAGTCTGTCGCCGCATTCAGCTTGGATTCGTCACAAAAAACTGTTTCCAATACAAAACAGATGCCGGAAAGACGTGATCATTCGACAAGGCCATTCAGTGGAAAAAACGCATCAAATAATGACACTGCAGCTAACAAGGCACAAGCAGCAGAAAAGGCGAAAACTGCTGCGGCAACTAGGTCAAAAGTCGTTAACGCCAAAGATGATGACTGGGATGAGTTTTAACAGTCATACAATCAATTGATCAATGCAATTGCAAATAACCTGTGTACGTTCGTAATCACCCTGTTATTAGCGAAATTCGTAACTTGACCTGGATTATTGACGTGCATAGGTTTTCAGCAAGAAATTAAAGTTGATCAGATCCACACTTTTGAATTTTAGGACTAGAAATGAGCGCAGACCTTGAACAATTTTATGAGGTATTTTTCGAAGAATCCTCAGAATTACTTGCAGAGATGGAAGCGTGCCTGCTTGGATTGGACATTAGTTCTCCGGATCCTGAAGACCTAAATGCTATCTTCCGCGCTGCACATTCTATCAAGGGTGGAGCAGGCACATTTGGTTTTACAGACATGACGGAGATGACACATATGCTGGAGTCGTTACTTGACAAGATACGCAAAGGTGAAATTGAAATCCGCAGCGAAATGATTGACACCTTTCTTAAGGCAGGTGATGTTATCAAGGGGCAATTAGAAGCACATAAAGGCAATGGGGAAGCCGATGTAGCCACTGCTGCGGAAGTCAGTATGGAATTAAAACAATTTTCCGAAGAATCAAACGTTCCGCCGGTAGCATTGAAGAAAGAAACTGTGTCAACTCCAGCAGAGATTGCTGAGCCGATACCCGCTGACACAAAAGTTGGTGGTGAAGATACCAAATCCGTACCTGCTTCCCCAGAACAGGAGACATCAAGTTTTAAGATTGAATTTTCAACCAGTGGTATTAACCCGAAGTCTATGGAAAATTTATTTTCCAATCTGAATGCTTTTGGAAAACTGGAAAAACTTTTGGAATCAAGCGAAGAGCAAATTTGCCAGTTACGGCTTACAACCGGAGCTAGTGAAGAGGATGTTTGGGAAGCACTTGCTTTTGTTGTCGACCCAACTCAATTAACCATAGAAAAGGAAACTGGAACAACTTCCCAGTCTTCAATTCATGAAGATAACGCCACAGCAGACCATACTGACGAGGCTATTGCAGAACCTTCCAACAGTACACCGGTTGAATCAGTGATTCAAACTGAGGGAAGTATGTGCGAGCCTTACGGTTTTTTTCCTGGCGCGCCAGCAGCACCTAATGGGACAGAAAAAGGGACTGGAAAAACAGAAAAAGTCGAAACCAATTTACAGTCTGAAAATAACCAAAAAGCTAGTCCAAACGCAACCAGTCAAAATACTGTCCAAAAACAACCTAAATCAAATGCCCCGGCAAGTGAATCCTCATCCATTCGGGTCAGTATTGAGAAAGTCGACCAGATGATCAATCTGGTAGGTGAACTAGTCATTACACAGGCGATGCTCGCACAAACAGCTTCAGAGGTTGATCCGGTAATTTACGAAAAACTCAACAACGGAATGAACCAGTTGGAGCGGAATACGCGTGATCTGCAAGAAGCGGTAATGTCTATACGAATGCTGCCAATCAGCTTTGTTTTTAGCCGTTACCCTCGGGTGGTACGTGATCTTGCAGCAAAGCTCGATAAAAAGGTTGAATTGAAAACGGTGGGTGAAGGCACGGAACTTGATAAAGGATTAATTGAAAAGATAGCAGATCCTTTGACGCATCTGGTTCGAAACAGTCTGGATCACGGAATCGAGTCGCCCGAAAAGAGAATCGCGGCAGGAAAACTGGCCAAAGGAACAATTACATTGCGTGCGTTTCACCAAGGCGGAAGCATTATCATTGAGGTTGGAGACGATGGTGCTGGGTTAAACCGTGAGAAAATCATGGCAAAAGCGATGGAGCGCGGAATATCGGTTCATGATGGCATGACAGATCAAGAAGTCTGGATGCTTATTTTTGAGGCCGGTTTTTCAACCGCTGAACAAGTGACCGACGTTTCCGGCCGCGGTGTGGGTATGGACGTTGTAAAGCGCAATATCCAGGATATGGGCGGACGTGTTGAAATTGATTCTGTTTTTGGTGTCAGTTTTCACCCCTATAGAGCCAGTCCAATTTCACCATAATGGAACCAGTGAAATTTCACTGTAATAGAGCCACTTAATTTTCACCATAATGGAGCCATTTGATTAGGCTGCGTTGACCGGATTTCGGGTTCGGATTTTTTGTCACTGCTGGTTATTCTGTTGATTTTTTATCAGAGGATAACCATGAGCAACAGGAGATTCGAAATGTTTGAATATCGTCAAATCATAGTCCGCATGCGTCTCGGAGATTCCGACCGGGCATTGTCCAGAGCTGGGCTGATAGGTCGGCCTAAAGCCAAGGCGCTGCGGCAAATTGCCTTGCAACAAGGCTGGCTGGATACAGACCGTCATCTGCCGGATGATGAAGTGCTTGCACAGTACTTGAATCAACCGGCACAAGAATCATCTGCAACGACAGGTTCCTGCGTTGAACCCTACCGTGATACTGTCGCGCAGTGGGTTGCCAACGGTGTACAGGCCAAGACTATCTACCAGACCCTGGTGCGCAACCATCGGTTCGACGGCAGTTACGCTTCTGTTTATCGGTTTGTTCGCTCATTAAGGCCCACACAGCCCAATGCCACCATGCATCTGGAGTTTGAACCTGCCGAAGCGGCGCAGGTTGACTTCGGTACAGGCCCGAGACTGGTTGATACCCGAACGGGCGAAGAACTTAAAACCTGGTTCTTTCTGATGACGCTATGCTGGAGCCGTCACCAGTATGCCGAGCTTGTCCTGAACCAGAAGATTGACACCTGGCTGAATTGTCACCGCCATGCCTTCGAATGGTTCAATGGCGTTCCTGGACGGATCATTATTGATAACGCCAAATGTGCAATTACCCGTGCCTGCATCTATGACCCCCAAGTGCAAAGAGCGTATGCGCAATGTGCCGAGGGTTATGGTTTTAAAATCGATGCCTGTCCACCTCGACAGCCGCAGAAAAAAGGGCGTGTGGAATCGGGCATCAAATATCTCAAGCACAGTTTTACACCGTTACGCGAATTCCGGAATCTACAGGATGCCAACCGGCAATTGCAAGACTGGATACTCCATGTGGCGGGTAACCGTATTCATGGTTCCACCCATGAAAAACCCTTGTCACGCTTCAGTCTGGAGCAATCGCTGTTAACACCTTTGCCAACCAATCCGCCGGAACTGGCCAGCTGGCACAAGGTCAAGGTGCATCGGGATAGTCATGTGCAGTTTGAAAAATGCCTGTACTCGGCGCCATTCAGACTGATCGGCCAGTCGCTCTGGTTAAAAGCCAGTTCTGCGACCATCCGGATTTTCCGTGACCATGAACTGGTGGCTGTACATCCCCGGCAATCGCGCCCTGGTGCGCGTTCCACTTCAGATGACCATCTGCCGCCGGAAGCCATTGCCTGGAAAATGCGCGATCCTCAGTGGTGTCTGAAACAATCGGAGGCAATCGGTAAACACTGCCATCAACTGGTCAGACAACTATTCGCCGACCGGGTGCTGGATAATCTGCGCGCAGCCCAGGGACTGATCCGGTTGAAAAACAAGTACGGCAACATCCGGCTTGAAGCTGCTTGTCAAAGGGCGTTGGATTACCACAATCCCCGTTACCGCACCGTCAAGACTATTCTTGAAAAAGGCCTCGATCAACACCCCTCGCCACAGCTGGCCTTTGACAATCTGACCGACAGCTATACCGGCCAGGGCCGCTTCTGCCGGAACATGCAAACCTTACTGAAACATTAACTGATAAAAGGAGAAAACCATGAATCCAATCCCCGAATTGACACCGATGCTCAAACAACTCAGACTCTCCGGTATTCTCGATTCACTGGAGTCTCGCAATAAACAGGCAATCGATAAAAAGCTGCCATATCCTGAGTTTCTCGCCTTGCTGATCGCCGATGAAGTCGCGCGACGAGAACAGAAGCGTTTTGCTTCCCGTTTACGGCGTGCGGCTTTCCGCACCCAGAAAACACTCGATCAGTTCGACTTCAACTTTAATCCAAACATCAACTCGGCATTAATCCACGAACTGGTCACCGGACGTTTTATCGAAGAAAAGGTTGCCGTGCTCATCGCCGGACCCTGCGGCACCGGCAAAAGTCACATCGCACAGGCCATTGGCCATGCCGCAGTACGCCAGGGACATGACGTCCTGTTTACCTCGCAGTCACAACTGCTCAGTTCTTTGCACGCCGCTCGTGCTACCGATACATATGACCGCAAGTTCCAGAATCTGGCGAAAATACCGCTGCTTATTATTGATGATTTCGGCCTTAAACCACTGCGACCGCCTCATGACGAGGACTTCCACGATCTGGTGGCAGAACGGTATGAACGCACGGCCACAGTGATTACCAGTAATCTGGACTTTGGCGAATGGGGGGATGCCTTCCCCAATCAACTGCTAGGCGCCGCAACCCTGGACAGGCTCAGACATGGCGCTTACCGCGTCGTCCTGGATGGCAAAAGTTATCGTTCACCAAAACCTATTGACGAACAACTTGATAAAGAACCCAAAAAAGGAAAATAATACACCCTGTCTGAACCCGAAAATTTGCGTTTTAAAGTGGCTCCATTAGACCGAAAACGGGTGGCTCCATTAGGGTGAAATTTGACATTTGGCGTTGGAACGCGTATAACAATCCGTCTGCCATTGACATTAGCAATTCTCGATGGATTGTCTGTTGCTGTTGGCGATCAAATGTTCATTGTTCCGCTCACCTATATTACGGAATCACTCCAAGTTAAAAGCGGTGATATTAAAACGGTTGGTGGCGTTGGCCGTGTAGTGCATGTCCGAGGAAATTATTTGCCGGTAATTGCCTTGCATGAAATTTTTAATATCAAACCCAACGCCACAGAAATTGAAGACGGTATTCTCGTCATTCTAGATGCGGAAGGTCATAAGGCGGCGATGTTTGTAGATGCGCTGGTTGGCCAGCACCAGGTAGTCATTAAAAGTTTGGAAAGCAACTACCGTAGAGTTGTAGGTGTTTCAGGCGCAACAATTATGGGTGATGGAAAAGTCGCACTTATTCTGGACACTACCGGCCTGGTGATGGCTTCGCACAAAGAATCTTAACAATCCTTACAACATATTGAATTAATTAACGGTATAAATTTTAAACTAGGAGGAGCGCGTCATGTCGCAACAACAAACCGTAACGCCAACCGATTCAGTTGGAACATCTGCAAACCCGACACTGAATGAATTTCTGACTTTCCGCTTGGGAAATGAAGAATATGGCATCGACATACTTAAGGTTCAGGAAATCCGTGGCTATGATGCGATTACGCAAATTGCCAATTCTCCTGAATTTATCAAAGGTGTCGTCAATCTGCGCGGCATTATCGTCCCAATTATCGATATGCGGATCAAATTCAAACTGGGTACAGCTGAATACGATCAATTTACGGTTGTGATTATTCTAAATGTTTCTGGACGAATCATAGGAATCGTAGTTGACGGCGTGTCTGATGTAATAAACCTCGATACGGAACAAATGCGCGCAACACCCGAATTTGGAACGGCAATTGATACTGAATACATCAAGGGCCTAGGCACGGTTGATGACAGAATGCTGATTTTGCTGGACATTGAAAAGCTTATGGGAAGCCGGGAAATGGGTTTAATAGATACAACCATTAATTGATTTGGAAATAGTTGGCAACAGTTGGAACAGCTGAATTAACAAAGTTTATACAGCCATGGTAAGACTTAGTAATTTCGGTTTGGAAAATTTTGTGAATAATCAAGTATCAAGGAGAAACAAATGTCGTTTTTAGAACACATGAGCTTACCACAAAAAATTGCCGTCCTTGGAACCATATTCCTGGTAATGGCAGCTTTCCCGGCATCATTCTATATCATGACGATCGCCAGTGAAGTTGATGTTGCCGAACAAGAAGTTGCAGGCGTTGCGCCTATCGTATCAATCCATGAAATGGTTAAATTAACGCAGCAGCATCGTGGTATATCCGGTGGCATTCTAGGTGGAAACGAATCACTGGTAGCACGATTGCCTGAACTGCAATCACAAATGAATAACGCTGCGGTCAATGTTGATGCTGCATTCAAAGCAGCAAATGTATCCGTGCCGGTCAATTCCGATTGGTCTGCTGTGAAACAGCGTATTGGTGAATTGGCAAATACAGTTAATCGGCGTCAACTCAGTTTTTCAGACAGCGCTAAACAGCATACTGACTTGATAGGGGACATGCTGTTAATCGCGGAAAGAATTCAGGATGAATTCGGTCTTTCACTGGATCCGGTTGCGGGTACCTATTTTCTTATCAATGCCACAATGGTCAATGCGCCTAAGCTTACCGAAAGCATGGGCAGGATGCGCGCAGCTGGCACAACCGTTCTCGCATCTGGCGAACTCACTACGGTTCAGCGCGCTACGCTTATGGGCCAATACAGCAATATTAATGAATATTTTCAGGAAATGACGCGTAACCTGGAAAAAGCCACCAGTGCTGATTCTTACATCAAAGCAGCAATAGAAACCAGGGCGGCTGAAGTGAGGCAGCAAATTGATAACATTTTGGTCATTACCAACACCCAACTGTTGAATGCAGAACAGTTGACCTTTGCTGCTGATAAATATTTCGATGAATACACGAACGCAATTGACAATATTTATGCATTTAATGCTGTTGCCATTCAGAGCCTGGTCGAGGCATTACAGTTTCGCATCACGGATATGCAGCAATCTGTATATTTATTGTTCGGATTAATGGTGCTGGCTTTAGGTTTTGGCGTTTTTCTTTCCATCCTGATTGTGCGTAGTATTACAAAACCCATGAATAAAGCTATTGCAATTGCAAATGCTGTAGCCGCGGGCGATCTTACAACCCGGATTGATGCAAGGTCCAATAACGAAACCGGAAAACTACTGCAAGCCCTCAAGCAGATGAACAACAATCTGATTGATCTCGTCGGCAAGGTGCGTTTGGGAACGGATTCAATTACCAATGCTACCGAAGAAATTACTGCGGGTAATTTAAATCTGAGTCAACGAACTGAGAAACAATCCGCCAGTTTGGAACAAACTGCTTCCGCAATGGAGGAATTAACGTCAACTGTCAAACAAAATGCTGATAATGCCAAGCAGGCCAACCAATTGGCTGTCGGTGCATCCGATGTGGCGGTTAAAGGCGGTGAAGTTGTCGGCCAAGTTGTTCAAACCATGAACGAAATCAATGAAAGTTCCAAAAAGATTGTCGACATTATTTCTGTTATTGACAGCATCGCGTTCCAGACCAATATCCTGGCGCTTAATGCCGCTGTAGAAGCTGCCCGTGCTGGTGAGCAAGGCCGCGGATTTGCAGTAGTTGCGACGGAAGTACGCACCCTGGCGCAACGTTCAGCCTCGGCGGCCAAGGAAATCAAGGAGTTAATCAGTAATTCTGTAAGCAAAGTTGACGTTGGAACGCAATTGGTTGATGAAGCCGGCTCAACTATGGACGAGATTGTCAAAGCTGTCAGAAGAGTAACCGATATCATGGGTGAAATTACGGCTGCATCACAAGAGCAAAGCCTGGGTATCGAACAGGTAAACCAGGCCATTTCCCAGATGGATACAGCTACACAACAGAACGCAGCACTCGTTGAAGAAGCTGCGGCTACAGCCGAATTGATGCAGGAGCAGTCTCAAGAACTGGTCGATGCTGTAACCGTATTCAAATTATCAATGAGCAGTCACCGTGTGGCGCATCAAAGCAGACGTCCCAAGTCAGTGGTAACTGAGTTACCCGTTCAGAAAAAACAAAAAACCAATGCTGATGATATGGCTGCAGTAATTCCAGACCAGCCGCGTAAAGCTGTTGCCGGTGGTAAGGATGATACATGGGAACAGTTTTAATTTGAATTTCTCATAATTCATGTATTGAATAGCCTGGCAGATTTTAGGCGATTCATACGTCGGAGTTTATAAAGCATGTTAGAAACGACTACAAAAGCTTCAGAATTAGCGTCCCGTGAATATAATTACACGCAAGCAGATTTTGAAAAAACCAAAAAATTGATCTATGACCATGCCGGTATTTCATTATCTGATTCCAAGCAGAACATGGTTTATAGCCGATTGGCGCGGCGTTTGCGCGTGCATGGATTAAAAAGTTTTAAAGAGTATTTAAATCTTTTGGAAAAGGCCAATGCAACAGAGTGGCAGGAATTTGTCAATGCACTGACAACGAACCTGACATCTTTTTTCCGTGAGAATCATCATTTTCCGATTCTGGAGCAGCATTTAAAAACATGCAAGAAACCACAGCCTGTTAATACTCAAGATGCTTCAGATTTAAGTGATTATCTTCAAAAACGCAGAAACCTGAATAAAATTCATCTTTGGTGCAGCGCATCGTCAACTGGAGAAGAACCCTATTCCATGGCAATTGCAGCAATCAGAGCATTTAATTCATTTACGCCGCCGGTGCATATTTTGGCCTCAGATGTAGATACCCAGGTGCTGCGAAAAGCGGAAGAAGGTGTTTATAGCCTGGATCGCGTTGAGAAGATACCGCAAAGCGTTCTAAAAGAATTTTTTTACAAAGGTAAAGGCCGTAATGAAGGTTCGGTCAGAGTCCGTGACGAAGTCCGGGAATTGGTAACCTTTAGGAAAATCAACCTGCTTGAAGAATTTTGGTCGATACGTGGTCCTTTTCAGGCCATTTTTTGCCGTAATGTCATGATCTATTTCGACAAACAAACGCAATATAAAATCCTGAAGAAATTTGCGCCGTTACTCGACGAAGGCGGATTGCTTTTTGCCGGTCACTCTGAAAGCCTGCAGTTTGCTTCTGATATTTTTAGGTTGCGTTCAAATACGGTATATGAAGTTGCAAATAAAAAAGGATAAATAATGATTGAAATCGAAACAAAAGAATTTATTTCAATTGATAAGCAAGTCGCAACTCATTTCTACTACGATAGTGATTTTAAAGCGCAAGGCGTTAAACTGCTTCCCGGTGAATACTACGTAACGAATCAAGACAAATTATTGGTAACAGTCCTGGGTTCATGTATTGCCGCTTGTATTCGCGACACTAGCAACGGTATTGGTGGCATGAATCATTTTATGCTGCCTGATGGTGGAACATCGGACTCCCAAACACCGCTTAATGCCCCAGCACGTTACGGAACCTACGCAATGGAAGTGCTGATTAACCAGCTTCTAAAATTGGGCGCGCGCCGTGCAAATCTTGAAGCAAAGGTATTTGGTGGCGGCAATGTTATGAAGGAATTGACAACATCAAATGTTGGCCAACGAAATGCAGATTTTGTACTCAAGTTTTTGGCCACAGAGAATATTCGAGTAACGGCAAAAGATTTGGTTGATGTCTACCCGCGTAAAGTATTTTTCTTTCCAAAGTCCGGTAAGGTTATGGTTAAAAAGCTGAAAGGCAGTCAAATGAATACGATCTCTGAACGAGAAAAAAGCTATAGCAAACGGGTTAATACGTTCAACAAGTCCGAAGATTCGGGTGGTGCGGTTGAGCTTTTTTCCTGAAAACAATCTGACAAACCGTTTTGGCGATAATTTATGAATAAAATTAGAGTATTAATTATTGACGACTCTGCGCTTGTTCGAAAAATGTTGACCGAGATCATCAATAGTCAGCCTGATATGGAAGTTATTGGTGCGGCACCTGATCCGATCATTGCCAGAGAGATGATACGTGAACTGAATCCGGATGTGTTAACGCTAGACGTTGAAATGCCCAAGATGGATGGACTCGACTTCTTGGAAAGATTAATGCGTTTGCGGCCAATGCCGGTGTTAATGATTTCTACTTTGACTGAGAAAGGCTCCGAGGTGACATTTCGTGCGCTTGAACTCGGCGCTGTTGATTTCATTGCAAAACCAAAAATTGATATTGCCAGTGGCTTGCAGGAATATGCCTATCAAATTGCATATAAGATCCGCATTGCAAAACAGGCTCGGATAAAACGACATAGTGCTGCTCCGAAGTCTGATGCAGCAACAAAAACTCAGTCGCTTCCGGTATTGACAAATCGTATTGCATCAACGGAAAAGTTAATCATAGTTGGCTCATCCACCGGCGGAACTGAAGCACTGAATGAATTTCTTTCACAATTACCACCTAATTGCCCGGGTATCCTCATCGCCCAACATATGCCAGAGACGTTTACAAAATCCTTTGCTGAGCGTTTGAACAAACTGTGCAAAATAAGTGTTGTTGAAGCACAAGGTGGTGAACGTGTATTGCCTGGACATGCCTTTATCGCACCAGGGCACTCTCATCTTTTACTGCAACGAAGTGGTGCAAATTACATGACCGAATTAAGCAAATCGGAGCCGGTAAACCGCCACCGGCCGTCTGTTGATGTGCTTTTCAGCTCTGCTGCAAGAACTGCAGGAAAAAATGCGATCGGCGTTATTTTGACAGGTATGGGCAAGGATGGTGCAGCCGGAATGTTAGAAATGCATGACGCCGGTGCCTATAATTTTGCGCAAGACGAAGCCAGTTGTGTTGTTTACGGCATGCCTAAAGAAGCAGTTGCTGTCGGTGGCGTCGATGAAATCGTTCCACTGCACGATATGGCAAGAAAAGTATTATCCAGAGTTGTAAATATGGGCGCGCAAACGGTGCGTGTATAGGGACGTGTATAAAAAAATGATTTTCGTTGTTACAAAAAATGCCGTCTAAATTAGCATAAGCTATTGGAGGATTAATTATGCGGGTAAATATGCCAATCACAACCAACGAAAGAAAATTTCGCGATACGGATGGGCTAATATCCAAGACCGATCTAAAAGGGCGGATTACATTAGTCAACGATGCGTTTGTGCATATCAGTGGGTTTACACGCGAAGAATTGCTTGGACAACCCCATAATATCGTGCGGCATCCAGATGTCCCGGAAGAAGCATTCGATGATTTATGGAGAACCATAAAGGCAGGTAAGCCTTGGACGGCTGTAGTCAAGAACCGGTGTAAAAATGGCGATTATTATTGGGTTGAAGCTAATGTCATTCCGCAGCGCGAAGGGGATCAAATTGCCGGCTATATTTCCGTGCGAAACAAACCGACAGCCGAACAAATCAAATCGGCTGAATTACTGTATCAAGATATTAAAGCAGGTAAAGTTGTACTTAGAGAAGGAAAAGTAATCAAAAAAGGCATTTCAGAAAAACTGGTAGCCATCAAGAATCCGTCAGTTAAAATCAAATTGAGTTTATTATTTGCCTTTCCTTGCTTGGCGCTACTAATGGCAGGATTCGCTGCGACAAGTGGACTGGCCACGCAATATCCAGCTGGCTATATGTCGGCTATCGGATTTGGCGTTTTGATTTCTCTGTTACTGGCTTTTTATGGTATTTCGTCAATCACGCGCCCGTTAAAACATATTTCGGACGCGATTGCCAAAGCAGCATCGGGCGATTTCTCGATCGCACAATATCCGTCTTCAAAGGGTGAACTGGGGAGGTTGCTTGAGTTGCTGTCAACCATGAACAGAAATATGCGCCGTATCATGATAAATATTACTGTCAGTACTGGTATTGTCAAAAGTACTTCCGAAGATTTGGCTAAAGGCAATGTTGAGTTAAATCGACGCACTGCTGATCAGGCAGCAAATCTTGAGAAAACGGCTGCATCGATGGAACAGCTGACTTCAACCGTAGCGCAGAATACCCAAAATGTGCAAGAAGTCAATACATTGGGAATACAGGCAAGCAGGGTCGCTAAAAAAGGGGGAGAAATAGTCAGCGATGTTGTTCAAACCATGAATTCAATTCATGAAAGCTCCAAGAAAGTTGTCAGCATCATTAATGTCATCGATGAAATCGCTTTTCAAACCAATATTCTTGCACTGAATGCCGGCGTGGAAGCTGCGCGCGCCGGTGAACATGGTCGTGGATTTGCGGTAGTTGCTTCGGAAGTAAGAATGCTGGCACAACGTTCAGCAACTGCTGCGAAGGAAATAACGACGCTAATCAATAATTCAGTGAATCAAATAGAAACTGGTTCAGAATTGGTTGATAAAGCGGGCCAAACTATGGCGGAAGTTGTTGATTCTGTACAAAAAGTCACTGAAATCATGGGGGATATCACCAATGCTTCTTACGAGCAAAATTCCGGCATAGAACAAATCAATGAAGCCTTGATTCAACTGGATACAGTAACACATCAAAACACCTCATTGGTAAAGGATGTTTCAGACTCTGCTAAAGAACTGAGTACGCAAACGAATAATCTTTCACAGGCAATAGCGGTATTAAAGCTGGGTGCTGATACAGTTACAACAATTAACACTGCATTCGAACGTCGCAATAAATCGAAAATAGCTTCTAGAATTCGACAAGGAAATAATGAAAATAGAAGTGGAAATCAACCGTCGAACATACATCGCTTAGCAGAACAGAGAAGTGAGGTAGCAAATTGATACTTATGAAATTCAGGGTATAAAATGCACACCATTCTTGCATGCATAATATATTGTATCTAATAATTAAATAGTTATATTATCTTTTTAATGTAGTGGTTGATTTCTTCAACTGATTTGGTATGATGCAATAAGTTGGAAGAAAGAGAACATGGATTATGTTATACATAAAGAAGATATCTGTTATTTTGACATATCTGGTATGTTTAATAGTGGTCACGGGGTGTGGTTCTCTGCAGGACAATAAAATATCCGGGTATCAACTCAAATCTACAGAATTAGGTATACAGCCCTCACATAAACCAATTATTCAGAAGCTGTATTATCAACATAAAGTATGGCAAGGCGTTCGTTACCGACTGGGTGGTTTAAGTAAAAATGGAGTCGATTGTTCGGGATTTGTTTACCTGACGTATAAATCAAAATTCGGAATACATTTACCAAGGACAGCACGCCAGCAGTCTAGGTTGGGAAAAGTAATTCATAAACATGAATTAATTGCAGGTGATTTGGTATTTTTCAGAACTGGCCCGGCATCCAAGCATGTTGGTATCTATTTGGAAAATAACCAATTTTTACATGTTTCACAAAGAAAAGGCGTTACGATTTCACATTTAGATAATGTATACTGGAATTCCAAGTATTGGAAATCCGTAAGAGTATAAGCGTTGTTGAATGTATCGATTAACGCTATTAATCCCACCTGCACTGCTTCTGATTGTTTTTGCTACGATGATGTGGCTAATAGGCGTTTTTTTCCCTTTTTTATCGCTAAATCAAGAAAGGCAACTTTGGGTTCCCTTGCTCATAATAATGGCTGGTATTTTCTTGATTATAATGAGTAGTATCACGTTTGTGCGTCTAAAAACAACTTTAAATCCAATGAAACCAGAATCATCTTCGACGCTTATAAAAACAGGCTTATATCGATATAGCAGAAATCCAATTTATCTGGGTTTGGCAGTTATTCTTTTTGGATGGGGTGTCTATTTAAGCAATATTCTGACATTGTTGTTCTTGGTAGGGTTTGTTCTGTATCTGAATCGATTTCAAATTGAGCCAGAAGAAAAATCCCTTGAACAACGTTTTGGCGTTCAATTTGAAGAATATAAACATAAAGTAAGACGTTGGTTATAAAATGGTTTAAATTGGGTCTGGTTTTTGAAGAAAATTAATGAAAGAAGAAGTTAAACAATCATTGCAAAAAAATGAAATACTGGTCCGCGCACTCTTCATGTTATTCTTTATCGTGATCTATAGTATTTCAAAATTTCTCGTTATTGGGATTATGCTATTCCAGTTTGTAACAATTGTATTGTCAGAAAAGCCAAATGAACAAATACTTAAATTTTCTCAGTGTTTAGGTATTTATATTTACCAAATTATTCAATTTTTATCATTTAATAGTGAACAGAGGCCATTTCCGTTCAGTAAATGGCCTGACGCTATGCCTTACCCTGATGTTGTGGACAAATCAAATCATACATCCGACTAGCGATTTTTCGTAAGTAATATCGTATAGACGCCGAATAAAAATTAATTCGAACTACTTTAGTCATTTTGAAAAAAGTGACCGTGTAATAGAAGTATCTTGTCAAATAATAAGCAAGAGAGTTTATAAAATATCAAGTCTCATTCCGCCCATAAAAATCCTCAAAACGTACAATATCATCTTCACCGAGGTAGGGGCCGGATTGAACCTCAATCATTTCAAGCGGAACACAGCCGGGATTCTCGAGACGATGGCGAGTGCCGACCGGAATAAAGGTAGATTCGTTCTCGGTAACCAGAAAACTGTCATTGCCACGTGTAACGCGCGCTGTGCCGCGTACAACAATCCAATGTTCAGTACGGTGGTGGTGCATTTGCAGCGATAGTGCCGCGCCGGGTTTGACAACTATACGTTTAACCTGGAAGCGTTCTCCTGCATCCACGCCGTCATACCATCCCCATGGGCGGAATATCTTTCGGTGTAAGCGGCTTTCCGGTCTTCCATTTTCCTTAAGGCTGTCGACAATTTTTTTAACACTCTGAGTTTGATCTTTATGCACGACCAGAATTGCGTCGGGCGTTTCTACAACGATCATGTCTTTAACGCCAACGCAGGCTACCAAACGGTTTTTTGAGATAGCCAGTGTATTACTGCATTCATGCAACACTACATCTCCTTGTGTTACATTGCCGTTATGATCTTTGGGCAAGACATGCCACAGTGAATCCCAAGCGCCGATATCTGACCAACCGGCGGCCAGCGGGATAACTGAACCAGCGGGCAGTTGTGAGTTATGTTCAGAGGCGATATGTTCCATGACAGCATAGTCAATTGATTTGCTGGTGCATTGTTCAAAAGCTGTTTTTTCGACACGGACAAAATCACCGTCAATGGTGGCGCCATTCCATGATCTGCGGCATGATGACAGAATTTCGGGGTGGCAGAGTTCTAAAGCCTGCAGCCAAATTGATGCACGCATTAAAAACAGTCCGCTGTTCCAAAAAAATGACCCGGCTTCCAGGTAGGCCTGAGCGGTAGCAGTATCGGGCTTTTCTACAAAGCTGGCTATGTTGTATGCATCAATTTCAGTTAGTTTGTCGCCAATTTGTATATAACCATAGTTTGCTTCAGGTTTGTTGGGTGTAATACCGAAAGTTACGATATGCCCTTTGAGTGCGAGCTGAATACCCTGCTGAACTGCATTTTTAAAAACTTCTGTATTGTCGATAACGTGATCGGATGGCATGACCAGTAGAATGGGGTCGTCACCCTGATGGCGGGCCGATAGTGCAGCGATGGTAAGTGCCGGTGCTGTATTACGTCCGATTGGTTCGAGCAGAATGGTGCCTTTACGATTTATCAAGCGTAATTGCTCGGCGATGACAAAACGATATTCTTCATTACAGACTACAATGCAATCCCGGACATTAATGTCGTTAAGTCCATCCATGCGGCGTATCGTAGCTTGTAACAAGGAGTCGTCGCTAACAAGTGATAATAGCTGTTTCGGGTACTTTTCACGGGAAAGCGGCCAGAGGCGTGTGCCGGAACCTCCTGACAAAATGACGGGCGCTAATGTATGCATAAGGATTTTACTAAGAATCGGTAACCATTTCTTTGACTTTTTTCCATAAAAACATCCTGCACTTTTGAGAAAAACTTCACCCAGTGAAAGTTTTCCTCACCATCGGATCGGGAACTTGAGATTTAATTCTCATAAATTGTTGAATTTTTTGGGTTTGCAAATTATTGCGGCTGTTTTACTTTTCTGAGGTAAGGCTTAACCGTCTCCCAACCATCAGGGTAAATTTTTTCGGCCTCTTCGTTGCTAACAGCAGGTACAATAATGACATCCTCTCCTTGCTGCCAGTTAACAGGCGTGGCAACTTTATGCTTTGCTGTCAGCTGCATGGAATCTATCACGCGCAATATTTCATTGAAATTACGGCCTGTTGTCATGGGGTAAGTCATCATGAGCTTGATGTTTTTATCTGGCCCAATAATGAAAACCGAACGTACGGTTGCGTTTGTCAGTGCTGTGCGGCCCTCGGCTGAACCGGTTTCATCGGCTGGAAACATGTTGTAAAGCTTGGCTACATTAAGGTCTGTATCTGCAATAACCGGGTATTGCGCCTGGGACCCGCCAACCTCTTTGACGTCTCTCAGCCATTTTTCGTGGTCGTTGCGCGGGTCAATGCTAAGACCGATAATCTTGGTGTTGCGTCTGTCAAATTCGGACTGAATACTTGCCATGTAGCCAAGTTCAGTGGTGCAGACTGGCGTAAAATCCTTAGGATGAGAAAACAATACTGCCCAGCTATCTCCTATCCATTCGTGAAAATTGATTTTGCCATGGGTAGTATCCGCTTGAAAATTAGGTGCCTGATCGTTAATACGTAGTGCCATAATAACCTCCCTTGTTCACAATAAATAACATGCTTAATTAGAATAATATAAGCATCTGATATGACCGGTGGATAGTGTAACCTGACTACGTCAACTGGACAATTATCATTGATTGTGTGTGTCGAGAAGTAAAGCAGCGCTGTCATGAAGGATTGTGAAATTGGTGGTATAGCGATTTAATTGTGTGCTTTTTGTGAGCTTCCTAGGCTGTGATATTAATATTTTGACCTAAATGTGATGGAAGATTCTGCGCCGGTGTGGTATCAGGAATCGCTTCAATCAAAGCTATCGCATTTTCAGCACTGATATCGAGCGCTTTTTTTAGAACGGCCGTGCCGGATGCTTGCTGGATATAGGCTTCGCTCATTTTAGTTGCCGTACTGGCAATGCCGGTAACATCCATAATACCTCCTTTTGATATCTTAAGTTTTCATTGTATTATTAACGGCATGTCTGAGAATTAATAAAGCGCAACCGGGATTCTGATGATAGTAAGATGTTTACATTTGGTAAGTGATACCTTATGTGTATTTCCTGAAAAAAGGCGGCAAAAAATTTCTAATATTATCCCGCCAGTCATGGCCGACAGTTATCGAAACGTTTAGCTGGTAATGAACATTGTCCTTACTTGTGCCATCGAGATAGATTAAATATTGCCCGATCTCATTGAGCCTGAATGCTTGTGTGATGACGCCGGATGGATGTGCTTGCGCAGGAATGGACAATACTTCATGTTCTTCGAATTGGTCATCATCTAGCATAGTTAATTTGACCAATCTCAGCGCCAGCGGTACATTACGCATTGAATCTGGATACAGTAAGTCTATCGAAATATTCAGCATACCCGGTTCGGGAATTTTTCCGCACTGCACAGGGATATAAGGCGTTCTGGGTTCGTCATCTGAGACTTCATAATCACCAGAAAGATAATAGCTTGAATAGCCAATTGTCAGTGATTCCGTTTCTACTGTACAGGTATTGCCACGAAAGCCTTTCGGATAGGTTTCAGAGGAGTCACCTTGTGAACTTGCCTGTAAAAAAGCGCCAAATGCTATAAAAGCAATGATAATGACTATTCCGCTGATGAATTGAGAACTGCGGGATGATAACTTTGTCCTCTGTAGCATAACAAACCTCTATTTGTAAACTTCAAATGTATGGATTTTATATCAAGGTTGAGCAGATACGTTGTTTTATTCAGTTTTTATTCAGGAATACGTTTATAAAATGATTCCATAAAAATTAATTGAAAAAATATCTGAATATGGAGGTGAATGATGAAAATTATAAAACGTGTTAAACCAACCAGCCTGTTGTGGATGACGTTGCTGGTGCTGACTTTAACCATGTCAACACTTGCCGAAGCTGGAAGAGGGCATCACAGACACCATCATCATGGCCATCACCATCATCACCATCATGGTGGTTATGGGTTGATTTATAATCAACCACGTTATTACAATCAACCTTATTATGCCCAACCAGGGTATGGTTACAATTATTACCCGGCTCCTGCACCTATTTATGCACCTGCCCCCGTTTACCCTTATCCACCTAATGTAATGATGAACATTGATACCGGTTTTGGTCACTTCTTTTTTAGTTATTAATGTGCTAATAAGCGGCGAAACCCGTCGCAAGAAAACATATAGATTTTTTTACAGCTCTTTTTCTAAAAACTTTCCTCCTGTGTGTCTAAAAACGCCGTCATCTGACGGCGTATTTTTTTCATAGTTTCACAGGTTGTATGCTGGTATCAATCTTGTTTGTGATTAATGTTGTAGCATTTCCAATGGTTAGTTCTTTGTGAAACCAGAAATAAATCCAGATTCAATAGTTTTTCGTTTTTCTGGGTTTGCGAAATCCAAATTTCAGTGAAACAGAAACATCCCTTGAGATTGTTTCTGCACAACATGTTGCTGCTTTATTTGCGGTGAATAGCTTTGCACTGAAGCCTGCTAGGCTGAAAGCATGTATTATTTGTCATTAAATAGATTGTGAAAAAACTATCGTTATCGTAACGAATTTGCTATATTTTTATGAACTAATTTTTGTCTTGAGACGCATGGAAAAACCGCCTAAACTTCCGCAACAAAAACCAGTTCCGACTGATAAGCTTGCTGAACAGATTGGGCATCGCGCCAAAAGGAAGCAACTTGCGAGAGAACAAGACGAACGACCGGTCTGGTTTGGTTTTGGTATGTTTGGTTTAGTGGGCTGGTCTGTGGCGATACCCACAGTAATAGGTATCGCTATTGGCATCTGGCTGGACCGGGAGTGGCCTGGCAAACATTCTTGGACACTGACGTTTCTTTTTATCGGCGTTGCATTGGGCTGTCTAAATGCCTGGTATTGGGTTAAACAGGAAAGCCAGCATAAATAAAGGAAAAGGAATGAAGTTATCTAGGTTTTTGACAATGTGCATCGGCTCGGGTTAGGCTGTATATCGGTTATAATAGATTCGATTTTAATCGGAACAAATTACCATGCATGATTTGTTGTACCTGGTATTGATGTTTTTATGTGGTGTAGTACTCGGCGGGATATATTTCTTCGGTCTCTGGTTCACAGTGCAGCGTATTCATAACGGTAAACATCCGGTTTTCTGGTTGATATCCAGTATGGCAGTGCGCATGATACTGCTGCTATTGGCATTTTATTTGATTTTAAGCTATGGAAACTGGATCCATTTGTTAGCGGTACTGGCTGGATTTGTAGTACTCCGCATGATTTATACACGTAGAGTACGTTCTCAAGTAGCGGCATCAGCCCAGTTGCCATCCTTGTGAAAGGAGAGAGAAATGACGATTAATCCGGATGCTATTGTTTTCTGGCAATGGGGCAGGGTGTCATTAAATGCCACAATCGCTTATACCTGGTTGGTAATGGCCTTGTTAACGCTGATTTCATGGCTCGTGACACGTAATTTATCGTCAGGAACAGGTATATCACGATGGCAGAATTTGCTTGAGGTTGTGGTAACCGGTATTCGTGATCAAATCAAGGAAGTTAGTCAACAACAGCCGGGTAAATATCTTCCATTTGTGGGTACCTTGTTTTTATTTATTGCAGTAGCCAATTTATTGAACATGGTACCTGGCTATATGGCACCAACCGGTTCACTTTCTACAACGACGGCACTTGCTATTTGTGTTTTTGTCGCTGTGCCGCTCTATGGCATCGCTTCAGAAGGACCGATAAGCTATTTCAAGCGATATGTCAAGCCAACGATTCTGATGTTGCCTTTCAATATTATCGGAGAGATTTCACGAACAATCGCACTTGCAGTTCGTTTATATGGCAATATCATGAGCGGTACTGTCATTGTAGCTATTTTGTTGAGTCTGACGCCTTATTTTTTCCCAATCGTGATGCAATTGCTCGGTTTGCTGACCGGCATGATTCAGGCATATATTTTTGCCATCCTGGCAATGGTCTACATTGCTTCTGCGACTTCGGTGCATACATCGAATGACGGTCAGAGAAGAAACAAGTAAAAACCAAAAGGAAAACACAATGGATACTATCTCACTCATCGGTATGATCTCGATCTTTACCGCGGGCATAACAATCGCAATCGGTTCGCTCGGTCCTGCATTTGGTGAAGCACGTGCAGTAGTTCAGGCATTGAGTGCGATAGCTCAGCAGCCCGACGAGGCAGCGACCATTACCCGCACATTATTTGTCGGGTTAGCCATGATTGAATCTACAGCAATTTATTGTTTTGTGGTGTCGATGATTCTGATTTTTGCCAATCCCTTTTGGGACTATGTGACGGCAACAGCTGGAGGCTGATCAATGGGCATAGACTGGATTACAGTCTCGGCGCAAATTATCAATTTCTTGATTCTGGTTTGGTTGTTAAAGCGCTTTTTGTATCAGCCAGTAATGCGGGCTATGGGCTGTCGTGAACAGCGAATTATCGATCAATTGAACGAGACGCAGGAGCGTGAACAGAAAGCTGAAGAGACCGTGCAGCAGTACCTTGAGAAAACCCGTGCACTGGAACGCGAATGTGAAATTATTCTCGCTAGGGCTCATGAACGAGCGGTCCAACAGAAGAAACAATTGATCGACGATGCACGTAAGGAAGTTGCAGAAATCCGTGAACACTGGTTAAGGCAGGCCTATCAGGAAAAAGAAGAGTTTCTCGGCAATCTGCGCCATCAGGTTGCCAATTCGATACAAAAAATTGCTCATACAGCGTTAAAAGAGCTGGGTAACGCGCAGCTTGAGACACAAATAATCCATTTATTTATTGATCGGCTGGCTGCACTTGATCAAGAATCACGCACCCTGTTATTAAAGGAATCCGAAGATACATCGGAGCCGCTACGTGTGACGAGTACATTTTTAATAGATGCTGAACTGCGCGATCAAATTAAGCGGGTAATTCATGAAAATCTGATAAAAGGCATTGAGATTGAATTTAGTCAGTCTTCCGAATTGTTATGCGGCATAGCTGTGACTGTTGGCGCAGGGCAGCTAGGGTGGAATCTGGCAGATTATCTGAATCAACTGGATCAGCGTGTTGAAGACGCATTTGCGCCAGTAGCGTCCGTTGCATCAATCGAAAAATCAAGGGAATAAGTTGTGTTAGCGCAGTTGCTCAATGAAACATTAGCAACGCTGAACAAGGCGATTGATCAGAGTAAGCCTGATTTTCGTGCGCGAGAGACCGGCAGAATCATTCAAGTTGGCGGCGGCATTGCAAGAATAAAAGGGTTGTCCACTATCACTTCCGAGGAATTGGTTCGTTTTCCAGGTGATGTATTAGGCGTTGCGATTAACCTTGAGCCGCATGAGGTCGGTGTTATCCTGCTTGGCGACAGTGATAAATTGATGGCCGGCGCTGATGTCAGCGCGACGGGTCGTGAAGCTGATACGCCGGTAGGTGAAGGTTTATTAGGCCGAGTGATCGATGCTACAGGGCGTGTGCTGGATCGCGGCAAGCCATTAAATTTTAAAGAACGGCGACCCGTGGAGCGGCCTGCACCAGCGATTATAGAACGTGCCTCGGTTACTGTGCCATTGGAAACGGGTATCAAAACGATTGACGCGCTCATTCCTATTGGCCGCGGTCAGCGTGAATTGATAGTCGGTGACCGACAGACCGGGAAGACCTCTGTGGCGGTTGATACGATCATCAATCAACGCAATAAAAATGTAATCAGTGTTTACTGCGCGATTGGGCAGCGTGGCACTGCGGTAGCCCGTGTAGTCAATATACTGCGGCAGTATCAGGCATTGGAGAATACCATCGTAGTTGTGGCCTCCGATGAAGATCCGCCAGGATTGCGTTATGTTACACCCTATGCCGCTACCACAATGGCCGAATATTTTTCCGAGCAGGGGAAAGATGTCCTTATCGTATATGATGACCTGACTCGCCATGCGCGCGCTTATCGGGAGTTGTCCCTTTTATTGCGGCGTCCGCCGGGTCGGGAGGCCTATCCGGGTGATATTTTTTATCTTCATGCCCGTTTGCTGGAAAGAGCGACTCATCTGCACGAGAAAATTGGCGGTGGCTCGCTAACGGCATTGCCGATTATCGAAACCCAGGCGCAGGATATTTCGGCCTATATCCCTACTAACCTAATTTCCATTACCGATGGGCAGATATATCTTTCGCCGACTTTGTTTCATAAAGGGCTGTTACCCGCTATTGATGTTGGAAAATCAATCTCCCGCGTGGGCGGTAAAACGCAATATCCGGCATTCCGGGATGTGGCAGGAGATCTGCGTCTGTCGTATGCGCAGTTTGAAGAACTGGAAACATTCGCCCGTTTTGCTACCCGACTGGATGAGGAAACACGTGCAACCATTGAACATGGGCGGCGCGTGCGTGAGATTCTTAAACAGGCTGAACATCAACCGCTACGCGGCAGTCAGCAAATGGCCGTGTTGAAGGCAGTTAACGCAGGGTTATTTGACCATCTTGAGCTGGAAAGGATCGGCGATGCCGAGGCATTAATACAAAAACGCATTTTAGAAGAATTGCCGGAACTCTGCACGCAAATGGAGACAGGGGAAAAACCGACTCAAGCACAATGGGAACAGGTTTTGGACGTTGCACGTAAGGCATTAGCACACTAGCAGATAATAATAACGATGGAATCCCTGGAGCAATTACATAAACAGCTCGACAGCCTGGAGGAGTTGCGGACAATTGTTAAAACCATGAAAGCATTATCAGCCGCCAGTGTCAGGCAGTATGAACAGGCGGTGAGGGCTTTGGCGGGATACTATAGAACGGTGGAACGCGGATTGCACGTGGTTTTAAAAAATTCGCAAACACTGTCAGCTGCTGCACATTATGCGCATCAATCTATACATTTAAGACAGTATAAACATCCACTGCGTCTTGCCGCCATCGTGTTTGGTTCTGATCATGGCTTGTGTGGCCGGTTCAATGAAGATATTACAAACTATACTTTGGAACGCATGCAGTCAACACCAGCCGACCCTGAGAATCATTTATTGCTTGCGGTGGGTGCGCGCGTGGCGGCCAGCCTGGAGCATGAAGGTCAATTGGTTGAGGACGTTTTTCTGGTTCCGGGATCGGCAACCCAAATTACACTGACTGTGCAGCAGATTCTGCTCAAAATTGACGAGTGGCGGGAGCAGCTTGGCGTTCACTATGTTTATCTGTTTTATAATCGACATTCAGGCAGTAAAGGTTACCGTCCGACGGGGTTTGAGTTGTTGCCCGTTAACCTGCATCGTTTTCATCGATTGGAAGAAGAGGTCTGGCCATCCCGTGTTTTGCCGACTTTCAGCATGGATCATGAACAACTGTTCGCCCGTTTGTTGCGACAATACCTCTTTGTCACGTTGTTTCGCGCATGTGCCGAATCTCAAGCCAGTGAGCATACCAGCCGGTTATCCGCCATGCAATCTGCACAGCGTAATCTGGACGATCGGCTTGAAGAAGTGACATTGACTTACCGCAGGGCCCGCCAGACTGTAATTACGGCAGAACTGCTGGATCTGGTCTCCGGGTTTGAGGCAATCACGGGCAGCAAACCATAAAACGGATTGCACTATGGGTTAATTTCTGTATTTGTGCACATTGTTTTTATATTCTATTGATTCCTAATCGAATAACGATACCGATCTGCAGGGCTTCCCACTAAAACAACTGGATATCGGATGCAGGTTCGGATATTCTTTGTGAGAAAAGACAGCGTCGTCCGGTATACTGAACTGAGGAGTTGAAATGGAAATGCTCGAAATCATTATTGCAATTTTCCTGATCTATGCGTTGTTCTCCAGCTTGGTCAGTGGTGTTAACGAACTGATCGTTCAAATGCTTGCCATGCGAGGCCGGATATTATTCGAGGGCATTCTTATGATGCTCGGCGAATTACCCGAGGAACCCGCGGCCGGTATAAAAAAATGGTTTAAAAAAGCGCAACGCAAACTCGGATTCGGGGCGATACCGGGTGCCTATGTAACGCATTCTTTATACAAACATCCGTTAATAGACACTTTATCCCCGCCGGGCAGCTCAAGACCATCCTATATATCATCCTCGACTTTTTCTACGGCACTGGTGCAAGTTTTGTCGAACAATGGTTCGTTAACGACTCTGCGCCAAAGGCTGTCCGATCGTACTGTGCCGTTGGGCCAACTGCTAGGCCCTATGCTCGATGAAGCAAATGACGATCTGGAAAAGTTTAAAACCAAAGTTGAAAATCATTTTAATGCAGTCATGGACAGAGTCGGTGGTTGGTATAAGCGCCGAACGCAGATGATCATGTTTGTGATTGGATTATTGCTGGCAATGGTGTTTAACATCGATTCAATATACATTTTGCAGCAACTGCAAAGGAATCCGGTGCAGGTTCAGGAACTGGTATTGGTTTCGGAAAAACTCTCTTCCAATCCGGTTGAAGTCGCTGGCAATGAGGCTGGCACAGATCAAAATTCTGTGAATCTATCTATTCAACGTGAATTGGAAACACTTAAAGAACAGATTGACGAATTTGTAAACCTGAAACTACCCATTGGCTGGGATCTATCTGAAAAATCAAGCTCACTGTTACTGCCACAGCAAGATATGCGTTTTTTCTGGCTAGGATGGTTTTTGACGGCACTAGCCGGAACGCTTGGTGCGCCATTTTGGTTTGACGCCATATCCAAACTATTTGCCATACGCGGCTCGGGTAAAAGACCTGAATAAAAGGCGGTGCCAAAATTTTTCGAGAAAATCGGACATATATTTGGCGCGTAACAGAGCTGGTGAAATGTTAGCTCAAATCTTCCAGATTATTGAGATTCTTGAGCTTCTACTTTCGATATTAAGTGATCAGGAAACTACATATTTGTTTTAAAACTTCTTTTGTTTGATGGCGATCTTGATGCCCTGGAAAGCCGTTGGAAGTTGGGATTGAATTCCTGGCGTTTCCCATAAGCGGCTATGGAGTTTTTGCGTTTTTGATGTGCCGGTGCAGTTGATTTTTTGAAACCATTAGTGCGCTGGTTTGGTTTGAAGCTGGGTTCCAGGCCGGGTACGATATGTGAAGCAATCGAATGTCCTGTAAATCGTTCAATGCGTTTCAAATGTAGGCCGTCTTTATGGGTGGCAAAAGAAACGGCGATGCCGGCTGCGCCAGCGCGTCCGGTTCGGCCAATGCGGTGAACATAATCTTCGGCAAATTTGGGCAAATCAAAATTAATCACATGCGTGATATCCGATATATCTATTCCTCGTGCGGCGACGTCAGTTGCAACCAATATGCGTAATCCGCCTTTTCTGAGCCTGGTCAGTGTGCGGTTGCGCTCGCGCTGATTCATGTCACCATGCAATGCGGCGGCAGTATGCCCCCTGGCATACAGATTATCTGCAAGGAGATCAGCATCACGTTTGGTCGCGGTAAATACAATTGCCTGCTTCAGTGTCTCATCGCGCAGAACATGATCAAGCAGTTTGTTTTTATGGGTAAGATTATCAACATAGTGCAAGCGCTGTTCTATGTTGTTAAGTCTTTCTTTCTGTGACGCAATCTGTATGCGCTTAGGTGATTTTAACAATCGTTCAGCGATCTTTTCGATAGCCACATTCAGTGTTGCAGAAAACATTACCGTTTGTTTATTTTTTGGCGTAACGGATGCAATCTGTTCGACATCAGCAATAAATCCCATATCGAGCATTCTGTCCGCTTCATCCAGAACGAGCATTTGAAGGCGGGAAAAATTGATGTGGCCACGCTGAATATGATCAATAAGTCTTCCGGGCGTAGCGACCAGTACGTCGACTGGCTGCGATAATAATTTGTTTTGCAGCGAATAAGGCATGCCGCCAAGAATGCTGATTACATTCATGCGTGACAGATATTTACCATAGTTCTTTGCCGCATTTGATACCTGTTCTGCTAATTCGCGCGTTGGTGTTAAAACCAGAACGCGTGGTCCGCGACTGCGGATTTTAGAGGGCTCTGCCAGATGGTGCAGAGCAGGCAGCATAAAAGCAGCCGTTTTGCCTGTGCCGGTTTGTGCGGATGCAATAACGTCAGTACCCGAAATGAGTTCCGGTATTGCGCTTTGTTGTATCGGCGTGGGTGTGGTGTAACCAGATTTTTGAATGGCTTTTAATACCAGTGGATGTAAATTAAGATCTTCAAATGACACGTTAAATTCCTAAAAATATGAAAAGGGTTACTGCACGAGGCTATCAAGCATGACTAGTGAATGAAATGTGACAGCGCATATAAAACATTGCCACTAACCTTTGTCACCATAAATTACAGAAACATTCTTATGAATATAGCCGGAAATCTGAAGAGAGGTCAGGGGGTGAAAAACAAATAAAGTTATTTCTGAGCGGGCTTCTTAACAAAAGTGCGTATACTACCAGAATATTCAAATAAAAACTATTTAGACAAAAGATTGTTCGTTGATTAGATGAATAAGTATTCGTAAAAAAGTTTTAAATGGATATTCAATCGCGGGAGAAAATATATTTTCTTGATAAGAATTTCTAAAGCCTCAAGAATTCAGGGCCTTAAAAATATTAATAGTTTTTAGTATCGATATAGAGATAATCCTACGTGTTAGCACGTATTTTTTCTTCACTAATTTTAGATAGGCTATTTACAGATCTAAATCACCTGTTAAAAATTAAAACTTATATCCCCGATGCAGTGCAACAATTCCAGCGGTCAAATTGAAATATTCAACCCGTTCAAAACCGACTTTTTCCATCATTTCCTTGAGGGCTTCCTGTGAAGGATGCACACGAATCGACTCGGCCAGGTAGCGGTAGCTGTCTGCATCATTCGCGAAGATTTTGCCCATGACGGGCAGCATCTTGAATGAATACGTGTCATACATGGGACGAAGCGGTTCCCATACTTTTGAAAATTCCAGCACAATAACTGTGCCGCCCGGTTTGATCACACGCAGCATTTCTTTCAGTGCAGTTTCCTTGTGGGTCATATTGCGCAAACCAAATGCCACACTGACGCAGTTGAAATAATTATCCGGAAACGGGAGTTTTTCGGCGTCGCACTGGGCGACAGGTGTCGGTGTCCCTTCATCTATCAAGCGGTCCCGGCCAATCGAGAGCATGGAATTGTTAATGTCGGTTAACCAGACTTCGCCGGATCTGCCAACCTGTTTTAAAAACAGTGCGCTCAGATCGCCAGTGCCGCCGGCAATATCCAATACCTTGTCACCGTTTTTAACGCCACTGACATCGATTGCAAAACGTTTCCATAAACGATGCAATCCGGCGGACATCAGATCATTCATCAGATTGTACCGTTCAGCGACGGAATGAAAGACGTCGGCGACTTTCCCGGCTTTTTCTGTTTCTGAAACGGTATTAAAACCGAAGTGTGTGGTTTTAGTCATAATTTGTTAGATCGCGATGGTTAAAGTAATCCGATACAGACAATTTGCAAAATTACGATTGCTGTTCAATGATGTTGGCAACCTCGATGGCTTGCAGTGTTGTTATCAGTATCGGACTCACGAGTTGCATTGGCTTCTTTCAGCCGCTCCAAATAGTCTTGCCACATTTTATCCTGATTAAGCCCATATTTGTAGAGTAAATCCCAGGAATAAAGCCCCGTGTTATGTCCGTCGCTGAAAAACGGTTGAATAGCGTAATGGCCGACAGGGTCTATTTTCAGAATATTGACATTTTTCTTACCGGTTTGCAGAATTTCCTGGCCGGGGCTGTGGCCACTCACCTCGGCTGAAGGTGAATGAACGCGTAAAAATTCGCAGCTGAATTGAAATTTTTTGCCATCCGAGAATGTAATATCGAGTATTCTCGACTTTTTGTGAAATTTGATTTCTGTGGGAACGGGCGCATTTTTAGATAAACCGGCCATAGCTTTTTAAGTATTTTAAATGGTTCTTTTTTAATATTAGGCGCAGATTAGCACTCCTTCAACTTGATATTGCCCGGATCAGCGCTCACAAGATATTTTGACACAAGATGCGGTATGCGCCAATGGTTGTTCCATTGACAAGTGCTGCAACGTAGTGACAGGATATCTTGTGAGCGCCCTGCGGGTTAATTTTTCAGTGTCACTGGCTGTGTTAGGCCTCTTGACAAGGGAATGACCATTGCCTGCAAGCCCTGCCTTGCCAGTAACACTGGAAAGTCAACTGTACCAGGCAATATCAGGCTGAAGGAGTACTGGTTGATAATGCAATTGTTTGCAAATCTTTAAATGGAAAATGAGTAAATATTAACAGGTATCTCCAGATGTCCGCCAAGATCATGATAGTCGAAGATGAAACCGCTATTCAGAAATTGATTACAATTAATATGGAACAGGCTGGTTATACTGCTGTTTGTGTGACTAACGCGGAAGAGGCGATGCAGTCTATCAATGATGCATTGCCCGATCTGATCCTGTTGGACTGGATGTTGCCCAACATGTCGGGAATAGATTTTGCGCGTATTTTGCGTAACGACGCGCGGACCCGGTTGATTCCCATTATTATGTTGACCGCCCGCGCAGATGAAAGTGACAAGATCAGGGGGCTTGAGATCGGTGCGGATGATTATGTCACCAAACCCTTTTCTCCGCGTGAATTGATTGCCCGTGTCAAGGCAGTGCTGCGCCGACGCGCGCCTGAAACTCTGAATGAAATTATAGAAATTGATGGACTGGTTTTTGATCCGGTCAAGCACCGAATTGCAGTGGGAAATGACGAAGTGGAGTTGGGGCCGACTGAGTATCGTTTACTGTATTTTTTGATGGCGCATACCGAACGTGTTTATTCCCGCAGTCAATTGCTTGACCGGGTATGGGGCGATCATGTTTTTGTTGAAGAAAGAACGGTCGATGTGCATATTCGGCGTTTGCGCAAGGCGCTGGAAAAAGTGGGAAAAGATGGTTTGATCAAGACAGTCAGAGGCGCTGGTTATCGTTTTTCTGCTGATATTGATGCAGACCGGGACGATTAGAAGTTTTTTATAGGATTTGAGTGTGTTTGGTTTTTGGCAACGACTGGGTGGCGTGTTTCTGGTCGCGATTATCGCATTGCTGATTGCAGCGTTGGCTGGAGCGCTGGCCGGGCTGGCTTTTTTCAGTATTGCCCTGTTAGGACTGGTGATTCATCATACAAAGCACCTGGTGGCTTTGGAGCAATGGCTACTGGTATCGAATCATACGCCATCGAGCATACCTGCCGGTTCGGGTATCTGGGATAATATTTTTGCGCATTTGGCGCGGTATGTACGTACGCAAAATCAGAGCCAGCAACTGATCAATCTCGAGTTGAAACAGTTGCAAAGCGTGACTGCGGCTATGCCGGATGGCATTGTTATTCTCGATGAGAGTGATCATATCGAATGGTGTGACCCTGTGGCCGAGAAGCATCTTGGAATAAATCTGGAGCTGGATGTCGACCAGCAGATTACGAATATGGTTCGCCAGCAGTCTTTTGTGGAATACCTTGCTGCAGGTAAATTCAGCAAGCCACTGGTGCTCAGACAGATGCGTCATCACCGGCTGACACTGTTGATGCAACTTGTTCCTTATGGCAATAAACAAAAACTGTTGATTAGCCGGGATATCACAAGCTATGAGAGAATCGAGGCGATGCGCCGGGATTTTATTGCCAATGTTTCGCATGAACTGCGTACACCGTTGACAGTAATCGGTGGTTATCTCGAAATGTTGTCTGGCGATTCGAAAATTGATCATGAAATGCAGCAGCATGCCTTGACTGCGATGACCGAACAGACAGTACGGATGCAGCATCTGGTTGAAGATTTGCTGACGCTTTCACGGCTGGAAAACACGCTCAACAAATTGAGCGAAAGCGCAGTCGATATGACATCTTTGTTGCGTGAATTGCATCACGAAGCTGAATCGTTAAGTGGTGGAAAGCATACCATCAACCTGAGCGTGGACAGTGAAGACTACATCCTGGGCAGCCGGGAGGAGTTGCGCAGCGCATTCGGTAATCTGGTGAGTAATGCGGTTCGTTATACACCCGAAGGCGGTAAAATCGATATCCACTGGGAGGTCAGCGAAGGAAAAGGCATGTTTTCTGTCCGCGATACCGGTGTCGGGATCGAACAGGAGCATATTCCACGCTTGACCGAGCGTTTCTACCGGGCCGACAACAGCCGTTCAAGAGAAACAGGTGGAACCGGACTTGGGCTGGCAATCGTAAAACATATTCTCAATCGTCATCAGGCCCGCCTCAAAATTCACAGCATTATCGGCAAGGGGAGTGAATTTTGTATTCAGTTTCCGGAAAAACGACTAATTGTAAGGCCGTGAAATTTATCGCGCCGCTATCATGTTGATTAACTGCACTCTCGGGATCGGGTAATGTGTTTGTTCGTTAATGTTATCCTTCCGCAATCTTTCTCGCAAAACAGGTAGTATTAATGTGGTTAAAAGTGTATGTGTTCCGGTGTTGTTCTAAGTGGTGGTATTTTATTGATGCGACTTCATTGGCTTAGGGGCTGTTCTCAATGAGTGAATTATTTCTGTTGTCCCTGAAATGGTGTCAGGCAAGGCATGAGAAGCGTGGTTTGGTTATTCCAAATAAGCGACGAATAACGCGGCATGGCACCATTTCAGGGACAACCCATTGGGCTGGGCCAGCAGAAACAGTTCACTCATTGAAAACAGCCCCAGTATTGGTACAAGAAATTTTGAAAAAATTTGTCATGTTATTACTGTGTTGCTTTTTAGCAGCATGTAAGACGGGTCAGTCAACTGATCCAGCTGATTTGGCCAGGGCAATCGTGCTTAAAAATACTTGAAAACAGAAACAAGTTGAGGTATTAGCTCTATCATTTTGATTTTAAATGACAGACAAACCAACAGCTTCAATCATTCATCATTTTTCAAGTATTGAAGATCCAAGAGTAGACAGACAAAAGAAGCATCAACTCCAAGATATATTTTTTATTTCACTTTGTGCGGTTATTTGTGGAGCGGACAATTGGGTGGCTATAGAAGAATTTGGTAAAGCCAAAGAAGCATGGTTTACCGAATTACTCGGTCTGCAACATGGAATACCCTCTCATGACACCTTCGGTGAAGTTTTCATGGTGATAGACACCGAGCAATTTAGCGAATGCTTTTCCAACTGGGTTTGTGATTTAGCGCGTTTGACTGATGGAGAGATCATTGCTATTGACGGCAAATGTATAAGGCGTAGCATTGACAGGGCCTCAAAAAAGGCAGCAATCCATATGGTTAGCGCATGGGCGCAGCGTAATAGCCTGGTTTTGGGTCAGGTTCAAGTGGATGACAAATCCAATGAAATTACGGCCATTCCCAAACTGCTCTCTCGCTTGGATATTACAGGAACCGTGATCACAATTGATGCGATGGGTTGCCAGAAGAAGATAGCCCGGCAGATTATTCAGCAAGACGCAGATTATGTTTTGAGCCTGAAAGGCAACCAAGGAAGCTTGCATGAAGATGTTGCCACATATTTTGCATCGTCACTGTCTCCAGAAGCCGCAAAGGTAACAGTTGATGGTGGACATGGGCGCATTGAGACACGAACTGTTCGTGCAATAGATGAGATAGCATGGTTAAAAGAACGACATTCCTGGCCGGGGCTGCAGAGCATCATTGAGGTCACAGCAACAAGAGAATCAGAAAATAAAATATCCAAGGAAACGCGTTATTTCATTAGCAGTCTAAGCGCCAGCAATCCTATCAAGCTGGAGCATGCTGTTCGCGCTCACTGGGCTATCGAAAACAATTTACACTGGGTTCTTGATATCGCCTTTGACGAAGACAGTAATCGAACACGCAAAGGCCATAGCGCAGCTAATCTTGCTATTATCAGACATATTGCTCTGAATCTGATAAAAAAAGAAAAAATGTCAAAGGTCGGTGTAAAAACAAAACGATTAAAGGCGGGCTGGGATAATGATTATTTGCTAAAAATTATTGGGGTAATTTAAGCCCGATTGCCCTGCTGATTTGGCGTCGATACCAGATCGTTTTGTATCAGATGATTCGGAGCCGGGTCTGCTGTATCGCAAACAGATTCGGCCAATACTGGATAAGCGTTGCATTGTTTGTCATGGTTGTTATGACGCGCCCTGCCAATTAAATCTGACTTCTGCTCAAGGTATCAACCGTGGCGCCAATAAACTGCCCGTTTATAACGGTACACGTTTGACCGCCGATCCATTGACGCGTTTATTCGAAGATGCGCATACAGTCAGCGAATGGAGAGAGAAGGACTTTTTTCCGGTTATCAATGAAAATTCTCATCTTGAACCCCTTCAAGGCAGTCTGATTTATCAGACACTGAAACTCAAGAAACAGAATCCGTTCGATAAGATCGCCGGGCATAATGAAATTATTCCTGACGACCGTTTTGATTTTTCCTTAAACCCGGATAATATTTGCCCGGATAGCGATCAGTTTGATCGCTTTGCCGCTTCTCATCCAGACTGGGGCATGCCTTATGGTTTGCCGAATATCGAGCCATCCGAATTTAAGTTATTAAAACACTGGTTGCAGATTGGTGCGCCTTTGACAGCTTTACCGGGATTGGACGCTGTTTACCGGAAACGGATTGATGCATGGGAAGAGTTCCTGAATGGCGATTCGGCGAAACAGCGTCTGGTTGCGCGTTATATCTATGAGCATTTGTTTCTGGGGCATCTGTACTTTGAAGATCTGGAGAAGAACAACAGTACAGTACAGGCCTACTTTAGAATCGTACGTTCACGCACACCGCCCGGACAGGCAATTCACATTATCAGTACCCGTCGGCCGTATGATGATCCGGAAGTCGACAGGGTTTATTATCGGCTGGAGCGAGTAAAGCATAGCATTGTTGCCAAAAGTCATCTGCCCTACGCGTTAAGCAGCGAACGGCTGCAACGCTTCAAGACATTGTTTTTTGAAACGCCCTATATTGTGGATACCGTGCCCGACTATATCCCTGAACTGGCGGCCAATCCCTTTAAAACATTTTCTGCGATACCGGCCAATATTCGATATCGTTTCATGTTGGAGCATGCAAGATTCACGATAAATGGTTTTATTAAAGGCGCGGTCTGCCGTGGACAAGTTGCATTGAGTGTGATTAACGATCATTTCTGGGTGTTTTTTGTCAATCCGGATGAGGAGGCGCTTGCTGATATCGATCGCTTCTTGAGTGAGCAAAGCGAGCAATTAAGAATGCCGCCAGAGCGGGAGAGTAATGCCGGCATTCTGGGTCATTGGACCGAATATTCAACATTGCAGGCTTCCTATCTGAATGAAAAAAGCAAAAGACTCAATGCATTGCTAAAAGACCGTCCCGGATTGAATTTGGACTGGGTATGGGATGGCGATGGGCACAATCATAACGCTGCATTGACAGTTTTCAGACATTTTGACAGCGCTACTGTAATAAAAGGTCTTGTCGGTCAATCTCCAAAAACTGCGTGGTTAATCGATTATCCTATTCTGGAACGCATCCACTATTTGCTCGTGGCCGGTTTTGACGTCTACGGCAATATAGGGCATCAACTGTCAACGCGTCTTTATATGGATTTTTTGCGTATGGAGAGTGAATTCAATTTTCTTGCATTACTGCCCGGTGAGGCGCGAACCGCCTTGCGCGAACACTGGTACCGGGAAGCAGGCGAAGACGTAAAAGACTATGTCTATGGTCACGCGCATTTAAGCGTCGAACCGGGGATAACTTATCCTGACGACAAGCCTGCTAAACACTATTTGTATGAAAGTCTGCGCCATAAATTAACCGAAGTTTTATCGCCCCGTTATGCGCTGGAAACGGGCACGGTTCCGGTGCAGCACGGACAGCTGTTTAAAAAGCTCCATGCATTACGGGGGGAATCGGCGAGCATAATGCCGGAAATGAGTTTGTTAATGGTGATAGATAATAAGCGGGGCGATAAGGTTTATACCATTTTGCGTAATAGCGCGCATACACATATAACCAGTTTGTTGCTGGAACAGACTAACCGCTTGCCGGAGGAGGATTATTTGACTGTATTGCCTGGATTTGTCGGCGCCTATCCGGATGCCCTATGGCAGGTTGAGTCGGAGCTGCTGGAAGATTTCATCACGAAACTAATCGGCCTGAAAAACGAAAATGACTATCGTCAGCTTATGCGTCATTTTGGTATCAGGCGCTCACATCAGCATTTCTGGCGTTTTAGCGACAAATTGCATAAGGCTTTCCTGGACCACGATCCAGTCGAATACGGTGCTTTGGATTATAATCGGATTGAAAACCGGTAACTAAATTGCTTTTGATAACGGATAAAATAAAAAATGGATTCGTATTCTCCCTTTGTGCATCGTATCAAAAAACTTGAATTACTTGATTCAGATGATTTTGCGTATGCTGAAAGTTTGATTAAAAGCGAAATAATCGTTGATGCTGGTAGATTCATTATTGATGCGGGCAATTTGCAAAAGCAAATCTTCTTCGTGTTAAGTGGTTGGGCCGTCAAGTATAAAACGTTGGAAAATGGCAACCGGCAAATTGTTAATTTTGTTTTGCCGGGAGATATAATCGGAATGTTTTCGCCTATTTTCCAGTATTCAGAGCATACTGTTGAGTCGATCAGCACCATGAAATTGGGCTGTTTCCCGGCAGACCAATTAGTGTCAACTTTCCGTGATGCGCCGCGATTAGCACTTGTTTTGGCCTGGATGGCGGGTCAGGATGAACGAATTCTTGAGGAACAAATTGTTAGAATTGGCCGTAGAAGATCGGCCAAGCGTATGGCGCATCTGCTTATAGAGTTATATCGACGGTTGCGTATTTGTGGCTATACACGCGAACAGGCAATTATTTTGCCCGTCAATCAATTGCTTTTGAGCGATGCGCTGGGACTCAGTCATATTCATACACACCGTGTTTTTCGGGAACTTGAAAATCATCAGTTAGTTGAACGATTACCCGGGCGCCTTATTCTGCAAAACCTTGCCATGTTGTCTGCGCTGGCTGACTTTGATGAAAGTTATCTTGAACCCACATCACTTAGAAAAGCATCCCTTGCGTTGTAATTCTCGTAATTGTTAACCTGTCAATCAATTTTTTCATTCGACATTATCAATTGATAATGCAAAAAATTGGGATAAGCGTAAGCTTCTTTAAACGGTCTTTGCAAGTTTTATGAAGACTAATGTTTTTAACCACATCAGGAGGGATGGTAATGACTGATAAAGAAGCTTATTTGCAAAAAATGCGGGCAAAACTGGATGAATGGGATGCTGACATTAATGCCTTGCAAGCCAAATTGTCAGGGGCAAGTGCCGATGCGCAGATTGAACTGAATAAACAAATCGACAATCTTCGTTCGGAACGTAACGATATGAAACAAAAATATGAAGATCTGAAAAGTGCCAGCGAAGAAGCGTGGGAAGATGTTCGCGATGGAATCGAAGCGGCCTGGGGCCGTGTGGCGGATTCTTTCAAGCATGCAGTCAATCGTTTCAAGTAAATTGAAAAACCTGTTTTAGCCTGAACTGACTCGAAACTGTTATATCAGCTTGTAGCATTGATCTTAATTTAAGGAGACCGAAATGAAAAAATTATCTTATTTTCTAGCAATTCTATTGATGTGCTTGCCATTTTTGGCAAATGGCGTAGAAACAATGCAAGAATCTATGCAAGATCTGAAAAATGACGCTGAACGTAAAGCCAATCAAAAAATGAACCGCCTGGAAGAAGCGGTTTGTCTGAAAAGCGAAACCGAATGTTTAAAACAGAAAGCCGAGAATCGAATGCAAGAATCGACTGACGCAGTTGTAGATAAATATGAGGAAATAACGAATGTCATTGATGATGAATAATTCATGGTGTGCGGAAACTGGCAGTACGAGTCAACTTGAGGTTAGACAATGCAGTCATATTTAAATAATAACAGCGAATATTTAGAATGCATTCAGGCTTGTCAAGCATGTGCAATTGATTGTGAAATATGTTTATCAGCTATGGTTGGCGTTGAAAGTCACAACGATTGTCCAGTTTGTTGTTATGAATGTATTGAAACTTGCTTGCAGTGTATGCGTGCGCTGGTACGGTCAAGTAAATTTTCCCGGTTGTATTGCGAAATATGTGCGCAAGTTTGTGACTGGTGCGCAGAGCAATGCGCACAGCATGATACGGAACACTGCAAACGGTGCGCGGAATCATGTATTCGCTGTGCTGCGGAATGCCGAAAAATATTTAACTAATCCCATTCTTTCTAAGAAAAAATGATAGTCAATATTTTTGATTCTAAATCATAAGCTGATACGTGAGCCCTGAATCAGGTTAGGAAAACGAGCATAATACCAACATAAAAAGGAGTAGTGCTGATGTTCAACTGGGCTGTTGTATTTCTTGTTATAGCAATTATCGCTGGCGTACTTGGGTTTGGGGGCATAGCCGGAACTGCCGTGGAGTTGGCGAAAATAGCTTTTTTTATTGGATTATTATTGGCTCTTATATTTTGGTTGTCGGGCAGAAGAAGGCCGCCACGATAAGGGTTGTTAAAAAATTTATTTTGCCGGAGTCAATTTTTTCCGTGCTTGATGTTTAGAAATAATCTAACAGCAGTGCTGGTTTCAGTTTACAGCTGTTGATACCTACGCACTGTTTACCCTGGTCAAATTTCAACCGTAATGGGTGGTCAATTTTAAACCGGTATCAACAGTTCATTGCAATCTTTTGACGAAACCTATCGAACCGCCGTAATGTCGCTTTCATTCTCGCTTTTGGAGGAAAACGGTACGGGTGAGTATGATATGGTGCTGTTGCGCGGAATCGAACCACGGACCTACTGATTACGAAGCATATCTGCAGATTATAGCTATTTATAAATCAAACACTTGCAGCGCTTGCCACAATCAAAATCAGTGTCACCCAACCTCAAATAACTGTATTTCAGTAACAACCTGACACAAATTTGACACAGTCAATTTGAGAAGTGGATTCGATTAGTTGGACACTTGAAGGGCAAAGCTTAGGAGGTATTTCTGTATGACAGTTTTTAAAGCTCTATGTAATTTACAGTTCTGGCGAGTAGCCATTTAAAACACCACCAAATTGTTAGAATCAGTTCTTTGCATTATGGCGAACAAACACCTGTAGTGTAGATCCTGTTGTAAAGATACTCTTTTCAAGAGGGATGCTCTATGAGTTAGTTCACTACATTTCCAGAAAAAACAAGTCTAGATTACTTTATATCTATATACTTACCGGGTTTCCTAGTTGCATTCTCATTAGATTGGGAAGGCCAAGTATTAACTATTCAAAAATAATAACTTGAATAAGATGTTGCGATTATGTACTATTTATGTATGTAACTGATACATAAATGAGGTTTAATATGCATATAAAATTTTCGGATATTGACGATAAATTTATTAAGAATACTGTGGCAATGGGCTATTACACATCGGAAACAGAGTTGGTGAGAGATGCGGTGCGCAAACTACGGGAAAATGCAAATCTGGATTCTATGCGTAAGCTATTGTCAACCGGACTGGAACAGATTGCAAAGGGCGAAACCATCCCCTACTCTACTGATTTTATGGATACTGCTATGAAACAAGCGCAAAAAAACCATCAATCTGGAAAGCCGGTTCCTGATGAACTCAAACCCGACGACTTCAACGTATAAGCTTCATTTTTCTCTACAGGCAAAACAAGATATTGACGGAATTCTGCAATATACCCTTGAAACATGGGGTATAGCCCAAATGAAGAAATATAGTCAATTTTTGGATGAAGGATTCCAAACTATCTTACGTAATCCAGCCATAGGGCGAGAAAAGATAGTTTATTTTCCGGGTTGTCGTCAGCTTCATGTAAAGCGGCATATGATTTTCTACCGGATTAACAATAATGAAATTGGTATTGTGCGTGTTTTACGCGGTGATATGGATTTTGCAAAGTGGCTCTAATACAGAACCCAATATAAGGCTAAAAATGAAACAGTAATGATTTTAAGAAAAAATAATGGGCGACGCGACATTGGTATGCTATTAACGTCATTGCCTCTCTCATCCTAGTTAGCGGCCTTCCGTCATCAAAGGGAGTATTAGAAATTCTGTGTCATTCCTTTATATGCCTCTAAACTATTTTCAGTGCGTTTTCTGCCTGCACCTGCACGCTGCCCGCCCCAGTTTGGTTGTTTCATAACGAATAATCTTGATTAGCGACACATTAATCAAGATTAAATTAAATGGGGATTTTCGTCAAAGTTTTTGTTGTTACAATGATATGTTCTGGTTTTTAATTGAACAAACCCAGCAGCATTTTAACCGCCAAAAAGTAGAGCAGCACGACAAATATTTTTTTGAGCGTGGCGGTTTGTGTTGAATGTGTTGTTTTTGCACCGAGTGGCGCCGTGAGCATGCTGGCCAGTATCAACCAACCCAAGGCAGGCAGATAGACATAGCCCAGGCTAAATTCCGGTAGCGCGTGTGATTGTGCGAGGCCGTTCAGAATATATCCGGTCGTGCCGGCGACGGCAATTGGAAAACCGATGGCGGCAGCCGTGCCGATGGCATGCTTAAGCCTGATATTACACATCGTCAAAAAAGGGACAGTCAAAAGCCCGCCGCCGATGGCAACCAGACTGGAAACAGCGCCAATCACGCCACCAGCGGCAAAAAGCCCAGGTTTCCCGGGAAGTGTGCGGTGAGGTTCCAGATTGGAATCTAATTTCGATTCCGGTTTTGCGATGAGTTTTAGCAGCATGTTCGTCGCAGCATAAAAGATAAACAGCGTGAAAATAATGCGCAAAATTAGGCTGGAAAGCGTTCCGGCCAGTACGGTGCCACCCAGTGTGCCAATGATAATACCGGGTGTCATGTATTTGAATATACTCCAGTTGACGGCCGCATGTCTGTGATGCGTGTATAAACTGGTTGCGGAAGTGAAAATGATAGTCGCCATGGTTGTGCCCAGTGCGAGATGTAGAATACGGTCTGGTGGAAAGTCTTGTGCGGTAAATATAACCGTTAATGCCGGAACAATGATCAGTCCGCCGCCAATACCGAGCAGGCCGGCAAAAAAACCAACAATGGCGCCCAGTAGTAAATAGATTAACCACCATTCCATCTTTAGCCGTCCTGAGTCAATTGCCTGAAAAAACTCTCGCCTCGCAGCGACAGAAAACCGGGGTCAGATCCAAAACCGGGGTCAGATCCAGAATCAATATAAGTTAGAACCACTCCATTTTAGCATTTCCGAACGCACTTTATCACGTGGAGATCTGAGTTTTGCAGTTCGATTCTTCGTCGTATTATTCTTTTTGATGCCGGCGCTGTTTACCCTTTTCAACCGCTGTTCTCAAAGCGGCCAGTTTCTGGGCAACCAATGCGTTTCTCTCATTTGTGTGCAGGGGATTCGGGTTTTCAGTAGTTCCCGTTATGTCTGCTTTTTCGTCACTCGATAGTAATTGATTGCTGCGTTTTCTTTTATAGATGCGTAACATTAACATCAAAAGGAGGATGGTTAATAATCCGGCTGTGGCGGGGACTAAATGGGGAGAAGCGATGAAGCCATCAAGTAAAGCGTCAAAGTTGAAGTAATCATCAGAAATCAGGCTGTCGTTCTGGATGATTGCGGCGCCCCCTAAGATCTGAGGCGAATCGTGTGGTGTATTTTGGATTTTTCCCGGTTCGACCGATTCACGATTAACTTGTTTCGGTGTATGTTGTTCGATAACGATTGAATTTATGGCGGCAACTTTCAGTTCCAATTGCCTGATTCGCTCATTCAGGGCCTGGATCATTTGTGTTTCCTTTACGGCCTGCTGCTCCAATGCCTGAATGGCTTGCAATACCTGCGAGTCGCTAATTGCGCCGCTGTCATGCACTTCTGGTGCTGCATTTGTTGATACAGCACCAGAAAGTAACAACACAGAAAATAAAAATAAAATAATTTTTCGTAGTGTGTGTTGCATTTATTTGCGATAAATGACTCTCGTGAGTTTAATTGCAATATGTCTTAACGGCCTCGTTTGCTTCATTGATTTTCTGTTGCCGTACATTGTCGTCAACATAGACAAGTCCACCCTCGCCATCAGGCATTCGCAAACGCGGTGACTCTGAAAATACTCTTAATCTGCTTTTGGCGTCAACACATTTTTGTTTATTTTCTTCAGCTTTTGCTTCTTGTTGCGATTTTTGTTCCAATCTTTCCTGGCGGCGCTTGTCGTATTCGAGCCTTTCTTCTGCCAGTGTCTTAGGTCCATTGGTATCGCTTTCATCTTCTGTATTTGCCGTAGATACAGGGGCAGGCGCCGAGTAAATTTTTAATTTTTGTTCGTTTTGAATATTGGCTGAAATCGGTGGTTGATCTGAGTATTGGGTTTTGCCATTTTCATCGACCCATTTATAGAACTGGGCAGAGACCGGCATATTGATGAACGATAACCATAATATGATAACTAGGTAACGCATTTTTTTCTCCGAAATAACAAATAAATGAATGACGTTCATTACGTCATGAACAGTATTAGTTACGGATTAAACGGGTATAAAGTGAACCTTTACGTGGTAATAATCGGGGAAATATGCCATTTTTTGGTTGAATTACTGCAAATAAAGCCCATGATTTCGATATAATACCGCTTTGCAAAGGATTGTTATTCATATGCAGTTAATTCAAAAAGCGCTTACCTTTGATGATGTTTTGCTGGTTCCAGCGTATTCAATGGTTTTGCCGAGAGAAGCCAGTCTGGCAACGCAACTTACCCGTTCTATTTCACTGAATATTCCATTGGTATCCGCAGCTATGGATACCGTTACCGAAGCGGAATTGGCTATTGCCCTGGCGCAGGAAGGCGGCATAGGTATTTTGCATAAGAATATGTCGATTGCGGCACAGGCAGCGCAGGTCGCCAAGGTCAAGCGCTTTGAAAGCGGAGTTGTCAAAGATCCGATTACAATACCGCAGACGATGACGGTGCGTGAAGTGCTTGAATTGATTCGTGCGCATAAAATCTCCGGCCTGCCGGTAGTGAGCGGGAAAAAAGTGGTTGGCATCGTGACCAATCGTGATCTTCGTTTCGAGTCTAATCTCGATCAGCCGATCAAAAATATTATGACGCCCAAAAAACGGCTTGTTACGGTTGGTGAAAATACGTCGCGAGAAGAAGTGATGGATCTGCTGCATAAACACCGTTTGGAACGCGTACTGGTGGTCAACGAGCAGTTTGAATTGCGTGGTCTGATAACGGTCAAGGATATCACCAAAATTTCTGAATATCCGCTGGCCTGCAAGGACGATCAGGAACGATTGCGCGTGGGTGCTGCGATTGGTGTGGGTGAGGGTAGTGACGAGCGGGCTGATGCGCTGGTCCAGGCAGGTGTCGATGTCATTGTCGTGGATACTGCGCACGGACATTCCCAGAGTGTGCTTGACCGTATTAGCTGGGTTAAAAAGCATTATCCGGATATTCAAGTAATCGGCGGTAATGTGGCGACTGCTGATGCCGCACGTGCACTAGTGGATTGTGGTGCAGACGCCGTAAAAGTCGGTATTGGACCGGGTTCAATTTGTACAACACGCGTGGTTGCGGGTGTTGGGGTGCCGCAAATTTCGGCAATTCATAATGTTTCCGAGGCACTCAAAGGGACCGATGTGCCGGTCATTGCTGACGGCGGTATTCGTTACTCGGGTGATATTGCCAAGGCATTGGCAGCGGGCGCCAATCTGGTGATGCTGGGTGGATTGCTGGCGGGCACCACCGAATCACCCGGTGAAATCGAATTATATCAGGGACGCTCTTATAAAACTTACCGGGGAATGGGTTCTCTTTCAGCTATGCAGCAAGGTTCCAGTGATCGCTATTTCCAGGAAGTGGAACAAAGAAATAATGACAAGCTGGTGCCTGAAGGGGTAGAGGGACGCGTTCCTTTTAAAGGCAGTATTGCTTTGGTTATTCATCAGCTTATGGGCGGTGTGCGTTCAAGTATGGGCTATCTTGGTTGTTCCAGTATTGCGGATATGCACGAAAAAGCCGAGTTTGTTGAAATTACTTCTGCAGGTGTACGTGAATCGCATGTCCACGATGTGCAAATCACGAAAGAAGCACCCAACTATCATATCAAATAAGAAACAACTGCCATGCACCAGAAAATTCTTATCCTGGATTTTGGCTCTCAGTACACGCAACTCATTGCCCGGCGCGTACGTGAAGCAAATGTATACTGCGAACTGCATCCTTACGATGTAACACCCGAGTTCATAGAGAACTTTTTTCCACAAGGTATTATATTGTCCGGAGGCCCTGCATCTGTCATAGAGGAAGAGACGCCGCGCGCACCGCAGATTGTTTATGAACTCGGTGTGCCGGTATTGGGAATCTGTTATGGCATGCAGACCATGGCGGATCAGTTGGGTGGCCAGGTTGAAAACGCGGTTGTCCGTGAATTCGGTTATGCGGAAATTTCTTCGACAGTGCAGGGTGCATTACTCAGAGATCTACAAGATCGCACCGATGCATCGGGTAATGCTGTTCTCGATGTATGGATGAGTCATGGCGATAAAGTGGAGACATTGCCGCCGGGTTTCGAGGTTATGGCGTTTAACGCCGCGACCCCGATTGCGGCAATGGCCGATGAAACGCGCCGGTTTTACGGTATCCAGTTTCATCCAGAAGTGACGCATACCCTGAAAGGGAAAGCCATTATCGAGCGTTTTGTTCACGACATCTGCAATCTCGGTCATGACTGGAATATGCCTGACTATGTTGAGGAAGCCGTTGGCAGGATTCGTGCAACTGTGGGTAGTGACAAGGTTATTCTGGGTTTGTCCGGTGGCGTGGACTCGTCGGTTGCAGCCGCGTTGATTCACCGCGCGATCGGTGACCAACTGACCTGTGTTTTTGTCGATAACGGACTGTTGCGTGCCAACGAGGCCAGACAGGTTATGGATACATTCGCGAATCATTTGGCGGTAAAAGTGATTCATGTGGACGCCAGCCGTGTTTTTTTTGACCGATTGAAAGGTGTTGCCGATCCGGAAGAAAAAAGACGTATTATTGGCCGTGAATTTGTCGAAGTTTTTCAGAGTGAATCGGCCAAAATTAGCGATGCCAAGTGGCTGGCGCAAGGCACCATTTATCCGGATGTAATCGAATCGGCGGGCGCCAAGACCAAAAAGGCGAATACGATCAAGTCGCACCATAATGTCGGTGGTTTACCAGAAACACTGCATTTGAAACTGCTCGAACCGCTGCGTGAATTGTTCAAGGACGAAGTGCGCGAGCTCGGGTTGGCGCTTGGTCTGCCAAGTGAAATGGTTTTTCGGCATCCTTTCCCCGGGCCGGGTCTGGGCGTAAGGATTCTGGGCGAAGTGAAATATGAATATGCCGAGCTGTTAAGACATGCGGATCAGATTTTCATCGAAGAATTACGGCGCTCAGGGTGGTACGAAAAAACTGCGCAGGCATTTGCCGTTTTTCTGCCGGTCAAATCAGTGGGCGTTATGGGCGATGGCCGCACGTATGAATACGTTATCGCTTTACGTGCGGTACAGACTCAGGATTTTATGACCGCCAATTGGGCTGAACTGCCTTATTCATTGCTTGGCAAGGTGTCCAGTCGCATTATCAACGAGATCCGCGGTATCAATCGCGTTGTGTATGATATTTCCGGAAAACCGCCCGCTACCATTGAGTGGGAGTAATCAACGCGCAGAACTGATGTGCTTTAACCTAAAGAAACTCTAGCCCGGTCTGGGACAGGCCCACAAGATCGATATTTTCCTGATTGAGCGTTGTTTCGGCAGCTAGAACCCCGAATTCGGCAACAGTATAAGTGCCCGAATCGAGTAATCCAACAAACTGCGTTGTTGTTGCCGGGGAAGGCGCAAATCCGACAATGTTTTTGTACAGCAAATTGACAACCGCGGTGTGACTGGATGCCTTAGTGCCGAGTGCAGCATCGATTGCAAGTTGCATGAGTGCTTCATAGCTCGTGCCGTTGTCGAGAAAACGCAAACCGATGCCGACGAATTGCTTATTCGACACGGTTTCTTGGCCGAAAACCGCGCCGAGTAACTTTGCTGTATTGCCAGCATTGCCATCGAGATCAAGTGCGAGCAAACTGTCGGAAAACGCAATGCGTTCAATATCGATAAGCGTGTCGGTGCCGTCGGCACCATTATTTTCATGACTGACTGTCCAGGTTTCATCAGCTATTTTTTCAAGTGCATACTCAGAAGACTTGCCGGTATAAATTGCCGTATCAATCGACGTGTTGCCGTTGAGAATATCGTTTCCGCCGTGGCCCGTCAAAATATCTTTCCCGGTGCCGCCATCAATGGTTTCAGCGATGCTATGGTTTGCTGTAAAAGGTGTCTGAAAATCTGTAAAAACTGACATATAATCATTGGCAGTCGTCCCGTTGCCATCTTCAGGACTGAAAACGGCGCCAGATAGTAGGTAGCCTTTCAGACCGGCGGTTTCTGAGGTGCTGCTGCCCGCGCCAATCAGATGTGCGGCGGCAAGCATTCCGGAAATGGTTATGAGCTGGCCATTGAGCGTTTGGCCGTCATATTTGTCGAGCTCGAGAAATGTTATCCGGCGCCATAGTACTTCATGCCATTCCCGTACGATAATTTCCTGGACGGCACCATTATTGAAATAATCCTGTTCGCTGTTGATGCCGTTTTTTCCCGACCAGTTGCCACTCCAGTCATTTCTGAATAAATTGCTGTCACTGCCGTCAATGCCATAGTATCCCAGATCAAACAGTGCAGCTTCGCCAAATTGGTATTTGCCGATAAAACCAAACGGATTTTCAGTGTCATAATTCTGAACACCACCGGGAATACTTGATGATTCCCTGAATCCGAGTGTGTCAAAATAGTCTTGGTATGTTCTCGTCACAATGGTTGTCCAAGCGTTGAATGATTAGTTTCTGGTTTGTGCGGTGCAGATTGCCGTTCTCCCAGTGGAAAACCGTATATTTCTTGTCTTTGGTATGCGTTATGCCGTCCATTAACCGGACTGCGATATTATGACGGCCATCTGTCATAGTGCGAAGAATCAAAATATCATCCGAGCTGCTGCGAGCCGTTAGATACTCAAACCGGTGCGTTTTATCGTTGTACTGAAAAACTACCAGATGACAACCACCGCGACCACAAAGGCTTTGACCAGAGAGGTAGAGTAGTATTTCATCTATGCCATCATCGTTCAAATCATATGTTGCGATTTTATCTATGAGCGAGCCTGAATGGAATTTTTCATGGGCTTTTTGCCAGTTATATGTAATTATTTCCGGCGTGTTTGAATGATGCAGCAATGCGCTGACTGTGGATTTATCGATGCGCTCTAATTTCAATTTAACGGGGTACTGATCTTTTGCAAAAATTGCCGTTGATGTTATCAAAAGCAATATATGCATCAGTTTAATCAGGGTACGGGGGTAAGTCAGCAGCATGGTATGTTGTATTAATCAAAAATAAGCGAGGTCAATTCAATATGAAAATTACCATAATCGGAACGGGACAAGTTGGTTCGACAATTGCTTATGCCGTTGTGCTTAAGGGATTGTGCAATCATCTGGTTCTGGCCAGCCGCAATATTACCAAAGCCAAGGGTGATGCACTTGATTTGCAACATACCTTATCATTTTGTGAGCGCCCGATGGTTATTGAAAGCAATACGATAGAATCTGTCAAGGACAGCGATATTCTTGTTATCACGGCTTCGGTCAGCGGGAAAGGGAAAATGACCGACCGGATGCAGTTGGGTGCGGATAATGTTAAATTATTCAGAAAAATGATCCCTGTGCTGATACAGAATAATCCTGCAGCGATCATAGTGGTTATTTCCAATCCTGTCGATGTGTTGACCTATCTGACGACCCAGATTGCCGGATTGCCGTCTTCCAGAATCATGGGAATCGGCACGCTGGTCGATTCCGCCCGCTTTAGAGTATTGCTGTCGGCCGAAGAAAAAATTCACCCCGATGATCTGCGCACGTATATTCTGGGCGAACACGGGCCCAACCAGTTTCCAGTGTTCAGTAATGCCTTTGCCGGTAGTGAACGCATAGCCGATAATCCGGCTCACCGCAAAATATTTAAAGATGTGACCGATGCTGGCTTTGATGTGTATAACTTGAAAGGATACACCAATTATGCGATTGCAACCGCAACGTGTGAGGTCTTGAAGACAATCGTATACGATGATCATCGAACCATGCCCTTGAGTATCTATTTCAGGGAATGGCAGGGTATCGAAGATAACTGTTTCAGTATTCCGGTGGTGGTTGGCCGTACTGGGGTCATACGGCATTTACATCCCAAATTGAACCAAGTAGAAAAGGCAGCTTTGGAAAAAACGGCAAAATTAATGAGAAAAAATATCAATAAACTGGTTTACAACAAAAAGTAGCAAATAATATGGCACGTTTGCATGTAAAAACCTTGACCACAGGATGCCGGAGTTAGCGGTGAAAGTTGGGACTTGCTTTTACACTATGCCCATTTTGTTTATACCGCCGAAATAATACTAGTTTTCATTACCCCGGCTGTTTTCTTCCGTTATTCGTCTTTCAAATAAATACACAATACACCGCTCAAATTCTTTCAGTCTTGTGGTTATCTTATAAGACTAAAACAGTAGCCTCAAATTGATCTTCTGCCGTAAATGGGAATCAGAAATTAAAGGTGCGACGGAAGGTAGAGACAAAATTCTTGTAATTCTTAAGGCCCTTTCAAAAAAAAGAAACATCTGTACAGCATTTTTACTGATAATTGCTTGCAATCTTTGTAAAGAAGAATATAATTACGAATCATTCTCATTAACAACATTATTCTTGATTTGTTTTCTAGTAAAAAAGTAGTAAAAATTTTAGGTTAAGGCATTCATCATGTATATTTGTATTTGCAAAGGAGTAACAGACAGCGCAATCCGTGAAGCTGTAAATAATGGTGCTGAACGCATGCGTGATCTTAAAAGCTGTCTTGGTGTTACTGAGCAATGTGGCATTTGTGCTTGTCATACAAAAGAAGTTTTGGAACAGGCACGCATGCAAAAAACTCAGTTGCTTTCTCCTGAGCCAAAACCCACATATCTATATGAAACAAGTGCCTGAGGAGAAAAACAATGAAAGGTAATGCTGAGATCATTCAATGGCTGAACCGCCAACTGCAACACGAGCTTACCGCAATAAATCAGTATTTTTTGCATGCCCGTATGTATAAAAACTGGGGATTTGAGCGTTTGGGTAAGCATGAATACGATGAGTCGATTGAAGAAATGAAACATGCGGATATGTTGATTGAGCGTATTCTTTTGCTTGAAGGGCTGCCAAATTTGCAGGAACTGGGTAAGTTGATGATTGGGGAAAAAGTTGAAGAATGTGTTTCCTGTGATCTGAAATTGGAACAGATTTCACATGAAACCCTGACGGTGGCAGTAGCCGCATGTGAGGCAAAGGGAGATTATGTTTCCCGCGAGATTTTTGAACGTATTCTTGAGGATACTGAATCGCATATTGATTGGCTGGAGACGCAGCTTGAGATGATGCAGAAAGTTGGCATTCAAAACTGGCTGCAAAGTCAGATATAGACTTTCCGCTTGTGCTTGTTTATTGCGGCTTGTAGCCAATAATATGCGGGATGCGCTGTCTGGACAAGTCGGATTACTTTGCATTGTTCACTAAATCAGTGCGGTATCTTGAGCCTTATAAAGATGCAACAAAAAATAATTAAAAATTTTTGCTTGAAACAGTGTGAAGTTTTGGCATCTGGAATGTTGCGAGACACAAACCAATTAAACCGGATTGTTTTAAATGAAATACCCGCTAGCACGTTGAATCCAAATCAAGCAGTTGAGGCCACACAAAACGCAGCAAAAAAGAATATCGAATTTAATAATAAAAATGATTCTTACAAACAAGAAAAATCAAAATGGATTCAGGTTTTATCTGCATTCATCTTTAAGCTGTTGTGTTTTGCTTTTTTGTTTATTGTTGAATAATGTTTTGGCCGAGACGCTTGAAAAAGAGCAGGCCGTTGCAACCGAGAGCACTTACAGTATTCCCGCCGGTCCGTTGCAAGAAGCGTTAATACGCTTTTCGCAGCAGGCGGGTATCGACCTGATCTATGATCCGGTGCTTTTGGAAGGCATCAAAACGCAAGGACTTGATGGAACGTTTGACGTATCCTCAGGCCTGAGTTTTTTATTAATCGGCAGTGGACTCCGGTTTGTGCAACAAGCCGATGGTTTTGAAATCATTGCCGCACAACCGGCTGGTGGACTGGAAATTTCTGGTGTGCAATCTGATGGAAAAATTACTGTTTTACCTACCATACAGGTCTCAGCTAGCACTACCGGCAGTTATGCGGCTACCAGCAGTGTGACCGCAACCAAAACAAACACCTTATTGCGCGATGTGCCGCAATCGATAACGGTCGTGACTGAAGAATTGATAAAAGACCAGGCAATTCAAAGCATTGGCGATGCCGTGCGCTATGTGCCGGGAGTCGGCGTGTCGCAAGGCGAAGGTAACCGCGATGCACTGGTTTTTCGTGGAAACCGCTCTACGGGCGATTTTTTTGTCGACGGTATACGCGATGACGTCGCTTTTTTTCGTGATTTATATAATATTGAGCGGATTGAAGTGCTGAAAGGCGCTAACGGCATGATTTTCGGCCGGGGTGGTTCAGGCGGTGTTGTTAACCGGGTGACAAAGCAGGCCAACTGGGATCCGGTGCGTGAGGTTTCGTTTCAGGGCGGTTCTTTTAACCACAAACGGTTAACTGGTGATTTCGGTCATGTGCTGAATGATAAAGTCGCGTTCCGGGTCAACGGGATGTTTGAAGACTCCGACAGCTTCCGCGATGGGGTGGTTATGCGCCGCCGCGGTGTTTCGCCGACTGTAACGATAAAACCCACCGAACGTACCAAGGTTGTGCTGAACATGGAACGTTTTCATGACGACAGGACTGCAGACCGTGGCATTCCGTCGTTTATGGGTCGTCCCGCAGATGTTAAACGGTCACTGTTTTTCGGTGACCAGAATCGCAGCCACTCCGATGCTGAAGTGCTGGCATTTAATTCATTGATCGAACATCGCTTTGATTTTGGTTTGACATTGAGTAACCGGACAAATTATGCCCAGTATGACAAGTTTTATCAAAATGTGTTTCCTAGCTTATTTACACCAGAACTTAAGGATAGTGAAGTATCATTGCAAGCTTACAATGATACAACAGATCGTGAAAATATTTTTAATCAGACCAACTTGTTGTATTCGCTGGATACCGGGCAGATCAGCCATACACTACTGGCTGGCGTTGAAATCGGACGCCAAATTACCAACAATCTGCGCCGAACAGGGCTTTTTGGTGATGCTCCAAGTATAAATGACGATTCTACGCGGGTGCCGATTAGTAATCCAATTACCAATGAGCTAATAACATTTAGCAATTTAGATGATGATGCAAATAACCACAGTGTTGTTAATATCACGTCACTTTATATCCAGGATCAGATTGAGCTCATACCACAACTACAGGCGATTGCAGGTGTTCGTTACGATTTGTTCGAGGTGGATTTTCAGAAAAGAAATGGTGACGGTACGCAAATTAACACGACTGATCATTTAATTTCACCGCGATTCGGTTTGATTTTTAAACCGATCGAACCTGTTTCTATCTATGCAAGCTATAGCAAAGCGTTTGTGCCGAGAGCCGGTGATCAACTCACCTCAATAATTGTGACTCGTGCGACGCTCAGGCCCGAGAAGTTTACTACCTATGAGGCGGGGATTAAATGGGATATTTATCCGGATTTGGCATTGACCGGCGCAGTATTCAGGTTGGATCGCACCAATGTAATTACACCGACTTCCAACATTGGCGGAGCAGCGTTTTTGGCCGGGAGCCAGCGTACCGAAGGCGTCGAAATCGGCCTGAGTGGACGAATCACGCAGAATTTGAGTGTCATGGGGGGTTACGCCTATCAGGATGGGGAAATAACCAGTACAACCGAGGATGCGGAAAAAGGTGCGACACTGGCTGAATTACCGCGTAATACCTTTTCCATGTGGAGCCGTTATGACTTTACGCCCAGAATCGGCGCAGCATTTGGTGTGATTTACCGCAGTTCGATGTTCGCGGCAGTGGATAATACGGTGCGAATACCCGATTTTACGCGTGTTGATGCCGCCATGTTTGCGCAACTCACCAAGCAGGTGCGCGCGCAGATCAATATTGAAAATCTTTTTGATACCCATTATTTTGCGTCGGTACACAATAATAACAACATCTCGCCCGGCTCACCCATAGCAGTACGTGCAACGCTTGTTGCAAATTTTTAACGGATTGTAATTTAGTTTTGAAATATTTACGTTTGCATTTAAATAATAATAGTAATAATTATCATTTGTATTATTATTAGCGATTTCTTTGTCTTTATAATCAAATGGAGAGTGCTTGAATGATACCAAGTCGAAAAAACATAATTTTAATCAGTAGCCTTGCAGTAATGGTAGTTGCTTTTTTAATGGTCAGCCCGAATTGGAAGCCAGCACATGCAGCATCACTTGAAACAACATCAAATACAGAAGCGATAACTGCTGCAGTTTCAGCCTTTCAGGAAATAGGCGTGCTCAGGGGAGAAGCATCAATCGATGCTGAGGCTATCCGTAATGCTTATTTGAATTCCTTGCAGGCGATAACGCAACAAGTCGATGCCGACAATGGTTTGACGCTTGACAGTGATGTTTTGGTGGCAATTGACGAGATCAGCAGTAACAATGAGCCCAAACTGGCTGCGCAGGTAATAGACAAAACCCTGCAGCGCGTATTTTATCTGACTATTCTTGATCGTGTTACGGCAGTGCGTGACGGTTTTGATGTGACAAGTACGGAAGCGATGAATGCCACATGGAATGAGGCTGTTGCTGCATTTGAGGCGATCAGGGGTACTGCGGCCAGAGAAAACAAGGTGATTTCCACTGACCGACAATCTATTGAGACCGGTGATAGTCCTGCGCTCGATGTCCAGATCACCGCGGCGTTTGAGCGCGGCAGAACGGCTTTAAACAAACAGAATCCGGTCGACGATCTTATAGAGATTAAAATTGTGCGGCAAATTATCCGCCTGTCTTTGGCGCGTGCCTATTATATCGGTGTGTTGCGTGAGGTTGAGGGTATTGTCTCAAACCGAGACCGCGAAATTGAAGAGGCCAGAGAGAAACAAAAAGAAGGTGAGATATTCTATCGGGTTATTGAAAGCTTTATTATCCGGGAAAATGCAACCGGCAGCGAATTTATCAAGATGCAATTGACTGGTAATATCACGGCAGTTGATGCGGATGCGATAGTAAGCGAACTGAGTAAAGGATTTGCCGGCCGTGTACGTGCAGAACTGGATGCCAATGAAACCAGTATATCGGATGATCGCGGGCGTGCAATGGAAGTTGCCGAAGAAGCGTTTTTGTACGCCAGTGTTTTTCTGGCCGATCTGGAATTACGCCTGGATTCAGTCCGGCATAATTCGCTGGAGAACGCTCTAAATAATCTCAAAGTTGCGAGTAATGCCCAGGATGCCTCTGCGGCAGCACAAGCCCGCCAGGATGTGTCTGATATATTGACGGCTTACGAGCAAACTTTGGCTGTATCCGAATATAAGCAAACAGTGGAAACGCCTTTCGTTGATGCAGCAGTGTCGGCATTCCAAACTATCGGTTCATTGCGCCAACAGAATCCGGTTGATGCGCAAGCGATTTTGGATACTTACACGGGTGAATTGCAGCAGCTGACCCAGGCGCTTGACAATTTATATGCGCAGTCAATGGATGGCGACATACTGGCAGCGATTAACGATATCAGTAACGGTCAGCAGGTGCCACTTGCTGCACAGGTAATCGATAAGACCTTGCAGCGTGTTTTTGTACTGACGCTCTATAACCGGATAACCCTCGTGCAGAACGCATTTGATGACCTGTCTCTGTCAGAAATGGTACTGGAATGGGATAGAGCGTATTCAGCATTTCAGGCGGTCATAGGTACAGCGGCCAGAGAAAATAAGGTATTGACTGCCAACCGTCAGTCCATACAGTCCAGCAGTAATCCGTTTCTGGATAGCCGGATAACACTGGCATTTATTCGTGGCAAGGCAGCGATCAATCGCTTCACTGCCGAGAGTAAGGAACAGGTGGCAATTGAGCGTGAGCGAATTATTCTGCCATTGGTTCGTGCTTATCTAATAGGCGTGTTACGTGAAGTAGAAGGCATTGTCGAAAACAGAGATCGGAATCTAGACGAAGCACGAGAAAAACAGATTGAAGGTGTAGATTTTTATCAGACAGTTGAACGGGTGATCGCACAACATAACCCAAATGGCAACGCACTGATTAAGTCGCAATTGACAGGCGATCTTTTGGCTGTTAACGCCGATCAAATTGTCAGTGAGATAAGCCGTGGTGTCATTGGCCAGATTAACGTACACCTGGCATTACATGAACAGTCGTTTGACGCGGACCGCGTAAACGCCAGATTGTATGCCGAAGTCACAGCGTTATATACGCAAATGATTTTGCCTGATCTTGAGTTGCGCCTGGATGCAACACAACGTGTCAAAATTGAAAATGCGTTGCAGGATTTAATTGAAGCCACGGAAAATGGTGATCAATCAAAGGCCCAGACAGCACAGCAAACCATTTCCGGTTTCATTTTGGAATATGAAAGTGAGCTCTTCAATTAATTGAAATTAATCATTTGCGCTTGCTTAGAGCTTAATTCTAGGCGGGCGCTTTTTTCAACAAACACTGAGAAGAGAGTCAAGAGAAGTGAGCCTGGTTAGAGTAGCACAAGTTCTGTTCCTCTTCTTGGACCGTCGTCCGATATCTTTCACTGCCAGATCAGCTAAGATAGCGTTGAATATAAGTGCGGCAGCGCAGAGAAATAAAGTGATTGAATAAATGAGACAGATTGAATTATTCAAGTATTGATATAAGAATACCGCCCGCTTGGTAGTGCTGTACTTATAAAACCCGGTTTCTTGCGTTTGATATGGGGAGCGACTTTTTTAAACAGTTGGAGGAAAAGAATGTTAAGCAATAAGATGAAGATGTTGATGCCAATACCAATAATGGTTTCACTGATGATGTTTTCAATGCCAGTATTTTCGGGCACTAATATTGGCGAATGTAAGGGCGGGAGTGCTGAAAATCCGGTATGCGTCAGCGGCAAAAACCAGCATGGTAAGGATAAAACCTACAGTACGGCTGGTTTTATTGATTTCGATAACGCGTTTTTTAAGCAATTTGGTACCAATGAACGCACATGCGCAACATGTCATGTCCCTACGGAGGGGTGGGTAATCACGCCACAGGGAGTGCAACAACGATTTGAGGAGACAGATGGCATGGATCCGCTTTTCCGTCTGGTGGATGGTGCCAATTCTCCGCTAGCAGATGTGTCGACCGTTGAAAAGCGGCGTGAGGCCTACAGCATGTTGCTGAATAAAGCAAATATCCGTGTGGGAATCGGTATTCCTTCTGATGCGGAATTCATACTGCTTGAGGCAGACGACCCCTATGGTTTTGCAAGTGAAACGGAATTATCGCTTTTTCGCCGTCCTTTGCCGACAACCAATCTTAAGTTTAATAATGCCGTCATGTGGGAAGGGCGAGAAACAACGCTCGATCCGACTTCAACCGATTGTATTTACAACACAACCACCTGTTTTTCGCCATTATCGGTTGACCTGGCTACACAAGCCAATCATGCCACACTCGGTCATGCTGAAGCATTGTCAGACCTGAATGAGGCAGAGATTGAAGAAATCGTCACTTTCGAAATGGGTCTCTTTACAGCACAAGTGCGAGACAAGAAAGCAGGCAGTTTGAGCGCTTATGGGGCTAAGGGTGGGCCTGAGACTTTAATAGATCAAACTTATTATTTTGGAATTAATGATACTGTCAATGGAGACTATCGAACCCGTGAGTCCTTCAGTCCTGAGGTGATGTCGCTCTACAACAGCTGGGATCGGTATTCAATCAGAAAAACAAAGAACAATCGTATAAAAGAAAAAAACAGGCGTAATAAAGCCCGCGCTGCCATAGCCAGAGGTCAGGCACTGTTTAACACCAAACCCATTCAGATCAGTGGTGTTAAAGGGATAAATGATGATTTAGATATTGATATTCTACCGGGTACCTGTACGACATGCCATAACACGCCGAATTCGGGCAATCACTCGATTCCGATGCCACTGGATATCGGTATTTCTGATGCTTCGCGTCGTACGCCGGATATGCCTTTGTATACGCTGCAACATAAAGAAGACCCTGAAATGACCATTCAAACGACCGATCCGGGGCGTGCATTAATAACGGGTAAATGGAAAGATATCGGCCGTTTCAAAGGACCGATTCTGCGTGCTGTTGCATCCCGGCCGCCTTACTTTCATGATGGCTCGGCTGAGGATTTGCCTGCCGTGGTTGATTTTTATAATACCCGGTTTGGAATCGGATTGACTGATCGAGAAAAGGCTGATCTTATAGCCTTTCTCGCTTCACTGTAGCATGTTTTTATAGTCAATATAAGTGCTCCATCACTTTATAAAGTAATGGAGCACTTGCTGATTTACAAACATTATCGCAGTAATGTGAATAGCGTTTGCTCATAATAAATATTTTAGTTCAGAATTCAAGTATCATTAATCAACTGCGCGAGTTGATTGACTCAGCCAGTGATCCAGTCCCATCGAATTTAATCGTATATCGGAGTTTAGCAGACACGTGATTTCTTCTTGCGGCAGTTGGCAGCCATGTTCACGGATGCGTTGTAACAACAGTGTTTCCAACGCTGATGAAATAGCCGTAAATCTGCCAGTGCCGCTAGCTTCCGCATTCCGGGCAATTTGAACATGTTCATCAATCAGGTTATGCATGGATTCGGCATGCCGGGCTAGATGGCTGATGCGGCTATAATGCGTGAGAAAAGCGAATTCCGGGTTAAAGCGCATAATCCTGTCAATTGACTCATGTGCTGCAACCGGATCAAATTGAACCGGTGTTGTCGTGGGAAAGACAAACTCCATATTATCGACATCGAGCTCGCGGTAGGAAACGCCGAATGTGTCACCGGTGAAAAAGGAATTGCTTTTTTCGTCATAGATACAGTTGTGATGACGGGCATGGCCTGGCGTGTCGATAAACAGCAATGAACGCCCGTTCAGATCAATACGGCTCTCATCCGGTGCCTCAATAATGCGTTTTTTGTCTATGGGAAATATTTCACCGTATACGCGTTTGAATTCTGCTTCGCCGTATACGGCGATTGCGCCAGCGATCAACTTGTCAGGGCCGGCCATGTGACGAGCGCCACGAGGATGTACAACCAACCTTGCATTGGGAAAATGGTGCATACATGCACTCGCGCCACCGGCATGATCCAGATGGATATGGGTGAGAATGACATAGTCGACATCTTCAATAGCCAGATTTTTTTCTTCAAGCGCTTTAACCACACCAGGAACTGAAAAGGTCGTGCCGGTATCAACGAGCGCCATTCTGCCATGCTCAACAATCAGATGTATGGCGGCGCGTCTGGGGCGATGAAATTGGGCATCAATCGCACTGATGCCATGTGCATAATCGGTAACGAGTGGAACTGTCATTGCTAAGTTGATCAGAAAATATTGTAAAAAGGGTTAATGTGACTGTCTGAGTTGATCAAGGATTGCAGGGTTCTCCAGCGTAGAAACATCTTGAGTGATTTCTTCTCCTTTAGCCAGTGCACGCAAAAGGCGGCGCATAATTTTACCGGAACGTGTTTTCGGCAAATTTTCGCCAAATCGTATTTCTTCTGGTTTGGCGATCGGACCGATTTCCTGTGCAACCCAGTTACGCAGCTCCGTGACAATGCGTGCTTTATCGCCTTCGCTTGGAAAGTCGCCTTTTAGCACAACAAAAGCGACGACAACTTCACCCTTGATGTCGTGCGGTTTACCAACAACGGCGGCTTCTGCAACCAAGGGATTTGCGACCAATGCCGACTCGATTTCCATTGTGCCCAGGCGGTGGCCGGAAACATTGAGGACATCGTCAATACGCCCCATGATCCAGAAATAACCGTCTTCATCGCGAAGCGCTGAATCTCCAGCAAGGTAATATTTGCCATTACCGATATCCTGCGGAAAATAAGCTTTCTTAAAGCGCTCTGGATCTTGCCACAGGGTACGGATCTGTGACGGAAACGGTTTTTTGATAACCAGAAAACCGCCTTGCCCATTGTCAACATCGTGACCGGCCTCATCTACGATTGCCGCGAAAATGCCCGGTAATGGTAATGTGCATGAGCCGGGCTTGAGCGCTACTGCGCCTGGTAGCGGTGCAATCATATGGCTGCCTGTTTCTGTTTGCCACCATGTGTCGACAATGGGACAACGGGTGCGGCCGACTTTTTCATAAAACCACATCCATGCTTCCGGATTAATGGGTTCACCAACAGAGCCCAGCAGCCGCAGTGATGATAAATTGTAGTTGTCTGGCAAATCTGCTCCGAGTTTAATCAGGGAGCGGATTGCTGTGGGCGCCGTGTAAAACGTGGTTACCTTGTGTTTGTCAATAACATCCCAAAATCTTCCCGCGTGCGGATAGGTCGGCACGCCTTCAAAAATGACTTGTGTTGCACCCATAGCTAATGGGCCGTAAGCAACATAACTGTGACCGGTGATCCAGCCAACATCGGCAGTACACCAGAAAATATCGGACGGTTTGTAATCAAAAACCCATTGCATGCTGACCATGGTGCCAAGCAGATAACCGGCGCTTGAATGTTGTACGCCTTTGGGCTTTCCTGTTGACCCTGATGTATAAAGGGTAAACAATGGGTGTTCGGCATTCACCCATTCCGGTTCACATTCGGTGTTGGCGTCCTGTGTGATTTCATGCCACCAGACATCGCGTGTTGGTTCAAAACAGATATCCGACCCAGAGCGTTGATAAACAATGACTGTTTTTACAGATTCTGTGCCACCCATGTTAATGGCTTCGTCAACGGTTGCCTTAAGTGCATGATGTTTGCCGCCGCGCACTTGTTCATCCGCTGTGATAATCGCTTTTGCTCCGGCATCGGTAATGCGTTCATGCAAGCTTTTGGATGAGAATCCACCGAAAACAACCGAATGAATTGCGCCAATTCGCGCGCAGGCCTGCATTGCGACGACAGCTTCGGTGCGCATGGGCATATAAATAACTACACAGTCACCTTTTTGGATATTTTGCGCTTTCAAAGCGTTCGCTAGTTTGCAAACTTGTTGATGCAGTTCCCGGTAAGTCGTATGGGTGATCTCGCCATCGTCAGATTCAAAAATAATAGCTGTTTTATCGGGTTGTGTAGACAAATGGCGTTCGAGACAGTTGTAGGAAATATTGAGTTCACCATCACTAAACCATTTAAAAAATGGAGGATTACTGGCATCAAGAATTTGTGAAAAGGGTTTGTGCCAGAGAATATGCGCTTTAGCCTGTTGCGCCCAGAAGGCTTGATAGTCGGTTTCAGCTTGATGGCATAGTGCGTGATAGTCATTCAGACCGGGCACGTTTGCTTGCTGGACAAAACCTTTGCTTGGTGGAAAAATACGCGATTCTTTTAATACGGATTCAATTGTTGACATTTTGTGTAACTCCAGTAAATGGGAACCAGTAAACGGGACTGTTTTGGATTAGTTTAGTTGTGTATTGTTCAAAAATATGAATAAATGATTTTTAAAAATTTTGATTTCTAAAACGACCCGGTTTTACCTTTACAGGAAGATCTAAACAAAGATTGTACCATTGCATATAGCCTTGCATTTGATAATGCCGAAAGATTATCAGTAAAAATGGCTTAATTCCAGTGATTAGGGACTTGAGTTTTTTAAAAAACTAACTGTAATTTGCCAAAAATATTAAGATAAGATATCTGTTAATGAATACCGCTTGGGTGGTCTTTTATGTTAAAAAAAATTAATGTTGCAGATGCCCGTTTAGGGATGTATATCCATAAAATTTGTGGCGACTGGACGAATCACCCTTTCTGGAAAAGTACGTTTCTGTTGTCTGAACAGAAAGATCTTGAAAAACTTAAAAGTTGCGGTTTAACGGAATTATGGATTGACACGGCTAAAGGCCTGGATCTGTTAAATAGTGAACCTGTAACGACTGAATCCGCGCATACGGAAAGTCAATTCTGCCAACCAGCGCCAGCATCCAAGAAAACTGAAAAAATATCGCTTGAAGCGGAGTTGCTCGCGGCTAAAAAAATTCACAGTAAAACCAAAGAAGCGGTTACAACGATGTTTAATGAGGCGCGCATGGGAAAAGCTGTTCAGGTGGAGGAGGCTGTTGTCCTTGTTGATGAAATTGCCCAATCCATGGAACGTAATTCCAATGCGTTACTCAACTTGATCAGATTAAAAACCGCGGATGAATATACCTATTTACATTCTGTTGCCGTGTGTGTGCTCATGGTTGCGCTGGGTAAACAACTCGGGCTGCGTGGCGAAGAGTTGAAACAAATCGGAATAGCGGGACTGCTGCATGATATCGGTAAAATGGCTATTCCTCCTGAAGTGCTTAATAAACCGGGAAAGTTGACGGATAAAGAGTTTGATGTGGTCAAAGATCATCCACGTCGCGGTTGGGAAATACTCAAAACAATTTACCAAACCGATGAGCCTGCTCTAGATGTGTGTTTGCATCATCATGAACGTATGGACGGCATGGGTTATCCCGAGAAGTTGTCGGCGAATAATCTGACGCTGCATGCCCGGATGGGGGCTATTTGCGACGTGTACGACGCGATTACCTCGGAACGCTGTTATAAAAAAGGTTGGGAACCTGCGGAGGCGATTAAAAAGATGACGGCTTGGAAAGACGGACACTTTGATGAAACTGTTTTCCGAGCTTTTATTAAAACCATTGGAATTTATCCCAATGGAACGTTGCTAAAGCTAAAATCCGGTCGGTTGGGAATTGTGATCGAGCAATCTGAAAAGAGCGTTATCACGCCGCTGGTGAAAGTGTTTTTTTCGATTCGTGCGAACGGACATATTCCCGCTGAACTTGTTGATTTATCAAGATCTACAGACAGCATTGTGAGTGCTGAGAATCCTCAACAGTGGGGGCTCGATTTGGATAAAATCTAATCGTAGCGCTAAATCTGTTTTAGCAGTTCAATAGCCCAATTTACACCGAAACCGGTTACCTCACTACCCACAGCACCGAGTCCGTTTTTATGACTGCATGCGGATAGATCCATGTGTATCCAGGGAATGTCTTTGACAAATAGACTGAGAAAGCGTGCCGCAAGGATATGATCAAATTCGCCGCCCAGCGCGCACTGTTTAACGTCTGCTATATCACTTTCCAGATTTTCATCATAGTCTGCATCCATTGGGAAAACGCAGACACGTTCGCCACTCATTTTTCCGGCAGAAATTGCTTTTTGTGCCAGGTTTTCCTGATTACTGAAAATGCCGCAGTAACGTGAACCCAGGGCGGTGTGCATGCTTCCGGTCAGTGTGGCAAAATCAATAATAATTTCAGGTTTTTGTTTTCCGGCGAGCGTCAGTGTGTCTGCCAATACCATGCGTCCTTCAGCATCGGTGTGCACAATTTCAATCGTTAATCCATTGAGTGCGGTAATCACATCGTTTTGCTTGTATGCACGTGGACTGATATGGTTTTGTGCGATGGCCAGCCAGCAGTCTATTTCCAGGGGCAGATCGGCGCGAGTCGCCGCCAGTAAAATGCCGAGTGCTACAGCAGAGCCGTTCATATCTTCATGCATGCCTTGCATATGGCGAGGGGATTTTAAATTATGCCCACCGGTATCAAAACAAATCCCTTTACCGACCAAGGCAATATGTTTTTGGTTCTTTTTGTGGGTGCCTTCATAGTGTAAGTGGACTATCGCGGCATCTTCTAAATCGCTGCCCTGTGCAACGGCCACGAATGCGCCGGCGCCCATTTTTTTGAGCTTGCTGAGAGTGAATTCCTGATAGCTCCACCCTTCATTGCCGGCCAGTTTTTTGATTTGTTCACAATAGGTTTTAGGCGTCAATTCATTTGGAGGTAAAACGGTCAGGCCGCGCGCGAGCAGATTGCCTTCAGCGAGTGCACGCTGTAAGGTAAAATTCTCAGCATCTTTATGGCCATATAAATGAATATGCGTGAGTGACGTCCTTTCCGGTTTTTGTTTACGAACAGGGAGCGCCGCGCCGTTCACCCACGCGGTGTAGACTGCAATTTCAGAGAAATGAAGTTTCTGATTATTGTTGCCATAGATTGCGAGATGTATTTCAGATGGGTTTTCTTTGAGTAATGACTGTATTGCTTTGCGGACGGTTGTCTGTTGTTCAAAAACGGTTTTGCTGGTGTCTATCATCATCCATGAACACAGCGCACCATTATCCAAATTAGCGCTGACCGGTGTTTCACTGATTTTGCTCAGTTTTATATGACGGCGTTCAAGCAATTGTTTGAGCGTATCTTCACCTGGGATTATGTATTTTTTGGGAAGTCTTTCCAGTTTGGGGAGAATGACCAGTATATGGGATGCAGGTGTTGAAGGATCGAATGATGAAGAGTTTTGGATAAGTGTTGCCAGCATTGATTGCTTTCCTGTTTAATATGAATGATGTACGACGACGAAGCCTGTTACCGGATTGAAAGACGATTATTTCCTGTTATTTGTCATTGGCTGCGTGTTGATTGATGTTCGTACAAGGTAGTGTTGCAGGTCGATTGAAATAAATGGTCATTAATCGTTGCGTATTTTTTTAAGTTATTATTCAGTATCTGTAACAATTTTTAGGTAAATGATGAACATTGTGTTTCAAATTTGGGAATTTGAAAGCGCAGTTCATCATAGTACTTGTGTCAATTTACGTTATTTGAATGGTATTATATTACGGCTGGCTTGATCGTGCGGCCAAAATAGCGTTTAGACGGAAAAATTCTTTATAAAAAAGCATGCAGCAATATCTCCAATTAATGCGCCATATTCTGACGCATGGCCATAATAAAACAGACCGAACCGGTACCGGAACGCTTTCAGTTTTTGGCTACCAAATGCGTTTTAACTTGACCGATGGCTTCCCGCTGGTGACGACTAAGAAATGTCATTTAAAATCAATTATTCATGAGTTATTATGGTTTTTGCAGGGCGATACGAACATCCATTATCTGAAAAATAATGGTGTTTCCATATGGGATGAATGGGCTGATCAAAATGGAGATTTGGGACCTGTTTATGGCCGTCAATGGCGTGCATGGCCAGGATTGGAAGGGCGATCATTTGATCAGATAAAGTCAGTGATTGATCAGATAACAAATACACCCGATTCACGGCGCATGATCGTCTCGGCATGGAATGTTGGTGACTTGCATAAAATGAAACTCCAGCCATGCCATGCGTTGTTTCAGTTTAATGTGGCCGACGGGAAACTGTCGTGCCAGCTTTATCAAAGGAGCGCCGACGTTTTTCTCGGTGTGCCCTTTAATATAGCATCCTACGCGTTACTGACCATGATGATCGCCCAGGTATGCCGCTTGCAGGCAGGTGACTTTGTACATACCTTTGGCGATGCACACCTCTATCTCAATCATCTTGACCAGGCTCGGGAACAGCTCGGCAGAGAACCGAAGCAATTGCCTGTGATGCAGATAAATCCAGCGATCAAAAATATATTTGATTTCAGGTATGAGGATTTTACCCTGCAGGGCTATCACCCTCATCCGGCAATCAAAGCACCTGTTGCCGTATGAGTTTGCCCAGCCTGTCAATTCTGGTCGCCATGGCCAAAAACAGGGTTATTGGGAAAAATAACGGACTACCTTGGCATTTGCCGGCTGATCTGAAACATTTCAAATCACTGACCATGGGGCATGCCATCATTATGGGGCGTAAAACCTACGAATCGATCGGACGACCGCTGCCAGGGCGCACCAATATTATTGTGACCAGTCAACTCAACTTCAAAGTAGCCGGTGCCATAGTTGTTCATTCACTGGATAATGCAATGCATCTGGACACGATTTCGGATACACCGAGTCATAACTGCGAGCACTTTATTATTGGTGGTGCGGAACTTTACCGGCAAACCATTGCATTATCTCAACGCATGTATATTACGGAAATACAGCAGGCATTCGATGGCGATACCTACTTTCCCGAATATGATCAGCAAGATTGGCATGAGATATCGCGCGAACGGCATATCTCGGAAGATAAACCAGGAAATGCTCCGCCGCTGGAATATCATTTTGTTATCCTGGAACGTAAAAATCCGGCGGGCTTGGTTGATGGAAATAATGAAGGCGAAATAATCAGGCTTTAGTTCCGATTATTTCGCCTTCATTTGGCTTGCGTTCAGGATTGTTGCGGTGAGATTAAATCACGTAAACTTCAGGTAAAGGGAATCCGTTAAAATTACTCGCATACGCCGTAGTATATGCACCGGTATTGGGAATATAAACCAGATCGCCTTCCTGTAAATCAGCAGGCAGCATGATATCATGCATTAAAATGTCTACTGAATCACAGGTAGGTCCTGCGATAGTCCACGGAACACAATTTCCTGTACGATCGGTCACTATTGCATAATTGAGCCCTTCCGTGACTTCTATCATGCCGCCAAACATGCCGGCATCCCAGTACATCCAGCGTTTTCCATTGCGTGTTGCCGTGCCAACAACCTGGCAGACAAAATAAGCGGAATCAGAAACCAGATACCGGCCTGGCTCAGCAATAATCCGGGTTGTTTCGGGTAATTCAGCGATCGCTTCATTAATCACTTCTGCGATGACTTCAATTGAAGGAATGGGCTTCAGATGACGCACCGGATAACCGCCGCCTATATTTAATAAGCGCGGATCAAGCCCAGCCTGACGCATGTCGGCAAAAATTTTAATGGCTCTTTCAATACCGACACGCCAGTTCTGAGGATTGCGGCATTGTGAGCCCACATGGAATGTGACACCGGCTAAATCGGCATTGAGCTTTGCAGCTTCTTCGATGATCTGAGTGATATCAGCCAAATGTGTGCCAAACTTTCCGACCAGTGGCCAGTCGCTTCCGATATTCGGTGTGTCTATACGCAGATACATTTTTGCATCGGGTTTGACGCTAACGATTTTTTGTAACTCTTCTACGCTGTCTAGCACATACCATTCAACACCCTTGGCAGCAGCATATTTAAGATATGCACGGGATTTTACAGGATTGCTATAAAAAATTTCAGCAGCAGGGACTCCCAGTTCAAGTAATTGATCGAGTTCGGCAATCGAAGCAATTTCAAAACTGGCACCTTCTTCAATCAATGTCTTGAGTACCCGGCGATCTGGATTTGCCTTGACAGCGTAATGCGGGTGCACGCGTGGCATGGCGGCCATGAAGCGGCGTGTTTTTTGCCTGATAAGATTACTGTCGAGAATCAAAAACGGCTTGTTATAGCCATGTAATAATTTTTCTTTAACATGGTTGAAATCGAGGCTGACTTCAGGATGGGTGTCAAACAGGACTTCAGTTTCAGGCTGGGATTGTTTTTGAAAAGCAGCGGAAGAGATGGGTATGAGCATGTGAATTTTTTCCTTTTAAAGAAAGCTATGTGACAGGGATATGAATATTTGTTAATTCAATAGATAGATGTACATGATTTATCGCTGACATGATTTTCCTCTTCTAGTTACTATATAAAATTAAATTGCCCGCATTATAGTCTGCATTTTGATGAAATCAAGTATTTTTTTTATTCCTTAAAACTCACCTGCTTCTATGACTTAAGAATATAAAAATCATAGACATGGCAATCAAAGAAATATGCCCAATATTTCTGCCTAATTCAATATACAGACTTTCCAATTCAGTTTGTGCGTTTTCTCACATATCGTCAAAACATTTGCAACTAAGATTGCCACAAAGCCAAAAAGTTTTTAGGCGAGCAAAAAAAGTAATTCAGGTAGTGTTAATTATTTATTGAAGTCAGGCCAAAAAATACGTTTGTTTTGCCAGTAATGAACGTGGATTGTCTTTCTAAATCAATACTTGTTTGCAATTACTCATTTAACTAAAAAATAGAAATAGCTGACATTAATTCAGTTTTTTTGGCTTCTTTCCTCGTCCTAGTCGGATTAATGCAGATTTCAATGGCCTGTTAATCAGCCATTTTGGCAGTACTTCCCTTGCGGAAAGTGTATTTGATGGAGGAAAAAGTGAAAAGACGCGACTTTTTTAAAATGGGATTGGCGGGCACATTGAGTGCGGCAGCCACTTCCGGTCATAGCAGAGTGAATTTTCCACAAAGCGGTCTGGTATTCCCGGATGGATTTACGCCAAGTCATGTTGGTAGGCCAAGTCCGCCGGTGACGCCTTTTAAGGATCCATTATTCAGAATGCCTGTGGCGAAGCCAGTGCCAGAATTGGCTTTAAATCATCCGTTGCCGCCTGATCCGCTAGCGCATCAAAGGTACGATGAGTTACAACCACAAAAATTTTATATTGAAAAGATAAAAGAAATTAAGTGGCGATACCATTCGGATCCGCCCTATAACAGGGGTTCATGGTCTTGGGGATTTACCAATGGTAAATGGGGGCGGGCAACTACACCTGGACCGACTTATCATGCGAAATACGGCGAGCCGATTTTGTTGCGCCGTTTCAATAAATTGCCGCCGGTTGGGGCGGGTCATGTACCGTTTGCGTTGCCGTCTGTGAGCATCCATTTGCACAATGCGCATACGGCTTCCGAAAGCGACGGCATTCCGACTAATTTTTTTAATCCTGGTGAATTCTGGGATTATCACTATGGCAACTTCCCTGCCGGTTTTGATTATGAACATGAAATTATGAGTACGCTGTGGTATCACGATCACCGTCTTGATTTCACGGCGCCAAATGTTTATGCAGGGTTAAGCGGGTTTTATCTGTTGTTTGATGATTTGGACTCAAACAATGAGAAAGATAAGAATCCGCATGCATTCCGGTTGCCGAGTGGAGATTATGATATTCCTCTGATTTTGCATGATGTTCAGTTTGATGAGGAAGGACAAGTGGTCTTTGATTTTTTCACGAATCGAACACCGGAACCTACAATTGGTTCTTTCCCGCTAGGCAGCGATCCAATTGAAAATCCCGGTTACCAATCAGAATCGCCTTTGCATCGTATCTATAAGGGGTCGCCCAATTTTACAGTGTTTGGCATGCTTGGTGACAGAATTACGGTTAATCGGACCATACAGCCGCATCTCAAGGTCGAACCACGTAAATATCGTTTCCGCATCCTTAATGGCGGGCCGTCAAGACTTTACCGGTTATCTCTCAGAGCGCATGGACGCAATGGCGACAACCACCCGGGATGCAAATTTTATGTGTTGAGCAACGACGGCAACATGTTGGAGTATCCACTGGAAAAACAGTCTTTCGATTTATGGGTTGCTAATCGGGTGGATGTTGTTGTTGATTTTTCAGCATTCAGGCCAGGCGATAAAGTGTATCTGGTCAATCGACTGGAGATGCGTGAAGATGGCGCAGGCCCGAGTGGTCGTGAATTGGATGAGGGTGATCTGATCATGCGATTTGATGTTAGGCATGCACGTCATCATGCAAGCGATCCAAGCCGAATTCCTGATTTTATGCGCCCATTGCCACCGATAAATTTATCTGAAGCACGTGTAAAACGCACCTGGGTATTTGATTACGACAATGGTCTATGGACAGTCAATGGTCGCTTGTTTAATCCCAACCGGATTGACGCAAAAATCGAGAAAGGTTCTGCGGAAATCTGGACTATCCGTAATGGCGGTACTTCCTGGGCGCATCCGGTACATACCCACTTTGAAGAATTTAGAATTCTTGAGGTAAATGGTAGACCCGTAAAACCTGGAGAGTTTCTCAATTCAAGAAAGGATATCATCGAACTGGGCCCTAATACCGAAGTGACTTTCTTTGGCCGCTGGAGGGATTTCGAGGGCATCCATGTCATGCATTGCCATAATGTTGTTCATGAAGACCATGAAATGATGATCCAATGGCAAATGGTTCCACAGGGTATGGGTGATGGGGAGGAAATCGATCATGATGTCTGAGAATGAATCAGTGGCTGCAGCAGTTGCTGAAAAAAATGAAACCCGGACAGCGGTCTCGCAAAGGCGCAAATTACTCTCCGTATTTCCTGCGCTCTTGGCGACTTCAATTCCGGCCTTGGCACTGGGTATACAGAATAGTGGTGTACTGCAAGCCCGTACTCAGGAGATTATGAATAGAGTTGAAAATGACGGTTTCCCGGATGTTATGGTCATAGCGCATACGGGAGAACAATTCAATTTCTATCAGGATTTGCTAAAGGACAGGTTGGTTCTGATTAATTTCATGTCAATTGATTCGGAAGACGAACTACCGATGACTGCGAACATGGCTCGTCTGGTCAATGCGTTAGGAGAACAGGTTGGTCGCGAAGTCTTTGTTTTCTCAATCAGCTACGATCATGCAAAGGACACGCCTGATCGGCTTGCGAATTTTGCCCGGCGTTTTGATGTGACTGAAGGCTGGTATTTTCTTAGTGCCGCACCGGAAGATGTCGTGGCACTGGGTTATCGTCTTTACCGTACATCTGGACGCCCCCGGCAGCGTATGAATGCTGATCTGATTCACTACGGTAACGTTAGAATCGGTTTGTGGGGTGCGATACCTGCGCATATTTCCGATGTGGATCTGGCCGTGACCAGGGTTACGTCTGTTTTTCCCGGTAAACCGGTTGGCTCCGAAATTCGCCGTGCTGGTCCGCGCCGTCTGAATATGGATGGGCCAGTTTATGACAGTCGTGACCGTTATGGAATGGTTTGAATCGACAAGATGCATTCGAACGAATCCAATATTAAAGAGGTAAGAAACATGAAAAGGAAATACGTTTCACTATTCTCGGCCGGATTAGTCGCAGCCCTGGCAAGCGTTCAGGCTATAACGACCTATGCTACGGATGATCTGTATGGCGTTTTACCGACACCACCATCTGACAGTGCCTGCCCAAGTCTGCCGATTATGCCGGAGTGGCCGACACCAAATCCGCTTGAATTCAGAGATGAAAATTTGACTGTGGTGGTGAATACCGCGGACAGTTTACATCCGCCATCCGATGTGCGTGACCCGCTGCCGTCCAATTTATGTCAGACAGTTTATGAAGAGGTGCGTTCGCGAAGGGTTGATGGTTCAGAAGGACCGCCAATTCCTAATTCCTTGTCCTCGACGCCTGAAAATCCGTACAACCTCCATCCTGATCCGATTGTGGAAACCGGCATCAATCCGCTATCGCCGACGGACGATCTGCGCACAGTTATCAGCGCATTGCGTGAGGCGGTAAGTGATGGAACATCACCGCTGGAAGCCGTCCAGTTTGGACTGGACATACTGGAAGGCAATCCGTTGGATCGCGAGTATTCTGGCATGCCGCTGTTGCATTACAATGGCCCGGAAAAAGTTGTCCATGTTGAACCAGAATTTAATGATCCAAATGATCCAACACGGGTAACGGGAGGAAACGCGGTTGTCCATCAGGTCTTCTTTGACCAGAGAATCATGTCAGATGCCTCCTTGATTGTACCTTCGGCGGTGCTCGATGTGCCTTGGACAATTACCTACAAAATTTCGGCGCTCAATCGTGGCCGGGAAGACTTCTCGCCATTTGGCATGTTCTTTAACGGACCAGTCATGGGCCAGGACGGCGTTATTATTCCGGACATTGAGAAAAAGCCGGGGTTCGGGATTGACCAGACCTTTTTTCCCGTCGAAGAAGGCACTCGCACGACATTTAAAATTGCCATGCCACCGGCTCGTCAATACAAACTGACGTATCACTGGGGCTGGCGTAAGCATCCACCTCGAATTCAGGCACTGGAAAATGGTTTGGCCAAGGAGCTGGGTGTTAATCTCATAGACTGGGAACGTTGCGTGTTCGGTTCCAGTCCGATGGCCAACGAAGCAAACAAGCTCGCGGCCATCGATATGATCGGCGATCTGGCGCCTGCCAAACGTATGTGGAATCTGTTGCGGCAGCTTAAATTCGACGCGGGTGCGTTTAACGCGGAAATCATCAATCAGATAGAGCTTGCTTTTTTTGACTGGCAGGACAGAACCAAATTGCCGTCAGGCGTTGAACGGGATGACAATTTTGATATTACGCTGTTGTATGTCAATAATACGCTATATGGCGATGCCAGAGGGTATGTCGATCAATCGCAGCGCGTATTGCATAATTTTAATAAACGTGGCGACAGAACTCGAATAAAAGTTCTGAATGGTGATTATTTTGAGCGCGCTCACATGATTGTCGATTTTGGCGGATTGCGTGGCTGGGAAAATACTTTTCAAAATACAATTCCTGAATTTGGTGCCGGACCCTGGTTTACGTTTGGACGTGCTTACTGGTGGCCAACACTTGAAGCGCCAAACGGCGGACCGCAGCCTGTTGCTGCCGCCATACCGCCCAATGGTATGGCGCCAAAAACCATTGAGCAATGCCAGGCAGAATTTGCTCCCAAACTAACTTCGGTCAGCAATCAGACGCCTGCCGACGCCGTTAATGGCGTAGTCTTCAATTCGCCATCGAGCACTGACCTGAAATACGGTTTGAGCATGACGCCAGATACTATACAACAGGCAATAACACAAAAAATGCAGCGTAAAAGAGCGCAACTGCGTACAAAGGAGGGCGATGACAGCGATCTTCTGATTTCAAGCAGTGATGAAAGTGCTGAGGGCTTACATCCGGTGCCTACGCGGGAAACAATGGAAGCTGCAGGTGCAAACGGTTTGGGTTTACGTCACTTTGAAATTCACTGGAATCATGAGCCCAGCCAGCGTTTGCGCATTTATCAGTTTGATCAGCTGCATCATGATGTTGCGATATGGTCAATTCACTGATAAATGATTTTTATATTATAGGTTTGTAACTGGCGAAAATATCAGGAATGATCAGCAGTGCTGACCTTCCTGATGTGCTAAATAGCTTAATCGGACCAACAATAGATTACCGGGATTTGTCATGATGAAAAGTAACTTGATTTTTGCGGGCTTTTTGCTGGTGTTTTTAGGAACAAGCGCAGTCCATACAGGTCCACAGCCGACTGCTCAACTTGATTATAGCCGTTCTGTGCACACTTATCGCACTCCAGGTGTTCATTTGATCGATGAACAAGAAAGATCTGTCGATTTTGCAGGTGCAGTAGCGCATGAAGAAATGATCATTATCAGCTTTGCATTTACCAGTTGTACTGGAACCTGTCCGGTGATAACTGCCAATCTTGCCCAGGTATTACCAGAGCTGCAAAAAACGGGTAATCGTTATCGAATTTTTCTAGTCTCACTGGATCCTGAACATGATACACCGGCCCGATTGCGGGAGTATCGGGAGCGATTCGATACCGGTGACGAAATCACCTTGCTGACGGGTAGCCGAAAGGCCATACATGAATTACTGCGCGCCTATAACGCGGTTTATCCGGGAGGGAACAAAATGAATCACCAGCCATTGACGTTAATACGCACCGCAAAAAATTCCTCATGGATCAGATTGGAAGGTCTTGTCAGCGGTAAAAATCTTCTACGCGAGATACGTCTTGCAATAGAACAGGCAGATTTTATTTACCCGATATCTGCTGTTTATTGAGGACTGGTATCCGGATTTTGGACGTGTACCAAGTTTATAAAGCTCAAAAAATCAGGAGATTGTAATGTATGAGACTGTTTCTTATCTAAACATGAAACTGTTTGCTTGGCTGATTGTTAGCCTGCTGTTTTTCCTGAGTCTGCCGGTGCAGGCATTTCCTGAAGGTGACTTGATCAAGGGAAAGCGTTTATATGAACAGGGAATCAGCCATAGTGGCGAACCGGTAAAGGCTTTGGGTCAGGGTGGAATCGTTTTCCAAGGTGAGGACGCTTCCTGTTTACGGTGCCATCGTCGTAGCGGTTTTGGCGGAAGCGAAGGGGGGTATTATGTTCCTCCCATTTCAGCCAACTTTGTTTATGAACCGAGCCGGAGAGACCGCAACGACCGTTTTCGCGCGGCGTTCCTTGAGGCACAGAACATTCAGCATTGGGTGCGGGTGAGAATGCCCAGAGTGCGTCCGGCTTACACTACTTCGACTTTGGCAGCGGCAATTCGAGAAGGCCATAATCCTTCAGGCACCGAACTCGACCGTTTAATGCCGCGTTATCAGCTAGGCGATCAAGATGTGGCCGATCTCGCAGCATACCTGAAAACGCTGTCCAAAGTAGCTTCTCCGGGAGTTGACGATCATTATCTGCATATTGCAACCGTTATTGGTCCAAATGTCGATTCTGTGGAACGTGATGCTATGTTGGATACGATGCATGCCTATATCAGCTGGTATAACGAAAGGCTGTACAGCGATATCGCACATGAATCCTCCGCTCGTGCTTATGGCATGGATGTGCGTAATTCTACTCGCTTGTGGAAGCTGCATGTGTGGGAACTGGATGATCAACGGGAAACATGGCGTGAGCAGCTTGAGCAGTTCAATCGGCAGCAACCGGTTTTTGCAATGGTAAACGGACTGATTAATGGTTCGTGGGCAGCGATAGCGGGGTTTTGCGACGACGTTCGGTTGCCTTGTTTGTTTCCATTGACTGAATTGCCGCAGGGCAGGATGGAACAGGGTGGTTACAATTTTTACTATACGCGTGGATTGGAACTTGAAGCCGATATTCTTGGTGTATTTCTGGAGAAGATGCCAGAACATCCCGAAAACCTGGTACAGTTGCATGATGTCAGTCAGTACGGCATAGCGCCTGCGTTACGGCTGGTCGACCAATTAACTTCCCGTTTGCCTGACGTGAAAATTCAAACCATTTCGTTTGACAGTACGCAAGAACTTGACAGAATCTTGAGAGATCTTCACAAGAATGCTGAAAGCAATCAGGGGATTGTTGTCTGGAGCAATCCGGAAAACGGTACGATACTGGAAGTGTTGAAACATTCTGGAATTCAAGACCGACCAATTTTTATTCCGGCACACATGTTACGAAAACAGATGGCACATGGCAGATCTGATTTTAATGAACCGTTGCCAGACAATCTGTATGTCACATGGCCATTTTCGTTGCCGCAGACCTATCAGGCCGATGCTTTCAGGGTGCGCGGTTGGATGCGTTCAAGAGGTTTGTCGATCAAAGATGAAAAAATACAATTGCTTAGCTATTATGGTATGAATGTTTTGCGTGACAGTACACGTCATTTGTTTGAGCATTTCTATCGGGATTATCTGGTCGAACGCATCGAGCACGAAGTCGAGAGCAGCCCTCATCCAGGCATTTATCCGGCTTTTTCTCTGGGCCCTGAACAGCGTGTCATGTCGAAGGGTGGTTATGTGCTCAAGTCCGATGAGAAGCGGAAAAATGCACTAAGAGTCGCTGCTGACTGGGTTGTTCCTTGACAGGACAACATCGTACGAACATATGCTCACGGAACAAGTCTGAGTATATATTCTGATTTTCCCGGCAAAAAGGGTGTCGGCTTGCCCGATACCCAATTTGCATGCCCACTCCCATAGTACGGTGATAAGGGGTGACCGCTCTGTCCACCAGGCATATCGAAATAACCTTCTTCTTCCTTGCCGGGGGCGACGACTGAGCGTTGCGATGCACCGAAGCTCGGCGATTGGATACGCGGCATATGTACATCGCCGGGAAGTGGGTCGGCTGGCATGTCCAGATATTTCGCAAGCCATTTAGGCAGATGCTGGCTGATCGGATGGTTGATATGTGCCGCGTTGTCTTCACCCCAGGTACGCACGGTGATATCGCCTGATTGCTGTTGCAATGCGGCGATTGTCCTGTTGGCGCAGTGTGCGAGAAACGCATCCCAGTTGCCGTAGTTTGCAGGCAATAGATGTGCAGGCCGCTCCTCCAGGATCAGCCAGATAGCATGTTCGGCCTGGTTTAACTGAGGCAGTTGAAATGCTGGATGGCGTAGCTTGATCTCGGCAGTCAAGGCCGTGAGTATGGATTTAATTACTTCATAACGGAAGCTGCGTACAATCCGGTAAGCCACCGATTCCACTGCGGCATGTCCATCCCAGTTTTCCAATACCTGTTCCAGTTGTCCGGATGTTGCCGTTTGCGTAGACTGTTTGAGCGTGGCGAGAAGCAAGGCATGCCAGCGTATAAAAAAGACGGCGCGATGATCCAGCTGAATGGCAAATAAATCATCAGCCGTAAATTGATCTATCGCAAATAAATTGTCGCGTATCTGTTTTGAGCGCGCACCAAGATCGTAACCGCCGTCGCCGATGATTTTCAATGTTTCCGAATCGACAGTGCGCGTATTCGCAGTCCATAAACGTCCCGTATCCGGATTGCGGACCAACGGATAATCGGCGGGATTCAGCCAGCCCAACCATCCGGTATCGGGAGCAGCCCAGTCTGCAGGCATTCTCGGGTCAAAATTATCCGAGCGCAACGGGATGCGCCCGGCAATCGTCCAGAGGATATTGCCCTGTTTATCGCCGACAATAAAGTTTTGCGCAGGGATACCGGTCAGTTGCACAATGGCGGCTGCTTCATCGACTGTTTGTGCCAGCTCGAGGTCGGTCAGGTTTAAATTAACACCGCCCGGTTGAAAAGCTGTCCAGACAATGGCCAGCGGTACGCCGTCATGATCGTGTGCGACGATCGGTCCCCATTCGGTTTCGCGCACGGTTATCGTTTTGGCAGGCGCATTGCGCACATGGATAGTTTCCTGGAACGTTTTAAGGGGCTGCCAGCCGGATGTACCCAGATAGCGTAATTTGTCATCAGGATCGAATGTCACGCGCACCCAGTCAGCAAAATCGCCGTAGCTGTTGGTAAAGCTCCAGGCAATATGCCGGTTGGAACCAATGACGATGGCGGGCACGCCGGGTAGTGAAATGCCAGTGACATCGATGTGTTGATTCGGATTTTGGTTATTTTCATGCGCGATAAGCAGCCGTGTGCGGAACCAAAGATTGGGAACGCGCAGCGTCAAATGCATGTCATTCGCAACCAGGGCTGCGCCATCAGTGGCTGAGGCCAGCTCGCCGGCAATTGCAAAATTGTTACTACCCGGCATCGATTCATCCAGTTCGAGAACACCAGCGAGCAGCGGCATGGTTTTGGTGCTGATATCGACATCGTTAGCAGTAGGCATTGGCGGCCATTCAAGCGGTTCACCCATCAGTGGCATGTCCCACGAACCGCCGCTCGCGGTTAGAAACTGAAACAGGTTGTCCGGCAGTTCAGCGCGTAAATAAGACAGTCCGAGTTCGCGCCGATTGCTGGATTCGTTGAGCGTGACAAACATCGAAAAAATAACCAGCAACGTATCTTCTTTCAACCATTCGGAGGGCTGTGTACGGGTGAGCAGATATGGGTAGGGTCGTACCGCCAGCGAATCGAGGCCAGCGTTTACGCCAGTGCGGTAAGCCTTAAGCAATTGCTGCTGGTCATCCGGTAATTCCTGAATGAACTGTTGTGCACGCGCACGCATACGGTATTTGCGCGATGCCATGTCCAACGGCAATGCACCTTCGCCGAAAATTGCGGCGAGCTCGCCAGCAGCCTGACGGCGCATTAAATCCATTTCAAAAAATCGTTCCTGCGCGTGCACGAAACCCAGTGTTTTGGTGACATCCAAGCGGTTCTTGCCGGAGATCGTCACACTGCCGAGCGCATCGCGTTCAACGGTAACCGGCGCGCTCAGACTGGATAATTGCACTGTGCCGTCATATTGCGGCAGGCTAGCGAGAATTAACAGCCAAGCAGAAAATATTAATAACAAACTGCAACCCGCAAGCGCAGCGAAGGCGTAATGGAAAAATTGTGAATGTTTTTTCATTGCCCGTAATTGTCTGATTTTTCATCGCTTGAGGATTTGAAACCGTCTGATTGGAAAGTTTCCATGAAACTGGGTGGAGATCCGACTGGTAGCAGATTCCCAAGCATATAAAACAATCGCTTACAGGCAAGTATCAGCTCAGGTTGCTCGTACTTATTTTTCAGTTTGCTGTAAAAATGGTGGTTCATTAATTCGTTTAAAAACAGATAAAAAGAACATCTGTTCCTGCCATAGAATCAAAGATTCAAGCTTATAATTGTAAGGAAAATTTTATTTAAAATAAAAAATTAAATTAAAACTGAACGTTAATTTTAAAGCAAATAATTTTGTTGCGGTATTAAAAAAAACTACTTACGCCGTATGTTAACTTTCCATTCATTCACATGTGGCATTTTGCCGTGCAAAGGTCTTTAATGATTTTATTCCGTGGAATCTTAAACTCTCTATCAGTCAAAATAAAGTCCCGGTTTTATTAAGATCATGATAGGTGGAATGTAATTCTTATGAAAATATCCTAAATTAACAAAATGTTACAGGATAAAATCAGCATCCGTAGGCTGGGGCATGCTTTTGCCCTTATCGAGCTGCTTGTTGTCGTGGCGATTATCGGTGTTCTCGCCACGATTGCCGGGCCGATCTACAGCGACTATATCGACCGTGCACGTTCTGCACAGGCAATCCAAGACATCGGGGCGATTTCAAAAAGCATTACAATCTACGCTTTAAGCAATGGAAATCAATTTCCGGATTCATTAAAAACTGTCGGCATGCATACGATGCAGGATCCCTGGGGTAATCCTTATCAGTATTTAAATTTATCCGATCCGAAATTAAAAGGAAAAGGCCAGGCCCGTAAAGATCATAATCTGGTGCCGATCAATTCGGACTTCGATCTTTACAGTATGGGCAAAGACGGTGCGAGTGTGTCGCCGTTAACCGCAAAAGCCAGCCGCGACGATATTGTGCGGGCCAATAACGGCCGTTTTATCGGGCGTGCAGAGGATTATTAAGTTATCTCATGAAGCCAGAGAAAAAAATCTTTCACAGCAAGGTTGCCCGCCGGATGTTGATGTTTTTTGTCTTGTCGACGTTCATTCCGGTATCTTTTCTGGCGTATCTGTCTTATTCGGAATCCAATGATATGCTGTTGAAAAAAGCGCATCATCAATTGGCCGCAGCCAGCAACAGCTACAACAAAGTGATATACGAACGGTTACTGCTTGCCGAACAAGTGCTGCAAGATGCCGTGACAAAGCTTGCCAATGGTTCTGACACGTTTGAAACGGACAATCAGTTGATTCAGAGAATTCGCAGTCTGACCCTGTTACGATCTGACGGCAGTACAAAAAAACTGTTGGGTGAACTACAAGCTATTGAGTCTTTGAATGCAGCGGCGTTAAAGCACCTTGCATCAGGCAGGACTGTTTTGAAGACACAATCGAAGGGCGCTGGAAACAATATAGTGTTGCTGACCGCATTGAATGCCGAAGCATTGGAAAAAGGTATCTTGATCGCGCAGATCAGGCCGGATTATCTCTGGGGCGATCCCGAGACATTACCGCTGGATATCGGGTTATGCGTGACGAATGAACAGTACGCCGTGCTGTTTTGCGCGAACAAGCCGGAAGCCGTCAATGTCGCGCAACCGTTAAAACAGACTGCGCATCAGACTAAAGGCGAATATCACTGGGATGAAGGTGATATCCGGTATATCGCCAACTATCAGGAAATATTTCTCGAGCCGCATTTTCTTACGCCGCGCTGGCTGGTTGCCGCAATTCAGCCTGAAGCGGACGCGCTGGGCAATATGGCCCGATTCAGGACCATATTCTGGGGTAGTGTCATTCTTTCGGTGCTGGTCATCCTGTTGTTCAGCATGATTCAGATCCGGCGCGTTCTGGTGCCGCTGGAAAAATTGATCGAAGGGACGCGCAGGCTCGGCAACCGCGATTTCGCCACACAGGTAGATGTGATCAGTGCCGACGAATTTGGCGAACTGGCGGCTTCCTTCAATAAGATGACTGCGCAATTGGGCGTGCAATTTAAAACAATGACCGCGTTGTCGCTGATTGACCGGGAAATACTGTCCGGACTCAATATCGACAAAATTGTACGGTATGTGCTGGCGCATTTATATGGCATGATCAGGGCCGATTTTTCGGCGGTTTCTGTATTTGATCAGGACGCGCCCGAGAAAGCGGCTCTGCACCTGCTGGATGTGAAACAAAAACACATCCGCACGCTGGATTACGATATTTCAAGCCATATGCATCAATTGCTGCAGGTTGGTTCCAAAGGCGTCTGGATTGATCGTCAGACTATCGATAAGCTCGGTCTGAGTCAGAAAATAGAACCTGCGCTGAAGCGTTTGAACCACTTGTTTATTTTACCGCTGAGCTGGAAAGATCAAATGGTCGGCTATATTTCGCTGGGCTTCAGAACGCCGCCAAACTGGGATCAAAAAGATGCGCAGCGAATCCATGACTTTGCCGACAGAGTGGCCGTTGCGCTGTTCACCAAAAACCGGGAAGAATTACTGTTGCGGCAAGCGCGTATCGATGCATTGACGGAATTACCGAACCGTTTTCTTTTTATGGAGCAATTGCAAAAGGAAATCGCGCAGAATCAGCGTAGCGAACGCAGACTGGCTGTGCTGTATATCGATTTGGACCGGTTTAAAATGGTCAATGACAGCTACGGGCATTCGATTGGCGATGAACTGCTGCGTGAGGCAGGGCAGCGTCTGCACAGCTGCATTTATGAAGGCGATACAGTGGCGCGGCTCGGGGGAGACGAATTTGCCATTATCATCAGCGAATTGGATTCGGAACAGTCCGCGCAGTCCGTCGCCGAGAAAATCATTGCCGTTCTGGGCAAACCCTTTATTTTCAACAACGAAAAAAATGTACTCGCCGCCAGTATCGGTATCGCTATTTATCCGCAGGATGGTGAGACGATTGCCGACCTGATGCGTAACGCCGATATCGCCATGTATCGCGCCAAGGAAAAAGGCGGCAATCAGTTTATTTTCTTTGAAGAAAACATGAATGTGGAAGTCAACAAACGCGCCACCATCGAACGTGAATTGCGCAATGCTATTACCGAAAGCCAGTTCGTTTTGTATTATCAGCCCCAGGTTGAGCCAAAATCCGGATTGGTGCAGGGTGTTGAAACACTGGTGCGCTGGAATCATCCTGAGCAGGGATTTGTTTCTCCGGGTGATTTCATTCCGGTTGCTGAAGATACCGGCTTGATCGTCGATGTCGGTCGCATCATATTAAAGGATGCCTGCGCGCAATTCCGTCAATGGCTGAATGATGGCATTGAGCTGGAGTATATTGCAGTCAATGTGTCGGTAAAGCAGTTTCAACAGCCCGATTTTTTTCAGTTGGTCGAACATGTGCTTGAAGTCAATCAACTGCCGCCGCATCGTCTGGAACTCGAAATTACCGAAAGCGTGTTAATGGACGATACCGAAGTTGTGATGGCCATGCTGGAAAAACTCAAGAACCTCGGTGTGCAACTGTCCATTGATGATTTTGGTACGGGTTACTCATCGATGTCGTATCTGGAACAATTGCCATTCGATACCATCAAGATCGACATGTCGTTTGTGCGTAAAATCCAGGAAAACGGCGAAGGCGGTGCCATCGCTGCGACTATCGCCGCAATGGCGCATGCGCTCGATAAAAAAATCGTTGCTGAAGGTGTTGAAATACAGGCGCAACTTGATTTTCTGACCCAGTGTAACTGCGAGCTGATTCAGGGTTACATATACAGCCGTCCTCTGCCGGCGGATGAACTGGCTGCGTATGTCAGAGAAAATCACGCCGCAGTTCGGAATGCGCTTTCCGAACCGCGATCCCTGTCTGCATAATCAGCTTTCGCACAACCTGGCAGGATCGCATTGTAACGAGGACGGAGCTTATACGCTAAGCTTGGGTGGCGATCCAATTTCAAGAAATTTCCAGGCATGTTTTTTGAACGGCATGCTACACTTTTGGGCTGATAAATTGAAAACTTACAGGAAAACCCAAAGGAGCCCGCCGTGAAAAAGCCGTCCTTAGCCGTGTTGTCGGTTTGCATTTTAATTTTTATTTCAGCCTGCGCTACCATCCCCGATCCCGCAACCGAAGCAGACCACAGAATTCATGTCACTATCCTGCATTTTAATGACATTTACGAAATCACGCCGGTCGGTGGCGGCAGGGAAGGCGGTATTGCGCGGGTGGCGACGTTGAGAAAACAATTATTGGCGCGCAATCCGAATACCATTACCACGCTGGGCGGCGATTTGTTCAGTCCGTCTGCAATCGGCACCGCCGAATATCAGGGCGACCGTCTGGCCGGACGGCAAATGGTCGATGTGTTGAACCGTTTTGGGCTGGACTACGCCACATTCGGTAATCATGAATTTGATTTGAAAGAAAATCAGTTCCGCCAGCGCATGCGGGAAGCACAATTTGCCTGGGTGTCGAGCAATGTGTTCGATATCAATGGCCAGTCATATGACGGCGTACGGCAAAATCTCGTTGTTCCTTTTACAAATCCCAGGAATGGCAAAACGTTCAAAATCGGCCTATTCGGCCTGACGCTGTCTGCAAACAAAGCGGACTATGTGCGTTATACCGACCCGTTGGCGGTGGCAGGCCAGCAGGTTGCGCAACTGTCCAGGCAGGCGGATTTTATTGTCGCGTTGACGCATCAGTCGATAGCCGATGACGTTGCGCTGGTGCGGCAAAACCCGCAGGTCGGGCTGGTGCTCGGCGGGCATGAACATATCAACTACCAGCGCTGGCGCGGCAGCCGGTTTGCACCGATACTGAAAGGCGATGCCAATGTGCGTTCGGTGTACGTCGTCGATTTGTATTTCGATCCGGCAACCGGCCAGACCGAAGTCAAGCCCCGGTTTGTGCCGATTGATGAGCGGCTTGAAGAAGACCCCGCAGTAAAAGCCGTTGTTGACCAGTGGGTGACGATTGCATTTGATGCCTTCCGCCAGCAGGGCTTTGAACCGGAAAGGGTGGTGACTACGGCCACCGAACCGCTCGACGGCCTGGAATCCAGTGTGCGCAGCACACAAACCAACCTGACCCGGCTGATCGCCGGCAGCATGCTGACGGCTTATCCCGATGCCGATTTGTCACTTTATAACAGCGGTTCCATCCGTATCGACGATACCCTGCCGCCGGGAAAAATTACCGTATACGATGTCATCCGTATCCTGCCGTTCGGCGGCCAGGTGCAACTGGCGACAATCAAAGGCAGCCTGTTGACCAAAGTCCTCGATCAGGGGTTGGCAAACAAGGATACCGGCGGATTTCTGCAGTCGAACAATGCGCAGCAGCAAAATGGGATATGGCTCATCAATGGAAAGCCGGTAGACGCGGCAAAAACCTACCGGTTGGCGATAAATGATTTTTTAGCGTCCGGCAGGGAACGGGGGCTGGACTACCTGAATTCCGATAATCCGGACTTCGAGATCATTCAATCGGGTGAAGGCCTATCATTTGACATGCGCCAATTGTTGATTCATACGCTTGCAGGCCCGAACTGATGATTTAGGGATGCCGCGGTTGAGATTGCTGTGTTTTTTGCCTGGGTTTTTCTGATACTTTTTATCTCCTGCTTGTTTGCAGGGTTCGGCTGGCAAGAGAGCCTTTTTTGCAGGCTGTTGCTTGCTTGTCGATAAACACCAATCAGAGCTTAACGTTTCTATACTACTATGGGGTTGAAAAAAATATAAGGGCTATATACATAGATAAATTAATGACGCAATCTCTCAATTTCGTCATCCTTATGCGATAATCTAGTAATAGTTCAGAAAGGCGTAAAAATATTATTATGTCGACAATAAAAGCGGAAAGAATTTTAGATTTTTGGTTTCGTTGGATTGCTGTTAGGTAACCGAGGAGCGAACATATTTTGCGTTAACTCATTTAAATACGATGTTACTTTGTGCTTAGCTTTATGCGCTTTACTGATGTTTGTTTGGAAATAGTTTGCTCGCCGTTAATGATGCGAGACACATTTTTTTCTTGAAAAAATAAAAGATGCTGAATTTATAGCTGTATTTCGGTATTTAATCCCTAATTTCTATGTGCGGTACTTCTCTAGGTGTTAGATCAACTGGTAGCATATTGCTTTTTGTGCGGACAAACTTGAGCTAACGTTTGCGGCCTTATTTCCTTACGATTTTTTTTCAGCAGTGAGTATTCTGTCCTTTAATCAAATTCAATAGCACATTTATAAATTTTTATTTGTCAAAAAAACAGATGGAGTAAACATGCAGCACCTTGAAGAAGTAAAAAAAATTTTGTGTGAAGCACTAGATATTCCTGAAAGGATGGATTCACTGACAGAAAATTCAAATTTATTGGGTAGTATTCCTGAGTTAGATTCCATGTCTGTGGTTAACGTTATTACTGCCCTAGAAGAACATTTCAATTTATCAATAGACGATGAAGAGATTAATGAGGATATTTTTAAAACATTAGGTAGCCTAAGCAGTTTTATAGACCAAAAATTACAGAATTCATAAAAATGTTTTTGTTTTTACCCTTTGTTTAACCCAATATTCAGCGATATGGTAATACGATTTCAGGCAAGTTACCTAGGATGGCGTAGAAAATGAGACGTCCTAATAGACATCATGAGGGAATAAACGCGGCTATGTCGCGGTCGATGCTTAGCCGCCTCTGAAATAATCACAAACATTTGATATTAATAACAAATAACCGAATTTGTGCTGTCCGAATCGACCGTAAATGTTAAAATAAGCGAATATTTTCTGGTCGAAAAGGTGATTTATTGATGCTCACACCCAGTAAAGCTTTTCATTAATCCAGTTTGTTTAAAACAGACTTGTTATGACAACTTGATCCTTCTCGCATGGTTTAATAAACCATGCCATTTTGCCTTCCGTAGAAGCAGCCAATCAAACAGTATCAAAACACTTAACCAAACAAACTGAATTTCAAACACAAACGGGAAATGGCACTGCTTGTCTACATCCAGTTTTAGTTGACCATTACTAACGAAAGTGATCCTGTGTTGCAGCAAATAAAAGTGATGACTGAATCAGGTGATCTAAAAAACTGGTTGCTAGGACGGTTCTTGGTCTGATGAATTTTCTTCAAAAGAAAAGCTGTCTGACAAAAACAATACAATTAGCGAGATTGATGAAACCTCATAAATCAAGGTTTTCTGGCGATCCTTGTTATCCTGTGATTATGAAGCAGGATAAGCTGGTTGCGGGGGGTTCGCAACCAGCTTGTCCTGCTTTTTACAGCAATTGGACTGACTGAACGAAAATTATCTTCATAACATATTGATATTATTAGTATTTTTGTCATGTTTTTGTGGTCAGTCAATTTCTAGATGGTGTAGAAATGACAAGCTTTAAAGATGACTTTAACGGAAATAAGCCCCTATCTCCGTATTCAATCCGCTTCACGCAAGAAGAGCGGCAGAAATTGGAACGCATGGCTCATGGTATTTCTTTGAGCGAATTTATACGTTCCTGCCTTTTCAAGGAAAATGTTTCAATCCGCAGAACCAAGGGGCGCTCACCTGTAAAGGATGAGCAGGCGCTTGCAAGGCTTATAGGGGTATTGGGACAATCCCGCATACCCAACAACATTAACCAACTGGCAAAGGCTGCCAATACCGGTTCATTGCCGGTCAATCCTGATACAGAGAAACGCCTTAACGAAGCCTACAATATTATTCTCTGGATGCGTCGCCAGTTGATACAGGCACTTGGTTTGAAAGCAGAATAGCATGATCCTGAAGGCCTCGCAGCGGGGCAGGTCGCGCCAAATGGCGGCGCACCTGCTCAAAACAGAAGAAAATGAGCATGTAGAAGTGCATGAAATTCGTGGATTTACATCCAACAAGCTGAATGGTGCGCTGCACGAAGCCTATGCTGTCAAATTTCACCCTAATGGAGCCACCCGTTTTCGGTCTAATGGAGCCACTTTAAAACGCAAATTTTCGGGTTCAGACAGGGTGTATTATTTTCCTTTTTTGGGTTCTTTATCAAGTTGTTCGTCAATAGGTTTTGGTGAACGATAACTTTTGCCATCCAGGACGACGCGGTAAGCGCCATGTCTGAGCCTGTCCAGGGTTGCGGCGCCTAGCAGTTGATTGGGGAAGGCATCCCCCCATTCGCCAAAGTCCAGATTACTGGTAATCACTGTGGCCGTGCGTTCATACCGTTCTGCCACCAGATCGTGGAAGTCCTCGTCATGAGGCGGTCGCAGTGGTTTAAGGCCGAAATCATCAATAATAAGCAGCGGTATTTTCGCCAGATTCTGGAACTTGCGGTCATATGTATCGGTAGCACGCGTAGCGTGCAAAGAACTGAGCAGTTGTGACTGCGAGGTAAACAGGACGTCATGTCCCTGGCGTACTGCGGCATGGCCAATGGCCTGTGCGATGTGACTTTTGCCGGTGCCGCAGGGTCCGGCGATGAGCACGGCAACCTTTTCTTCGATAAAACGTCCGGTGACCAGTTCGTGGATTAATGCCGAGTTGATGTTTGGATTAAAGTTGAAGTCGAACTGATCGAGTGTTTTCTGGGTGCGGAAAGCCGCACGCCGTAAACGGGAAGCAAAACGCTTCTGTTCTCGTCGCGCGACTTCATCGGCGATCAGCAAGGCGAGAAACTCAGGATATGGCAGCTTTTTATCGATTGCCTGTTTATTGCGAGACTCCAGTGAATCGAGAATACCGGAGAGTCTGAGTTGTTTGAGCATCGGTGTCAATTCGGGGATTGGATTCATGGTTTTCTCCTTTTATCAGTTAATGTTTCAGTAAGGTTTGCATGTTCCGGCAGAAGCGGCCCTGGCCGGTATAGCTGTCGGTCAGATTGTCAAAGGCCAGCTGTGGCGAGGGGTGTTGATCGAGGCCTTTTTCAAGAATAGTCTTGACGGTGCGGTAACGGGGATTGTGGTAATCCAACGCCCTTTGACAAGCAGCTTCAAGCCGGATGTTGCCGTACTTGTTTTTCAACCGGATCAGTCCCTGGGCTGCGCGCAGATTATCCAGCACCCGGTCGGCGAATAGTTGTCTGACCAGTTGATGGCAGTGTTTACCGATTGCCTCCGATTGTTTCAGACACCACTGAGGATCGCGCATTTTCCAGGCAATGGCTTCCGGCGGCAGATGGTCATCTGAAGTGGAACGTGCACCAGGGCGCGATTGCCGGGGATGTACAGCTACCAGTTCATGATCACGAAAAACCCGGATGGTCGCAGAACTGGCTTTTAACCAGAGCGACTGACCGATCAGTCTGAATGGCGCCGAGTACAGGCATTTCTCAAACTGCACATGACTATCCCGATGCACCTTGACCTTGTGCCAGCTGGCCAGTTCAGGCGGATTGGTCGGTAAAGGAGTCAACAGCGGTTGTTCCAGGCTGAAGCGTAACAAGGGTTTTTCATGGGTGGAACCATGAATACGGTTACCCGCTACATGGAATATCCAGTCATGCAATTGCCGGTTGGCATCCTGTAGATTCCGGAATTCGCGCAACGGTGTAAAACTGCGCTTGAGATACTTGATGCCCGATTCCACACGCCCTTTTTTCTGCGGCTGTCGAGGTGGACAGGCATCGATTTTAAAACCATAACCCTCGGCACATTGCGCATATGCTCTTTGCACTTGAGGGTCATAGATGCAGGCACGGGTAATTGCACATTTGGCGTTATCAATAATGATCCGTCCAGGAACGCCATTGAACCATTCGAAGGCATGGCGGTGACAATTCAGCCAGGTGTCAATCTTCTGGTTCAGGACAAGCTCGGCATACTGATGGCGACTCCAGCACAGTGTCATCAGAAAGAACCAGGTTTTAAGTTCTTCGCCCGTTCGGGTATCAACCAGTCTTGGGCCTGTACCGAAGTCAACCTGCGCCGCTTCGGCAGGTTCAAACTCCAGATGCATGGTGGCATTGGGCTGTGTTGGCTTTAATGAGCGAACAAACCGATAAACAGAAGCGTAACTGCCGTCGAACCGATGGTTGCGCACCAGGGTCTGGTAGATAGTCTTGGCCTGCACACCGTTGGCAACCCACTGCGCGACAGTATCACGGTAGGGTTCAACGCAGGAACCTGTCGTTGCAGATGATTCTTGTGCCGGTTGATTCAAGTACTGTGCAAGCACTTCATCATCCGGCAGATGACGGTCTGTATCCAGCCAGCCTTGTTGCAAGGCAATTTGCCGCAGCGCCTTGGCTTTAGGCCGACCTATCAGCCCAGCTCTGGACAATGCCCGGTCGGAATCTCCGAGACGCATGCGGACTATGATTTGACGATATTCAAACATTTCGAATCTCCTGTTGCTCATGGTTATCCTCTGATAAAAAATCAACAGAATAACCAGCAGTGACAAAAAATCCGAACCCGAAATCCGGTCAACGCAGCCTAATCAAATGGCTCCATTATGGTGAAAATTAAGTGGCTCTATTACAGTGAAATTTCACTGGTTCCATTATGGTGAAATTGGACTGGCTCTATAGGGGTGAAAACTGACATATGCCATGAGCCGTGGCACAAAATGTAGCAAATTCTTATTTTCAGTCAGCCTCAATCCGCCGGAAAATGAGGATGTATCCGTTGATAAATTTGAAAACGCTCTGGATCGAATAGAAGGCAAATTGGGCTTTGAAGGCCAGTCGCGTGTCGTCGTCTTTCATGAAAAGGAGGGACGGCGGCATGCCCACTGTGTCTGGTCTCGCATTGATACAGTTGAAATGAAAGCCGTTCACATGGCCCATTTCAAGCGCAAGCTTATGGATGTATCCAAGCAGCTTTATTTAGAAAATGATTGGGATATGCCTAAAGGGTATATCGATCAAAACCTGAAAAACCCGCTCAACTACACCAGACAAGAATGGCAACAAGCTTTGCGTACCGGCCAAAATCCCAAAGACATTAAATCGGCTCTGCAAGATAGCTGGGCGATTTCTGATAACCGTAAATCTTTCGAACGTGCCTTGCAGGACAGAGGCTATTACCTGGCCAAAGGTGATAGACGTGGCTATGTCGCCGTAGACCTGCATGGAGAAGTTTATTCCCTATCCCGGCAAATTGGCATCAAGAAAGCTGAACTTTCAAAAAAGCTTGGTAAAGCTGAAGCATTGCCATCTGTTGAAGAAACTAAAAACACGGTATCCAGCGATTTAACGAAGCAGTTTAAAAAATTCAATGACGAACTGAAGCTCAAACACAAGCAGGAAATGGAGCCGCTTATCCATGCACGTCACGCCATGGTACAGCGCCACCGCGACGCGCGTGAGAGCCAAAGGCTTGCCCATGAAAAACGCTGGCAGTCTGAAGAATTGGAACGCTCCGCCAGATTACGAAAGGGTTTTAAGGGGATTTGGGATAGATTAACCGGTTCACATCAAAAAACCCGCGACAAAAATGAGAAAGAAACGCAAAAATGTCAGTTACGTGATCAAAATGAAAAGGAAACCCTTATTTCAAGTCAACTTGCTGAACGAAGAAAGCTCCAGGATCAACTCCAGCAATTACGCAATGAACAGAATGATGAACGCAAAGACTTTTTCAGCGATATGGATCAGCAATATAAAAACATCGAACGCCAAGAAGAAATCAAAGAATTGTATGAACAGGAAACCCTGCGATCACAGCAAACAATCAACAACAAAGACACCATGGGCTATGAGCCTGAAATGTAGAATATATAACTAATTATCGACCATCTGTGACAAAAACAACTGAAAAACAATTGATTATTATACGTTATTGCATGAAATATAGACTAAATAAATTGCATACTGTAACGTATAACCTTATACTAAATAAGGAGGTTTATGCATAATGTCTGCGATAAAAGAATTGAAAAAACATTTAAGACCGGGACAAGTTTACCGGCGCGGTGATCTGTCGCAGTTTTCGAACGCCGTAGACCGGCATTTGCATCAGCTTGTGAAGGACGGTGTTCTACAAAAGCTTGCTGGAGGGCTTTATTATTGCCCCAAACAAACATCTTTCGGAAAAGCTCCCCCGGATGATCAAAAGTTGGTACGCGCTTTTTTGAAGGACGAGCATTTTTATATTACGTCTCCGAATGCCTATAACTCTCTCGGCGTAGGTGCTTCACAGCTTTACAATGAACGCTTTGTTTACAATCATAAGCGTGATGGAAGATATGTGCTGAACGGACGGCATTTTTATTTTATAAAAAGAGCGCGTTTTCCCAAGAAAAGCAGTGTGGAATTCCTTCTGGTTGACCTGATAAACAACCTGCAATTCCTAGCAGAAGACAGGGAAAAGCTGCGTGAGAATGTTAAAAAGAAGGCATTGGACATGGACAAGAAGAAATTAATGAAGATGGTTTCCAACTATGCCGGGGCGCGTACGAAAAACTTCTTTGAAGGGGTGCTTCATGGCGTCGGTGTAAGCCATGCCCACTGAAATATATCTGCATGAACACTCAGAGTTTTACGATCTGCTCAATATTGTAGCCGATGAGCTCAAGATTGATCCTTATCTGGTAGAAAAGGATTATTGGATCATGCATTGCCTGTATAGTCTTAAACAGGCCGGATATGACTTTCAACTCAAGGGCGGCACGTCCCTTTCCAAGGGATACGGTATTATTCACCGTTTTTCAGAGGATATTGATCTTCACATTACGCCCCCGGCAGATTTGGAAGTTAAAACATCCAGAAATCATAACAAGGAGCAACATCGCGAAAGCCGCAGGAAATATTATGATTACCTCTCAAAGAACATAAAAATTTCTGGTATTGTGAATGTTGGAAGGGACACGGCCTTTGATAGCTTGCCGGGCTATTTCAGCGGCGGCATCCGCCTTTATTACGAAGCAAAATTTCCTTCTGATGGAAGTGCCAAAGAAGGTGTTCTTTTGGAAGCGGGGTTTGATGATGTTATTCCTAACCAGCCGCTGGACATTACATCATGGGCTTTTGATTTTGCCAAAGGCAAAAACGTTGCAATCATTGATAACAGGGCCTTGCAGATTCCTTGTTATGACCCTGGCTATACCTTGGTAGAAAAACTGCAATCCATTGCCACAAAATTCAGGCAGCAACAGGAAGACAAAAGGTTTTCGCCGAATTTTATGCGCCACTATTACGATGTTTTTTGTTTGCTACAGGACAACAACACCCAGAAATTCATCGGAATGGAAGCTTACGAGAAACATAAAAAGCGCCGTTTTCCTCGCAAGGATTTAGAAATACCTCTCAATAAGAATGAAGCCTTCTTGTTGCAGGATAAGGAAATGCGGGAGCTTTATCGAAAAGAATACGAAAAGCGTCCGGGATTGTATTATCAAGGCCAGCCACCTTTTGAAGATATTCTTAAGGTTATTCGCGACAATATTGACTGGCTTTAAAGACCCCGACAGAGGATCAGTAAATCCCTTGCCTTCAAACAAAGAATGATATTTTGCGGGGCATAAACATACGCGGGGCATAAACATACTTTTATAAATTATAAAACTAACTTTTATATTTGCATGAATTCTTATCCGGCAATCCTATGAAAGAAAAGGGCAATGAAAATTATCAGCTACAGCGATTTGCATCTGGAATTTAAGTCCGGCTGGAAAATGCCGGAAAATATTGACGCCGATTTAATGGTTCTGGCGACCGATATCATCACGTTTCAGGATTATTCTCTGTTAACTGAATTTCTTACAGGCTGGGCAAAGCCCGTGCTGTATATTGCAGGCAACCACGAATATTACACTCGGACACCAAAAGACAGAGAAGAAGACGCTTTTTAAAAATGGCTTGCTACTAGCCATCCGAATGTAACGTTTCTGCGTGATGAGTCTATCAGCATAGATGGCGTACATTTTTTCGGCGGTACGATGTGGACGGACTTTAATGGTGGCAATGAACAGGCCATGAAGATTGCTGAATATCAGGTCAACGATTTCAAATTGATCAGAAATCCGGATTCCTCATCCTTTAAGCCTGCGGATACGCTCCCACTCCATAGCCGGTACATCAAGGAACTCATGAAATGGCTGGAGACTGATCTGACGGGGCCGCGTGTGGCCATCAGCCATCATGCGCCCGTGATTAATCCTCACACACAATTTACAGGCAGCCCTTTAACACCGGCTTTTACTTCGCTGGACATGCTGGAGATTATCAAAAAATACCAGCCAGCACTTTGGGTTTATGGACATACGCATGAATGCGATGATCAAATGATCGGCAGCACGCGGATTATTTCAAACCAGCTTGGCTATCCCAGTTATTTCGGTGGATTCGATTGCGCTGGTTTTGATGAACAAGGTAAGCTGGTCGATATTTAAAATGGTTACAGGAAGGAGGGAGCGATGACGGTTACATTCAAGGGTATTGAGCTTATAGAGGAAGGAAAATTTGTTCACCTGACGATTACAGGCAAGCTGGAAAAAGAAGATTACGACATGTTCGTACCGGAAATTGACCAGCAGATTGAACAATATGGCAAGGTCAACATGCTTGTAGAGTTGATCGATTTTCATGGCTGGACGGCTGGGGCCGCCTGGGAAGATACCAAGTTCGGTGTGCGACATTTTAATGACATCGAACGTTTGGCACTTGTTGGCGATAAAACCTGGGAAAAAGGCCTGACCTATTTCTGTAAGGTTTTCACCTTAGCCAAAGTTCGATATTTTGATTTGAGCGAACGCGATAAAGCGGAAGCGTGGACGAGAGGCGTTGAATAAAATTCAGCGCATTACAACATTTCAGTGACAGGCGAGTCTGGAACATTATAAACAGCCGCCGAAAACCACCGGATTTCGGCGGCGCGAATTTTTCACTCTTTGACAAATTCAGCCCGCTCTACACATGCTGAACTTCATCGCTGTTTCGTCGCCGGATACAGAAGCGGAAACCATCTTTCTACAACATCTACCGGAAAGCCTAACCGTACCGGCCCTCTCGGTGTGTCGGAAACCAGCAATCCTTTTTTTGACAGTGCATACAAAACAGCTCTGGCCGTCCGGTCATTTAGGCCCGTAATTTCTTCGACCTTACCACGCTCAAATTCGCCAACTAACAGGGCTTCTCGTAAAAGCGCGTAGCTGCCTTTTGGTAGTTCTTTTAGAGCAATCATTTCCTCAACATGAATCCTCATGCGTTCGGATAAGGTTTTAAAATCAAGAAGGCTGCGCATATATTCCACTTGGTCTATACAGATAGTCAGGAAAAATTCGCTGAAATCCACCAGTGCTTTTTGCGATAAACTACCGCGCCCATCCAGATCGCCGCGACGAGGTTCGTCTGCCGCTTGCAGTAACGTTTTATATTCATCTTTTCGACGGGCGAGTCCTCTGGCAACCGACCACAATTCGCTGCCAACATCTATTTTTTTAAGGGCAGCATAGGACATCAGACGAACGACACGTCCATTTCCGTCAAAAAAAGGATGTATCCATACGTAACGATGATGGGAAGCGGCAATTGAGATGATGCGCTGAAGCCTGGAGAGTTTGTTTGCGTCATAAGCTTCATCAAAACGTTCTAAGAATCTCGCTAGATTTTCAGGCCGTGGTGGAATATGTCGCCCGACTGCGACCATACCATTCCGATACTTGCCGGGAATAATCTTTATTTTTTCGCCTGTATCGGGATTTTTAACCCAAAGCAATTCTTCCGGCAGGCGTGTGCAAAATTCTTCGTGAATCCATCGTCCATATTCGGATGATAGAGGATAAAGCGCTGGTGTTTTGTCCTCATCAATCAGTTTTTGAACGGCTATATGTGCAACAGCTTCCTTTTGCAGTGCCCGCTTTTTTGGTTCACTGGAATAATCCTCAGCCATAGCGCGATCAATATCGCGCGGATGTGTATCATGTCCCTCGATCAAATTTGAATAGTAACAATTCATAGATCGAACGAGATTTCCTGTGGATTTACTCACGACAGGGTTAAGCATTCCCGCAAAGCTGCTGGCTTTGGAAACTAAGTCAATCGCAAGATCGTTCAGTTCGCCCGTACCTTCAGGGGGCAAGAGCGGTTCCATTAGCGTGATATTCTCTGTCATTAGATCACCTTTTCTTGCCACTAATATTTCCACTAATTCAGTATTTATTTATTCAAACAAAACATATTATTATATTAATACACTTCTCTCTAAATAACAATTAATTTACCACTCTTTTTGCCACTAATTTGCCAGTGTATTGTTAGCTTTATAAAATTCGGATAGTGGGCGTGTGTACTCGTGGGGCATTCATTCCCTTGACTAACGAGCATAATACAAATGTAGATCGCCGCCGAAAACTGCAAGATTTCGGCGGCGCGATTTTTTAACCCTTCAAATAAAAAAGCGCTGCCAGCTTCAAGCTGACAGCGCCAAAATTTTTAGTGATTCCAGAAAATATGAACTTCTTCGTAACCGGTTTCGATGGTGAAGACATCACCGCCTAATTCCATATCCCGGCCCATACGTTCATAGTCGATATAATAAGCCAGGTTTTCAGGAATCTGCGAGGTCTCTTCGGTCAGTTCTTCTGCAAAATCGGCCAGTGATTTAAAACAGCCGCAATAATTTTCTTCTGCCGCTGCTTTCGCTTCCTCCAGATCACCGCCGAAATTGTTCAGCAATTCCCCGCCAAAATCCGGGTATTCCTCGATAAAGCATGCGATTTCATGCGTTGTTTTAAGCCCTTCATATTCGCTTAAAGCGTAGCCGTCAAACCCTTCATAGTCATGAATGGCGTATTCTTCCGCGAAACCTTCGGGGCTTTCAGCCAGCATTTGATTAACCTGTTCTTGGATATCGTCCAGATCATCAGTAGCATTGATCCAAACGCCATGAAGCTTGCCGTTATTGTAAGCCGCCAAATCTGCAACATAAATTCTGATATCTGCGTTCATAGTCTTTCTCCTTAATTCGGTGTTGAGGTTCTAAGCGAAGCGTTTGCTCGCTCATGAACCTCTGCCGACTAGGGCGACTAAGGCGGACGTGAAAAAGTCCAGAAAAATTGCGGAGGGTCTGCCCCACGCAGTGGATCAGGCGGAAACCGTCATTTTTCTTGACTTTGAGGGGAACGAGAACCCCTCCATTTGTTTTGAAACAGGCGCACCTTCTAGTGCGTCAAATTTGTTCTTCAATAATTGCAACACTGGCAGGCTTTTGCTGCCACGCACGCAAGCAATCAGCTTTAACCGCCTTCTATTAAGAAAGGCGCACTGATCTCAACCTTTTATAAATCCGAAAAATTGCACAGACGATAAACGAGAGCTGCAAGCGCAATTATTGCGCTTCTCCATATATTTCGACCAAAGGTGCAGTTTTTCATCATCTGCGCTCCACCGGCCTTATCAAAGGTCGCGATTGGCGCGGCCTCCAACATCAGGAGGTTAAGATGAAACTGATTACAAGATTTGAACTGGCAGCAAAAAGCGTTTCAGTTTGCAGGAATAGCACTTCATACTCTGTCTGATGGCGGTGAAGTCAGCGATATTCACATTGGGCTAAAGGGCACAATGAATGCCCTGTTTCTCAAGGACTTGGCCGCTAAAACCCATCGCGGTTTAAGTGGACGTGTTGAGAAGGGTAAATCAGGCGGCGGCCTTTGCTATGGCTACCGCGTTATCAAACAAATGGACAGCAATGGCGAAGCTATCCGTGGCGACCGGGGAATTGTAGAAGAAGAAGCAGAAATCATCCGGCAAATATTCCGGGACTATGCTGCCGGTATTTCTCCCAAGAAAATCGCTCATAAGCTGAATAAAAACGGCATTGCATGTCCTTCGGGTAAAGCGTGGGGTGCGAGCACAATCTACGGCAACAGAAGACGTGGCACAGGCATAATCAATAACGAACTTTATATTGGCCGGTTGGTTTGGAACCGGCAGCGTTTTATCAAAGACCCGGATACCGGTAAACGTATTGCCAGACTTAATCCAGAAAAGGACTGGATCATTGCGGAAGTGCCGCATTTGCGCATTATTGACCAAGATTTATGGGACAGTGCCAAAGCACGGCAGAAAGCATTGGATGATGAACCGCAATTCTGGGCGAAACAACGCCCTCAAAACTTATTTTCCTATCTTCTGACGTGTGGTTGCTGCGGTGGCGGTATGAGCAAAGTATCCGCTGATCGGTATGGTTGCTCAACTTCACGCAATAAGGGGACGTGTAGCAACAGGCTGACGATCAAACAGGAAAATCTGGAGCACACCATTTTGGAGGCGCTTCAGCATTATTTGATGACCCCTGAATTGGTAAAGGTGTTTTGTGAAGAGTACACAAAACACATCAATGAGCTGCGCAGAACACGAAACGCTGCGATTGATCGTAGCAAAAAGGAATTGGCCAAGCTGGAAGTTGAGAAAGAAAAACTCATCCAGGCCATCAAAGATGGTGTTCCTGGCTCTGAGATCAAAGGGCCGATGCTCAAAATTGTAGAGCGCCGTGAGGCACTGGAGCGCTTTCTGGAAGGTAAAGAAGAGACACCGGTACTGTTACACCCCAACATGTCTCTACGCTATCAGGAAGAGGTGAATGCGCTGCGCGCGTCACTGAATAAAAAAGAAACCAGATCAGAGGCCGCAGAGCTGCTCAGGGGCCTCATAGACAAAATTGTCCTTACGCCCAAAGCGGACGGGAAAGAATACGCCATTGATTTGCATGGCGACCTGGCTGGAATATTAACTGTTTCAGCAGGAAAGCAGCAAAGAATCAACGAAAACGATCCTTTGTTGCAGCAAGTCAAAATGATGACCGAATCAGGTGATCAAAATATTGGTTGGCAGGACGATTTTTGTGCTGGTGAAGAGTCTTCTCCGGAAGTAATTCGTCAGTTAAGAATAATGCTGTTTGCGAAAACAATGAAAAGCCCCGTAAATCAAGGCTTCCTGGTAATCCTCATAACCCTATGATTATGAAGCAGGATAAGCTGGTTGCGGGGGTAGGATTTGAACCTACGACCTTCGGGTTATGAGCCCGAATAATATAGTATTTCTTTGTGTTGATCAGTATTTAATTATCCGCTATTTATTACATGTTTCAATGATTTATTAAATTGTGTGTTATGATCTGTGTTGATTGGAATTTGTAAGTATTCCGAAAATTTGCTTACAAATATGGTTACAAATACTTTACAAATTTAATAAGGTATTGCATGGCAAAAGTCAATCTCACAACAAACCGCATATCTGACTTTCAATGTGCAGATGGCAGGAACCAAGATTTTTTATGGTGTAGTGAAGTAAAAGGTTTAGCTGTTAGAGCAACAGCAGGATCAACTATCAAGCGTTATATTTACCAATCACGAATTGAAGGAAAAACCATCCGTGTAACCATTGGCAAGGTTGATGTGTGGAAAATAAAAGCTGCAAAAGAAGAAGCCCGTCGTTTACAAACATTAATTGATCAAGGAATCGACCCAAGACAGGAAGCTGAAGAAAAACGAAAAAAAGCTGAGTCTGTGAGGTCAGAATCTAAACGTAAATCTATGCTGGTTAGTGAGGCATGGAACGCATATCTTGCCTACCAAAAAGACAAAATGCAGCGTAACCATATAGAACGCGGTAAAAAATGGGGTGAACGTCATTTAAGAGATCATGAAAACCTGTCCCAAGCTGGCGGGGAAAGAAAAAAACGCGGCGGAGGATTAACGAAGCAAGGTGTATTATTTCCTTTGCTGCAAATGAGATTAACCGATATTAATGCAGAAGTTTTGAAAGACTGGCAGCGTAAAGAAGCAGAAACACGAGCAAATAATGCTCGGCAAGGTTTCGAAATGTTCCGCGCTTTTTGGCGATGGTGTGCTTCACGTCCTGAATATAACGCTGTTATTGATTCGCAAGCCGTTGAAAGCAAAGATTTGCGAGACGAAGTGCCAAGCCGGAAAAGTAAGAAATTTGATGTATTGCAAAGAGCGCATTTGTCAATATGGTTTAAAGCAGTACGTGAACTAAATAATCCGACTATTTCAGCTTATCTGCAAGGTTTGTTATTGCTTGGTTGCAGACGTGAAGAACTAGCCTGTTTACGCTGGCAAGACGTAGATTTTCAATGGAATAATTTATGGATAAAAGATAAGGTTTTTGAAGAAGGCCGAAAAATTCCGTTAACACCATATTTCTGTAGTTTGATAGCAGCATTACCGCGCCGTAATGAATGGGTTTTTAGCAGCCCTACATCATCCAATGGTCGTATAGTTGAGCCACGTATTCCCCACAATCGGGCGCTATCTATTGCCGGATTACCACCTTTAACACTACACGGATTAAGAAGAACCTTCGCAAGCTTGGCTGAATGGGTGGAGATGCCACGCGGAATAGTAGCGCAGATAATGGGACACGCACCAAGCGCAACAGCAGAACGTCACTATATTGATAGGCCACTTGAATTATTGGCGGTATGGCATGAAAAATATGAAAAATGGATTTTAGAACAGGCTGGAATTAAATACATACCGACTAAACAAGGGTTACATGCTGTAACTACTACATGAGCAATATAGTAAGCAAAAGCAAGGTATTATAAAGTTACGCCATCCCTAGCACGGCCAAGCGAAAAGCGGAAACCTTCACCGCCTGGGGTGGTATCTCTTGAAGAGTGTACTTGAAGGAGTACGTATGTCGAAATTATCAGTAAAAGAAGCCCGCAAAAAATATCTAGCCAGTCTAACGCCTGAAAAAAGAGAGGAACTTGAAAGAAAAAAGCTTGAAGCCGAGGCTGAGTCAAGAAAAAGATGGAAAGAAATTTTTGAACAGAATAAAGAGCTGTTTCAGTGGTTTGATGATGGGATGAAGGCCAATGCACATCATGAGAAGGCCATTAAGGTATTGCTTGAGTCTTTGCGAACTGCAGCTAATCATCAAGATATGACACCAGAAATAAAAGAGGTCGTAGACGCTCTTATAATCGTCATAGAAGATAGAAAGTTGTTCGAATATGATTTAGAAGCGGTTTTGTTTCCATTAATTGAAATAGTAGAAAAAGATACTCAATCAAAGTCTGGAAGTCATGCTGTAACAATTCGTCATGAGAAAACTAAAAAAGAAAGAGAAGCAAAAATATCGCAGCTTCGAGAAATATGGGCAAGTGGCAAATATTCTACGCGTGATTTATGCGCGGAAGAAGAATATCAAGCATTAGGATTTCCATCATTCGGATCGGCACGTAAGGCATTGCGAAACACTCCACCCCCAAAATCTTAGGCAACTACATAGATGAAAATTTACTGTCACCATATCCGCTACGCGTAGCGGACACCTTCTACGCGTATGTAGTATTCAAGTTGTTTTCTATGTAAATGATAATTAACCATCTCAACAAAATTTGATGGTTAAAAATGCAAACAGTAAAAAATCAAAATTCCTTCCCAGAAACATTTGCTTCACAAAATATTGTTTTCACTCCCATTGAAAAAGTAACTCGCACGCATGTGCGAACCGACGAGGCCGCTTATTATCTGAATCGAAAACCGCAAACCTTGCGAGCGTGGGCGTGTTTCCAGGTTGGATTAATTCACCCAATCCGCATCAATGGCCGCTTAGCGTGGCCAGTGGCTGAAATTAAGAAATTACTTGGGGTGGAGGTATAAAAACATGACCACAACGAGAAACGCCCCGCTAGCAGGCAAGGGCGCATTTGAGACTACATACAAACGAGATTATACCAACAAACGCGGCATAGATCATTTACTAAGCCAGCTTTTCAAAGTTAAAAAAACCGGTAACGGACGTTATCTTGCATGTTGCCCGGCGCATCAAGACAAAAACCCAAGTTTAGCGATCCGAGACGATGACGGGACTATCCTATTAAAGTGTTTCGCCGGTTGCAGTGCATTTGAAATTGTATCTTCCATTGGAATGGAATTAAGCGATTTGTTCCCTGAATCAGGCGAACGGAAACCAATTAAAAACCCATTCCCGGCGGTGGATGTTTTGAGATGTATTCAACGTGAAGCGATGATTATCACCGTCACAGCGATCCGCATTATTAATGGTAAAAGAGTTGATAAGTCGGAGATTGATCGAATGATTTTAGCTTGCAGCCTGATTGAGGCCGCGTATGACTGATAGTAAAACATATACGGATTGCAGCACTGAAAAAGGAAAAGCTTTTTTAATGCAGAAACTTTCGGGCGATGCAGAAAAATACAACAGTTTCGACACTTCCAGCACTAGCAACGGTTTTGAGGCTACCAATACAGCACTAATACAGCATCAAACCAACACCAAACCAAAGATTGATAGAGATGCTTTGATTCATTGTGTAGAAACCAAACAAGGTACAAGTGAATTTTTATTAATAGAGTCAAAAGCAGCGGAAATACTTAAAGAATCATTAACGGGTTTTTTGTCTCACGATATCAAATCACAAACTTGGCATGAATTTGTTGGTAGTCACTGGCAACCATTGGAGACACCACAGCAAGCAGATGAAGTTTTAATTGATCTGATTTATAAAGGTGCCGGAAAACTTGGATTTAGAGCAGCATATAAAAATGGAATCAGATCGCTGCTTATTGATGGTGCCATGTTGCCATTACCAAAAGTAGATCATGCAAAACTACCATTTAAAAATGGATTGCTTGATTTAACAACCCGAAAGCTTGAATCTATTTCACCAGAAAACGCCCAAACTTGGTGCCTACCTTATGAATATAAGCTGGATGGCGATTGCTCTGCTATCAAAAGCTGGATGAAGTTAGCAGTCGATGAAGATATGGAAACGGTTCAGTTTTTGCGTGCCTGGATGGCAGCCGTATTACATGGGCGCAATGATCTTCAAAAATTTCTGCATTTGAAAGGTAGCGGCGGGACTGGGAAAGGTACATTCATGCGCTTGCTCACCGCACTAATAGGTCAAACAAATACGGCTATAACCAGCTTGGATCAACTGGAACAGAACCGTTTTGAAACGGCCACTTTATACAACAAACGACTAGCGGTTATTTCTGATTCCGACAAGTACGGCGGTTCAATCAACAATCTGAAGGCGATTACCGGGCAAGACCATATACGGTTGGAACGCAAACACCAGCAACAGGCAGGAAGCTTCATTTTCCATGGTTTGGTGGTTATGGCTAGCAATGAGTCACTTCAATTAACAGATCATACAAGTGGCCTCGACAGGCGGCGGATAACTGTTATTTTCAATAGACGCGCCACCAATGAAGAAAAGCAGGCTTGGAAGAATCAAGGTGGTGAAGAAGCAGTATTACATTCCGAATTGCCCGGCTTGGTTAATTGGCTGCTTGAATTGTCACATGATGAAATAACGCAGATCATTAACAACCCACCAGATCGGATACGAAACGCTGATCTTGATGCTATGCAGGCAACAAATCCGGTAGCCGACTGGTTGAGCGAATGCACTGTATACGATCCGGAAGCGTGGACACAAATAGGTGATAAACGCGAAATTAGAGAGCCGGGATATGAAACCACATATCAGAATGTTTCCACGTGGTTATACGCCAACTATTTGCAATGGTGTTTAAGAAGTCACAAAACACCTCTCGCAATTCGTCGTTTTCGGGAAATCCTAATTCAGACCTGCGAAACACTAAATATGGATGTGCATGAGGCGCGGCGCGGAAGTGGCCGCGGAATTTGCGGTTTAAGGATAAAAAATCGTGATTAAGCATAATTTAAGTGTTGAATCTGCGGCACAGTGCTGTATTAGTGCTGGAAATAACGAACCGAAACCCGCGTCAGTGCTGGATATGTCGGAAATGCTGGATTTTTCGCCAACTTTGTTTTGTGAGAAAAATACGAGTATTCAAATTCAAATAATAAAGGCATGGCTTTTTAGGATTGGCGAACCTGAAGAAGATCATTGCATTGTTCTTAATAAATGCAAAAACGATCCTGAAGCAATGGCGTATTTCTTGGAGCAAGCACAAGGATCAAAGGTTATTACAGAGCCAAACAGCGATGACCGGCAACAAAAAGTTTTGTCAATGCTTGCAGACAATCCGGACAAACAACGTGTCTATATTACAGATGATAAAACTGATTCTGATAACGTCATATTGACTGTTGCTATTCGTGACCTTTTCAGTTTTGAGATGCTGATACCGAAGGAAAAGTATGATCCATTCGGGTTAATTGATTTGATCAATGGCGCACAGATTCAATAATATGGATAACCATTGAAAACCAAATGAAAGGAAAAAAACTTAAAAACATTGACTTACGGGTCCTATACGGGAATAACCGCTCAAGGATAATGAAGGCCGCGAATTTATACCAGAAATTCAATTTTCTAAATGGGTGGATAGTTTACAGGTAAACACTATGAATAAAACACAGCTAGCAAAAAACTTGGGTATCTCAAGAACACAACTATATAAACTCGAAGCACGAGGAATGCCCACGGATAAAGGCATAGAAGCATGTATCGAATGGCGACGGCAAAATCTGGATGTTACGCAAACTAAGAACTGGCGCATGGATTCCAACCCTGGTGTTAAGCCTGAGTTAACACAGATCAACCATTCTGATGATTATGAACGCCATGTTATTAGCTTTGTTTTAACAGATGTAGTACCCAAATTATGGTTTAATCAGCCTGGCTGGCTTGGTATCGTTCTTAAAGACAACGACGTGAAGATAACAGCTGAAAAATTGCTTCAAGTTCAAGCATGTCTTTACATAATCTACATGAGTGAAGTTTCTGATTACCTGGAGGAAGACGAAGAAGAATTGTTATTTCATTTTTGCGAGGTTTTCAAAGCAAAACCCGGCGATGAAATTTACCCTTCACTTATGGCGCGATTGAGTCAGATATTAAATTAAGATGTAACACACCGTAATCAAAGCTGAATTATTGAGATCCATTTATTTAACGAGAAGCAACTTCCAGTATTTCAATGGCTGCTTTTTCAAGTGGATCGACGGATTTCTGAGTTGCAACAATGCGCTTTGCACTGTCAGTAATATCGCGCAGTTTCTCAATTTCTCCGGCAGCTTTCAAGTCGGCAATGATTTTCTTGAATTCTCTATTGTCGGGTTCACTTAATTGTTTGATAGCATTATCAACCTCAACATCATCAAGTTCTATTTCAAGACAATGGCGCTTCAAATAATCCCCAACAATGGCACGCTCAGCTTTCAGCATACGACCATCTGCACGGCATACATAAATAAGCAAAAGTAGCGGTTTGTACTCATTGTTTATAGCCTTCCACACTTTGCCTTCGTTGCTATTGTTGTATTGCTCAATAGCATGATGTGCAACACTGGCAACAATTTCACCGGTATCAAGATCGACAGCATTAGAAATACTTTCATTAATAAAACTGCGATGAGCGTTGCGCAGATAACAATGCGCACCAACAGCAAATTGATTATTGTCGGCATAGGCGCGCTTGATGGTGATGTCACGCTCTGTTGTCAATCCCCTTTGATCAGTATAGGTGATGTGATATCTGCCTTTGGCAGGAATAACTTGCGCGCCATAGAAATTAAACCGTTCCCAGTTATCTTTTTCTTCATTGTCAGTATCCTGAACATTATCAATGTAATCATCTTGTTTTGTGGTCTTATGAGTTTTCCTGTTAGTTTTTGTAAAAACCCAAACAGCAAAACAACCAAATGCTATAACGAACACAAAACCAATAAGGGTTTCCATCTTGATATACCAAGTCTAAATTGTAAGATTCTGAACTTATAACAATTTCAGTTTAACGGCAAACAAATTCAGGCAGTATTTCAGTTTGAATTTATTTAATTGAAAATAATTTTGGGCGTTTTTGACCTTTGTAAAAAAAGTAATGTCATATACAATTATATTTATTAACTTACATCTATAGCATTTATTTGTGATATATATCACAATTAACACTACAAAAAATATTGTATGATATAGAAAATTTATATTTTTCCGATAATAATTAAAACAATACATTGCAGTAACAGGAGGAGAAATGAAACCAATTGAGTTATTGGTGCGTTGTTATGCAAACAAAGACGGCGATCAATGGCAGGCTTTTTGTATTGATCTGTGTTTGTCCGCACAAGGTGATACTTTAGCTGATGCTCAGGGAAAATTACACCTTATGATTGCCGATTATGTCACTGAAGCATTAACTATAGATAGAGAACATGCAGAATATTTGCTGAATCGCAAAGCTCCTATAAAACAGATAGCAACATATCATTATTACAAAATACTGCACAGTATAGGCAGACTTAAGAGTGAGTTGCACACATTATTTAAAGAAACAATTCCATTGGTGCCACAAAATTACGCGCACTAATGAGCGGGAAATATTACCCGCTAACGTGCAAACAAGTTAAAAAAATATTGAAAAATTTAGGATTTGAATTTAGAAGTCAAAAAGGAACCTCACACGAACAATGGGTTAGGAATGATTCCAGGGGGTTTTTCAAAGTAACTATCGATTGTCCAAAGCAACCATTCACGCAAGATTTGATAAGTTCAATGGCTAAACAAGCTGGCGTAACTAAGAAAGAGTTTTACGCTGCTTTAAATAAGTAGACACACTACACCAAACCAACCCGCTTCGGCGGGTTTTTTATTTTAAAAATCTGCTTACAAATCTCGTTACATTTTTTAAAGGCAATAAAAAACCACTTAAGCATTTATACTATAAGTGGTTGATTATATTGGTTGCGGGGGTAGGATTTGAACCTACGACCTTCGGGTTATGAGCCCGACGAGCTGCCAGACTGCTCCACCCCGCGTCTGATAAGAAGGCATTATAACTCAATTTGCCCGACAATTGTTGAAATGTACAATCAAGCAAGCATCTTATTGATCAATCTATAAATCGTTGAAGATTCCAATTGCCTTCAGCTTGGATTGGTACTGTCGCTTAGCGCCAAGGCATTATAGGGATGGTTGAAATACTGTTTTTTGGCGAGCCTTCGATAATACGGTCACTATAGGTTAGATAAATAAGTACATTTCTTTTTGGGTCGTAAAAACGCACAACTTGTAGAGACTTAAATAATAAAGATGTGCTTTTTTTAAAAACTTCATCGCCATCAGCGTCGCCATTTTTTATTTCTGCAGGAAGTGTGATCGGACCAACTTGCCTGCACGCTATGGAAGCATCGGATGTGTCCTCGGCAATGCCCACAGCACCACTAACGCCACCGGTTTTTGCTCTGCTGAGGTAACAGGTCGCACCTTTAATATCTGGGTCATCAAATGCTTCTATAACTATTTTATCATTAGCACCAAGAAGCTTGAACTTGGTAGAGACGCTGCCGATTTGTTCTGCATGTAGCGGTATCGATAAAAGAAAAAGTAAAATAACATTTGAAATAATAATCGTATTGAAAAGAGAATTTCTTATCGAAGTTCTGGTCGCATTTGCCATGGTATTTATTCCTGAAATGTTATTGATGTAAAAACTTCTTATTTGCTTATTTGCTAGTCTTAATCTCTAAACACTGTAAATATCTATTACTGATTAATCCATAGGTTTAATTCGGTCGCGTGGTAATCTGATTCAACTGTGTACACGTTCAGTGCAATTTGTCATAACATTAATATTCAACACTAACTATTTTTAAAAATTTTATGTTGGCTTAATTTATATTGCAACTAAATAATCAATAGATATTCCCTATTTTTTAAATATTTGATAAAATTTGCAATTAAATTGATGGGCTTTGTCAGCCCATTTTTTATTTGTGTTGAGGCTATGGTACTTGAAGAATTGCTAGAATTAACTCTTACCGGAATGGGGTATGAGTTGGTTGATGTTGAGCAATTGTCACGTGGCAAATTGATCAGAGTATTTGTTGACAAGGAAGGTGGCATTACGATTGATGACTGTGTCGAAATCAGCAACCATTTGAGCCGGTTGCTGGCCGCAGAGAATATCGATTATGGCCGGCTTGAAGTATCTTCGCCTGGATTAGACAGGCCGCTAAAAAAAGAAAGTGATTTCCTCCGTTTTGTAGGGGAAATGATAAAATTGAAACTACGTGTTCCAATACAGGGGCAAAGAAATTTTGTGGGAGTTTTGCGGGAAGTTAATGATGGCATTTTAAAACTTGAAGTCGAAGGAAAATTGTTTGACCTTGATATGCGCAATATTGGAAAGGCTCGTTTGGTTCCAAAATTGTAAGCAATTAAAAATTTGACTGGAGGACTATGAGCCGCGAGATTTTATTGTTGGTTGATGCGTTGGCGCGTGAAAAATCTGTAGAAAAGGAAATTGTTTTTACAGCATTAGAAATGGCATTATCTTCTGCAACAAAAAAAAGATTTCACGAAGATGTCGATACAAGGGTCTCCATTGATAGAAAATCTGGAGACTATGAATCGTATCGTCGTTGGCTAGTGGTTGAAGATGACGCTGTTGAGGAACAGTCTCGTCAAATTTCATTTACCGAGGCCAAAAAAATTAATGCTGATATCCAGCAGGGTGACTTTATCGAACAGCCATTGGAGCCGATTGAATTTGGTCGGATTGGTGCACAAGCAGCCAAACAAGTTATTTTTCAAAAAATACGTGATGCAGAACGTGAGCAGACACTCAATGATTTTCTTGAGCGAGGAGATTACCTGGTAACAGGAACGATAAAGCGCATGGAACGAGGAAATGCGATCGTTGAATCGGGGCGAGTAGAAGCGGAATTGCCACGAGATCATATGATTCCAAAAGAAAACCTTCGCATTGGAGACCGTGTTCGCGCTTATCTCTATAAAGTGGATAGAGCGGCGAGAGGCCCGCAGTTAAAGCTTTCACGTATTACACCGGAATTTTTAGTAAAGTTATTTGAGCTTGAGGTGCCGGAAATTGAAGAAGGCATCCTGGAAATCAAGGCGGCAGCCAGAGATCCCGGTTCGCGTGCAAAGATTGCCGTAAAATCGAATGATCAACGAGTTGACCCTATTGGAACCTGTGTAGGTATGCGCGGTTCTCGGGTGCAATCGGTTATCAGTGAGTTGTCGGGTGAGCGAGTTGATATTATCCTTTGGTCTGAAGATCCTGCTACTTATATTATCAATGCGCTGGCACCTGCTGAGATTAGTAGTATCATGGTCGATGAAGAAAAGCATAGTATGGAAATAGTGGTCGATGAAGACAATCTTGCTCAGGCTATTGGCCGCGGAGGACAGAACGTACGGTTGGCATCTGAATTGACCGGCTGGGACCTCAATATCATGACTGAGGAAGAATCGCAAACAAAACATGAACAAGAAGCGATGGTCATTATGCAGCTTTTTATGGACAAATTGGACGTTGACCAAGACATTGCTGAAATATTAGTACACGAAGGATTTGTTACGCTTGAGGAAGTTGCTTATGTTCCTTTAAACGAAATGCTTGAGATTGAATCATTGGATGAGGAAACGGTCAATGAAATACGTGAACGTGCACGTAATGCATTGTTAACAGATGCAATTGCCAATGAAGAAAAAGTAGAAAATGTGGCGGAAGATTTGTTGTCCTTAGAAGGGATGGACGTCGAAACTGTGCGTGTATTAGCAGCGAAGGGAATCTATAATCTGGCGGATTTGGCCGATCTGGCTGCTGACGATCTAGTGGAAATAACTGGAATGGACATTGAGCGCGCGAACAAATTGATCATTAAGGCACGCGAGCCTTGGTTTGTTTAGCGTATTAAATAATAAGCGGATCAAGTGAATTGATTTTGAAAAATATCTGCAGTTAACTCTAATTGCATTGTTTTTATTTAGTGTATTGAATGGTTTGGAAGGTTATAAATGGCGCAAACAAGTGTAAAACAATTTGCTAATGAACTTGGATTGTTACCGACAGTTTTGTTGGAGCAACTGCAGGCGGCTGGCGTTAACAAATTGTTGGCGGAAGATGATCTTACTGAACAGGATAAAGCCCGGTTACTTGATTATTTAAGGAAAACACATGGTGCTAAAGAAACAAAAAACAAGGTTACTTTAACACGTCGCCAAACTTCAGAAATACGCAAATCAGATAGCATGGGTAGGGCGCGCACTATTCAGGTTGAAGTGAGAAAAAGACGCGTATTTACTAAACCGCCAATTGATGAAGGCGGTGAAAGTAACGCAACAAAAGCTGAGATTAAAACAAAGCCACGTATCGTAGAACCCATTATTGATCCCGAACAACAAGCATTACGAGAAGAAGAGGCAAGAAAGCAGGCAGAATTAATTGCGCGTCAAACGGCAGAAATTAAACGTAAACAAGCGCGTAAAACGCCTGAGGCAGTAGAGGAAGAAAAGCATAAAACTGAAGTTGCGGCTGTAGAAATCGCTAAACAGGAATCAGTCGCTGAAGCATCGGTACAGACAACTACTGCTGAAAAACAATCCGTTGAAGTGGGTGATGATGCAAAAAAAGTTGATAAGAAAATAATTTCTGTCGAGAAGGTGACTCAGGATCAACAGCCCCAGACTGAGCCTTTGAAAAAAGTGGATTCAGTTCAAATAAAGCAGCCTGGTGAAGCTGCTGTACTTAAATCCACTACAAAACAGGAAACTAAATCTGAAAAAACTGATAAACCTGAAAAGAAAAAAAAGCAGGGAAAACATGCCACCTGGAAAGAAGATGGTGTTCGTAAACGGGGTGTCAAAACACACGATGAAATACCAGGAAGTCAAGGGTGGCGCGCTCGCCGCGAAAAGCAGTCTAAATCAGCAGCAACTGATGCAAAGAAAGAACATGGGTTTTTAGCGCCTACTGAGCCGATTATTCGGGAAATAATTGTGCCAGAAACTATTTCAGTCGGTGCGCTTGCCCAAAAAATGTCGGTAAAAGCGGCTGATATTATCAAAATTCTTATGAATATGGGTAGTATGGTTACGATTAATCAAATGCTTGATCAGGAAACAGCAATGATTGTCGTTGAAGAAATGGGGCATGTCGCAAAATATGCCGCGTTGGATAGTCCCGAAGCTTTTCTGGCTGATACTGAATCACTGATAGCCGAAGCGGAAATGGAGCCGCGTGCTCCGGTTGTTACGGTAATGGGTCACGTAGATCACGGGAAAACGTCCTTACTGGATTATATTCGCCGCTCGCGTGTGGCCGGCGGCGAAGCGGGAGGCATTACACAACATATTGGCGCGTACCATGTTGAGACCGATCATGGCATGATTACGTTTTTGGATACACCTGGTCATGAAGCGTTTACCGCAATGCGCGCGCGCGGTACAAAAATTACTGATATCGTTGTGTTGGTCGTTGCGGCTGATGATGGTGTAATGCCTCAAACAGTTGAGGCGATTCATCATGCAAAAGCAGCTGGTATTCCCTTAATTGTTGCCGTAAATAAAATTGACAAGCCCGAAGCCAATGTTGAAAAAATCAAACAGGAGCTTGTTGCAAATGATGTAGTGCCGGAAGACTGGGGTGGAGACACCATGTTTATTGAAGTCTCAGCCAAAACAGGCCAGGGTATTGATGCATTGCTAGAAGGAATTTTGTTGCAGGCTGAGGTTTTGGAACTCAAGGCGCCCAAGAAAACGTCTGCTAGAGGTGTAGTCATTGAGTCACGTTTGGATAAAGGCCGTGGTCCTGTCGCAACGATTTTGGTTCAATCGGGAACGCTAAAACGTGGTGATGTGCTTTTAGCGGGCGCCGTTTTTGGTAAAGTGCGCGCTATGAGTGATGAAGACGGCAAGCAAATTAAACAAGCAAGCACCTCAATTCCCGTTGAAATACACGGTTTGTCAGAAGTGCCCGATGCCGGAGACGTAGTGATTGCCCTGGATGATGAGCGTAAAGCGAGAGAAATTGCGCTTTTCCGTCAAGGCAAATATCGTGACGTTAAACTAGCCAAGCTCCAGGCAGCGAAACTTGAAAATATTTTTGAACAGCAGGAAGACGTTAAGGTACTTTCCCTGATTATTAAGGCCGATGTGCAGGGTTCTTGTGAAGCGTTGGCGCATGCATTGCTTAAACTTTCAACCGATGAAGTTAAAGTAAATATAATCCATAGCGGTGTAGGCGCGATCATAGAATCGGATATTAATTTATCGTTGGCATCGAAAGCTGTTGTGATTGGTTTTAATGTGCGTGCAGATGCCGGTGCACGTAAATTGATTGCATCGAGTGGCGTAGACGTGCGCTACTACAATGTGATTTATGATGCAGTTGATGAAGTCAAGGCTGCGTTATCAGGCATGATGGCACCTGAACGAAAAGAAAACATTCTTGGACTTGTCGATATACGAGAAGTCTATCGTATTCCAAAAGTCGGCGTGGTTGCAGGATGTTATGTTTTGGAAGGTATTGTAAAAAGAAATTCATTGATAAGGGTGCTGCGAGACGGTAAAGTTATCCACAATTGTGAACTGGATTCTTTAAAACGATTTAAAGACGATGTAAAAGAAGTTAGGGAAGGTTTTGAATGCGGGATTTCTCTAAAAAATTACAATGACTTGCAAGTGGGCGACCAATTGGAAGCCTATGAAATTATTGAAACGATGCGTACAATCTAGCCCGCTTAGACCGTTCCGCCGATTGAATCATAATGCCCAAAGATTTTTCCCGTTCACTGCGTGTTGCCGATCAAATCCAACGTGAGCTTGCTGATCTGTTGCATCACGAAATCAAGGATCCGCGAATTGATCAAGTTACGGTAACTGCAGTGGAGGTAACCCGTGACTATGCTTACGCCAAGGTTTTTTACACGACATTAGGTGATCAAGAACGCAATATTCAGGTCGAAAAAGGGCTGGAAAAGGCAAATGGGTTTCTTAGAACAAGCTTGTCTAAAAGAATAAAATTACGCGTTGTGCCGCAATTGATTTTTGTATACGATAAATCCGTGGAAAATGGGGCTTATTTATCAAAGCTGATTGATGAAGCGGTTGCGCAAGAAAACAAAAATAATACTTAATATCTGAAAAATAAATCAATTCTGAAATTAACTGTGATTTAACGACAGCGCAACATTTTCAGAATATAATTTATTTCCTTTTATATGGCTAAACGTTGTATCAGCGGTGTGTTGCTATTGGATAAGCCATATGGCCTTTCTTCAAATCAAGCCCTACAAAAAGCCAAATATTTATACGCAGCGGCAAAATCAGGTCATACGGGCACCCTGGATCCCATGGCAACGGGTATGTTGCCAATTTGTATGGGTGAAGCGACCAAGTTCACTTCAATATTATTAAATGCCAGTAAAACCTATGAGGCAATTATACGGTTGGGCTTCAAGAGTACAACAGGTGATGCTGAAGGTGAAATTGTAAAATTGTCGGATATCGATGTTGTGAGATTGACGGACCGATACTGCGAAACTGTTCTAAGACAGTTTGTTGGAACAATTCAGCAAATCCCTCCGATGCACAGTGCATTAAAATATCAGGGAAAACCGTTATACGCTTATGCCCGCGAGGGCAAATCCGTAGAACGTAAACCGCGATTTGTGCATATTTATGAAATCAAAGTCAATTCATTGTTAGCGAACGAGTTGGCGATCACGGTTCGATGCGGAACGGGCACCTATATACGTACATTGGCAGAGGATATCGGTAAGGCTTTAGGTTGCGGCTGTGCCTATCTGGCAAGTCTGCGCCGTAGTTCAATTGGCCTGTTTGATTTATCTCAGGCAAGAACGCTTGAAATGCTCAAGGAAATGAACAGAGAGAATCGTGATTTTTGTTTGTTGCCTGTTGATAGTATTTTGAACGAATTTCCTTCCCTATCACTGGATAAAAGCGAAGCGAAAAAGATTTTGCAAGGCTGCGTTCTTTCTGAAAAAACAGAATTAAATGATAAGATGGAAGAAGCATCGCCCGTTAAAAGTATACGTTTGTATTATCAACAATTATTTCTGGGATTGGGTGAAATTTCGATTGATCGTACCATAAAACCCAAACGGTTATTGTCGGATACATATTTGATTAACCAGGATCACGGTAAATTATTGTTTAACTGAATTAGGTTGTTGAGTAATACGTTGTTACAGACCTTGCCTAATGCGTTATAATCCCGAGTTTTATTTCGCGAAATAACAATGTTGCAAGGAAGAGATCTAACCTGTGTACGTGGTGACCGCAGGCTTTTTAAAGGGGTCAGTTTTACTGTAGAAGCGGGCGGATTGATGCAAGTAAATGGACCAAATGGAAGTGGAAAAACGAGTTTGTTGCGCATGTTATGTGGTTTATCGAATCCTGCTATGGGCGAAATAACCTGGAATGGTGAAGCGATAAAATCGCTCGCTGGTGCATATCATAGCGAATTGACTTACATCGGCCATTTAAGCGGAACAAAAGATGATCTGACTGCGCTGGAAAATTTACGCATAGCCAGTGCGTTGTCAGGTATCCAAATAACCGAAAAACAAGCTTCCGATGCACTTGCCCATATGGGTTTGGAAGGAAGAGAGGCTCTGCCTGCAAAAGTGTTGTCACAGGGTCAGCGAAGACGCGTTGCGCTTGCACGTTTACTGGTAAGTAAAACAAAATTGTGGATTCTTGATGAACCATTGGCCGCCTTAGATGTTATGGCAGTTAAGCTTATCCAGGGTCTACTTGATCAACATCTGACAAATGGCGGCATGGTTGTGCTGACAACGCACCAGGATATCAACATTACTGCGGCTTCAACAATACAATTGCAACTGGCATAATATTATGTTTTTTTGGATAGTTCAACGCGATTTATTGCTGGCAGTACGTCGTAGATCCGATGTTTTAACAACATTGTTTTTTTTTGTTATCGTAGTCAGTCTGTTTCCTTTGAGTGTGGGCCCGGAAATGAATATGCTGCGCACAATGGCGCCTGGGGTTGTCTGGGTGGCTGCTTTGCTGGCGTCGATGCTGTCACTTGGCAGACTGTTTTCCAATGATTATCTTGATGGCACACTTGAGCAAATGTTGCTGTCGCCACAATCGTTATCCTTCCTGGTATTAGGTAAAGCATTAGCGCACTGGTTGGTCACAGGCGTGCCACTGGTTTTGATGGCGCCGGTTTTGGGCATTCAGTATGACTTGCCTGCAGATGCGTTGTTTGTTCTTACGATATCATTGCTGCTTGGTACGCCTGTGCTGAGTTTGATTGGCGCGATTGGAGCTGCGTTAACACTGGGGTTGAGAGGCGGTGGTGTATTGGTTTCTTTGTTGGTGCTGCCATTATATATCCCTGTTCTTATTTTTGGTGCTGGGGCGGTAGAAGCCAATATGGCAGGACTTGGCTATGATGCACATTTGTCATTATTGGGCGCATTTTTGCTTGTGTCACTTGTATTTTCACCTTGGGCAACGGCGGCGTCACTGCGTGTTTCAATGGAATAGAAAAGCAACGTGAATTGCTTCGTTCGGTGATATTAAAAAAGATCAAATTTCAATGTTGATTTTTTTGCGAATAATTTGATGCTGATCAAAGTAATTTTTTGATTCGTATATTTTGTTATAGAATTGGTGTTTGTAAATTTAGGCCCGCACAAAAATTTAAGTAAATGCTCAGATAAAATAACAAATAAAATTAACTCATCTTTTTCAAATATGGCAATTAATTGGTATAAATATTCATCACCTGCGAGTTTTTATTCGCTTGCAGGAAAAATGATTCCGTTCTTCGCAATTATTGCGTTCGGTTTACTCGTGGCAGGCCTTTATATTGGTTTTTTTGTTGCGCCAACTGACTTTCAGCAGGGCGAGGCCTATCGTATTATTTTTATTCATGTACCTGCGGCCTGGATGTCCATGTTTCTCTATGTTGTGATGGCAATTTGGGCAGGTATCGGACTTGCTTTTAATACCCGACTTTCATCGATGATGGCGACTGCAATCGCGCCAACGGGGGCGCTATTTACATTTCTTGCATTATGGACCGGATCGCTTTGGGGAAAACCGATGTGGGGTACATGGTGGGTTTGGGATGCGCGATTGACATCTGAGTTGATATTATTGTTTTTGTATATAGGCTTTATGTCACTGCAAGCAGCCATTGATGATCCGAGAAGGGCGGATAAAGCGGGTGCAATTATTGCGTTGGTCGGCGTTATTAATATTCCGATTATTTATTTTTCAGTGCAATGGTGGAATACGCTTCATCAAGGTGCATCAGTAAGTGTGACGCAGGCACCTACAATGGCTGAAACGATGTTGACAGGAATGATGATAATGGTATTTGCAAGCTGGATGTATTCTATTGCAGTCATTTTAAAGCGTGTTCGCGTGATTATTCTGGAGAGAGAAAGCCATACTGCGTGGGTAGCCGACCTTAGAAGAAAAGGAGCATTGTGATGAATTGGTCAAGCTGGTCGGAGTTTTTTGCAATGGGTGGTTATGGCGTTTATGTATGGGGTTCATACATTGTGACATTGTTATGTGTAGTCGGAGAAATTATCTTAATTTCAGAACGCCGCCGAACTTTAGTCAAAAGATATGGTCTGATAGACGACTCGGAAGCGAAAGGATTTTCGAATAATAGTGAATATTTAAATACCGAAAAGACGTCAGATCCAGAAGAAATTTCAAATCCACAAGAGATTTCAAATAAAGAAGAGATAAAAAATGAAACCACGTCATAAAAAACTTGCAGTAATAACGGCAGGTGTTACTGCACTCGGCTTCGCAGCAATTTTAGTTTTAAACGCATTTCAAAGTAATCTGGTTTTTTTCTTTAGCCCAACACAAGTAATTGCCAAAGAAGCACCTATTGGTAAAAGCTTTCGGATTGGTGGACTGGTAGAAGAAGGGAGTGTTCAACGTGAAGACGGCGGCACTACAGTCCATTTTGCGATTACCGACACATCAGAGGTTATTCAAGTCGTTTATACAGGTATTCTGCCCGATTTGTTCAGAGAAGGTAAAGGCGTTGTCGCTCAAGGAAAATTAAGCGAAAACGGCGTATTTCAGGCTGATGAAGTGCTCGCAAAGCATGATGAAAATTATATGCCGCCTGAAGCCGCACATGCTTTGGAAGAAGCAGCGAAAGCGCAAAAAGCTTACCTGACGCAATAGATATTTCCAAAACAGGCATGTTTTAATAAGATTGCGTTTTTTCTTTATTAAAACAAAGTCATTAATCCATAAATAAATAAAATATCATGATTCCAGAAATTGGCAATTTTGCACTCATTCTCGCGTTGTTGCTGGCTGTAACACAAGGCACATTACCTTTGATCGGAGCGGCGCGTGGTATTCAATCTTGGATGGCATTAGCAAGACCTGTTGTACAAGGACAGTTTGTTTTTGTACTAATTGCGTTTTTATGTCTCGGTTATTCGTTTGTCACAAGTGACTTTTCGGTTATAAATGTGGCGAGAAATTCCAACACCGAATTGCCACTGCAATATCGGATCGCAGCGACCTGGGGTTCTCATGAGGGTTCACTGCTGCTTTGGGTATTAATGCTTGCGGGATGGTCAGTTGCTGTCAGCGTTTTCAGCAAGCAATTGCCTGAAGATATGGTTGCACGCGTATTAGGTGTGTTGGGTCTGGTAAGCATTGGGTTTCTGTTATTTATGCTGTTAACCTCCAATCCGTTTGATCGCCTGTTGCCGGCAGCCATGGAGGGCAGCGATCTTAATCCGTTACTGCAAGATCCGGGAATGGTTATCCATCCGCCTATGCTGTATATGGGATATGTTGGATTCTCGGTGGCGTTCGCTTTTGCTATAGCAGCTTTACTCAGCGGTAAACTGGATGCAACCTGGGCACGCTGGTCCCGCCCGTGGACAACCGTTGCCTGGGTATTTTTAACATTTGGAATCATGCTTGGAAGCTGGTGGGCCTATTATGAACTAGGCTGGGGTGGTTGGTGGTTCTGGGATCCGGTTGAGAATGCCTCATTTATGCCCTGGCTGGTTGGTACCGCATTGATGCATTCTCTGGCGGTGACTGAAAAACGTGGTAGTTTTAAAAGCTGGACGGTATTGCTCGCGATCTGTACCTTTGCACTATGTTTGTTAGGGACATTCCTGGTCCGTTCTGGTGTATTAACCTCTGTACATGCTTTTGCAACCGATCCGGAAAGAGGCGTGTTTATTCTTGGGTTCCTGTTTGTAACCGTTACCCTTTCATTATTATTATTTGCATGGCGTGCGCCGAAAGTGGGATTGGGCGGCAAATTTGACCTGCTGTCCCGCGAATCAATGTTGCTGGCGAATAACTTACTGTTACTGGTTGCAGCAGCAAGCGTTATGTTAGGTACCTTATATCCACTGGTAATTGATGCGCTTAATCTGGGTAAGATTTCGGTAGGCCCGCCTTATTTTGAAGCAGTTTTTGTACCCATTATGACGCCCGCGATATTTTTAATTGGCCTGGGCCCCATTTCCCGTTGGAAACAAATGAGTATGCCATCTCTGGCGGTACGAGTGCGCTGGGCGATCGCTGTCAGTTTTGTTAGTGCCATTATTGCTCCATTCTATATGGGTGAATGGAAGCCATTGGTGAGCTTCGGTTTGTTACTCGCGTTCTGGATTGTTGTCAGCATTCTGGTCAGTTTGATACACCGTCTCAACAATAGCGGCCAAGGAAATGTATTTACAAAACTGGCAAAACAATCCAGAAGCTTTTATGGAATGCATTGCGCACACCTCGGCGTTGCAGTTTTCATCATAGGCGTAACGTTGGTTAATGGTTACGAAACGGAAAAAGATGTGCGTATGGACATAGGCAGCCGGGTAACAATTGGTGATTATGCATTCCAGTTTAATGGGGTTTCAGATGTGGTTGGCCCTAATTACATGTCTGTCCGTGGCGAAATTGATGTGCTCAAGGATGGTGAATTTGTCCGTAAATTGTATCCGGAGAAACGTACGTATAACGCTTCAGGTATGGTAATGACAGAAGCTGCGATTGATACCGGAATATTCCGTGATCTTTATGTCGCTTTGGGCGAACCTTTGGCAAATGAAGCTTGGGTTGTCCGGGCTTATCATAAGCCATTTGTCGACTGGATATGGTTTGGTTGCCTGTTGATGGCAATTGGCGGCATCCTGTCAGTTAGCGATAAACGCTATCGCCTGAAAATCAAGGATAAAAGTAAATTGTTTGTGGGTAAAAAAGCAGCAGAAGAAAAACCTGCTGAAAATGAAACGGGAGCACCTGCCACTGCAGGAAGCAACCCCGGTTTAGTCACAGAAACAAGGAAAGTATGATGCGATACTTAATGCCACTGTTTGCATTCTTGATTCTGGCGGTGTTTTTATTTGTTGGCCTGTCATTAAACCCACGTCAGGTGCCTTCTCCGTTAATCGATAAGCCTGCGCCAGAATTTGAACTGTACAGTTTGCATGAGCCTGACAGATTGTTTTCCTCAAAGGATAATCTTGGCAAAGTCTGGCTGCTGAATGTCTGGGCATCATGGTGTGTTGCATGCCGGGATGAGCATCCATTATTGGTGCAGCTTGCCAAATCGGGTCTTGTTCCTGTGTATGGCCTGAACTACAAGGACGAAAATACAACCGCCAAGCAATGGTTAAGACTCTATGGCGATCCGTACGTGGCTAGCGTGGTCGATCCCGAAGGAGAGGTCGGGATAGACTATGGCGTTTATGGTGTTCCTGAAACCTACGTAATCGATAAACAGGGGATTATCAGACACAAGCAGATTGGTCCGGTAACCGTTGATTCGTTGCAAAATACAATTATTCCATTGATTGTTGAATTACAGGGACAAACATAATGAATCCATCCGGTCAATTTTTAGAAGATTTGATGAGTGGATCCGTAAAATGGTGGGTAGCACTGCAACGCTATGGCTTTGTTTTATTGTGTTTGGTCCTGCTAATGATGCCAACGACTGGCTGGACACAAGAAGAAACCTATAAAGAAGCAATACCCGTAGCGGAGAATCCTGAAATAGAAAAAAGGATGCTGGCGTTAACCGAAGATTTGCGTTGCCTGGTATGTCAAAATGAATCCATTGCGGACTCGCGCGCCGAATTTTCTAATGATATACGCCGTATTATCCGGGATCAGATCAAGGCCAATAAAACCGATGCCGAAATTATTGAATTTCTAGTCGACCGGTATGGCGATTTTGTGCTTTACAACCCGCCAATGAAAGCAACGACGATATTATTATGGTTTGGTCCACTCATTTTTTTCATATTCAGCACCTGGTTCTTAATTAAATATCTCAAGGGACGCCGCCTTCAAGTTGAAGAAATAAATCTAACCGAAGCAGATCAAAAAAAAGCGGCTGCCTTGCTGGACGAAAAAGAGATGTCAGTCACCGAAGCCCGGCAGGAAAAATCTGAGGACTTGATCGCTACCAGCGATTCCTCAACTGAAAAACACAATAAAACTGACGTTTCAACGAATAAAAATAAAGGTAATAACGTATGACGGCATTCTGGATTATTTCAGGCATATTTATCGTAGTTGCACTGCTTTTTATTGTGCCAACTTTATTAAGAAACAGAAATGCCGAGGAACAGCACGTGGAACGGGATGCTGTCAATGTAACAGTGTATCGTGACCAATTGAATGAACTCGATAGAGACCTTGAAAACGATATCCTGACGCAGGAACAATATAACCAAAGCAAACAGGAACTTCAGCAGCGCATGTTGATTGATATTCCTGAAAAAGAAGAAATGACAATCAAAAAAACCAGTAAACTCATGAACGTGGCAATTTCAACAGTTATAGTGTTGACGTTGCCAGTTGCTGCAATCTATTTGTATTTGGAAATCGGCGATACGCGTGGCTTGTTGCCACAGGCGCAACTTGCCAATGCCACACAAATGCCTCAAGGCGGCAGCAGCGGTGGCGGTGCACCTGATGGCCATGACAATATTGCATCTGTTCTGGATAATCTGATCGCACGATTGAATAACGATCCGGAGGATATCGAAGGCTGGTTCATGTTGGCGCGCACCTATGCCATTATGAAACAGTATGATGAAGCGGCTAACACTTATGCCAGGCTGAATCAAATGATTCCGGATAATCCCCAGATTCTGAGTGATTATGCTGATGTATTGGCCATGTCAAATGACGGGAGCCTCATCGGCAAGCCATCCGAGTTAATTCAGGAAGCGTTAAGCATCGAGCCGGAATACCCCAAAGCGCTGGCGTTGGCAGGTACCGTCGAATTTGAAAAAAACGAATTTGAACAGGCGGCAGTATACTGGGAAAGATTACTGGCGGTAATTCCAGCGGATTCGCAACTTGCCCAGTCTGTCAGAGAAAGCATTGAAGATGCCCGGTCACTGGCTGGAAAAGATGCCGGTGAGTCGCCAACCCAGTTGGCTGCAACCGATCCAGATGAACCGTCTGAAACGGCTGAACCGGCAGATTCTACTGACGGCGAACCCGAACAACAAGCCAGCGTGATGGAAATCCAATCTGCTGACGAAGCGGCGACCGCAGAACCAGCAACGCTATCCATATCCGGCAGTGTTGCAATCAGTGATGCGATTGCTGCCAATGCAGGTCCGAATGATACCCTGTTCATCTATGCCCGCGCAGAAACCGGCCCTAAAATGCCGCTGGCGATCTTACGATTAAAAGCAAGCGATCTGCCGACGACATTTACGCTGACCGATGAAATGGCGATGACCCCGGCAATGAAGTTATCCAGCTTTCCAAATGTTGTCATAGAGGCGAGAATTTCCAAAACGGGGCAGGCTGTTCCAACCAGCGGCGATTTGCAGGGATTGAGCGAACCCGTTAAAGTTGGCGACAATAATGTGTCGATTATGATCGATTCAAGAATTCCATAACGCGCTTAACAATACTGCAAATTTTTTAAGTGTCAGGGCACATTTCGTAAGCGATGTGTTCTGATAACAACAGTTTTTCACTTAAAAAAACCTGAATGCCGCTGTTCTCAGCGCATTAAATTGAATAACCAAACACGATGTTAACACTAGATAAACCTGTCGAAGATTTTCAACTACCCAGTACCGGTGGTAAATCCTTTTCCCTGTCTGAAAAAACCGGCAAAAACCTGGTCATTTATTTTTATCCCAAAGACAATACGCCCGGATGCACTACAGAGGGTGAGAATTTCAGAGATACCTATCCGGCGTTTACTGATCTGAATTGCGAAATCGTCGGTGTGTCGCGCGATAGCCTCAAGTCGCACGAGAATTTCAAGGAAAAAATGAGGTTTCCCTTTGAACTTCTGAGCGATACCGATGAAACCGCGTGCAAGTTGTTTGATGTCATTAAAATGAAGAACATGTACGGCAAACAGGTGCGTGGTATCGAGCGCAGCACCTTTGTTATCGATGCGCAAGGCATTCTAAGAAAAGAATGGCGGGGCGTCAAAGTCCCGGGTCATGTTGAAGCAGTGCTGGACTTTGTCAAAACGCTTTCTCAATAATTCGGTTCAATCGGTCTAATTCTTATTCGCTTTCACAAGCTTCACCGATAAGCTTTTCCGGCTTTCTGGATTGTATTTTTAAAGCAGCCGGAAACCAGCAGAAATCCGATGGGCAAGATAAGTTTTTAACCTTCCAACGGTTACGCAGGTTGTTTCTCAACCCTTTAATGCGGTCAGTTTGTGCTGCAGTTCTTGCAATTCTGGCAGGCGGCGTTTGTAGCCGGTGTCTTCAATCAAACGGGCGGCTTCTGCGACATGTTCATGAATCGTCAGCGCTTTTCTACCGTTCACTTCATCGGGTGATTGTACATCGCATTCCCGCTCGGCGAGTAACAGCCGCGCCATTTCCAGATGGTAATCCGTCAAATGCAACCGCATGCCGCTGGGTTCGGCGATGTCGTAGACTTCTTGCAAATCCTGACGGGCACGGGTGAAATTATGGTTGGGGTTGCGGGTATCGCGATACAATGCGGCGCGGGCGAGGAGGCCATAAGGTAGATGATACTGTGTTCCTGATTTACGAAAGCTGGATACGGCCTGGTCTAGCCAATTGACGGATTGTATAAAATCATTTTGATGATAATACGCGCGCCCGAGGCTAAGTTGATCCAAGGCGATGGATGGCAAGTGACCAAACTCAAAGGTGAGTTTTAGAGAATATTTAGCTCGCTCTAATACTATTTTGGACTTGTGCTGAGCAAGTAACAGATCGCAGTAACGAAAACCCCACAGCGAATAAAGGTTTGGATAGTCTGGTTCCCTTTTTTGTTGAATTTGCTCCGCTTCTATAAACAATTCCATAGACTGTGCAGTTTTACCGGCTTGATGCAATGTATCTGCGTAAGTAGTGCGAGCAGCCATGCGCCAATACATATCCTTGGACTGATCGGCGTAGGCTACACTTTTCCGACTATTCGTAGTTGCTGCCGTAATATTACTGAGAGTGAGTTGCAGTTCGCTGAGATTGCTGGCATCGAGTGCGGCACTTTTGAAGTTTTTTTGTTGTATATGCATTTTCAAAGCAGCCTGCATTGATTTTAACGCCTCACGCAGCCGTAGTAAAGCACGTAAGCGGTAACCTGCCCAACTCAATACGAGGGCTTGCGCTGCTTTCGGCAAACGAATTTCGGGCGTATGCCATGGGTTGGTAAAGAAATGCGCTATAGTGGCGAGGTCGTCGCTGACCGCACCGAGAATTGCAAAGAGATAATTCTTGTTTCCGTTACGTTGAATACGTGGTAAATATACTTCTTCCAGTGCCTTTTGATGCAATCCTGCAGCGCAGCCATGTGTTACTGCGCTGAGCAGTGGTTGCATTTCTTCCAGTGTGTCAGGCAATTCTTTTTCTGGCAAGGTTTTGTAGTAGTCGTACAGACGGGCATGGGCTTGTTGCCAAGCGTCGGGTTGCTTCTTCCGAAGTTGCTTGCCGAAGTATTCGCGGATTAACGGATGGCAGTCAAGTTGATCCGGATTTTGTTCGTTGGTCGCCAGTAAACGGTGTTTTTCACGTAAGTCGCGAATAGCAATTTTCCAGGCTTTGTCGTCAATACCTGCTGTCAGGTTGGGAATTTGCGCGTCCCACAGTTCCTGCAACACAGACGTATCGATCGGATGGTCGAACAATCCTAGCAAGTGCAGTAGTTTAAGCTCCGGCGTGCCTTTCAGCCAGTGACTGTAAGCCTGCATGACTTTAAAGGCATGCCGCTCGATTTCATCATACTCACCAATCAATTCGGTTAATGTGTCGCGTTTTTAAATATCACCATCCAAGTAGGTATGCAGCGCGTTGCCGAGCAGGTGCAGCGCCAGTGCATGGTGACCATATTCATTGACGGCTTTTTCCAGTTCTGCTTCTTTGCCATGTACACCGAGCGATTGCAACAGTTTGACGCCATCTTTGAGTGTAAGATTTTCCAGATTTTCGGAAATAACATGACGTTTGCTATCCAGTTCAGGCAATTCTATACGCGTGGTGATGATGCATAGGCCGTTAAAATGCAGGGACAGCATTTTGAGGAGTTGACTAATAGCTTTATCCTTCAATTCGCCACGCATGCCCTTACCGGCATGCTGCAATGGCTCCAGTCCATCCAGCACCAGCACCGCACGACGTTGGCGCAGCAGATCGGCCAGATGACCGCCTTTGTCTTCTTCGATGGTAAATGAGGACAAGTCACGCGCTGATCCGAGCTTGTCGAATGCATGACTGAAAAACGGTGATGCGGTGGTTTGCTTGTCTTCGCTGGAACCCTGCGAGTAAAATGACCACGTAATCAGTGCATCATAATTTTCCAAGTGACGATCAATCCAGCGTTGCAGCAATTTGGTTTTGCCTGTGCCACCTGGCGCGATGAATTGAATAATGCGTGTGTCATTGCCTGACCAGGCTTCATTCAGCAGTTTCAGTTCGTCTTCGCGCCCGAAGAACTCGCCTTTGACGGTGGGGAGGCGGTCGGAGATGATGGGTGATGGTGCTGAAACATTTTCGGGTGGCAATGGGCGGATCGAACCAATGGGTGGTGCTATATATTCAGCCTGTCCGGTCAATACCCGATACAATTGAATGTAATCACCCGGTAATGTGTAGCAAGTATAGCCCTTCAGAGGCAACGGTACATGTTCAAGACTGCCATCGACTGGAATCACCGGGATGAATTTGGTGTTTCGATAATAATGATCATATAGCGATTGAGAAATGACGACGCCCTCAAAAGTCACGCCGCGCCCACTTTCCCGTTCTTCTCCACGATAACGTTGCAGATAGATTGGTGTGCAAACTAGTAAAACAAAATCAGCCTGTTCAATCTGGTCTTCCATCCAGCGTGGCCAGCCTTCCGCTGGAGAGCCGTTAACATACAGATCAATATGGCAATTCAATCCTTCATGCCGTAAGCGATCCGAAATGCCGCGTACAAACGTACGGTGTTCTTCTGAATCATGGCTATAGCTGATAAAAACTCTGGATATTGACATTCTTTATTCAGATATTGGAATGATCAGAATGATACCGCTTGTTACACGAGTTGTCCTGTTATCGAAACAATGAACTCTGTAGGATGGATCAGCGAAGCGTCATCCATCAATTATTTAATGAATTCAGAATTGAAAGCATATGCATAGTTAGCTAATATGTTATGCGTCATTCAAGGAGAAAATATGCGTACGACAATTGATTTACCCAAAGATTTATTGGACGAAGCAATGAAATTGACACATGCGCGCACAAAAACTGGCGTTATTGTGTTGGCTTTGGAAGAGTTGATCAGAAAATCCAGGATTGTGAATCTGAAAGCATTCAAAGGAAAAATTGATCTGAATATTGATCTCAATACGCTTCGCGATCGTGGTTAATGCGGGTTCTGGTTGATACGTCAATATGGATTGATTATTTCCGCAGTGGCGAGCACTCTGCAGCACTGGATAATCTGATTGATGAAAATCTGCTTGTGACCAATGACATCATACTGGCCGAACTTGTGCTTTTTTTGAAAATCAAGAAGCATATCACTGTTATTCAATTACTCCATGAAATTAAACAGATCCCTTTGGATATCAAATGGGAAGGAATCATTGAGTGTCAGGTGAGGTGTCTAAAAAATGGTGCAAATGGCGTGGGGATTCCTGATTTGATCATCGCCCACAATGCAAAGGACAATGATTGTCTGGTTTATTCATTGGATAAGCACTTCAGTTTATTAAGCCGGGTAATGAAACTCGGTCTTTATCAGAAATAAGACTGGTAGGGTGGATAAGCCTGCGCCATCCACCATTTAAACCATTCGAAATGGCAGGTGATGTTTAACTGATCCACCCTACGGTTACTCATACGCTTTGTTTTTACTGCATCCAATTTTCAGTGATACCTTGATTTTTATGGCTTATTCACGCTTTACAATAGGTTAGGCAACCTTCATCATATTGGACATTGTTTTACCTGATAACGCTTGATCTTCAAACAGGAGAGACTGATGGAAATAACGACGATTGTGGTGTTGGTTGTGCTGGCGATGATGGTTTTTTATGCCATTGCTATCTTTAATAATCTGGTAACCAAACGTAACCGCTACAAAAACGCGTTCGCCCAGATTGAAGTCCAATTGAAGCGCCGTTATGATTTGATTCCCAATCTGATTGAAACCGCCAAAGGCTACCTGAAGCATGAACGGGAAACGCTGGAAGCGGTGATTGCCGCGCGAAATGCGGCTGCCAATAATCTGGCTGCCGCGGCTTCGGATCCGACCAATGCCAGGGCGATGCGCGAACTGATCGGCACCGAAGGGCAACTGGCTGGCGCTATGGGTAAATTCAACGTGGTGCTGGAGGCTTATCCCGAACTCAAGGCCAATCAGAACATGATGCAGTTGAGCGAAGAACTCGTCAGCACGGAAAATAAGGTTTCTTTTGCACGTCAGGCATTTAACGATCAAGTGATGGACTATAACACGTATAAGCAGTCTTTCCCGCCGGTGGTTTTTGCTGGCCTGTTCGGTCATCGCGAGGATGCGTCGTTGCTGGAGTTTGAGGACAGCGCCCAGATTCAGGTTGCGCCTAAAGTCTCCTTCTAATATCAGGTCATGAATTTCTTTGAATTGCAGGCGCGTGCGCGGCAGAGCACGACCCGCTTAGTGGTGTTGTTTATGCTGGCGGTGTTTACGCTGATTATTCTGACCAACCTGCTGGTGATGTTTGTGTTTGGCTTTGTCAATCTTCAGTACCTGACAGTAGAATCATTTTTTCAGCAATTTGACTGGAACCTGTTTTTGATGGTTGGCGTGGGCGTCATCGCGATTGTTGTATTCGGCAGTTTATACAAAATAAGCAGTCTTGGCGGTAGTGGAGAAAAAATTGCTGAAATGATGGGGGCGGAATTAATTATCAACGGCAGCGGCGATGTGTATAAACAGCGCGTGCTGAATGTGGTGGAAGAAATGGCGATTGCATCCGGCACGCCGGTGCCGCCCGTTTACCTGTTGCATGAGGACGGCATTAATGCATTTGCTGCCGGAGACTCGCCCAGTAACGCCGTCATTGGCGTCACGCGTGGTGCCATTGAGAAATTAAGCCGGGATGAGTTGCAAGGCGTGATTGCGCATGAGTTCAGCCATATTTTAAATGGCGATATGAATTTGAATCTCCAGCTGATCGGCATTTTGCATGGGATCATGGTTCTCGGCCTGATTGGTGAATATCTGTTGCGTTCAGACGGCCGCTCCAGAAATTCCAAAAATGTCGGTGGTGCTGTGATGCTGGGTCTGGGATTGATGGCGATTGGCTATGGCGGTACATTATTCGGCAATCTGATCAAAGCCTCGGTTAACCGCCAGCGCGAATACCTGGCAGACGCTTCTGCCGTGCAGTTTACCCGTAATCCGGGCGGCATAGCCGGTGCGCTCAAGCGTATTGGCAGTGATGCCATCGGTTCAACATTGCAAAACCCGAATGGCGCGGAAATCAGCCATGCGCTATTTGGCGACGGCATCAGGCATACAATGACCAGCCTGCTCGCTACCCATCCACCATTGGAAAAACGCATCCGTCAGATTGAACCCAATTGGAACGGAAAGTTTGATGTCCGCCCGGTTTCCGAGCCACCGGTGGCCATGACGTATTCCGCGCAGGGTTCCCAGCAACAAGGCCAGCACCATACAGCCGCGGCAGAATTAATGGCCGGTGCCGCAACAATGATGAAGAACGGTGCATTTGTTGATCGAATCGGTCAGTTAAACGATGCGCAAATCAATTATGCGCACCAGGTGTTAAGCGAACTACCCGCTGAGCTAAAACAGGCAGCGCATGATCCGTTTGCCGCAAGGGCTTTGATTTACTTTATGGTACTCGACAATGCGCCTGCCATGCGCCAACAGCAATTGCAGCATTTGGCAACTGCCGCGGACGACGGGGTTTATGCAGAGACCGTCAAACTGACGGAGAAATTCGCCAAACTGGAACTGGCCCACCGATTGCCTTTACTGGATATTGCGTTGTCGACATTGCGCCAATTGTCAAAGCGGCAATACCTGCTGTTTAAGAAAAATCTCAAGACTTTGGTGGCGATGGACAATAAGATTCATTTGTTTGACTGGACATTGCAGAAAATTTTATTCCACCATTTGGATATCGTATATGCGGAAAAGAAACAGCTGTCAGGCCAGCTGAAACTGGCGCAGACACAACAGGCGTGTGCCGTGGTCTTGTCTTTATTAGTCCATGCCGGAAAACCACAGGGTGTAAGCAAAGCGCATGTTTTTGAAGCGGCAAAAGAAAATCTCGCGGGTCTGGACATTGCATTATTGCCGGCCGACGCACTCAAACTGAAAAATGTCAGCGCGTCGCTGGATCAGCTGGCACAACTGGCGCCGCTGACCAAACCGCTGTTACTGAAAGCTTTTGCCAAAGCGATTATTGCAGATCAGCAGGTATCGCCTGCAGAAGCCGAATTATTTCGTGCGATTGCCGATTTGGTTGATTGTCCAATGCCGCCACTGGTTGTTTGAATGGATTGATTGCATCCACAATCCGTTGAACGGCGTGGTGGTGTATCATGCTTCAATTTGATTACTGAAGTAAACGCCACCGCAACTTGAAACCCATGTCTGAACAACAACCCGATGCCATAAACGATAACAAATGGCAATTCTGGATCGACCGCGGCGGGACCTTTACCGATATCGTGGCACGCTCGCCGCAGGATCAGCTGAAAACCTGTAAGCTGCTGTCGGAAAATCCTGAGCAATATCCCGATGCGGCATTGGAGGGAATACGACGGATTCTGGGCGTCGAATCCAATGAAGCGATACCAGCAGATTGGATTGACCATGTCAAAATGGGCACCACCATTGCTACCAATGCATTGCTTGAGCGCAAGGGTGAGCGTGTTGCGCTTGTGATCACAAAGGGGTTTGGCGATGCATTACGCATCGGTTATCAGAACCGCCCGCGACTTTTTGATCTGAATATCAGGTTGCCAGAAATGGTGTATGAAACCGTCATCGAAGCGCGCGAACGGGTCAGTGCGGATGGCGGGATCATCGAGAAGCTCGATGAGGCGACACTGGCTGCCGATTTAAATCGCGTCTATCGGCAAGGTATTCTGGCTGTAGCGATAGTGTTTATACATGGCTACCGTTTTCATGCGCACGAACAGACGGCAGCGCGTATTGCAGAAAAAATTGGTTTTACGCAAATTTCCGTCAGTCATCAGGTCAGCCCATTAATCAAACTGATTTCACGCGGCGATACGACAGTGATGGATGCCTATCTGTCGCCGATCCTGCGGCGTTATGTCGATCAAATCGCCGTGGTACTCGGTGGTATACAGCTGTTGTTTATGCAATCGAACGGCGGCTTGACGCAGGCTGGTCGGTTTCAGGGTAAGGATAGCATCTTGTCAGGTCCTGCAGGGGGCGTGGTCGGTATGGCACGCACAGCGACGCAAGCGGGTTTCAGCAAGGTTATCGGGTTTGACATGGGCGGCACGTCAACCGATGTCAGTCATTTTAACGGTAATTTTGAACGCATTTACGATGGTCATGTCGCCGGTGTGCGTATCCGTGCGCCGATGATGGCGATACATACAGTCGCGGCGGGCGGCGGTTCGATTCTGAATTTTGACGGGAGCCGCTTCCGCGTGGGCCCCAACAGCGCAGGTGCGAATCCAGGGCCGGCCTGTTACCGTCGCGGCGGACCGCTGACGGTTACCGACTGCAATGTCATGCTCGGCAAAATCCAGCCGGATTTCTTTCCGCATATTTTCGGACCGGCCGCTAACGCGCCATTGGATGCGGCGATTGTCGGTGAAAAATTTGCGCAACTTGCCCGACAAATCACAGAAACAAGCGGCAAGGATTATACTCCAGAACAGGTTGCAGAAGGCTTTCTGCATGTCGCAGTGGATAACATGGCGAATGCGATCAAAAAAATATCTGTTGAAAAAGGACATGATATTTCGGTTTATGCGCTGAACGGGTTTGGCGGGGCAGCAGGACAGCATGTCTGTTTAGTGGCGGATGCGCTGGGCATGGACTCAATCGTGATTCATCCGCTGGCGGGTGTCTTGTCAGCATATGGTATGGGGCTCGCCGATATTACCGCCATTCATACCGTCACAGTAGAAGCACCGCTTAATGCCCAAACATTAATGACAGCCAGCAAAACGCTGGACAAGCTAGCGCAGGCAGCGCAAGACGAAGTTGCCGCTCAGGGTCTCGCGTTTGCGCAGATTAGACTGGTTAAAAAAATAGATTTGCGTTACCAGGGTACCGATACGGCATTGTCAGTGATGCTTGCGCCACTCGCGCAACTGCATTCGGATTTTGCAGATTTGCATCAGCGGCAGTACGGTTTTATTCAACCTGACCACAATCTGGTTATCGCTACGGTTTCAGCAGAAGCCATTGGTATAACAGCAGACACCAAAGACAGAGCTTCAAAACCAGGAAACCGAGACAATACGAGTTGTAAAATAACGCATCCGGTTAATACTGTCACTATGACGACCGGCGGACTGCAGTATGCTGCGCCGGTTTATGCGAACAGCCAATTGCGTGCAGGCGATTATATTCAAGGCCCTGCGATTATCAGTGATGTTAATGCAACTATTGTTGTAGAGCCTGGGTGGCAGGCACATTGCCATGCTAATGGCGAGCTTATACTTACGCGCCATGAGCCGCGGCCTCAGCGTGAGAGCATCGGCACGCATGCTGATCCGGTAATACTGGAAATATTTAATAACCTGTTTATGTCTATCGCCGAGCAGATGGGCGCAACACTGGCTAATACCGCGTCGTCGGTTAACATCAAGGAACGGCTCGATTTTTCATGCGCGGTGTTTGACCGCGTAGGCAATCTGGTTGCCAATGCGCCGCATATGCCGGTGCATCTGGGCAGTATGGGCGAAAGCGTCAAGACGGTGATTGCTGGTCATCCTGACATGAGACCCGGCGATGTGTTCGCCATTAATGCGCCGTATAACGGTGGTACGCATTTGCCGGATGTCACTGTGGTCACCCCCGTGTTTGACGATCAGCATAATCAAGTGATTTTCTACGTTGCTTCGCGCGGTCATCATGCCGATCTCGGCGGCATTACGCCCGGTTCCATGCCGCCCAACAGCAAAACGGTTGAGGAAGAAGGCATCCTGTTCGACAATATCCAGATCGTGCGAAACCATCAGTTGTTGCGGAACGAGATCCATCAATTGCTGATTAACGGTCCGTACCCGGCACGCAATCCTGAGCAGAATATCGCCGATCTGGGTGCACAGATAGCCGCTAACGAAAAGGGCGCGCATGAACTCAAGCGCATGGTTGATTATTTCGGTCTTGATGTCGTTCAGGCGTATATGCAGCATGTGCAGGATAACGCCGAGGAAACCGTGCGCCGCGTGCTCGATGTACTTTCTGACGGCGAATTTGAATATGAAATGGACGATGGCTCGGTTATTCGCGTTGCAATCCGTATTGACAAACTGGCACGAAAGGCCGTCGTCGATTTTACCGGCACAACCGATCAACGCCCGAACAATTACAACGCGCCATTACCGATTTGCCGTGCTGCGGTATTGTATGTTTTCCGCACGTTGGTGAACGATGAAATTCCGCTTAACGCAGGTTGCCTGAAACCGATCGAAATCATTGTACCCGTTGGCTGCATGCTCAATCCACAATATCCTGCAGCTGTTGTTGCCGGTAATGTGGAAACCAGTCAGTGCGTGACTGATGCCCTCTACGGTGCACTCGGCGTAATGGCTGCCGCGCAAGGCACGATGAACAATTTCACTTTTGGTAACGACCGCTATCAATACTACGAGACGCTTTGCGGTGGTTCAGGCGCTGGCCCCGATTTCGACGGTCAAAGCGCCGTGCACACCCATATGACCAACTCCCGCCTGACCGACCCAGAGGTACTCGAGTTACGTTATCCCGTCAGGCTTGAAAGTTTTTCAATCCGCACAGACTCGGGTGGCAATGGCCGTCACAAAGGCGGTGATGGCGTTATCCGCCGCATCCGGTTTAACGAAAGCATGCAAGCCGCGATTCTGTCCAATCACCGGCGTATTGCGCCATTCGGGTTGCATGGCGGTGAAAATGGCAAAGTAGGGCGTAATTGGGTGAAACGGAAAAATGATGGCGTTTTGGAAGAAATCGGCGCTACCGCCATGGTGCAGCTTGAGACAGGCGATGTGGTGGTAATTGAAACACCCGGAGGCGGTGGGTTTGGTGAGGCCAATGATTAATATTCGATCTGCTTTTAAATTATATAAAAATATAGCGGCTTTCTTGGTTGTTTCAAACGCTGCGCCGGTGTATCAGCTTCTAAGCAGTGGCAATGCTTCCTCTGCAGGGACAAACTTCAAAGCGTAGCCGTTGTTGCACCACCGTTCGCCGCGCGGGGGCGGGCCATCCTTGAAGACATGGCCCTGATGACCGCCGCAGCGTGCGCAGTGGTATTCCGTGCGTGGCCAGATCATCTTGAAATCGACTTTAGTTGCCACATGTCCAGCAATCGGCTGGGTAAAACTTGGCCAGCCTGTCCAGCTTTCATATTTATGGGCGCTTTCGAATAGCGGCAGATAACATGCGGCGCAGAGATATGTGCCTTCTCGTTCCTCATAAAGCAGATTGCTCGATTCCGGGCGTTCTGTCGCTTCTTCAAACAGTATTTGATAGGCTCTGGGCGATACCAACCCTTTCCATTCATTGCGCGGTTTATTCAGCGGCGTAATCGGCGTTGCCGCTTCGCCAACGACTTGAGAACAGGACGGAATGAACGGCAAAATGGAGGCAGCGGCAAAGCTTTTCAGTACAACACGACGTTTCATGAAATGTTTTCCTTGATGGTTTTGTAATCAAAAAACGCATTCGAAATATTAATCATTATAAAATGCTTTAATTGACAAGCAACATAACGTGGTAAACATTTTTTGGCAACAGCCTGTATGCACTGAAATTTAGTAACCGTACTAAAACAGGCTTAGTAATGCCAGACAATATTCAGAGCATAATAATGACTGAGCAACATTTCGCTAAGGCAATCGCACTCATTGATGCTGCCAATCGCGAAGATCCGAATATGGAAACCTGCGATGGTAAAGAATGGCCAAAAGCGCTGCTGTATTCTTACCGCATGACGGACATGCTTGAACGATTCGCGCCAAACGCTGATGAAGTTTTAAAACTGGCCGTCAGAGCGCAGCATATCCAGCGCTGGAAATCACCACGCAGTGACTATCCGATGGACCGCAAGGGTTATCATCAATGGCGTGCCGCATTGAATGAATTTCATGCCAGGACGCTTGCCGCACTGTTGGCGAGAGTTGGATATGATGCGGCATTCATCGGCCGTGTTGAACTAATTGTCGGCAAGAAATTACGCAAGACCAATTCCGGTACCCAGCTACTTGAAGATGTAGCCGGACTAGTTTTTTTCGAACATTATTTGGCCGCTTTTGCTGCTATTCACCCGGAATACAATACAGCCAAATGGAATGATATACTGCGCCGAATCCGGCGCAAACTATCCGATCGGGCGCATCAATTTGTGCTTGCGGGCCATATCAAATTGCCGGAGTCTATGGCTGGCCTGATTCGACAAGCAATGAACGAATAAACGCGGACGCAGCAATGCCTGTTGTGGAGATACTGGCGGCAGGCTGCAAAATTGTTTTGTGGCTGGTTGTTGGTGTTTAAATCGTGAATATCGTGAATCAGACCGGTGTAAAAATCGATCAGTTTAATATTGGAATATTTTATTCAATTCCTGCCGTAATGATTCAACCGTTTGCGCTGCATAAAGCGTTTGCAGATGGTTGCCGCTGGCAGAATAAAATACTAACGCGGTTGGCATTAATGTATTCCTGTCAGCAAATGTTTTTCCTTCGGGTGTATTGATGTCTGCGACAATAAAAGCCAGGCGTTCCTCGTAGTCATCTCTGATCGCATTCATGACAGCCATTGTTTCTCCGCTTTGAAGAATATTGTCATCATGCACCAACAGCAGCACACTGGTTCCTTGCCCAATGATAGAAGTGTCTCCTGAAAAGCCGCGTGGCAACAGTGATACAGCAAAGATAGTGATCATCAGGACCAAAGCCAGCGTAATATATCTTGTCCAGTTACTTTTTTTTTCTACCGGTTTTTTAGTGTTTTGTTCTTGCATTATTATTTTGAGTGATCCAAGGTTAGCGGTGTGAACAGTGTAGCAAAGTTATTGTTGTAATGTGCTTTGTGTTTGAAAAACAGCAAAGCCCGATCTTCCTAATGTTGTAGCATAATCAAATATGCAATTCAATCCAGCGCAGGATTTAAATTCATAACCATTCGACCAGAAGCCTTCATCGACTAGGGGCAGTGTTATTACAGCACATTTTCCAGTGCTTCTTCAAGATTGGGGTAATCGAACTGGAATCCCGAATCCAGGATATGTTTGGGTATGACGCGTTGACTGCCCAATAACAATTGCGACATTTCACCGAGCAACAGATTGAGCGCCCAGCCAGGTATGGTAAAGAATGCCGGCCGATTCAAATGTTTTGCCAGGGTGCGGGTAAATTCACTATTGGTAACCGGATTGGGCGCCGTCAGATTAAAAACTCCTTCCAGTGCATTGTTATCCAGCAATGCTTGACATATCGCCACATAATCATTCATATGAATCCAGGGCATCCATTGTGTACCTGAGCCGAGTTTTCCGCCTAGTCCCAGTTTAAACGGTAAAATCATGGGCTGCAAAAAACCGCCATTTTTGCCTATAACCAGTCCGGTGCGGAGCAGGCAGACACGGACGCAGTGTTCTTTAGCTTTTTCAGCTGTGTGCTCCCATTCCGCACAGAGCTGATGACCGAAATCGTCTTGCGCTGATGCAGTTTCGTCAAGCACAGTATCGCCCTGATCACCATAGAAACCGATTGCCGAACCACTGAGCAAAACGGATGGTTTTGTGTTAGCGCGCGCGATAAATTCCACCAGTTGTTGCGTGATGTAAATACGGCTTTTCAAAAGGACCTGTTTACGCTCATCAGTCCATCGTTGGGCAAAAATAGGCGCGCCGGCGAAATTATAAATCGCATCGAAATGGTCACTTTCGGATAACAGTGAAATTGAGGTGATTTGTTCGATTTGGTCACCGAACACTGAATAAACCTTATTAGGATATCTGCTTAAAACAGTTAATGAATGTCCCTTTGAAAGCAATGCCGGACATAAAGATTGGCCGATAAAGCCTGTGCCACCAGTTATCAGAATGTTCATAAAAGCCCCTTGTTAATTTTTATTCCAAAAATGATGTTGCAGTTTTACATGGTTTTTTATATGAAAACAGAAAAACATTTTATAGCGCTTGCTGATCATTGATTGCAAGGATTCTGATCATGATAAAGTGTACCCTAATATCCCTAATATGCATTCAGAAATGAAATAGCGCATACTGAAATAAAAATTCAGGGAACCAGGCGCCTGTTAATGCATTCTTAAATTTTGCTGTAAGTAAGAAAGCTAGAAACTTATGAGACTATTATGGCTGTTTAACAGGATGTTGAATACGTTTTGAGGTTGTCGATACAAGGCCAAAACAGGTAAAGCAGAGTTAGGCATTAAAATAGGCATTCTGAACCTGTATTTACACCGTGGCGGCAACGCAGACAGTTTTTCAACGCCCTGATAAAGAAAAACAGTTATAGTAAAGATATATCAACAAACGTGAAGGGATTGCATTATGAAAAATATATTCACTATTTTAGCGGCAGGAATTTTGGTACTGTTCCTCAGTAATCCAGTCAGTGCTGAGGATTATTTTGGGGAAACGGATTCTGCTGGTGGAAAAGATGCTATGGCTGAGGCAATCAAACATGCCGAAGAAGCCAAAACTCACAAAGCGCATGCCGATCATGTTCATGATCATGCAAAAAAGAGCCTTGAGTTTGTCAAGAAAGCTGAGATTCAAGCGATAGAATCTGAGAATACCGAAGGAAGGGAGCATATAACCGTGGCGATTCGAAATCTGGTCGAAGCGATAAGACATGCGGATATTGGACACACGAATGTCGCATATGAACGTGTTACTGATGCGTTAAACGAAATGTATCAATTTATGGAAAAATAAGTATGACTGCCCGGATGCGGTGATTGCAGTAGGTCTATAGCGCGTAATAGTAATACTTTTGCGTTTAACGCTGTAACTGTTCTATTAAGCGTGCCAGTGCTTTGCCTCGATGGCTGAGTTTGTTTTTTTCGTCTGATTGAAGTTCTGCTGCGGTTTTATTTAATTCCGGCAGAAAAAAATAGGGGTCATAACCAAACCCGCCTTCACCGCGAGGTTCCAAAATGATTTCGCCATGCCATAGTCCTTCTGCAATAATCGGTTGTGGATCTTCGGCATGGCGGAGCAGGACAATTACACAATAATAATAGGCACTTCGATCGGCATTATTTTTTAATGTTTCGATCAACTTCTGATTGTTACGTTGATCTGATCTGGGTTCGCCAGCATAACGTGCTGAATAGACACCGGGTGCGCCTTGCAACGCATTGACACAAATTCCTGAATCGTCTGCCAAAGCCGGCAGGCCGGTATGACGAGAGGCATGCCTTGCCTTGACTAAAGCGTTTTCTATAAATGTTGGATGGGGTTCCTCAACTTCAGGGATGCTGAAAATGGCTTGTGGCAAACTGGTAATGTTAAACCGTTCAAGTAGGGCATCGATTTCCCGCAACTTTCCGACATTGCCAGTGGCAATGACCAGTTTTCTCAGGTTATTCATTAAAGTCAGTGAATCCCTAATGCAGTTTTCTGGATCATTATCAACTCCTGTATGCCGGATTCTGCCAGGTCCAGCATTTGATTCAATTCGTTACGCGTAAATGAAACACCTTCTGCTGTTCCCTGTATTTCAACGATTCCCGCTTTTCCTGTCATAATCACGTTCATGTCGGTATCACAGGTTGAATCTTCTTGGTAATCGAGATCCAGTACAGGTGTGCCCTGATAAATACCCACAGAAACAGCAGCCACGTGGTCAAGAATCGGTGTTGTTTCGATGAGTTGTTGGTATATTAGGTTTTCTACTGCATCATGTAAAGCGACAAAAGCACCGGTAATACTGGCTGTTCGCGTTCCGCCGTCGGCCTGGATAACATCGCAGTCAATTTGAATGGTACGTTCACCAAGCATGCTCAAATCAATAATTGCACGCAACGAACGGCCGATCAGACGCTGTATTTCCATAGTCCGGCCAGATTGTTTTCCGCGGGCTGCTTCACGCTGCATACGCTCATTCGTGGAACAAGGCAGCATGCCGTACTCTGCCGTTAGCCATCCCTGATTTTTGTCTTTAAGAAAAGGCGGCACTTTCTCACTGACGCTGGCTGTGCAAATTACTTTTGTGTCGCCATATTCAATCAGTACCGAGCCGTCGGCATGTTTGGTATAGTTGCGGGTTATTTTGACCGGGCGGATTTGTGTCGCACTGCGGCTATGATTGCGTGTCATAGATAATATTGGTAATTAAAAACGGTAGGCTGGTTTGGGTGGTGCGCCACTGGAGACGGTGAGTACTTCATGACCATCATCAGTAACCAGAACGGTATGTTCCCATTGTGCGGATAAACTGCTGTCCTTGGTGGTGACCGTCCATCCATCGGGCAAGTGTCGAATGGCGGCTTTACCGGCATTGATCATGGGTTCTATGGTAAATATCATGCCCGGTTCGAGTTTTAATCCTGTGCAGGCTTTTCCGTAATGCAAAACCTGCGGATCTTCATGAAATTTCTTTCCGATGCCGTGTCCACAGAATTCCCTGACGACACTATAGCCAACACTTTCTGCCAATTTCTGAATGACATGGCCTATGTCTCCCAGATGATTACCCGGCTTCACGACGTCTATGCCGCGCCACATTGCTTCACGGGTGACTTCGCATAAGCGTTTGGCCTGAATTGAGGGTTCTCCAACATAATACATGCGGCTTGTATCGCCATGATAGCCGTCACTGATGACGGTAACGTCGATATTAACAATATCTCCATTTTTCAATTTTTTCTGGCCAGGAATGCCATGACATATCTGATTATTTACCGAAGTGCAGATTGATTTGGGGTATGGTTTATGGCCTTTGGGAGCATAATTCAATGGGGCAGGAATTGTTTTTTGTACATCCACCATATAATGGTGACACAATGTATCCAGTTCTTCTGTCGTTACTCCAGGCGTTACATGCGGAGTAATGTAGTCAAGCACCTCGGAAGCCAGCTTGCCCGCCACGCGCATTTTCTCTATTTCTTGTGCAGTCTTTATGATTACATTCATATGTACTTCAAAATGGTTGGAAGTCGTTGGTTAAGCAAACCAAAATTTTATCAGAGTGTTATTATAAGCGTTCACAAGTTGTCTGTGCCAGTCTGCTGTCTGGAAACTGTCTGATTAAAGCTCGTAATTCAGAAATTTTATTGATATCTGCTTCGAAAAATAAGAATTTCTTTCGCTCGATTTTATGTTTGTTTATGGTGGCATCAACTATTCCATCACTGTTTAGTTTTTTCAGTAAGTCATAGGCCTCAGTTTCATCTTCGAATTCACCAAAAGAAATAGCATTCAGTAACGCCCCCTGTTCTTCTATGCGATGGCTAATAATGCCCATATTGCGTAATTTGTTAATTTCTCTTTCAACTGCTTGCTGATTTTTAAATGGCGATGTATGTACCTGGTATTTGATCAGCGTTGCCGATGAGATTTTCTTGTGCGGCATTTGCAGATTTAGCGCGTTAATTGCGGTTTCGGCGGATTGTAGGTCTTGTTCCGACAATTCTCCCCATTCGACGCAGTTGACAAGTGGAGGCAGCACGATAATTTTTTCCGGGTTTATAGCCGGTGCATTGGAAACCTGCTCCTGTTGGCCAGATTTAAAAAATATTATGGCTGCAATCAGAATATTGGCAATAACCAGAAAAGAAAAAATTTTTTTCATCAACATATTAAATTAAAATTGGCATTTTAGCTGAATCTTGTTGTTAACACTCTTTTGCCTTGATAAAATGCCTGATTAGTCTAATGAGAAAAAGTAACAGATTTTTGATGACATAAAAATACGGAATACAGAATATTATGGACATGATTAAAAAAAGTTTGGTAATGGTAACAGTTTTTGCTATGGCGCTATCAACATCGGTTCTGGTTGCCGGCGATACAGAAACAGATGAACAGGAAGCAGTCGAATCAGAAATTATGGAATCGGAGGTTGTGGAGCCGGCAGCTGTGGTTGGTGAGCCAGCTGAACTTGTTGAACAAGAAGAGGAAATTGCTGCGGAAGTGGCAGCCGGCGAAGCGCCCAAAGGACGGGAAATTGCAGCGGGTGCCTGTGCGGGATGCCATAACCCGGATGGAAACAGCATCATTCCGACCTTCCCGAGTTTGGCAGGCCAGCACCCTGAATATCTGTTAAAACAGTTAATTGACTTTAAAGCCGATGAAGGCGGTACTGCTGCTCGTCAAAGTGACGCCATGACACCTATGGTTGCTGCACTTTCCGATGAAGACATGGAGGATCTGGTCGCATTTTACGCCGAGCAGGAAGCAACACCAGGACAAACAACAGGCAGTGAAGATTTGTTGGCGATTGGTAGAGTACTGTATCATGGCGGGAACATTGAAAATGGCGTGCCTGCATGTGCCAGTTGTCATGGACCAACGGGCAAGGGTATTCCACCGCATTATCCGGCGCTAGCAGGGCAACATGCACCATACACACTCACACAGCTTGATCTGTTTAACAAAGGTGAACGTACCAATGACAATGGTGTAATGCAACAGGTGCTAACACGTATGAGCGGTACGGAAAAACGTGCAGTTTCCGAATATATTCAAGGATTACGTTAACTAACGTATTGTCAAAATATTTTTATTGTTAGAGAAAAAGCGGTAAAGGCGATTGGAAAGAATAGTTCGAGTCCTGCGCCATTACCGCTTTTCTTTTTTTATTTCCTTCTTATCCCGTTACATCCCGTTACCAAGCGGTAAAGATATCATCCGCTGCAGATAATGTATCGTTAATTTCAGCGTCAGTATGCATTGACGAAACAAACCCGGCTTCAAAGGCAGACGGCGCAAAATAAACCCCTTTATCCAGCATGGCGTGGAAGAACCGGTTGAAGGCATCCTTATCACACGCCATGACTTCCGCAAAGCTTGCCGGAATCGTTTTGCTGAAATACAGTCCAAACATGCCGCCGATCGACTGTGCACAAAAATCAATTCCGTGTTTTTGTGCACTGGCTGTCAAGCCATTCGTTAACTGGTGTGTTTTGTCTGCGAGATTTTCATAAAAACCGGCTTCTTGAATGAGCTTCAAGGTTGTCAATCCTGCTGCTACGGCAACGGGATTGCCAGACAATGTGCCGGCCTGGTATACGGCACCCACAGGCGCCAGGCATTGCATGATTTCACGACGGCCGCCAAAAGCCGCCATTGGCATGCCGCCGCCGATGACTTTGCCAAGCACAGTAAGGTCGGGCTTGATCTGGTAACGTCCCTGGGCACACTTTAAACCAACGCGAAAACCCGTCATGACTTCGTCAAAAATCAATACACTGCCGTACTGTGAACAAAGCGCGCGTAATGTATTCAGGAAATCGGGTGTGGGGGCGACCAGATTCATATTGCCTGCAACCGGTTCAATAATGACTGCGGCAATTTCATTGCCAAATTTTTTGAAATTTTCTTCCAGTCCGGACACATCGTTGTAATCCAGTACAATCGTATGCCCGGCAGTTTCCTGTGGTACGCCGGCGGAACTTGGGTTGCCAAACGTTAATGCACCCGAGCCGGCTTTTACCAGTAACGAGTCGTCATGGCCATGATAACAGCCTTCAAACTTGACAATTTTGTTGCGGCCGGTAAATCCGCGTGCAAGACGTATTGCACTCATTCCGGCTTCAGTGCCGGAACTGACCAGTCTGACCTGTTCGATTGAAGGAATTAAATTGCAAATGAGCTCTGCAATTTCCAGTTCGGCTTCAGTTGGTGCGCCAAATGTCAGGCCGTTTTCTGACGTTTTTTGTACGGCCTTAACGACATCTGGATGTGCATGACCGAGTATTAACGGTCCCCAGGAACCAACATAGTCAATATAGGATTTTCCATCAACATCCCAGACATGGGCGCCTTTTCCACGTTGAAAAAAAACAGGATTCCCGCCAACGGATTTAAATGCACGAACCGGCGAATTGACGCCGCCGGGAATTACTTTCTGGGATTGTTCGAATAATTGTTGGTTACGTGAAGTCATTGAATTACTCTCAAAAATTATTGTATAAATTGTTGTGAATCATTGTTAAAAAAATCTAATCAAAAAACCGGGCAAACGTTTCAGCGGTATTGCAAGGGTCTTCGGTTTGATAGAGCGCACTGCATATGGCGACGGCATCTACGCCGCTTTTAATTAGAGGCAGGGCATTCGTAAGGTTAATACCACCGATACTGACGATGGGTACAGTCAACATTTTTTTTGCATTGTTCAAGATGCTTATGGGTGCAACAACTGCGGCCTGCTTGGTTAATGTGGGATAAAATGCGCCAAAGGCAATATAGTCCGCACTGTTTTTTTCAGCCTGAATGGCCAACTCAAGTGCGTTGTAACACGATGCACCAATTATTTTATTCGCCCCAAGCAGCCTGCGTGCAGTTTTGATACCAGTATCATGCGCGCCAACATGGACGCCATCCGCGTCAATCTCTGCAGCCAGGTTCACATGGTCATTGACAATCATTGGTATGCCGTATGACTGGCACAACTGTAACAGCGATTTTGCCTGATCGTGTCGTAACGCTTCGTCTGCCGCTTTGTTACGGTATTGTATCAGTCGCGCACCGCCTTTTAAAACCTGTTCAGTTCTGGCAAGCAGATCATCGGTATCGGCCATGTCAGGGGTGATTCCATACAGACCGCTAATCGGATGGTTATTTAACACGGTATGCCTCATTCATTATCGATCGCGTCAATCATGCCAGCCCAGAAAAGCCGGTTGGGTATATGCTGCCCCATGCCAGGCCTGAAACTGCTATCCAGGGTGCGCCAGGTATAAACCTGCCCGGAATAAACACTATCCTTGACGGTTTGTCCGTTTGCCATTGATGCGGCAATAGCAGACGCTAGCGTGCAGCCCGAACCATGGTAACTGTGCGGTAAACGTTTCCACTCGTCGGAGCGTATCTGGCCTTCGGTTGAATACAATGCATTTGTAACCAGCGTTGTATTTTCATGCGTGCCCGTAATTAATACATATTCACACCCCATGTCCAGAAGTCTGTATGCACATTCATCAAGCGGCAGATTATCAAGACACTCCTCATTGTCGTCTTCAAATAGCGCCAGGCGTCTGGCCTCGAGGCTGTTCGGCGTTAGCAAGGTGACCTGTGGTAACAGCAAATTCCGCATGGCGTCAATCATATCCTCTGTTGCCAGTTCATCACCGCGCCCGGAAGCCAGTACTGGATCCATGATTAATGGAATTTCAGGATAATCTGATACAATTTCCGCGATGGCTGCAATAATTTCAACACTGCCTAACAGGCCCAGTTTGAATGCGTGGATGGGCATATCTTCCAGTAATGCTCTGGCCTGGTTTTCAACCCATTCGGAATCGAGCGGTAATATATCTTCTACACCGGCGGTGTCCTGTACAGTAATCGCAGTGATGACAGACAGGGGATGACACCCCATACTGGCGATGGTGAGAAGATCAGCCTGGATACCAGCGCCGCCGCTAGGGTCATTGGCTGCAAATGAAAGTACATTTGGGGGTGGCTGTGACATGCATTAATACCGTAAAATAGCATTTTAACCTAAATGAGAATGTCGATCTATTATGTCTACTGAGGAAAACCAAAACTATAATCGGTACATGTGCCTAATCTGCGGTTATGTCTATGATGAAGAGAAGGGCTCGCCCGATGAGGGCATTCCTGCAGGAACACGCTGGGAAGATGTCCCGATCAACTGGACATGCCCGGAGTGCGGCGCGCGTAAAGAAGATTTTGAAATGGTGAAAATCTGATGCGAATTCTGCATACAATGTTACGCGTCGGTGATCTGGAAAAATCACTCGAATTTTATACCCAGGTGCTGGGCATGAAGCTGCTACGGCGCAAGGACTACCCCGATGGAAAATTTACACTGGCTTTTGTCGGTTATCAGGACGAAGCCAGCGGTACCGTGCTGGAACTGACGCACAACTGGGATACCGGCGAATACGATCTGGGTGGAGGTTTTGGCCATATCGCCATCGAGGTCGATGACGCCTATGCCGCCTGTGAAGAAACCCGCAAGCGGGGCGGGAAGGTAACACGTGAAGCAGGGCCCATGAAACATGGGACAACGGTCATTGCCTTTGTTGAAGACCCCGATGGCTATAAAATAGAGTTTATTCAGAAAAAGAATCAATAATAAACGTTCTTAACCGTACATCAAAAAATTGCCGGTATTGGTTAATGTCCGGCAATTTAGTCATGTTGTTAATGCGGATATTGCTTTTTCAAATGCGTTTGTTAGAACTCATGTTGGTTTCTCCACTTAAATAATCTAAAATAAGCTGATGGTTATTTTCACCGATTATGGAAACTCCTATGCCTCGTAAGAATGCTCCTTCACATCCATATTTCATTATTTTGTGGATTACAATAGCGTTTATTACTTTATCAGATAGCCCCAGTTGAATGCTTCCGCTAATCCCCGCGTTAGTGCCTGGTAATATATACAATCCCTTCCCATCTTCAGTATATTCAGCAATTTTGCCCTTGTATTCATTTCCTGCCCAGTACACTTTTATATCTTTAGGAGGGCTGAGTTGGATTCTAGTTGATTTCCTCCTAGTATCTAGTTTTGATACGAGCTCATTAGTTTTATCGATACTCTTCTTTGCCTCACCTAAATCTTTCTTTAACTCTTTGAAGTCTGCTTCAAAACTGCCAACCTTTATGCTATTCAGACAGTGCGACGCCCACGGGATAAGAGCCATTAAAATTAACCATATTGTATAATCATCCACTCTGAAATTATTTGGGTAATGATGCATGACTAAAACAAAAATGATAGATAAGCTAATAATCACCTTTATAAGCATGCTAATTTCTTGACTGTGTTTAACGACTAAGCTCACAGGATGAAGCGCGATAGCGCCACATGCCTGTCGAGTGGATTGTTATACCATATGGTTCTATATTGTTGCTAACGTAGTATTTATCCATTTTTCTGGTGGACGCGGTTCTTGAGCACAATAATTATTAAATGATTTTAATAGTATTTCTGGCGCATGGGATAACAAAAGTGATTTCCTTGATATTTCGTTCGACAAGGGTATATCACTTGAAACCCAATTAATGCAGCATTTTGCGCCACTATTTATCAAAACGCCTTCAGGTAGACCTTGGTTCAAAATCTCATTATCTATAATCAAAACAGCACCTGTTATCTTATTTGATAGTCTATGCGCTTTTGTTAATGATGTGCCCATAACTGAAATAATGGTCATAAGACCCTTACCTAAACGAATTCTATCATCATTAGCATCTCGCATTGGATGTGGGTAACAGCCTCGGATATCAGATATATCTCCTTTTGATATTGCAGCTTTTGTAGCAAATCCTTTTGAAATCATGTGGCGCATAATTGAAACTGCAATAGATATTGCTCGCAATGAAGTAGATTCAGGATAGTCTGAACAAATTATGAACCCATCTCCAAATTGGTGAGCGAAAAGCCTATCAGAGAAATTTATTTTAGGGTCGCCAGGATAGCAACGAGTACCTATATTTGCAATTGAGTGCATTAGTTCGCCTATAGCGAGAATCGCATACGTTTTACGATTCTCGCTATATTCATAATTCTTCGAGAATCCTTCAATATCAATATTAATTGCCCACCCACTACTCACGTTGCTTCCTTTATTGATTTACGTCTTTAGGTAAAACGGTTAAATTGAGAGCCTCTTCGCAGAGGCGAACGATGTTTCCTCAAATGCCGCGTTCTCTGATATTGAGTGCGAGTCAATATTCAGATCATTGTTCAAAACGAATACCGGACAATCAACTCTAAATATCTTGTTTTTTCTCCGGAGCGCTCAATGTTAGGGCACTTAATATATACGAAATTTTGTCCAATAAACTATCCGTAATGTCGTAGAACTTATTTTATCCTAATTATCCTGCTGTATTTTCTAATAAAAGTTAAAGACACAAGACAAGTTGCACAAAAAATACGACATAACCACTCAAAAAAATCGTTTTGATAGCAGGTACTTTTTACACTGGCAAGTCCAGTTCACATAAAGTATACAGCAAGTCTGTTGACAAAGAAGCGCTTGAGTTTGGATGTGGGATTAGATGATTAAACGGAATCACCCCTGTAACAAAAAAATCGCCGGTATCTTGTTAATATCCGGCAGTTTCTGTTTCCATTCTTTAATCGTTTTTGTGGTAATCGTTTCGTTGGCAGCAGTCAGGTTAACCGCAATGCATAAATCGGTATCGTCGCGGCAGGTTTGCACAATAAGTTCGAGCAATCCTTGATTGCGGTACGGTGCTTCGATAAAAATCTGGGTTTGGTCATGCGTACTGGAGTATTTCTCCAGTTCGATAATTTTCTGTATGCGTGCATGCTTTTCGATCGGTAAGTAGCCATTAAAACAGAAGCGCTGGCCGTTAAGCCCTGAGGCCATCAGCGCCAATACAATCGAGGACGGACCGACCAGGGGGATGACGGATATATTTTTGTCATGCGCCAGCCGCACTAGAGCGCTGCCGGGGTCGGCGATAGCCGGGCAGCCGGCTTCTGACAGCAAACCTGTATCATGACCGGCCAAAAGGGGCTGCAACAGTTTTTCCAGATCTCTTGCAGGAGTATGTTCATTCAGCGTTTCCAACTGCATTTCCTGTAATGGCATCGTGCATTCAATTTGTTTCAGGAAACGGCGGGCGGTTTTGGGGTGTTCGGCGATATAGCAGGTCAGTTGTTGAATCGATTGTCTGACCGACCTGGGGATGACCCAGTCGATATCGCAATCACTGATGGGTGTGGGAATGAGATAGAGTTTTCCAGTCATAACCATGACGTCTTTAGAAATTTACTTGCTGGTTTTATTGTGCAACATCTCGGCGGCGTGTTTGCGCGTGGCTTCGGTAATTTTTACACCGCCGAGCATGCGCGCGATTTCTTCCACCCGTTCCGTTTTGCTCAGCATGTTAATATGGCTCAAAACCTGTGAACTGTCCTTTTGTGCAGATTTGGTGACCTGCCAATGATGATCGCCTTTTGCGGCAACTTGTGGCAGATGGGTAATGCACATGACCTGTCGCGCGCTGCCCAGTTGTTTGAGCAACTGGCCGACAATTTCGGCAACACGTCCGCCGATACCGACATCGACTTCATCGAAAATAAGCGTTGGCACGGTTCCGGTTTGGCTGGTAATGACCTGTATCGCCAGACTGATACGTGACAATTCGCCGCCTGAGGCCACTTTGGCCAGTGGTTTCAACGGCAGCCCCTTATGCGCGGCAACCTGAAACTCAATTTGTTCAAGCCCATAGGCATTGCCTAGTTCCAGCGGATTCAAGGCAACCGAAAACGAACCGCCAGCCATTGCTAGCGTCTGCATCGATTCGGTTACCGCACGGGCCATTTCTTTTCCGGCTTTTTGGCGTTTTGTGCCGAGCTTTTCTGCAAGTTTTTGATAGATTTTCTGCGCCGTATTTTCCTGCTCGATGAGTTTGTCGAGATTGCTGAAATTATCCAGTGCTTCGAGCTGGTTGTTTATCTGGGAAAGAAAGTCGGGCAAGGTTTCCGGCGTAATGCGGTATTTTCTGGCCATGCCGTGAATCATTGTTATGCGTTTATCGATTTCCTGTAGATACTGCGGGTCCAGATCGAGCTGCTGCCGGTAATGCCTGAGTTCATAAATACTTTCCTGTACCTGAATCTGCGCGGATTCCAGTAAATCAACCACAGTCTGCAATTGACTGTCATATTCCAGCATAGTCTGTAACTGGCCCTTTACTGCATTGATCTGCGAAATGGCTGCTGCTTCATGCTCGGACAATTGTTCAATACCTGTTTCTGTCGCTTCCAGCAGGCTGGCCAGATGTGAAAGCCGGTTATGATCCGACTGAAGACTGGTCCATTCATCCAAAGTGAAATTGAGTTCTGAAAGTTCCTGCTTTTGCCATTCGAGCTGTGAGCGTTTTTCACTGGACTCAGCGAATTGTTTTTCGAAATCTGTTCGTTGCCGATGCAGATCCTGCCATTGCTGGTAAGCGGTTTTTACGTTGTGTACGAGTTCGCTACAGCCGGCATAGGCATCGAGTAGGTCACGCTGCGCATCCTTATGCAGCAATGCCTGATGGGCATGCTGGCTGTGGATGGAAACCAGATATTCCCCGGCTGTCCGCAATTGCTGTAGCGTAACCGTATGTCCATTGATAAACGCGCGCGAACGGCCGTTTACGTCCAGAACACGGCGCATTAAACAAGTATCCGGATCACCCTGCAAATCGTTCTGCTCGAGCCATTCAGCCAGATCCGGGATTGAGCCGATATCGAACAGCGCGCTGATTTCAGCACGATCATGCCCCAGTTGTATCTGGTCAGGGTCGCCACGCTCGCCCAGGGTCAATGACAACGCGTCTATCATGATGGATTTTCCGGCACCGGTTTCGCCGGTGAGTACCGTAAAACCGGGTTGAAATTCCAGCTCCATCTGATCAACGATGACAAAATGCTGAATGCTTAACAGTTTGAGCATGGTCGTGAATTCTGGTTAGTGCAATTCACTCCAGCCCAGTTTTTCGCGCAACATGCGGTAATAACTATGATTAACAGAATGCAACAGCCGCACTGTTTTGGGAAAACGCCGAATGATGATGCGATCGGATTGCTCGAGGTCATAGTTGGAATGGCTGTCGCAATGGACGCGCGCATCCAGGGAACTGAGCATATGGACTTCTACATTGGCATCGGGGCCGACAACAATCGGCCGGTTACTTAGCGTATGCGGACATACCGGTACCAGTGCAATGAGATCCAGGCTCGGGTGCAGGATAGGGCCGCCCGATGACAGCGCATAGGCTGTAGAGCCCGTCGGTGTGGACACGATAAGGCCATCGGAACGTAGCGTATTGACATATTCGTTATTGATACTGATCTGAAATTCGACCATGCCGCTGCTCATGCCCCGGTACAACACTACATCATTAAATGCCAATGCACTGAAAATGCTATTGTCATTGCGCACTACTTCTGCATACAGCAACATGCGCCGTTCAGTGGTATATTGCCCCTGGAGCATTTCATTGAGCGTTTCGAACATGGTATCGGTCGACAAATCTGTCAAGAAACCCAATCTTCCCTGATTGATGCCGATCAGGGGTACATCGTACGATGCCAGCATGCGTGCGATATTGAGCATTGTTCCATCACCGCCCATGACAACTGCCAGATCGGCTTGCCGACCAATCTCTTCAAGTGTCAGGGCCTTATATACTTCTGTCGGCAAATAGGAGGCGGTTAAATGGTCAACAAATACTTCAAACTGAAGCTTTGACAGATATTCAGCAAGATCCAGTATCGATGACGCGATCTCCGGATTTTTATGCTTGCCAATCAGCGCAATCGTTTTAAAAGGAAAACTCATTCCTGGATCTTATGTCAATAATTAACAATGCCATGAGGGTAATTCGATATATATTTAGTTAGAACGTTTTACATTAGCTTGGTTTTTTAGTGCAACAGGTAAAAATTAGCATAACGTTATTACTTAAAACAACTGTAAAATACCGGTATATCTCAAACAAATTCCGTGCATAAAAATTAGCTATGTATGATTGTCAGTTTTTTTGAAATAAGGGTAGAAAAAAGACGTTACATACATATATTTATATGCAGTTTAGCACTTAATGAAAGAAATAAGGCAAGTGCGCTGTACTTTGAAGTATTCAAGGCAGCGTTCAATGATAAAGATTGTTGTAAAATCAGCATATGCTTAATGAAAGAGCTCAGATATTATTAAAAACATTGGTTGAGCGGTATATACATGAAGGACAACCGGTAGGTTCGCGCTCGCTGTCCAGGTTCTCCGGTCTGGAATTGAGTCCGGCCACAATTCGCAATGTCATGGCTGACCTTGAAGAGATGGGCTTGGTCATGAGTCCACACACTTCTGCGGGTAGAGTACCTACGACGAAAGGCTACCGGCTTTTTGTCGACGAGTTGTTGGTCATCAATTCAATCAAAGAAGAAGAACTTCATCATCTTGAAAACCAGTTGCATCCGGATAACCCTTCGCGCCTGGTTAATGCAGCTTCACAGTTGCTTTCCGAATTGACGCGTTTTGCCGGTGTTGTGGTGACACCCAAGCGCACGGGTGCGGTATTCCGATATATTGAATTTATGGCGTTGACGGAGAAAAGAATTTTATTGATTATTGTCACACCCGAAGGCGATGTGCAAAATCGCATTATTTTTACAGACAAGCCTTATAGCCAATCCGATTTGATTGAAGCCGGCAATTTTATCAACCAACATTATGCCGGTTGTACGCTCGATGAAATCCGCAGCCGTATTCAGACTGAACTTAAGCAGCTCAGAGAAGATATGACCAGCCTGATGAATGCAGCGATTGAAGCGGGGGGCGATGCCGTGAACGAAAGCAGTGAGATGGTCGTGCTCGCCGGGGAACGCAAGCTTCTGGATATGCTCGATGCTTCAGAAAACCTGGCCAGCCTCAAAAAACTGTTTGAACTGTTTGAACGCAAGACAAAGTTACTTCAGTTACTCGAACTCAGCCGCCATGCGGAAGGTGTCAAGATTTTTATTGGCGGTGAATCCGATTTTGCCGCCTTTGACGATTTCAGCGTTATTACTGCGCCGTATGAGATGGAAGGTGCGGTTGTGGGTACAGTAGGCGTGATTGGCCCGAGACGCATGGCGTATGAACGCGTTATTCCGATTGTCGATGTTACCGCGAAGCTGTTGTCAAACAGTTTGTCGCAGCAATAATATAGTCGTTTAGAAAAAAAATTCACCACAGGGTGTCTCTAAAAATTCATAATTCTAAACAAGACGAGGCGAGAACAAAAAATTTTGACGCAGCATATGATTGATATGTAAGGAAACATTTTTTGTAAACAACGAAGTATTGTAACGAAGGATGGATTTTTAGAGGTGCCCCACAATAAAACTGAAAATAACACCTAACAACAATAAGGTTAAAATTCATGATCGCTGAATCTGACTACCAACATGGCACACCAGGAAAAACAGGCGTGCTACTGATTAATCTGGGAACGCCCGATGCACCAACGAAAGAAGCGTTGCGCCCGTATCTCAGGGAGTTTCTGAGTAATCGGCGTGTTATCGAAATACCACGGTTGATCTGGTGGCCGATACTGTATGGCGTGATTTTGCCTTTCAGGCCGAAACAATCTGCTGAAAAATATGCACTGATCTGGTCGCAGGAAGGCTCACCATTGAAGGTGCATACTGAACGCCAAACACAACTGCTGGCACAAGCGTTACAGGCCGACACGAATCCCGCGCCGATGGTTGAATATGCGATGAACATCGGCAATCCTTCTGTAGCCAGCGTGCTTAATAAAATGAGAAGTGCAGGGTGCGACCGTATACTGGTCATTCCACTGTTTCCGCAATATGCTGCGAGTAGCACCGCAGCTGCGATGGACGCCGTATTCGATGCGCTCAAACATATGCGCAATATGCCGGCCATCCGAACCGTCAAGCAATATCATGACCATCCCGGCTATATCGCCGCTTTGGCACAGAATGTGCGTGACTACTGGAGCGAACACGGTCGTCCCGATAAGTTGATTATCAGTTTTCATGGTGTGCCGCGCAGAAACCTTGACAAAGGCGATCCCTATCATTGTTTTTGCCAGAAAACAGGGCGGTTGCTGGCTGAAGCACTGAATTTGAGCGCGGATCAGTATCAGGTTTGTTTTCAATCCCGTTTTGGCCGCGCGCAATGGCTGCAACCGTACACCGCTGAAACCCTGGAACAACTCGGCAAGGCACAAACCAATCGCGTTGACATCGTTTGTCCCGGATTTGTTTCAGACTGTCTGGAAACGCTCGAAGAAATCGCCATTGAAGGCAAGAAAATTTTTACCGAAGCCGGTGGCAAGGAATATCACTATATCCCGTGCCTGAACGAACGTGACGACTGGATTGCCGCACTGACCGATATCGCTAAATCCAATCTTCAAGGCTGGCTGGAACCGGAACCGTCACAGCAAGCGCTTGATCAGTCAAGGCAGCGTGGGCTGGAAATGGGTGCAGAGAAATAAGTGTTTTTATTACAATTCCAGTAATTATTTCAACACACCTGAATAACATTACACCTGGAGAATATTTAGCAAAACGTTCTCTATGGTTAACGTCGAGTGCTGTGGTATCTATTAAGCATCGGATATATTGCGCATTTTGGTGTTTTTACCGGGCTTGAAGCAAGAGTGTTATGTCAGATTCCAATCAATAGAAGTGAATAGTGATGTTACTACCGGTAATACAATCCGGGTACTGGACAACGGTGACAGATAAAACAGTGATTAAGCGACAGCCGTTGGGTTTCAGTAACCGTTTTTCTGATACCAATGTACGGCATCTTCAAGGGCTAGTTTGGCCGGGCGGAATTGATAGCCAAGCTGGTTAACGGCCTTGTCGCTGGTAAAGTACATGAGTTTTTTTGCCATACGAATGCTGTCCAGTGTTGCCCGGGGTTCTTTATGCGTTACGGCCGCAATTTTTTCCATACTCCATGCGATCGGCAGCATTACGTTGATGGGAAGACTGATGCGTTTTTTGCGTTGGCCGAGGATATCGTCGAGTGTTTCGAGAATTTCGAGTAAGGTCATGTTGTCTCCGCCCAGGATATACCGATCACCGGTTTTTCCGAGTTCGCATGCCAGTAAATGGCCATAGGCAATATCATCGACATGCGCAATGTTCAATCCGGTATTGACATAAGCAGGCATTCTATCGTGCATGACATCGAGCACAATACGTCCGGTCGGTGTAGGGCGGATATCACGCGGTCCGATAGGCGCAGAAGGATTAACGATAACGAGCGGTAACCGGTGTTGATCAGTCAAATCAAGGACTGTTTGTTCGGCAATATACTTCGAGCGCTTGTAATGACCATTGATCTTTGCCAAGCTGGCTGGCGTTTCTTCATTGGCGGGTGTTCCGTCAGGAGTCAGTCCCAGGGCTGCGACGCTGCTGGTATAGACGATACGCTTTAATCCCGCATTCGCTGCCGCGATGATTAATGCTTTTGTGCCATGGACATTGATATCGAACATGGTTTGGGGATCAGGGACCCACAACCGGTAATCGGCGGCGACATGATAGAGATAATCACATCCTTTTACCGCATGTTCCAGTGACTGATGATTACGTAAATCTCCTTCGACGATTTCAACAGGGAGGTTCTCGACATTACGCCGATCGCTGTTTGGCCTGACCAGCAGGCGAACATCGTGTCCTGCTTTCAGTAAACAGTGCATGACCGCCGAACCAAGAAAGCCTGTCGCGCCTGTAACCAGTGATTTCATTTAAAATTCTCTTAAGCTTATTATAACTGACTAGTTTTCCGTATTCTGTCTCGGGCTTATTTTTTAAAAAACAAATCATCGGATATATCGGTTTCCGGCAGATTGCGTGCAGCCATTTTGAACAGTTGAGCCAACATCCAGTTGTTGCTGGCAAAAAAACTGGTAATCGAGATTGTTGCCTTTACAGTGCGCCGAGTAATTTTGACTTGATTTCCATCATTGAAATCACGATGACGATGAATTTTGTTTAAGGTCAGAACCGCCATTCCTAACGCCCATAAGCAGAATCTGCGTATGCCCTTTTCACGAGTTGGAATCATGCAAGTATAGGTCAATGCGTTTTGTAAATGTTTTTTTGCCACAGCTATTAGATCTGCCAGGCCTTCCTGGAAGCGTGCATCCGGATGATCAGGGTTTAATTCACGCAGAACAACCCCTTTTTTAATAAAGATATCCTGTGGTAACCAGCATGCGCCCCGCTGGCGATCATCCCAGATGTCTTTAAGAATATTGGTCATTTGTAGACCCTGACCAAATGAAACAGACAATTTCATCAATTCAGACTTGTTCCGGTTGATCTCAGGCGAATAATCACAAAACAGCTCGGTCAACATTTCACCGACAACGCCGGCAACGTAATAGCAGTACAGGTTCATCGCGGGAAGATCTGGAAGACCATCGAGTGTTTCGGTATCCTGAAAGTCCGCCATGCCACGGCTCATTATCCGCACGCAGCGCTCCAGCGCTTTGCGTTGTGTAGGATTAAAACTGTGAGTGACGCGAATGACGGCCGGCGTATTTTTGATTAAGTCATGTTCAGCCGGAATTGTGTGGTCTGAAAGCAATGGATAAAGCGCATCGACAAATTTCTCTGCTGCAATTTTGCCACTAACCACTTCGGAAAACATATCAGAAAGGTGGCGTGTCTGTTCTGAAGTCAGCGCATTGTCATCTTCTATGGTGTCGGTAATCCGACATAATAGATATGCATTACCGATAACTTTTCTGAGCGCTTCGGGAAGCTGTGGAATTGTCAGGGCAAATGTGCGAGAGACACCTTTTAAGATATCGTTCTGATATTGTGCGTCATTTAAGCTCTGCGGTTGACTGATCATTATTGGTTTTATGAACATGAAGTTTGCATATTACTACAATACTACAAACTCAGCCCACAATACCTGAGCAGATTTGCTCGCTGTTGAAAATGTATTATGCTGATTAACATTTACGCAGGTAAAATCGTTTCCGGGGCAATCAGCTGGTCAATAGTTTCACGTGCCCTGATCAGATGAATTGTATTGCCATCAACCATTACTTCAGCAGCGCGTGGGCGGGTATTATAGTTAGAGCTCATACTCATGCCGTATGCGCCTGATGACATGACTGCTAGCAGATCATTCGTGTCGAGAATAAGTTTGCGGTCGTGTCCAAGAAAATCACCGGTTTCGCAGACCGGACCAACAACCTGGTATTTTTCCGGGTTTCCATTTTTCTTATTGACAGGCAGAATTTCATGATAGGCGTTGTAAAGAGACGGACGCAACAAATCATTCATAGCAGCATCGACGATCGCGAAATGACGATCCGGCGTGTGTTTGATGTAAACAGTGCGGGTCAGCAGCAAGCCCGCATTCCCGATTAGTGAGCGGCCGGGTTCGATTAATAAACGGCACTTTATCGACCCGACTGTTTGTCGCAATGCGTTGACATAGGTATGGATCGACGGTGGCGTTTCATTTGAATAACGTATGCCTAATCCACCACCGAGATCCACGTGTGAGATTCGCAGATTGCTTGATTGCAGTCGTTGTAAAAGATCAACCAATTTTTTACCAGCTTCGGTGAAAGGACTCAGTTCCGTCAATTGTGAACCAATATGGCAATCCAGACCGGTAAATTGAATATGCTGGAACTGATCGGCTGACAAATAAATCTGTTCAGCTTCCGCAAACGGGATGCCAAACTTGTTTTCTTTCAGACCGGTTGAGATATAAGGATGTGTTTTGCTATCCACGTCTGGATTGATGCGTAAACTGACGGGAGCGGTTTTGTTCATGGCTGCTGCAATCTGATTAAGCAGTTGCAGCTCAGCAACAGATTCGACATTAAAGCAGAGGATATCTGCTGCCAACGCCATGCGCATTTCATCCGCAAGCTTGCCGACGCCTGAAAAAACGGTTTTCCGTGGGTCACCCCCCGCTTTAATGACTCGATGCAATTCGCCGCCGGAAACAATATCAAAACCACAGCCAAGCTCAGCTAGTACATTGAGAATGGCAAGGTTTGAATTCGCTTTTACCGCATAGCAAATCAAGTAATCATCATCGGCAAAGGCCTGTTTAAATTCATGGAAGGTGGCAGTCAAAGCTGCACGTGAATAAACATAGCATGGCGTTCCAAATTTTTTGGCGATTGATTCCAGCGGAACTGATTCGGCATGCAGTGTATTTTGATGATATTCAAATTGAGGAAAAGCGCTCATTATTCTGATTCATCTTTAATAGTGGCAGCAGCAGGCGGTGTTGTAGGTGTCATCGATACTGGCGGTGCTTCTTGTTCGGGTAGATAGAGGGGTCCTTTATTCCCGCATGCGACCAATATGCCTAGAGCCATTCCAGAAAAGACAGTTAAGAAAAAAAAACGCACCAGCAAATACACAAAAAACCTCCTTTAAGTTTTCAAGTTTGGGATACTACCATAACAGATTGCAAGATTTGTCCTGATTGATTTTTGAACCTGATGCGCGGTAAAAAAGTCTATAGATTGCTCAATTCGATATTTAACCAGTGGATTAATTCGTCCATTAATTGATTGCTGGCAATGGAGAACGCATTGACGGCGCCTGTGGCATTGGCCGACTGTGCCATCTGCTGTGCGCTGAAGGTTTTCTGGGCAATCAACCGGTGTGAGTTGTTGACAAGACTGGCTTGAAAACGTATGACAACCCGGCTGTCGGTCAACGTATCGAATATATGCGAGAACTCCTCAAGTTCGATATGCAATTCATTTTCAACGACGGCCATACTGCTGTCCTTGATAATCAGGTGATTGGTTTCGGCCGCAATTTTTTGTTTGATTTGTTGCGTTAACAGAAAAGCAGGGGGCGAAGACCAGCGGCTATTTGCATAAGCATATGACTGAAAAGGATTGTGATAGACAAGACGATAGTAAATAGCTTGTGTATCCAGCCAGAGCGGGGCAGTGGTATGCGTAACCAGAATTTTTTTTCCGTTCTTAATTGCCGATTGACCCAATTGATTAGTTTTCGCAGGTGTGTCCGCAATGAAATTGTATGTGGCAACAGTTGCATTCGGTTTAGGAAAAATCGTACATCCAGACAACAGCACTATAACAACGCCAAAAACGACAAGTAATTTTTTCATCGGATATTTCCTGAAGGTGCAACAAAACCGTTTTCACCGGGTCCTGGCGGTGCTGAGGGATGTCCAAGTAGCAGCATTTGTGGATTTTCTTCCAGTTGTCGTAAAACACGATCCAGATTTTGTGAATTACGGACAAGGCCATTGCTGACTTTACGTAATTCGGGAATGGTTGTTGCCATTTCTTGTGCGCTGGTTGCAAGACTGTCAATAATTCCACCTTGTTGGTTGACACTACGCATCGATTGGTTGATTCCAGTGAGCAATTCATCAAGATGCTTAACCAGTACGCCAGATTCAGTTGTCAGATGTGTCATTGATTCGAGTATGGGCTGTAAATTGCCAGCGATACCCTCAATATTACGAGTAGTTCTCTCAATATTTTTTAAAATGTTGCCTATTTGTTCCTGGTTATCGTCGTTGAGCAATTGATGCATTTTGATCACCAGTTCGTTGACGTTGTTAAGAATATTCTGGCCATAACCGGTTACCTCATCCAGCAATGACGGGCGCATGGGTATACGCGCATCCTCCGGCAGAACTTCAGGGGAAATTTCCTTGTCATTTCTAAGCTGGACGTAGGCCAAACCGGTTATGCCCTGATAACCCAGTTGTGCATAGATATTCTTGGGTAATTTGATGCTGCCGTCGATAACGATATCGATCAAAATCTGTTGCATATTTTCGGGGTTGAAAAAAATCCGGTTTACTTTGCCGATATTAACGCCACGGTAATATACTGATGCTTGTAACCCGAGACCCGTTACCGATTCCTTTGACACCACCTGGTAGTGATCATGCTCAATAGAGTCGCCTTTAAACCACTCAGCGATAATGAGTGCAGCAGCGCCAAGACAGATCACAAATAAACCAGCTACGAGGGCATGGGCCCGGTTTTCCATGATAGCTCCCTATTACCGTTATGTTGATATTTTTCCCGTATGCTTTTAAAAAAGCTTTTGATAAATGGGTGAGTATGATTACATATTTGCGCGAGTGTCCCTACTGTGACGACACGTTTATCTGCCAAAACGGCTATGCGGTCAGATAAGCCGACTAACGTATCGATATCATGCGTTACCATCACTATCGTTAAATCAAGTTCGCTGCGCATATCCAGAATCAACTGGACAAAGCTTTCGCTTAATTCAGGATCCAGGCCTGCAGTCGGTTCGTCCAGAAACAGCAATTCAGGATCGAGTGCAAGTGCGCGGGCAAGAGAAATCCGTTTAATCATTCCGCCGGACAGGTTTGCCGGCATTTTGTAAGCATGCTCCGGTTCAATGGCAACCATATTCAGCTTGATCATTACGAGATCATGAATCGTTTGTTCATCGAGCGTCCGCAATTCTCGCAGTGGTAGCGCGATATTGTCATATACCGTCAAGGCACTAAACAGGGCGCCCTGTTGAAACAATACACCTGTTCGATTTCGAATATTTTTGCTCAGTGTAAAATCGCAATTATACCGTGAACTGCCAAAGACTTTGACATTCCCTTTTGTGGGTTGTTCAAGGCCCAGCATCTGACGTAATAGTGTGGTTTTGCCGCTTCCCGAACCACCGACAAGTGTCAACACTTCTCCCTTTGTGACATTCAGATTTAAATTCTCGTGAACGACATGTTGACCGAATCGGGTATGCAGACCTTCAATTTCAATAATGTAAGGTTTTGGATTCATCGTTCAGCTTTATATAATACCGACGTCTGAAAATACAATCGCAAATATTGCATCGATAATAATCACAACGGTAATCGATGTTACGACAGAAGTTGTCGTACCTTCTCCAAGGCTTTCTGTATTCGGCTTTACCCTGAGGCCAAAGTGACACGCTATGATGGCGATGACCATGCCGCAGACTGCCCCTTTTCCAAGGCCGAGCCACAGGTTAGCAATCGGTACGGTATCCGGCAGCGCGTGGATAAAATAATAATAGCTGAGCCCCAACTGGATTTCGGCTGCAATAATGCCACCCAGAAGGGCGATAGCGCTGGTCCACAGTACCAGCAATGGCATCGCCAGACCCAAGCCGATAATTTTGGGAAAAATCAATCGCTGGCTATGTGGGATACCCATAACTGTTAATGCATCAAGTTCCTGCGTAACACGCATGACACCGAGTTGTGCAGTCATTGAAGAACCCGAACGGCCGGCGACGAGAATTGCAGCCAGTAGCGGGCCGAGTTCCCTGATAATACTAATGCCAAGAATATTGACGATAAAAATGTCAGCGCCAAACATCCGCAATTGATCAGAAGATAGATAACTGAGCACAATACCGATCAGAAATCCCACTAAGGCAGTAATTCCGAGAGCCTGAGCGCCGGTACGATACAGGTTTGCAGAAATTTCGCGCCATGGAATATAACTTGGATGGCGTAAAAAAAACAAACTGTCGAGAAATAATTGGCCAATCATCATAATGATGTTGGTCACATTTTCCCATAATAACAATGCCTGCTTGCCAATCGCATGTAACGGCCATAAGAAATCTTTTATTGGTGTTTCTAAAGTTTCAACCGGTAGATTTTCTATGCGTTTGAGCATCTTTTCTTGCTCAGGTTTCAAAATCAAGTTAATGGGGCGCTGTGCATTCCATGCTTTCCATAACAGCACGATTCCGGCGGTATCCATATGATGGATACCACTTAAATCCCAGAGAAGTTCAGGGTTTCTGGCATGCTGGCCGAGCTCGGATAAGAGCGTTTTAAACCTGTTTCCGAGCGCCGGCAGCGTAAAATCGCCAGTCAAAAGCAGACGTGGCGAATTGTCATCGTGGATTAATTGATACCAGTTGTTGCTTGATTTCTGTGTGTTCATTGGCATCAAGAATTGGATTAATTGTACGGGTGTAACAGGGATAGGGAAGTACTTTTCTGAAGATACGACACCATATCAATGTGACAGCAAGACTGAAATATTATCGCGGGATAAGAAAGAAATGTAAATTTTATTATGCGCTATCGCGCGCGCGCGACATCAGTACGCGCCAAGGCTGGATTGGTATCAAAGTAGTTTTTGATGCCGCCAAAAATCGCGTTTGCCATTTCTTTCTGATAGTCCTTGCTTTTTAATTTCTTTTCTTCGTTGGGATTGGTAATAAAGGCGGTTTCAACGAGAATGGAAGGAATATCCGGGGATTTGAGCACCACAAATCCGGCCTGCTCAACTGTCTTTTTGTGCAGCCGGTTAATGCGGCCGAGTTCACTAAGTACCATTTCCGCTACCTTTACGCTGTCGTTAATCGTCGCGTTCATGGATAAATCAAGGAGAATTTCTCGCATGTCGCCAGGTTTCTCGGTAATATTCACGCCGCCAATCAAGTTGTCGACACTGTTTTCCTTTTGAGCCAGCCAGCTTGCCGTAGTCGAAGTAGCGCCATGCTCGGATAATGTGTAGACTGATGAGCCATGTGCATGAGGACGCGGACTTCCGTCGGCGTGAATGGAAATAAACAGGTCGGCATTTTGATTGCGCGCGATTTCCTGACGCCGCTTAAGTGGCAAATCGTAGTCGCCATCACGCGTTAGAATTGCGCGCATATTCGGTTCTTTGTCTATGATAACTTTGAGTTTTCGTGAAATCGCCAGCGTGATGTCTTTCTCTTTGGTGCCGTTATCGCCAACTGCACCGGGGTCTCTGCCGCCGTGTCCCGGATCAACGGCAACAATAATTGTTCTTGGGGGCGCGGGTTTGTGATATTGTGCAGCTTGAAAACTTTTTGGAGGCTTGGTTGAATCTTTGTTTTCAGGTCGTAAGGGTTTCTTTTTCAACAAGGATGCGACGAGTTGTCCAAGCTCATCATCCTCAAATCTGTGTGCCGGCTCCGTCTCATTTAAATTTGTATTGCTTTCAGCGATAGCCGCTTTATCGGGAAGATAGATATCCAGAACCAGACGATGCCCATGGTTCTCTTTGGGCTTAATGGCAAAGGTTCGGGGAACAACATCAATCTTAAGATCAAATACCAGTCGAATTACGTGCGGCTTGAATCGTCCATAACGTATCTGGGCTATAAAAGGGTCGGCAGGGTCAACTCTGCCCGGTAAGGTCTTGATCACTTGATTCAGTGAAACATTTTCAAGATCAATGAATACCCGTCCTGGATTGTCCAGCATGCCGAGTTCATATTGGATAGGCCGGTTGGATTCCAGGGTGATGCGCGTATAGTAATCGGTTACATTGACCCGCGCCGCAGTAATGATAGTTTCGGCTGCTAGCAAAGGTTTGCTGTGGAATGACAACAGGCAAACCAGCAATGTCAGTATGGATAACATCAAATGCTTCATACGGGTGGACAAGGAACGTTCCAATAAAGTATATGACGTCATCGCAGTGACGGTGATCTTGGGTGTTGTCAATGCCCTAAACGCTGTAAACATTGCTCTCCTGCAGCCGTACCAGCTCTAACCGAGATATTGCGGCCGGTTTCAAAAATCTGAAAGTTAATAGTTAAATCCGCTTTTGGCAGAAGATCCGATGCTCTCTCCGGCCATTCAATCAGGCATATCGAATTTACATTGAAGTAATCCCGAAAGCCTGCTTCTTCCCATTCATAGGGATCGTTGAATCGATAAAAATCAAAGTGATACAAGTATAACCTAGAAAATTTATAGATTTCAACTAAATTATAGGTTGGACTTTTGACTGCATGTTGATGACCAAGTCCGTGTAAAATACCGCGCACCAGTGTTGTTTTGCCAGCGCCAAGGTTGCCGTTGAGGAAAATAATCAATCCTGGTGTTAACACAGTTGATATTTTTTTACCCAAGGCTATTGTATCTGCTTCATTTGCAAGAAAAAAAGCCAAACCTGAAACTGAATCATGAGTACTGCGCAAGAAAAAGACTCCTGTAATAATAGCGATAACCAGAACTTGGATTTCACAAAACTTGCCCTGGAAGTCAAAGCCTGGGGCAAGGCACTTGGATTTCAGGATGTGCGCATCGCTGATGCTATCGCAGATATGTCCGCTGCAGAATCCGGTATGTTCCAGTGGCTCGATAAAGGATATCACGGCGAAATGAATTATATGGCTGAACATGGCACCAAACGTTCCCGCCCGTACGAGCTTGTCCCAAACACACAGCGCATAATCTCGGTACGCATGAACTATTTTCCCCCAAAGGCAGCGGATAGCTGGCCGGTGATCAACCAGGGTGAAAAGGCATTTATCTCGCGATACGCACTCGGTCGTGACTATCATAAAGTGCTGCGTTCGCGCATGCAGAAGCTGGCCAATCAAATCCGGGATGTCATCGGGACTTTTGACTACCGCGTTTTCTCAGACAGCGCACCTGTAATGGAAGTGGAATGGGCGCAGAAATCCGGACTTGGCTGGCGAGGCAAGCATACGTTATTGCTGTCTCGGCAGGCCGGGTCGTATTTTTTTCTTGGTGAAATCTACACCGATTTGCCGCTGCCTGTCGATGAACCCCTCGGCGCAAAAGGGAGTTTTTGCGGCAGTTGCACCAAATGCATCGAAATCTGCCCGACCAAAGCAATCGTTGCACCATTTGAAGTGGACGCGCGCCGCTGCATTTCTTATTTGACGATTGAACTGAAAAGCAGCATTCCGGAGCAATTGAGGCCATTGATCGGCAATCGCATCTATGGTTGTGATGACTGCCAGCTTGTCTGCCCATGGAATAAATATGCGCAGATAACCGGGGAACCGGATTTCCACGTGCGTCATGGTCTGGATGATGTCACGCTGGTTGAGTTATTCCGCTGGAATCAGCAAGAATTCGAATCCAGGCTTGCAGGCAGTCCTATCAGGCGCATCGGCTATCCGCAATGGCTGCGTAATATCGCAGTGGGGCTGGGCAATGCGCCATACTCACCGGCAAGCGTACAAGCGCTGCAGGCAAGGGGAGACGATTCGTCAACGATGGTACGTGATCATGTGCAATGGGCGATCGCTCAACAAATCAACAGACAAAAAAATCGACAGGGAGTGAATAACAGATGAATCAGGAACGCATATTCGGTACACCGTTCAGCCCGGGAGCAACCAGAGTCATGCTGCTTGGCAGCGGGGAACTTGGCAAGGAAGTCATCATCGCGTTGCAGCGGCTGGGCGTTGAGACCATTGCCGTAGATCGTTACGCCAATGCACCCGGACATCAGGTCGCGCACCGCGCGCATGTGATCAACATGGCCGATGGCCAGGCGTTGCATGCGCTGATTGAGCAGGAAAAGCCGCATATCATCGTGCCGGAAATCGAAGCCATCGCGACCGACATGCTCGCGCAGATTGAACAAGAAGGGCTGGCAACCGTCATCCCGACCGCACGCGCAGCGCAACTGACCATGAATCGAGAGGGCATCCGCCGTCTGGCTGCGGAAACATTGCAATTGCCGACATCGCCATACGTATTTGCAAATAGTCTTGAAGAACTCAGAGCCGCTATCGATGAAACTATCGGTTATCCCTGCATCGTCAAACCGGTCATGTCGTCATCGGGCAAAGGGCAATCCAAAGTGGATTCAGTCGTCGACGTCGAAACCGCCTGGGAATATGCCGCGAGTGGCGGGCGCGTCGATCAGGGACGTGTGATCGTCGAAGGTGTGATTCAATTTGATTATGAAATTACGCAATTAACAGTGCGCGCGAAGAGTGCGAATGGTGAAACGGTGACGCATTTTTGCGAACCGATCGGACATGTGCAGGTGCATGGTGACTATGTTGAAAGCTGGCAGCCGCAGGCAATGTCGCCGGCCGCGCTGCAACGCGCACGCGATTTTGCCAAAAAGATTACCGATGATCTTGGCGGTCTGGGTATTTTTGGCGTGGAACTTTTCGTCAAAGGCGAAGAAGTCTGGTTCAGCGAGGTCAGCCCGCGCCCGCATGATACCGGCATGGTCACCATGTGCAGCCAGATCCAGAGCGAATTCGATCTGCACGCGCGCGCCATTCTTGGCTTGCCGGTGGATATCACCCTGCGCGCACCGGGTGCCAGCGCCGTGATTTATGGCGGCATCGAAGCGAAAGGTATTGCGTTTAGCGGTGTTCAGGATGCCCTGTGCGTGCCGCAAAGCGATATCCGGCTGTTTGGCAAGCCAGAAGCGTTCAAACGCCGGCGCATGGGTGTTGCACTCGCCAACGGTTGTAACAGCGACGAAGCCCGCACACGTGCTAAACTGGCAGCCAGTAAAGTCATACCCATTATGAATCCATAAACCGAAAACAGTTCAACAGGAAATAAACAATGAATATTGCACAGCTCAACACCGAGTACGGCATTGCAGAAACAATCGAATTTATCGAAGGCAACGGCGGTCTGGCCATGATTCAGGTCAATACCGCCAAAGCCAAAGCCAAAGCGCTGATTTCCATCCATGCAGGGCAGGTATTGTCTTATCAACCTGCAGGTGAAGAAGATATTATGTTCTTAAGCAGCAAAGCCTATTATCAGAACGGTAAGGCGATCAAAGGCGGTGCGCCGATTTGCTGGCCGTGGTTCGGTCCCGATCCGGAAGACAAGGGGCGCCCCGGACATGGCTTTGTACGCAATCGTCCCTGGAATGTTGTCGCAACAGAAGCCGCGCCAGGGGGTGATGTCAAAATAACCCTCGGGCTGACAGACACTGCGGAAACCAGAGAAATTTGGCCGCACGCATTCAGTCTTGCCCAGGAAATCGTTATTGGCGATTCGCTCAATCTTGCGCTGATCACGCGCAATACCGGCCAAGATGCATTCGGTATTACGCAGGGTTTCCATACTTATTTCAAAGTCGGCGACATTTCGCAAACCAGCGTGCTCGGACTTCAGGATTGCACTTATATCGACAAGGTCGATAACAGTGCCGAAAAAAAACAGGAAGGCGAAGTCTCGATTGCCGCCGAAGTCGATCGTATTTACCATACGTTGAGCAATACGCTGATTATCGACGACAAAGCTCTTGATCGCTGCATTCAGATTCTTTCGCAAGGCAACAAAACAGCGGTGGTGTGGAATCCCTGGGAGAAAATCTCAAGAGAAATGGCCGATCTTGAAGATTCCGATTATCAGCGATTTATTTGCGTTGAAACAACGAATGCGGCGAGCGATGTGATTGCAATTGCACCGGGAGAGAGATTCAGACTGGTGGTGGATTATCGGGTGATGCGGTAGCATTAAAAGGTATCAGAATGCAAATTTATTTTGTATTTACAAAATGATTGTGCATCAAATGACACATTGTGATAAGTGATACTATACGGGATGCTCAATATACTTCATTGCAATATCATGTACCTTAGAGCGCGAAATCATGTACCTTAGAGCGCGAACGTGGTTAATTTCATACTGCAATTTTACGGTATTAAACATTAGGTCATTGTGTTAAACATATTTTATGTTTGTTTTTATCTACGAGCACTCATAGGGCCGGGCTAAGATTCATGCCATTTTAGTCAAGCCCTATGAAGAGTCACTTGGTATAAATCTGTTAATTGCCGGAATTTGAGAAACAATATTTTTGTGGCACTATGAATATTGTCTTATTCGATGACAAAACAGCTCTCTACCGCTGTTTGATTGTAGCTTTCTTCTCTCGCCAGCACTTCGTATTTAAATTCAGTACCTAAACTGATAAATACTTCGGGAATAGTCATTTCGGTTGCGTCGGGCGGAAGAATTGTGTTGAATGTCGTTGTGAATTCCTCACCAATTGCCTGTGCTATAGTGGTTTCGACAACAACTACATAATTTATTATTATGATCGGTATTGGTGGTTGAACTGCTGCGCCCCCATGGGATCAGGATGCGACATCATAATGGGTAGCCAGGAAATAGTGACCGGTGAATTGGTCGGTATCGCATCATAGCCGGGTACTTCCGAATCGCATTGCAGCGCTGCCTGCTGACCATTAACAAAAGTCTCAGGCGGGGCAGGCAGTGTGTGTGTGACCAGCGTTTCACTCTCTAATTCTTGGTTATCCAACGTAAGTCCTTCAATTTTATGATATCCTTATGGAAAACGGGCAAAAAAATCTTGCGTCTTAATTTATCGAAATTGGGTTCGGCGCTATCGAAAAAGATTTCCGTCATGCCCTGTTTTTTTAATTGCCCCTTAACATGTGTGTTCAGTATTACGCGTTCATCTGGCGATTCGATTTTAAGACGCTTTCATGGTTCACCGTCAATCTTTCCATGAATACCCAAGTCGCCGTCGGTATGGTTAAGCTCGAAAAAATATGAGCTTCATCAAAAGGAATTTCGGATTCATCGCTATCATTGTCGGCCCAGCTTGTGGTGGTATTGGCAGTAATTGTAAATAATACTGTGACAGTACAAGATAAATAAAAACTGCGGGTTAATTTAGACATGTTTACGCTCTAGTTGGTTAATTAATTTAAAACCTGCAGCGCTGGGGCTAAAAGTAATAATGCAGTTGAGTAAGCTCAGTTTACGAGTTGTTTTTAACCATAGGTTTATTTAAACATGACGATTCGCTTGCTAAAAAATGACCATTTGGTAATGTTACGTAGAAAATGAGATTTGTTTCTGGACAATTACTTAGTATTTCCCCTAAAGTAAATGGGAATTCAGTTTCAATAAAAAAGTGTGATCAATAATTCGTATTCTTGGTGATTGTTTATGCGTTTGTTGCTAATCGAAGATGACTTGAAAATTGCAGGTTTTATTAGTAAAGGATTGAAGGAAGCAGGATTTGTTATCGAGCATACAGATAATGGCAAGACTGGTTTACAAATGGCACTGACATCAACGTATGATGCTGCATTAATTGATATCATGTTGCCCGGACTGGACGGATTGTCTGTCATAGAGCAATTGCGTCAACAAAAAATAAAACTGCCGGTTATCATTCTTAGCGCCAAACGTTCGATAGATGACCGGGTAGAAGGACTATACGCCGGTGGAGATGATTATCTCACCAAACCATTTGCTTTTTCGGAATTGCTGGCTCGCGTGCAAGCATTAATTCGACGTGCCGGGGGCACACCTGAATCAACCATGATTGAAGTGGGCGACTTGTCCATAGATGTACGCAAGCATACCGTTTCCCGGGCAGGAAAGAAAATTGCATTGCAACCACGTGAATTCTCGCTTCTGGAGTATCTTGCACGTAATGCGGGCCGGGTAGTTTCTAAGACCATGATTATGGAACATGTGTGGGATTATCACTTTGATCCGCAAACCAACGTCGTCGAATCACGAATCAGCCGATTACGCGACAAAATTGACAAAGGCTTCGACACATACCTTATTCATACCGTGCGCGGTTTCGGATATGTTCTTAAAGAAGATAACGGATAAATTCAGGCGATCTCTTGCGTTGCGGCTGACAGCTTGGTACGCCGGAATTTTTGTTTTGTTTTCTACCATTGCTTTTATTCTGGCCTATTTTTCAGTGGTTTCTATTTTGCAGACGCAAATGGATGAAGATCTAGAAGACGACATTGAAGAATTTGTTGCATTAATGCATTTAGGTGGAATTGAGCGTGTAAAAAAAGAAATTTTTTTAGAAACACATGGAAAAGAAGCGCAGCAGGTTTTTTTTCGTTTATGGAGCAGTGAAGGTGCTCTGCTTTTAACGTCCGATCTTTCTGCATGGCCGGGGCTTGATGACCCGGCTGTATACTTGGCGCAGGTACGTGATACCCTCCAACCTGTATTGATGACAATACAATCGGCACACCATGCACATACGGCACGCAGTATATATGCCTTCATTGGAACCGACACAGTACTCCAAATTGGTGAGTCATTGGAAGCGCACGAGGAGCTGAAGGAGGCTTTGCTGTATGGTTTCTTAGTGATGCTTGTTGTTGTTGTCGTGCTGGGTGGCCCAATTGGCTGGTTTATGGCAAACAGAGCGCTCAATGGGATACATGAAATTACCCGGGCGGCCAGCGAGATCAAAGAAGGCGCACTAGATCAACGGGTAAAAATTAGCCCTCAAGGCGATGAATTGGACAAGCTGGCTTACGCATTTAATAGTATGCTGGATCGCATCCAGACATTAATTGTCGGGATGCGGGAAATGACGGATAATTTGGCACACGATTTAAGAAGTCCACTTGGCCGGATGCGTGCGACCGCCGAAATGGCGTTGATGCAATCTGGCTCTAAAACTGACGTGGAAACAATCGCTGCCGCGACCACCGAGGAATGTGATCGGCTGCTTGAAATGATCAATACGACTTTGGATATCGCGGAAGCGGAATCGGGTGCCGCTAAGCTCGAATATGCGGATATTGATTTGGTTAAACTGCTTAACGATGCGGTTGAATTATTTCAATCCATAGCCGAGGACAAGTCGATTACGTTAACAGCAGACTTACCCGAGTATTGTCATTTCCAAGGCGATCGACAGAGATTGCAGCGTGTGGTCGCCAGTCTGCTGGACAATGCATTAAAGTATACCAACGAGGGTGGAACCGTTTCGCTAGAACTCTTAAATGTTGCCGGCCGAGTAGAAATTTTCATTAAAGATACAGGGATTGGTATGACGCCCGGTGAAAGCGTACGTATTTTTGAACGTTTTTATCGTTGCGACAAGAGTCGAAGCCAGCCTGGCAACGGCCTAGGACTAAATCTAGCGCGAGCATTTGTTCATGCGCACGGTGGGGGCATCAGCGTGAAAAGCAACCCTGGGCAAGGTAGCATTTTTGCCGTTACTTTACCGCTCTATATGAACTCAGTATTAGCCGCAAATGATTAGTTAGTACTCTATTCATATGACGTTGCTCGGTTCGTGAGCTTGTTAGTGTACAGGACAAAATCATATGGATAGAGTGTTTGGCTGGCAAAGCTTGTTTTTACTTCATGCTAAAACGCTTATTAAGCGATTTGACGCAGTCATCATAATTCTAGCTGTGGCCGTTGATTGTCGCGTTGCAGTAGCCGATCAATCTCGTCTTACAATACTGAATCCTATAGTTGTAAAAGGACGCATTGACCAGGCCGATCAGAATACCTATATTCTGCCGGATACTGAAACGGCGACCAGGACAAATACACCGATAATGGAAACACCTTTTTCGGTTAAAGTTGTTCCAAAGCAAGTGTTTCGGGATCAACAAGCTACCCGTTTGGACCAGGTTTTACAGAATGTGAGTGGTGTAAATCGGGAGGTATCTAACGCCGGACTTGCGGACGGTATTACGTTACGCGGTTTTCAGGTTTTTCCGTTTCGAGACGGTTTTCGTTTCGAAGATCAAAATTCCAACGGGCGCCGGGATATGGCCAATATTGATCGGGTAGAAGTGCTTAAGGGGCCTGGTTCCATCTTATACGGACAAGCTGAGCCTGGCGGTATTATCAATATGGTGACCAAAAAACCGCTGAAAACGCCTTTTCATCAGTTGGAACAACAATTCGGCTCCTTTGATTTTTATCGCACAACACTTGATTCAACCGGTCCGCTGGGTGCCGGGCTTGGGTATCGTGTTAATTTGGCCTACGAGAATGCAAGTTCGTTTCGTAATTTTGTCAATGGAGAACGTGTATTTGTGGCACCGGTTTTGCGCTGGGATGTTAGTCCACGCACTCAGATAACCCTGGAAATTGATTATTTACATGGCCGGAATACGCCAGACAATGGCATACCGGCGGATGGCAACCGACCATTGAATGTGCCGCGGGAAAGATTTTTTGGTGAGCCCTTTAACCAGGCCAAATACGACGATATCGTTGCTGGCCTGAATTGGAGTCATGCGTTTAATGACCAATGGCGGATCCGGCATCGCTTTTATTCTGAGATCTTGAGATCTGATGTAACGAATGTAACCACGCCATTTGCCGGTATCATTTTATCCGACGATCGGCGTTCGGTGCGGCGGCAACTGGAAGTATTACGCAATGCGCGCAACGAGTCTTATTATACGACAGTTGATCTGGCAGGCAATTTCGAGACCTGGGGCATCAAACATCGCGTGTTATTCGGCGCTGATTATTATCGAGAAGACACGCGTTGGGGCTTTGTCGAGGAAAGTGAGGATGCCTTGGAATTTGATTCACTCGGAATCGCCAACCCGATTTATCAGACGGGTGGTCCGCCACCGATTAATGCCGCCACGGATTTTCCTGGCGATGATATCGACGAGACCGAGCAATGGTTTGGGATTTTTGCTCAGAATCAGATGGAACTGCCTTATGATGTGCATGTACTGGCAGGTCTGCGTTACGATCGCGTCCGGGTACGCGAATTTGAACGTGGCGAATCAACAGGTGAGCCGCCAGATGATGCACTGACGCCACGTGCAGGGCTATTATGGCGCCCGGTGCCGGCTTTGGCTTTTTATGGCAGTTATACCGAGAATTTTAGCGGATCAAACGGTCTTGCGCGACAAGGCGGCAAGTTGCCACCGGAAAGCGCGCAGCAGTGGGAAGTCGGTCTCAAAAGTGAGTTATTGAACGGAAAATTATTAACGACCTTTGCGTATTACGATCTGACAAAACAGAATGTCGCCGTGCCGGACCCGGTGAATCCCTTTTTTTCACGTACTATTGGCGAGCTGGCGGTCCGCGGTTTTGAGTTTGATATCCAGGGCGAATTGTTACCCGGGTGGCGTGTCATTGGTGCCTACGCCTATACGCCATTTGCGAAGATACTCCGGGATCAGTCACTTGTTCTGGATGACGATGAGAATGTGATTGGTACAAATTCAGGCAATACCGGGAAGCGATTCGATGATGTACCGCGTCACAACGTTAGCATATGGACGACTTATGAAATACAACAAGGGATATTGTACGGGCTTAAATTAGGTGCCGGTGTGATTACGGTCAGTCAACGACAGGCTGATCTGGCTAATACCGCACAAGCCCCCGGTTATGCTATTGTGAACTTAATGGCAGGGTATACCTATAAACTGAATAAAGCGACACTGCGTTTTCAGCTGAATGCAGAAAATATTTTTGACCGGCATTATTTCGCTTCAACCAACGGTTTACGTTTTATGCCGGGTGTGCCGCGTAGTGTCCTTGGGTTGATATCGATTGTGTTCTAATGACCTCAATCCACTAGGTGGCTTCAGGAGATCGATCAAGCAGCCTATAGTCGAAATGTTTTCTGGAAAATTCATTGATAAGGCAACGATAAACTTTTCATGATTCGGATCAACATGTCCAAAACCAAAGCACCGATTCCCATCCATGCAGGACAGGTATTGTCTTCTCAATATCGACGACAAAGCTCTTAATCGCAGTATCTAGGGTCTTTCGTAGGGCAATAACCGTAGTGGCGTGGAATCCTTGGGAGAAAATCTCAAAAGAAATGATGGATCTTGAAATGTCGATTGTCAACGTCCTATTTGCGTTGAATCCACGAATGCAACGAGTGATGTGATCGGAATTGCACCGGAAGAGGGATTCAGGTTAATGGCGGATTATCACGTGATGAAGTGATAGACTGTTATGAAATATATTTGTAACTACTTGCCTCTAAGAAATATCAAAAAACATTTGACAGGATTCTGGAGGGCTAAAATTCAAACCTTGCACTCAAAGATGTTATTGCCTTTCAGCGTTCTCAGATAAACTTCTAATGAAGCATGGCGCCACACTGAATAATTGACTGTAACCATTGCAAAAGTAGAGACATGCAGCGATTGTGGCGTAGATCTGAGTAAAAGGTCTTGTTCTGGGCTGGAGCGTCGAACCGGAATTGATGTTGTATTTGAGACAGTGGTTGGGCATATCGATGCCGAGATCAAACAATGTTCTTGTTGCCAGCACACCGCTAAGGGATTTTTTCTGCAGATTTGTAAAGCAGGAAATAATACGGCAACGGCGTTAAGGCGCTGGTGAACAACCTGCTGTTATGTCAGATGGCTGCATTGAACCGAGCCGTTTAGATGGTGCAGTTTGTGCTGCGCCTGCATGAAGCGCAGGCAGACTGGGAAGATCGGGTCTTTACACAACTGCTACAAAGCCCGGTTATGTTTGTTGATGAAACCGGGTTAACAGTCGACCGAAAAAACCACTGGATACATGTAATCCGTTGTTGGATTACAATGTGTTTTTTTGTGACAACACAATAAAAAGACGAATGAATTTAGGCTATGACAGATGCTCGCTATTCAAATGCTTTAGCTGGACACTTTGAAACTGGGGGCAGGCAGTTACGTATTTTCTATCCCCAAAATTCAAGTATTATATTTTCCAGATTCAGAATTTATTTCCAGAATTCAACATTCTCGCAATATCCTGACGTAAACAGAAAGGCTCACCAATTTGATTATTAAGAAAAAAATTAGCTGGTTTCGATACCTGTTTCATTTTAGAGGCAGTAGTTTTGAAGAAATCTGGCCGCGCATTTTAATCGTAACGATCGTGGCAACAATCGTTACGTATATCGAGTTGCACTATAACCTTCAGGGATATACATTGACGACTACACCATTCACGCTGATCGGGGTTGCGTTGAGTATCTTTTTGGGATTCCGAAATAATGCAGCGTACGATCGCTTCTGGGAAGGGCGCAAGCTTTGGGGGTCACTCGTTAACACCGCCCGCAGTCTGGCGCGCCAGGCCTATTCCTTAATTGATTCCCAGCAAGATGATCCGGAACTGAATCGTTTCAGGGAAATTTTCGTCAGGCGCGTCATCGCATTTGTTCATGCAATGCGCTGTCATTTGCGCGACGAAGACCCGGCAACAGAGATCAAAAAATTTCTGCCACCAGAAGATTTGCGTGCCGTTCTCAAATCCTCGCATCGACCATTGATGATTTTACAGCAACTTGGCCGTGACATTGCCTATGCGCGCAATCAGCGCTGGCTTCATGAGCTTAATCTTCCTTTTATTGATGCACAACTGGTTGAGCTTTCGAATATTCTGGGCGCTTGCGAACGTATCAATAATACGCCAATACCCTTTACTTATAACGTATTGATACGCCGTATCGTTGCATTCTATTGTTTTTTCCTCCCGTTTGGCTTGATTGAAACGATTGGAATAGCAACGCCGATCGTCGTGTTTCTGATTTCGCACGCATTTTTCGGCCTTGATGCCATTGGCAATGAAATTGAAAGTCCATTTGACAAACAACCCAATAATTTACCGTTGCTGGCAATCTCCCGAAGCATTGAAATTAACCTGCTTGAGCTGATCAATTGTCCAGATCGCCCCGAACCCATTAAGCCGACTAAAGACCATATATTATTATGAAGTGTGACTGCCAGTCTGATTTACAGTTATTAGTGTCCCTATTGGGTTGGTTTAAACCCCTCGTCTTGTAGTCTCGAGGGTAGTTCAGTTGTGTAATTTGTTGCTGAACAGCAGCCAATCAGTATAAAAAATTTCTTTGTGATCATACGTTGTTCATCATTTAAATGAAATTGGGAGATTAAAGATGACCAGGAATAAGAACATCGAGAAGTTTTCTCCAAAACATCAAACTCATTTAGAGAGCCTATTACGATTTCTTGGCCTTACAGTTATTCTCATTGCTTATTATATCTACATGAGCTGGAAGTTTGATGCTGCCACAGGGGCATGGCTGGCATTGCTCAGTTGGAGTTTCTTCGTGCTTTGTACGCCTGTCGCAGATGGGGGGTTTATCATCGCATTTCCCGTTCGGCTATTATTCGGGACTCGAATGCTTATAACGCAGTTGATTGTTTGGCTGCTGGCGATCGCAATCAATGTTGCAGCGCTGAGTTTTGCGCCAGACAATTACGCAGAAACGGTACTCACTGGTCTTCTGTACAAAATATTGACAGTACCATGGCCATACTGGACTATTCTGATCATATCGGCCGCTGGCACTGCGCTTTCCATCTGGTTTGGAGATGAAATGATGGATGTGACAACACATGCCCAAAGAGTCCGTCATCATCAGTATGGGTTGAAATACAGAATCCTGCTTGTCGCCGGACTTGGCATTTTGACGGTACTTGCTTATTACCACTTACTAAGCAACTTAGGGATCACACTTCCTGAAGGTTGAAAAATGCACGTATAATCAAATAGGTGTACACAAGTTGAGTTAAAGTCGGTTCGGATTATCGTGGATAGGTGGAAATATCATGCATGAAGTAGAATGCTGTAAAGACAACAATTAACAATACAGGATCATAAAATCGATGACGGCATTTACCCAATCAACGGCAAAAATTGCCTGCTGGAATCTGGCAGGCTTTCATGGTTTGACCGATACCCGGCTTGACCGGCAGGCTGAAGGACTCTGGATGCTGAAGTCGTCGTATTAGTCGAATTAAACCCAGAGAATGCAATTCAAGGCTTACAGCAGCGGCTACAGAAAAAGGGCATCAATTATCATGTCTCAATTATTCCACAGACCAGCAAACTCAAGATTGGGCTGCTGTACAAAGATGGGATTACTGTTGGCAATCCACGTTTGCTGGAGGGATCCGACATGGGTAATCCCGAGAAACGCAAGGCTTTTATTGCCGATGTAAAAATTGGCAATTTTGATTTCCAGTTAATTGCCGTGAATTTAAAATCAGGCCGTGGCATATCCGAGCAGAAATTCAGGGATGGCCAGTGCAAGGTCATCGGCGCCTATATCACTCAGCAGCGTGCAGCTAGCCGGGAAGATATACTGCTCGTAGGCGACTTCAACATGATTCCAGGCCAGGATGTTTCAAATTTCCACCATTTGGGGGGTGATGATCTAATGGATTTTATATCTTCGTGGGATTTGCAGGACAGATATTCGCATATCCTGCCCAAAGGCAGAGCGAATTTACTGGATGGATTTGCGATCAGTAGAAATTACAGCGCTGAATATATCCGTGGAAGCCTGCGCATATTTCCAATGCACTGGGCAATGGATATTGGCCGCGAAGCTTTCCGGGTCGATGTGTCAGACCATTTGCCTTTCTTGGCCAATTTCAGGATTGATCGTTCGCGGGATTGGGTACAGTGCACAAAACAATTGTGAGTTTTATTACATTATTTTTACATGCTTTTCTATTAGTTTAATGTTGTGCAAACGCCATAATTCTGTTTTAAAGGATCAAATCCAGATAAACGAATTAATTCGCCGTGTTTTTCAACAACTAGCGGGCAAAAATATTTAATAATAGAACGACGGAACAGTGTTCTAGTCATTTGAAAATGTATTTCAATGACTTCACTTGCAGGCTGGTCTGTTAGCAAACGGAGAAATACTAAAAATGCTTTTCAAATAATATTCATCAAATGCGTCTGTTCATTTTAACTTGATCAAGTTAAAATTAAACCAATATTTCTACGTAAGCACTAATAAGAAAAATTGCCGCCTACCTTAACCGATTATGCGTTTTCTGCAACGTATCGCATATTAGTTGACACGCCATTAAATTTTTCGTGATTTTATCTTTTATGAAAAAAAGTTTTTTAGTAATGATAATAAATCCAGCCGGTGAAGCTGGATGTACCGTAAAGTATGCCGAAGCGATCCGTGCATAATACATCTTTACAGTACGTGCCGGCCTGATTACAGGCCTCTAGAGGAATAGATTTGAAGTCCCTAACTACCCGCACTTTCTTAGAAACGGGTGCCAAAGTTTTTTCCGGTGGAACGGTGCCAGACGAATTGGCCCTTATGCTGAACAAGAAATACATGTCCAGTTTACTCAGTAACCGATTGTTTGGCGGAGCGACGATTACTGACTGTCAGATACAGTACACTCGATATAAGACCTATCGCAAACCTGCTTCAACGCGCAAGGCGTTTCTTAGCGTCAGTTACCTGCTCGACTTCGATTGCAACAAAGCGCCTGCCATTGTTTTGGCCAAGGGCTATCTGGATGGCCGCGGAAACACCGTTTACACATCACTGCTCGAATTGCAACGTCATCAGGTTCATTACCTGGCCGACCACGATATGCTGTTGTGGCGTTTTCCTTCTGACCCGGCCATGCCTTGGCTAAGTCGGTTGATGAACAGTGAAACTGTACTTGATCTGTTACCCTGGCAACAGCTCGAATCTGCCGATGCCGCACCTTCCGGCAAACTGGAGGCGCAGGCCGAAGTGGTTCACTACCGTCCCGAACAACGCTGTATGATTCGGTACCGGTTGAACGACGGTAATGGTTACGTGTGTGGGCCGGAGATCTATGGCAAGACATTCGTCGATGACCAGGCCCGGATTATATCTCAACGTATTATGCATCATTGGCAGGCTGGCTGCGAAAAACGGGACCGATTCCTGGTGGGTCGCCCGCTCGGTTGGCTGCCGCAGTTCAATTTGATTTGGCAGCAAGGACTGTCCGTGACGCCAATGACGGAAGCGCTGCAAAACAGCGATCCTTTACCTTTACTGGAGCGCATTGCCATTGCCTTAACCGGTTTTCATCGCGATACTGGCGCCGAATGTGAACTGCTTGCGCCTGAGCATCATATAACAGAGACTGCCAAAAAGCTTGATAAGCTGGAGCGTGCTTTTCCCGAATACAGGCAACGCCTGTCGACACTCGCTGAACAAATCGCCGGCGATGCCAGACGGGCTGTTGCGCCAGAGAACTGTTTAATTCACAATGATCTTCACTTGCGCCAGCTTGGTGTAGCCGATAACCGTATTGCATTGTTCGATTTTGATGAATTTCACTGCGGTGACCCGACTCAGGATCTGGCTGATTTTGTCGTCGATCTGTTACAGATTGACGGCGAACGTGCTGACAATATCAAACTGGCGCGTAGTTTTCTGTCGGCTTACGCCCATCATGTTGATTGGCGGATCGATGTTGCCAACCTCAACTGGCACATTCGCAACAAGCTGATCGCCAAAACCTACCGTGCTCATACCCAGCAGTTGCCCGCACTGCAAGAAACAGTGGCTGAGTTGCTGGATTTGGCACATACGGTAGAGCAGTATGATCTGCTGGTGGAATCGAAACAAACGACCGGAGCCCGCTCATGAGCGATCCTTACATTTCAACACCGGCATTACTTCGACGGCTGCTGGCAGAGTTTGGACCGAATGTCTGGCGTCAACGCGGCCGCTTGCTGCTCGCCTATACCTGTACGCTGCTTTCGATCGGCGCGTTACTGTTGGCGCCATGGCCACTCAAAATTATTATCGATGACCTGTTGGTGACGCGGACTCCACCGGATTGGGCCGGCATGCTCGGCCCGTTACAGTCAAACATGTCTGCGCTGGTGATCGTACTTGCGCTGGCGGCCATTCTTCTGGCCTGGGCGCGGGCGCAATTGATCGCATGGGAGTCGCGTATCAACGCCCGTATCGATGAACAGCTCATGCTTGACCTGCGTCAACGCGCACTGGCGCATGTTCAGGCTTTGTCAGGTACATTGCGCACTGATATTAATCAACGCAGCGGGGAGCTGGGTGTTCGTATCGTCGACGACGTTCGCTATATCTCCAAGCTTTTAACGCGTGCCATGCCCCAGGCCGTGCAGTTCCTGTTCAGCGGATTATTTACCCTGATTATCATGAGTTTGATGGAACCACGGCTGGGACTGGTTGCTGCTGTGATCACGCTAGTGATTATCTTTATGACAATGCGCTTTGCCCGGCCGATGCGTATGGCATCTCACGCCAAACGTAAGGCTGAAGGACAGGTTGCCGGTTTTGCCCAGGAAGCAATGCGTGGTCTGGCTGCTGCCCAGGTTCAATCCCACGAAGAATATGTGCGTCAGCGCTTCAATGACATTAACCGGGTCAGTGTTACCGCTGGCGTGCAGCAGGTATTGGTAACATCGGGCATGGAGCGGACTTTGCAGACGGTAAAAGCCGCGGCGCTGACCCTGATTACCGCAGGCGGTGCGCTGCTGGTGCTGGAAGACGTGTTGACTATCGGCAGTTTGACAGTGTGCATCGCTTATATGACGCAACTGATGCGGCCCGTGGAGAAAATTAATTCTCTGGCGACTACAGTGGTCAAGGGCCTGACTCGCGGTGAACAGCTGCTAGCCTTGATGGCTCTGCGCCCGACTGTACAAGACCATGAACAGGCTGAGGATGTGGGCCGGGTCACTGGTCAGATTGAGTTTCGTGACGTAAGTTTTACCTACCCGCAGGCCGCTGCGGACAAATCCCGTCCACCTGTGCTGGAACACGTCAACTTTACGATTCCCGCCGGTAGTATCTGTGCGCTGGTTGGCGGCAGCGGGTCCGGAAAGAGTACATTATTATCGCTGCTGCTGCGTCTTTATGACCCTGATAGCGGTTGTATACTGCTTGACGGCAAGCCTGTCAACCGTATCCGGCTGCGTTCATTACGCGAACAGTTTGCGGTCATGGTGCAGGACATCCACTTGCTGGCTGGCAGTGTGCGCGAAATTCTCAGCATGGGCACGCCTTGTACAGACGATGCAATCTGGAAGGCTTTGGAGCAGGTTGGCTTAAAGCAGACTGTAGCAGAAATGCCCGGCGGATTGTCAAGCGCACTTGGTGAGGCCGCAGCCAATCTTTCCGGAGGGCAGCGTGCGCGTCTGGCCCTGGCGCGGGTATTCCTGCTTGACCGGCCCATTATTATACTCGACGAGCCGACTGCAAACGTCGACGAAGAATCTGCGCGGATCATTCTCGATGCGCTTACTGAAATCAGTCGGGAAAGGACTTGTATCGTAGTGACTCACCAGCCGGAAGTCATGAAGTGGGCGCGCATACAGATCCGTGTTTCCGCCGGTAAGGTGCTGGCAACCGCTGCTTGAGGGTTAACGCAATAAAAAACCCGCCGGAGCGGGTTTCAAAGCCATCCACTAAAGGACTACTACAAGAGGCATATGTGATAGCGGCATGAGTGATAGCACATGTGACTGTTTTTTAGTCGCTTAGCGAATAGCTAACTTATCCTTTGGTTCTGCCGGACTTGGCGAATGCCGGACGATTGGGTTGTTCCTCGGCCATTTTTTTATGATAAGCCGCTTTTTGTAAATTTTGATCAGCGGCTTTTTCGAATTGGTCAATTTTGTATTTCACGTGTTTTTTAATATCCTGGCCATGCTTGCCGAAGTAGCTGCTGCGCGGTTTGTGGCTTAATGCCTCAACCTGTTCATCAATTTTTGTTTGCATTACTTTGGCCTGGTTTTCATAGAAATGCGCCAAAGCATTATGATCGACATCGCCTTGGGTATTTGTCGCATTCAAATCAAATTCAGCTATTTGATCTGTTGCAAAAGCGCTCATTGGCGTTGCAATAATACAAAACGCGACAATGGATACTAAGGTGAAATACTGAGCTGTGTCTGTTTTCATGAGATTATTCCTTTTATTGATAATCGACTCTGAACAAGTTTAAATAAATCAATACGCGCAGTATATTGGGGTAATAATTATTTTCATCTAAGCGATACTATTAGATTGATTATGTATGGGCTATCTCTTGAATCCCGGCATCTCGGTTGCGGAAGTTTTAGCCAATCACCCGCACCCAAATGCTAATTTCCATTGCAACAACCGCTTTCCTTGATTTCTTTTGATCGCTGAACAGGCGGACATTGCACTGAGCCATAGGAACAAAAGACGCAGCAATCGCCGGCGAGCGGTTTCAACAGCGTGTGACAGCGTTTGCACTCATAAAACCACTGGCAATAATCAGTGGGCATGGTCTCGGTTTCCGTGTAACCGCATTCAGGGCATTTAATTTCAGATTCCAGCGTTACGTTTTCAGTCATACTTACACCTTTCTGAACATCTTACTTAAAATGAAAATCACAGAATATGCCATCCAGCAGAAACTTGCCAAATGTCAGGCGTGAAATTCTGCATGTAAAATTGGGCTAGCGCAGGGGATTCCAGTTATCAATCAGGTTGATACAACTTGAACAGAAGCGCTGCTTCTGGCACTCTTGCATTGTTTAATAAAAAATATATCAACTTCGGTAGCAATTGGATGAGAAAAATGCCACTTGTAGAATCTTTGTATACTACAAATAATCGTGGCTATAATCGGACAAATAAAAGCCATAACAGGAATTGCAAAACAAGTCCGACATTTTATTGTTGTTGATTTAAAGGTGCTCAACATATGAATCTGCTTAACACTCTGGGTTTAACCAATAACGATATCAATCCTGAAGAGGAGCGAAGAAAACTACAGCTGTACATCAATTTAAAGCTGGCTTCTTCGGGACAACCCACTTGCGCAGACCAAGGCACACGAGAATTTCTCGAAACGGCGCGTGACTTGTTAAAGAGTTACCGGGAAAAAAATCGTTTGCTGGCAGATTATCGCTGTCCTGCAGATAAAAGAATTCAGCAATTTCTGGATAGATATCTCAGTGACAGTGGTGTTGCTTCGATTCCCAAATTACCTGGCGTTACTTTTGTGCTGGATCGCCATGGCATAGCCCGCGAACTGTCATTGCCTATGGGTGAAGATGAGTTTCATTCAGAGATTGTGTCCAGTTACCGCGTAAAGCAAGGTGTATTGCATAACCCGGCCAGTGATAGACGGACTACCAAAGGTTCTTTTCATATTGCTGAAGGCGGATTGCCGATACCCGGCGATAAAAAAGCGGTTCCCAAAAAAACTTTTTCCATCATGCTTGAACATGCGTTAAACCCACCGAAAGATTTGTTGAAGCTGCCTTTTTCAGCCAATCAGGCTACACCGGCAGAAATGTTTGTGTCGCTGCTGCTCAGGCCGATAGTGTGTCCGGAAGTACCAGGGGTTGATGCCGAGAAATCTATGGAAATACGTTTTTTTGCACCGGGTAATCTGGTCAGCAATCTGGATTTTGTTGAAAGTATTTTTGGTAATGGCGGCAATCCCAATCTTGCCGAGTTTGATGCTGCTCTGGATACCGCCCATTGGAGCGGACATACAGGCTGTGTCATTCTTGCGCCCCATCTGATCACACTAACCAAAAAAGAACTCGGCTTACCGTACATCGATGATGCGAATGAAAGACAAAAACGTGAAAAGATGTGCTGGCAGACAGCGGGCGAGCGCTATAACGATGGTCAGGCGTTTAAAATCACCGCCAGAGATGAGCAGGGTGTTATTGTCACGATTCTTGCAGATAACTATTACGGTTACTGCAAAAAAGAAGTCAAAACCCAGATTAGCTACGCCACCAACCTTTACGGCCTGGCTGAAGAAGAACATGCCGGTGGGGCGCTGGCATTCACTCGCCGCAATCATGGGGAAGAATACGGTATTGACAGCCATACCCGTGAACCGGGTTATAGTTTCAGTAAAGCCAGTGAGCAATATGCTGAAGTCATGAATATTCAGCCGGAAGGCTATGCCATAGACAAAAACTTTCCTGAAGTAATTTACGTTCCCCAGGATTTGCGCATGGATCTCAGCGCCCAGACGATTACCTGGAAACATGATAACCAGCATCAGCAGATTCGCTTGAAGCCTGGAAAAATTTACGTGCAACCCAATGGTTACAAAATTGAAATGGAGAAAAATCCGGGCTCTTCATACTGGCGGTTAATTGGTACAGACCCTTTAGGTACATTTTGTCACAAACCCTGCACCGTATCCGGCGGCGGCAAATCAGAAATTTCCAAATCCATAAACGATGCCGTCATTTATGGCCCGTTGTTCGTGGATGATCTACAGAACGACCTGCGTCGCGTGCTGGAAATCTGTGAACGGGATTACACGTATCGCTTCAAGCCCGGATTCGAGGCTGAAGACAGAGACCCCGCCCGTAAATTACTCAGCCCTGAGCGCAGCCTGGGCTCGGTTATCAAAGTATTGACGGTGTCTTCCAGTTACACTGATGAATTCAATGCGTGGTTGGAAGCGATACCGCCGCGCATTTTCTCGTTGCTTTTTTTGATCAAGCGCTATTATCGTAAAGACTGGGGCAATGACCTCTGTAAACATTTGTCCGTTGATATCGTCGATGGCGCGCCAAGTCATGAACTCAAATTAAATAACCGTAAAATGATCGCATCTTATTTGCGCATTGGTTTTGATCGTGAGAAAAAGTGGCGCACATTCAAAGTAAGGCAGGATTTTATCGCTGCCGAGAAAATTCAGATGGAAGACGATATCAGTGTTTCCATTGTTGTGCCCGATCATTGCCTTGACGAATGCCGCCCGGCGCAGCATACAGGACTCAGCGTCAAACTGGTTAAAAACTGTGAGTACAGGCTTTTCCAGAGGCCGGATGACGCCCGCATCCCTGGCTATGATAAACAAACCGAGTATGACATGGCTGTTAACGGTAATTTCATTGCTAATTATGATCCATTAAAGGGAGACAGTTTGGCTGCGGTTGTGGAAGACGTCATGACCCACGGTAGCTTCACCCAGCCCATGTATGATTTGCTGCAGGAAGCGTACGACAAGGGGGAGGGGTATGTTGTGTCGTCTGCCCATTCCCGTCTGATCGATGGAAAACGATCAAAGAATCCGCGTTATCTGCAGACACGTCCCGACCTGGTTAACCCGGTGAGAAAATATGTAGCGAACATGAGCACCAGAATGCACCTCAAACTACCCATGGACGTTACAGTTTGTCACCCGGTAGATGCGGTTTTGGCAGGCCGCAGAAATAACCCGCCCGAACCAGGCATAAGACCGCTGGCGGTGTATAACCCGATCCATTATCAAGCGTTACCCGAACTCTTTATGGACTTTATTTGCAGCCTGACAGGAAAATCACCTTCAACAACAGGCGTAGGTAGCGAAGGCGCGCTCACCAAGGGACCATTTAACGCCTTGAGGCCGACTTCCGATTTGAATAATGCTTTGGTATCGTTCATATTAACAGGCTACGCAGGGTTTTCCAGTTCAGCGGGCTATGTCGGCCCGGACATGATGGTGGAACATGACATCAGTTTACTAGTTCCGGAAATTTGGGCGCGCATTAAAGCAGACGAGCGTGATCCGCAATTCTTGATAGAGAATGGCTATCTAGAGCTTCTGGAAGACTTCGATCATGAAGGACAAACAGTGCTTGCCAGTCGTTTGGGATACCGCATCACCGAACGTTTTGTTCATAGATTCATGGGTAAGATATTTGATAATCCGCAAGCGGTATTTACCGAGGAACTACTCAAGCCTGAAACCCAGGACATGGCATCTTACGTTGATGGCATTAACAATATCGTTGAAGCCCAGCAAAAGGTTGCAAAACAATACATTGATGACGGCAGCGTAAATGATGCTTGTCCGCCACTCTATGCGTTGATCCATATTATGGCAACCGGAGAGTACAACGGTAAAACCGTGCGTGATGCCAGTATCCGCGAACTCTTCACCAAAGATTCGCTGCTGTCATCCGACTGGTATCGTGAACGACTGGAGATCAAGCAACAGCGGGAAATCGCATTGTGGGAAAAACATGTAAAAAACCTACAGGCTTTCTTTCTCCTGCCTGGGCATGAAGACGAAGTTGAAAGACTGGGTATCAGTAGTCGCCTAGACGAAGCCATTGCTAAACTGTCCTATGTCAACGGCAAGGAATATTTCGACAGGCTGGTAGGAACCATCGGTGCCGACCCTTTACGTCCCTATCGTTGCATGAGCAGCGCGCAACACACGGAAAACAAGAAAGTTGCGTAGGCCTGCGAAGTGAGAACAAGCCGTTGAAAACCATTATTTCTGACTGATAGCGGTTTTGGCGACCAGACTTTTCTAAATGATCTGGGGCGGCGCACTATGCATTATCTGATTGCATTGAAGCTGAATCAACCCGTACAAAGCGCACTGGTTGATCAATCGGGCTGGTGGGCAATGGATGAGGGCATTGAAGTTGTCATTTTTGATTGCCAGGTGCCGTGCTGGAATAAGCCTCGGCGTGTCGTGGGTATCCGGCAAAAGACTGATGAATCCCCGAAGTCAAAGGCAAACAACTTTTCTGTATGCAAATGATCCCGGACCCGTATTTTCCTAGTGCTGCTACAGTACACTGGTCACTGTATGGATCTGCCAGCTGCAGCACTTTGGTGCTTTTTCTGTCGGAGGCAATTGATATCATGCTTGGTGTTCAGAAATAATCGACAGCATGAGTCGGCGTCAGTCCACGGCATGTTTGTCGGGTTGTGGAACGTCGCTTTTGTCGACGTTCTGTTTTTTCGTTTTGGACTTGGCCCAGGATAAATCTCCAGTGTTTGCATTCAGTCCATTTGGTTCATTTTCGCTATCTGCTGTAAATGCGAGTTCAGTATATAAAGCAAAGTGATCAGAGCCGAATTTTCTGAGTCTTTTTATAGTGTTGAGTGTAAAGTGTCGGCTGTGAAACAAATGGTCTAATGGCCAGCGCAAAAACCAGTATTTTGCATGAAAGGTATTAAACATGCCGCGTCCTACTCTTGGGTCAAGTAACCCACTAATTTTTCTGAATAATCGTGTTGTTTTAGACCAGGCTACATCATTCAGATCTCCAGTTACGATTACAGGAGTATCTGTGTCGGCCACGCTTCTGGCAACGATAATAAGTTCTGAGTCACGTTCAGACGACTCATCATTTTCGGTTGGACTAGGTGGCGCCGGATGTAGAAAATGCATGCGAACCTTATGCCCGGAGGGCAGAATGGTGAGCGCATGCATTGACGGTTTGTCGGGTTCCACTAAATAGTCAGTTTGACAATTCATCATTGGAAGCTTCGAATATACGTGCATGCCATAGAGGTTATTCTGCGGGCATTTAATCGCATAAGGATAATCTGTTTCCAAAATATCCAGTTTCTTTTGCCACCACATATCTGATTCCAGTGTTACCAGAATATCCGGTTGATATTCGCGAACCAACGCCATCAATCCATTCGCATTGCGATTCGGCATCAGGACATTGGCGGTTATAATCTTAATGCGTTTTTTGTGATCGAAGGTGCGTGCAGCGTTTACTTCCACCGGGAAAAAACGGGTATACGGAACAATCCACCAAGCATGATAGATTATACCCAGCATTGAAAGTGCAATAAGCGCCCATGTTTGCACCAATGATAAATCCAATAACAGTAGTTCCATCAAGAGTACAGTCAGAAAAATGAGGAGAAGTTGTAAACGCGGAAAATCTAAACCACGTATCCACCATACTTCGTGACGAAAGATAGGTAGTATGGTTAATACAGTTAAGATGGCCGTAATAATCAGGCATGTAATGAGCATCTGATCATTGTAGCAACTATTTCAATGTTATCGGGCTGATGTCAAAATCTCGAATTGCCTTCGGCAGGCCTGTTTTTTTGTCTGGGTTTCTTGCATCCCATGCGCGAATCTTTATCTTCACGGATTTTCCTTCCCGATAAAAATCAACCGTCATAAAATGCTCGGTGGTACGTTTTTTGGGGAAGCGCAGGTCCCACCATTTGTTCTCAGTTGTCACTTTGCCCAGATAATCAACTTTGTTACCGGGTATACCTGGAATCGGAATCACTGGAAAAAGCGCTTGAGACACGTCGGGGACGCTCGCTGCAAAACCATTGAGTTCAGAAAGATTTGACATAGGAGACGTAATAATCTCAACGAGTTTATTCCCGCTGTTACCGATTTTGACCTTGGAAACGCGTCCGTAATGTACGTCGCCCGCTAATACCACGATGTCATGATTGCCGTTCTGAAAGGCCGCGATCAGTTTGTCGTATTGTGGCCAGTCTGGCAAATTCTTGTCGATATCGTTGCCTTTCCCGGCGATCAACGGCTGCGGGATAATCAAAACACCCGGACAGGTCAAATTGTTAACCCATTGCAACAGCTCCTGGAAAGACCGTTCTGATAGAAAACCTTTATCGGTTCTTTCCGACCGTAAGTCAGCAACGCAAAATGAAAGATCATTGCCAATACTAAAAGTGCGTAGTGTTTTTATCTGTTGTATGACCTGAACACCTCTTTTTGCCGCAGCTTCCCACCTTTTCTTAAAGTCTTCATTGAGGCCTAAGGTAACCAGATAAGGATTAAAGCCTTGCAGGTAGGGATAATTGTTCCAGTATTCGTGGTCATCTGCCAACATCCAGGTGCCGCCTCGGCGTAGAATACTGCGTAGTAATTCCCAGCTTTCTGCGTAATCGTCAGCGATGCGATCCTGGCAGTCTTCATCGTTTAACGGATAGAGACCCAATCCAATATCGAGATAAACCTGGTCCCCGGTAAGAAATTTTATGTTCGGTTTTAATGCCGGATCCCGGTATAACGCCTCGAAGGCCTGGCCCGCCCGCCCGCCATCATGCTTGGAATAGAAACATGAGCCAATGCCAACGGAAAAAGGGTGACCATGCTTTGACGGTAACGCTTCTGGCAGCGTTGTCAGAAAAGATTTTTCCAAAATTTGCCATTCGTTTTCTACACGCGCTACAAACTCGACAATATAGTCCTGTCCCGATTCCAGACCATCAATGATTTCTATTTTGTAAAACCGCTTATTGAGACGGTCGAAAGGTCTTTCCCAGACGTCGCCTTGTGCTTTTAAATGTTCGATTATTTTGACGGTTTGACCGGTTTCATTGCTTCTGTCGTCATCGGAGTTAACCTTTCTTACGACTAAACGCCAGTTAAGTGGTTTTGCCAGCGAAGGCAATAACGCTCCAACCCAAATTTTGGCACTTTTCTCAGTGACTTCATGGACAACCAATGCATAGCGGCTTGTCAGTCTTCTTCCCATTCTTGATCTCCCTCTGATATCAAAATATCGGATGTGCGCACAAAATAATATATAGGATTTTGTAACGATTCAGGTAGTCATGATACGCTAAATTAACTTGCTGACATGGCATACAAATAAATGAGTGACTGGAATCCAGATTGACGCCATTTCAAGTGCTTATTCCATATGATATTGGCGGTATCACGAATGGAATGCTGGTCCTTTGCCAGAGAGCAAATTATAACCCCACTTATGATTTTCGGAGAAAATCAATTCCGTGATAGCCGATATCATGACGCATATAAGAATTTTTAAACCGAATCTGTTTCGCCAGTTCGTAGGCATGTTGTTGCGCAATTTTAAGATTGTCGCCCAATGCCGTTACGCACAGTATGCGACCGCCCGCCGTAACTACCTCTTGTTTATTTTTTTCATCAAATGCAGTGCCGGAATGGAATATATGAAAATCGTCAGTATCGTTCTGCTTTATCTGCAATTCAGTTAATCCTTCTATAACATCACCTTTAACAGGATTATTGGGATAACCGTTGGCTGCCATGACAATGCCTAATGCGACGCGCCTGTCCCATTCTGTCTCTACCTGTTCGAGCGCGCCGTCGATTGCATTTTCTATCAGTACCAGCAGATCACTTTTCAGCCGCAGCAGAATCGGTTGTGTTTCGGGATCACCCATGCGACAGTTAAATTCCAGCACTTTTACCTGATTTTCTGATGTGATCATCAGGCCTGCGTAAAGGAAACCACGATAGCAAACACCTTCTTGTGCCATTCCCTGGATTACTGGATAAATCACTTCGCGCATAATCTGGGCGTGCAGACTCGGCGAAATGAATGGTGTTGGCGAATACGCGCCCATTCCCCCGGTATTTGGACCTGTGTCGCCATCGTATAAGCGTTTGTGATCTTGACTGGTCGCCAGTGGCAAAACATGCTGACCGTCGCTCATGACAATAAAACTGACTTCTGTGCCTTGGAGAAATTCTTCAATAATGACTTCGGAGCCCGCTTCGCCAAAATGCTTGGTCACCAGGATTTGGTCAATAGCGGTGTGGGCTGTCTCGAGTGAAGGGGCAACAATGACACCTTTCCCGGCCGCTAAACCACTGGCTTTAATAACAATGGGCGCGCTTTTTTGTTCGAGATACTGATGTGCTGCCTGTGCATCTGAAAATGTAGCATAAGCAGCAGTGGGTATGTTGTGGCGCCGCATAAAGTCTTTTGCAAAACTTTTTGAAATTTCTAGTTGCGCGGCTTTTTGGGTCGGACCGAATATTTTCAAACCGGCAGACTGAAAATCATCGACGATACCGTCAGCCAGCGGTGCTTCAGGCCCTACGATGGTAATATCAATTTTTTCCTGTTGAGCGAAGTTAATCAATTCAGGAATTGCGGTGATGGCAATATTCTCAACGCCATGTTCCTGAGCAGTACCTGCGTTTCCGGGTGCAACATAAATTTTCTGAACACGTGGCGATTGCATGAGTTTCCATGCCAGTGCATGTTCTCTGCCACCACCACCGATTACCATTAATTTCATAGTTTGTTAGCGTGTAAATCGATTAGTGTCTGAAATGGCGTATGCCTGTGAAAACCATTGCCACGTCTTGTTCATCTGCGGCCGCGATAACTTCGTCATCGCGGATGCTGCCGCCCGGTTGTATGACGGCTTTTGCACCTGCCTGCACGACAACATCGAGCCCGTCTCTGAACGGAAAAAAAGCATCAGAAGCAACTACGGAATCGGTTAACTCAAGTCCGGCCTGTTGTGCTTTTATGGTCGCGATTTTTGCGCTGTCAACGCGGCTCATTTGTCCCGCTCCAATGCCAAGTGTTCGGTTATCCTGACAGAAAACAATGGTATTGGATTTGACAAATTTTGCAACACGCCACGCAAACAGCAAATCATTCAACTGCTGTTCGGTTGGTTTTTTTTGCGTGACTACTTTAAGGTCAGCCAAGGTGAGACGATGGTCATCCGGTGTTTGCACCAGCAGGCCGCCGCCGATACGTTTTAAATCATAACGATTGCTTGCATACGCTAACGGCAGGGCAAGAACGCGGATATTGTTTTTCTGTGAAAGTATTATTTTGGCTTCACCGGTGATGTCGGGGGCAATAATCACTTCAACGAATTGTTTCAATACAGCACTGGCGGTATTTGCATCCAGCGGGCGATTGAAGGCAATAATGCCACCAAAAGCTGAAGTCGAGTCTGTTGAAAATGCGTTTTGATATGCATTCAAGATATTATCAGCGACAGCTACCCCACAGGGGTTGGCGTGTTTGATGATGACACAGGCCGGATTTTCGAAGGATTTTACGCATTCCCAGGCAGCGTCGGTATCGGCAATATTATTGTACGACAATGCTTTTCCCTGAATTTGGTGACTGCTGGCAAGTCCACCGGCTAGCGGTTGCAGGTCTTTGTAGAATGCAGCTTTTTGATGTGGATTTTCACCATAACGCAAATGCTGCACAATATTGAAATTGAGGTTTAATGAAGCAGGAAAATCATTGCGGCTTTCATCGTCATTGATTGCCGTCAGATAATTACTGATAGCGCTGTCATAAGCAGCGGTATGTGAGAATGCTTTTTGGGAAAATTTAAAACGACTGGCAGCGCTGACAACGCCATTATTTGATGCAATCTCGTTCAATAAAACCGGATAATCAGCGGGATCTGTAATAACTGTCACTTTCCGGTAATTCTTGGCGGCGGCGCGAACCATGGTTGGTCCGCCGATATCGATATTTTCAATGGCATCTTCCAGGGTGCAGTCGGCTTTGGCGATGGTCTGTGTAAAAGGATATAGGTTGACAATAACCAGTTCAATATCGGCGATACCCGCTTTTTCCATGGCAGAACAATGATCCGGCAAATCATTTCTGGCGAGAATGCCGGCATGTATCTTGGGATGCAGCGTTTTGACACGGCCATCGAGCATTTCCGGGAAACCAGTATAATTGCTTATTTCAATAACGGGGATATTTTCATCCTGCAATAATCTGGCTGTGCCGCCGGTAGAAAGGATTATTATTCCTGATTGCTGCAACGAGCGTGCCAGATCGATCACGCCTGTTTTATCAGACACACTGATCAATGCTTGTTTGATTGTCATTCAGTACCTTATTTTATTTGATATCGCTTTATTTTTTGGCGCAGTGTATTTCGGTTGATTCCAAGTAATTCGGCAGCCTGAGTCTGATTGCCTTGAGTATGCTGCAAAATGACTTCAATGAGCGGTTTTTCTACGCTGAGAATGACCATATCATGTATGCTACAAGGTTTTTCCCCATCGAGATCGTTTAGATACTTGTCAATGGATTTACGTATACAGCATGCAATTTCATTTTCATTGATTGAGTTCATACGGCAATGGCCTTTCTTCTTCGATGTAATGTAAATGTTTATTGTAATCAGATAATTGAGTAAAAAAATAATCTGTTTCAGATAGCTGTTCTTCGCTGGTTTGCAGTTGATTCAACGTATGGCGAAAACGCGCTGAACCAACTAAACCCTTTGTATACCATGCAATATGCTTGCGAGCGATACGTATTCCTGAATATTCACCATAAAAATGATATAAATCATTTAGATGATCAATAAGTACAGTATGTATTTCCCGAACCTCAGGTGGTGGTAAATGCTGTCCTGTATTCAGATAATGATCAATCTCTCTGAATATCCAGGGTCTGCCCTGTGCTGCGCGGCCAATCATGATGGCATCAGCCTTGGTGAAGTCAAGTACCTGCTTAGCTTTCTCAGGCGTGGAAATATCGCCATTGGCGATCACAGGGATATTTACCGCAGCTTTTACTGCTGCAATGGTATGGTATTCAGCATTACCTCGATAGGCGCATGCGCGTGTACGTCCATGTATGGCCAGTGCTTGTATACCTTCATTTTCGGCTATTTTGGCAACCGTCAAAGCATTTTTGTTTTGCTGATCCCACCCGGTTCTGATCTTGAGGGTGACCGGGATATTAACTGATCTTACGACCGAATATAGAATTTTTTCGACGAGCTTTTCATCTTTTAACAATGCAGACCCAGCCATCACATTGCAGATTTTTTTAGCAGGGCAGCCCATATTGATATCGATAATCTGCGCACCTTGATCAACATTGTATTGTGCTGCTGTGGCCAGCATTTTAGGATCTGCGCCGGCAATTTGTACCGAAATCGGCGACACTTCGCCATCATGATTCGCGCGTCTTTGCGTTTTCTTGGAACCCCATAATAGGGAATTGCTGGAGACCATTTCTGATACTGCCATCCCGGCCCCCATTTTTTTGCATAACTGGCGGAAGGGGCGGTCGGTAACGCCGGCCATTGGTGCAACAATGAGCTTGTTTTTGAGTTTATAAGAACCTATTTGCATGCAGTATGGACAATGTTTCAAATAATGGTTAACAATCAAAGATTAAATCAGATAGGTATTCATTCTACCGTTCAATGAAGATCGTACAGCTTTTCAATTGTTTTTGTTCAGGCTTCTCCTTATATTATATAAAGATAAGTTTTCTGTGAGCAATAAAAGTGCTCAGTAATATGCGTATCAATTTTGGAAATGATTGCCAAAAGATTCGCTAAAATTATATGGTTTGTAAAATACCTTTTGATTCAACCTCTGGCGCCAAAAATCATACGCCGGGCTACAAATCGTTTGACCGGTGGAAGGTTGTCCAGGATGGTCAAACCGATACCGCAGCAATGTCTGAGCAGTGAGTTGTCATTAGAGAACACTTTGATCAGTGAGTCAGTAAACAAGCGGCCGCCTTGGCTGTCTATTCGTCGATGCTGGCTGTATCGTGCTAGCATGGATGGTGCTCCGATATCTTTATGTGCTGTAACAGTATCCAGAATTTCCTGAGCAAGTTCGTAAGCGTCTCTGAGTCCAAGATTAAAACCCTGCCCGGCAACGGGGTGCAGTGTTTGTGCAGCGTTGCCAATAAGTACGGTACGTTGCGTGGTTGTAGGCACAGCATATTTTAACGCTAAAGGAAAACCGGAACGCTTGCCTGCAAAAACAAATTGACCCAACCGATCGCCAAAGTGAGTATGTAATCGGGCTAGAAACGAGCTATCGTCCAATGCGAGTATTTCTTTGGCGGTTTCTGGCGATGCTGTCCATACTAATGCAAAATCATTACCCGAAGGTAATAGTGCAACAGGCCCTTCTGAGGTAAATCGTTCATAAGCGATACCGGTTTGCTGTGTTTTGGTTTTGACGTTGGAAACGATTGCCCATTGATTATAATCTGTCGTTTGATAAGCGATATCTTCAAGTTGGCTGCTGAGACGGCCGCCATCGGCTAATACGAGCAATTTGGCAGAAATGTTTTTTTCGGTATTTTCATGTTTATATTGAATATGTCCAGATTCCTCGTCTGTTGACAATTGCCTAACGTCGGTGCCTGTTTGATACTGAACATTACTTTCTTGAATTGCTTCATATAAGGCGCTAAATAGATCGTGATAATTAACGACGTACCCCAAAGCCGGTACATCGGCATCTTCGGTCGTCATAACCGTTCGGCCGAAGTAGCCCTTATTGGATATATGGATGGTTTTAATGGGAGTGTATCGAGGCAGTTTTCTCCACGCACCTAGTCTGTCTAGAATTAAATGGCTGCCATACGAGAGCGCTAATGGGCGTTCATCATCAACTTTTTCAGGGAGGCCTCGTGCTTCCAGAAGTAAGGTTGTCAGGTTGCTGTGGCGTAATGCAAGTGCCAATGCCATGCCCACCGGTCCCCCGCCTATGATTGCGATAGTGTAATTCTTAGCACCCATTAATTTTCTTTTTGATAGAATTTTATTTTATATGGCAATATTTGTTAACTGATTAGGTAATAATAGTCGAACGAATGACCGAATCGTACTGCCTTCCAACGAAACAGGGCTACTTAGACGAACAAACCGGCTGCATTAAACAAATACTGGCATGAGCTTAGCATAGCTTTTATGGTGAGGGAAAGCGATAGTCATCATAAATTATATCCGGTTCGGTTAATTGGGTATCGGTCACGCGTTAAGATGTCGTGTGAAGTGATTATAAGTTTAAAGGATAAAGAAATTAAGGAGTATGTAAATGATAAAATTTCAGCTGCAAAAGGTTCGAGAGATAAAACATGTTGGCCTTTTATTTATCTTGTTGATTTGGTCTTTAACTATTTGTGCAGAAACCACTGAATCGATAGACGAAGAACTGATTAATGCAGCCGGAAAAGGTAATGTCCCTTTGGTTAAAAAGATACTCGAAACTGAAACTGAAATTTCTCAGAACACGATCGATAAAGCTTTTTTCGAGGGCATCAGAAAAGGAAGTAAACCAATAGTTCAACATTTAATCAATAGAGGCGCCGATGTAAACTTCCGTGGTGATAATGGATATACTGCTTTAATCCAGGCTGCGCGGGATGGGCGAAGCCACTTGGTTGAACTTTTACTGCCTTTGGGTGCAAAAGTGAATGACGTTGCTTCTGAAACGGGTGAAACAGCCTTGATTCTTGCGGCAAAAAGAAATCGCAGAGAAGTGGTGAACCAGTTAGTGGCTACTAATGCCGATTTGAATGCCCAAAGAAGCAGTGATGGAATGACTGCATTAATGCTCGCTGCTCGAGGCGGACACCAGCAGACTGCGGATACGTTGATTGAAGCGGGCGCCGAAGTTGATCGTCAACTTGAAAACGGTGCAACAGCTTTGATGTTGGCCGCGCAGCATGGTCATGTCGGTGTGATATATGTATTGCTGGCAGCTAATGCGGATGCCAATATTAAGGCAAGTAATGGTGCGACGGCATTGACGCTTGCAAATGTATACCGCCATACCGAAGTGGCAGATTTGCTAAAAAGAGCAGGCGCAAGATAAAGTAATTAAGGCATAATATTGATACACTATATGTAACTGATTTTTTTAATTCTTGTGTTATTTTCGCCTGATATGCAACATCTCGCGTGTTACAACCACTTGTTAAGGATGACGACAAATCATGAAAACAAGGGTTTGCGCTTATATTGTTCAGAGAAAATACAGAAATAAACAACATTCAAGGTAATAAAGGAAATATCAAATGAGAATAAAGACTGTTTTATTGCTTGTTGCGCCACTGGTTATATTGTTTGGCTGCGGGGAGGAAACATCGAGTGATAAATCAGATACAAATTCAGCATCCCAAACGTCAAGTGAAGTAACAACATTGGATGAACTGCCATCTTTTTTAAGTGAAGGATTGTCACCTGAAGAGCAGGCAGAACTCAGAGAGCAAATTCTTCCCGGTGGTGACGATGGACTGTCAGCCGGAGAAAAATTTCAGGCCTTGCTTGAAGATGCAAGAGCTGGTGATCCTGTAGCACAAAATAGTCTTGGCGTTATGTATTACACTGGAGAAGCCGTTTCTAAAACGGTAACCGGGCAGGTCTTGGATAACGATCCCGAATTGGCTGCAGGGTGGTTTTATCGTTCAGCTGAGCAAGGTTATGCCGATGCACAGTTTAACCTGGGTTTAATGTATGCAAATGGTGAAGGGGTCGAGCAGGATATGCAGGAAGCTGTCGAGCTGTTTAAAAAGGCAGCTGAACAAGGTCATGTTGATGCGCAAAATAACCTGGGTGCCTTATATTTTATGGGTGAGGGGGTTGAGCGTGATGAAGATAAGGCAATAGCCTGGTTTGAAAAAGCTGCCGCACAAGGAAACGAGGAGGCAAAGGCTAATCTTGAAGCCATCAAGGCAGCGCAGTCGAACTAACCGCTTTGTTTTTCTGGCAAGGTCGTTATTAAGGATAACGTGAGCTGATAATGTGTATGAAAAAAACTTTTTCCATACACACTTACATTGAGTGTCCCTTTCGGGGATGGCTTAACTCCCTCTACTATAAGTCGAGGGTTGTTCAGTTTGACTGTGTGCCAGCAAGGGGCTGCAGAATGCGCCAAATCTATGCAATGTAGGCGCCGTAGTGCCAGAAATTTGCGTTTTTTGTTTTAACTTTTTGATCTGATCGTAATTAGTTCTATTAGACCGATTTCGACCGCATCGGGTGTTGATTGGTGATTCGCTTGGTGTTTCTGAATTGTCTTTATTTGAAAAGCGTTTCCGACAAGCATTTTTTCGCCAATTGAGCACAAAGAACAAGACAACGCAACAAAGAACAAGACAACGCAAATCAAATTGACAGATGAAATTAGCAAGGGGAAGGGGGCTTCTGTCAGCCTTGATGACTTCTGACGTCTAACGATTGGATATTAAAACAAGAGCAGGTTTCTTGTTTTTACCTGTAAGCCAGGGTTTTTCGCGTCTCCCTGGCTGACTTCATGCAGCCGGCTAGATCGCTCTGGATTAATTTCTCCTTTTTTTTGGTTAGTCCCAGTACATTTAAGCAAAATCAACATTTTTTGTATTCCAGTGACTATAATGACAGTAAATTGGTTTACGGGATACTCAAAAAAATGACCTCATCATATTTTGAACATGATGCGGATATTGGGGTTATCGGGCGCGGATCAACAATTGAACGCGCATTCGAGGCGGCAGCCTATGCGATGTTTGCGATTATCACCAATCTTGATTCGGTGCAACCGACAATAGAAATCTCAGTCGAATTTGAAGAAACAGATATAGAGCTTGCGCTGGTAGTCTGGCTGAATCTGATCCTCGGGAGATCGCGTGAACTGGGCATGGTTTTTAGTGATTTCCATATTCAGCGTGATGGTGATCGATGGCTGGCCAAACTGTCCGGTGAAAAATGGCGCGATGAACTGGAGCGCGGCGTTGAAGTGAAAGGCGCAACATTAACGATGCTAAAAGTACAACAAGTTGATGCAATGTGGGAAGCGCGCTGCGTGGTGGACGTTTGATATGAATTTAACGCATCTAAAGCAACTGCAACCGTATCTTTGGACGTTGCCATGTAAATCAGGAGAACAACGTGCTGAAGTGTTGCTTTATGGCAGTGCGCCTTTACTTGAATGCATGGATGACAAGGTGTTGGAACAAATCACGAATGTTGCCAATTTACCCGGCCTGGTTGGTGCAGCCATGACGATGCCGGATGCGCACTGGGGTTATGGTTTTCCCATTGGCGGGGTGGCGGCATTTGACGCCGAACAAGGTGGTGTAATTTCAGCCGGGGGTGTTGGATTTGATATTTCCTGTGGTATTCGGTGTTTGCGTAGTAATTTGAAGCTGCAAGATGCCGTAACTCAATTTTCAGATCTTGCAGATCAGCTTTATAAAACTATTCCTGCCGGCGTAGGCGAGGAAGGCAGTATAAAAATGGGCCAGAAAGTACTTGACCAGGTGCTGAATGGAGGCGCGCAATGGGCGGTTAAACAAGGGTATGGCCTGGCGGTTGATCTGGAATATATTGAAGAACAAGGGTGTGTTGCAGGTGCCGTGCCGGAAAATGTATCCGAGTTGGCAAAAAAACGACAACACGGTGAAATGGGTACGCTGGGTTCCGGTAACCATTATCTTGAAGTACAGGTGGTAGACCGTATTTTCGATTCAGAGGCAGCTGAAGCGTTTGGGCTGGATAAAGGTCAAATCATTGTTTCGATTCACTGCGGTTCGCGTGGACTTGGGCATCAAATCGGTACTGATTATCTTTTGTTGTTGGCCAAGGCTGCCAGCCGACTCGGTATCCGCTTACCTGATCGTGAATTGGCGTGTGCGCCGATAAACTCACCTGAGGGTCAACAATATATCGGCGCCATGAATGCTGCTATCAATTGTGCACTCGCCAATCGGCAAATTCTGACCCACTTGACGCGGGAGACATTTAAAACCGTCTACCCCGATATCCGGCTTGAAACTTTGTTCGATGTTTCGCACAATACCTGTAAAACCGAATCACATGAAATCAATGGACAAAGCAGATGGTTGTATGTGCACCGAAAAGGGGCGACACGTGCATTCGGCCCCGGGCATCCCAAAATTCCTGAGCGATATCGTACAGTCGGTCAACCAGTCATTATTGGCGGCAGTATGGGTACTGGTTCGTATATTCTTGCTGGTTGTGTCGAAAATCCGGCGTTTGCTTCGGCAAGTCATGGAGCCGGCCGTGCCATGAGTCGACGACAGGCCCTGAAGCAGTGGGAAGGCCGTGCGCTGATACATGAATTGGCGCAACAGGATATACTGATACGAACACGATCCTTACGGGGTGTTGCAGAAGAAGCACCGGCTGCCTATAAGGACGTAGACTTGGTCGCGGAAGCAACAGAGCAGGCCGGTCTGGCACGACGCGTTGCTTTTTTACGGCCCAAGGTGTGTATCAAGGGATAATTATTTGAGGAGATTTTGTGATGTATCAGCGTATCCTTGTTCCGGTTGATGGCAGTGCCACATCAAATCACGCATTAAAAGAAGCCATAAAATTCGCCCGACTGCATCACGCGCAACTTAAACTGATCCATGTATTGGAAGATATGGGCTATTTTGATATAGACAATTATATCAATTACACCGAACTGGTTGAATCCGTAAGAGATAGTGTCAAGAAAATGCTGGAAAAAGCCACCGAATTGGTCAGACAAGAAGGTGTTGTGGTTGCTGAAAAATTGTTGGAAGCACAAGGCAGGCGTGTTGCAAATGTTATTGCAGATGAAGCAATACAATGGCCGGCTGATTTGATTATTATCGGCACACATGGCCGTTCGGGATTTAATCGCTTGCTTCTGGGCAGTATTGCCGAAGGCGTGTTACGAACCGCAAAAATCCCCATTTTATTGATACGATGCGAAGACGGCGGATAGATTGCAGCATAACGCTGTAATCGGAAATCAAGTCTTCTGCATACTATTTGTTAAACGACTATTAATTGACAGGTAAAACCCATGAACGCAATGTTGCAGATCACTATTCGGGACGTTCCTCATTCTGGGGCGCTGGATGCAAAAATCAGGGAAAAAGCTGAAAAGCTGGAAAAATTTTATCCGCATATTATACGTTGTCGTGTAGTTGTCGGTGTACCTCATAAACATAAACACCAGGGGCGTATTTTTAACGTGCGTCTAGACATTACCGTGCCCGGAAATGAATTGGTAATTAATCATGATTCCGACGAGGATGTATATGTCGCCTTGCGGGATGCATTTAATGCAGCAAAGCGTCAGTTGGAAGATTACTCAAGACGCCAACGCCATGATGTAAAAGCGCATTCCCCTGTATTACATGGCAAAGTTGTACGTGTATTCAAAGACGAGGGGTATGGTTTTGTCGAATCATTGGACGGCCGGGAATTGTACTTTCACTGTGATAACTTGTCAGGCGGCAATTTTGATCAACTGACACCCGGTGAGGAAGTGCAATTCATCGAGGATATCGGCAGTGAAGGTTATCAGGCGAAACGAGTGAGTACAGGAAAGCATCATATCCCGGGCAGTGAATGAGCAAACGCAGGCGTAATTTTTTCAAATGACAGTCACGCTAATCCCCGGAGACGCCCTGATAATTGTGGATGTGCAAAATGATTTTTTGCCTGGCGGCAGCTTGCCAGTTCCGGGAGGAAACTACATTATTCCGGTACTCAATCAATATATAGCCGGCTTTTATACGCGCAGGCTACCGATTATTGCAACACGCGACTGGCATCCTGACGATCATTGTTCTTTTCGCCAGTATGGCGGTGACTGGCCACCACACTGTATTGCAAATTCAGAAGGCGCGGATTTTGCGCCTGGTCTTGCGTTACCCGTATATTCGAATATTATCTCCAAAGCCACAACGCAGGATAAAGAGGCTTATTCAGCGTTTTCCAACACGCAACTCAATGCGCTGTTGCAGTCGTTCCAGGTAAAGCGGGTGTTTGTGGGTGGGCTTGCGACAGAATATTGCGTTTTAAATACAGTCAAAGATGCCATTCAGTATCAATATGCTGTTTTTATTCTTAAGGATGCTGTTTGTGCGATTAATCGGCAACCTGAGGATGGCCGACTGGCAATTGCGGAAATGAAACATCTTGGCGCAACATCGATATACTGTGAGGATCTCGTCGTATGAGTCCGCTTTTGGGTGCATCTAGACAGTTTAGCCCGCTTTTGACGGATCTGTACCAATTGACCATGCTGCAGAGCTATCTTGAATACGAGATGAACGATATTGCGGTATTTGAGTTGTTTGTCCGCAAACTTCCTCAAGGACGCAATTTCCTGGTTGCGGCAGGATTGGATCAAGTGCTGGATTACCTTGAAAACTTGCATTTTTCTCAGGAAGAACTCGGTTGGCTTGCTACGCGATTCCCGTCGCACGTAATAACCTATCTTGAGCAATTCCGCTTCGAAGGTGATGTGCATGCCATGCCGGAAGGCACTGTATTTTTTCCTAACGAACCGATTATCAGAATCATCGCGCCGCTGCCACAGGCACAACTGGTTGAGTCGCGAATTATGAACCTAATGCACTTTGAAACCCTGATTGCTTCGAAGGCTGCCCGTTCAGTATTGGTTGCGCCCGACAAATTATTGGTGGATTTCGGTATGCGGCGGGCGCATGGGGCAGAGGCTGGATTGCTGGCGGCCCGGGCAAGCTATCTGGCTGGATTTTCCGGATCTGCGACAGTGCTGGCAGGCGCGGTTTTTGATGTGCCCTTGTACGGCACTATGGCGCATTCCTATATCCAGGCGCATGGTGATGAAAATGCTGCATTCGAACATTTTGCACGGTCTCACCCACAAAATACAGTGTTACTGATCGACACTTATGATACCGAAGCGGCTGCCATCAAAGTGGTTGCGCTTGCAGACACGCTTGCTAGTGATCAAATCGATATACATGGCGTTCGGCTGGATAGCGGGGATTTGGCCGAGCACGCAAAGAATGTACGCCAGATTCTCGATCAGGGCGGCTTAACGAAAACAACGATTTTTGCAAGTGGCAATATCGACGAATACCGGCTGCACGATCTAATCGCTTCCGGATCTCCCATAAATGGCTTTGGTATCGGTACGGCGCTGGATATATCCAGTGACGCGCCGTCGCTGGATTGTGCGTATAAACTGCAGGAATACGCTGGCAAGCCGCGTCGCAAGCGCTCTGAAGGAAAAGCTACCTGGCCGGGAAGAAAACAGGTATACCGGCGTTATGATGCCGGTAACCGCCTCGCTGGGGATATCGTTGCTCTGGAAAAACATGACGTGCAAACCGGTGAACCATTGATCAAACTCATGATGCTTGCCGGGCGGCGTATTCATGAAAAAATCTCACTGCATGATATACGCAAGCGAACATTGGCAGGCTATACCCGGTTATCGGAACAGATGTCTACTTTGGAACCAGCGCCTGCCTATCCGGTCAGGATTTCAAAAGCATTGCATGTTTTAGCGGATCAACTGGATGCGGAAATGGCTGAGAAAAACTGATTATATCCACGTTTGAATTATGTGCCTTATAGACTGGAGTGACTGCGATATCTATTGCCAGAAAGTTCTGCACAGCAATAATATGCAAAACTGCTGGCAACATAATTTATGGACGCTATTAATGGCAACAGACCTCTGATTGCATGTATGGCAGAAAATGAGGCCTCCATCTGGCGGTCTTGTTAACAAGCGCGAATAGCCCTTACTGCGACGGGATATGGAGGTTTCAAAAGCTATCGTCGACAAACGAAAAGTCATCCCAGATAATAGTAGGAACGAGAATGCGCTTGCAAAAGCAACTATATTGGTAATCGTTAGTAGTGGTTCCCAAAATGTAACGTATGCTGATGTTCACTCCATTGTCATTTAAGCTACCAAAACGAGAGTTTTTAATTAAATCATTATGTTAGGCTAATACATTTGCTTTTATGCTGCATCAATAGATAATTATTTAGATCTTTTCTCATATTTCAAGTGTGATTTTATGAATTGTCTATTATTTAGCTCTTAATTCACATTTCATAATATATTCACAGTCATACTCTAAACAGTCAATGCGACAATTTGTCACATTAACGGATAATGAATGGGTGTGTAGAATGATTTGCCTAAGAATTAGGGAAATAAAATAATGAAAAAAAAGAACGATGATTCAGTTTTTAGTTCAAGATTTAATAATCGCCGTGACTTCATCATGGGGGGGGTAGCTATTGGTGCAAGTGCTGGTCTGATGGTTCCCAATGTTGCATCCGCAGCTATCACCAGTGATCATTATATTTCCGTTGGAAATGGTGGAATGTTTGCATCACTGCATGCAGCAGCGGCTGCTGCTGCTTTATTAAATCCTACTGCTTCGAATTGGGTAGTAATTAGTATGCTGCCTGGCAGCTATGACTTAACTTTGGAATCTACTGAATTGGAATTACCAGATTTTACGGAGTTAACTGGTGTGAGTCGGCATGGATGTATTGTGCTGGGCAATGGAAACAAGAATATTCGTGTAAATGCACACAATAGGATTTCAAATTGTACGATTAAATATTCCGGAGTAGGTAATAGGTCAGGCGCGATTCGACAGCAGGAACACGTAAGTAGTAGCATGCAGAGTTTTCTGGATATTGATAATGTCAATTTTGATATTTATAGCACAAAGCGTTGCGCAATATGGGTGCAAGCTATGGAACGCTGTATTATCCGTAACTGTTTCATCCAAACAAGCGGAATAGGTGTGGAGATTGCTGGCGCCGGACAAATCTTTATTTCTGGTACACATTGTCGTTTGGTAGGTAATGCTCCAGGCAATACAAATCCGCATTATGCTATCAGACTATTATCAGTATCGACTCGAATCTGGGTGGATGGTGGAACTTGGGCAACTGGTTATGGTTCGCCTGAAATTAATGATGAATCTGGTGCTGACATTGTTATATTCCAATCAGAAGCAAAAAGTAGCTCTAGAATGGAGCTCAATAATGTCTGGAGTATTGCACGTAACAATTCGGGCACACTCACAGGGACAAGAGTTACTTGTGCTGATGTTGCAGCACCTAGTGCCTGGATTAGGGTGCGCGGTGGTTATTTTCAGGCAGAAGACCCTGGCGGTGCAGGTATGCGCTATGATTTAATGAATTCTGGTGGTGGAAGGCTTGAAGTCCAAAGCCCTCGCTACAAAACACTTTTTGGTAACAGCTATTCCGCAAATGGGGCTGGTGTCCGTACCATTACTGACTCATTTTATAATCCAAAATATAATGATGATGGTATAAAACTTATTGATGCTAGTGGAAATCCTGGCGGTATGGTTGTAATGTTATCTGAAGGGGGCGCTGCTCAGATTATCGGGGCCGAGCAAGTAATAATCAGAATCGATGATTCTGGAAATGAAGTTATTATTGACGGTCATAATACGCCCATTAACGGGGCTTTTACAAGAACGCTTGGATCTGCAAAATACAGCAAGATGGTTTTGCGGTATGTGGGGTCGATCGGATGGATAGTTTTGCATGAATAGACCCAACATCCTCAAGTTTACCTAGCACTAATCATTGTAAAACAAAGTAGTAGAATACAAAGCAGCAGACGGAGTGATAGACAAAGGTATCATGAAGACCTTGCACTAATAGTGGCTAAACCCCGGCGGCGGTGCGTGGAAGTAAGCCCGGAGGCTGCGTTATATAATCGACCGCATCCAGGTCAATGCCCGAAATTGACTGACAGACAGGCGCCCCCTGATTGTGATAGTCAGTAGTGAAATACCGGTAGGACATGAGCATTGAATTTTGCGTTTGCTGGCTGACAAGGTGGTGAAATTTTCTTATGCTTCTCATGCAGTTATGAAACAATACGCCCAAGCATAACGGCTGGTTGAATTCGGGTGATGCTGCATCGATTGATTTACAAGGCCATATTACAAATACCGTGTGTCTAAAAGATATCATTGTATTGTCTGCCGGCGAAAAAGTGCTGCCGGGCGATATGGAATCAGCGATTTTGCGTGACCTGATGTTTGATCAGGTGATGGTTATTAGTGAAGCATGGTCTTATCCGAGTGTGCTGGCTATGCTAAACGCAGAAAACAGGAAAAAATTTGCGGCTGAACAGGTATTGAAACAGAAGCGATAGTTGATGTGCAGAAAGATCGAATCGAAGAAATCCTGCTCGATAAAATAACGTATCAAACCCGGGCTTTCCCGGCTATGCCTGGATAGGCAGGGTTGCAATAATTCCCGAGCCCTGGTCTATCGATAATGAAATGCTGACCCCCACGTTAATACCGCGAAGAGCTAAAACTTCGATACATTTTAATGCTGTGGTTAACGACTTATGTGACGGGCATTGACAGGCCAACATTTTGTAACTTGACCTGCCGGAGTTTGCGTTGCATTGAAGCAGTTGAAGCGCTCAAAAGTAAAATCCGGCATGTTCTGAATGTCTTTTTATCAATTCACAAAGTAATTGAATCGCATCATGAATAGCGGCTCCCCAACACGATATCAGTCTGCTGCGACGTTACAATGACGTTTTACAACTGAAGATGCATGAATAAAACGCTAACAGTGCTATCCGGCAGCAACAAATTGAAATTCCAATAGTGGTATAAAATAAAAAATATAAAGTAGCTCCAGGCAATTGGACGCCAGAATGACGCAGTCAAGGGGACATTTTCTGTATGATAATTGTTTTTGAAATGAGGAATACCTTGGTGGAGTAAAAAATGAAACTCTCAATTTTGATCAAAGCATTCAACGAAGAAACCATGATATCGAATTGTCTTGAAGCAGCTGTGGCTGAAGCGTTGAAATATGGTGGTGAGGTAATATTGGTCGACTCCCTTTCTACAGACATGACAGTAGAAATTGCAAGACGTTACCCTATTCGTATTGTTCAGTTTGTACATAAAGCGGACTGTGGTTGCGCATCTGCTGTGCAACTTGGCTATCAATATGCTCATGGTGAATATCTGTATATACTAGATGGAGATATGGAATTGCAGTACGGTTTCTTGTCGCTGGCGCTAAATTATCTTGAATCTAATCCAGATGTCGCAGGTGTGGCGGGAAAATTGCTTGATACAAGTATCAAAACCAGGGGTGATAAGCGACGTGCTCTCAGAGCGGCGGGGCTGCAAGAAATTACGGAAGTTTTAGATCTAGGCGGCGGCGGTTTGTACCGACGTAAAGCGATCGAGTCTATAGGCTATCTTGCGCATCGCTGGCTTCCGGCTTGCGAGGAGGCGGAATTAGGTGTTCGCTTGCGGGCTTCAGGGTGGCGCCTCATCCGACTCCCAGAAGTAGCTGTGCTTCACACTGGCCATTCTGAGAATGACATGCAGATGCTTTGTCGACTATGGAGAAGTCGCAGAATGCATGCTTATGGTATGTATCTTCGCACAGCCTTTGGGCGTCCATGGTGGTGGCTAAGCGTGGGGCAAGTATGGTATGTTTTCGCAGCACTTTCACTTCATGCCGTAGCAATTATGCTGACAATAATTGGTGCGATATATACAGAGATTACCAATCCTATATTTGTACTGGCGGTTGCTGAACTATTTGTCTGGTTTGGGGTGGCCGTTGTTTTGACGGTGAAAAAGAAAAGTATATCCGGTGCGCTATTTTCGGTTCTGGAATGGCATTGTTATGCTCTTGCATTAGTATTAGGCTTTATGACGTCAGTCTCAAGTCCGATGATCCCAATTAATGGGAAGGAACTCAACAAGCCTAAGATTCTGCAATAATGTCGGAATGTAAATTGTCAACATATTTGGTCAAAAACCTTCGCCTTCAGGCAAAACTATCAGATGTCATGCAATTTTCATCAACGTTCCTATAATGTTTGGATTCAAAATATTGATACAAAGTTATCTATAGCAAAGTACATTAGCGGCTTTGCACAATTGTTCTTCTATAAAATTTTCATGGATTTTGATTCGATTTTCTGACAGAAAGATCGAGGTAGGATCATTTCTGGTGTATGCCAGGAAAGGAAAGTGGGTAACCTGTCGGTAAAGATCTCAGCAGATAAGCTAATAAATAGGGCAAACACCGCACGACAGATAGTAATGTTTTAAGCTGAATGCACCAGCGCAAAATGATCCATTGCAAGGAGTGCTTTGCTTTGAAAAGGCGAAATCGTAGATCATTTTGTGCTGATTCGCCGTGAGTAAAGTTTTTTTCTTTGATTTCCCAAGGTGGTTGCAGGTTTAAAGCCATGCTAAAAATTTTTCGCTAATCATTGGCGTATAATGCCATACCTACTACGATTCACATAGAACCCGAATAATTAATCTGAAATTAGTCTGAATTTGGCCTCTCTAATTCGAGAACGGAAATGATATCTGTTTTGATTTATTAGTCTCAGTAGGTTTACATACCTTAATAAGTACTCAATTTCCTAAGATCCAATGAAAAATACACTGTTGTCGCTAAACACATATCATTATCGCCGTGGTGGATCTGACGCTGTTTTTTTTGATCATCAAAAACTGTTTCAAGACATACAATGGAATACGATGGCCTTTACCATGCGCCATCCCAAAAACGAATTATCAGAATGGGAGCAATACTTTGCCGATGAACTGGAATTTGGCCACGACTATAGTCTGATACAGAAAATGATCATGGCAGGTAAAGTGATATATTCCTGGGAAGCCAAAGCAAAGCTTAAAAAACTTATTCAACATACCCGGCCCGACATTGCGCATGCACATTGTATTTATCATCATTTATCCCCATCGGTTCTGTCTGCACTCAAAGAAGAAGACATTCCGACGGTCATGACTGCGCATGATTTAAAGATTGCCTGCCCGGCGTACAAGATGCTCAATAAGACAGGTGTTTGTGAACAATGTAAACATGGAAATTTGTTGCATGTCGTTAAGAACCGGTGCATTCATGACTCATTTGCAACGAGTATGCTCGTGGGTATCGAGTCCACCATCCATAAAATTTTCGGCTTGTATAAAAATAATCTCAATAGAATTATCACTCCGAGTCAGTTTTATCGCGACAAATTGATTGAATGGGGGTGGGAAACAGATAAACTGGTTTATATTCCCAACTTTATCCATTACGAGTCATACAAACCGCACTTCAAAGCGGGCGACTACTTTTTGTACTTTGGTCGGCTTGCACCCGAAAAAGGTGTCGATACGTTAATTAAAGCGGCGTTAGCATCAGGTGTCAGATTGAAACTGGCAGGAACGGGTCCCTATGAAAAAAAACTGCGTCAACTCGTTCCCGATGATTGTGAGACGATTGAGTTTCTGGGATTTTGCAGCGGCGATACATTATGGTCGTTGATACAGCATGCGCGGGCCGTCGTTTTGCCGTCGCAATGGTATGAAAATGCGCCGATTAGTATTCTCGAATCCTATGCTTGCGGAAAACCAGTAATCGGTGCTCAAATTGGCGGGATACCAGAGATGCTCAAACCGGGTCAAACAGGTCTTCTGTTTGAAACCGCAAACGTCGAAGCATTAACTGAGCAGATGCAGGCTGTGCAGTTAATGCCAGACTCGCAATTGGATGAAATGGGACACGCCGGTTATCACTTTGCAACAACGACGTTTACGGTTGATCGCTACCTGGACAGTATGTGCCGTTTATACCGTTCGCTTGGTGTAAAATTTATGCATTGATGATAGTTGACGCTATAAGCCACAGTAGCTCAAAGCTAATTGCCACTTTCATGCGCTATCCTTCATCTCCTGCAGAACAAACTGACGAGTCCGCTGCTTCAATTTCTTTGACGGAGTTGGATAGCTTTGCAATCACAGCCATTGTGACGTAATAACTCCAGGTTGAGAATAGACTACGCCACCTGAAAACATCGTTCTTGCACAATCAATGTCGACACGAACACATTTAAATGCATACATTCAATGCGACAATTTGTCACACTTCGTATGAAAAGATTATGTGTAAAATTTAGGGGGCGTTAACATTCTCTAATTATCAAGAATAATCTAGCGAGCTAAATGATTAAAAAAATTACTGTGCTCATGACCCTATTAATTATGAGTAATTCAGTATTATCACAGTCGATTGATGATATAAAAGGTGACATGCACTTAAATGAAGTAAAACTTTTAATGGCCCCTGAAATAGTGGGGTGGTCAAAAAGGCAACAGTCGGTATGGGAGCTGTACCGAGAGGAGACAATACGCCTAGTTGGTGGCAGCCTAAAAATCCAATTTTTAAATCTTCCGACTACTGGAATGCCATTATCCCCTGGTTTGTTATTTATCCCGGTGAGCGTCATAGCGCAACAAATGTACGTGTAATAATTTCAGACATGAAATTGTATATATTGAAAAAATCAACAGACCGGTGGTCCAGAATTAATTCTGTTACAACGCCAAATGGACAGAAACACCAAGTGCATATTTCGCCTTCTACAGCTGGTGAATCTGTCGATGTTCGTGCAGAACCATCTGGGGCTGTATCGTATAAGTTAAATTCTGGGATGAATCCGATTCACGGTTGGATATCACCAAAACACGCAATTGATGGGTCAGATGTAAAAGCAGTGTATGCAACAATGACAACACGACTTATATTGGACGACCCCAATGGCATTGATGATAGTGGTAAATCGCGGCTAGCAGCAAATATAGGTGTTGATTATTATCCAAATATAGACAGTGATAGACAGTGATAGACAGTGATAGACAGTGAATTAACAGATTTTTACCCGGAGTTATACATTCCCGCAGCAGGATTCTCCAGATACGGACTCATAAAAAAAGAAGCTCGAACGCATTATTTTGCAACTATAGATCCTCCAGGGCCAAATAATACTGGAGCGGAATACGCTGATAGAAATCAGAACACTACAATTCCGGTAGAAGATTTTCTTGCAAATCCGCCACCTGGGGTATGGTGACAAAAAATTTATTTATAAAAATCAAATTTTGAAATCAAAATATCATTTACGATTGCTATCACGTGAAAATCCAGACGATGCTGATATTAAAACGTTTGAGTAATTTTGATAGGTGCTCAGAGAACGCTTAAGAGGTTGCTCAGGTAGCAGGAAAACTGCCTGCATGTATGACCGCATGGATGAATCGAAAAGACATTAAGTACATGACTCTGGAGAATTGATGCATAGAAGTAGAAACCGTGTCGTATTTATTCTGGGCGCTGGACGCTCAGGAACAACCCTACTCTACAAGATTTTGTCTGCCCACCGTGGTGTAGCTTATCTCAGTAATTACCAGAGACTCTTTCCCAATTTGATTGTTCTGGCTGGCTTGCAGCGTCTGCTAAATCAGTTTCCGGAATATAAACGCAAGTTCTGGTTTCAAGAGAACGGCGGCGCATATTTCAACAAACGACGCAAGTGGTTGCATGCCATTGTGCCAACGCCATCGGAGGCCGAGTCAGTTTATGCCAGCTGCGATATTCCATTGGTACCGGACGATGACTATCACCTTCAACCTCAAGTAGCAGCGTGCTTGCGAGACAAGTTTGAACGTATTCTTAAAATGTCCAATAGCGAGATATTGTTAACAAAACGTACAGCTAACAATCGCAGAGTGCCAATTTTCAGAGAAATCTTTCCAGATGCAAAGTATATTCATGTGGTTAGGGATGGGCGTGCGGTGGCTTATTCCTTATTACATGTAGCATGGTGGGATGAGCATATATTGTATTGGGCTGACAGAACACCGAGACAGATGGTTGAAGCTGGTTTTGATCCTTTAGAACTCGCAGCGAGAAACTGGGTTATGGAAATGAACTCCTTGGAACAGGGAATTGCATTAATCCAAAGCAACCAGTTACTGGAAGTGCGGTACGACAAATTAGTCCATGATCCGCATGGCCAGTTGAAACGCATCCTTGATTTCATGGAGTTGAGCGATCAAATTGATCCAGATTTTTGGGAAATTGTTGAGTCTCTGCAGCTTGCACCAAAACCTGACGCGTGGACCAACAACTGGACAGAGTCAGAAATAGATACGGTGCAAACACTGCAGGCTGATACTTTGCATCGTTGGGGATTTTTAAAGGGGCGAGGCTTTGCTTGTTGAAAAGTTGATTGCCGGTAATATGGGTCGCCACGATGAGAGTAGAATCTTGAAGAACGGGTATGAATAGGTTATAGCTCAAATAGCGGCATATGTATCAATCATGAAATTGCAGATAATATTTAACTTCGCAGCGTCATCTAGGAGGCTGTCCGAGAATGGTGCTCGTAGCGGGGAGAAACTATTTTGAGACAGATTTTTCGACTATTTGAGGCAAATAGTTATTCTATTTAACGAAAATAATCGGGAAATATGGCCAAAATAGCTTTTCCACAGTAGAGTAATCTATTCTAAGATAGCCTCCTAGAATTTACGGAGAGAGATAACCCCTGTTTTTTCAAGAAATTTCCGAGTTAACTGACGCATTTCAGTTATAGGCGGCATAGTATTGGTCGCAAAGTGTAGCTTCAAACGAAATTGCCACGGGGCATCTTGGCCTTTTATTTCTGATCGACGTAAAAGATAGGGATCAGTATCCGGCCTATTTGGCCATGGCATTGTTGAACATGCACCCGTATAACCCGCTGTCATAACAACATCGCGTACTGTGGGATTCCAACTGCCAAAAGGATAGGCAAAGTGTGGTATTTCATGACCTAGTGCATCTTCCAGCATTGCTTTGCTATCCCGAATTTCATGAATGGCTATTTGTGTCTTTGCTTTCCCCAAGATAACATGATTTACAGTATGACTGCCAATATCCATTCCGGCTTGTGCCATAGCAATAATTTCGCTGGTAGATAGCATGCGCCTGCAGGAGAAACCATAATCCCAGCTAAAATCATTGAATCCACTGATTTTACTTGTCACGACAAAAAATGAGGCTGAATAGCCAAATTCCTGCAGTATAGGTAGTGCGTTCTCATAATTACAAGCCAGACCATCATCAAATGTTATGACTATAGCATTATCTGGAATATGGGTATTATTCTTTATAGCGGTTAATAGTGTTTTCAATGATATGACATGATATCCCGCTTCGCGGATTAATTGCATATCCTTACGAAAGTTTTCCCGCGTGCGGCAAAAGCGTACCTCTGCAGGAGTTACCGGCGTATCAATCATGTGGTACATCAAAATTGTGGCGCGCATCAATCAGGCCTTATTTACAGAATTGTCATTTAATGATTTCCAAATTGGCCAGGGTAGATCAGTGCGCCCAAGCTGTCGCGACAATTCAAACATATCGTCTGCAAGCAGTTCTTGCAGATGTTTTCTCGTTGAAGGCTGTATAGATGGAATGATCTGACGCAGATCGACTACATTACTCTGGCGAAGTCGACGTATCCAATTATTGTTCTTTATTTTTTCTACGAAGTTACCAGCACCAAGTGCGCGCCCTAGTTGCCCTGCATATTGAGTGAAGTTCTCAATACCCGGATATTTAGCGCGCTGGCTTTTATTTACTTTTTTATTTATAAATTCGGAATGATGTGCGTCGGATAATTCGAGAAATTGATAAAGTCTGCGCGATTGCTTGAAAGGGTCGTCGCGTATATTTTCCTGAAATAGCACCAGTATCTGGTTGATTGGAAAAGCTTCTAACCAACGTTTCAAATGCAGTGAATAACGTGATTGCAACAAATACATGGGATTATTTTCAAGTCCCGCTTCAAACGTAAGATTTTTTCCTGTTATATGCTGCAGACGAACTTCATGCAAATGATGTGAATATGCCCGTTCAATTGGATCGCGCAGTGACAGTATGATACGCATATCAGGATTGTAACCAAATACGCGCGCGGGCGAATCGCTATCGGTAAAGTATGACGTTGATACTTCCCCAACTGCTTTGGTCTTGCCGATATCATTCAGTTGTCGCTCGTACCATTGATAGCCACGATCAAAATAAACAGAAAAAAAATCTATTTCCTTGCCAGGGTAAACGTTGACTTCAGGATGGTCGGATAACACACGGTGTATCCAAGTCGATGCACATTTTTGCGCGCCAATACCGATAAAATTAATTTTCACTGTAAATAACTCTTGTCACTAAAATTATTAATTCTCAAACAATTGCATCCAAGCCGCATAAGAAAATCGACACAAAAGTCTGGTTGTTACTTTTATTATTTTTAAATAGTTTTGTGATGTATTTGTTACCAGACAAATATTTTTTTATTGATAAAACTATTGAGCCTTGCTCTTTCTTCAGCTTTGAATGGTTTGATTAAAAAAGCAGACAGTAAGAAAAAACTCGTAACAGTAAACAATATAACGAATAATTTAATTACGCCATGCAACTGAACAATCGGAAATTGAACAATAATGAACACGCTAAATGATACAAGCATTAACTTAAAGAATCCTGTCGTATCAGGGCGGTATGATGTATTGCGTACAAGGTAAGCAATGATTGTGATGTTATAGAGAATCTGGCCAGAGATAATCGCTATAATAGGCCCCCACAAACCTTTGTCCATTTCCAGAAAAAAATAGGCTAGTGGTAACGATAGCACACCAAGTAACCCACTCCATAAAACAATCTGGTTTTTATCAATGGCAACCACAATAGTCGTCAATATGCGGTGCTGGCTGAGCGGGATCATGGCCAGCATTAGGCCTAACAAATAGCTGCCTGATGACATAAACTTCCCACTGCTCAGCTGATAGATCAGTTCATCTCCGGTAAGCCAGGTAAATATGATAACCGGCATAAGAACAAACAAGCTGAATTTTCCAGCCAGATTCGCATTTCGCATAAGCTCCTTCATGCTGCCCGAATTGATATAAGAAGCAACTAATTTGGGTTGAATCAAGTTGAATAATAATTTGGCAGGCAAATAATTCGCTATTTGTTGATATATTTTGCATAAAAAGCCGAAAAGTGCAGTGGCTTCAATTCCCAAATAACGTTGCGTTATAAAAATGAGTATCTGAGGACTATAGGTCAAAACGATCAGGCTGCTAAAATACATATTACGAGCAATGCGCCACATTTTTAATGGTTGGGGCGGTTGCCATCCGTCCTTTCCTGAAATATTCCGATAAATTTTCAAGTGCTGGATTAAACCATACAACACAATTAGAGTGCCCACTACGGATGCAATAATTTCAGCAAGAACGACGTGATAGAGCTGAATATCAACCTGGAAAACGATAATGCCAATTAGCATCAAAAAAATAAAATTTCGTGCTGCGAGACTGATTTGCGCAAGCTTTTGTTGCATCAATGGTGCCAGGATATTTTCCCGGATGCGTCTGCTTAGACCTTCCAGTAAGAGGACGGCTAAAAATAATTGGGCTATAGGTGTGTAATGGATTAATTCTATAGGCATCAGCCATTGCATCAATAAAAAGAGCAAAAAAGCGCCTGTAGAGAGCATCAACACAAACAATGCAATGATCTTCCATACGAATTGCACAAGTAAACGGCCACTGCTATGTATGCGATATTCAGGCAAATAACGCGCGGATAACCAGGGCAGGCCGAACGACAGAATAGCCAGAGCGAGTTCCATACCCGCAACCATAAGTACATACATGCCGTACTCTTGAGTAGATAGTATTCTGACCAGCAATAAAAGAATAATAAACGTTAACAACGCGGAAACCGCTTTGCCCGTCAGAAAGTGCAGGGTACTGTATTTCAATTCAGTTGCAGTATACATCGCGGGTTCATGCGGTTTGTTTGTTGCCGGACAGCATATGCTGGCGGTGTAGCCAGGCAAGATAGCCTAACAAAACAGTAAATACAACCTGGAAACTCAATAGTTCCAGTATGCCGATACGGTAAAACAAATAAAAGGCAAATAACGCTAAAGCAGCTTGTATTGCTTTAGCATCCGCACGGACGACAGGAGAGACCGATTCCCGTATTAACCGGTTAGCGCAACGCCAGGCTGAAATCAATATTGCAAAAAATAAAATGAAACCGACTAAACCCAGATCCCAAAGCAGTGTCGGCGCCGCGGTTAAGTCAATTCCATATCCAGGATAATGAACAGCGATATGTCCACGAGTGGCAGTGTGTGATGCGCCGAGTCCGTTTCCAAAAACTATGGATACCGGGTCGCTTGCTCGTTGGTTTTGAGCCCAGAAAGTAATGGCTGTGGTACGGTTCAGATAATATCCGCCATAACCTTTTTCCTGAAAATTATACGCAATTGTATCCGAAATAAGTTCTTCTTTGCTTTTTTCAGGCATAAAGCTCATATAAGCATAACTGGCGATGACTGTTATCAACATCATGGCGGCAAAGCTGAACAGCCAGTAGCGTATATGACTGAAGATTTTATGCCGGTAGAGCACCATGAACATAAGCGGCAGCATAAATAATACCGCCTTTGTTTCGCCAAGGAATAATGGCGCCATGACAATCGGTGTCAGCAGTGCCAAATACTTGGTTGACAGTGACTTTTCCATACGCCGGGCCAGTATAAAACTTAATATAATTATTAGAAAAGTGGCCATTTCGGCACTCGCGCCGCCACCGGTAATGCTTGAACCGAATGCGCCTGCAACAACATCAATCGGCACCATATGAGGGTAGGCGTTTTTGATACTTTCACGAAAGGGTACCCACGTGATCAGTTGGTAAATTGCAAGCGGCAACTGCACTAATGCAACGCACAAGAAAAATATTCGCCAGCGTTGCATTTTTTGCACATCCAGCGTCAGCCAGCACAAAGCAAAAATAAAGCCCCACATCTGAAAGTAGCGCTTAGCGCCACCGAGGAATTCTCCAAGTGAATGCCAGTTCATTAATGAGCACAAGATGGCATAAATAATAAACAGTAATGCGATCCATATAAAAGATGGTGTTTCCTTCTGATTGCCTGGTGTTGATAGAAGCTTTAAAAATGCTACTGCCATTAGGAAAAAACCGAGTATTGAGACGCTCCATGCGCTTCTTGCAGCCAGTCCTTCGTGAATGAAAAGCGGTAATATGCCGGTTACCAGTAAGCCGAGTATCAGTGTCAACCAGATGATCCAGTCGGGTTTGGCTAAAAACGCAACACCAAGAATCAGCGCGACGGCAAAACCGACCAATAACGGATTCGCGGTCACCGCAACCAGACCAAAAAACAACGCAAATGGAATGCTCAGTAATGCAATGATTAGGGATGGCGTTATTCGGATTGTTGGAACAGACGGTGGGCTCATTTTATCGATAAGTTTTTATTCGTTTGCGCTAAAGACTAAAGATCAAATGTTCCAATCAGTCTGTTACGCGCCGCCCCATCCATGGATAACAGCATATCCTGTATAAAAAATTCCTGTGCCTGGTATGCCTGATCGATATTTGCGCCAAGTGTCGATACGCGTACCAGCATGCCATCAGGCACATTTCCCGATAGCCCATAACGAATCTGCTGAATCTTCTGATTTATACCGGACAAGACGGCTTTGTCACCAATCGTAACCCAGTAGGTAATTGGTTCATTACGATTGCCACGAACAGCCAGTAAATGTCTGCCGGGCAGATTTCCATAAGGTGTGGCTATTTCTCCGGCAATGTTCTGTTTGATTTCAAAACCCTGCGCCAGATAACAGACTTCGGGTTTGTGCAGCGACAGATGATCACTCTGATCCCCGCCATAAGCCACTGACAGCATCACGCGTACACCGTCGGAATTCACATAAGTTCTGGACAGCACCTGATTGTACAGTTTATCCAGTTGTGCCTGCGTTTTTGGATCGACTTGCAGCGGTATGATTGATGTATCAATTCGCCAGTCGTTAAATGATGATGGAATAAGCGATTCAAGGTTAACTGTGTCTCTCAGGTCGGCGATTTTGGTGGTGGGTGTCATTGCCGTCGTCAATGCGGCGGCCAGGACCATGGTTAATCCCAGTACAAAATTGATTATGATAGGTTTTCTCATTGGATACCTCATTTAATATATTTTAGTACTCATGCCGCAGCGGTGGAGTTCGTCATGCGCTGCTTCGAGACAAAATGCAAACATGAATCCACACTTAATATCAAAATCAGAGCACTGATAAATAAAACCATACCTGCAAATCCATGCATAAATCCCTGTCCGGCTGCATCACCGTAGTGATACGTAATCAGCGTCAAAGCGATGACGCGAATAACATTAGCAGTAAAAGAGATTGGTATAATCAGAATTGCCAGCGCAACATTACGGAAAACCGATGTGTGTTGCATCAGGTTCAAATAAAACAACCCTAGTGCTTCAAGCGTTAAAAGCGTTTGCAGACCGGCGCAGGCATCTGCCACAAGCAACTGGTATTGTCCAATTTGCAGGATGACGCCATTACGGGCAATCGGATAATTCGCCCAGTATAAAACATGTTCCGCAACGTAGGAGACCGCCATTTTCATTGGCATGGTCAATGTACTGACGACCGGGCCTGGAAGCGGAATCATAAACAGCATAAAAAATAACGGAAACCACAGAACTCTAAGTGCTGCAGTACCGCGTGTGACCAACAAAATAGCAGCCAGGGACACTATAAACGACCCAATCTCAAATACCAAAATGTCTTGTGAGCGACCAATGATGTAGAGTATCAAGGCCATTGCAAACACAAACCAGCCACTGTTGGCAGATGGTTTGCTTTCGCTGGACATAATCATTTTTGGCCATTTGCGATAAATAAGCCAAATGGAAAGCGCCAGAATAATGGGGCCATGCATTTGTTCGTCATTTGTCCACAATCCATTGGCGAGATCATAAAAAGTTGGCAAATACAATACCAACAACCCGGCTAAGACAGGAGACCATATCATGGCTGTTTCTTTCAAATTGTTTTGGTTAACGGCATAAAAAGACATGAGAGGGATTTCCGTTTTGTTAATAGTCAACAAGAATTGAACCAATGATTTTGATATCGTTGTTGGTAATCTGTTTGCTGACGGCCTCAACATCAGCAAGGCGGGATTGGTTCTTGTGCACCAACAATAAAACATAGTCAGCATGCTTGGCAATCATAAGCGCATCGGTGCCTTCCATAAATCCTGGCGTATCATATAAAACAATGTCAAATTGATCGGAAAAAAGTTCGTTTGTGATACTAAACTTAGGCATGCTGAGCAATTCCAGTGGGTTTGGTGGAAGTGTCCCGGCAGGTAAAAGCGAAAGGTTCGGCAAAGCTTCTACTGTGGTCAATGCACCAACTATGGCAACACGGTCGGCAAGCACATCAGACAAACCGCATTTGTTAGTTAGGTTAAAGAGATTATGCTGGCTTGGATTTCTTAAATTAGCATCGATGAGTAACGTCTGTTTTTCCAATTGCGAAAACAATACAGCAAGATTTGCGGTAAAAAGGCTTGTGCCGCTGTTGCGGTTGATCCCAACCACGGCCAAAGTTTTTTGGTCGGATGGAAAACCTCGCAGAATCAATTGCGTGCGCATTGCACGCATAGATTCAGCAAGCGCGCTGTTGGATTGATGCGTAATCAGCAGTTCTGGCATAGTATGCTCTTGTTTTGGTAACAGGGTTGAATGGTTAAACTGATAAGCCAGCGCATGCTGAACATCGCGATCTGAAACCAAGTTGAGTTGTTTTGCTGCATCGCCAAACAGCCCCCCATGCTTTTTTTGTAACCGGTGTATTTTTTCGGTGTCCCGTCGGTTAATCTTGCCCATTTTCAGAAGAATCTGACCAATCTGTAATGTTTTGCGTTGTGCGGAATCAGTCGCCGAAAAGACCGTGTCTTGCGCTTTAACAAACGGGATAGTCGTAGATGTAGAAATATTCATTGTTAATGTTAACCAGTAGTTTTGTGGGCATATCTCAGGAAAGGTAACCGGAAACGCGACGTATTTTGTTTGCGCAGATCGATGTTTCCAAGAACAGGCGTTTCTAATACATCGTTCAAATCTTCAGTTGAGCGAATTCGCCGGTCAAACATTTCAACCAATAAGCCAAAAAACATACCAAGCAAACTGCCAAGAAAGATTGATAACACCAGATTAAGCTTTAAATTAGGGCTATCATGACTAGCCGGAATTGTGGCTGGATCAAGAACGGAAACACTTGACAGATTGGAGTGACCCTCCAGACTGGTTCTATTTAAATGCTGTAATGCACTTTCATAAGCGTGTTGCGCGCCTTCTGCTTCTTTAAGTAATAATTTAAGTTCATCACGTGCTTGTTGCAAGGCCAATACTTTGGTTTTCTGCATTTCCAAAGCTTCGCGTATTTCGGCTTCGCGATTGATCGCTTTTTGTGATGTGATTTTGGTATGTTTGGTCAGTTCTGTGCGGATTTTTGCGACTTGGGCTTTTGCGCCTTCGTACTCGGGGTGATTTATACCGAATTTCTGTTTGGTGTCGGCAAGCTTTGCCTCGGCTTGAACCAGATTAACTTTTAGCCCGTTGATCAACGAATTATTGATGACACTTTGCCCTCCATCAGCACGATAATCACCGTTTTCTGCTGAACCCATGGCTTCGCTCTGCGCCAGTGTCAATTTACTGGATAGTTCATTTAATCGTCTTGTTTCAATATCGAGACGGTTATCCACATCGACTATGCCTTCTTCCTGCTGAAAACGCGATACTTTTCTCTGTGCAAACTCGAGTTTCTCACGTAACGTATTTAATCGATTGGACAAATAAACCGAGGCTTGCTGGGAAGGCTCTACCGTTAACCGAACGTTCATTTCCTGATAAGCATTTGCAAAAGCATTGGCTATGGCTGCTACAAATGCAGGATCTGAGCCTTTAAAGCTGATCGAAATGACATTGCTTTCTCGCGAAGGTTCGACAAGTAAGTTTTTAACAAGAAGCGAAGCCAGCCAGTGGCGGATACTGCTCTCGCCATCGCTTTGATTAAACTGTTGTCTAATGGTTGGGTTCTGATCCAGTTTTAACCGGTCCACGACCGTCAAAGCAGTTCTGGTGCTGCTAATCACATCCAACTGAGTGGCCATAAAACCTTGCATCAATTGAATCGGTAAAGTGTGACCCGTGACCGGATCAACGCCTTTACTAATAAGCATAACGGTTGTGGTCGCTTTATAAGATTTTGGAAGCACTAAACTGACTAGCAGCGTTGTGAGTACAGTGATAAAAAATACAAACAACACAATGTTAATGCGGGCCCGTAGGATACGAAAAAATTGCAGTATATTCATGAAATACTATAAAAGTTTTATGGTTATATAAATCAAGTATATGTCAACAATTCAAAACAAGCTTTCCTGGATATAAACAACATCATCGGGCTGTACCAAGTCATCCGGCCTTACTTTGATGACTTGCAGTGTGCCGTCAGCGTCACGGCGTTGAATTCGTACACCGCGTTCTGTGCCGCGTTGATTGAGTCCGCCACCGGTAGAAAGCGCCTGAACGACGGTCATGTTGGGTTCCAGCCGATAAAATCCTGGGCGCTGCACTTCGCCATAGATATAAAATCGGGGAGCTATCGCGACATATATCAGGTCGCCACCGCGTATGGTTGGGTTCAGTGTCATGTCGCCAGACCGAAAGATGGAAAGTATGTCTATTTCCTCTTTTATAAAATGTTCGCTTTCCGCGCGGATTAACGTTACGGTATTCCCGCCATCTGGGCTGATGCCGCCAGCCATGGCGAGCACATCCGTTAAACTTCGCTGGCCTTCAATTGGATAGCGTCCCTGGTTACGGACTTGTCCGAGCACTGATATTTGTTGACTGTATAATGCCGAGGTCAATATCGTGACTTGTGGTTTTCGCAGATAACCGCCGTCTTGAAGCTGGTCGGCAATTTTTTTCTCAGCAGCACTGGGTGTTAAGCCTTCGAGTGTTATTTTACCAAGTAACGGAAACGTAATTTTTCCGGCTTCGTTAATTTTTGTTTCCAGCGTGAGATCAGTATTGCCGTATACAAGTATTTTTAGCACATCACCTGGACCGAGCAGGCTTCTGTTGATCGAATTTTGATCGGCATGGCCAGAACCGATTGATAAACCTAACAGTAATAAACCTATAGTCCAAAAAGCTACTTTCTCCATTTTCATTGTTTAAATTAAGTTGATTACACGCTTGTCTTGGGAGATTATTTCAATCCACCGATTCCGCGCTCAATTGACTCATCTTGAAGCAGGATATCGTCCAGCGGCATTTCGGCTTCTTTGGTATCCAATGGTTTCGTAGATGGTTGTATAGCTTCCATGGCAGTTGTCTCAGCCCAGTCATGAAGATATTCGATATTTGCATTCGAACGTAAATGTGATATTGCGGCTTGAGCTGTTTCGCGGCGTTTGTTGTTCAACAAATGCATTGCAATTTGTTGTTTGACCGCTTCGATGGTAGCCGGGTTTTTTTCAATACTCTTAACAAATACTAACATGCTGGTTGCATTTGCATTGTCATTTTCATGCACAAGAAACATTTCCCCTGTTTTGGTGTTTTGCAGTTTTGCGGCAACCTGAGGCGGTATGTCGGTTGCAGCACGAATTATTTTGTCACGCACATAAGAAATCTCATGTTTATCTAGCCAGTTGGCAGCATCACTGAGTGATTTCGCCGAGTCAATGACCGAATTGAATTCATCGTTCAAGATTTGCGATGGAAACCTTAAAAAAGCGAGGTTATACTGCTTACGCTGCGCGAAAAGTTCGGGATGCTCCTGATAGAATTGACTAATTTCCGTTTCCGTTGGATCGTCAACTTGGCTCAATGTGGTTTGCATGTATGATTGCGCGATAATCTGCATCTTGGCGCGTTCTATTGCTTGCATGACATTTGGGGCGCGGTCGAGCTTTTTGTGTTTAGCTTCTGCGACCATTAACTGACGATCAATCATTGATTCCAGTAATTGTTTTTTTGCCTGGTCAATTTGATCAGCCTGGATTTTGACGCGATTGAGTTCATCATTTAGTTGCGAGACAGTAATTTCCTCTCCATCCACGCTAGCCAGGGCCTGGCCTGGTGCTTTGTTGATCGGTTCGCTGTCACAGGCAAATAAAATTAAAGTAAGCCCGAAAATTGAAGTCCTAAGCGCAAGAATTCTGCAGGCCGATAAAAATTTTTTATTCATAAAATAATTAAAGCTAATTCCTTATGCGATTCTTTGAAATAAAATGATATCAACTGTTATACAGTACTGACATTCACGTACTTGGTGTTGCGGAATTGATGGAATGACTTACACCGGCTTATCCGGTGGTATCGCCAATAAAATTTACATCATCCGTTTCATGTGCATTTGAATGCATCTGGGCACATTTAAAAGCTCATATTATCTTTGCTTGCTATCCGCAATGCAATGCGACAATTTGCCGCAGTTGATACTTCCTTTTTATAAATAGAGTACGCTGCTTGTTATTTCTTTCTAATGGGTGTCTCTAAAATTTATTCGATTATGGGTGGTGGATTGGTTTCAAATTCTGTGATAGAAATAATTTTATGGTTATCAGGTAAAACTGAACCATTATTTTTGACTGACCCTGGTGGATTAATTGTAGCCATATGATGAACCCTTGGGCGGCTTTTGACCAGACCAAACCGCGATGCAGCAACTGCGGGAACCCAATTATGCGGTGCAGCGAAGTCTTTTATCCGCAGATTGATATCCGGATGATAATCAGCGCCGATACTGACCAGTAACTGTGCTTCGGTGCGGTCATCGTGTTTATCAGGATCGTCTAAAATTAGTTCCGTGGTTAATTGCGCATAAACGGCTTTAACGTCCGGCCCGTATATTTCGAATTTACGAATGCCGCCGTGGATCGGATTAAATCCTGAGTTCAGTTTGTAGGAAATCGTTCCGTCAGGTTCTATCCGTTTGTTTACTCTTCTGTTAGCAGTCTGAGGCGACACATGAGATTGATGCTGCTGCCATATGGGATCGCTATAATCGATATTGATATGCTCCCAAGTGTTGGAGCTGTATTTCAGGATAAATAATTTTATTTCGGATACTTTAATGCGCACATTGCTTGCCTTATGCTCTGTACCGGGATAAATTACAAACCACGGCACAATAGCGTGCCAGTAGTCTGAGGATTTGTAGGAATCGTCATCCGGTTGCCACCAGATTGGGGTGGCATCGCCTCTGGGTGCTGCACCCATGGTAATAGTTGCCTTTTTTGACCAGCTTGTATGTTCCGGCGCATCCAGTAACTTAGCTTCATTTAGCAACATATCGGCCTTGATGTCATCGATAACATTTGATAACCCTTGATTGCTGACGAGCAATAGTGTACTCAGTATAAGAAAATTTAAAATTCTGACAATTTGGTTCTTGCATAGACTGATTGTCACTGTAGATGTTTCAGAGCCAACATACTTGAAGCACATGGTTTGTTGTTGGCTGGTAATGCAGTTCATAACAAATCCTCTCAATAGTGGAGGATGGAAGACTGAAAGATAAACTAACTACATATCTCGTTAACAATTTAATTAGAATATAGAATAAAACAATCTCATCATCAGAATAAAAATTCTGCCATGAAAACTTTTTTGAATAGAATAATTCCTTTTGTGATTTGTAAAACTGTGACATGCTTGAATATCTTTGTCGTACGGCCATCCTGGGTTTCAACCTTAAGATTGATCACATTGCATCCCAAACTTTCGAATGGTTTATCGTTAATAGGCTATCTCATTACCAATTAACCTGAGCCAACTTTAAGAAGCTTTTCAAGCAAAGGTGAAGTTCTGAAGTTCTTCTTTGGGCAACGTATGCAAGTGAATCATCATGCACATTTAAAAAACTATATTATCTTTGCTTGCTATCTGCATTACAATGCGGCAATTTGTCGCATTAGATTCTTCCATTTTATTGATATAGTACGTTGCTTATAATTTCTGTATAGGCTGGTTAACAGATCGCCTTAAAAAATGATGGAGAAAATCCAAGCTAAAGACAAACACGTGCAGCCTCAAGAAATCCAGAGAAAAGGTATTGTATTGGCGGGTGGATCAGGAACCCGGTTATATCCCGTAACACAGGTAATTTCCAAACAATTATTGCCGGTGTTTGACAAACCGATGGTGTATTATCCGCTCAGCACCCTGATGCTGGCAGGCATACGCGATCTGTTGGTGATATCGACACCGCATGATATGCCGCACTACGAACAACTGCTCGGCGATGGACACCAGTGGGGGCTGAACATTACCTATGCCGTTCAACCAACGCCGGGCGGTCTGGCGCAAGCTTTTCTCATAGGCGAATCATTTATAGGCAATGAGCATTCGGCATTGGTACTGGGCGATAATATATTTTATGGTCATGATCTGCATCATTTGCTGCTTAGCGCCATGCAACGTCCTTCGGGGGCGAGTATTTTTGCGTACCATGTACAGGATCCTGAACGCTATGGAGTCGTTGACTTTGATCAGCAAGGATGTGCAATCAACCTGGAAGAGAAGCCGCTTAATCCAAAATCCAATTATGCGGTTACTGGTTTGTATTTTTATGATCAACACGTTGTGGATTTCGCTAAATCTATCCGGCCATCACGCCGCGGCGAGCTGGAAATTACCGATCTTAACCGGATTTATTTGGAGAATATGGCGCTGCATGTCGAAATCATGGGGCGAGGCTATGCCTGGCTGGATACTGGGACACATGAATCGTTGCTGGAAGCAAGCCATTTTGTCGCCACTATTGAACACCGGCAGGGACTCAAAATCGCTTGTCCGGAAGAGATTGCTTTTAAACAGGGTTGGATAGATGCTGCACAACTTGAGGCGCTGGCAATGCCCTTGACAAAGAACGGTTATGGACAGTACCTGTTACAAGTGTTAAAGCGCAAATATTAAAAATTCAGTATTAAATGAACTTCTATAAATATGTTTGAGTCTTGGAAGACGGCACACATCCAGCCGCAAAAAAGGTTGCGGCTGAATTTTTTGAAAAGAGAGAGTGTTTTGTTATGGGCACATGCTGTCAGAATTTAGTCTAATTATAGGTGGATTGTTTTCAAACTCCGACATAGGAATAGTTTTATATTCATCTTGCAAAACTGAACCGCTATTCTTGGTAGGTCCAGGAGGATCGATTGTGGCCGCATGGTGAATCCTGCTAGTCCTTTTAACCAGTCCGAACCTTGATATAGTAGCCGCTGGAACCCAGCTAGAAGGCGCAAAATCCCGTATTGTGGTATTAATATCAGGGTAATAATCAGCACCAACACTAACTAATATCTGCGCGTCAGCGCGGTCATCTGGCTTATTAGGATCGTCTATAATTAACTCCGAGGTTAATCGTGCATAAACGGCTTTCACATCCGGCCCGTATATTTCGAATTTACGAACGCCGCCGTGAATCGGATTAAACCCCGAGTTCAGCTTGTAGGAAATCTTTCCATCAGGTCCTGTCCGTTTGTTTACTTTTTCGTGGGCAGTCTGAGGCGACACATGAGATTGATGATGCTGCCATGTGGGATCAGTGTTATCGATATTGATATGCTCCCACGTATTGGAACTGCGTTTCAGGATAAATAATTTTATTTCGGATATTTTAACGCGCACATTGTTCGCCTTATGTTGGGTGCCGGGATAAATAACAAACCACGGCGTAATAGCGTGCCAGTAGTCTGAGGATTTGTAAGATTTGTCATCCGGTTGCCACCAGATCGGGGTGGCGTCGCCTCTGGCTGCAGCGCCCATGGTAATGAATCCCCCTTTCGACCACGCCACCCACGTATCTGGCGCATCCATCAGTTCGGCTTCATTCAGCAGCATATCGGCCTTGATGTCGTCGACAATATTTGGCAACTCTCTTGACAACCCTTGATTGCTGACGAGAAATAGTGTGCTCAGTATAAGAAAATTTAAAACTCTGACAATTTGGTTCTTGCATGAACCGATTGTCAATGCAAATGTTTCAGAGCCAACACACTTGAAACACATGGTTTGTTGTTGGCTGATAGTGCTGTTCATAACAAATCCTCCTAAGAATGGAGGATGGAAGACTGGAAGATAAAATGTGTTACATATCGTTAAGAATTGATCAGAATAATACAATCAGCATAATAAAAATCTTGCAATGAAAACTTCTTGGAACAACTCTTTATTCAATCTGTATGACTGAGACATGTGTGAATATCTTTGCAGTGCGGCCATCCTGGGTTTTTACCTTTAGATCGATCACTTTGCGTCCCAAACTTTCGAATGGTTTGCCTTTAAAAAGCTATTTCACTTATTTCAACTTATTTAAATGTTGACTACTGTGCTATACCATGTAATCAAAAAAGACTACTTTAAGCGTTTAAGCATTTGTAAATGGTTTCACGACAATTTTGAAAATTTCTTTAATCTCAGATATTAGAGAGGATATGAGCCATGCTGGCCATATTGATTTCGCACGAACTTATTTATAAATATAGGATAATTTGTAAGAAAATTATTGGGTTAGTGCTTTTATATAAACATTATGCATACAATAAAAAAAACATTAAGAATTCTTGGTACACGGGGTATACCGGCACAGCATGGCGGTTTTGAAACATTTGCCGAACATCTGGCGCGCTATTTAACAAAGAACGGTTGGCGTGTAACTGTTTATTGTCAGGAAGAAGGTGGTGGTCCGGTATATGAGGATGAATGGCAGGGCATAAGACTGATCCGATTTCCAACAAAAAACAAAGGCGCATTGGGCACTGTTCTTTTCGACTGGAAGACAACGCTGCATGCTGCACGCCATCAAGGCGGGGTATTGACCTTGGGCTATAACACCGCTATTTTTTGCATCGTCTATCGATTATTGGGATTAAAAAATATTATCAATATGGATGGACTTGAATGGCAGCGCGGCAAGTGGTCTTTGGCAGCCAAATTATGGTTGTATATCAATGAAAGAGCAGGGTGTTTAGTCGGTAATCATTTGATCGCAGACCACCCAGAGATAAAAAAACATCTGGAAACGCGCGTTCGTTCTGAGAAAATAACCATGATCCCTTATGGTGCTCAGAGCATTGACGGTGCCGATCAGACATGTCTTGAACTATATGGGCTACGGCCTCAGAAATATGCAATTATTATCGCCCGTCCTGAACCGGAAAATTCAATTCTGGAAATTGTCGCTGCATTTTCCAAACAAAAGCGGGGTAAAATGTTGGTCGTGCTTGGAGATTTTAACAAGGCCAATTCAAGGTACCGGGAAAGGGTGTTTGCTGCTGCCAGTGAAGAAGTCCTTTTTCCCGGAGCAATTTACGATCGGCACGTGATCAATGCATTGAGATTTTTCGCCTGTCTTTATGTTCATGGTCACCAGGTTGGCGGGACTAATCCGTCTTTGGTTGAGGCGCTGGGCGCAGGTATGCCGATACTTGCCCACAATAATCGTTATAACCGCTGGGTAGCGGGTGATGGCAATTATTATTTTTCCAATACAGGCGAGTGTGCGCAATGCTTTGACCTTCTCCTTGAGGATACTGCGTTATTACAGTCCTTGCGGCAGAAAAATAGACAGCGCCATCTTGAGTGTTTCACATGGGACGGAATTCTTACGCAATACGAACAGTTACTGCTCGATAAATTGTAAAACTGCTAACTACGATATATAAAAGATACGTTATTGATCATGACTGTTGTAAAACGGCGCGGCCATTGGCTCGCCGACAAATAAACCCTGACCCGGCCAGGCCACGCTTTTCCAGTAAGCTTCGATTAATGATTCGCCACGTGTATATCGATCAATGACAATTCCGGGATGTGGAAATTTTTGGGGAAATGCGCAGGGTTCAGTCACGGTTCCATAACTGCCTGTTGCACCTGCGTCGAGCCACTTCAGTATGCTCATCTGTCGATCACCAAATAAAACGCCACCAGAAGAGGTCAGGTGATCGGCAATTGCTCCGGGCAAAAAACGATTGGTTTTTAATCCTTTTACTTCAACTCCACCGGTAAAATAAAAAAGCACGTCCTGCTTTTTATGGAGCGCGTCAGTCTCTGAGACCTCGATTTTTATACGATTAGAATACGCTGCACTAATGGTTTCGAACACATATGACCGCACATTACGCGCAGCGTCCGATGTAGTAACGAGATAGCCTGTGCCGGTAGGAAAGGTGCCGTCTGATTGAACACCATGATCAATCATCGCTTTTACCTGTTTCATGCTGCTGCCCGCGAGCATTATGGTTGGGCGTATTTTAAAATCATTAAATGGGGATAAGGAATTTGAGTTGAAATACACACTGGGTTCAGTCGGTGAACAATCATGCGCGCAATATTTCCTGTCAAATCCGAATGTCATGGCGCTGGTTATCGACATACAGGCAACTTTATAGGGCTTTGACCAGGCAAGTACATAAAACTGCACCTGTTCAGGTGTTTGTGCAACAATTTGTTGTCTTAACATGCTGAATAAATGACTGCCCATTGAACCGGTAACCGGGAATTCTATCCGTATGATGTTTTCATCAGGGATATTGCGTTTTTGTTGATAATAGTTGCCAATCTCGAGACTCATTGCATCGTTTTTGTTGACAATAATCGCAATTTGTTCAGGTAAAACAGCTGCGCAGAGGTTGGAAGCAAAGAACATGATTATTGCGACGTATTGAAAGAAAAATCGCATGGCAGACTTTGATAGTGTCATATAAAAGACTTTTCATTATTACATATTTATAGCTGTACGCCGAATCTTGGTCATACACCCAATCGCAGAAATTCGCCTATCTGTCACAACGTCTTTAACCTGCTAATCTATCAACATAGTTTTAGAAATCGGGATGCCGTCCAGGAACCATTGGAAACTACTAAATCAATTCCGGTTTAGGTGTTCGGTTTATACGCTGTAGGACAATTTATTAATCGAATTATTGATTCAGGCAAGTGACACTAAGTGCTTTTGCTTTTCTTCTTTATAGCCAATATAGCCAAAAAAAAGCGTTTCAACTGTTAGATGCGACAATTTGTCACATTGAATCTCCCTTAAAATTAATAAATACTCTGCTCGCGTGGCCACGCAAAGGGAGTTGGAGAGCGTTCCTTACTCAATCATATTTAATTAATTGGAGTCAAAATGAACAAAAAATTAATAAAAAATGCAATTACGTATGCAATATTAATTACAGGTATGAGTGCGCTGCAGGCGATGGCGCACATTGGATACGGTGGCCGCGATTTCGGTTCGTTTACCGGTGTTACTGCACAATCACAGTCTATTTCAGAGCAGGCGCTTAGTGGCGGACATGGCTGGATAGATGGAACGGATGCAGATTGGGGTGATTCGCACCATTTGCGCGCTTACCGGTTCCATCTCGACAATGAAGCCGATGTCACAATTACATTTACGGACCTTGCGTATACAACTTCTACCGGAACAAGCGTACTCGGTGGTGTCAATCCTGGTTTTTCGCTCTATAGCGGGCTCGCGCATTTAGCGCCATTAGGTGCTGATTATGATACTGCAGCAGGATCGGTTGTCATACGTGACACTGATTCAGGTGGCGCTTTCACAGAAGGCGCGTTCAGGGCGCTCGATACCTGGCGCATAACCAACGACGCCAATGATCCTGCGACCGTTTTCACCTACGTTGGTTCAGCTTATGACGGCAGCGTAGACTATGGTACCGGTGTTATTGCAGGAGGCGACGGTGTTGCAGATAATTCTGTGTCTCAAACGTTCCATTTAGCCGCAGGCGATTACTCGATTTTTGTCGGGGGTACTGATTATTCGGACCAGGTAGGGCCTTGGTCTTCATACGGTGTTGAGGGGATGGTTTCCGTAGTTCCTGAACCGGAAATTTATGCAATGCTTTTAATTGGCCTGGGCCTTGTGAGCGTTACAGCGAATCGCCGCCGTTTGGCTCTTCAGTATTAATAACATTTGTCCAACTTCCAGTTATTGTTAATAACGCCTTGCCAATCATGCCTGCCAAACAGCGCATGATTGGTTCAAGGCTTTTAAAACCATGACAAATATTGTCCACTAATTATCCGATAGTAATCATCCAGTTTAAAAAAAGGTTCGTCCGGCCCGCAAACTCACTTTTATAAATCATTTATACACCAGCATGGCTGATGTTGCATTCACTGGAACACAGCAATCATTTAATACAATTTGTGGCGTGTGAGACATCGGAAAAGCATAGATGACTGCCGGGCGCAGGAAGGTTGACACAGGAAAAGGCTTATAAGCAAGAATGGCATTGTTACGGTTATACGCTAAGTCAAATTAAACACAGTGTTGCAGCTGCCGCATAAGGTGAATCAATTCATTTGGCTTAGCGTAATGCCAGTACAAACAGTTCATTTTAGGCGGGTATTACAGGCAGCACGTGGGTATTTTCGGCAAAACACTGGATTGATGATCTTGTGGTATTTCCTCTGATAGGAATCAGTTTTCTGCTATAAACGTTTCTTCCTTGCCCGAATGCATTATCAATTTTCAAAGCATGCGAGAAATTGGTGCCTCTCTCCGCCTACTGGGATACCAACAAAGTCAACAGGTGCGGCAAATTGCGCATGCGATAATGTGTCACATTGAATTCTTATGCAGACTTGATAAATACTTTTCGCGTGTGGCCTCGCAAAGAGTGGTTGGAAAGTAGTTTACTCAATTGTGATTTTAACAGGAATAAACATACACAAAGAAACCGAGTCTGCCGGTGTAAACCGGCGGACTCGGTCATGGCGATAACCGTTAGCCGAGTCGAGTAAAATATTATCTTTGATACGTTGCCTTGTAAGGTTTAATAAAAGTACAATCATTATTAAACTTAATTCCTCCGCCATCGTATCCGGATGTTGCTATTGCCATTGCAGCCAAATATTCGGTTGTCTCAACATCAATCGTGCAGGAACCACTAGCAACGTCTACAACGTTACCGGCCGCATCCAAATGATCTCCCATAACGTGAAACCCTTCAGTATAGCGATCTACTTCAAAACGCGTACTGTCGGGAGTTATTTTGGAAAACAAATCATTGTTAAGATAATGAAATTCAAAGGTTGCGCTATGTAATTCAGGATAAGCGCCTGCCGCAAAAGGGACAATCCAAGTGTCATTATGTAGTTTGACAATCCGGCTGGGTTGTAAGTAACCGTTTTTAGGTACTGTTAATAAATTTATTCGTTTACCAAAAGCAAAGTTCGTATTTATTATCAAGATGGCCCCGGAGTCGCTGATCGAACAATTACCCGCAGTGTCCCTATACACCAAAATCTGCATACCGTCTGAAACAGTGAATATTTCAGGCGGAGCGGGTTTGTCATCGGGCCAGATACATACAAATATTCCTCCACCAGCTGCATCCTTGGCGAAGAAGTAATAAGTGTCAAAGTAAACATATGAACCTTCATGCCCCTCTTCAGCCCAGATTCCGACATGAAAATCACCCGCGACGACATCTGCAGCGCCTTCTGGTGCGTTAGAAATAATAAATGATGGTACTTGTGGGTCATTTAAGTCATAGATATTAACTTGGCCTGGTCCAATTGCTAAACAAGTAGTAGAAAAGCATGCTAACAATATAGAAGAAATGACGATCCATAGGTTTGTTTTCAAGTTTTTTTTCATTTTTAATTTCTCGAATTTGTTGTGGTTGAGCATGGTAAAAAATAAATCCTTATTTGAATTGGTCTGTGAATAATTACTTGGACGCCTCGTTGCAAAACTCTGTTGATAAAAAATTTTACTTATATTTCGAATAGTTGTTGCGTCAATATTTTTGTTTACGTCTTGTCTTGCTTATCACGCTGACCATCAGTCACTATCCAGCAAAACACCAGCATCAGTCAATGCGACAAAAAGTCGCATTCAGTTTTTTACGAATATGCTGGTTGTCCTTTCCAAATCGCCTGTTATTGCACGCTTGCTGCAGTGCGACAATTTGTCACATTGTTATTTGAGTTTTTATTTTGGATAATAATTTTAGTAACTAATAAAGCCACCCTCGTTGCAAAACGGGTCCGGAAAACCGACGGGTCTTTTTTTATTTCAGATAGATTAAGACGGCCGGGTTGCCTCCCAGGAATGATGGGAGTGTCTGAAATAAGGTGCATGCAAATATTTGCAAATACTTTTTAAGGGCATTTCAGATCATCATTCGCAAGCGTGATGTCATGCTGTTTCAATAATTTTGATTTGGCTATTGACACTCAGTAATATTTAGAAATCATGTATCTTAAGGAGAGTAAATAGTGTTTACGAAAAAACATACAAAATTAACAAAGGTTGCCGCACAAGTTTCGACTGTTGCTGTTGCTGCTTTATTCGGTACACAAGTTTATGCGGCCGACGCAGTCTTCTTTACCGAATCCTGGACTGGTGGTGATAAAAGTCTTGATGGCGGATCAACGACTATTTCAGCAACGGGGATAGGTAACAATCATGCCTACACTGACAACCCGGCTCTGAATAATTCGGCTTGGGGCCATGCAGGTGCTTGGTTTACATTCGAAAACCAACTGGGCGGCAGCGATGTCAATGTATCAGTAAATGGTGCAGCTGGCTTTGTTCCGGGGGTTACGGTCTGGGCAACCGACGGCGTATTTGATGGCGGAACAACAAGTTTTGGTGGCGAAATACCAACAGGTACCACCGGTATACCGGGTACGCCGCATGCGTTTAATGCAACGGGCTCTCAAGGGGATGCCGGTACACTATGGATGCAAGATGGACAAGGCGGTAATGTCCTTTCAACCTTGGGCTATGCTGTCTCCAATCCTGCAATCAATGTTTCAAGCGGGGCGTGGGGTGAATCGATTCAGGCTGGCGCACATGCTGTTGATGGAACACTTGCATCGGGCAGTACAAGCGCCAATTCGGCGTCACTTACATTCGACAATCTGGCTGCAGGCTGGTACACCGTCTACATCGGGGGAACCGATGCTGGGTCAACTGGCGGTGGATATGACCTGGTTGTCAGCGCCGTACCAGAAGCTGAAACCTGGGCGATGCTGCTGGCGGGTCTTGGCCTTATCGGCTGGCGCTTGAGAAAAAATCAATCCCGTGAAGTGTCCAACATGATTCCGGCCTGATAATTTATCTGTATGGTTGCAATAAAGAAAGGACATTTTTCTTTTGTCCTTTCTTTGCAGCCATTGCGTGAGTAAACATGTTAATTCAGCAATGGGTGCGACTCAGCCATTTGTCCTAAAGGAGAGAAAATGTCAGACCGAAAACATATACAAACGACTTCAATTGCTATTCAAGCATCTCTTATTGCCGTCGTCGCAATGTTCAGTACGAGTACCGATGCGGCTGGCGCTGTTAATCTGCGATCCTGGGATGTGACCAATCACCTTGATACCGGTTCAACCACCATTACGGCCACAGATTCAGGACCCAGGCTCTTGCTACGACACAGTTACACAAATAGTTTGTTGAGCAAAAATTCAGCCTTGGGTTATCAAGGCCGTTGGTACACTTTCCAAAATCATTTGGATCAGACGGATGTCACCATAACCGTGGACGGTAATTCGAAATTCGTTCCAGGGCTTACAGTCTGGGCAACCGATACAGAGGAATTTGATGGGGGTACGTACGGCTATGAACAAACCAGTGGGCCCTGGCCTTTCAAAAACGCGCCAGTTTCGTTTAATGCAACGGGCGAGAGTGGAGACGATGGAACGTTATGGATGGCTTTCGGGGAGGGCGGCAATGTTGTTGAAACACTGGGTTATGCGGTAGTTGGCCCCGCTGGCACTTCTAAACACCAACCCCCTCATACCAGATGGGGTGAAACAATTCTGCATGGTGCGCATGATGTCAGTAATACCGATACGTTTGAGATTGGTGTCTCCGGCAGTGTCGATAGTGGTACCAATACAGCAACGCTCGTATTCGATGATCTTGCCGCGGGTTGGTATACCGTCTTTGTGGGCGATACCAGTGGTAAAAATTCTTCGTTGTTTGGCCAGAGCAGTTATGAACTGACCGTCAGCGCTGTTCCTGAAGCCGAAACCTGGGCGATGCTGCTGGCTGGTCTGGGTTTGATTGGCTGGCGTTTGAGAAATCAGCCGCGTGAAGCATTCAACGCGGTGCCGGCCTAATACGACTATTATTAGTACCGCTGTAAACAGAGAAAGAGCGGGTTTGTTTTGCTCTTTTTCTGTATGTGAACAACGTGTACTTGAAAACGAATTAAACAATGAGTAAGTGAGTAATAACTAAACTACTACCGATTGAAGCCGGTTGGCTCGACTTGGCTAAAGCCAGCCTTATTTATAATGAGCGAGCGCCGTACGCAGTATTTTTGATATTACCGGACGAGTACAGTGGTTTATGCCTTGATTGCTCTCGGGTCGACCACAATAAAACAATAATAATAAAATAATAAATAAAAAAAATGCCATCTGCCTAATGGATGGTTTTGACTTGACTGACTACCATGCTTTACAAAACGTATGGCTATCAGCAAGGAGGAGAAAAATGCTAATTCTAATAAAAAAACTTATTATTAGTCAGGTCAGTATGTTTTTTCTGACTTTCTATATGAGTTCAATGGCACTGGCCGGTGGCCCGATGCCATTATCATTAAAAGGTGTACCCGTACCGGAAGTGCCGGGGCTGCTTGATGGGCCCGACCCCATTATCGTTGACAAAAAAAAAGCGATTGTTCTGGGTAAGGCGCTGTTCTGGGACATGAATGTCGGCAGTGACGGTGTGGCGTGTGCTACCTGTCATTTCCATGCCGGTGCAGACCGCCGCATTAAAAACCAGCTTTCACCGATCGGCAGGAACAGCGATATGCCCGAGGAATTTTCACTCAGGAAAGACGGATCGCTTCGTGGACCTAATGCCACGTTGACTAAGGATGATTTTCCTTTTTTTGATACTGATAACCCAACAAATCGTCAAGATGTAACCTATAATAGCGACGATGTAGTTTCTTCCGCAGGTACGTTTGGTGGTGTTTTTCGCGACACACATGTACTTGGTGGTATGACTGATACTTGTGCTCATAGTGTCGATGAGGTCTTTCATGTCAGCGCAAAAGGAACACGCAGGGTTGAACCGCGTAATGCGCCGACCGTCATTAATGCGGTATTTAATTTCCGCAATTTCTGGGATGGTCGCGCCAATAATATTTTCAACGGCAGCAGTGAGTGGGGAGACCGAGATCCAGGCGCAGGCGTATGGGTCAAATATGCCGATGGCACCTTTAGCAAAGAACGTTTGCGGCTGATCAACTCATCGCTGGCGTCTCAGTCGCTGGCTGCAGCAGTCAACAGCGTCGAAATGACCTGTCAAAACAGAACGCTTGCCGACATGGGACGGAAATTGCTATTTCGCTTGCCGCTTGAACATCAACATGTGCACTGGAATGACAGTGTGTTAGGCAATTACGCCAGCAGCACAGAAGGGCAGCTCAAGAAGGGATTGAAAATGCCTTACTATATTTTAATTATGCAGGCATTTAATCCTAAATATTGGTCTTACTATACACGCGGTCCATTCGGTTCTCCACCGCTGAGTTCAGCGAAAAACAGTCTGCCTTACCTGCAGGCAGAAGCCAACTTCGGGATGTTTTTTGCGCTGGCATTGCAACTCTATCAGTCAACGCTGGTTTCCGACGATTCGCCGTTTGACCGCAGCGCTAGAGATGAGAACGGTGTGCCAATTGAACTCAGTGAATCGGCGCAGCGCGGTCTGGAAGTTATGCAAAATGCACATTGCACGTTCTGCCATCTCGGTGCGAATCTTACAACATCTGCAGTTGTAACAAACAGTATGCTGCATGAAATTGACCATGATGCATTTGGCCATGAGGATTCTAATGAACGGATCAGCGTCAATGGCATAGTTACGCGATTAAATGCAGAAGCTGGTGCTATGTTTGGAGACATTGGCTTTTCTGCTACGGGTGTGACGCCAGTTGAAAATGACCCTGGCCTGGGCGGATTCGACCCGTTTGGCAATCCGTTGTCATTTTCAGATCAGTATATGCAGTTGCTTGCAGGTAACGAAGAATGGATTGTCGACCCTTTTATCAGAGATGTACGGGCCTGTGATATGGATAATCCTCTAGCAAGCGCCAAGGACGATCCAGATGTTTTTCAATTTACAAATACTGATGGCATCCAGCCGCAAGCACAGGATACAGTCGATTGCTTTAACCCGGATGGAATATTTATCCCGACCGTTGAAGCAGCACGGGCGGAGTTGGAAAAACCGGACAGACAGCGTTTTTTAAGCGGCGCTAACGGTTCATTCAAAGTGCCAACACTCAGAAACGTAGAGCTGACCGGGCCTTATATGCATAATGGTGGCATGGCAACACTGGAGCAAGTGATCGAATTTTACGCGCGGAGCGGCAATTTCGATATGGATGCTAAAGAACCTTTCAAGATATTTTCGCAGCCAGCCATAACAGGCGCGCAACAAATAGAAGACGTTCTCAATTTTCTTAAAAGCCTGACCGATGAGCGGGTGCGTTACAGGAGGGCGCCATTTGACCATCCTGAATTGATCATGTCACACGGCCATGTTGGCGATAATTATGCCATTCAGGCGGAAAACCCGATAAGTTCGGTGCTTGCGGCTGATGAAGTGCTTGTGATTCCAGCCGTCGGTGCCGAAGGTTCAAGCGAGCCGCTGCAGCCGTTTGAGTTTTATCTTGAAGAATAATTCATACACGAATGCGAGCAAGCCAGTCTGTGGAATCAGCGTAAACGATAAAACGTGATTTAAAAGATCTGATTTCGCTGCAATGAGTAAAGAGGAAGAACATGTTAATTACGATAAAAAAAATTACCGCGTTTTTGGTCAAAATATTCATATTAACCATTTTTATCGCACCCAAGTTGTTGGCCGACGGTTTTGGACCGTTACCTGTACCGTTAAAAGGCGCACCTGTGCCGGAAGTACCGGGACTGCTCGATGGGCCTGACCCCATTATCGTCGACAAGGAAAAAGCCATTATTCTTGGCAAGGCGTTGTTCTGGGATATGAATGTCGGCAGTGACGGTGTGGCTTGCGCCACCTGTCATTTTCATGCCGGCGCAGACCGCCGCACCAAGAACCAGCTTGCTCCAATCGGTAGGGATAGCGATCTACCTGAGGCGTTTTCACTCATGAAAGATGGTTCACTTGGTGGGCCCAATACGACGTTGACTAAAGACGATTTCCCGTTTTTTGATACCGACGACCCAAAAAGTCATTTGGGAACTGTCACCTATAACAGTGACGATGTGGTTTCTTCTGCGGGCACGTTTGGTGGCGTCTTTCGTGATGCCAGCGGGTCTGGGACTATGACCGACAGTTGCGATCATAGTCTTGATGCTGTCTTTCATGTCGGCGCAAAAGGAACACGCAGGGTTGAACCGCGTAACGCACCGACCGTCATTAATGCGGTATTCAACTTTCGTAATTTCTGGGATGGTCGCGCCAATAATATTTTCAACGGCAGCAGTGAGTGGGGAGACCGAGATCCCGATGCAGGCGTATGGGTCAAGAATGCCGAAGGCGGCGTCAGTAAAGAACGTTTGCAGCTGGTCAACTCATCGCTGGCCTCGCAATCACTGGCAACGGCAGCCAACAGCGTCGAGATGATCTGTGAAAACCGAACGTTTGCCGACCTGGGGAGAAAATTACTGTTTCGCCTGCCGCTTGAACATCAACATGTGCACTGGAATGACAGTGTGTTAGGTAATTACGCCAGCAGCACAGAAGGTCAGCTCAGGAAGGGTCTGAAAATGCCTTACTATATTTTAATTATGCAGGCATTTAACTCTAAGTACTGGTCGTACTTTGAACGCGGACAATTCGGCGCGCCACCGCCGAGTTCAGCGACGCACGGTCTTCCTTACCTGCAGGCCGAAGCCAATTTCGGTATGTTTTTTGCGCTGGCATTGCAACTATACCAGTCAACGCTGATTTCCGACGATTCGCCGTTTGATCGTAGTGCCAGAGATGAACACGGTATGCCGATTGACTTGAGTGAATCGGCGCAACGCGGGCAGGAAGTCTTTCGAAAAACACACTGCGCTCTCTGCCATATCGGTCCGAATTTTACGCTATCTGCAGTCGTAACAAACAGTCTTCTGCAAAAAAATGTCCCTGAAGCATTTGGCAACGAAGTATTCAGAATCCCGGTGAATGGCATTGTTACACTATTGGCTACAAACGGCGGAGTCAAGTTTGAAGACGTTGGTTTTTCAGCTACGGGTGTGACGCCGGATGAAAACGACCCTGGTCTGGGTGGACTAGATCCATTCGGTAATCCTTTGTCGTTCTCAAGCCAGTATATGCAGCTTCTGGCCGGTAATGAAGCTGGCGTAGTTGATCCTTACGTTGAAAACGTGCGCCCTTGTGATATGGAATTAGCTCTTGCAAGAGGTGATCTAAACGGCCCGCACCCGCTGATATTCACACATGCAGACGGTATACAACTGCAACAGCAAGCTACAGTCGATTGTTTTAACCCACTCGGAATATATCTTCCAACTGTTGAAGCAGCCCAGGCTGAGCTGGAAAATCCGGACAGGCTGCGGTTTTTGAGCGGTGCCACAGGTTCATTTAAAATACCGACACTCAGAAATGTCGAGCTGACTGGTCCTTATATGCATAATGGTGGTATGGCGACACTGGAGCAGGTGATTGAATTTTATACACGGGATGGTAATTTTGACGTTGATGCCAAGGAATTTTCCAAGATATTCTCACAATCGGCTTTAAGGTTTGATCCGCAACAATTTGAAGATCTGCTTAATTTTCTCAAAAGTTTAACCGATGAGCGCGTGCGCCACCAGAAAGCACCATTCGATCATCCTGAATTGATCGTGTCACACGGGCATGTGGGCGATAATCATGCCATTCAGGCTGAAAATCCGTTAAGTGCAGTACTCGCAGCAGACGAAGTATTGGTGATACCGGCTGTTGGTGCTGAAGGTTCCAACGAACCCTTACTGCCGTTCGAGGATTATTTGGATTAATACTCAGATAAGCCGAAACAGATATGTGGAATTAGGCATGCGTTTAAAATTGAATAAAATTCACACCAGGAAGAATTGTGAATAGTTCATATGCTGCCTATGGGTTGTTGTCAAATGTAATGTACATTTTTCTGTTTGTTTTTCGGGCAAAAGGATCAAGTTTTTGCGGCGCAGGACATGCCAAAGCATATTCATGACTCAGGGACGATAATTTTGTTCGAAAAGTAAACCTGAAGGGCGCGGCATGTTTTTGTGCCGGTTTGTTCAAGGCACTTGGACATTGCTACGGCCTTGCCCTATGTGCTTTTTACGAATATTCATCAAAGATCTGCATGCGCATAAATGCACATAACACATAACGACAGCCACTGGCACAGTCAAATTGTTTTTAATGGTCAGTCTGACAGCGTAATTGTTCATCAATAATCTTGTCCTCGGCAACAACCAGTGAAACTTCCCGGTTCAGTAAAAATTGAACGAGATTTTGAATCAGCTATTATTCAGTGGCAGCGGCTGGTATGGGTTCCGGGTATCGGTATCGAATGTGAATTTCAGGCTGAGGCTGAGCCTGAGGAAAAAGGGGTTGTTCCAGAATGGCGGCCTGAACAGTATGGACAGAAAACGTTTTAAATTTCATTGTAGCAAAATAATTTTATGATTTTAGTGACTGGCGGGGCGGGGTTTATCGGGTCGAATTTTATTCTGGATTGGCTGGCACAATCGGATGAGGCCATTATCAATCTGGATAAACTGACTTACGCCGGTAATCTGCAGAACCTGGCCGGATTAATGGATGATATCCGGCATGTTTTTGTGCAAGGTGATATTGGCGATGTAGAACTGATGTCAAATCTGATGGCGCAATATCAACCCAGGGCGGTCATCAATTTTGCCGCTGAGAGTCATGTCGACCGTTCTATTCATGGGCCTGTGCCATTTATTCAGACCAATATTGTCGGGACGTTCCGCTTGCTGGAAACCGTTTATGCACACTGGAAAACGCTGGATCAATCGTCAAAAAACAGTTTCCGTTTTTTGCATGTGTCGACCGATGAAGTGTACGGTTCCCTGAACAGAGATGAAGCCGCGTTTACCGAAACGCATCGCTATCAACCCAGCAGCCCTTATTCCGCGAGTAAGGCGTCCAGCGACCATCTAGTTAATGCGTATCACAAGACTTACGGCTTGCCGGTGTTGATTACCAACTGTTCCAATAATTACGGCCCTTATCAATTTCCTGAAAAACTGATTCCGTTAATGATCGCCAATGCGTTGGCTGGCAAGCCGCTGCCAGTCTACGGTGATGGCAGGCAGGTACGTGACTGGCTTTATGTTGCCGATCATTGCAGCGCGTTATGCCGCGTACTGGAGGCTGGCAAGCCCGGAGAGACGTATAACATCGGCGGCTGGAATGAAAAAGCCAATATCGAGATTGTGCAAACGATTTGCGGATTACTGCAGGAATTGGCGGACCCGTCTTCAGGTACGCATTATCTCGACCTGATTGCCTATGTAAAAGACCGGCCCGGTCATGACCGGCGTTATGCCATCGATGCCAAAAAGATTGAGCACGAACTCGGCTGGACGCCCGGAGAAACATTTGAAACCGGGATACGGAAAACGCTGCAATGGTATCTGAACAATCAGGATTGGGTAGCCAGTGTTCAGACCGGTGCATACCGGGAATGGATTGAAACAAATTACGGTCAGCAACGACAATGAAGATACTGTTATTCGGAAAAAATGGCCAGGTTGGCTGGGAACTGCAGCGCAGTCTGGCGCCGCTGGCGTCAACGGGTGAGTTAATAGCATTCTGGTTGAACACAAAATTGATGCTCACGTCTATATTGGTGTTTACGTCTAGATGTGCGCACCTGACGCGTGATTTGCCACAGTAAAAAATGTTACATGCGACATTTTGTCGCACATGCTTGGTTATCTAATCATATAAAATTCAAGTTCCTTCGAAATTATTGTTCTCTATAAATCGTTAACATTGGCGGTATTTTGGGGGAATACACAAAACTAAAGTCAATTTTTACTTTACAACAATCCTATGGTTGCTCAAATCGATTCTACATATATCAAAACACGGCCTTGGAAACTCTGGAGTCGCATAATCAGTTATGCATTGTTTGAAGGCAGGCCGGTTACTACTCGTGGACGGTGGATTAATCCGTTCGTGTTTGCTCATTTTGATATTGAGAAAAGATTGCCAATAACCCGAAAAGTTATAAAACCGGTTTTTATTCTTGGTACGGGACGTAGCGGTACCACCATCCTTGGCATCGTGCTGTCAATGCATCGTGAAGTGGGCTTTCTTAACGAGCCTAAAGCGTTATGGCATTCCATATATCCCGACGAAGATTTAATCGGCAGTTATAACAGCAGTCATGCGCGGTATAGACTCAATGTTGAAGACGCATCGGACGCCGTTGTTCAGGCCGCGCATCGCATTTACAGTGCCTATTTATCCGCTTCTTTTTCATGCCGGATTGTTGATAAATATCCTGAATTAATTTTCCGGGTTCCTTTTGTTAAATCTATTTTTCCTGATGCCAAGTTTCTTTTTTTGATCCGTAACGGGTGGGATACATGCCATTCAATTACAAACTGGTCTGATCGCTTTGGACAGAAAACGCAAGATAAAACATACGACTGGTGGGGGGTTAATCGGCGCAAGTGGCGATTGTTAATGAAAGAGATTGTTCAAACGCATGGCGATCTTTCTGTCTATACAAACGAAATGAACGACTGGACTAATCAAACCGATATGGCTGCAGTAGAATGGGTTGTGTCTATGCGTGAAGGACTATCACTTTTAAAACACTATCCGGATGATGTTATGCAGGTCAGATATGAAACGCTCTGCATGGAACCGCAAAAGACCCTTAAACAAATTTTAGAATTTTTGGAGTTGGCAACAGATGATAGTCAATTTTTTCAGTATGCAAATTCAACACTCAGACCATCAGCATCCAGAAGCACTTTTGAACTAAACAAACTGATCACAAAACCCTTTCTCAGGACTATGCATGAATTGGGTTACGAATAATAGTATTCACTGTCATATAAAAGGCGATGCTAACGTGAGAATCTGGCATACAGATACAAGTATCATAAGCAATCAGAATCACGATCTGAATCGCATAGCATAGATAAATGAAACTAGAACGACGAAAATACCGCGCTGTTTATTTGGAAATTTATGTCCACGCTTCAAAAAGATAAAAATTATCTCCTTTTCCTTTTTCAAAGGCCTTCTATAAGGTTACATCACTTTCAAACAAGAATACCGCAATTTAATACTGAAGGAAGTGAGCTGAACCAATTAGCGTCAATCTGCACACTGCACGCCTAAGTACGATACACTCCGATAACTAATTGAAAATAATGCTGTTTCTTAAGCAATCAATCAGGAATATTTTAATAACTGCTGTATTGTTAATAACACAGTTATGTTTCTATTCAACCGTCCATTCCGCCATAATCGGAAAATTGATCCGTCCTTATGCGAGTTACAGTATGACAGCAGATGACAATATTTTACGCATACGCGATCAAATGGATGCGGGAGCATTATTGGGCACCAATAATTTGTTTGATATATCCCACCAGTTTCTGGGTGGCGCCGTTATTGACAAGGAAATCAGCAGACAGAAACTGCATTTCAACGGAAACTGGAGTCATAACCGATATCAGCGATTTAGCCAAATCAATAACAACGCCTTTGATTTACAGGGAAATTGGAACTGGTTTCTGGGAAACCGTTTTGAAGGCAATCTTGGTGCAAATTTCAATAAAGGCCAGTCCCCTTTTTTATTTCAACCCGGCATAATAAATATACGTACGCAACATACTGAATATTTTAATTTTGCATGGCACTATCACCCCAGCTGGCGGTTAAGAGGTGATTATACCCATTTTGATTTTGAAACAAACAATAATATTTTACGATTCCAAAACCGAAGAGAGGATAGATTTGAAACGGGTTTAGATTATTTGGTGACCAGTGGCAGTTCCATCGGTCTGCAATACCGACATATTCTGGGTGAATTTACATCGCCCTTTCAAACTGTTACAGAGAATTCTTATCGCCAAAACGAGGTTAAAGGCAAAATCGACTGGAAATTAACCGGTAAATCGCATATCAGGTTTTTAGGCGGCTGGGTACAAAGAAAAAATGAATCCTTCTCAACCAGTGATTTTAATGGATTCAACATGCGCCTGACTTATTTTTGGAAACCAACGGAAAAAGTCAATATAAAATTGGTTGGCTGGAGAGAAACAGTGGCCATACAAAGCTTGACGGCAAATTTCAGTTTGAATACCGGCGGAAGCACAACAGCAGCATGGCAAATGTCCAGTAAAACGAAGCTGGAAGGTTTCTTTTCTTACAATACACAAAAATTTGATCGCTTCTCAGCTTCTATAAATCAATCAGTTACTGATTTCGGCAATATTAATAAAATTCTCAGCGGGTCACTGAGGTTGGCTTATACACCTTTTTACGGCACAGAAATCAGTGCAACAGCCGCGCATAATAGCCTGTCGTCAAATTCTAGCCTGGGTGGTTTTACAGCTAATGGCGTCACGCTATCGTTACGTTACATTTTAGGAAGACAATGAGAACATATGATTTACCGGTAATCGTCTTTTTCAAGCATATCCTGGATCCCACAATAACCTGGGGCACGTTATTAATACTCATCTGGCTATTTGGCGAGACATTTACGAGTCACTACCTTGTGTTGATTATTATTATTTTTTTTGTATCCAGTTATGTTTATGAACATACATCGTTATACCAGAATTGGCGTCGCGGAAATCTAACGGCGTATATACGTGATACTTTGGTTGGCTGGATAATTATAGTTGCAATTTTATATTTTCTCGGCCATGTCACTCAATTTTCAGAGTATTTCTCCAGACAGGTTATTTTGTCATGGATTATAGTCACCCCATTGGCACTTATCATCAGCCATTTAATTGTCAAAGGAATAATCAGTATCCGTCATAGTAAAGGCGAACTTCGTTCATCGGTTATCGTTGGTGCCAACACGATCAGTAAAGAACTGCTTGAACATATAACCAAGAATCCGTTGTTACTAATTGAAAACCAGGGATATTTTGATGATCGACAGATACCGAGGATAAGTGGCGACCTTGGACCGTACCTTGGGAAAACAAATAAAATTATCCCGTATATTCAAGACAACAAAATTGATATGATCTTTATCAGTCTGCCAATGACATCTCAGCCACGGGTTCAGCAACTTGTTGAACAGTTCTCGGATACAACGACTTCCATCTATTTCCTGCCAGATATCTATATTTTTGATTTACTCCAAGCGCAGCTTGACCATATCGGCAATATGCCTATCGTTTCACTTGGTGAATCTCCCTATGCTGGTATTGGTGGCGCACTTAAGATCGGGAGTGACTACATATTTGCCATCCTTATTCTCATATTTCTCTCGCCACTGATGTTATGTATCGCTTTAGCGGTCAAGTTGTCATCACCAGGGCCAGTCATCTTTAAACAGCGTCGCTATGGCTATAATGGGGAGGAAATTATTGTCTATAAATTTCGCTCAATGACAGTTACCGAAAATGGTGAGAACATTGTGCAAGCGAAAAGAAATGATCAGCGGGTAACACCAATCGGTTCTTTTTTAAGACGTACATCTTTGGATGAATTGCCACAATTTTTAAATGTACTGCAAGGGCATATGAGTGTTGTGGGGCCACGTCCGCATGCTGTTGCGCACAATGAAACGTACCGCAAACTGATCAGGGGTTACATGATGCGCCACAAAACCAAACCGGGAATCACCGGCTGGGCGCAGGTTAATGGGTGGCGTGGGGAAACCGATGTGCTGGAAAAAATGGAAAAACGTGTCGAGTACGATCTATATTACCTGAATAACTGGTCGCTATGGTTTGATATCTGGATCATTATTCGCACCGTATGGACGGTATTGAATAGGAATAACGCCTATTAAATTGTCGGCCCTGTAGAAGCTTCTACTGTAAATTTCTAGTATGGCGGTTTGACCTAGTCAAGTAAAACGGGGCAAACTAGTGAGGCGTGTTTCTTTGTGTTCGCTGTTTTTTCCTTATATTGATTTCAGCTTTTTAAGATAATACGCTTTAGAAAACTGCATGCAACGCCAGAAATTCTTACGGTTAATACATGCGGCGCCGAAAAAGCCAGACTGCTGAAGCCAGGCTGACAGAGGCAATCAGAATTAATGGCCAAAACTGCATGGTCAGTTGTTCAATCCTTGCGCCTTCGAGAAACACGCCACGCGCAATTATTAAAAAGTAGCGCAGTGGATTTATTAGCGTCAGATCCTGTAAAACTTCGGGCATGTTGGCAATCGGCGTGGCAAACCCTGACAAGATGACTGCCGGCACCAGGAACAAAAACGCACCCAGCAAGCCCTGCTGTTGCGTGACCGACAGCGAAGAAATCATAAGGCCTATACCTATGCTTGCCAGCAGGAACAGAAACAATCCTAAATAAAGCGCACCGATCTGCCCACGAAGTGGCACTTCAAACCACCATACCGCTATCAAAATGGTGAAGGTCGATTCAATCAATCCAATAATTAATCCAGGCACCGATTTACCGATTAAAATCTCAACTGGACGTAATGGTGTAACCATTAACTGATCAAAAGTGCCCTCTTCACGTTCGCGTGCCACTGAAAGTGCGGTAACAAGCAGAGATACTACCAACGTTAGCAGACCAATAATACCGGGTACGATAAACCACTGCGACAACAAGTTACTGTTATACAGCGCACGGATAACTAGTTCTGCAGGCGGTGGCGGGTGCTGATTATGCAGAGCCCATTCAACCGAAAAATCATACACTATTGTGTGCACATAATTGAGGACGAGCAGGGCAGTGTTTGAATTCCGGCCGTCGACAATAACCTGTAACGACGTTTTCTGACCTACGGCAAGATCATCGCTGAAACGCGGACCGATATGCAATACCATCAGGGCCTGTTTGTTATCAATAACAGGAGCAACTTCACCAACGTGAGTGAGACGGCCGATTGACTGGAACGTCTTCGATCCGTTAAAGCGATCAACCAGAAGGCGTGATAACGCCGTATTGTCTTCGTCATAAACAGCAAATGGTATCCTGTTAAGATCATATGTGGCTGCGTAACCAAATACGAGCAGCTGTATGATCGGGGGAGCGGTGAGTACAATACGGCTGCGTTTATCTTTAAGCAGAGCACGGAATTCCTTGATAATCAGCGCCAGAACATGTTTCCACATACCGTTACTCGAGATATTTACTGACCTTGAACCGTACGATCCATAGAAGCACAACTGCCATCAGTACAAGTGTGGCGGCATTGGGCAGGATAACCTGCCACACATTGCCGGCCAGAAAAACCGTTTGCAGTATGGCCACAAAATAGCGCGCCGGAACAATATGGGTAATCCATTGTATGGCTGTTGGCATCGAATTAATGTCAAAGATAAAGCCCGACAATATGAAAGCCGGCAGGTAAGTCACGATAATAGCGATTTGACCGGCTACAAACTGATTTTTTACCAAAATGGAAATCAGCAATCCCGTAGCCAATGCAACCAGCATAAATAATGCTGAAACCACCAGCAGAATAAAAAAAGACCCGCGTAATGGCACCTCGAAAACGCCTACCGCCATTGCCACGGTTAACAGCATGCCACCCATACCGAGTATAAAATAAGGAATTAATTTACCCAGCAATAGTTCGTGGATACGAATGGGTGTAACCAACAATGTTTCCATTGTCCCTCGTTCCCATTCGCGCGCCACGACCAGCGCGGTCAACAGCGTGCCGATCAAAGTCATGATGACGGCAATCAATCCGGGAACGAGAAAAAAACGACTTTGTACCGCAGGATTAAACCAGATTCGTTGCTCCACTGTAATCGGAATCGCTAGCGGAAGTCCGCGGCGTTCGCCGTAGTGCTTAAGCCATGTTTGCCAGGCACCTTGGATGTAGCCTTCGGTAATGCGGGCCTGATTCGCGTCCAGACCGTTTATGATAATGCCTATCGTTGCATTTTGTTCCGAAAGCAAATGGCGACTGAAATCGCTTCGCAGCCATACGATGCCGTCAATTTGTTGCGCTATCAGCGCCTGTTCCGCCTCCTGTATTGAGTGAAAATTAAGTAGATCAAAATAAATAGACTGACCAAAAGCCGCACGTACGTCGGTGGTTTCGCTATTCTGGTTTTCAGTGACGAATCCGATTCGCACTTCTTTGGCATCCAGGGATACCCCGTGACCAAACAGAAACAGCATGATAATGGGTAAAACAAAAGCAATAGCGATACTGGACGGGTCGCGCAGAATTTGCAGGCTTTCCTTGCGGATCATGCCGATTAATCGCTTGTGCGCCAGTTGGGTAAACGTATAGGTCATCGCTGCGATCAGGTTATCGTTTGTCGTCGTTGTTTAATCAGCGCAATAAAAGCATCTTCCATACTAACCTCGGTTTTACCGTCGGTGCTAAAACGTGCCCGAAGCGTTTCAGGCGCATCTATAGCCAGAACCTCACCATTAGCCAGGATACCCAGCCGGTCACAATAGTTTGCTTCGTCCATAAAATGTGTGGTGACCAGAACAGTTATGCCCGACTCGGCCAACGCGTTGATGTGCCACCAAAACTCGCGCCGCGCCAGTGGATCCATGCCAGAGGTGGGTTCATCAAGAAATAGAATGTCCGGTTGATGCATCAGCGCTGCAGCGAACGCTAGTCGTTGTTTGTAGCCTGTTGGTAGCGTACGACTGGCTGTATTGGCGTAAGCGACAAGTTCGAAGTCTTCCATGACTTTTGCAATGCGTTCAATTTTTGTGTTGCCGGAGAGCCCGTAAACACTGGCGAAGAACGCAAGATTTTCCTGTACAGAAAGATTGCCATACAAAGAAAAACGTTGCGCCATGTAGCCGATGCGCGCGCGCGCCCGTGCTCCGGCGGTGCGAAGGTCCATGCCGGCGACACGCACACTGCCGGAAGAGACTGGCAGCAACCCGCAGAGCATGCGAAAGGTAGTCGATTTGCCTGCTCCGTTGGCGCCCAACAAGCCAAATATTTCACCATGCTTGACTTCAAAGCTGACACGATTGACGGCGATAAAATTACCGAATTTCCGGCTCAAATCACGAACCTGAATAAGATCGGCTGGATTATCCGCTACTCCTGAGTGTATGACCGAAGGAACGTCGATATGCGATAGTTTTTGCTTACCATGTTGCATATGAGCAATGAAGGCATCTTCAAAACGCGGGGTAACCGCTTCAATCTGCGCTTTTGGCAGATTTGTTATCAAGGTATCGGGTGCACTACTGTATTGATCATAAGTAATCACGCGTACGTGAGATCCGTCCGTCGTGGCATCCAGCACCTCTGGAATTAAGTTAAGCTGTCTCTGTAAATGTCTTTTGTTTATTGCGGCACTGATGCGCCATACTCTGCCTTGCATCAGGGCGCTGAATTTTGCAGGCGATTGCTGGCTGAGCAGTTTTCCTTCATGCAGCAATATTACATCGTTACAGCGTTGCGCTTCATCCAGGTATGCAGTGCTCAAGAGCACACTCATATGCTGTTCTTTGACCAACCGGTAGACAATATGCCAAAGCTCCCGGCGTGACACCGGATCGACGCCCGCAGTAGGTTCATCCAATAACAATAATTCAGGTGAGCTGACTAATGTGCAGGCAAGCCCCAGTTTTTGCTTCATACCACCTGACAGACGGCCCGCCAGACGTGAAGTGAAAGGCGCTAAACCGGTCATATGCATTAATTCAGGATAGTAAATCTTTCTTTTATTCGGTGAAATGCCGTGCAGGTCGGCATATAGATTAAGGTTTTCCAGCACACTGAGATCTTCGTAAAGTCCGAATCGTTGAGGCATATAGCCTATGCGGGAGTGAATGATCAGCGGATTCTCGCGCAGGTTGTCACCGAGTACGGAAATCTCACCGGTATCAGATTGCAATAGTCCAGCGACCAATCTCATCAAGGTGGTTTTTCCTGAGCCATCAGGGCCGACCAGACCGGTTACTTTGCCCCGTTTTGTCCGCAAGCTTAGATCACTGAGTGCAAGAACCAGATGAGCCCCTGGAAAAGATTTAGTGACTTTGTTTAATACAATAGCGTCAGCCGTTTTATCCGTCATTGCATGCGAGAACAGTCATGAGCGACTGCTCCGATCTGTGCTGTGTCGTTTTTCAGTTCTACGGTTACGGGCATACCGAGACGCAAGCTATTATCCGTGTTGCAGGCATACACCCAGATCTGATAAACCAGTTGAGTTCGTAGTGCAGGCGTTTCTACATTTTTGGGCGTGAATTCAGCGGTTGGCGAAATATAGCCCACCCATCCTGTATAGCGTATATCTGGATAACTGTCGGTAAGAATTTGCGCCTGCATGCCGGAGGTGACATGGCCCAGTTCTGTTTCCGGTATGTAAGTTCGTATCCAGACCGGTTCAAGTTTTGCCAGCGTGTATACTGGTTTTCCCGGTGTAGCGATATCGCCTGGTTCCAATATGCGTGATCGGATGGTGCCATCCGCAGGCGAGAATAGCCACGTATCTTGTAAATCCTTGCGCGCGTGTTTTAGCTGGGCTTCAGTTTGCGCAAGACTGGCGCGTGCAGCTGCGATAACTTCATTGCGCGGCCCCTCTTGTGTCAGCGACAACACTTCGTTTTCAGCTTTCAAGCGTGCTTGGGCAACGTCGAGCTGGCGTCGTGCGTCATCCATATTCTGCGGCGATAAAAAATTTTCCTGCACCAGTTTTTCTACCCGGCGATAATGCTGCTCTGCATCGTTCAGGCTGGCTTTTGCCGCATCCACATCAGCTTTTGCTTTGAGAATTTCCTGGGGGCGGCTGCCTTTTTCCAGTTCATTCAGTTGTTGCCGGGCATGTTCCATACGCGCTTCGAATTCCTGGACAATACTTTCAAAACGTGTTGGATCAAGTTTTCCGAGCAATTGACCTTGTTTTACGTGATCACCTTCATGTGCATTTAACTCAACAATTCGCTCTTGAACCATAAATGCAAGTTGGACTTCCCTTAAATCTACATTGCCGTACAAGGTCAGAATATTGTCGTGTTCATTGTGACGTTGCCAAAACCGATAACTAAAGCCTGCAATACCAATAATGATAAAAAGGATCAATAACAGAATAATATTTTTTTTTCGGGTTATCACAAATAATCGCCTTCGCGTCGATTTTTAATAATGTAGCTTGCAGGAAATATCAGCGTTGTTTACAGAGAGGTTGATTGAAATAAGTGGTGAGTATTTCATAGGGGATAGCATTGTTCAAACTTTTTAAGGATTCAGGGCATTGTAGCGTCAATGAAGCGGACAAGCTGGAAGGAACGATCAATGCTGTTTTGGTTTTATCTGGAAAACCCGGCATACGGCTCTTTCGAGAATTTGTCGATGGTCACAAAATATAAATAGCGGTGTAAAAATAATGGAATGGACGCCCGCTACCCTAAACGGCATCGAAGTGCCAATGGGGTGGTGCAATAAAGCCCGCCAGACAGAGAGGATCGTCTGACAAAAAGATTACAACGATAGGCATTGACTTGGCAAAAGCTGTGAAGGGTTCGTGATCGAAAATATTTTCTCGGTTTTGCCGAGCCAGGCGGAAACCTATTTCTATCGTACAGCTGCGGATGCCGAAATTGACTTGCTGCTTTTTAATTATTCAATAAGGACTTATGGATAATGGTGATTAAAACAGTGTCGCGCCCAAAATAAAAAAAGATTTCATCTTGCCTGCGAAAACGTTAGCGCTACCCGAAAATTTGCTGTCTATGGTGGAACTGATGAATTTTCTACCGGAAATGAAATTGTTGTTATTGCCTTGAAAAGTTTGTTGACGAAACAACATGAAGATGCTTAGTTTTTTATCCAGTGCTGATAACCCGATATATTCCAGACTGCTCAAATAAACGCCAACATATCAACCGACAAATCTTCAGGATGCACTCCAATCAATGTAATGGATGATAATTCTTTAACAAAATGTACAATTACGCCCGTTTCTTTATCTTCTAAGTGCGTGACTACCGACAAAAGATCGTGAATGGTATATAGACCTGTTTTTTCAGAATCGAATACCAATAAATCGGCAAGTGGATCAAAGTCATGGATAATAAAATAACCAGGTGCATAAAAATGAAAAATATCATCACCTTCACCACCAGTGGCCTCATCATGGCCAAATCCGATTTTTAAAACATCATTACCTGAATTTCCGAACAGTTCATCATTGCCTTCTCCACCATCAAGCGTGTCATCACCTGTTCCACCAACAAATATATCATCATTTTTCAATTGGTTATCCACAGGATTATTACCGGAAGTATTTTGGGAAACGTTCCCATCTGTATTAATAACAGAGGTTTTACTTTCAGTGGGTGATTTCAGTATCCAGCCCAAGTCTTCAAGAATTGCAAATTCAAGCTGGCCAGGCAAATAACGCTCACCATAGATAAAATGGTAGCTGTTCATGATACTCGACTCTAAAAAGGGTTGTTGTGTGTTGGCACTTCCTAAATGATATACACCTTGTGAACCGCCAAGCCTAACCTCAACAAATTCTCCTACAAATTCAGTGGCATGAGGGCCAGTAAAATATGCTTGTCCATTCTCAATGGTTATAAATGAGTCCCAAATTGACTGATAATTGCCAGTGTGCTTTCCAGTATTCCAGTCTAACCATCCTGATATCCCCAATCCATGTAGAATTTCATGTAAGACTACAGAAAAAGCATCAATTTTATTGGCAGGAATTTCATCCGTAGTCTGTGTGCGTGGAGTAGGATCCCACCATAGTGTATCTAAATAACTTGAATTTGGATCGATAGAAATAATAAATTCGGGTGTCTCTGGATCTATATCTATTCCTGTACGGGATTCCGTAATTGAAGCATTTTCCCACGTATCAATTCCGTTAATTTTGCCGAGATATTCATGCACTGGTCCTGTTCCGCTAAATCGACCGGTAGAGGTTTCGTCTATATTTATTTGAACATCAATTACTCCGTTGAAATTAATATATTGATCCAACCATTCGAAGGAAGCTTGGACCGTATTTTCTAATGCTTCTTGGATATCGAGTTGGCTAATCGACCCTCTGTAATCTATTTTCACATCTAACACTAAGATTTCTCCGAATACATATAAAAGATTCTGGAGATATTTATCGGCGTAGATTTAGTGTGAATTAATGAGGATGAGACAATGTTTTATGCTTCTATTCAAAACGTTATTACTGCAATACCGTAATGCTGTTGGCTAAAGGGCTGTGATAGGCTGTGACTTGAATAAATGGACAATCCATCGCAGGCCCCTTGTCCCGAGCAATGCAAAGCAATAACAGGGAGCTCAATAAAATGCCATGCATCATTGATTGAAGTTGGTATGAATTAAGCTGGATGAAGAGAGCGGTATAAACTTCAGTGGTAGCGCTATTTTTACTTTGCTTAGATGTGGTATTTATCACGTCTAGAAACAGAAGGGCTGATTTAAACTATTTTAGATGGTTATACTTTTAGAATTAATAACAAAAAAATTTAACATTTTTGTTAGTGTCATCAATGTGGTTTTGTTTTCTAGTTTTTTGAAAAGGTTATAAAAACGCGTTTTTGGTTGTAGTACAGATTTAACTTAAGTATTATCTAAACTAGTTTAGGCAATCCTCTTCACATAAGGCAAAAGTGCGATGAACGGTGTAGCAAAATACTTCAAAGTATTTTTATTAACAGCAGTTGTGTTGATAAGTAGCATCAGCTTGAAAATACATGCGCAGACAATTCCTTCGTCATCCAAAGATCGACTACAACCGTCTTTTTTTGTCAAGGGTATTGAAATACAGGGTAACACGTTACTCTCTGATCAAACGCTTGATCCATCTGTTGCGCATCTTGCCGGTAATGAGCAAACACTTGATGCTCTGGAAAAAGCTGCAGAGGCCATTCAACAGGCATATCGAGCGGCAGGATACGGTGGCGTTGTTGCATTCGTGCCACCTCAAGACATAGCCAGTGGGAAAATTGTTATCCGAGTGTTGGAAGGAAAAGTTGCAGAAATTCATATTAACCAAAATGAGCGTTTGAATGAAGCAAATATTTTGTCTAGCTTGCCGCATTTACGTGCTCAACAAACACCCATTGTAAGAAATATAGATCGTAATATTCAGTTGGCTAATGAAAATCCGGCAAAAGATGTCAAAGTTGTGTTATTAGCCGGAAAGCAACAAGGTGATATAAATGCTGATATCACCGTATTTGAAGAAAGGCCACTGCGTTTGCTTTTTGGTACGGATACTGCGGGTACACCCGGTACCGGAGATTTTAGAATGAATTTCGGTATCCAACATGCTAATCTATGGAATCGTGATCATGTCGGAACATTTCAGTTTCAAACTTCTCCATCTCATCCTGAGCAAGTTCAAGTATACAGTGCAGGGTATCGGATACCTTTATACAAGCAATTTACTTCACTTGATTTATTTTATGCGCATTCCAATATTGACAGTGTTTCCACGACCACGCCAGTAGGTGTGGGGCCTTTGGGGTTTACCGGTAAGGGACATGTGGCTGGTTTTAGAGTTAATCATTATTTGCCGCGTTTGGGGGAGTATGATCAACGTGTCATTTTTGGATGGGATTGGCGTCAATTTGATAATAATTGCACAACAGAGAATTTAGGCGTTTCTGGTTGTAGTAATGCGTTAATTGCAGATGTAACGATCGCGCCAATCAGCCTGGGATATACCGGCCAACGTATGGGGCCTAAATTATCGTGGGGATTCAATACTACCGTTTCCGGAAATCCGGGAGGTAGTCACAATACTGCTTATGAGCGTGCAAGATTAGGCGCGGAGAAAAATTATTTTGTCTGGCGTTTTTTCGGTTTCAGTTCATTGAATCTGCCGGCTGGTTTTGGTTTGGCTGCAAGAGTTTCAGCGCAATACAGTCCGCATGCATTAGTCCCTGGAGAACAATTTGGTATTGGTGGTGGTGGTAGTGCAATGGGCGGATTTATCAGTGTTCGGGGTTACCGTGAAAGAGAAGTTGTGGGTGACTTTGGTACATTTTTTAATATTGAAGGACTCGGCCCCAATGTACTGCAATATTTAAATCATGAAAAACTGAAAAGTGCAAATTTACGACCACTTGTTTTTTTTGATTTTGGTTGGGCAGGCAATCATAAAGATAAAACTTGCCTGACCAATGACACGACTTGTGCATTGGCTGGTGTTGGGGGTGGCATCAGGCTGGCTATAGGAAAACAACTTACCACACGCCTCGATGTGGGGCATGCGCTGATGGACGGTAATCGAAAAATGGCCGGTTCTAATCGGGTGCATTTATCGCTCAATTTTGTTTACTAAGCCGGGGACGAGAATGAACAGATTTGATATCCGCCTTCATACTATCGATAGAATTAATTTCCCAAAATTCAACGAAAAATCATTCTGTATCTATGGCTCAAAGCTGGGATTGCTTATGCTGGCCACGCTATTGCCACAGATTGTTTTCGCACAGTTGCCAGTAGACCCTGTCGTAGTGCATGGGAGTGCCTCAATAGATGTGACGGGTAATCATATGTCAATAACCAACAGTCCTGGTACAGTTATCAATTGGCAGGATTTTTCTATTGGGGATGGCAGCGGCGTTTATTTTCAGCAGCAGGATGCCTCCAGTCAGATACTTAATCGTATAACAGGGAATAATGCTTCTGAGATTTTTGGCAGTCTCAGTAGTAATGGTGGCGTCTGGTTAATTAATCCGCATGGTGTTTTTATTGGTGAAAATGCACGTATTGATGTGGGTAGTTTAGTGACATCAACGTTGAATATATCCGATTTTGATTTTCTGGCGAATAATTATCAATTTAATGCTTCAGAAAGCGGTTCGGGTAATGTCACTAATCATGGTGGAATTCGAACATCGCTTGGCGGGCATGTATGGTTGCTTGGCGGGCAGGTTCACCATGATGGTCTGATTCAATCGCCCAATGGGCAGATTGTGTTGGCTGCGGGTCAACATATTGAAATGATTGATTCGGGTGCGCCAAATCTGGTTGTACGAATTGAGGCACCAGAAAATGATGTGGTTAATCTGGGACATTTGGTTTCAACCAATGGACAAATGGATGTGCTCGGCAGCATTGTAAATCTTGATGGAATTGAACGTGCACAAAGTGTAACCAATAATGCATCGGGAAACATAGTGCTTCAATCGGCTGAAACGCTCGTGCTCTCGGAAAATAGTATGGTTCAGGCCGGTGCTGGTGCAATTGATTTGGCTGCCAATGATATCCTGCATGAGGGTCAAATCATCGCGCATGCCGGGGAAGTCAGCTTGAAAGCGGTTAATTTGACATATCTTGATGGGCAAATTGATGTGTCAGATCAGAATGGGACAGGTGGCAAAATTCTGCTTGAGACAGGCAAACTGGAAGGCATGGCAAATGGCGCTTTAATTGCTGATGGACAACAAGGCGGCCAGATACGTGTAATTGGCGAAAAGTCAGTTGCTTTTTCGTCGACATTAGAAGCCATAGGAAATAATCAGGGTGGGAAAATCGAAGTAAGCGGTGATTCAGTCATATTGCTTAATGCCGAAGTGGATGCATCAGGTAGTAGTGGTCAAGGTGGGACAGTTCATCTCGGTGGTGGATGGCAGGGCGAAGGAGACTTGCCGCATGCGCGGGAGGTGATTATTGGCATTGGAAGTGAAGTCAGGGCGAATAGCAGTGAAAAGGGCGGCGAAATTGTCGTTTGGTCGGAACAAGCGAGTGAACACCATGGTTTGTTGCAGGCGCAGCAAGGCGGCAGTGTTGAACTTTCATCCAAAGGCGTCATACAGCAGACAGGTAACATCCAGACCGGATTAGACGGAACGGTATTGTCGGAATCAAAAAATACAATCATTACCGATGCTTCGCTGGATAATTTAGCATTAGTGAGAAAAATAGTTTCTGGAAGTGTCAATGGAAACCCACAGTTAACCAGTGGAGATAACTTTGGTACATCGATAGCGCTGGATGGGGATCGTTTAGCAATTGGTGCGCCAAGGGATGATACTAATGGCATTGATCGTGGTGCGGTACATCTTTTCACAGGTATGGCTTCTGAGAATCTTGAAGGTCTAACCTGGCAGAAAAAAATTGCTTCCGGAATAGGCGCTTTTGGTATGAAGGGTTTGAATGATTTCGACTTCTTTGGCACAGCTGTTGCACTGGATGGCGATTTTCTGGCAGTGGGTGCTCGGGGTGAACTTTTAACTGAAACGAACGAAGGAGCGGTACATTTATTTTCAGGTGTCGGAGATGATTTTTCCGGATTAACCTGGCGAAATAAAATTGCATCTGGGCTCGGTGCTTCCAATATGCCTGTGTTATCAGACTTTGATTTCTTTGGCACGGCGTTAGCATTGGATGGGGATCGACTTGTCGTTGGTGCTTCAGGAGACAGCACTGTGGGCAGGAATAACGGTGCAGTACATTTATTTAAGGGAATTGAAACAAATATTACCAATCCTTCATGGATAGGAAAGATCGTCTCGAATAGTGGAGCAATCGCTATGCCATCATTGGCGGATGCCGATTTTTTTGGCTGGTCTCTGGCTTTGGATGGTGACCGACTGGCTGTTGGTGCTTTCAGTGACAGTTCAATGGGTGAGGACCGGGGTTCAGTTCATTTGTTCAGCGGTGCAAATGGGGATTTTTCAGGATTAACCTGGCTGGGTAAAATTGAATCGAATACCGGCGCCAACGGCATGCCGGAATTGGCTGATAATGACTTTTTTGGCTGGTCAATTGCTTTGAACGGTAATCATCTGGCTGTTAGCGCATTTGGCGATAGTGCAACCGGTAATCGCGGCGCAGTTCACTTTTTCACAAATGTGAATGACGATTTCTCGGAATTAACCTGGGTTGACAAGCTGGCATCTGGAACGGGAGCGGCGGCAGCAGCAGGTATTCCTTCGTTGGCTAATGATGAAAATTTTGGCTGGTCGCTGGCAATGGATGAGGACTATCTCGCGGTTGGTGCGTTAAGGGAAGAAAGTGGTGAGGGTGCGGTTTATCTGGTAAGTCTCAACGATAATACGTTAGATCCTTCTGCTAATACAGTAACCACTGATGCGGTAGTCCAGAACCTCAATACTGGTTTTTTAGGTACGCAGCTTGTTTCGGGTGCAGTTGAACCGGGTAATACCATTGATATGGTTTCTTCAGGTGGTTTTCTGGATCTCAGTCGAGATGTGGCATTTAAACAATTTTCGACACGTGACTTTAGCCGCATGAGTGTTGCGGAAATGCAGCAGTTGATGATCTATCGTCAGCAATACAAAGAAAAGATCTTTTCAGACGCCATTTATTCCCTGGAACTGGATCCGAGTCTTGCTGACGTTCCAATATGTAAACATCTGGATGAGATGGATTCCGGAACGTGCCGAATTACCGCAGCACAGCGTGATGAATACAAGTCGAATATTAAAACGTCCGAATATGGTAAAAGGAAATTTAGTATACGGAATATTCCGCAAATTGATCGAAAATATATTGTGTTATTCGGTATCAATCATTATGACGATACCGCTATTCCGCCATTGGAAAGTGCCGTGTTTGACGCCCAGGTCGTTGGAAACACGTTTTCTGAACGATTAGGTTATGAGGAGCATGTCATCCGGAACGCTACGCGGGCCGAACTTGTTAGTACACTGAATCAGCTTGCTGTCGAAATGGAAGCGAATGACAGTATCGTGATTTATTACGCGGGACATGGAGTAATGTTGGAAAACACAGGCCATGGTTACTGGATTCCAAGCGATGCTTCTACACAGGATGCGAAGACTTGGATTTCAAATAAAAGCATTTCCGAAATGTTGGCAGCGATTGATTCAAAACAGATCGCAGTTATTTCGGATAGCTGTTATTCCGGTGTTTTTGCGGGTGAATCTAAAATTGAGGGCGCACAATTTTCAGAGAACCTTGAAGAAATTCTCCGAAAAAAAGGTGTCGTGGCCATGACGGCCGGTGCAAATGAACCTGTGTCGGATGAAGGCAGGGATGGGCATTCAATTTTCGCTTGGTATTTGATAAAGACGATTCAACAAGTCAATACCTGGGATACTGGATTGAATCTGTTTAAGACAATTCAATCCGGTGTAAGTCAAAGTTTTCCACAAACACCACAATATGGCGGTTTAACTTCTGCGGGATACCAAGAAGGTGGAGATTATTTGTTTGAGCTCAGGCAATAAGCATTAGATTGAGATAACTAAAGTTATACACACGGTTTATTCAAAAATTGTATGGCCTTATTGATATTTTCATCTGATAACGGCGCTAGGAGGAATAAAGATGTCACATGATCTTAACAACATCACAGTTGGGGAAATTTTATATCTTCTAAAAGATCTGGCATTGACGGATGAAAGAAAACTAGAAATCAAGCAGGCGGTTGAAGATGGCGATGTAGACGGAGTCTCTAAACATGTTAATAATTTTCTGAATTCATTGATTGAGACCAATGGTGGCGTTGCAGGTCTGGCGCAGGTAATTTTTAAAAACGCACTTGACAGGGACGTATCCGAAACCTTTGTTCAGCAAGTTGTCGCCGATTTTTTACGCCAGGGTGTTGATTCATGGTGGGAGTTATTTCATACCATTATTTCTGAAGACGATAGCGAGTTTGGAAACGAATTAAATCAACGCATTAGTGAGAACGCTCCGAAATTTGAAAGTGCGATCCCTGAAGACGAATCAATCGAAGTACTGCGTGAGGCGAATATTGAACTGAAATTCAATAAAGCGATACAGGTTGGCGCTGGTGGAAATATTGAACTTCGCATAGTTGAACTGGATGTGGGAACCACAATTCCAGTTGAGAATTCCCAAATCAGCATTACTGGCGATACCGTTACTATTAATCCGGAAAATGATTTATCACCTAATGCACACTATGCCGTTTTAATTGATCCCGGTGCGTTTGTTGATACTGAATTTTTCATTCCATTTGAGGGCATTATTGATTCGGATGTATTGGATTTTGCAACAATTGGTTTTACGATTCCGCGGTCTGCAGTAAGTTATAATGAAAATCAGATTGCCGGCTACATTATTAAAACAATCAATGAGGTTAATAATAGTGAGTTAACAAATTTCGAGATAGTTACTGATAACGGAAGTGATTATTTTAATAACGAAAATGGCTATTTTGCAATTGATGAAGCGAAGCGGGTTATTCTGACGGAAGCGGGCGTTGCATCCGCGCTGAACGATTTCGAGATACTGCCGAACGAAGTGACATTGGGTATCATGGCAACGGATGCGGATGGCAATACTCGGGTGGTTGAAGAAATCGATCTCATTGTTGAGGATGCTATTGACTTTACTTTTACCGCAGATGATTCGGTAGTTGAAGGTTTGCCACTGACATATACGGTTACGACCAGTGAGCCTGTCGCGGAAGATACAGAAGTTATTTTTACTGTGCTACCGGGTAATTCCCAGGCGCCCGACCAGGGGACAAACACTACCAATTTGAATGATTTTCCCGCAGGAACATTTAATCCATTATCCGTTACTATTCCTGCAGGTCAGACGACAGCAACTTTTGATGTAACAGGTTTAATTGATGATATTGTCGAATTGCCTGAAACCTACGCGGTTTCTGCGGTTGTTGGTCACCAGACCTTGACCAGGACGACCAATTTGCTGGATGCACAACCTGCGTTGGTGCTAGATAAGCAGGTCGTCAGCATTGATGCAGCAGGTGATGGGGTTTTGAATGCGGCTGGTGAAGTCATTGATTACAGGCTGGTGGTCAGTAACACAGGCAACCTGGCGCTCACCAATATTGTAGTGACCGACCCCCTGACTGGCTTGAACACGGTGATCGAGAGCCTTGCACCGGGGGGGGTGCAAGATTTTGCTACGCGTTATACGTTGACCCAGGCTGATATTGATAACCGGGGCGGCGGTGATGATGACATTGACAACACAGCGTTCGCAGACAGCGATCAGACTGATCCAGTTGCTGATACAGAACTGGTGCCGCTGGTCATACCGCAATTGGTGTTAGATAAGCAGGTTGTCAGCGTTGATGCTGCGGGAGACGGGGTTCTGAATGCGGCTGGTGACATCATTGACTACAATATTCTAGTGAGTAATGCCGGTAACATGGTGTTAACCAATATTGTAGTGATTGATCCGCTGACGAATATGAGTGAAGTGATAGATATTCTCGCGCCAGGAGGTGTGCAAAACTTTGCCACCAGCTACACACTTACACAGGCCGATATTGACAGCAACGGCACAGTTCAGGATGAGATTGCAGGCTTTATCGACAACACGGCGTTCGCAGACAGCGATCAGACTGAACCGGTTGCTGATACCGAGCAGGTGCCGATAGAACGACTGTTATTGGTAATTGACAAACAGGTAACGGGCGTGGATGTTGCTGGCGATGGTGTGCTGAATGCAGCCGGTGACATCATTAACTACAATATTGTGGTAAGTAACACGGGCAATACAACGTTGACCAATGTTGAGGTGTTTGATCCGCTGACAGCTGATGCCATAGAGGTAGGTGATCTGGCGCCAGGCAGTGTTCAAAACATTCCAACCAGCTACACGCTCACACAGGCTGACTTTGATAACCGGGGCGGCGGCGACGATGCCATCGATAACACCGCAATAGCAGAAAGCGACCAGACCTTGCCGGTCTCGGATACAGAGCAGGTGCCGTTGGTGATCGTGCCACGATTGGTGTTAGATAAGCAGGTCGTAAGCATTGATGCAGCTGGAGACGGGATTCTGAATGCAGTTGGCGAGGTGATTGATTACAGGCTGGTGGTGAGTAACACGGGCAATCAGGCGCTCACTAATGTTAGAGTACAAGATCCGCTGACGGGTTTTAACACGGTGATCGAAAGTCTTGCACCGGGGAGCGTGCAGGATTTTGCCACCAACTACACACTTACACAGGCCGATATTGACAGCAACGGCACAGTTCAGGATGAGATTGCAGGCTTTATCGACAACACGGCGTTCGCAGACAGCGATCAGACTGAACCGGTTGCTGATACCGAGCAGGTGCCGATAGAACGACTGTTATTGGTAATTGACAAACAGGTAACGGGCGTGGATGTTGCTGGCGATGGTGTGCTGAATGCAGCCGGTGACATCATTAACTACAATATTGTGGTAAGTAACACGGGCAATACAACGTTGACCAATGTTGAGGTGTTTGATCCGCTGACAGCTGATGCCATAGAGGTAGGTGATCTGGCGCCAGGCAGTGTTCAAAACATTCCAACCAGCTACACGCTCACACAGGCTGACTTTGATAACCGGGGCGGCGGCGACGATGCCATCGATAACACCGCAATAGCAGAAAGCGACCAGACCTTGCCGGTCTCGGATACAGAGCAGGTGCCGTTGGTGATCGTGCCACGATTGGTGTTAGATAAGCAGGTCGTAAGCATTGATGCAGCTGGAGACGGGATTCTGAATGCAGTTGGCGAGGTGATTGATTACAGGCTGGTGGTGAGTAACACGGGCAATCAGGCGCTCACTAATGTTAGAGTACAAGATCCGCTGACGGGTTTTAACACGGTGATCGAAAGTCTTGCACCGGGGAGCGTGCAGGATTTTGCCACCAACTACACACTTACACAGGCCGATATTGACAGCAACGGCACAGTTCAGGATGAGATTGCAGGCTTTATAGACAACACGGCGTTCGCAGACAGCGATCAGACCGATCCAGTTGCTGATACAGAGCAGGTGCCGCTGGTCATACAGCGATTGGTGTTAAATAAGCAGGTCGTCGACGTTGATGCTGCAGGAGATGGGATTCTGAATGCGGCCGGTGACATCATTGACTACAATATTCTGGTGAGTAATGCCGGTAACATGGTGTTAACCAATATTGTAGTGATTGATCCGCTGACGAATATGAGTGAAGTGATAGATATTCTCGCGCCAGGAGGTGTGCAAAACTTTGCCACAAGCTACACACTTACACAGGCCGATATTGACAGCAACGGCACAGTTCAGGATGAGATTGCTGGCTTTATCGACAACACGGCGTTCGCAGACAGCGACCAGACTGATCCGGCTGCAGATACCGAGCAGGTGCCGCTGGTGATACCGCAATTGGTGTTAGATAAGCAGGTCGTCAGCATTGATGCAGCAGGCGATGGGGTTTTGAATGCGGCTGGTGAAGTCATTGATTACAGGCTGGTGGTCAGTAACACAGGCAACCTGGCGCTCACCAATATTGTAGTGACCGACCCCCTGACTGGCCTGAACACAGTGATTGGAAGCCTTGCGCCGGAAGGCGTGCAGAACATTCCGACTAGCTACACGCTTACACAGGCCGACATTGACAGCAACGGTACAGTTGAAGATTCTATTGCAGGCTTTATCGACAATACAGCGACGGCAGACAGCGATCAAACTGTACCGGTATCGGATACCGTACAGGTGCCAATTCCACGTAGTTTTGTATTGACTGCTGAAGCTGATTCGGTAGCTGAAGGTACTGCACTTACATTTACAGTCACAGCTAGTGCACCTGTTGCTCAAGATACTGATGTTGTTTTCACTGTTATGCCTGGAAATTCCCAAGCAGCGGATCAGGGCACGGGCACAACCAACTTAAGTGATTTTGTTGCTGGAACATTCAACCCTGTGACGGTTACTATTCCCGAGGGTGGTACATCGGCAACATATGACGTTACGGGTATAGATGACGGGTTAGTTGAGTCTCCAGAGTCTTACACAGTGCAAGCAGTAGTGGCAGATCAAACACTTACACAGTCAACTAATTTGCTTGATAGAAGCAATATCTCCTTGACGCAGCTTTATATAGGTTTTTTTGATGCCGCGCCTGGCAAAGCCAATCTTACAGCCTTTGAAGATGTTGTTGATAGTGGGGTGACTATTGCACAGATTGCAGATTATCTCGCTGATCATCCGCTATTTGCAAATATTATGGCTACTGCAACTACTTCCGCAGAACAAGCTGAGATATTGATGGGCCATCTTGGATTAACTCCAGATGGTGTTGATGGAAGCCCAGCTTCTCAATTTGCTGAATTCATTACAGCTTCCATTGACAGTGGTATGGGATTTGGTAGCATCATTTACAATATAGTCGATTTTCTTTCTCAAGGAGATACCCTTTCTTTTGAATTTGTTGAAATTGCGGAGTTGCTTAACAACAAGGAGCTGGTTGCTGACATTTATTCAAGAAATAATTCTTCCAGTAGTTTGTCTGAATTACAATCTGTACTCGATGGAGTTACCTCAAGATCCCCATCAACGGAAGCAGAAGCATTAGCTTTTTTACAAAATAAGGGGGTTGATACTACTGCCCAGACAATTTCGCTCACAACAAATCAGGATAACGTTATTGGAACAGCTGACAACGATATTTTCCTTGGGCCGGTTGCAATAACAGGCCATCCACTAGGCAACTTGCGAGAAGAGACATTACAGAGTTTTGATATTATAGACGGCGGGGAAGGTATAGATACAGCTTTACTTGAGATTGGAGCAACGGATGCAGTAACAATTAATCCCGCAATTGCAAATGTTGAGAATCTTGATATTACATCACTGTCAGCTGATACGCTGGATATGTCTCAAATTATCGGCGCAACAAACGTCAATTCGATATCTAGTATTGATGCACTATCACTTAATAACGTTGGTAATATCATTGGATTGGGTTTGAGAAATACTAATTCTGTTACAACTGTTAACTATACTGATGATGCCTTATCTGGATCGAATGATTTTATGTCACTCAATTTGGAGAATGCTGGAGGAGTGATCGGGATTAATAATCCATCACCCATGACTTTTTCAGTTGATGTGCTCAATATATCGTCATCAGGTTTGAGAAACAATGTCACATTGAGTGGTGAGGCTCTGATAGCTACACATACAATCAATATTTCCGGACCTTCGGATTTAAATCTTACATATACTGTTCCCACAGCTGTGCCGGATATTTTTCGTGTTGATGCAAGAACTTCTGCTGGAGTTTCTTCTGGAAATCATGTCTTAGATTTTTCACAACAGAGTGAAGAGACGTTTGTGTTTGGTGGTTTCGGTAGCGAAATTATTAGTACTGGTTCTTTCGGAGACACAATTTTCGCTGGCGCGGGAGATGATACAATTTTCGGAAATTTTGGTGATGATTTAATAACCGGAGGCAGTGGAAATGACACCATTAATGGTCAGGAAGGTGCAGATTCACTTAATGGTGATACTGGAGACGACATTATTAATGGGGGAAGTGGTAATGACAGCATAACAGGTGGTTTTGGTGCTGACGAACTCGACGGTGGGGATGGTAATGATACTTTCATATTTGGTGCTGGTGATTCTTTGAATACAAGCCTTGATCGTATCAACAACATAGGTATTGGAGATATCCTTGACTTCGACTTAGCGATTGATCCATTAAATGGAACTGATTTGACTTTTTTGGGTTTTAGTGCTTCAAGTGGAATAACTTCTACTTCCTTGGCTGATGATATCAGGAATGCGGTTATTAATAATGACAACGCATTTGATAATAGTGGTGATACTGTGTATCTCAGGTTAAACGGTAATTCAATTGCAGGAAGTGATGCATGGTATATAGTTCAGAGAGGTCATGATGATGATATTTTTACATACGATGCAGGGTCAGATACTGTCATTGCCTTGGTTGGTTATCCCCCGACAGTTCCGGATGGTTTTTTTGCTACTTTAGATATTGTCGATGGGAATTTGCAAGTTGCACAAGAACTTTTACCACCCGCTGGATAAAGCCTCTATTGTGGTTATTTTAAATTAATACAATTTCATTCATGATCAAAGTTCAAGTCATCTCTAGTAATAAAGGATTTCAACCACTCGAAGCTACGTTCGACGAACTCGGCGGCACTATCGGCCGTGCAGAAAACAGCACCCTGGTTCTACCTGATCCTGAAAAACATATTTCCAGGCTGCATGCGAGTATTGATTATCGACATGGACGCTATCATCTCTGCAATCACGGTAGCGCGACGCCGGTAATATTGAATGGGCAACCGCTGGAGAAGGAGCAAAGTGAAGCGATAAAAGCAGGCGATGAGATTCGCATCGGTGGTTATGTCATGCGAGTCATTGCGGAAGAAGAATCGGTTGATTCGCTTTTGAGCAGCGCCGACAAAATTAATCTGGATAATCAAAATCCTGGTATGGATTTCTTTGCTGAACCGGCTGAGGCATCTTCTGATAGGAAGCAACATTCCGCAGAAAAATCACGGGAATCCGATTTAATTGGGCGTCATCAGGATTCAACAGATCCTTTCGCCGACCCGTTTGAGAAAAATAAATCACAAGAAGGGGTGTCCGGGTTGATACCTGAGAGCTATGATCCCTTTGCTGATTTGCCGCCTTCAGATGGGATGTCTGGTGATTTGCTTTCAGAAAAAAAGTCAGATGACTTGTTCAATGATCAAGCAGCACAACGTAGTGAGCAAGGTATAGATGGCTATATTAAAACCAAAACACCATTGGATGACTTGCCAAAACAACCGGATATGAGCAATATCGACCCGCTTCTGGTACTCGACGATGCGGCTAAAAAGAATGGGCAACCTGAATTTCACGTGCAGCGTGATGACGCTCCGGAATTGCATGGTTCATTTGACCCACCCAAGCGGCAGTTTGAAGATGAAGTCAAAAATCCGCAACAACCTGCTGCTGTTTCACCAGGACAGCAATTTCCGGCCGGAGATTCATCGTTATTGGATGCTTTTCTGGCGGGAGCGGGAGTGCAAGGCAGGAATCTGCAACGTGAATTAACGCCTGAATTTTTGTATCGGGTTGGGTTGATACTGCGGACATCAACGCAGGGAACTTTAGATTTATTGCTGGCGCGTTCGATGACCAAACAGGAGATGCGAGCGAATATGACATTGATAGCACCGAAAGAGAATAACCCGCTTAAATTTTCTCCGGATGTGGAAACGGCGTTAATGCATTTGTTGGCACAGCAGAGTAAGGGGTTTATGGCGCCTGAGCAAGCTATCAGAGACGCGTATGAGGACTTGCGTTCGCATCAATTTGGTTTTATGGCGGGCATGCGTGCTGCACTGGCGGGTTTGCTGGAAAAATTCAAGCCATCCAGATTGGAAAGACGATTTACTAAAGTGACCTTGATGGACAAGCTTATCCCAGGCAACCGCAAGGCCAAATTTTGGGATTCCTATACAGAACGATACGAAGAAATATCAAGAGAAGCCGAAGAGGATTTTCACATTCTATTTGGCAAAGAATTTCTTAGAGCCTATGAGGAACAAGTTGCAAAGTTTGCAGATAAAAAATAACCGTTTCATTTTATTTGGCAAGTTTTCAATTGCCAAAACAAAGTATGGTTGTATAAGGGAATATCCCGGGAAGACTGGAAGTGTGGGTTGCTAAAATAAATGTGTTCCTGTAATGCACCGAAATTTGGCATGCAGCTTACAATTGTGACATTGTCGAAACCGGGCGGACGAAGGGCTAACGAGGACGCTTGCGGTTATTATACCGTTGCAGATATCAGTTGTTGTATTTTGTCCGATGGACTCGGCGGACATGAAGGTGGCGCAATTGCTTCGAAACTTTCTGTTGAGCATGTCCTGGAAGCGTTCAAAAAATCGCCGCAGTGCAGCATTGATAATATTAAATTATTAATGCATAAAGGTAATAATGCGGTATTGAATGAACAAATCAAGAATTCCAGCTTAAGTTCAATGCGCACGACTGCTGTCATTCTGACGATTGACAGCAAGCAAAATAAAGCGTGCTGGGGAAATATTGGTGATTCCCGACTTTATTGTTTCCGAAATGGACGCGTCATTAAGCAAACGAAAGACCATAGCGTGCCACAGATGATGGTGGAAGCCGGGTATTTGAAACCGGAAATGATTCGGTCTGCTCCGGGGCGAAATCAGTTATATGCGGCTATGGGCGATAAAAATCATTTTGAATTTGAGACGGTTCCAGAACCTTTTTCAGTTTGTGAGGGTGATGTTTTTTTGCTTTGTTCGGATGGGTTATGGGAATATGTCGAAGAAAACGAGATGGAACGGCTGCTGCAGAAAGCAAATTCTGCGAATTCCTGGCTGACAATGCTGGAAACACAGGTGTTGCGGCGTGGTGGTGAGGGGCAAGATAATTATTCTGCTGTTGTGGTATGGTGCGGTGATTCAGATGAAGATACAACGCAAATAGGTGGCTAGTAATTTTTAAAGACTAAACTCGAGTTTTATTTTTCAATAAACGTGAGGTGCAAAATGAAGAAATTATCATGGCTGGTTTTGATCCTGGTCTGCTTTTCGGTTTTTTCTGTTAAAGGGCAATCTGGAAATGTATTGAGTCCTGATGAGGTCACCGAGGCTGGATTGATCGAAATGCTGGCGCCAGAGAGAAGTATTCGCACCCGGAGTATCAAGGTATTTCGAAGTGAGCCTGAATCACTGCCTGATGGTCCGGCCAGTGCGTCTATGATGATTACATTTAAGACCAATTCTGCTGTTTTAACAGACGATGCGATTTATGCACTGGATAAAGTCGGGCGGGCATTAAATATGGACAAGCTGGCTGATTTGAAATTTGTCATTGAGGGACATACAGATCCACGTGGCAGTTTTATTTTAAATCAGAATTTGTCACAGGCGCGAGCTGAAGCTGTTAAGGATTATTTGGTATGGAAGCACAACGTCAATCGTGAAAGGCTTGTTGCGGTGGGTAAAGGTTACAGCGAATTGATTAATCGTGACAATCCGATAGCGCCAGAAAACAGGCGCGTGACAATCGTTAGAGCAGACGAGCGATAGTCTTTGCGAAAATCAATATCAGGACTGGATTTCTTCTATGGAAAAAACAGTCGCACCATAGGAATTTGAGCAATTATCTATACTCGTTTCAGGACAGATTGCCTCGCCTGCAAATAGCGGTTGTATTCCAGAATAATTTTGATATAACAGCTTTGCCTGTTGGAACGGAAATTTGGCAAATGGATCTATGCCAGTTAGTCCCGCAGAACTAAAATCACGTTGGTTATCAGAAACAATGATGGCGAAATGATTGGTGCCCGGTGGTCCATCTGCAAGCATTTTCCATTCTGGACGTGGCAGATTTAAAGGGATATCAGCTTTTATCGTGTTATTCGAATCGATTTTATTCGGAAAAAGCAGATAAAAGTCGCTTTGGTTGGTACCCACCATCAATAAATAAACATAACCGTTTCTTGACGAGTTAATGCTGAACTGCAGCGGATCCAAACCAATACGGACTTTTGCTTTCTTTATAGAGATAGAAACAGCGTGGTTGATGTCGCGTTTTTCCAGAATTTCATTTAAAGCGTTCAGGGGAGTGTAGTTTTTCTTTTTTTGAACAGCTGGTTTGTGTTGTGTCGGATTAGTAGTTTGGGTGGATTCGGTATCATCCTGAATGAAATAAGGGATAAAGACAGCAAATGTTAATAATACAATACTCGAAAATATAAATATTTTTTTGGATTGATTTTTCTTGATGGTAAACGGTTTTGAATGATTGCCCGGTTGATTTGACTTTAAACCAAGAAGATTACGAAACTCATCTACACTTTGCGGGCGGTCTTCAGGTCGGACCGACAGCGCTGTATCGATAGCTTTCAGAAAGTCTGTACTGTATTTATTAGCTGCCAGTTCACTGAGAGGTACCAGTGTGTCTGATACCACGCGGCTTACAGAAGGAACTGGCGTTTTACCGGTTATGGCCTGATAGATAACTGCGGCAAGCGCATAAATATCCGTCCATGCACCTTGTCTCATGGTTGCAATTTCACCGTATTGTTCGATAGGCGCAAAACCGGGTTTAAGAATAACGGTTAAAGAATGTGTCATATTATTAATGACATGACGTGCGGCGCCAAAATCCAGAAGTACAGGATTTCTATCGGGCAGAATCAAAATGTTATCTGGAGATATGTCACGGTGAAAACATTGCGCTTTGTGGAGTACATCGATCGCGTCAATAAGATGTTCAAGTAAAAACTTTAGCCATGCTTCTTCGGGTGGGTTTTGCATTTTTCGCAACATTTCTTTAAGCGTTTCACCCTGGTAGAAAGGCATTGCCATATATGCAGTCCCGTTACTTTCCCAGAAACGAAATACTTCAATCAATGAAGGATGATCAAATTGTGCTAGTAAGCGTGCCTCATTGACGAAACTACGCAATCCCGCCTGAAAGGTTTCTTCATATTTTTGAGATATGACTATTACTGTGGTCGTATCAATTCGCTTGGCCAGCGAGGTGGGCATGTATTCTTTTATGGCTACTTTTCTGCCAAGATTGTCGTTGGCAAGATAAACGATACCAAATCCTCCCCATCCAATAATATCTATGATTTCATAGTCTTCTAGTATAGTGCCGATAGGAAGCGCATTTTTTTCGTGTTCCTCGTTATTCGATATTTCAGGTATAGGATCAATGCGTTGTGTTTGGTCTTGTTGAAGTATCGTTTTGTTATCTTCATCTGAATGATTTGCAGTCATAAAAAAAACTATTAAATTATTAACAAACAAATTACTGGTGGTAACTGCAGAATTTTCATAAAAATAAATTTATTCGAGAAAAACAATTTTTAACAGTTGATTGTGAAAGACGACCTGAAAACGTCCGTCAACTTCTCTTACCGGTGCGTTATTCAAATATAGAATCTTTTTGTAATCATAATGACCCTGGTTGAGATTGTCATCAGGCCTGAATTTAAAAGCCAATTTGGTTTCATATGCACCAGAATGATTCGGGTCAATATCGACATCTTTTTTACTTTTTATGGGTTCTAGTCCTTGTGGGTCGTTGTAGATAATCAGTTCTTCCTGAACTGCATCTTGCCTTGCATAGACATTTGTTCCTTTAATAACTTCTATATCCGAATAAAAATTCAGTTCACTGCCTCTTTTAACCACGCTTGAAGGATCTGTGCGTGTGGAATAATGGGTAATTATCGTTTCTGCGGGTAATTGGCCATTATGTTTATTTTTGTAATCTTCTTCGACTTCCGGTGCTTGTTTGGTTTGTTTAACATTGTAATCATATATGGCGCCAGCCAGAAGTCCTGCGCCGGCTCCAATTGCAGCGCCGAGGGCAGGATCAAGACCAGCTGCTTCAGCTATCAGCGCACCAAGCCCGGCGCCAACTCCAGCACCGATCAATTTGCCTTCGTGATCGCTAGTAGCAGCACAGCCCATGAAGGTAAACATGATGAGTAAAATACATATTAATTTGTTTCTGTATTGTAAGATTTTCATTTTTCCCCCAATCGACATTTATTCAATTACCGAATTTTTCCAGGCTTCAAGTTGTTTCTCTTTTGCCGCATTACGAAGGTTGTTCGCTTGCCTGTTACCCGGTGAAAAGTTTAAAACAACTTCAGCTTTTGAGATTGCACATTCATATTGGGCTGTTTTGAGACAAGTTTCAGCGTCAAGCAAATTTTTCTGGATAGTCTGGAATTGTTGCTGTGAAATTCTAAACCGATTTTCAAGGGCCTGAGCTTGGGCATTTTCGGGGTCCAAGTTGAAAACTTTATTTAGTTGTTTTTTGACACAAGCAAATTGGGATTTTTTTAAACAATTTTCAGCAAGCTGTAGAGTGGTGTCTATTTCATCTTCTTTTTCCGCAATGACATTTTGTATTTGTTTTGCCGTTTCGTTTTCAGGATCATCGATTAGAATCATATCGGTTAAAGAAAGGGCGCATTCATAGTCATTCTTTTTGAGGCATTCATCTGCGGTCGCTAACGTATTGCGGCGTTTTATATCTTGTGCGTTTTGAGTCTTTGCTTTACTACGCAATGTCTTTGCATGCAGATTTTCTGGATCACGTTGTAGAACACGCTCAGTTTTGTTTATGACACAGTCAAACTGTGCTTGCTTTAAGCATATATCTGCATCCGAAATATTTTTCTGGATTTCACTATGAATGCTGCGGGCATTATCATATAACTTTTGGGCATGTGGGTTATCGGGGTCAATATCCAGAACCGTATCAATTTTTGCAAAGGCGCATTCAAATTTTGCATGCTGCAAACAATCTTGCGCCTCATTTAAGGTGCGGTTGATGATTTCTGAATTATCAGAAAAAGAAACATCCAGTTCACCTTTCATACCAAACCATATGCCAATTGAAACTGCGGTAATCAGAGAAATGCTTAAAAAAACAGGAAATTTACTTGGCTTTTTTTGATTAGCCTGCTTTTCATTTGAAGGATTGGATTCGGTTTCACTGGTAAGTCCTAGCAGTTTCCTGAACGCTTCAACATTTTGCGGACGGTCTGCGGGGTTGAATGCAAGTGATTGATCGATAGCATAAAGAAAATTCTGGCTGTATTTTTTTTGTAATGGTTTAAGGGTTGCAAGCGGCTCGAGTGGATCATGCAATGCGCGTGCAATGGCTGAAACCGGTTTTTTCCCCATGATTGCGAAGTAAATTACTGCCCCTAAAGCATAAAAATCAGTCCATGCTCCTTGTTTAGACGCTTGTGATTCTATTTCGCCACACTGTTCAATTGGCGCATAACCCGCTTTGAAAATGGTGGTTGGAATGTGCGATCTATCCTGAATAACATGGCGTGCAGCGCCAAAATCAAGTAATAAGGGTTTGCCATTGTTAAGGATTAGAATATTGTCAGGTGAAATGTCACGGTGATAACAGTTCTCGGCATGTATGACTGCCAGTGCTTCGAGTAGGTGCTTCAGAAGCGATTTAAGCCAGTTCTCATCAGGCGGTTCCTGTAATTGTTCTAAATATTCTTTAAAAGTTGGATTTTCATAAAGCGGCATGGCCATATATGCTGTGCCGTTGGCTTCAAAAAAACGGTAAACATTCAATAGTGCAGGGTGATGAAATTTTGCGAGTAATTTCGCTTCATTAATAAAGCTACGCATGCCCACTTCGAAAGTGTCCAGATGTTGGATTGATTTAACAACTGTTGAGCCTGTTTCACGTACGGCAAAACCTGTCGGCATATATTCTTTGAGTGCAACTTCCCGTTCCAAAGAACGATCTAAAGCTCGGTAGACAATACCAAAACCACCTTGGCCAATCACACCAAGAATCTCAAACTCTTCCAGCACTGTTCCAACTGGCAGTGTAGTTATGACTTTCTCTGATACCAGAACCGTTTGTTCGTTATCTTGAGACTTTTCGGTGTTCATAATCTTTCAGCGCACAGGATCTATGAATTTTGGCAAATTCGCATTTACTTGAAAAGGACAAATTCAAAAAATGCAACTTTAACAGAAATTTATGGATTAATTGACTGGGAATCATCACCTCTTAATAAGGTAACAAAATGATCGGTTTCAGGAAGACCGGTAAAACATTTTAAGTGTGTTGCTTTGGATACTGATGATTCATGCCACCAAATACTCTTTTGCGATCCCAACTGCGTAAATTGGTATTCCATCATAAACGAGAAAAATAAAGGCATATCTTCGATGACTAGCTGCTGTACTTTATCGTTCAAGCCAAGTCGATTATCGGAATCCGATTCCCACCAAAGCATGAATTCCTGGATTGAAGTTGTTGGTGAGGGATTGATTTCGTTAGTTGGGAATGGGTATTTCACAAGATTCTGATCCAGATTCTCCGGCGAGAAATCAGTATTCAGTGATCTTAATGCCAGTTGCTCAATGTCATTGAACCAGTTCTGTGCATTGATGATGGTTGTTAAAATTCCAGGCGAAACTTTCAACTGTATAGCAATAGTCAATGGAAAGTATCTGCCAACTTTATCGACACTGGGCATTAAAATACCTGTCCAGATACACTGATTATATAATTTTGGCATCAGGATAAAGCGCCAGACCGGGCAATTCAAATATAGATTTAACCAGTGTTCACCTAACTGGGCACGGCTGGTAATGATGGCGTTTTGCAGCCAGGTATCCCAGAACTGAATAAATTCAGTGGGTAGGCGCCGAGACGAAAAATCACCTCTTGCTGGCATTTTGCCATACCAACCTGGCACGAGAGTGCTATCCATTACAGCTTTGCAGGACAATTAAACTGCTCGAGTTCCTGCAAACGGAAAGGATTCAGTACACTGTTTGCGCTGACTTCAAATTGAATTTTTCGGTTTTCGATATTAAAGTTAACGATGAATTTGTCCGGCTGGTTTGATCGCGCGATCTGTAATTTGTCAAACATCCGGAATAGCGCCCAAGGGCCTTCAAAAACTTGGCCAGTCAAACTGGACCCGGTATCGGCGAGGGATATCTGTAATCTAACTTGCGAACTGCCGCGGGTACCAGGCCACTGGACAGTAACCGGTATTTGGGGTCCGTGACTGTATTTAACCAATTGTCCATCAATATCGAGGATAAATTGTGTAATGGACGCGTCCATGTCTATAGGCTTAAATGTTAATTCCATGCCGGCTTTATTGCCGCTGCCTTGAAAGAATACATCTTGAATAATTTTTGCGCGTTGAAACTGTTGTAAATCTTTGGAGGCCGTGCCCATACTGGCATCACCAACATTACGGAATCGCCAAGTTTGTCTTGTGATGTCGACATATTGCGAAAGATAATTTTGAAAGAAACTGTCGATCAACCCACCAGATGAAAAAATTCTTGAAAAATCATCCGGTGTAACATCATCTGCGCTATCTTTTTGGAATGGATAGCGATTATTGATAGCTTTGCGGCAAAAATCGGTAACGTTGGCAAAAAGCGCCTGATTAAGGTTGGCGCGTTTTTCTCCCAGTGCCTGGCTGATTCCGCCTGTTGATAATGTTGTCAGCATGGAACGTATCGGTTCAGGTGTTTTGTTGGCATCTGCTTTTATTTTGTTGGTAACTTCGCTTGAAGGTGGGGTAGTCCCGCTTTTCAATGCTATTTCAGTTGAAGTTAGTAACATATAGAGTTCATTAATTTGGGATACAATGGATTCAATCGGTGCCGGTTGTCCAGGATTGGGAGCGGAAACAATGTTTCTCAAATCGTTAAAGCGATCATCCACTATGTTTTCGGGTCTTGAAACAAGCGCTGCCGTTGATGGCCTGTTTTCGCCTTGTCCAATAAGGCGTCTAAGCCTTTCGCTAGTATTTCTGACGCTGTCTGTTGCTCTGTCGAAAACATCTTTCTCAGTTTCATCAATTTTTACCAGTGTGACCTCTTTAACAATCGATTTGAGTAACAAGACCAAGGGTGAGTCGTTAGCCGAGAGTAATCTTGTAATATCGATGCTTTCTTGTAATGAATTGGAATGTATGAGCCTGATATCCTCTATAAATATTTCCCATGTTCGTGCATAGTCTTGGAGGTATAAGCGTCTGACCTCATCCAGTAATTGATCTTCCATAAAATGGATGGACAGTCTACGGTTATCTTGTATATCAGGTTGCAACACCCATTTTGCTTCATCTTTTAATTGCTCGGCTACTTCTTTGGAAACTTGGAAAAAGGTACTGTAATAACCTTCATAAGTATATAGACCCGGAACGCCCTGATTAAGTGATCTCCCGCTTCTACGTGAAAAAACAAGCGATGCAGAGGGGCCAACTGCTTTCAGTATGGTGAATTCCGGAAGATCAATGCCAATATTTTGCCGTTTTAGACGATTATAGATACGGTGAGCGATAGGGGTCTGAGACAGAATGTCACGAACGCTTTTAACAATCTGTTCATTTATGCGTATGGGAGGCGTGGGTGCGCCTCTACTGAACAAATTGTTTAAATGATGCTCCAGTAAATGATACTGCTCCTTAGTCAATTCATGTGGAAAATTTGTTTCCCAATCCATTATTATAAATGCTTTCAACGCAATTGCATCGAAATGCTTGGCATCATGCAGCATGATATAGGCTTTGAGTGCTTCATATAAAAGCTCGGGGTCATTCCGGCTTGTATAGTTCAACAGGTATTCGAGTCGTAAAATCAACTGAAGCAGAAATGTGTCCTGCAATAGTCGATAATAGGCATTATTTGAGGCGGCGGAAAGTTTCTCCCCTTGATAGAGGCCAAAACGCATATCAATTGGAGTTGAACCATCATAACTGCTTGAAACCCTGGTGAGTTCCTGAACCGAACGCAATGTAGGCAACAAATTGACGATGTTGATATTCTGCATTTGCGGTAAGCCTTCAACTTCGGAGGAAACAATGTTGATTTTGTCTTCTACCGCTGTAATATAGGCTTTGTTTTTGACATAACTCAGTGTCCAGGCTGCACTCATGCCGAGTGCCAGTAAAATACCGACAGTAAAGATAATCCATTGTACTGAGGATTGTTTTCGTTCCCAGCGTTGATTCGTGCCGGCAAGCTCCGATTCAGTAAAAATGACTTCTTTAAGCAGACGGGTAAGGAAAAAGCTTTTACCACTGGGCCGTAGCGGTGAAATTAATTTGTTGCCAAGGTTGAGTGCCTGTGCGAGATTGCCCATCATCCGGTCAATAGGATTGCCAGTTTGCGTACCACTTGTAAAGTAAATACCGCGCAACAATGGTTGTTGTTCGTAGCGTGATGGCGAAAAAATCTGATTCAGATATTCTTCCAGTGTGTTCTTCAGATTGCTGAACTGTTGCGGGAACAAGTACAATAAAGCGCGTTTCTGAATATCTCTTTCTTCTTGCAGGGTAAAGATTAACCTGTCGTTAAGCCTTTTTTCGAGGGCGGTAAATTCAGCAACATAGTTGGAGAGTGGATGTTGGCTTTCATCTTCGGTCAGCTTGAACGAAGTCCCCCATACTTGTGCGCGTTCGTCCTTGCCTAGTCTTCCAAAAAATTCCATAAAACCGGCAAGCAGATCTGTTTTGGTTACTAGAATATAAATGGGGAATTGTATATTCAATTCAGAATAGAGCTCTTGTATACGTTTTCTGATTTCATTGGCCTGTTTTTCACGCTGGAGTGCATTCTGCTGTAGTAAATCTGAAACGCTGATGGTAACAATGACACCATTGATCGGGCGGCGGGGACGATACTTCTTGAGTAAATCTAAAAAACCTGTCCAAGCGGAACTGTCAACGGCTTGATCACTTTCATGGGTTGTATAGCGTCCAGCAGTGTCGATCAAGACAGCTTCATTGGTAAACCACCAGTCACAATTACGTGTGCCGCCGATTCCACCGATTTTATCTTTGCCAAAATGTTCAGCCAATGGAAACTGGAGGCCGGAATTTATTAGCGCAGTGGTTTTTCCTGATCCTGGTGGTCCAATAAAAATATACCATGGGAGCTCGTAAAGATACTGGCGTGACAGCAGCGAGAAAACACCCGACTTTTCTTTTTTTCCTAGCTTGTTTGTTTTTTTTAAAATATTGACCGCTTCTTCAAAACGCTTATGCAATACGGCAATTTCTTCTGCTCCGGCTTCATTTTCTTGTGGTTGGGGTGCTGACTGCTGCAAAAGGCCGTCCATCAGCTTTTTATTCAAGTTTTTTGCTTTAATAAAGGTCCATAAATGTTTGGCAATATAAAACAATACTATGAGGCCGATTAACAGAAAACGGGCGTCTTCAGATTCAAGGGGATGATAATCGGCTACGGCAAATAGCGGACCAATAAACCAGATAAGAAGGCTGACAGCGATCAGACCAAGAATAGCCAAGGTCCAACGATTAAACATAATGTTAAGAATCTTTTTCATTTGACTAATATCATAATTGCGTTTCTGGGATGTCTTTTATGTAGATGCAAGTTAATACAAATCAATTTCAACGCGCCGGTTGCGACTACGGCCTTCAGCAGTGTCGTTGGATGCTACCGGATAGGCGTCCGCATTACCTTCTGCGGTCAGCCGTTTATTCTCAATCCCTAAATTAATCAGTAGAGACATAACAGAATTTGCACGCTCTTGTGACAGATGCCAGTTTGATGGAAAGCGCATGGTACGTATAGGGCGATTGTCAGTATGTCCTGTAATGCGAATATTTCCGGGTAAGGTGTTCAATGCAGCGGCCACACGTGAGAGGACAGGTACGTATTCTTCGGAAATTGTTGAACTGCCAGATTTGAAGATATTGTCGCCTGTTAATGTGACAATATTGCGTCCATTATCGTCGTGTACTGCTAATAGATTCGAAGAAATATCATGAGCCAGCAACTCCCTTAGATGCGGTTGCGATGTCGCGACGGGCATGGCAGCAGTTTCTGGAATAGGCATTTTTACTTGTATCGACTGTATGCGGGTAAAAACAGGATCAGAAATATTGTTGAGTGAATAATTAAAACCTAAATAGATAAACAACAATGTTGCACTGCAAAACGCGAAATACACCCATAACGGTATAATTCTGAAAATTTTTCGCCGGGTATGCGTACCTACCCGCCAATGTAATGACAAATCTTTTTCATATTCATTGCGCTCATTTCGAATAATCTGAATCAGTCTTTCTTTAAGCTGTTCAAGTTGTTCCCGGCCTCTTTCCATAATGCGATACCGTCCCTCAAAACCTAAAGCCAGGCATATGTATAGGAACTCCAGAAGCTCGATATTTTTCCCCGGATTTTCGGCCAGTTTGGAAATGAGCTGAAAAAATTTTTCTCCACCGAAAACTTCTTTTTGAAACATGACAAGTAAACTGTATTTGCCCCATTCTCCGCTCCCCCACGGGGTTGAGGCAATTGTTTCGTCTAGAAATGTGCATAATGCATAACGGGCAGGTATGATTTTTTCACGCGCAATGCCTGCTGTTCTGGCTCGACTCTCAAACGATTGAATCTGTTTTGCCAAAAAATCCCGTAGCTCAGCAAGATTGGCTACTTGTTGAGATGTGCGCAGATGCGGTATTAGATTAAATAAAGGGTTTGCAGCAGCAATGAGCGAATTCAGGCCACTCAGTGATAAATCATGTTCCATGCTGGATTCCAGGTCATGGAATGGCGGTTGTTCATTATGGCTGTTTTCTGGAAAAGGAATCCGTCCGCCCGGCGTGGGAATCGTAATGGTTCTATCCGAATGTGAAGATGAGAATGGATCGTCTTGACTCATAACTGACAGTACAATTTAAACATGGATAAAATTTATTTTAATACTAAGCGCGTTTCTAATTCTTGATTGCCCAAAGTTCCAGTTCAAGTCCTGGAAAGTTTCCGGCGATGTGTATTGCTAGTCCACCTGTGCGCTCAAGCTGTTTCCAGATATCATTGCCTTTATCCAGTTCAAAGTAATTGAACCCTGCATGGAAAGGAATTTGTCGCGGTGCGACAGGCAATGCATTGAGCGGAATACCGGGAAGTGCAAGATTGACAAGATCTCGAATATTTTCTCCTGTGCCAATTCTGGTTTGCGTTGGGAAATTAAGTCGTACGGTTTCAGCCGATTGTTGGGCGTTTACCGCAAGAACAAAGCTGGCCGTTTTAAATAAGCTGATGTCTTCAACAATAGCAACCCGGATTCCGTATTGACGCTCCTGTAACTGAATAGGAATAGCATTTTTTTCAATCACCATGTTCAGCGAATCGCGCAGGTCATCAATAAGTTGTTTGAAACACTGATAAAGCGCATCATGCTGATAGGTTTCAAACACTGTAGGGCGGCGACTTTTTTTACTAAAGGTGGAAAGCTCGCCGGAAAGATTCAGGCATGTGCTATACAGTCGTTCCGGATGCAGTAAGCTGTGTTCTGCGTAATGTTTAAATAAAGGCTCATAACGATTTATCGTTTGCAATAAAAGGAAATCTGCGATTTCAGCAACACCGCCGCGACCGGGCCTATCCATATGAGGGGCGATTGCTTCACCACGCTGATGTAGCAATCCGTTGATCTCCGAGAGGTATTCTGACAGTATTGTATTAGCACTTACCTGCAAAATCGGTGGAATATATTCCTTATTCAGTACTAACTGGTTATCTGCACGGCGCTCGGTGATGTGCGCAATGCCTAGTGTGGTATAGGGATCGGTCAGATCACTTTTTCGCATCAGTTTTAACTGGAGTTTTCCTATTTGTAATGTGGCATTCTGAATGGCTTGTGCTGTAGAATCGATAGTTTCTGCTTCCTCGATTGCATAGCGTGCAAGATTGTCGTTTTGATTGTCATTTAAATTGACTTCTTTCGATCCGGTGCGTCGAATCGGTAATGCCAGAACAATAAGTTCTTCCCTGTCTTCCGGATCTATTTCTAAAGCAATGGGCGGTGAATCGATCTGTGGAAAGTCAAAAGGTGTTCCATCAGGAAAAACACCACTTGCTGAGTTCAATTGAATTTTACCTTCTGACAAAGTGGCCGAATTCAATTCGATGTGGCTGAAACCCCAGAAATAACCAAATAACGGCTTGATTCTGTTTTCCAGAAGTTTTTCTACATGGCGGTCATGCTGCTGAAGGTGCTGGGGCTGTAGAAACATTCCTTCAGACCATACGACTTTATTGTACCAGGTCATAAACTTTCTCCATAGTTTTGAGTTTTAAATTGAAAGTTGATTAACCATGTGTAAGTTAATAATTATTCGATAACTTCATACAGCGTGCCGGGTTCAGGTTTTGGCGTCCACATTTGGCAAAAAAAACCACAAGGACTTTTCGCGCCTATCAAAATTCTATTTTCTTTTAAAAATATATAAATCTCCGGCTTTTTTTCCTCACCAGGGATAGCTGTAAAAGCTTTCCACTGCGCATGTTCTAAGTCCCTGAAAGCGGCAACGACACCAACATATCGGGTGTCCAGATTAAGTGGCCTGTTAAATTTCTTGCGCATTCCTGGAATCAGCCGGAGTTCTTCGCTAAAGAGGAGTTCATTGCCAAGCGCCGACTGGTAATCGTTAAAAACCGAAAGAAAGTCGGTTGAATTAAATGCTGCCAGGGAAGTTAATTCATATAACCGGATTACAACAGGTCTTGCTTCGGGAATACTGGTATCGGTAAGAAAAGAATTTATATCATCTTGCACATTCAGTGAAATTTGGGCGATGGGCGGTTTGGGTGTGCTTGAGCAGCCCGTAAGAAAAACCAGAAACAAAAAAAGCGGTAGTATGCAAATAGGCAAAATGATTGGTCTCATCGGATTGCTATGCTTCCTTCAAATTATCACGAATCGAAAACTGCTGTGTAAGGATATGCTAAGTAACTTACAAACACTGTGAGATTTCGCACTGCAGTTCAAAATTTACCGTTCTAAACTACACTAAAATGCAATTAAATATCTAAATATCTTTAAGACATTGTCAAGTAATCTAAAATTAAAAAAATGTAGACATTATGTTGAATTTAGCGTATCTATATTTAAGTTGCAAAAGATTTTTGGTGTTAGTGGCACAATCTATAAAAGTAAAAGCAGTAGTTTTAACTAATCAGGCAAGCCAAGTTATAAACTAAAGACTTAGAATGAAATTAGATGAATTGCTGAAACCGATATCAGACGAGGAACGTTGCGGTTCTAATCTCGAGGACGATCCTGAGTTCCTATCTCTTGAAAATGATATCCAGGGTGAACCAGAACGATATATTGGTGGTATCCCTGCAAAAGAACCCAAATGGAATGAAATTAAATCACGTGCTGAAATATTGTTGTTACGCACAAAAGATTTGAATGTGGCCATTTGGTTTGCCCGTGCCAGTACACATTGTGATGGTATAGGCGGTCTATTGACAGGCTTGAGCGTAATCCAAGACTATTTGACGCAATATTGGGATTGCGTTCATCCGTGTCTCGATCCGGAAGATAATAATGATCCAGTACAACGCGTTAATATTCTATCTCAAATTGGAAGTTATGAGATATTTGTCCGTGATGTACATAGCGTTAAGCTTACCTTTAAAAATATACAATTAACTATTCGCGACATTCTGGTCACAGAAGGAAAGATCAATGTTCTGAAGGAACAATCTGAATATACTAAATCACAGGTAGAGGGGATCTTCCATGATCCCGATAATGCATCGATCATTCAAGATCTGCATCAACAATTGATTGATATATTGGCGTTATTAAAGGATTTGAGGAAAACACTCAGTCAAAGACTCGATGATGTCAGCTTGCTACCCAGTTTTGATCAATTGGAGGCCGTTTTGATCAGTGTTCAGCGATTATGCACAGTTTCAATATCAAGTGATGACGAGGAAAGTGCTGCATCAACCAATACAGACACCAATACAACTATGTCATCTTCCATAAGCAACACTACAGCTGTTGGAGAAATTCGCAGCAGAGAAGATATTGTTCGGGTGCTTGAAAAGGTCTGCAGATACATTGAACGAACAGAACCAACCAATCCTGCGGCGTTGATTATACGGTTAGCACAAACACTGATGACTAAAAATTTTGTGGAAATCATGGAGATGCTTCCGCCCGAGGATTTGAAAATTTTCAAAAAAATTTTGGATTCAAAAGCCAAAAAATAAAATGAAAATTGCACATCAGTTTGTGCTAAAAATCACATCGCTGGAAATCAAGAATATTGAAAATAGTACATAGTGTTGTTTTGGCAGGTGAGGCGTTATTTTCATGATTTTTGCAATTTAGCGGTGTAAATTAAAACAATTTCAGCATGGGAGGTAAAAATGGCGGAAAGCAGTCAGAAATTTATCGCACGTAACCGCGCACCGCGCGTACAGATTGAATATGATGTAGAACTGTATGGCGCCGAAAAGAAAATACAGCTGCCATTTGTGATGGGCGTTATGGCCGATTTAACTGGCAAACCTGTAGAGGAGCTGCCGGATGTCAATGACCGGGACTTTCTTGAAATCGATGTGGATAATTTTAATGATCGCCTTAAGGCTATGAAACCGCGGGTTGCATTTTCAGTGCCAAATATTTTGAATGATGAAGGCGGAAATATCAGCATTGATATTACCTTTGAGGATATGGATGATTTTTCTCCTGCCAAAGTCGCCGAAAAAGTGGATGGTGTGAGAGAGTTATTACAAACCAGAAAAGAGCTGTCAAATTTGATTACCTATATGGATGGTAAAAGCGGGGCAGAGAAATGGGTTGGCGACCTTTTGAATAATGAGGAATTGCTTAAATCATTGGTTGAAGCGCCAAAACCTTCAAGCGAGACACCCGAAACATCTGGTGATGAATCCAGCAGTTAACCAGTACCAGGAGAGTAAATCATGGCCGAGACAGAAGACCAAGCAACAGTTGCCAGTGCTGAAGCGCAAACAGAAACTACAGATACCTTTGAAGCATTATTAAAGAAAGAATTCAAACCCAAATCGGACAGGGCACAACAGGCGGTAGAAAACGCAGTCAGAACACTGGCCGCGCAAGCGCTTGAACAAGCCAATCTCATCTCTGATACAGAGATTGATGCCATAAAAAAAATACAATCGATTATCGCTTTGATTGATCAGCGGCTCAGTGATCAGATTAATCTGATTATGCACCATCAAGACTTTCAAAAACTGGAAGGAAGCTGGCGCGGCATGCATTATCTGGTCAATAACACTGAGACAGATGAGATGCTGAAAATCAAGGTATTTAATGTCACCAAGAAGGAAGTGCATAAGGTTCTGAAAAAGTTTAAGGGAACAGCCTGGGATCAAAGTCCACTTTTCAAGAAAGTTTATGAGCATGAGTATGGTCAGTTTGGCGGCGAACCATTTGGGTGTTTAATCGGTGATTATGATTTTGATAACGCCCCGCCTGATGTTGAATTTCTGCAGGAAATTTCCAAAATTTCAGCTGCAGCACATGTGCCGTTTATTGCCGCAGCTTCTCCACAATTAATGAATATGGATTCCTGGCAGGAATTAGCTGATCCACGTGATTTAACCAAAATTTTTCAAACACCTGACTACGCTTCATGGCGTTCTTTACGAGAATCCGAGGATTCGCGCTATATCGGTTTGACGTTGCCGCGCTTTTTGTCACGGTTGCCTTATGGTGCAAAAACAGCACCGGTCGAAGAATTTGATTTTGAAGAAGACGTGGCGAATGCTGATCATAGCCGGTATACCTGGAGCAACTCGGCGTATGCAATGGGCGTAAATATCAATCGCGCGTTTAAGCTGTATGGTTGGTGTTCCAGAATACGTGGTGTGGAATCAGGTGGGGCGGTTGAAGGCCTGCCTACACATACTTTCCCGACCGATGATGGCGGGGTAGATATGAAATGTCCGACAGAGATAGCCATTAGCGACCGTCGTGAAGCTGAACTGGCAAAAAATGGTTTCATGCCACTGCTGCATAAGAAGAATTCTGATTTTGCCGCGTTTATCGGCGCACAGTCATTGCAAAAACCGTTTGAATACGATGATCCGGATGCAACGGCCAATGCAAATTTATCGGCAAGACTGCCTTATCTGTTTGCAGTATGCAGATTTGCGCACTACCTGAAATGTATTGTTCGGGATAAGATCGGCTCGTTCAAGGAACGTGACGACATGGAAAAATGGCTCAACAAATGGATAAATAATTACGTTGAAGCCAATCCGGCATCCGCCAGTGAGATTGATAAGGCCAGAAAACCGCTGGCTGCTGCACAAGTCGTTGTTGAAGATGTTGAGGGTAACCCTGGTTACTATACATCCAAGTTTTACCTTCGGCCGCATTATCAACTTGAAGGGCTGACTGTTTCCTTACGTCTCGTATCCAGGTTGCCTTCAGAGAAGAGTTGAGAATTTTGAAGATACCCCAGTAGCTTTGCAAAGCAATCAGTTGAGTGAAATAGAAATTCATTTTTATTAATTTTTTAATCTAGGAGTGTGAAATGGCTACAAATACATATTTAAATGCTGATCCTATTAAAGGTGAATCAACTGATGATGCACATGCCGACTGGATTGAAGTATTTAGTTTTAGTCATGGCTTATCTCAACCCATGTCGGGCGCCGGTGGGACAGGCGGCCGCGCTGCGGCGCGTGCTGATTTGCAACCGTTTGTGGTTACTAAAAGCATTGATAAAGCGAGTGTGGATCTGAATATATATTGTGCAAAAGGCACGCATATTGCCAAGCTTGTTCTGGAAGTATGCCAAGAAACTGGTGAGAAACTGTGTTATTTGAAATATGAACTGGAAAACGTAATGATTCAGTCAGTTTCAATAAGTGGAGGCGGCTCAGATCGTCCGCATGAAACAGTATCCTTTGTGTATGACAAGATTGCCTGGGAATATACACCAGCGAACGATGATGGTTCAGCCGGTACGACTGTTGGACCTAAAAAATGGAATCTTGAGAAAAACATCGAGGAATAAATTTTTATTCTTAAAATGTTCGTTTACTGGTACTGCTTTTTGCTGGTAAGCGAACATTAAATCCTTCCTTTGTGTTTAAAGGCCCATAGTTTGAGATTTCAATGACACCAGAAGACTTATTAAAGCAGGGTGATCTTAATGAAGCGCTGCGAATGCTTCAGGAGCAGGTAAAGAAACATCCGTCCAATTCGGAATACAGAATTTTTCTGTTTCAGTTGCTGATCGTTATGGGTCAATGGGAAAGAGCGCTGAATCAGTTGAAAGTTATCAAGGAACTGGATGATAGCGCTATCGCCATGGTTTTGACGTATCGCCAGATTATTGTTTGCGAACAATATCGGGAACAGGTTTTTTTGGGAAAAAAAGAACCGGTAGTGCTCGGTAAACCCGAAAAATGGATTGCATTATTAATGCAATCGCTCAAACTTATTGCCGAGAATAAATTCGAAGCTGCTAATGTGTTGCGTGTACAGGCATTTGAGGAAGCGCCTGCTGTTGCCGGAACAGTCAATGGTGAATTGTTTGAATGGCTGGCAGATGCCGATGAACGAACAGGCCCAATCATTGAAGCAATTATTGACGGACGTTATTTATGGACAACACTGGATAATTTGCAAACGATTGTTATCGAGGAGCCCAGCGATTTGCGTGACGTTGTCTGGTTGCCTGCACATTTTAGCTGGAAAAATGGCGGAGAAAATTATGGTTTTATTCCATCCCGTTACCCGTTTTCTTATCAGATTGATTCGCTGTTGGCATTGTCGCGCAAAACGATCTGGAGGGAAGTGACGCCGGATTTGCATGTGGGTTATGGGCAAAAAATGATTGCTACGGATCAGTCGGAATATCCGATTATGCAAGTTCGTACCATTAATGTAGGGCATGCTGAAAATCATGCTGAGGGTACGTAATCTTGGGCGCATTGACCAGAAGCAGAAGTTTTCCTTCGCTACTGGATCGATTAACCAATGACGATCCTGTTCTGCTTTCATTAAATAATTTGAAGGGTGAAATCGAGGCAACTGAGAGTTCGCTGGTAAAATTATCCGGTGCGTTGAAAGATAATCCGGAAAATCCTTCGGTTCAAATTGAAGATGAGCGGCGGAATCTGCAGCTTAAACTGAATGTGTTGAGAGCAAAATACACGACATTGGCCGATTCGGTTGATTCAAAGCAGGATATTCGTGATTGTGTCAAAAGGGATTTGGAATGGTTGTTAAATGCAAATCGTTTTTTTCTGGATGATGAACAGGAGCAGTATCCGGAGGCAGTATGTTCTGTCTTGAATTACGGTACTCCGGATTTGACAGGTAAAACGGTATCCGGTTTGAATCTTGTTCAGCTCGAAAGGCAGTTGTACCAAACCATTGTCAATTTTGAGCCCCGTATTATTCAAAAAACCTTGTCGGTCAGTGTTGTGGCTGATCCGGTTAAGACGAAACATAATATTTTTGTATTTGAAATTGAAGGAGAGTTATGTGCAAAACCGTCACCGGTGCATTTGCATCTAAGAACTGAATTTGAATTGGAAAACTGTCAGGTTGCTGTATATGACATGAATTAGGTGCTGAGAAAGAATGACGACGCCACGTTTGCTTGAATTTTACGAGAAGGAGCTGCGATTCATCCGTGAAATGGGGGTGGAGTTTTCCAAGCGTTACCCTAAAATAGCGGCTGGATTGGATCTTGGGAGTGCCGAATGCGCTGACCCATATGTTGAACGTTTGATAGAAAGTTTCGCGTTTCTGACAGCACGCATTCAATTGAAAATGGACGCTGAGTATCCGCGCTTTACTCAGCATTTGTTGGAAATTGTTTATCCGCATTACTTAACGCCTTTGCCGTCCATGATGGTTGCGGAATTTAATCCAGATCTTAAAGGCGGTATTGCCGAGAATGGTTTTCTAATCCCCAGAAATACAAAATTGGTCAGTAAGATTGTCGGTGGTCGAAGTCGGTGTACTTTTCAGACAGCACATGATATTAAAATCTGGCCCGTTCTAGTCAAAGAAGCGGCGTATCTGCCGCTCGGTCAGGTAGCCGTTTATTGTGAATCGAATTACAACACTGTCAAATCCGGTCTCCGAATAAAGTTGCAGGCTGCATCCGGTTTTCGTTTCAATCAAATGCCGATTGATCAACTGACTTTTTATCTCTATGGCACAGGAAATTTGCCCGTTCAGATTTATGAATTGATTATGGGGCATGGAGTATCTGTCGTTATTAAAGATCCTTCCGATCAACAGATTTATCCATTGGATAAATCTATACTAAAACCTGTTGGATTCAGCCGGAATGAATCCCTGCTGCCGTCTACCGCGCAAAGTTTTCAGGGTTACCGTTTGTTGCAGGAATATTTTGCGCTGCCTGAGCGTTTCCTGTTTGTACAATTGAACGGTTTGCAATCTTCCATACAAAAAATCGGCGCAAGCGAGCTAGAAATCGTAATATTGCTGGACACGGTTCAAGATAAGCTTGAGCATGCGATTCAGTCCAGCAATTTCAAGCTGAATTGTGCGCCTGCGATCAATTTATTCGAGAAACAGGCCGATCGTATCCACCTGAAACCACAGGATGCGGAACACCATCTGGTCATTGATAAAACCAGATCGAACGATTTTGAGGTTTTCAGTCTTTTAGATGTTGTTGGTATCGGCAGTGACCTAGTTTCAGAGCAGCCGTTTCAACCGTTTTATTCGGCATATCGTCATAATTCGGATGTTTCAGCTGATTTTGCTTATTACACCATCAGGCGGCAGCCAGCATTGCAGCCGGTAAATGCAAGTCCGTCTTTTTTAAAGACGGAGTACACAGGAAACGAAGTTTATTTGTCGCTGGTGGATGCCAGTGAAGCGCCCTATAATCCGGATATCAAACAGCTTGGTGTGCGCGTGTTATGTACTAACCGGGACTTGCCGAAGTTGATTGTTCCGGGGGAAGGTAATAACGATTTCAGTTTGGAAATCAGCGCGCCGCTTGATAAAGAAAAAGGTATACGCTGCCTTGTCGGTCCTACCGAACCAAAGCCATCTCATGCTGAAGGAAGCCATGCATGGCGCTTGATTAATCATTTGTCGCTAAATTATCTAAGTCTAATCGATAATGATCATCAGCAAGGCGCTAAGGTGTTGCGTGATATGCTGAAGCTCTATGGTGATTATTCAGAACATGCAATCGCCAAACAGGTTGAAGGGCTGCTTTCAATTGAGACGCGGCCAATGACTTGCAGGGTCCCAGTAAAAGGACCAATAACATTTGGACGCGGCCTGGAGATTACGCTTATATTTGATGAATCAGCTTTTGCCGGTGGGAGTTGTTTCCTGCTTGGCGCCATTCTTGAACAATTTTTCTGCAAATATGCATCGATTAACAGTTTTACTCAGGTAAAAGTCACCACCAGAGAACGCGGTGAGGTAATGAAATGGCCAGTCAGGACAGGAACCAGAGCCTTGCTTTAGAATTACTGGAGGAACTCCAGCGGGAGCCCTACAGATTCGATTTTTATCAGGCGATTCGTCTGTTTGAATGTGTTTATCGCGATAAAGGGCGGCTGGGGTATTCACTGACGCCGGGCAAAGATGCAATTAGACTGGGACAATTACCGTCATTACAGTTTGCCCCGGCAACGATTGCCGCATGCAGCGCCAATAATGCTGAAAATATCAATGCGGTGTTGAAAGTCTATTTTTTTGGCGTGTTTGGTCCTAATGGCCCTTTACCACTGCATTTGACCGAATATGCCAGAAATCGTATCCATACGGCCAAAGACGATACGTTTGCTGAATTTATGGATATTTTTCATCATCGTTTGCTCAGCTTGTTTTATCGCGCCTGGGCAGATAAAGAGCCGACAGTTCAGTTCGACCGCACAGAAAATGATCGTTTCAGGTTTTTTATTGGATCGTTTGCGGGATTAGCGGAACGCTCGCAGCAACAACGCGACGAGATTTCTGACTTCACCAAATTGTCTTTTGCTGCGCATTTGGGTAGTCAGACCAGGCATGCAAATGGGCTGATCACTATGCTGAATGCCTATTTCCAGATACCGATCAAGATTCAGGAGTTTATTGGAGAATGGCTGGAAATTCCACTTGACAGCCTCTGCTACTTAAATTCGGATAAAAACACCGGGCAGTTAGGTTTAACGGCGACAATCGGTACACAAAGCTGGCAGTGTATGCACAAATTCAGGATTGTTGCCGGGCCCCTAAATCTGAATCAGTTTGAATCATTTTTGCCGGATGGCAAAAAAATAACGGCGTTGTGCAGCCTTGTTAAGAATTATATGGGTTTTGAATTTGCCTGGGATATTAATCTGGTGTTGAAAAAAGAGGCGGTGCCTACAATACAGCTGGGAAAATATGGTCAGCTGGGTTGGACAAGCTGGTTATTTTCTCAACGCAGGCACAAGGATGCCTGTGATCTGTTTATCGATATGGAGAAATATGTATGACGGAAATCAGTCGTACAGCATTGTTCGGGAAACTGAATAACCTGGCGTATAAAAGTATTGAAAGCGCGACTACTTTTTGCAAATTACGCGGGAACCCTTATGTAGAACTGGTGCACTGGCTGAATCAGATTATGCAGCTTCCCGATTCTGATATTCACAGAATTGTCAAAAAATTTGAACTGGATCCATCCCGTATGTCCCGGGATTTTATTGAATCCCTGGATCGTTTGCCCGCAGGCGCAACCAGTTTGTCGGACTTCTCGCTTCATGTTGAAGAGTCGGTGGAAAATGCCTGGCTCTACGCGAGTTTGAGTTATAGCAGCAGTCAAATACGAACAGGTCATTTGTTGCTTGGCCTATTAAAGAATGACCGGCTGAAAAATAACCTATTTGCTATTTCCCGGGAATTCAGGAAAATTAATGCCGATGACTTGCTTGAACATTTGACGGCGATCGTATCCGGTTCCCCGGAAGACAAACTAACTGCTCAAGATGGAACAACGCTTGGCAGCAGTGCAGCGCCGGGAGAATATTCAGGTGCAATGCCCGCTGCTCAAATGGGCAAGCAAAAAGCATTACAACAGTTTTCAGTTGATCTGACTGAAGCCGCGCGGCAGGGAAAGGTCGATCCGGTTGTTGGACGCGATCATGAAATTCGGCAGTTAATTGATATTCTGATGCGCAGGCGGCAAAACAATCCTATTCTGACGGGTGAGGCAGGCGTCGGGAAAACGGCTGTCGTGGAAGGGTTTGCTTTAAGAATAGCCGGTGGTGATGTACCGCCGCCTCTTAAGGAAGTCGCTATCAGAACATTGGATCTGGGATTGTTGCAGGCTGGCGCCAGCATGAAAGGCGAGTTTGAGAACCGCTTGCGGCAAGTCATCGATGAGGTGCAGGCTTCTGAAAAACCCATCATTTTGTTCATCGATGAAGCGCATACATTGATTGGCGCAGGTGGCTCGGCGGGTACCGGCGATGCGGCAAATCTGCTGAAACCTGCTTTGGCAAGAGGCACACTGCGGACAATCGCGGCGACAACCTGGTCGGAATACAAAAAATATTTCGAAAAAGATCCTGCACTGACTCGGCGTTTTCAGGTTGTCAAAATTAACGAACCGGACGAAGCAAAGGCCATAGAAATGGTGCGTTGCCTGTCCACGGTGATGGAAAAGCATCATAATGTGCTGTTGCTCGACGAAGCGTTAGAGGATGCCGTCAAACTGTCGCATCGCTATATTCCGGACCGTCAGTTGCCGGATAAATGCGTCAGCGTTCTCGATACAGCCTGCGCGCGGGTTGCGATCAGCCAGTCAGCGGTTCCGCCAGAAGTGGAGGACAGCCGCCGCCGAATTGAAGCATTGAAAATTGAAAAAGATATTATCGGGCGGGAACAGGCTGTCGGTGTCGACGTTCGCGAAAGGCAAATGAAAGTCGACAACCAGCTGACCGAAGAAGCGGAACGGTTGGTGCAACTGGAGCAGCGATGGCAGGATGAAAAGAAAATCGTCGATCAGATTCTGGAATTAAGAACACAATTGCGGCCCGTTCAACCGATTGAAACCGATACTGCAAGTGATATGCAAGTACCTCCCAATAACGCTGACCCGGAAGCCATGCCAAAACTGAAAGCGCTGCAAACGCAGTTGACAGAACTGCAGGGTGAACGGCCATTGATGTTTCCGACTGTCGATGGGCAGGCGATTGCTTCTGTTATTGCCGGGTGGACTGGCATACCGGTTGGGCGCATGGTCAAGAACGAAATCGAGGCAGTACTCAACCTCGGCGAAACACTGAACAAAAGAGTGATCGGACAACGCCATGCGCTGGATATGATTGCACGGCGCGTACAAACCTCGCGCGCGAGTCTGGATAATCCGGGTAAGCCGATCGGTGTGTTTATGTTATGCGGGCCATCCGGTGTGGGTAAAACCGAGACCGGTCTGGCGTTGGCCGAAGCATTGTACGGTGGTGAAGAAAATATCATCACCATTAACATGAGCGAATATCAGGAAGCGCATACGGTTTCAACGTTAAAGGGATCGCCACCGGGCTATGTGGGCTATGGCGAAGGCGGAATATTGACCGAAGCGGTCCGGCGCAGGCCTTATAGCGTCATCCTGCTGGATGAAGTTGAAAAGGCGCACCCGGATGTGCACGAAATATTTTTCCAGGTGTTCGATAAAGGCTGGATGGAAGATGCGGAAGGGCGGTTCATTGACTTTAAAAATACGATTATATTGCTGACTTCCAATGCGGGAACAGATTTGATCATGAGCCTGTGTAAGGATCCCGAACTTGTCCCTGAAGCCGAAGCCATTGCGAAAGCGTTGCACGAGCCGTTGTTAAAAATCTTTCCGGCGGCATTGCTGGGCAGGCTGGTGACCATCCCCTATTTTCCAATCAGTGATGACATGCTCAAAGCAATTATTCGATTGCAATTGGGCCGGATAGAGAAACGGGTGGTAACAAATCATGGTATTCCATTTACGTATGATGACGATGTGGTGCAATTGATCGCCGAGCGTTGTAATGAAGTGGAAAGCGGCGCCCGGGTGGTCGATGCCATTCTGACAAATACCGTACTTCCCACCATCAGTCAGCAGTTCCTGACGAAAATGATGAGCGGAGAGAGGATTTCTGCGGTGCGTATCGGCGTGCAGAATAGTGAATTCAGTTACCAGTTTGATTAATCTCAGGATATATTGCGAGTGTAGACATGCCCTTTACTCAACAGAATCGCGAAGTTGAAATCATCTCGCCGCTGGGGGCGGATGTTTTGCTATTGCGTGATGTCACCATTACCGAAGAACTGGGGCGCTTGTTTATGATTAATCTGGAACTGGGCAGCACCGAGGATATTAACTTTGAGGATTTGCTGGGACAGAATGTCACGATCCGGCTTAATCTGAGCAGTGGCAAGCGTTATTTCAACGGTTTTGTCAGCAGCCTGTCGCAGGGTGTCAATGAAGGCCGGTTCATGCGTTATTATGCGACGGTGAATTCCTGGCTGTGGTTTTTGACCCGCACATCGGACTGCAAGATCTTTCAGAATAAAACTGTGCCGGAGATCGTCAAGGAAGTGCTGCAGGATCTTGGGTTTTCGGATATTGTCGACCGGTTAAGCGGCAGTTACCGCACCTGGGAGTATTGTGTTCAGTACCGTGAAACGGACTTCAATTTCCTCAGCCGTCTCTTGGAGCAGGAAGGTATTTATTATTATTTCAAGCATGACGAAAGCAAACATACGCTTTATCTGGCCGATGACATGAGCTCGCATGACAGCATGGCAGGCTATGGAACGATCACCTACTATCCGCCGAACGAGGCGATTGTTCGTGAGGATGAATGCATTTCCACCTGGAATCTGACAAAGAATCTGCAGCCTGGCGCATACTGTCTCAACGAATATGATTTTAAGAATCCCCAGGCCGATCTTAAAACCAATTGCAATGTAACGCGCACGCATACCCGAGCTGATTATGAAATCTACGATTACCCGGGCGAGTATGTCGAAAGCGGTGAAGGCAACAATTATGCGAAAATCCGTATTCAGGAACTGCAAAGCCAGTATGAGCGTGCCCAGGCCGGCAGCAATGTGCGGGGGTTGATTTGTGGCGGGCTTTTCAAGCTGGATGGTTTCCCACGTAAAGACCAGAATCGCGAATATCTGGTGACTTCAGTCACGCATCATATTCATGTCGACAGTTTTGAATCGATGGGCGATAGCAGTGGTACACAATACAGTAACAGTTTTACAGCCATTGAAAGCAGTACGCCATTCAGGACAGCAAGAGTGACGCCCAAGCCGATTGTGCAAGGGCCGCAGACAGCAGTTGTGGTTGGACAGTCGGGTGATGAAATTTATACCGACGAGTTTGGCCGTGTGAAAGTACAGTTCTACTGGGACAGAATCGGCGAAAAAAATGAAAGCAGTTCCTGCTGGATCCGCGTTTCGCATCCCTGGGCTGGAAAAAACTGGGGCATGGTCGCCATACCGCGTATCGGTCAGGAAGTGATCGTCGATTTTCTTGAAGGCGATCCGGACAGGCCGATTATCACTGGGCGTGTTTACAATGCGGATCAGGTGCATCCGTATGCATTGCCGGCCAATAAAACCCAGAGCGGCATATTATCGCGTTCGAGTAAGGAGGGCAGCGGCGCGAACGCAAACGAATTTCGATTTGAAGACAAAAAAGGCGATGAACAGATTTACCTGCATGCCGAAAAAAATCAGGATATCGAAGTCGAGAATGACGAAACGCATTGGGTCGGACATGATCGAACAAAAACAATCGATAACGATGAGACCACACTGGTCAAGAATAATCGCACCGAAACTGTCGGCAATAACGAGAAAATTACCATCGGCGTTGATCGGACCGAAATGGTCGGTTCCAACGAATCGATTACGATCGGATCGAACCGGACAAAATCCGTCGGCGGTAGCGAAACCGCAACAGTCGCCATGCAACGCACGCATATGGTCGGCATTAATGAAACAATCGGCGTTGGCGGTGCACAGGAAATCGGTATCGGCGCATTCCAGGCTGTTGCCGTTGGCGCGTACCAGACGATCAATGTCGGCGCATACCAGAATACCAGTGTGGGCGCCAATCAGAGCAACAATATCGGCGTGAACCAGTCCACCGATGTGGGCGCCAATCAATCGGTTGATGTCGGCGGTAATCAATCGGTGAGTGTCGGTGGCAATCAGACCGAGTCGGTCAAAGGCAATGCCGGTAAAACAGTAAAAGGAAATGATTCGCTGGGTGTGGACGGCAATCGTAGCGCGGATATTAAGGGTGACGATGCTGCCAAAATCGGTAAAAATCTGGTCATCGATGCGGGCGATTCGGTGGTTATCAAAACAGGCAGCGCCAGCATCAGCATGAAAAAGGACGGCACCATTGTCATCAAGGGTAAGGACATTACTGTGGACGGATCGGGCAAGATCAACATCAAAGCCGGTGGCGACATTGTCATGAAAGGGTCCAAGATTCTGCAGAACTAAGTGATAACTGCTGCCAGGGAGAAAGATAATGAGTAATAACGATACGTTGGAAACAGAAAACGAATCAGAACACAACACCGATGAAATGGACGGCGAAGATTTGCTGCGGCAATTACTCGATGCAAAGCCAGGCAAGGCAGAACAGCCTGTTCCACCAGCTGATCCAACCGGTATTGTCATCGGTGACCTGATCGCAATGACGGATGAAGGCCAAACACCGTTGGTTTGCTATCCCGGCCAGCCTGGCACAGCAGCATTGCGGGCAAGAACCACGGTTAATCTGTACGGAAAACATATCGGCAAGCAGGTTGTACTGATGTTTGAAGCGAATGACCTGACCAAGCCAATCATCATGGGTATCTTAAAAGAAACCGAAGCAGGCTGGCCGCTGGAACAACATCCCGGGCAGGTTGAAGTTAATGTCGACGGCGAGCGGATGACGGTCAGCGCCAAGGAACAACTTGTTCTGCAGTGCGGCAAGGCGAGTATTACCTTGACCAAGGCGGGCAAGGTGTTGATCAAGGGGAGTTATGTGTCGAGCCGGTCGTCTGGGGTGAACCGGATCAAGGGTGGGTCGGTGCAGTTGAATTGATTTCTGGTTTGGCGATAAAGTTTTATGCCTGAAATAAGTCGTTTTCTTGGGATAGTGATTCGGATGTATATTCGGGAACACCATCCGGCACATTTTCATGCAGAATATGGTAAATATGAAATTACCGTCGATATTGAAACGGGTATTGTAACCGGGAAATTCCCTCGAAGAGCATTGAGTGCAGTGCTTGAGTGGTATGAATTGCACCAGAATGAACTTATGGCAAATTGGGAAGCGGCGATGGATAGAAGGCCATTGTCTAAAATAGAACCATTGGAGTAGAAAATGTTTATGCATGTTACACAAGCAAAATACATTGATGAGTATAGAGTCTGGCTGTGTTTTAATGATGGAGCCGAGGGCGAGATTGATTTGGCTTCTGAGTTATATGGTGAAATTTTTGAACCATTGAAGGATAAGGAATTTTTTAAATCTTTTATCCTGGAAGGGCATACTTTATCCTGGAGCAATGGCGCCGATTTTGCTCCGGAGTTTTTGCGAGAGCATATTATAGCGCGTGATGGAATGAGGGATAAAGAACGAACTGATCGTGTTTCTATGAAATAGAATGGATCTAATTAACGCAACCAACATGCAAGCCGGTTACACCATGGGGATGAAGCCCGATGGGCGCGAGCTGCTTGTGGTTGCGGTTAAGGGTGCATTTGATTTTCCCAAACCTGGGGACCAGGTTAAATTGTCTGCACAACAGGTGCCACTGGTTGAGGCCGATACCTTTACCGGCGAGCCGGGTTTTTCCGCACCGATGTATGAAGTCGATTACGCACCGATCAAACACAAATGCGATGTGCTGCTCAACGGCAGCGCCTATGCGCCGCAGGGCAAACCGACAGACAAGGTTCAGGTTGGACTGAAGTTGGGCAACTGGATGAAAACTTTTGTGGTGACGGGGAATCGCCATTGGCAGGCCGGTTTAACCACATCGCCGGGTAATCCGGCCCAATTTACCGTCATGCCGATCAGCTATGATAAGGCATTCGGTGGACTGGATAATTTTCACGAAGACAAAGAAAAACATACCGCGTATATGCTCAATCCAGTTGGCCAAGGTTACCACAGCAATTTGTCGAGCAGTCTGGTCGATAAAACGCCGATGCCGAATACTGAAGCCTTCAATCAACCGGTTACACAACCCGATGGCGCGTATCAACCGATGGCGTTCGGCCCGGTCGGGCGCGGCTGGTCATCGCGGTTGAAACATGCCGGAACTTATGACCAGGACTGGATCGACAATACTTTTCCATTCCTGCCTGCCGATTTCAAGGAAGCGTACTACCAGGCAGCACCGGACGATCAGCAGGTTCCTTACCCCAAGGGGGGGGAAGAAGTGGTGATGGTTAATCTTACACCCGAAGGCCGCACCGCATTCAATCTGCCGGTGATCGACGTGCCCGTGGTATTTTTCCGCAAAAAGGGCGAACGCCATGTAACGCAAGCAGTGATCGATACTATCGTCATCGAACCGGACAAACGCATTTTTACCCTAACCTGGCGCGCCTGTTTGCCATTGAAAAAGAATATTTTTGAAATTCCACAGATTCTGGCAGGGAAGAAATCCCGTGCCTGGTGGCGTGCACGGGAACTGGGGAAAACGTATTATCCTTCCTTGGCGCATTTGGCGGAAAAGAACAAAGTTGAAATTGAAGATGAATAAATAAAGTGGTTTTCTGAATAATAAAAGGGATGTTTCTGTGACCAGTGTTGCGGTATGAAAAGAAAAAAGCTTCTTCAACGGCTATTATCGGGAACAACGAATATTCGTTTTTCCGATGCGGTAGCATGCGCTAAAGCATTCGGTTTTCAATTAGATAGAGTCAATGGAAGTCACCACATTTACACGCATAAAGATATTCCGGAGTTGCTGAATCTTCAGAATGTTAAAGGAATGGCCAAACCATACCAAATCAGGCAATTGCTACAATTGATAGAAACCCATAACCTTCAAATGGAGGACAAATGATGAAAGATTATCATATCAATATTTTTTATAGCGAAGAAGATCATGGGTATATCGCTGATATTCCGGACTTAAAGGCATGTTCCGCCTTTGGTGAAACACCTGGTCAAGCATTAACAGAAGTACTCGCGGCAAAAGAAAGCTGGTTGGCGTCAGCAAAATCAAATGGCAAACCAATTCCCCTGCCTGAGTACAAACCTGTGATCTATCAGCGTGCTTAACATGATGCTATTGAGAGATCCTGTACATAAAATTGATTTGAATGGATTTGATGGAGTAAAGCTTTGAGCGGTTTCCCTTTAACGATTACGAGCGTTGGCATGGTGACAGGTGTTGGCCTGAATGCCCCGGCAACCTGCGCCGCGATTCGCTGCGCAATCGATAATTTCCAGGATACCCGCTTTATGGATAACGGCGGTGAATGGATTATGGGTTGCGAGGTACCGCTCGAACAGCCTTGGCGTGGTAAAACCAAACTGCTCAAAATGGCGGCAATGGCGATCCGGGAATGCCTGCAAAGCTATCCGCAACTGAATCCCAAAGTAACGCCAATGCTGCTCTGTCTGTCCGAACACGAGCGTAAAGGGCGCGTCATTGACGACGATAATCAGTTTTTTCTTGATCTGCAGGAAGAACTGCAACTGCAGTTCCATGAAAAATCGCGCATCATCGCGCACGGCCATGCCGCGGTGGGTGTGGCGATGAAACACGCGCGCAGACTGATTCAGGAATTCGGTTGCAGCCAGGTACTGATCGCGGCAACCGACAGCTTGCTGGTTGGTGCAACATTGGCGCATTTTGAAGAACATGAACGCTTATTGACCAGTAATCATTCCAACGGCTTTATACCGGGTGAAGCGGGAGCTGCGTTGCTTGTAGAATCCTATAGTGGGCGGAAAAATCAACTGGTGTGCACCGGATTGGGTTTTGGGGTGGAAAAAGCGCATGTTTATTCGGAAGAACCGTTACGGGCGGATGGGTTGACGGCGGCTATTAAGGAGGCATTGGATGATGCGGGCTGTGAAATGGGTGATCTGGATTTTCGGATCACGGATATTTCCGGAGAACATTACGCCTTTAAAGAAGCTAGCCTAGTGTTGTTGCGTTTGTTAAGAAAACGTAAAGAAACATTTGATATCTGGCATCCAGCCGATTGTGTGGGTGAAGTGGGTTCCGTGCTGGGTTTGATTATGATTGGTGTATTGAAAGCAGCATGTGAAAAGGCCTATAGCAAAGGTAATCATATTTTGGCGCATTTGGGTGATGATGATGGCAAACGTTCATCAATGATTCTTTCGTGGCAGGGGTCTGATTAATGGCGAACGAGGTGTATGCAAATGGAAGGGAATTAGCCTGTAAAGCGGGTTCTGGGAAAACCATTGCAGCTTTTCCTGATACCTGCTTTACGCCACCGGAAAATCCGGCGACTCCACCCGGTGTTCCAGTTCCTTATCCGAATACAGGTAAAGCTTCTGATACCACAAAGGGAAGCAAGAAAGTCATGATATCTGGTAAAGAGATCATGCTAAAAGATAGCTCCTATTTTAAGACATCAATGGGTGATGAAGCAGGATCGGCTGCTAAAAAAGGAGTAGTCACTAGTAAGAATACAGGGAAGGTTTATTTCCAAGCTTGGTCGATGGATGTGAAGTTTGAAGGCGAGAATGTTGATCGGCATTTGGATATGACGACAAATAATCATGCTTCGTTTCCTGGTGATACGCCTGGGTGGCCTTATGTTGACGCTCAAGCTATTGGGGACGGTGGTGTTTGCGAAGATATGGAGCATCTAGCTCTGGTGCCTAAATCCCCCGGTTGTCCTGGCGATCAAACACCACATCACCTCATACCTGATCGATGCGTTCAAGGTGTCACAGGTAGTATCCCAGGTAACTCGCCAATTACTCCTAGTAGGCTTTATAACAAGGCGCCGTGCATCTGCGTAACGGGCACAAATCAACATGCCGAGAGTCATCGGGACTGCCATCGGATTTTTGATCCAATAGAAGGAGCTCATTTTGAGAACGGTATTCCATTTGAATATCGTAAAGCGCGTTCTGCAGCTGCTGAATCTGCAGGCGGTGCCATGAATCCTCCTCGCCGATTGAGTGAGGAAGAAAGAGCTTGTGTCGAGCATCAATTAGAAAACTTCTATACACAACCACCTCCCGATGGTCCTGGGTTTGGTGATTTTGATCACTTAAATGCAACGGATCGATCGGGTAAGGTTAATGACTTTTATGATACCGCAGCGCAAATGTTTGCATAATTGCTATGAACTAAGGGATTTTTAATTTTGAGTGATACATCGTTATATTTTTCCACAGTACTTGCTTTACCGGATGATTCTGTGTTGGTTGGAGGGCATTTAGTATCTGAAGGCTCAGACCCAACAGGTACACTTCTGGTTCATTACAATGAGAATGCTGAAAAAAAGTGGCAATTAATTGCAAAAATTCCAGACATGGTTAATGGATTGGCACTACGATTAGAGACTGATGGGAAGGTGTTTGTTGGGATTATCGGCCGTAATGGATTTTTTTGCGAAATAGATTTGGCAAATAAAAGTTTTACTAAAAATCATCAGTTAACAAGTGTAGATTATGGTTATTTTGAAGATATAGTGCTATTCAAAGGTTCTTATTATGTATGTGGGTCTCGTAGGCAAATATATACTTTTGATGGGAAAGAATGGAGTAGATTAGATAGTGGTATATTCTCAGGAGACTATTCTCGAAATGATTTTCTTAAAGAGCTGCATACTTCAGATCCTTTTTCTGATTATGGATCTTATGGTTCTGAATTTATTTTATCGCTAGATGCTTCCAATACCCTTTCAGTGTGTGGATCTAATGGCTTTGTAGCTATTCTTGATCAAGAAAAAAATATTTGGAATCAGCTGGATGCTCCAACAAATATAGATTTTAAAGTGATTTATGGTGACGACGATGGTTCTATATTTATTGGTGCGGGTGGAGGTATCTTGTATTCCATATCTCAAGACGGTAGCTGGAAGGAGTATCACGATTCCAAATTCAAAGATGCAATCATAAGAGATATTTTACGTTTCAAAGGATTAATTTATTGTGCTGCTGGCCAAAAAGTACTTGTGGTTAAAGACGGTGAATTTGAAGAAGTAGAAATATCATTTTCTGATTCACAAGAGATAAATAAACTTTCTGTATTCCATAATGTTCTATGGGCCGTTGGTGATGAAGTGATATTTAGATTTGATGGTAGTAAATGGACGTCACATATAAGTCCAACAAACAAATAGAAGAGCGGTATTGTAGGAGCGGCATTCAATCAAAGGCAATCAAAGGGGTCACAATCAAAGGGGTCAAATCAAAGGGGTCACAAATCAAAGGGGTCAGACTCGATTGATAGGTCAAGTTCAACACCTAGAGATTGACTCCTGAATTATAATAAACGATAGGGGACGGACGCTGGGAGTTTTGAAACAGGATTTTGCATCATTTGTTGCCCTGGATGCTTCTTTGATTGCATGGTTGTTTAAAAATTCCGATGATATACAGCCTGTTGTTGCAGTAGGGAGTTTGTTTCTGATTGGATTATTTTCAGTATGTATTATTCTTTGTACTAAGGCGATTTTGTCGAATATTAAGCAAATGGAGAATTTATGATTGGAATCGTTGGAATAATTATATTTGTTGTGGCTATGGCTTACGTATTATATATTACGTTGAAAATGAAAATATAAGCCGAGGTTGAAATAAACAAGATTGCTGAAACGCATGAAATCTTGGGGCCAGAAATCCTAAAGATGGGGTCATAAATGACTATAAAGGACACCCATATATGACTATAATGTATAAAGGACACCCATATATTTGACTCAATAGATCATGTCGATTATTATGCTATTCACATTTATAATTGGTTAGAATCTCCGAATAAATTTTGTTTGAACGCAAACAATTGAACTGTAAAGTTTTAGAAACAAATTAAGACCTATGCCTACTATATCTTTTGATACACATAAGTTTATTCGTCGTCTTCGAGAAGCAGGAATTTCGGAAGAACAGGCTGAGGCGATTGCTGAAGCCTTCCGGGATGCGCATATTGAAGCCGAGGTTGCTACGAAAACTGACCTGCGAGAACTTGAATATCGCCTTATTATCAAACTAGGAGCGATGATTGTGGTAGCAATTGGTATTGTAGCAACGCTGGTTAAGTTACTGTAGTAAATTAATGTGTTTTTACATTATGACTAAAGCACGCAATACCCAGATAAGCCTTGAAGACACGCCCTTTTATCATTGCTATACGCGTTGTGTACGCAGAGCATTTTTGTGTGGTTACGATAATGCAACGGGTTGTAATTTCGAGCATCGCAGGCAATGGATTGTCGACCGGATGAAACAGTTAGCTTCTGTCTTTTGTATGGATATTTGCGCGTATGCGGTAATGAGCAATCATTATCATGTTGTTCTACGTGTGGATGCGGAGGAAGCTGAACGTTTATCAGATATCTCGGTATTGCAGCGTTGGCGAGCATTGTTTGCCGGGGATGTGCTGGTTGAGCGTTATCTTTCTGATAAACAAGGAAAGATGGATAATTCCGAGAAGCAAAAGGTCAATGAAATTGCTCAAGAATGGCGGAATCGCCTAACCGATATCAGCTGGTTCATGCGTTGTCTGAATGAAAGCATTGCGCGCATGGCCAATAAGGAAGATGGCTGCAAAGGGCGTTTCTGGGAAGGGCGGTTTAAATCTCAGGCGTTGTTGGATGAAGTGGCGGTTCTGGCGTGTATGACGTATGTGGATTTGAATCCGGTAAGGGCAGGTATTGCCGAAACACCAGAATTGTCTGATTTTACTTCGATTCAGGAGCGTATACGTGATTATATGCAGGTTGACAAGGTCGATCAGAAAGAGAAAAAGAAGGATTCTGGTAAAAAATTGCGTAATGAGCAAGCTGCTGTGCAGCCAAATGAATTACCGACTAAACCTTTGCTGGATTTGTTCAATGAACAACACGCTGCAACCCCGATTGGGATGACGCTTTCTCTGCAGGATTATTTTCAACTGGTTGACTGGACAGGTAGGGCGATTGTTGAAGGTAAACGTGGCTTTATATCCGAACATTTGCCTTCGGTAATTTTAAGGCTCAAAGTCAACCCGGAAAATTGGGTGACAACTGTCAGGCATTTTAATCGTTGTTTTCCGCGGATGGCAGGTCATGTAGATCGCCTAAAAGCGATTTGCCGGAAATTTAATCTGGCCTGGGTTCATGGTATACGGCCAAGTAAGTGTCTGATGATTAATTCATAAGTCAGTGCTTGGTGGCCAAAATCTTTCTCTTATTGTTGCAAATCTTGGCAATAGTCAGTTATTACCTGCGATAACCATTGGGGTCGGACTCGATTGAAAAAGTGGTGGTCATTGCATATTGCATAATTGTAGAAAACTAACTGATTCTACTGTTGATACTCTGCCATAAATAATATAAAGGATACACATATACTTTAATGATTTATTTTTATTCGGGCACAAATACAGAATTTAATGATGACGAAATGCACACAATTATGTTATTTTCTATTTAATGAAAATCTACAATTGGAATTCGGAGAAAAATGAGTTTTTAATCATAGAGAAAGGGATCTCTTTCGAAGAGGTTGTTTTTAATATTGAAAATGGTGGCCTCCTTGATGAAATGGCTCACCCAAATGTGCAAGACTATTCTCATCAACGTATCTTTATAGTAGCAATTGAGTGTTATGCATATTTGGTTCCTTATGTTGAAAATGAAGATGAAATATTTCTCAAGACCATTATTCCAAGTAGAAAATTTACGAAGCTTTATTTCGGAGAAATTAAATGAAAAATCTGAAACTCAGTAAAGAAGAGGCTCAGCTTTTAGAAGCTGCAGAAGCTGGTGAATTAGCATCAATTCTTACTGAGAATCGCAAAAAAGAACTTGTCGCTGCAGCAAAGGACACAGTTCGCAAAGACAAGCGGATAAATATTAGGATATCGAATCGTGATCTGAGAGCCATTCAGTTAAAAGCTTATGAGGAGGGGATTCCTTACCAAACTTTGGTGTCCAGTATCATTCATAAATACATATCTGGATCACTCAAGGATATCTTAGTCAATAAAAATAAATGAATCGCCCTTTACCACATTTCTGCCTGAGATAAACGAAATAGAAAACACCCATAAATAAGCTATATTCGATTCTTCAATTCAATATTGACATTTAATTTGCATTAGGTTTACATTTTCAGTTGGCTAAACTGGATGAACAAGGAGTTGATAGGATTCTTAAAAGTATCATTTGCAACATTTGTTGCCCTGGATGCTTCTTTGATTGCATAGGTGTTTAAAAATTCCGATGATATTTAGCCTGTTGTTGCAGTAGGGAGTTTGTTTCTGATTGGATTATTTTCAGTATGTATTATTCTTTGTATTTGTACTAAGGCGATTTTGTCGAATATTAAGCAAATGGAGAATTTATGATTGGAATTGTTGGAATAATTATATTTGTTGTGGCTATGGCTTACGCATTATATATTACGTTGAAAATGAAAATATAAGCCGAGGTTGAAATAAACAAGAATGTTGAAACGTATGAAATCCTGGAGTCAGAAATCCTGAGATTAGGTCGATAACGTAATGCGAAAACAGTAGCGAAAACAGGGCCATTCATTAGCCGTCCTGCACGAAGAACGGGTCTTGCATAGCAACATTCCTGCCTGTGATAGTCTAGCTTTTTTCTTAAAATCAAAAGAATGTAAAATACGTGGACAGGCACTAATCAAGAATGAAAAAATATGCACATTAAGATGTCAGTCATTGCATAGTGCAAGCGATTATAGATTTGACTTGAGATTTTGGTTGGACTAGACTTAGTCGAGTTAATCTTGATGCTGTGAGAATCCATGATGCCTACAATCAATATTCACGAGGCGAAGACCCATTTATCCCGTTTTGTTGAGCAAGCAGCGGCTGGTGAGGAAATAATTATTGCAAAAGCCGGTAAGCCTATGGCCAAATTAGTGCCATTGGTCAGCACACCTTCTCGTAGAACTCTGGGTATGTTTAAGGGAAAATTAAATGTGCCGGATGATTTTGACTCACCATTATCCGATGAAGCAGTCAAGCTGTTTGAGAACAGCATCATTGAACCGTTTTCTAAAAATCGTTAAATGTGCGCTTGCTGCTTGATACACATATTCTACTTTGGGCGTTAGATTCACCAGAGCGACTACCGTACTTGTTACGTGAACAGTTAGAGTCTCCGGTAACAGAAGTCTATTTTAGTGCGGCCAGTATTTGGGAAATTGCGATCAAATCGGCATTGGGGAAAGTTAATTTTCATTTTTCGCCAAACCAGATAGCTGATGGCGCCAGGATAACTGGTTTTGTGGAAATTCCCATTTCTTCCGAACATGCTGCAAATGTTGCAAATCTACCATTACATCATACAGATCCGTTTGACCGTTTACTAGTAGCTCAGGCAATGGCGATGCCTGCGCGTTTGGTAACGGCAGATGCTGCATTGACAGTTTATTCTGAGTTGGTTGAATGGGTGGGAAGGGATAAATAAGCATCAGCCATTATATAGTGAATAAGTCGGGGCAATGAAAAATCCCGCTCGGTCTGCAGCTATTTATTGCTGCCGAAAACTGGCAGGCCTGTCATTAAACGAAATTGCAGCACAGTTTTGTTTTAATCATTATGGCAGCGAATCAGGATCAATTGCCAGATTTGAACGACAGATTGATAAAGATGTCCATTTGCTGTGAATAATGCACAAAATCGAGAATACCATTAATAAATAGATTTGCCCCTTTTGTTAATAACCCTTTTGTCTTTTGCTTTTTTGCTTAGGAAGTAAAATGAAAGGAAAAACAACTACAGAACAAAGAAAGCTCTTTCATAAGTTAATTGAAGAAGCTGAAGTGAACTTGCGGCGAAACCCTGTTGCTTATCGTCGTAAACTCGGTTTGCTCGCTGGTTTGGGCTATATCTATATCTTCGGCGTACTATTACTTACTTTAATATTAATTGGTCTAAGCATTTACGGCATGCTTAACAGTAGTGGTGTTATGTTACTACTGTTAAAAACAAAGTTAATTATTATATTACCCATTGTCATATTTGTGCTGATTAAAGCACTCTGGGTAAAAATAGATGCCCCCACAGGATATGTTCTAAATCGAAAAGATTATCCGATTCTATATAAAGAAGTCGATGCAATTCAAAAAAAACTAAAAGCGCCAAAAGTTCACCAAATACTATTAACGCCCGAGTTTAATGCTGCTATCTATCAAACACCCAGGTTAGGCATATTGGGGTGGCAAAAAAATACATTAATTTTAGGATTGTCATTAATGATTTCAATGGATAGAGATCAATGCCTTTCTGTAATAGCGCATGAATTCGGCCATTTGTCGGGAAACCATAGTCGCTTTGCTGGTTGGATATATCGTGTGCGAATGACATGGATGCGTGTAATGGATGCCTTTGACCAAGCTGAGGGAGCAGGGTACTTGATTTTTGGTAAATTTTTTGATTGGTATGCACCTTATTTTAATTCGTACTCTTTTGCGTTAGCTAGGGCAAATGAATACGAAGCCGATGCGATTGCTACTGAAATAACTTCGCGGCAAGCCTTGGTTGGCGCGTTGTGTCAGACATATATTGCCCCTGACCTAATGCAAAAATATTATTGGATGGGCGTGGAAAAACAGGTTGGCGAAACTAATGAGGTGAATACTAAAATATACACAGGTCTATATAACAGGATTAAACAAAAACCGTTTGAGATGAAAGAGACAGAAGAATTGCTGCAAAGGTTTTTGAAAGAGGAAACCGGTCATACCGATACACATCCTGCATTAAAAGATAGGATTAAGCCTTATACTCAAAAAATTGATGTGCCTGTTTTTCCGGATGAGAGTGCAGCGGAAGCCCTGTTTGCAGACAAGCTTTATGCCATCCTTAGAGATTTTGATAAAGATTGGGCTGATAATAATTTGGAATGGTGGCGGGAGCGTTATGATTATTTACAAAAAAGCCAAGAAGAGTTACAGAAACTAGAAGAAAAAGAAGGACTAAACGAAGACGAAAACTGGAATCTGGCTATATTGACAGAAGAACTAAAACCAGAGGTAGACCCATTACCGCACTATCAGGCTTTTCATGCAAAATGTCCTAATGATATAGGAGGCGTGTATGCAATAGGTCGTTTGTTGTTAGAACGTGATGACCAAGAAGGTATAAGTTATTTAGATAAAACGTTGGATCATCCTGATGCTGTCATACCAGCTTGTGAGTTAGCCTATGCATTTTACAAAAACAAAGGAAAAGAAGCTGATGCAGAAAAATATAGGCTAAAAGCTGAAGCGCATATGGATCTACAAAAGCAAGCACAATATGAACGAGCCGACTTATATAAATACGATGAATATATTCAAGATGAACTGAGTAATGAGTGGTTGGAGGAACTAAAGCAACAATTTGCGAGTATTGATGGCATTAAAACAGTCTGGGTATGTCGTAAAAAAGTAAAAATCTTTGTCGATCAGCCTGTTTATGTATTTATTTATACCAGCAAATGGTGGAAATCACATAGTAAGCTCGATCAAGCTGTTTTAAATACGCTGCAATTTCCTGGGGCATATTTTGTTATTAATAAAAAAGGAGAGCATAAGAAATATGCGAAAAAGGCACTCATGGTTGCTAGAAAGATAATGGGGTAATATATTCGAAGGTTTGTCATGAGCTTGGTGTTAATCGAAGGTTTTATCAGATTTGTTGATGAGAATAATAAGTGAACTTGAATATCGCCTAATCATTAAACTTTGAACGATGATTGTGGTGGCAATTGGTGTTGTGGCAACAGTGGTTTGGTTGTTGTAGTTTACCTAGGGTAGAACGCATCTTGGGGTCGATAATAAAGAATTTGATCAATTCGATTGTTGTGTAGTGCATGGCAATCAATTAAATTTTCAGGCTTGCACATTGGTGTTTGACAGTGTAAATATAAGTATCTGTTAAAATGGGATGTTTGTTTATTAACTGTCCATGACTTGCGCTGACAGAAAGTTCTGAGATTAGTAATGATATCGAAGCTGGGCGATGTATATAGACTCTGAGTTCATTTTGTAAACAATACGATGCTCATCATTTATTCGTCTGGACCAATATCCAGATAAGGCATGTTTTAATGGTTCGGGCTTTCCGATGCCTTCAAATGGATTGCGACGTATATCCTTGATTAACAGATTGATACGCTGTGAAGTTTTTTTGTCAGTTTTTTGCCAATACAGATAATCGTCCCAGGCATGAGAAGCAAAAATGAGATTCACTCATTTAATTCCTTAGGTAGACCTTTGCCATCTTCAAGTTCCGAGATGGATTCAATGAGCCTTTTCATGTTCTTTGGGCTTCTAAGGAGGTATGCGGTCTCTTCAAGTGCTTCATAATCCTCAAGTGAGAGCATGACGACTGAACGTTCATTTTTTCTTGTAATAATGACCGGTTCATGGTCGTTGCATATACTTTCCATCGTTTTGGCCAAATTTGAACGGGCAGCAGTATAACTAATTGCTTTCATTTTAAGATCCGTAAAGTTGTACATGTACTTGTTATTGTACAATAATGAGGTGTGAGTAACAAGTGCAGTTAATTTTTGTAGCTGGGTTCATGGCATGCGGTCGAGTAAGTTTTTGTTTGACCACTCAGCTAAATGATAATACTGTGATAGAAATCACAGCTTATCTTGTATTTTATGTTGCATAATGTTGTTTAATCGAGTTTCTCATGGAGACTATGATATGTCTGCAACAGAAAAAACATTTAATACCATTGGTACAGTGTCTGTAAATTACGCGCGACATCCAGTGGCGCCCTATGGCACCATTGGCCGACAGCATAATTTTCGCTGCACGAACGCCTTTTATTCAAAATTGGAAACATGCTTCGCAGAATTATGGCGCGTATGTCCTAATGGTCAGCCCCAAGCTGTTGTGTCTGCAGGTGCTTATGTAAACAAACCTGGTTATCATGGCATGGGTCGCGCATTCGACTTGGATGCCATTTTCTGGCCAGGGAGAACTTTTGTTACCAACAGGTTCGAAGACTATCCCGATTTCTATTTGGGTGTAGAAGCCATTCTCCGCAAGCATTTCGGTACAGTGCTGACCTATAATTACAATCATGCTCATCGCGATCATTTTCATATCGATGATGGTACCAGCGTTGGTTTTCGAACGACTCGCTCCATTACCTTGTTTGTCCAGGGAGTTTGCTATTACATGTTGGGGAAACGTTTCCGCGGAAATGTTGACGGGGACTACGGCTCAGCAACTCGCGCCGTTTTGGAGGAGGCGTGCAACGAATTGCATGTGCCGACGCTATTGACGACACAGGCAAATTGGAACCAATTTCTGGATGCTGTAGCCCGTTTTGTTTTTCGTGATGAAAGGCGTACGAGGCCTAATGATTATGACTGCACAAGGCACCATTAAGATAATGGCTTATCGTTGTTTATTTGTGTTGATTGGACTACTCGGGTTAGGACAAACAGGTTTTGTGGTTCCAGTTAAATCCGAGACGATTGTGCCCATCATTGATGCCGCTACAGGTCAATTATACGGAGGCGTTTCGGGAAATAACTGGTTGTCGGCAGAAGATACCGAAGATTTTGTGAAAAAAAAATTGATTTTCCACGCTTATGCCAGGGACGGAAGTTTTTTGCAGAACACGACGATGCATTCTGCGCAAACAAGCGAAGGTTGTTCAAATCCGACTTTTCTTCCAAAAGAGTCGTTACCCCAAAATGCTGTGACTCTGGTTGGCGCACCTTGGAATGCAGCCTTGCGCAAGCCTAGAGAACTAGACACGAGCAGTCCGATTTATCGTGAAGCGCTTACTTTCTGGTTGCGGGAACAGGGCGTCGATGATTTACAACCCAATCTTTCACAGTTGTGGCGCATTGATCTCGAAGGCGATGGCCGCGACGAAGTGCTTATCGCTGCAGTACGTCATCGTGGCAGCGAAACCTCCACGCAAGCAGGCGATTATTCCTTGCTGTTGTTGCGTAAGCTGATTGACGGGGTTGTTGTGACTTTTCCTGTAATATTGGATTTTTTTTCGGAAATCTGTATCGCCGAATGTGCCCTGGAGCAGCATGAAATCATCAGCGTACTTGATCTAAACGGCGATGGTAAACTTGAAATTATCACCAGATCATCAGGCTACGAGTCAATCACCCAGACTGTATTTTCAATCGAAGATTTCAGGATCAAGAAAAGGTTGGAATGGACTTGCGGCTCGTAAATGAAGGGCGCCCAATGAATGTGGCAACTAAACTGCTACCGACTGCAGCCATTAGTAGTTGTATGTTAATGGCTTAATGTGTTACTAATATAAAAAGCAGCAGGTTGTGTAATGAATTTTTAACTGTGAGCGAGGATGAGATAGATGAAAACGACCAAGAATTCTTTTAAATCTCCGGCCCAGGCTATAGCAGCCAGTAAGTTAGTAGTTGCCAGCAGTGCTTTGCATGCCGATTTTACCGATGGTTCGAAAGCTAATCAATTGTCTATTTCTCAAGGCGAAACGGTGTATTGGGTCGTTAATCCTGATGGCAGTGGTAATGGAAATCAAATCGCCACGCCGCTGCTGGAAATTATCCAGGACGATTCTAATAAAATAATGCCTAAAGGTGAAGATTCTCGCGGCCAGAGTAAATCTGAGACCGTGATCTATCCCGGCGCTGTCAACCTTGACCTTTTTAATGGAACTGCCGGTGAATATATCGAAGAAAAGTTTTTTGTTTCTCTTCTTAATGGTAAGAATAACGGACCGCTTGATGTTTATCTTGTCATCAGTCCAAATCAATCGGATGGTACGGAATGGAAAGATACAGCCGCTGGTTTTATATTGATTGATGGTGATAATTTTGAAGTTATTGGAAAGGCGACTGTAGAGGTCATTGAGTCTGAAACTTATGCCAACAGCCTGGTTTCGGAGGATCTGGGTTTTTACGTGTTAACAAGTGAATCGGGTTTGTATCCCACAATTCAATTCAATATTCCCATTGAAAGAAAGAATTTTGATTTGCCGTTCTTTTCGACTGAAACGATGTATATGCAAGCCATTGCGTTTCCCGAAGGTACGCTTGACTGGGCTAATGCTGTCGTGTCGCCTCTCTATACATTTTCTTTAACGTCATCGAATGTTAAAGGGTCTAATAAATAGTGCTTTGGGCGCCTGAAATGGGCATGCTTGCATAATACTAACGATTAATTACCCGTGTTTTAGGCAATAAAATGCACCAGCACGATAAGACAATAACACTGCAAGGTATTGCTGATTTACCCATTGTAGGGCAGCGGGTGATGTTGAAGAAGGCGTCGCCGGATGATGCTGAATTTCTTTCAAAATGGTATAACACGAAAGCGTTTCGCCGGTTATTCCGGTTGTCGCATACAAGGCCTTTTTCTGTTGATTCCATTGCCGAAGGTTTGGTTCAAAAAAACAATTTGCTCAATACGCTGCGTCAAATTGAATGGACTGTCTGGCGTAAACAAAAGACCTCCGATACGCTTTTACCGATTGGTCTGGTTAATCTCGTTGATATCAATCAGATCCATAAAACTGCTGAGTTGCAAATCGGTATTGTCAGTCCCGATGACAGGGTTGCCGGGATTGCTGTAGAGGCCTCTTTTCTGGCGATGGAGTTTGCTTTTAAAGTTCTCACGTTGTTCAAATTGCATACATTTGTGTATGGTTTTAATCATCATTCACAAAAAAGCACGGTATCCTTAGGATTTACTCAAGAAGGCATTTTGCGCGAGCAATATTGGGACCCCTACGAGCAGAAACATATTGACTTGTATTTTAATGGGCTGTTGTCTCGTGAATTCTGGAAAAATGAACGGATAGCAAAACTTTCATCCCGTCTTCTTGGGCGAGACATCACGTTGCAAAAATCAGTGTCCCAGTTACCGTCTGTCAAAATGTATTCACACAACCGGCAACAACTGTCTGAAATAAAAGTATTGCTTAGTAAAAGTTTTTCTGACCAGAAGCAGAAAAAAAGAGAGACGACAAACCAATAAAAATCTGGTTTATGCATTAGGAATGAATCAGTCTTATCAATACAGGTATTGTGCCAGCATTTTTTAGTTTGTGATTTGGATTAATAATCTAATTTTCAAAAGTTTTAACCATGATCCAAGTTGTGCGAGTAATCCCGCATATCATTGTTTGGTATGCAAAGGAATTTGACTTTTTTGACGGCTTTGTCGGAATACAGTGAATTTGCAGATAGAGTACTAGTCGACGCTAAAAATTCCGCACTATTGATTCCAGGTTATTTGTTCAGATAAGGAGTTCAAGTCATGGCTTATACCTTTCTTCGCTGGGATGATAAATTACCCGGTGTTGGTGTTCTTCAGAAGCTTCTAAACCGTACAGGAGAGCAACTGGTTGTAGATGGAATTTATGGTAACAATACAAAAACGGCTGTGCAAAGATTTCAACGTTTGCGCGGCCTGGTGCCAGACGGTATCGTTGGAATGAATACATGGCCCAGAATATCGGCTAACGCTAATCTCCCAATCTTTGATTGCATTGATGTTTTTGATCCTTCGTTGTTTAATCTTGAAGCGCGTGATATACGTAGATCGGGTGGAAATCCCATTCTAATTGGCGGGATGAGTAACGGTGTGGAGCAGGCAGTTAGTGATATTGTGAATACGGCTGGAAATAATGTTTTTTTGCTTCGTTTCCATGGGCATGGTGCTTCTGGGATTGCTGGCGTTTCCGACGGTCATGGGCTAAATGATGGTATTGATCATCGCAGTTCGATAGACATCAATAACGTTAGAACCCTGATGCCTATTTTAAGGCGCCTAAGACCAACCTTTGGTTCTTATGGCAATATTCAATTCATGCACTGTAGTACAGGTCGTGGTCCTAATGGACGTCAATTATTGCAACAAATTGCTAATGGGGTCGGAGTTCCTGTAACAGCTGCCGTTCGTGATCAACTAGGCGGAGGTGTTGCTACTTTTAAATTCGAAGGGCCAACTTATACGGCGGTCCCTAGTGGTGGCATATTACGCAGTTGGTGCAGCAGTCGGCCAGATTTTCCTGGTTTTACCCCGCGCTAACGAGTAGCGTGGATGCAGCTTAACGTAATCCAATGTTGTAAGCTTGGTTAAATGCGGATAGTAACATTATGATGAGACAATGGGTTGAAAGTGTGCGATCTAGAGGTACGTTAACTGTATATGAACATGATTCTATGCGAACGAATGATTTCTGGAGCAGACTTTTTGCACAAGGATTATCCGAATTTAATAGAATATCGGACCAGTCACATCTTGGCATAAGATTAGAACGTTCACGTGACCTTCCTTCTGAAAGCCAAGATGGTGCTGACATCATGGTCAGTGCTTCAAACGGCAATATTCCAAGGGGTTATCCAGGTTCTTCTCAAACTATCCATTTTAATGGAACTGGTCTTCATGGTAGAACCTTTTCATTGAGTAGATCACCTGGTGGATTGTTCAAATGTTTTGTCCATGTGCCAAGTAGTCCACAAGTAAGTATTGGTGTAGATAGAAGGCGAAGAGTTGGTCGGCCAATTGGGTTATGTATTCTTGTTCATGAGTTCATCCATTGCTGCGGTTTATCAAATGATGAACATGTGCCTATTGGTACAAGGGGTGGCGGCATATTTTGTTTTCCTGGCGAAGTTATTACCGGTAGTAGAGCAGAAGAAGATGGGCTTAGGCCATGGGGAACAAGCGACCCACTTATGCCCCCGCTTATTTTAGATAGTATAACTGCTGATAGAATTCGAACGCTCTGGCAACAAACACCTTCAAGTCAGGAACAGCAGTTTGAGTCTTCTACTGAAGAAATTCGATATAAGCGTGGCCCTATGGGAGTAAACATGAGGCCAACATCTGAATCTGAAGTTGGTGTGGCTGATAAGGGTATTTCTAGTCGTTCATGGCGCAAACCCGGCCCATTTGTATAAATATGGTAGTTAGTTCTACTTTGCTAGATTATAATGGCCTCACCTAATGCAAAGTATAGTAAGGCAAAATTGGTAATATGTCTCATGGATTAAGTGAATTTGCTTCACTTATATTTTGGTATTCTGTTAAGTAAGGTATAAAGAGTAAAAAATGAGTGCTTGGAGTTGTCTAAACTGCTTTGACTAGATACTTCATTATGAATTTTAACCAGCGTAACGAGGTGTGTCATGGAATTGAAAAAAGAGTTTGGTAGCTTAGTCGAAAATCTGAAATCAGAACGCGATGAAATTAGGCTCAAAATTCATTTGGCTTCGATGGATGTGAAAGATGAATTCGAATCAATTGAAAAAAAATGGCATGAAGTCTCACATAAAGCTGCTGAAATAGCAGATGAATCAAAGGAAACGTCTGAAGAGTTGATTCATAAGGCAAAAATCATAGCTGAAGAATTAAAGGAAACCTATCAGAGGATCCGTCAACGGTTATCTGAATAAATAACCTGCAAGCCCTGGAAGAGTGGATGTGGAACCCTGGAATGCCAGAGGAAGGGCGAGTTTTTTTTGCATCTAAGCTTTATTTGGCACAGCATTTCGATAGTGTACAGCAATTAGCAAATCCAGCTTAATTGATTGCATTGTTCACTGTTAACATATGTTCGGCAGGCTTTAGCAGTAATTTTCCATCAGCATCTACGGTTTCTTCCTGGCAAGTCAATTGATTGTCGGTGAATTCCGGTTCACGGCAACGATTTTGTCTGAAGATCAATGAACCATCGGCAAGCGAGAAAACACTGGTGCTGTGCAAAAGATGATCAGCAGCGTTCTCCGTGACACAGGAAACAGCCAGAAATTGATTGTTACTGGATAATTCCGGATCTATACAATCGCTGAATAATTGCATGCGCTGATTATTTTTCAACCATTGAAGATAAATGCTGATCTTGAGTCCTTCACGAATATCTTCTGGATCAGATTGATAGTGTGGTTTGATAATCGCGGCCATGTCAGTATTTAAAAATTTTACTTGTGTTATTGCTTCATCAAGATCCCAGTTAATCGGATGAATGATGTTCTGGATAAAAGAATTGTCCACAGGTGGAATACGCAATGCAAGTCGGCTCTCTTGTACTATTTCACAGTGCCTGAAATAGGCATCTTCAAACCCTCGTGTCCGCCATTTTTCTATCGTTTTTTGGGCTGAGTGGCGTTGTGTATCAATTGATGCAATGACATACAGATTCTTGCGCAGATTGCGACAGTCATTTGTGTCGACAATCTCAAGCGCGTTTTCTGTAGTGTGAAGTGCACGCGCAGTAGATACCGCTTTGTCAATATTGTTTTCTGTTGCTATGATTGACAGCCAGATAGTTTGCGCGGTAACAACCGGTGCCGGATACAATACAATAACAACTAGTGCCGCCGTCAGCCACATTGCAAAACCGATTTTCTGATTCATAAACCACTTTCCTGTTTTGTCTTGGTCAATTCACTGTTCTGGCGTCCTTGAATGTGAGCAACGTCTTTAAAGCCAGTCCAGTCACCCCCCCACACCAACCCCTGTTTCTTCGCTTCTTCACCAAGTGCAGCCCAAAAACCGTTAGTTTCAGCTGCTTTATTCCAGGCCCAGCGTTTATCGATAATATCGGCGGCATACGCGTTGGGTGTGCCATCGGGTTTTTGTGCATTATGAAAGCTGAAACGAACTTTGCTTCGTCCTTTTTTAAATAATTCTTGTTGAACAGCAACAGATCGCCAGCCAAAGAATATTTTGGGCTGGAATCCGCGCTGCGTTAAAGCACTAATAACATTTTGTACTTTAACGCTGAATGCGGGATTAAGACTTTGAAGCTTTTTTGTTTGCGGCCACTTAGAGCTGTCTCCTGCCCACTGATTTTGAATAGCCTGATTTGAATTATTTGCCCATTTGGCTTGAGAAGCTGGGTCGTTTAATGCAAGCAGCGTTTTGCCATCAGGATCAATACGTCCATCAGGTTGACGAAAACCAAGAACGGATTTCTGAAAATCAATAATTGTATCAACCGTATTCGGGTCACAAGTGCCATTGATAACGAGCCTGTCATTTGATAGCGGCATTTGTCCATTCAGCTGCTTTTTGATAACCTCGACATCAAGCGGCTGGTTGATACCGTTTTTGCCAACAGATTTTTCGATGAATATGGATTGATTGATTGCCATTACGTGTCCTCTTGAATAGATCGGTTTATAGGCGCTGTTCAGCATTCGTGCAGCCGTATAAGTCTGTATCAGAATCATTCTACGCGTGTTATTACAGATGAATACAATAAAATTTTATGTGATAAAAATCACAGGTCATTCTATTAGCGGGTAGAGATAATCTATAGCGCGCTTCTAAATTTTAGAATTTTAAATAAGGCGAGGCGGAGCCAGAAAACGTTGACGCAGCATATGATTGATATATTAGGAATATTTTCTGTGAACAACGACGCATTAAATCGATAAGGCGTTTAAATTGTTGGTTAACATTATGAATATAGGGGGGTTATTGAATTAACCATTGTTGCTGTTATGCTAAGGTCAGCCCTGGATTATTGTCATTCATTATCGCCGCATGTGCCAACCCGCCGCGTGCTGTTCCTCAGCAATCTGGCAACAGTCAATTGTCCAATCTCAAACGATTGGCGGAAAGTGCTGATGTGGAAGCGCAATTCAATCTTGGTTATATGTATGATCTTGAACATTATGCACCGCAAAATTATCGGGAAACTGAAAAGTGGTGTCGTAAAGCGGCAGAGCAAGGAGACTTGGAAGCTCAAAAACAACTGCAAATCATCGAGCAGCAATTCAACCGAAGGTATTAGCTATGGTTGCAAAAATTTAGGTTGGTTGATTAGTTTGATCAATAACTCAGGTGATTTTTCAGCCGATCCACCACAGGCTTATCGGTTTAATTCAGCAACGGTTTGAAACCGAAACCAAAATGCAGCGGATCTTCTCCAATTACGGCGGCTGAGAAGATGAGCAGCACATAGTCGTATGTTTCTTTGGGTAATTCGAATTGCTGAATAAATTTCCAGAAATTTCTATCCCGCGGATTATCCGGCATTTGGTTTAGTGCCTGCCGTATACGCGTTTGTCCGTAATTGTAACTGGCCAGCACCAGCAAACCGGAAGCCTGTGCTTCAGTGCTATATAAATATTTGAGATATTTCGCGCCTGCATGGGTTGCCTGTTCAAAATTAAACCGATCGTCGTGTTCGTCAAATTTGGGTTTGTGCGCCAAAGGGCCGGGCCTGAGACCAAATTCCCGGCCAGTATTCGGCAAGAATTGCCAGGCGCCTTTGGCAATGCCAAATCGTGTTTCCGGGCCGATGGCATTGGTATCGTAATTACTTTCCTGCAGTGGCAAATAGGCAAAATACAGTGGCAACCCTTCTCTGGAGAGCGCGTTGATAATGAGTGGTGAGTATCCCAGTGTTTCAAGGTGCGCCATTGCCCGATACAGTCGCTCGGATCGTTTCCAGAAATCGATATAGCGTTTGACTTCAGCGATGAATCCGTCCGGAAGTTCCAGTTCACTTTCTCCGAAGCCTCGCGCGACTTTAAGGATCAAATCATTTTCATATTGCGATTTGTTGGAAAATGAAAAGCTGAATGCTTTTGCCTCATTGACATAATTCTGATATCTCGCTTTCATTTCATTGAGTTTTTGTCTTTTTTTGGCAACCAGTTTTCGTTCAGCCTCAATTTTTTGCTGTTCGGCGACGATTTTTTGTTGATCCACTGCTAATTTCTTATCAAGAATGGCTTTTATTGTCAGTTCCAATATCTCGCCGCTTTCGTTCAGCCTGATTTCGGACTGCGATAAACTCACTTCGAGCGTTTTGATATCGTAAAACATATCGATTGCCAGATTGCGCGCATTAGAAAGTGAGATCTGCTGATAAGCGATCAGCACGCATAACATTAAAAACACAGTACTGAGTGACCAGATCAGTTTTTTATAACTTTTCTTTTGATCAGCCCTGTCTTCATGTATGATTTTTCTGACCATGCGTGTGTAATGGCCGAAATCTTCGCCATCGGACTTGGAAAGTAATCGCGCTCTTAATTCCGCCTTGCTGTAATTTTTCTGTACGCTGCTGGTTCTGCTTGATGGGGTTGAAGACAAGCCGTTGCTGTTGCTGTTGCTGTTGCTTTGCTCATTTTCAAGAGATTCATGTAAGCACGGTTGATTGCATTGGCCCTGGGGTGTTATTTCCAGATAAGGCCCCGATTTGCTCAAGGCGACTACTGCCGGTAAATTCAGTGGGACTTTTTCTTTGATGCGCTGATTCTTGATATATACGCCATTGGCGCTGTTGAGGTCATATACAATCCATTTCGATTGATATTTAATCTCAAGATGGTGCCGGCTGACCAGTTTGTCTGCAATGACAATATCATTATCGGGAGCCCGGCCAGCGGTAAAAGCGTGAGAGAAGCTAAAAGTCTGCATGATTACGCCACTGCCATTAATCAGACTGACTGTTACCTCGGGACGCATCATCACAGTATGATCTGTCTCATCTTGCATTCGATTACCGGACAATGGCGATATTACGGTTTTGTCATTCATATCTGTAACGATATTGTCGAATGGATTGCTGGAGGGGTGGAATAAATGCCGCTATAATCCAATACGTTGAGATTAGAATAATAATGCCTGTTAGGGCGTGTTAAGCGCGTTATGACCGGGTTGACCATAATAAAAGCCTTGCAATAAATCTATACCGATTTGGCGGCAATATTCGCTTTCTGCCGCCGTTTCCACCCCTTCGGCAAGTAACTTGATATTTAAATCATGACTGTAATTAACCAGCATTTCTATCATTCGCTGGCGTGCGGGACTTGCAGTATCCAAATTGTGTATCAAGCAAAAATCCAGTTTCAAAATGTCGGGCGACACTTCCGACAATTCAAGCAAACGCGCTTGTCCGGCACCAAAATCATCGAAGGCCAGACCTATTTCCAGTGTTTGTAAATAGTGTTTCAATCGCTTAAGTTTATCGATGTGCGTGACCGCTTTTTCAGGTACTTCCAATACAAACCTGGTTTCACTATTATTCTCGCGTATTTTACTGATCCACCGAAACAAGTAGTCCAGGTCTTCAATTTCTTTTGGATGAAGATTAAAGAAAAAAAGACAATCCGATGAATAATTTTTTAATTCACACAGTCCTGCTTCAAGAAACAATTTACTTAACTCGATTTCGCTTCCTTTCTGTTCTGCCAGATAGAAAAGTGAGCTGGGTGATTCAGGTAGCAAGGAATGGCAACCCCTTCCCAATAATTCATAAGCTACAGTATCCAGTTTAGTATTGACGATTGGTTGCAAAACGCTTTTAACAAGCTTCTGTTTTATAAGTGTTTCAATTTCTTTTGCGTCCTTGGAAAATTCATGCACAACCTTTCCGGTTGCAATAATAGTGTGCTCACTGTCTGTATTAATGGAACTTTTTTCCCATTTATCAATAATTATTCTCAACTGAATATCACCTAACCGAATAACATCACCGTCTTCAATGGGAGTGCCTGCGGTAACTTCATGATCGTTAAGGTAAGTACCGTTGGTGCTGTTCAGATCTCTAAGGCAAAGTTTTCCATGAAAATCGACAATCTCGGCATGGTGACGTGAAAGCGTATCTGCATCGATAGCGAGATCGGAATCTGACTTGCGGCCAATAACAAAGGCTCTTTCATCGTTAACTGTTGGTGATCATGTATTTTATTGAATTTAAAAGAAAAAGCCATTCGTTCTTCCTGTCCATAATTTATCGACAGTTTCAGGTAGAATCAGGTTTTTTCCTATAACGCCAACAATTAAAAGTGATAGAGCCATAACAAAAGGTAAATGGTTCACGACCACCTTGCTGTAAATTTGCTCTGGCGTGAAGATGCCTTCTAGAAAACAGATTTCCATATTAATAAGCTATCAGCTTAAAGAAAAATATAGAGAATAATCAAACCAATACTCATTGCTGCAAAAATAATGGACAATCTCCACCATGCCTTGCGAGCGGGATTGGCATGTCCAAGCGATCGCAGATAATCATTAATTAGTAAGCCCGCAAAATACAGTGAAAAAATAGCAAACAATATTGGAATTAACCAAAACGTAAACATTTTTTATCCGATAAGTTTTTATTGCCTAATTACGGTTATGATAAAGGCGCATCTAGGCGGCGTATGCTTCGTTAGTAATTTTTCCAAGCCATCGTTTTTGCCGCCACCCCGGTGCAGATATCGGAAACAAACCTGTCTTAGGATTTAAAATGCTCAAATACAGCGCTGCTGCATGCCGTTGGCGTTGATAGCCAACATTAAGTGTTTCGATACAATGTTCACGGGACACCTGTCCGGCCATAAAATAACGCTGACCATTAATAAAATTAAGTTTGTTAGCATCCCACCAAACCTGAATTTTTGACGCATCAGGCCAAGCTAGATCTTCATCCTTATCTATCGATACATCACTTTCTGCGGGGTTATCGTTTGGTCCGGAAAGCATTTCATCCGGTGCATCTTTTTCAAGATCCAAATACGCGAGATCGAGTCCAGTAATAAAGCTAAACGATTCTCCTGCCAGACGGGCAACTTGTGGATCATCCATTTGCTTAATCAGCCATGGTACGTAATAGGGATCGCCGACAATACCGGCACCTTGAATGACAAGCCTCAGGCTGATGGGATCTTGTGCAAGGGTTTTTAATAATGCATGCGCATCAGGAACCGGTAATAATTTAAGAATCAATTTTAAAGATTGTTCCTGGTACGGATTTTGAGTTTGTGCGAGTGCATAAAGTATATCAAGTGCTTTTTTACGATTTCCCAGTAAGACTGTTGACCACGCAGCCCAAAAACTGCATTTTTCACCTTGGTCATCAAGATATCGATCACAAGCTGACAGCAAATCAACCCGGCCTAATTCTGCAGCGGCGCGCAATGCACGCGCGCAAAGTTCGCTGTCGGTTGGTTGCATAAGTATATGATTCAGTGATTTGCCTGGATCGACACGATGCATGACGCACGCCTCGATACCGATTAATTGTTTCAGCGCATCATGAGAAGCTAGCAACATGGCGACTGTTCCTTGCAGGCGGGATGCTGACACCCATCCGAAAGCGGAAAGTAAACCGGTTTGTAAATTGGGTTCAGCGTCAACCAGTGCAAATAAGTGATCAAGCCATTGATTATTTTTCTCTTCTAGCGCTCTAACCGCCGAAACAAACACTTCTCCAGGCCCTGGGTTTTCCATTGCCATTTCACAGACTCTGGCACCATAATCGCCCGCGATAGATAGACCATCCAGATGTGCGGCAACCCGATTGTCCAGTTTAATAAGGTCTGTTAAATCATAATGCGGCGCATCAACTGCACTGTGCCTTAGTTGCCAAAGAAAAGCAGCTTCCTCGGCATGCTGATCGATAATGTGCGGGATTACAGATAAAGCCATACGCTTTTTAAAATTATTTTAACAATAATTGATGAATATCATAATGTTAGCGGCTCGCTGTTGCCAATTCAATTGATATGCTACTTGTTTTCAGGGTGCTCATTAATATCTGGGAAACTTGAATAACAAGTTGATTCATTGGTGTTATTCTTATACCACAAAAATATAAGTTACTTAACAGCGTCTGCGCTATCAGTAATTGACAAAATGATTCTGCTATGAAAGATAACAACTTTCTGTGATATTTGCCACTGATTTACTTGTTCTGTTGTTATGTAATTATGATGATACGATGACCGGTTTTTATTTTTGGCTGAAAACCTGAGTAAAATTCAATGAAAAGAATAATCTGGTTCTGGACACTGTCAATAAGTTGGCTGGCATTTGCCTATTTTTGTGGCCGTATGATTCCTGACCAACAGTTATGGTTTGCTTTGGTTGCTACCATCTTTTTTGGATTGCCTTTGTACCTGGCAGCAACCTATGCAGTCACGATTCAACGTATTCATCGCGCCAATCAGCTGCGTAATATAGGTATTTTTTACTGGTTTCTGAACAGAAGAATCTTGCCTTACATCGGCTGGGCTTTCTGGGCGGTTATCTTTGCGTTCTTGTTACTGTTTTATATGGGTGTGGCGCGAAAATTTGAATGGATAGTCTTTATTCTGTCAATACCGGTATTTCTGTCGATTCATTCCATTTTTTTACCAATAGCCACGAAAGAATTCAAGTCCTATATCGCACTGCATAAATCCCTGAGCTGGACACGCTGGTCTACTGCCATTGGCATGGCGATATTTTATGTTTTGTATGTAAAACTGAGTGGTGATTATCCGGTATATGAAACGCTTAGTGAAGCCATAAAAGAACGCAGTCTGGGTGTAAATGGCGCCACTAACAGTGTTCTAATTCATGAAGCCATTCGCGTACTGGGTTTCGTAGAAGGGCTTAAAGCCTATGTTCTTGGCAGCTTGAACACAATGAGTGTTTTCGTGTTTCTTCTCTTCATTTTTTTTGGAAGTATTGTTTTTTTCTACAATATTGCGCTTGCCATTTCAAGCTTTATGGTCCCGCTATCTGAGTACAGGCGTGTATTTTCTCCATTGCAAGACACAGAGGAACCCGAAAAAATACCGTCACGAACACTTGCGATTGCTTCAGCGGTTACAAGCTTTTTTATTCTATTCATTTATGTGCCGCTGACGGCATATGTTGACGCATGGTTGCATGCATCGCCACAAGTCGTCAGTAGATTAAACGAATTTACCGTAAAAATTGAGAAAATTGGCGACGAATACTATCAATCCGGCACAATCGAGCAAACCCGGCTGGCTTATCTGGAAGTGATCACAGAACTGGATACCTCAATTGTTGAGTTAAGAAAAACTACCGATGCAAGCTTTCAATTGATGGCTGAAAACGTTGACGATTACCTGGACTGGTACTACAGTCTTCCCGGTGAATATGAACGCATTGCGGCATTGGCGACGGGAAAACTTGAAGCGTGGATGATCGAAAAACTTGAGGCCTATTTAACAAAGGGCAATGCATTCGGCCCCGTCCAACAATCTATTGAAGAAACATTAAAAAAGAACGAAGCATTGCACAAGGAATATCAGGAAAAAATCAATACAATACTGGTGGAAAATCACATTAATGCCGTTGGGTGGCGCCAGGAAGTTATTCAATCCTCATCGCTTGATGCATTAAATGCACCACCTAGCCATAGCGTTGTTGTTGATCTTGAGAACCGTTTGTTGGTTTCAGGGGGGACAGGTGCAATTACGGCGGTGATAGCCGGCAAAATCACAGCAAAAGTAATTGCCAAAGGTGCAATTCAATTGGGCGCCAAGGCATTGGTGAAAGTTGCAGCCGGCAAGGCCGCCGGCATTCTTGGCGGTGCCGGTGCAGGCGCCGCCAGTGGTGCGGCTGTAGGTTCGGTTGTGCCTGGTGTTGGAACGGCGATTGGTGCGACTATTGGAGGGATAATAGGCGGGATTTCTGTCGGTCTTGGCATGGAACAATTACTTTTGAAGCTTGAAGAACATTATTCACGTGATGAATTCAAACAACAAATACTTGAAGCCATTGATGAAGCGCATCTGGAGTTTGTTGAGTCGCTGGAATTGAGGGATAGTAACTCGGAAAGTAATCGATTGAATTATTAATAAGATTGGAACTGATCATTTAGCAAGGTATGGCCAAATGGATACTGACTGCATGTTGTCATTGCGTTCAAGCGTTTAGGGGAAATATCTACACAATCAATTTTTGGCGGATACCAAAATGACGCATTCCAGACGTTTCAAATTACGGTAACTCAACAAGAGAGTCAATCCAATCGATTCCGTTGAGCAACGCTGGTAAAGCACAATCTGCATGATTGTCGAAGAAAAGAGTTTCCAGTATTACATTTGCCCCTTGGGTGTTAAAGTAGTCTAAGGCTACAATGGAATGGGTGTGCGGTACTATTTTATCAAGGCTCTTTCATCGTTAACTGTTGGTGATCATGTATTTTATTGAATTTAAAAGAAAAAGCCATTCGTTCTTCCTGTCCATAATTTATCGACAGTTTCAGGTAGAATCAGGTTTTTTCCTATAACGCCAACAATTAAAAGTGATAGAGCCTTTATCAAATAGGCAGTGATAAAGTCGGGTAGGTGAGGTTGGTGTCCAGCGATAGGCATCGTTGTTTTTCATGGCGACTTTTATCGGGTGATAATCATCGTTTTTAAGTGCAGTCAGAAGATTTGATGCAAAAAGTTTACTGGGAATAACTGGCAATGCAGCATTGATGGTGTTACTGTCATGTTCGCCATCGAATAGCTCAAGAACAGTTGTGTCAAAATTTTCTGCGAGCAGATCCGAAATGTTTTCTTTAAATCCGTAGATTTGATTGTAGGCGAGCAGCCAATAAAGAAAATATACTGGCTTCGAAAACGGAGCATCGGATAGAATTTGTTGTAGCATTGTTCCTAATAAATCGTACGGTCCTGCCATGGGTGCAGAAGCGGTGATTGTGAATTCGTCAGCATGATGCATCTCTATTTCGCGTTGCGCAGCCATCGTGGCGTAACCACCTTCAGAATACCCTATCAAAAACAGCTGGTCATTAAGTGCATAGTGGTTAGCCACAGCCAGAGATCGCACACACCGGATAAGATCGACAACCGACCAGGCTAGTGATTTGGCATGTAAAAAAGGGTGCAGTCCGCTGCTGTTATCAAAACCCGAATAATCCGGCACCACCGTTAAATAGCCTTTTGCACCCATTAGATATAGTACGATGTCTGTTCCAATTTTTTTTCCATTAATGCTGGGAGCGTTGGCTCGGTTGCTTATGGCGCCATGCTGGAAACTTAATACCGGCGCCCCGGATGAGATGCCTATTGGAACAGCAATAACGCCGGATGCTGTAGTGAGATTACCAAAAGTATCTATAGTTTGGTAGAGAACGCGATAAACGGATACATCGTAACGTAGTTTCAGACCTTCTCGAATGGCAAGTGAGTATTCGGTTTCGATTTGATCTGCGGTCTTGGTATTAATCTGTTCCAGAAAGACAAGATTACCTCTGCCTTTAGGCATTTGCATTTTTGTTGCACTTGTAATTTCAAGGCTATTGTTTTCGCGATGTTTCAAACTGGCGCCGTACAGTTCGCCCTGATAATTGATTAGCTGCCATGGTATTTCAAAATCCTCGTCAGCACTGCCAGGTTCTTTGACCTCGGCTACTTGAAAAATTAAATTATTGATGCCTTTCAGATTAGAAGGGAACGAATGGGCTGGTTGTTGTGATTTTGCTCGCCAAGGAAGGTGCAGTTTAAGTTCATCTGAGAGTAATGCTATAGCATGTGCTGATGGTGAAGCGCAAGCAATCGACAACACCATCACAGGGCAAATTTGTTCTACCCCTGAAAGCTAATAGTGACGAGTGCATTTAAATAATGCTGGACATTCTCAACGAATGTTGATATAAAGTAGCCTCAACAAAACCCGATTGAGATCAGTTTTTGCAGCTTAAAGAAATCGTCGTTCGTCCTGTAACTCACCAAGAACAGGCAGACTATCATAAACTTATGCAGCGACATCATTACCTTGGGTCTGCTCGCCCAGTTGGCGAAACATTGTACTATGTTGCCACCTGGCGTGCCCAATGGATCGCGTTGCTCGGTTTTTCATCGGCGGCCTTGAAATGTGCGCCACGTGACCAATGGATTGGCTGGCGATATCGCCATCAATTTGATCGTTTAAATTTGGTCACCAACAACAGTCGATTTTTGATTCTGCCGCAATGGCACATTCCCAATGTGGCAACCCGTATTTTATCGCTGTGCCAGAGAAGGCTTCAAGCTGATTGGTTGCGGCACTTTCATCATCCACTGTTGCTACTTGAAACCTTCGTTGATCCACAACATTTCCATGGTACGATTTACAAGGCGGCCAACTGGACACTGCTGGGCAGCACAAAGGGGTTTCGCCGCATCAATGCCCAAGGTTACCAATCCAACGCTTCGCCTAAATTGGTTTTTGTTTATGCGCTGCAACGCAATGCGCAGCACCTGCTGTCTCAATCGCATTTAAACCCGGTCTATCAATGCGGAACACCTAAGCTCATGCTAACAGCCAATCAAATGAATGCACTCCCCACTTTTTTTAATTGCATCCCTGATCCACGCCGCACACAGGGCAGGCGCCATCGGTTAGATACGATACTGGCCATTGCCACGGGCGCTATTCTCTGTGGCCGGGTGGGTTATAAAGGTATCGCCGAATGGGCACAATCGCTCAGTCAGGATGCCCGCGCCCGTTTCCAGTGCTACTATAAGCAGGAACGTTATCATGTTCCCAGTGAATACATTATTCGCGACACATTGATCAGGGTGAAACCGAATGCACTGGATCAGGCATTGCAACACTGGAGCGAGCAATACAGCGCTGACGATGAAAGTCTGGCGATAGATGGCAAGACCATGCGCAGCGCGATTGATAGCGAAGGCAGACAAATTCATATCATGAGCGCCATCGGCCATAACACCCTTCATTGTTACACCCAAAAAAAGTCGTAAAATACAATACAAACAACTGCACAGCGGCCAAACAAACCAATGAAATAAAAATAGCTGCTCCGCTGCTTGATCCACTCGACATTGATGGTGTCGTCATTACTGCAGACGCGCTGCTTACACAACGTCAATTTGCCCGTTATCTGGTAGAAAACAAACAAGCGCATTATCATTTTACCGTCAAAGCCAATCAACCCAGGTTGCTTGAAGATCTGCAGTATTACTTTAAAAACCGTCAGACACCTGATGCCACAACAACCAGCTACGGGCACGGACGTATAGAAACCCGTAAAATCTGGGTAACCAGCACACTCAACAACTACTTGAACTTTCCTTATGTCGGACAAGCATTTGCTATTGAACGGGAATCGACCGAAAAGAAGACAAAAAAGGTCTCACGAGAGTTGGTATACGGCATTACCAGCCAAGCTGAGTTTGATGCCTCTGCCGCTAAAATATTGGAAACAAATCGGGGGCATTGGTGTATTGAGAACAGCTGTCATTACATTTTAGACTGGTGCTTTGACGAAGACAGATGCCGTATCCGTACCGGATATGGCCCTGAAAATATTACTCGCCTGCGGCGTTTTGTTGTTGGGATTGTCAAAGCAACCAGCTTAAAGGGAGTTGCGGAAACAATGAGAAAGTTGACGATGAGCGTTCGAATGGTGTTTGATTATTTGAAAATGACCAAAAATACAGCTAAACCACGTTAGAACAAATTTACCGTGAACACCATCAGAATAATAGTTGAAATGCACCGATTTGCTGCATGAAAATCTAAGTTGTAATATAAATCACATGAACTTTGAACCTTAGTACCTGCCATGTTATGTTGTCAACAAATAGAATTACCCACTTTGCCACCCGCTTCGGGTGTGTGCCAGAAATGGCTGCCCCGGTCTGAAAATAATCCATGCTCCTCAATAACTTTCTGAACGCCTCTGAAGCTGCTTGCACTACCGCCTTCTTTAACAAATACATCGATTAGTGCACGTTTGTTGCGTCATCCATGGTGACAATCAAATCCAATTTTTGATCAGCTACCCATTCATGCGTGCTGCCATCCTGATGAATGGTCATCCGAGTCAGCGGCGAGCGTTCGCGGCGTTTGCGATGTGCTCCCTGCCTTAAGGTACGTTTGATCAAGCCGGTTTCTTGCAGCCGACTCTTAACCCACGTGTAACAGCGGGTACCGCCATCCATGCGATACCATGCATGAAAATGCCTGGTATTCCAGCCTGAATAACTGCTGCGGTACTGTTCCGTAAACCGCGTTACTATATCCACCGGCGCGTAACGATGCGATGCTTGAGTCAACCGCTTATCCAAAAACGCATCCAGTTTACGTTCGTCATGTCTTTTCTTTACAGGTACCTGCCATGCTATTGTGTGGATTATAATCTTTAGGCAGGGTACAGCAAATTTGACTGCATATAAATGCAATTTGATTTGTTTTGTTAATCAATTGTCTTCCTTTATATCGCAAAGCCGAATCTTATAAATATCTAAGTAGTCGAGCCTTAAATATTCCCAAGTATTTGATATCAATCATAAATATATTGATTTACGCTGTTCAAATCGACCAGAAAATGCTAAAATAAGCGTTTGTTTCTGGTCGAAATGGTGATTTATCGATGCTCACACCCAGTAAAACTTTTCATCAACCCAGTTTGTTTGAAACAGATCTGTTGTTACAGCTTGACCCCTCTGATCCGCTGCTCAAACTATCAACCGTTATTCCCTGGCATACCTTTGACGAAGCGTTTAGCATTCATTACACCGAGGACATAGGTGCGCCCAGCAAACCCATTCGCCTGATGGTTGGATTGTTGATCCTCAAGCAACTGGAGAACTTGAGCGATGAGTCGGTGGTATTGCAGTGGAAGCGCAATCCCTACTACCAGGCTTTTTGTGGCATGCAAGAATTCCAGCGGAAATTGCCTTGCCACAGTACGGAGCTGGTGCATTTTCGCAAGCGCATTGGCGCTGAAGGTGTTGAACGGATATTTCGGATGAGTGTTGGTTTGCATGGCAAAGCGGCGCTGGAAGCTGCGGTTCATATTGACACCACGGTACAGGAAAAGAACATCACCTATCCGACAGACAGCAAGCTTGCGATTAGAATTATTAATCGTCTGAACAAGATAGCCAAAGTGCATGGTATTTTTCAACGGCGCACGTTTGTTAAGGAAGTCAAATTATTACGGTTGGACATCCGGCATTTCCGCCATGTCAAGAAAAGAGCCAAGGCCAAGCGTGCGTTAAAGCGCCTCAGAACCATTGCGGGCATTTTGATACGGGAGCTCAGAAGGAAGCTGCCGCAGTACTGCTTGTTTGATTGCTACCAACAGGATTTTCTGCTGTATGAGCGTATTTTGAAACAACAACCCAAAGACACAAACAAAATCTACTCATTACATGAGCCGCAGGTCTACTGTGTCGCCAAGGGAAAAGACCACAAACAATACGAATATGGCAGCAAGGCATCAATCGCCTGTACGGCGCGAAGCAATATCATCGTCGGTGTTGTCAGCCATGAACAAAACCAGCATGACAGCCATACGTTGCCGGAAATACTCAAGCATGTTGAAACATCGCGTGGCAAAACAGTCAAACAAGCAGTGTGTGACCGTGGCTACCGCGGCAAAAGCGAAGTGAACGGAACGAAAATCATTCTACCGGGAAAAGCGCTCAAACGAGACACGCATTACCAAAGAAACAAGAAGCGAAAACAATGCAGAAGACGTGCTGCGATTGAACCCATCATCGGCCACTTGAAATCGGACTATCGAATGGCAAGAAACTATTTAAAAGGCGCCATCGGTGATCAGATCAACCTGCTGATGGCTGCTTGCGCCTGGAATCTGAAACAATGGCTGTTGGCCATTTTTTGGCTGTTTTTTGCAGCAAAACATAAGGCAAAAATAAGCACTGCCACCGGAGATTCCTGAAGAAAAAGTTTGCAGGCAAGATAAAGAATACCTGGGTGAAATTTTGTGTAGATAATTTCTCAAAATATCCTTTTTCAGGGTCGACTAAGTATGTAAATCGCCCCGTTGGTAATTTCTGATACAGTTAGGCGTATTGCGTGCTTATCCAAATGAATTTGGAATACCGGTACCGGTATCGCCAAATCGATTCCGGTACATGCTATAGTCATCATCTCATCCCGCTTCTTGATTGCTAAAATCTTTAGTGTGGCACATTACGATGCCGTTGAGTGGGAGGAATCCATTCCATTAGACTAATAGAGAGACAATAATTATATTTTCCAATTCAATACATTAGTCCAATTTGCAATCTATTATGTCTGCTCAAACAGACAAATCGGTATTTGCAGGTGTTCCACAAACCCCGGCGGACTGTCAAAGGACTTACGCAAGAGATAATGCAGTGATCCGGACTTATATTGAGCGCCTGGATCAATAGAAATACAATCTCAATCTTCCCAAGTCCTGCCAGATGAGTAGGCAACGCGCCTTTAAGCCAAAATTTTTTCCTTCTATGGGCTTGAAGGGGCATCTCTGTCAATCAGCATTGATATTTCGCCAGTTTCTTCAGAAAACAGCCCCTAATATCATTGTTTTTATAATTTGGTTTATCTCAACCCTAGAAGCCTGTCCGTGTATAGATTGCTCTACTGCAGATTTTTTCGATTATTTTCGTTAAATAGAACAACTATTCGCCTCGAATATTCGAAAAATATAGCCAAAATTGCTTTTCCTCACAACGATTACTATTCTCGGACAGCATCCTAGCGGCTTCTATTCGAAGTCGGGCTTAATTGGAAATTCCTCGGGCAGAAACTTTGTCTGCAAAAGAAGACGTCTATTGTTTTCTTTTCTCCACTAAGACAAATTGCTACGTTCTTATATTGATATAAATAACTGTTTTTAAACTGTAAAAGCAAGTTGGCATACATATTGCTTTGTACTTTTTTCAGGGATAACGGTGATAAATAATAAGACGCAGGCAGTAAAGCGTACCAAGGAGGTGATACGACAAGAATATATTAAAGCGTTTGTACTTTTTTATACAGAAAATAAATATGGAGAATGTGAAATGAAAACATATAGCAATATGGGAAAAGAGAGTCGAAGTACGTTAAATTTTAAGCAAGTTATGGCTACACGATTGGCGGTAATTATGGTAACGGCTTTTTGTATCACAGCCACAGGTACGACTTGGGCACAGCACGTGCCCAATAAACCCTTGAAGGTGAACGGAGTAGACGATTTGGGTGTGGCCGAATCCTACTATAAAACCATAGATCCGAACGACGAAAAAACAAACCTGGAAGACTGGAGGGAGGCGAATGGTTTCAACGATCCAATCAATACCATCGTCGAGGCCAAGGGATTTTACAGTAACGGTGATGTGGGATTTTGGCGTTTGATTCAGATGGTTATTGACGAGCGGCCCGGGTTTGAAGGCAACGTTGCGTTCCACACCGTCAATTACAACACCGAGATCGATTCCCTTACCGACCAGAATGCCGTCTCGATAATCAATATGGAGTATTCGCCGGGACCCATGAGTGTAGCGAGCAACAACACAAGGAGCGGCCGAGATGCTATAGGGACGCGTGATGAAGACCGGGAAGATGATCACGATGACAGACACAAACGTAAACGCGAAGGGGATCGCGATGAAGACCGGAACGGGGATAGTACTACGAATAGTGGCGCGGATGGACGGATTACCCAGTTTTATGTCTTCGACACGGGTCCCACCGGTATCCGGCTACCCAGCACGTCCTACGACTTTCGGAATGAGCAATTATTCCTCCCGGCTGCCTGCTTTGCGTGCCACGGGGGTGACGATAACGCAAAATCTCCCATGCCACCAGAAGGCTATGCCGGGGGCACTGGAGAGACCGGAGCAATCTTCCTCTTTTACGATCTGAGAATCATGGCGTTCGCGGATGACAACCCGCCCCCGCGTGGCACGGCAGACACGCCTCCTGACAATCGCATGACTTTGGCTGATGTGGAAGCGGCATTCAAGAAGTTTAACGAAGGCGTACTGCTTACCAACCCGACAAAGGAAACCATAGCGCTAATCAATGGTATTTATGGTGGCGAAGGGCTTCCAAATGACACACAGAACCTCGACTATATTCCTGTCGACTGGATGACGGAGGCGGCGCTCTACAGAGGCGTTGTCTTGCCTTCTTGCGAGAATTGCCATACGGCCGCCGAAACGGAGGTTCTCCGTCTGGATTGGTGGATGAATGAGGCCGATGAGGTTAGGGAAGCAGTGTTTGAGGACAAAGAAATGCCCAATTCCGTCACGGGCTACACGCGCTTCCTGGAAAGCACCAACCCAGACCAGCCTGCCATGCTGCTAGAAGCGCTTAACCGGTTCAGAAATCGTTGAGAATTGATACTTGAAGTAAGCCGGAAAGGGAATTGTTGGAATAATTTTCCGACAGAACGACGCTTCCGTAGACTTATTTATTAACAATTGAACATGTAATCCCCCGTGGCAGGCCACGGGGGAGCATTTTCGGCTACGATACTCACACTGTTCAGGCGAGCATGTAAGCGGATACTTTGCAAATTAACGAAGTATACGATCAAGCAGGAAAAGGGCGCGGTGAAGTTAAGCAGTATGCCGCCATTACTTTGCTCAACAAACTCTGTGTAATCCGGAACTAGTAACTTGTCATATGGTAAAGCCACTACCTCCGCCTCCGCCCCCGCCCCCGCCGTTTTAAGACACATTACTAAAGTATCGCTAAATATTTCTCAATTTAACTGAGAGGAGACTCTTTGCGTCTAATACATCAATTGCGTGTATTAAAACTACGTGTTTATTCAGATCTATACAAGCAAATTTACGTGCACGTATATATCCAACAACATACAACACATAAACAACCTCAGCGTTTGCAGTGATAGAAATGGTCTGAAGAAAACCTAAATTCAATCAACAGTATTGCAAGTAAATTAATTAATCATGAAAAATAAACAAATTTCCACAATAATAATCATAGTTCTATTGTCAATGGCCACATCCGTATATGGAACTAAATTTTCAATGGGTGGCCGCATTCAATCTGAGTATAGCGTCATAGATGTTGAAGGTATTTCCAGCCAATCATTAATAGATGACCCAACCTTCTATTCAGCCTGGGGTTTGAGTATTACTGAAAACCTGGGAAATGGAATAAAAGTATTTGCGATAATTGACTATGGTTTTAATTTGAGCGGCAACATAGGTGCCGCTCGAGAGCGCTATTTAGGTCTTTCCATCGACAACTGGGGACAATTAAAATTTGGTCGGATTCATTCGTTATTTGCTGATTATGCGGGTGGTTGGACGATTGACCCTTTTGTTTACACCACATTACAAGCTGCCGGAAGTGGCGGCACTATGATTGCAAGTGCTAACGGCCTGGGTTCAGGACCATACACAGCAGTTAACAGTGTTGTACGTTTTGAATCTGTTTTAAAGAATGGTTTTTCCTTTGCAGCCATGATGATGCCCGGTGACTCAAACAGCCTTGAGGCTGAATTGGGTGGTCTTTTGGGTGGAGCTGGGAACAATGGTGGTAATACAGGTGGTGCCAATGGTGAATGGGATTTCCAAGTCATGGGTAAATATACTTACGACTACCAAGATCACAAGTTTGAAATGTTTGGTGGTTATTCTAGAGATAACGTGAGTACTATGCAGAAAAATGTCTCTACGGCTAATCTGAAATCTGAAGAAGTGGGGCGTATCGGCGGTGTTTGGTCCTACAAACAATTTCAGATTCAAGGGCAGTATGAACATGTCAGTAACGCTTTGGGTGCCGCGACTTGTTCTAACGCTGCGGCTTTAGGCACTCCCGACTCTGCTTCCAGGCAATGTAATTCTTCAATGAACGCAGGCGGTGATGGTTCTGCTTGGTATGTTGGTGGCCAATATAAAATAGGTAATGCAACTTTGGTTCTGCAAGGCGGTATGACTAATGCGAATAGTACTGATTTTGAGGGAAAACGAAAAGCAGAGAGTTTCACCGCGGGTATGCTGTATCACCTAAGCAAACGTTCCAATCTCTTTGGTGGCTATCAACATGTGAATTTGAAAGATAGAAATGCCTTAGTCGATCGGGATAGAAACACCTGGACAGTGGGCTTGCGTCATAAATTTTAAGGAAACAAGGTCACTACTGTCCCGTTTACACTTTCCGTTCAAGCTGATTGCTGTTGGTCGAGTTTAAGCTTCATCCGGCAAGTGCATATTTGACAATAGCGCTGCTGGTTCGTATTGCACATCATTGCGACATTCTGGAAACCGGTAATGATTCATACCGTTTCAATCATCGAAAACAATGCATAAAGATCGATTAACCAACTAAATCAGATGGACAGTTTTCAATGCTGATTGACAGCCTATCAGGCTACCCGATTTATACACACACTCAAACAGTTGAAAATAGTTTTAAACTGAACTACCCTCGAACTATCGACAAGGGTAATTCAGTTTATGTCAACAATTTTTGCAAGATGTTTTCTAATTTTAGGGGCGCTTTCAGGCATTGCTACGGTGTATGCTGGTGAAGCTATGCGTTGCGGTGCAAATCTTGTCGTGCCGGGCGATACCAAATATGATGTATTGCGAAAATGCGGTGAGCCTGATTATGTTGAAATTGTTTCGAGTGTCATAGAACGCCGTACAGAGGAATGGTATTACGACTCGGGCGCTGCAAGTTTTCCACGGGTGCTGACTTTTGAAGGCTATCGGTTATTCAGTATTAAAACTGTATCACGGCGATTGCGTTAGCCTGACCATCTTCGATAACCTAAAGAGCGGCCGCATCAAAGACAAACAAGACGGTCTGCGGATCAGTTAATATATGAATTCGGAAAATGATTTAACCATACAGCAACACCGTTACCGGGATATGCGCAAAGTCACGCTGATCGGTTCTGTCGTTGATTTCCTATTGGGTGTTGCAAAAATAATTGTCGGCTGGATTGCGAATTCACAGGCGCTTATCGCGGACGGAATCCACTCATTTTCGGATTTATTTACTGATTTTTTTGTCCTTTATGCAGCCAAACATGCGCACAAAGCGGCGGATGAAGAACATCCCTATGGGCATGGTCGCATCGAAACGCTTGCAACAGTCGGGCTGGGAATTGCATTGATAGTGGTTGCCTGTGGAATTGCCTTTGATTCAGTCCGCCGGTTGAATGAACCCGAAATCCTATTGGCGCCTGGCAGTCTGGCGCTGATTGTCGCAATTGCATCTGTAGTTTCCAAGGAATGGATTTATCATTATACCGTAGCAGCTGCGCGCAGGCTGCGGTCCGATATGTTGATGGCAAATGCTTGGCATAGCCGTTCTGATGCGATCTCGTCGATTGTGGTTGTACTCGGTATCGCAGGCGCGATGTACGGTTATCCTTATCTGGACGCCGTTGCAGCGGTGGTTGTTGCCGTTATGATTGCCAAGATTGGCTTTAATCTGGTTCGTTCCAGTACGCGCGAACTGATCGATACCGCGCTGGATCCCGATGAAGTCGATGCCATTCGTAAACATATTTTTGATGTTAAAGGCGTGCGCTCGATTCATATGCTGCGGTCGCGCAAAAGTGCCGGTGATGCGTTTATTGACGTACATATTCAGGTAGATCCGCTGCTCAGCGTGTCTGAAGGTCATCAGATCGGTGACGCGGTACGTCTGCGCCTGCTGGATGCTGTGGATGTGGTATCGGATGTGACTGTACATATAGATCCCGAAGATGATGAGTCCGGTTCGTCTTGTGGTAATCTGCCGCACCGGGAAAAAATAATCGAGGAACTTAAACAGTACTGGCCTCAATTGCCTGCTTCAGCAATTGAAAGCGTTACGTTGCATTATTTATCTGGCGAAATCCAGATCGAGCTTGATCTGCCCATCTGGGTTTTGCGTGATTTAGAACATGCCAGACAACTGGTAAGCGAACTCAAAGCTGCATCTGAAAAATTGTCCTATGTCAGTGACATACAGGTGCGATTCAAGGTTTAACGGACTATCCGCTGTATTGCCCTGCGTCAATCATGCTTTTTGCCACGCCCTCGATCGTTTTTGTCGTGCTTTCCATGCTTATCATGCCGATTGTAGCGCTCATGCTTGTCGTTGCCGTAGCGGTGGTCATTGCTTTTATACCGGCGTTTTTCACGGTAATCATGGTCATCATCGTATCTGTGCGTGTCATAGTGCCTGTCCTGATAGTGTCTGTCTGAATCATAATGACGGTATTGCAGACTTTCAATGCGGCGGTGTTGTTGACTGCCATGCTGGTGATAATGTGGAACGTACACGTTGTTGTACCAGTTTTCGCGAATAAAATAGACGGGCTGACTGCAGGCATTATACTGATAACAATAACGATGCCATAACTTGGCATGACCGGGTGGTACATGTAAATAAATAGGCTGCTGTCTGACATAGACTGATGGTCTTTGGATAATAACCGGATCCGGATAAATTAAATCAGGTACTGGATAAAAGTCACCTAGATGAATTTCACCGTAAAAACCCGGCTGGCCGATTCTCACAGAAATGCCTACGTCGGTTGCCTGTGCGTGTGAGAATGTAAGTAATAAAATAACAATGACTATGAGGTACCGATCTGCATACCGCTTAAAGAAATCCATTAAGTTGCTCCTGTTAGTTTTGTAGCAGCTTGTGATAAAAATCAAGTCTTCTGGTGGTGATTTTGCCTTCCTCTGCCGCCTGTATTAAGGCACAACCGGGTTCGTTAACATGCTTGCAATTATGGAATTTACATTGTCCGATATGGGGATGGAACTCGATAAATCCCCATGCCAAATTTTCCACCTTGATGTGATTGAGTCCGAATGCCTGAATGCCCGGCGAATCAATAATATCACTGTCTGAATCAATATGATAAAGATGCGTATGTGTTGTGGTATGGCAGCCTGAGTCCAGCGCAACTGAAATTTCGGCAGTTGCACGCTGCGCTTCGGGAATCAACGCGTTGAGTATGGTTGATTTTCCCATACCAGATTGACCGGCGAGGACGCTTACCTGTCCTTCCAAATAGGGTCTAAGCGGTGAAACATCCTGAAGTGCGCTGATTTTGACCAGGGGATAACCGATTATTTCATACAACGACAATTTTTTTGCAGCAACGTCAGACAGTTCGGTCAAGTCGGCTTTGTTGAGGACAAGAATGGCTTTAATTTGTTCGCTTTCCGCAGCGACGAGGCATCGATTGATCAATTCTTCGCTGAAACTCGGTTCAGCAGCAACCACAATGATTATTTGCGTTACATTTGCAGCGATGATTTTTTCCTTGAACGCATCGCTGCGGTACAGCAGGGCTTTGCGTGGCTTGATTTGTTCAATGACACCCTGGCCGGGCGTGGTGGCTTTGATTTCAACGAAGTCGCCACAGGCTACGCCGCCTTTTTTACCACGCATGACACATGACAGTATTTCCCCATCGCTTGTCTCTACGGTGTAATGTCTGCCATATACGGCAATGATGCGGCCTGTATGATGAAGAACCTTTTTTCCAGATAGTTTATGGAAAGCGTTCAAATTGCAAACAGTTTGTCTATTTTGGCAGCGCAGATAAAATCATTTTCAGACAAGCCGCCTATGGCATGGGTAGTAAAGGTGATATCGCAGTGGTTATACCCGACAATCATGTCAGGATGATGATCTTCCTGATGCGAAACCCATGCCACGGCGTTTACAAAGGCCATGGTCTGGTGAAAATTTTTAAAAGTGAACTGTTTGCGGATTTGTTTGGCCTGCAGCTGCCAGCCGTCAAGTTGCTGGAAAAATTTTGTTGCTGTGTCGGGCGTCAATGGTGCGACACCGCCTTCACAGGGTTTGCATTTTTTTTGTGACAGATTGTCCATGGGATGTCCTTTTTACCCTAATTGTGTCTGTGTCTGAGTTTCCAGATGTGCCACCCTGAGTGCGGCAGGTGGGTGCGAGTCATAAAATGTAGAATGCAATGGATCGGGCGTCAGCGTAGCGGCATTATCCTGATAGAGCTTAACCAGTGCGTGTATCAGGTCATTCGCAGATGAATTTTGCGCTGCATAAGCATCCGCTTCAAACTCGTGTTTACGCGAATAAATACTTGATATGGGATGAAACAAAAATGTAAATACCGGCATCACAAGGAAAAAAAGCAGAAGCGCCATAGCTGTTTCTGGAACGGCGGTAACTGTGACGCCCAATCCTTCATAGAACCAGTGCTGATTCATGAGATAACCCAGCAACCAGAAGAACGCCAGACTCATGAGGAACGAAGCGATAATGCGTTTGATGACATGGCGATGCTTGAAATGACCTAATTCATGTGCAAGCACAGCTTCTATTTCGCTCGGCTCAAGACGAGAGAGCAGGGTGTCAAAAAATACAATGCGTTTGGTTTTGCCAAAACCTGTAAAATAAGCATTGCCATGATTACTGCGGCGCGAGCCATCCATGACAAACAGTCCGCTTGATCTGAATCCACATTTTTTAAGTAGTTTTTCTATACGTATTTTGAGCGCTGCGTCTTCCAGCGGCGTGAATTTGTTAAACAATGGCGCAATCCAGGTTGGAAAAATTGCCAACAAGAATAAATTGAATGTAATCCATGCTGCCCAGGCATAGAGCCACCAGTTTTCACCCATTTTATCCATTAGCCACAGGATGCCGAATAGCAACGGCGCGCCCAGCATAAACATCAACAATGCCTGTTTGATCAAGTCGGTAAAAAACATGCCTTGCGTCATTTTGTTGAAACCGTATTGTTCTTCTATAACAAATGTACGGTAGTAGCTTAATGGAATTTCTGCCAGACCCATAATCAGAAAAGCGCTTATGATTAATGCCATGCCACGAAAGATCGGATTGCCGGTCCATTCTGTCCAGAAACTGTTGAGCGCGTCTAGACCACCACCGAGTGTAAATATCAGCAAAATAGTAGCGTGTAAAAAAATAGCAGGGTAACCTGCCCGTGTTTTTGCGCAGGTATAATCGGCTGCTTTACGATGATCAGCGAGACTGATTTGGTCTGCAAATTTTTCAGGGACTTTGTTTTGGTGTGCCCGGATATGATTGATATGGCGTGTAGATAGCCACACCTGTACAAACAGGGTCAATAGTAAAACGCTAATAAAAACTATGGTAAATGAGTGCATAAACGAATATATTTTTAAGTAATTAATGGTGAAAAGTGACGCCGTGTTATCAATATGACACAATAAAACAAATTACATTCAATCGTTACTGAATCTTAATATTTTTTTAAATTATGGCACAAGATAGCAATAATCATAACCTTATCTGGATTGATATGGAGATGACAGGACTTGATCCCGATAAGGATCGTATTATTGAGGTTGCAATCGTCATAACTGACGGGCAATTGAACAAGATTGCCGAGAGCCCTGTTCTGGTTGTCCATCAACCTAATGCGGTGCTGGACGGGATGGATAAATGGAATCAATCGACGCATGCCAAATCGGGGTTGATCGAAAAGGTCAAAGCGTCAAAACTCACGGAAACTCAGATCGAATCACAGTTAATTGTTTTTTTGCAGCAGCACGTGCCGTCAGGAACTTCTCCCATGTGTGGCAATTCAATATGTCAAGACCGGCGCTTTATGGCACGCTGGATGCCGCAACTGGAAGCTTATTTCCATTATCGCAATCTGGATGTCAGCACTTTCAAAGAGCTCGTCAAACGCTGGAAGCCGGAAATTGCATCGGGACTGAAAAAGGAAGGTAAGCATGAAGCGCTGGCGGATATTTACGATTCGATAAACGAGCTCAAATATTACCGGGAACATTTTATCATCGCATAGTCAAAGTCTTGGTAGTCGATGATCCCTGTTATCGAAGCAGGTGGACAGATAAGTGTATGATATGAGCAATAAATTGCATTCCGAGTTTTTGTATAGCAGCAGTGCAGACTGTTTTCCAACGGTCTGTTAGGAAAGAGGTTTGAGAATTTTAATCAATGATGTCGTAACGTTTTTAATTACAACCAGAAAGCGTATTATTTTTTATGTTTTCATTATTTAACAAAAGGAGACAAACATGTCCGATCAAAAAAAATGGATTTCTGCAGCAGTTATCAGTGCATCATTTATTTTTGCACTTGGCACAGCCCCCGTTATTGCGCATGGACCGGGACATGACGATGACCATGATCATGAAATGTGTAAACATTGTGAAAAGAAAATATCCAAAATGGATACTGACGGCGATGGCAAAATCAGCAGAAGGGAATTCATGAAATTCCATGGCGAGAAATTTGACAAGCACGATTTAAATAATGACCGCTTTCTGGATATGGATGAAATCCACTGGATGATGGAAGATATGCATAAGCATATGCATGGCAGTGATCACGACAAACAACATGGGCATGAGCATGGACATGGGCACGGACATGGGCACGGTCATGATCATGGCGGCGATCATGAGCATGAAACGGAAGAAGACTCACCGCATGGAAGTCATGGCGATGCGAAGCACGGTGAGCATGATAAAGATGATGCGCATGCACATTAACAACCTCTTATGTATGATCGTGTAGATATGCTGTAAGCCTGACAGTTATTGATGCGGCGAACACGCGCTCCAATAACTGTCAGTGATTGCGGTTGTTTTCTCTTTTCTTGTCAGCATATTAATGTCGCAACACAGCAGATTCTTTGGTGGGCTCTTTCTGTTCCAGTGGTTGCGGATCGAGTACGGCGACAGTCAGTCTATCATCATTAAAATATTTTTCTGCAACCGTACGAACTTGTTCAGCGGTCACGGCCTGTAGTTTTTCAAGAATGACATCGATATCCTGATATGAAAGGCCGATGCTTTCCAATCGGCCGATTTGCATAGCCTGTGCAAATATGGAATCCAGCTGATAGACTTGACTGGCGATAACCTGTGCTTTCACCCGGTTCAATTCTTCTTCAGTGACATTTTTTTCAATAACGTTTTTGATTTCTGTACGTAGAGCTTGTTCCAGTTCCTCGACTGTCTTACCTGGACTTGGTGTGCCGCTGAGCAAAAACATACTTTCTCCGCGGCCTGTTGCATCGTAACTCGCACCGGCAGAATTGGCTATTCTGAGGTCGCGAACCAGTGATTTGTTCAACCTCGCAGAAGCATGGCCATCGAGTATGCCTTCCAGTATCTCCAATGCGAAAGGTTCCCAGTCTTGTGCGGTATCGCGAATAACCGGCGTATGGTAACCCATAATCAGATATGGCAATTCCGCAGGGGCTTTGACGGTAATGCGTTTAATACCGAGTTGAGGCGGTTCTATCTGCGGTTTGCGTTCGTTAATGGTAGGCAGTGAACGTGACGGAATATTGCCGTAGTAATTCTGGGCCAGTGTTTTTACTTTGTCTGGTTCGACATCCCCAACGATGACAAGAATAGCATTGTTTGGTGCATACCATTGGTCATACCATTTGCGCGCGTCATCCACGGTCATGTTTTCGAGGTCATTCATCCAGCCGATTACAGGGTGTTTGTATGGGTGTGATTGATAAGCTACCGCCATCTTTTTTTCAAACAGCAAAGAACGTGCCTGATCGTCAGTGCGTAAACGGCGTTCTTCCATAACGACATTGATTTCCTTGGAAAACTCTTCTTCTGTCAGTAGCAGGTTATGCATGCGGTCTGATTCCAGTTCCATCGCCAGCGACAGGTGATCTTTATGCAGTTGCTGGAAGTATCCGGTGTAATCCCGGCTGGTAAAAGCATTGTCGCGTCCGCCCGCTGCAGCAATGCGCTTTGAGAATTCTCCGCCGGGAACTTTTTCGGTGCCTTTGAACATCATATGTTCCAGAACATGCGCAACGCCTGTCGCCCCGTTTGACTCATCGATGCTGCCCGCCCTGTACATTAACAATGAAACGACAACCGGCGAACGATGATCTTCCTTGACGATAAGTCTCAATCCATTTTCAAGTGTGAATTCATGCGGATTGGCAACAGCAGCAGGAGCTGTCCAGTATGATGACATGACCAACAAGGGAACGATCAAAAAAATTATCGGGTGAACTGGTTTCATTTTTGCTTACCTAAACGTGACTAAACAGAATAAAATTAGTATGTGTAAAATCTTTATGCAATGAGGATAGAGCCTACCAGAATGTTTAATTTTTTTAAATCTAAAAAGAAACAATCCGAGCAACCGGATCAACCGCAAGAATCTGCATTAAACCCAGAAGTCTTTGCGGATAAGGCGGCAGATACTGAAGTTATGCCAGATACCCAGTCTGAAACTGAACATATTGCTCAGGCAGAACAGCAAACCGATTCTTCAATTGAGTCCAGTGCCGAAACAACGGAAGATACCAAACCACTCAGCTTTGTAAGCAAAATCCGCCTTGGCTTGTCCCGTACCCGGCAAAACCTGGGGAAACAATTATCCGGTTTGTTTAGTGGTGGCGGGAAAATAGATGAAGAACTTTACGAAGAACTTGAAACAATTTTATTGACGGCGGACACCGGTGTTGAAGCAGCCACACAGCTACTTGAGGATCTGCGTAAGCAGGTTAAAAGCAAAGGGCTTTCTGATGCCTCGCAATTGAAATCAGCACTGAAAGAATCGCTTATTGATCTGCTTAAGCCGCTGGAAAGATCCCTGGACACGACAACGAACAAACCATTTGTAATCATGATAACAGGGGTTAACGGCGTCGGGAAAACAACGTCAATTGGAAAATTGGCCAAATACTTCCAGTCCCATGGAAAATCGGTTTTACTTGCGGCCGGCGATACCTTCCGTGCCGCTGCGCGTGAGCAACTGATAGCTTGGGGTGAACGTAATAACGTGACCGTTATCGCACCTGACAGTGGCCCAGATAAAAAAAATGATCCCGCTGCGGTGATTTTTGATGCAGTAAATGCAGCCCAGGCGCGTGGCATTGACATCGTTCTGGCGGATACAGCGGGTCGATTAACCACGCAGCTGCATTTGATGGAAGAAATTAAAAAGGTGAAGCGCGTTATCGCCAAAGCCATGCCGGACGCACCACATGAAGTATTACTGGTGTTGGATGCCAATACCGGTCAAAATGCAGTGACACAGGTACGTGCGTTTGATGAAGCACTTGAGGTGACCGGCTTAATTCTGACCAAACTCGATGGGACTGCGAAAGGGGGTGTGGTTGCTGCTATCTGTGGCCAGTACCCGGAAAATCCGCCAGCACTGCGCTTCATCGGCGTAGGTGAAGGGGTGGATGACTTGCGGCCATTCAATGCTGAGGAATTTGTTGATGCCATGTTTGATTAACGGATTCGGGTTCGCGATATTCTCCCGTAACGCTATCTTTTTATGAGAAAGAACGGATCACATTTACTCATTGAATTAAGATTCAGTAAAAATTATTCCTTGTCTCGTTACGATTTGGCTACATGTCGATACCCCACTAAATTATTATCTATTCAAGGGGTGAATGGTCAATGATTCAATTCAAACATGTCAGCAAGCGGTTCCCGGACGGCTATATTGGGCTGAACAATGTCGATCTGATAATAGACGCCGGTGAAATGGTGTTTATTACAGGACATTCTGGGGCGGGCAAAAGTACGTTGCTGAAATTGATTGCGGCCATGGAACGCCCGACCTCGGGCAGTATTGCAATCAATGGTCAAAATATCGCGCAGCTTAAACCCGGTGCATTGCCTTTCTTGCGGCGAAAAATCGGCTTTGTTTTTCAGGATCATAAGCTGCTGTTTGATCGTAATGTTTTTGATAATGTGCTGTTACCGCTGCACATCAGTGGTTTTGATCAAAAAGTGGTAGCAAGCCGGATTCGCGCTGCGCTTGACAAGGTGGGTTTGTTAAAAAAGGAAAAAGCCATGCCTATCACGCTTTCCGGTGGAGAAAGACAACGGCTATGCATAGCAAGGGCGGTTGTACATCGTCCCGCAATTCTGATTGCTGATGAACCTACCGGAAATCTGGATATGGCATACGCAAGAGATATTATGGCAATGTTTCATTCTTTTCATAAGGTGGGTGTAACAGTGTTAATTGCTACGCATGATGCAGCACTACTCGAAGACAGACAACACAGGATTCTATCCTTGCAACACGGAAAACTAGTGGCATGATAAAAGCCTGGTTCAATCAACATGTGTTTGTTTTTTTTCTGGTAATAAAGCGCATTATAGTTGCGCCCGTTACCAGTCTGCTAAGCATTCTTGTAATGGGAATTGCGTTTAGTCTACCTGCAGGCATTTATGTGCTGGTGGAAAATTTGCAATCAATTTCCAGTCAAACCACTACCACGCCGCAAATGAGTCTTTTTCTGCAACAGGAAGCAGTACAGCGGGATATTGGTGAAATCAAGCGACTTCTCGAAGAAAATGAACAAGTCATACGTTTTCAATTTGTTTCCAAGGATCAGGCGCTACTTCAATTACAACAAAACAGCGGACTCAATAATGTCATGCGAAGTCTTGGATACAATCCCTTACCGGATGCGTTTATCGTTGACACGCTGGATGTGAATGCTGAATCACTGGATCAGTTGCGAACTGTCATGCAGGCTTGGCCGAGCGTTGAATATGTGCAGTTTGATTCGGCCTGGGCAAAACGCCTGGAAGCAATACTGAATTTTGGCCAGGCGATTGCTTTGATGTTATTTACACTGCTGAGCGTTGCAATTATTGCAGTGATGTTTAATACCATACGCCTGCAAATTCTGACCAAGCAGGATGAAATAGAAGTATCCAAACTGATTGGTGCAACAGATGGTTTTATTCGTCGACCGTTTCTGTATTTTGGTGCCATCCAGGGCCTGGCAGGCGGTATTGCTGCCTTGGTGATAATTGCGCTGGCGTTGCAAACGATGAATACAGATCTCAGTGTGCTTGCCGAGCTTTATTCGATAGATTTGCATTTAAAACATCTCTCCACCACGGATAGTATCAGTTTATTATTGTTTGCAACATGGCTGGGTTGGTTGGGCGCGCGCTTGTCTGTTGCAAGTCATCTCTGGAAAATTGAACCAAAGTATTAGCTCTAATCTATTGATCTAATGAGAGGAGAGAGGACAAAAATTGGCAGTCAGAATATTTGACATAACGATGAACTATTTGTTGGATTCGCACTCTTATGCTGAGAGTGCTAAAATAAAAAAATAAACTGTTTAAATTGCTAAATGAGGACTTGAGGAGAATATCATGACAAATGCTTTAACGATGCCTTCAACGGGTGGAAGCCTCGAAAGCTATATCCAGTCAGTTAATTCCTTTCCTATTTTGTCTCAGGAAGAAGAAATGAGATTGGCTAAATGCTTGCAGGAGCAGGGTGATATCAAAGCGGCACAGCAATTGATATTGTCGCATTTGCGTTTTGTCGTGACGATTGCGAGAGGTTATAAAGGCTATGGCTTGCCACAGGCAGATTTAATACAGGAAGGCAATGTGGGCTTGATGAAAGCTGTCAAGCGTTTCGATCCAGAACGTGGCGTGCGTCTGGTTTCATTTGCCGTGCATTGGATCAAAGCCGAAATACATGAATTTATTATGCGTAACTGGCGTCTAGTTAAAATTGCAACTACCAAGCAGCAACGCAAACTGTTTTTTAATCTGCGCAGCATGAAGCAGGGCCTCGATACCATGAGCCCACGGGAAGTGAATGAAGTTGCTGAGCAACTGAATGTTAAACCTGAAGAAGTGGTTGAAATGGAAAAGCGTTTCAATGGAAACGATATTTCACTTGAGCCGCTGGCAGAAGCTGACGATGAGAACAACTATAGCCCGATTGCTTATCTGACGGATGGTTCGGATCCATCACAGGTTCTTGAAGCCAAGCAGGATAGAGTGTTGCGTGGTGAAGGGCTGCAGCAGTCACTCGAAAGTCTCGATGAGCGCAGTCGTCATATTATAGAAGCACGCTGGCTTAGGGAAAAAGACACTGCAACATTGCATGAACTGGCTGACGAATTGGGCGTTTCGGCAGAGCGGGTACGTCAGATTGAAGCGAAAGCGATTCAGAAAATACGCCATGTCATGACATCATCGCCACAGTAAATGTAACTGGTTTAATTATAAGCCAGCAGAGCCGAATCAAAAAAAACCCTCAGAAAACTGAGGGTTTTTTTACAACGTTGAATTGTAAAATTAATGGCCTGAATGGCGCATATGTTTAATAGCTTCCTGCATATGTTTGGCGCCTTCTTCAGCATGCCCCATTTTGCCATGCTTGATTGATTCTTCCATATGTTTAATGGCTTCGGACATATGCTCATGTGCTTCAGCATGTGCTTTTTCAGCTGCTTGTGCATGATGCAAGGCTTTTTCCGCATGTTTGACCAATACTTCTGCATGGCCGTCCTCACCATGCGCAAGCGCCTGCCCAGCATGTTCCATGGCTTCAGAGGTATGTCCGGCGTCAGAAGCCAATGCCTGACTGCTTAGGAATAATGCCAAAACACCAATTGCCAATGTCGTTGATACCTGTTTCATAATGATCTCCCTATTGTAAGTAGCTATGAATTTACATGGATAGCCCAGTGTAAATGCACTTGCAATTTTATTACTACACTAAAACTATTAAACAAGCACATGAATATACTTATAACATAAAGCAACAAAGAAAAACATAAGTATGAATACCTACGCTTGTGCCTGTATTTAACCATGATTCCAGGTGATTTTTCAAATTTGCGAATTTAATGATGCTGTAATGACTTCTCTGGCACAAAGATTTCATTGATCCTGCTAAAAGAAGCACCCGGTGAAGTTCCGCCGCCGATTGCATAGAGCCGTTTATTGATCACGGCAACACCCAAGCCATGGCGTGCCGTCGGCATAGGCGTCAGTGTGGTCCAGCGGTCTTCATCCGGGAGATATCTTTCGTTATTGTCAAAGGTTCCTTCACCGGATTCTCCGCCGAGTACGTATATCTGATCATTGATAACACCTGCGCTTATCCCGCTGCGCGCAGTGGGTAAACTGGCTTTGTACTGCCACTGGTTGGTGTCTGGATCATACGATTCCACCACGCTTGTATTCTGCCGGTATTTCAAATTGGAGCGTCCACCGATTGCAAAGATTCTAGAATTTGCAACAGCAACGGCCAGGTGATCGCGGGGTGCCATAAGCGGTGCGGCCGTTGACCAAGTATCGGTCTTCGGATCATAAATCTCAGTTGCGCCTGAGTTTTGTTTGCCATCATAACCGCCTATGGCGTAGATTTTCCCCTGATAAACAGTTACGCCAAGCGCACCGCGTGCCGTAAGCATGGGGGTCCGTTCTCGCCAGGTCTGTGTCGCTGGATTAAACTGATAAACCGTATTGACTGCGTGCCAGACAGAAAAACCCGATTTGGCGAATCCACCGATAATGTACAGAAAACCATCGAGTGTTGCGATGCCGGCATGATGCCTGCCTTCGGGTAATGGTGTTGTTGTAGACCAGCTATCTACGATCGGATCATACACTTCGACATCGCGGCTGATCGCAAAATCAAGAACATTGCTGAGGCTTGGTTTGCTGAAACCGCCCACAACAAAGATTTTACCGTCAAGTGCTGCCGCTGCGATTTCTGTACGATTGGCGAGAGCAGGCGCGCCCTGGGTCCATGTTCCGGTTTCAGAATCGGCTAATAGTGGTGTTGTTACTGCAATCAAAAAAAGGAAAATCAGTATTACATTTGACGCGTTGTGTTTAAACATCTGATAGCCTCCTGTTTATTAATTCCGGTTTGTCAATTGCTAAAATACTATAAATCTAGAATGCTAGAATGACACATAATTGTATGGAATTGCTTGAACACTAGAAACTTATTAATTAGTAAGGACAATGCCAGTATTCGGTAATATTTGATTATTATTGATTCCAAAAAGTGATGGCAGTAGTATGAACGAGATGTTGACAGCAATTGTTTCAAGCAATTAAAAGAATAATAATCTTATGTAAGGAGACAGCATGGCTATCATCGGTATCGATCTAGGTACGTCTAATTCCGCCGCAGCAGTGTTGAGGGGCGGTCGTCCTGTTATCATACCCAGTGCAGAGGGTATCAGCCTTGGCGGCAAGGCGTTTCCCAGTTATGTTGCCATTACAGCAGACAATCAAACGCTTGTAGGAGAACCCGCGCGGCGTCAGGCATCCACCAATCCGGAGGGCACCATCTCAGCCTTTAAACGTAGCATGGGTCAGCGCAGAACGTTCAACCTGCGCGGCAAGGAATTTTCTCCCGAGCAGCTATCCGCTTTTTTGCTGCAAAAAATCAAACGGGATGCCGAGGCGTTCCTCGGAGAGCCCGTCACAAAGGCCGTGGTAACCGTCCCGGCTTATTTTGATGACAACCAGCGCAGCGCAACCAAGGATGCTTGCCGCATAGCGGGCATTGATGTAGTACGGCTGGTGAACGAACCCACTGCGGCATCGCTGGCTTATGGATTGGATCGCGCAGGGGAAGATCTGCGGGTTGCCGTAATCGATTTTGGTGGCGGTACCCTCGATGTGACCATCATGGAGTTCGGGCAGGGCGTATTTGAAGTCAAGGCAACCAGTGGAGATACCCAATTGGGCGGCACCGATATGGACCAGAAACTGGTAGATATGTTGGTAGCGCGCTTTAAGAATGAAACTGGTACAGATGTCAGTCATGACAACAAGGCCCTGGCAAGAATACGCGAAGCAGCGGAACAGGCCAAAATTGAACTCTCAACCAATATCACTACACATATCAGTCTGCCTTATCTGACTGCCGCAGCCGGTGAACCGAGGCATCTGGAAACAGATCTGACACGTACTGAATTGGAGCGCCAGGTGCGGGAAGTGATAGAACGCTGCCGCGGTCCTATCGAACAGGCCTTACATGATGCGGACATTAAGGTAAATGATATCGACCGGATTGTTTTTGTCGGTGGGCCGACGCGTATGCCCGTTGTACGCAAATTCTTTGAAGATTTGTTTGGTCGCAAGGCGGAAATGGGTATTGATCCAATGGAATGCGTAGCCAGCGGTGCGGCTATTCAGGCTGGGGTGTTAAGTGGCGAAGTCAGCGATATTGTTCTGGTAGATGTCACGCCGCTGACACTGGGTGTTGAAACGCTTGGAGGTGTGGCCACCGCGTTGATCGCACGTAATTCGCCGATACCGGTCAAGCATACTGAAACTTTTACCACTGCGGCGGATATGCAGACCGCAGTGACGATACATGTCTACCAGGGTGAGCGCCCGATGTCGCGGGATAATACCAGTCTGGGTGAATTCAATTTAATAGGTCTTGCGCCAGCGCCACGCGGTATGCCGAAAATTGATGTGACATTTGATATTGATGCGAATGGCATATTGAATGTGACTGCTAGGGACCAGGCAACCGGTAAATCGCAATCGATCAGTATTTCTGGCTCGACGCGCCTTTCAGATGATGAGAAACAGCGTATGGTTGACGAGGCTGAGCATTATGCAGAAAGTGACAAAAGACGCCGTGAAGAGGCCGAAAAACTCAATGCTGCTGACGCTATGTGTTATGAAGCTGAAAAAGTATTGGCGGATTTTGGTGAGAAATTGAGTTCAGATATGCGTTCACGGCTGGAAACAGCTATGCGCGAAACAAAAGAAGCACTTGTGCAAAAAAATACCGCATTGGCTACCGAGAAAGCCAGCGAGCTTGAGAAAATACTCCGGGATGCCGGCGCCTCGATTTATGCGCAGTCATCCGGCGCACAGTCTGCAGGCAAGCAGGCCTATACCGCCAAGCCTGATACGAGCGGTGCGGGCGGAGAAGCAAAACCATCGGGTTCTGGATCACGAGGCCGGGTGGTCGATGCGGATTACACTGAAAATGATTGATTTTAATGGATAATCCGCAGCGTGATTATTATGAGGTGCTCGGTGTTTCTAAAGACGCAGATGCAAAAACCATTAAGAATGCGTTCCGTAAACTTGCGCTGAAATATCATCCGGATCGCAACAAAACACCCGAGGCAGAGGCTAAATTTAAGGAAATTGCCGAAGCTTACGCCATTCTTTCCGACCCCAAAAAACGCGCCGATTATGATGCCCGCGGGTTTGCGGGTGTCGAAGGTTTTTCTGCCGAGGATTTGTTTTCAAATATTGATTTCGGCGATATTTTTGGCGATTCAGGACTCGGGTTTAGTCTGGGCGGCAATTTGTTTGACAATCTGTTCGGTCGACATCGAGGCAAGCGTGGTCCAGCTCGAGGACAAGATATCGAAACACGTGTCAGGTTGCCGCTTGAAAAAATTAACAGTGGCGGCGAGGAAACCATACGCTTTAATCGTCCAATTTCGTGCCCGGCCTGTCAGGGCAGTGGCCTGGAAAAAGGCGCAAGTTTTAGAAAATGCGCCGCCTGTCAGGGCTCCGGTAAGCGCGTAACAACTCGTCAGGAAAGTAAAGACGACGGTGCCGTTCGTTTCCAGCAAATTTCCGTTTGCCCAGTGTGCCATGGTCATGGACAGTTTAACGATCACCCCTGTAAAGATTGTGGTGGCAGCGGCCGTCAGCAGAAGCATGAAAACCTTAAAGTCACCATTCCACCCGGCGTTGAAGATGGCATGGCACTGCGTATCCCGGGGCACGGTTTGCCGAGCGCTGAGCCGGGCGGGCAACCCGGCGATTTATATGTTGTCGTGTATAGTCAGAACGACCACCGGTTCGAGCGCCGCGGCGCAGATTTGTGGCGGACAGAAACAATTGATGTGGTTGACGCTGTACTGGGAACGCGCCTTAAAATAGAAACACTCAGCGGCACCCTAGATGTCAAAGTGCCGCCAGGCAGTCAACCGGATGAAATTCTGCGATTGAAAGGTAAAGGGTTAAAGCGTTACGGCAGCGATGATTGTGGTGACCTGAATATTTTTTTGCAAGTGCATGTGCCTGAAAACCCGACAGCTGAAGAAAAAAATCTTTACCGGCAATTAAAAGCTTTATCCGGCGATTCGCGCAATAATCATACACAGCCCAAAAAACACTGGTGGCAGAAATAACCTGTTTTGTCTGCTTCCAAAATACAAAAAAGAAAAGAAGCAATAGCGGAAAAAATATTACACGCTTCATATGGTGAGCGAAATGCACTCACCAGTTTATCAGCAGTTAACTATTGTTACCTGTCCTACACCCAGTCCTTTCCGATGAGGAAATCGGTGTAAAGCTTGTTTTCAGCGCTGTCTGCTTCCGGCTTCCAGTCGTAACGCCATTTAACAATCGGGGGCAGTGACATCAGAATGGATTCAGTCCGCCCGCCTGTTTGCAGTCCAAACAGTGTACCGCGGTCCCAGACCAGATTGAATTCAACATAGCGGCCACGGCGGTAAGCCTGAAAATCGCGTTCACGCTCGCCGTACTTTGTATCCTTGCGTTTTTCCAGAATGGGGCGGTATGCTGTCAGGAAATTGCTGCCGACATTTTTGGTCAGATTAAAGCAGGCTTCAAAATCCGGCTGGTTCAAGTCGTCGAAAAATACGCCGCCAATTCCGCGCGGTTCATTACGGTGTTTTAAGAAGAAATACTCGTCGCACCATTTTTTCAAGCGCGGATAGCAATCATCGCCAAAAGGTTGCAACGCATCTTTACAGACCTGATGGAAGTGTATGGCGTCTTCCTCATAGCCATAATAAGGCGTCAAATCCATGCCGCCGCCAAACCACCAGACGGGTTCAGCGCCTTCCTTACGGGCCTCGAAATAGCGGACATTCATATGGACTGTCGGCGCGTACGGATTGCGGGGATGCAGAACCAGTGAAACACCCATTGCCTCGAATGACCGTCCCGATAATTCGGGACGCGCGGCCGTTGCCGATGCGGGCAGTCCGGTGCCGTGGACATGTGAAAAGTTAACGCCGCCGCGTTCTAATACGTTGCCTTCTTCTATGACCGCACTTGTTCCACCGCCACCACCCGGACGATCCCACTGATCGCGACGGAAGTTTTTGCCGTCAACCTGTTCCAGTCCGGCAACAATGCTGTCCTGCAAGTCGGTCAGATATTCCTTAATTTGTACTGTGCTCATTCAATCTCCTGTTTTACTGATTTTTTCGATCAGGGTTTATCTTTTACGCCTGGCCACTGATGGGCCGTTTGACACACGATGACATGATGATCGTGCCTTTTGCGTTTATAATACTGTATTTGACTATCCTGCTGCATTGTACCTGTTATATAACATGATTAAAGCATTTCATGCTTGATTTACCTCAAGCGCGAAATGGGATATGGATATCGGGAAGTGTATACGGGTTTTGATAGGTTTAAAAAGCACCCATATAAAGGAATTTTCACGGAATGTCTGGTAACTCATTTGGCAAACTCTTTAGCGTCACCTCTTTTGGCGAATCACATGGCCCAGCCATCGGCTGCGTCATTGACGGCTGTCCGCCCGGCTTGGAAATCAGAGAACAGGATATACAGCACGAACTGGACAGGCGTAAGCCAGGAACTTCCCGCCATGTAACGCAGCGCCGTGAATCCGATACCGTTGAAATCCTGTCGGGCGTTTTTGAAGGTAAAACGACGGGGACATCGATAGGCCTGCTGATTCGCAATGAAGACCAGCGCAGCAAGGATTACAGCAAAATCATGGATGTTTTTCGTCCCGGACATGCCGACTATACCTATTGGCAGAAATACGGTATTCGTGATTACCGCGGCGGCGGCCGTTCGTCAGCCCGTGAGACGGCGGTGCGCGTGGCTGCCGGTGCAATTGCCAAGAAGTGGCTCAACGAAAAATTCGGCATTGTCATCCGCGGCTATATGTCACAGCTTGGGCCTGTAGAGATTCCGTTCAAACAATGGACGGATGTCGATCAAAATCCCTTTTTTGTTGCTGACGCCAGTTATGTGGCAAAACTGGAAACCTTCATGGATCAACTGCGCAAATCCGGCGATTCGGTTGGCGCCAAAATCAGTGCAATCGCCGAAGGTGTGCCGGTAGGGTGGGGCGAACCGGTTTATGACCGTCTGGATGCCGATATCGCCTATGCCATGATGAATATCAACGCGGTCAAAGGCGTTGAAATCGGCGCGGGTTTTGCCAGCGTCACCCAGAAGGGCACCGAGCATTCCGATGAAATGACACCGGACGGTTTTCTCAGCAATAATGCAGGCGGCATTCTCGGTGGAATTTCAAGCGGACAGCCCGTTACCGTCAATGTCGCCATCAAGCCGACTTCGAGCATCCGTCTGGGGCGCCGCTCGATTGATAAGAACGGCAATCCGGTTATCGTAGAAACGCATGGCCGTCACGATCCCTGTGTCGGCATACGCGCCACGCCTATTGTCGAAGCCATGCTGGCGCTGGTACTGATCGATCATGCGTTGCGCCATCGTGCGCAGAATGCAGATGTCGTATGTAAAACGCCAAAGATAAAGGGAAGTGTAGAAAATACCCAGTTATCCGTCAGGCAAAATGCTGCCGGCCTGCCCTTGAAAGAGGACCCGGAACCCGAAGAGGGCTAAGCCTACACTGGAATCTGTGAAATCTGGACAATTTTAAATTGATGCTTGACAAGAAAGCATAAATAAACCATCATCGCCACCGCATAAAAGTGAGAGGGCCAATAGCAAAAACTGTTAACCGGGACAACCGTTCGTTTGCTTGTTTAATTACGAGCGTTCCGAAGTGTTTGATGGCGCCGGATGAAAATAAATAAAAGTTCGCAGCCCGCTACCTGCTTCAATCTGTTATAATCCTGCGTCTGTGAGATAACAGCCTGGAAAAATCAGATTGTATTAACCGTATTCAGCGCCCGTAGCTCAGTTGGATAGAGTACTTGGCTACGAACCAAGGGGTCGTGGGTTCGAATCCTGCCGGGCGCGCCAGTTAACTATCTTGCTATCTCGCAACTTCAAACAGGCCAAGTAGCTCAGTTGGTAGAGCAGAGGACTGAAAATCCTTGTGTCGGTGGTTCGATTCCGCCCTTGGCCACCAATTAAAACAATTGGTTACCGAACATATCCCATTAATGATTTTCTTCCGGGGTAACGCCGGGGTTACATTGAACAGCGTATCAACCATTATTGGGACACTCTTTTACCCTCTTTCCAAGCAATCAAATCAGATATTTTGTCCAACTTGCGCTGACGGGGCACACAGGTCGATTATAACCGTACAATTTCAGTTATTAATCATTAATATCAACGATTTGCCCCTATTTTCAGGGGCGACAAATTAAAATTCTCTGCAACATGCGCGCATTACCCTGTCTGGCTTGATTTTTGTCTGTTTTTTGCAAATAAAACCACTTCATCTGCCATTTACGCTTAAAACATACAAAAGTTATTGAATTCTATGATCATATACTGATACATTCCCAATCACTTTTCTAAAGCGAACGAGTAGCAATCAGTGCCATGCGTACCAACTCTGTAATGCGGCGGACTCCGGTTTTTTGCCGGATATTCTGAATATGAGACCGTATCGTTGCAAGACTCACACTCAGGGTTCGTGCGATTTCTTCAGGTGTATCATCTTGCATCAATCCAAGCAAGATTTGTTGTTCAGAGGCTGTCAAGTTAAACACTGCACAAAATGCATGGAGTGTTTCTTGTTTGATTTCTTGATTTTTTTCGATCAAAAGTAAGTAATGCGCACGGTTGCTTAATGGCCAAATCGCTGCCTCTTTAAGTGGGGTTAACCTAGCATGATGTGTTTCTTTTATTGTGCCAAGGTAAGTGGCGGTGAACACGATTTCTGCATGATGCCCACGATCAACCAATGCAATGGCTTCATCAAAGCTTGGACTTGCGTGATACCCGAGTTCTATGAGACGCTCATGCCTGATCTTGATTAAGCCCGGACAGCAACTCAAGAGCTGCGTTGCAGCAGCGTTGTATTTTATAATTCTCCGATTTTCATTCAAAACGAATATGGCATGACCGATTGAGTCAAAAATAGACTCTTCAAGTACTTTTTTTTGTTCTGAAAGCTTAAGCTGAGAAGTGATACAAAAAGCTCGGTTTAAATGGTGTGCGAGACGGTGCAAATTCAACCGGTCGCTTTCCTGAAAACTATCTTGACCAACACCGCGAAAAAAACAGAGTATGATTTTGGGCGTATTGGGATTGTCATCCCATAGATTTGTGGAAAGCACATCGCTGATGTTTTGTTCTGCTAACCAATCATTATAAAAAGCACTTTTTAGAAAAGTGCGCCGATCCACCAACATATCGCCGGTGAGTGTGTTACCCCCTCCATTTAAGCCTTTGTCGATACCTGCTTGGACCCAGATATCATGCTCCCGCCAGTAACTTTGATAATCTTTGCCGTAATCGCTTGGAATATTTTGACTGAGCAAAAAAGGATTGTCGTAATTTTGCACCTGCAAACCGATCAGATTAATCGCACTGGCATTGAGATAAGTACTCAATTGATTGAGCGTGTGTTTCCATTTGACCGGATCAAGCGCTGATTCATAAATAGCATCAACCAGCGCATCATGTGATGGTTTGTTGTTATTCACTGCCCTCCCATACCACAATTTTCCCAATAGCACAACGTCAGAATTGATGATGTCAAGCATATCATAGTATTGAGATAATGGTTTTATGTTGGATTAATTGGCGTTCTTGCCGGAAGCTCAGAAGTGCTTGCCATAGACAACGTCTACAGCACTCGCTGTTTCTATTACTCCAGCTACGAATAGTCTCGTAGTTGATACGATAAACAATAGTGATGCGAAAACATGTTTGAAAACAACAAACCACTGTCGAAGGATACGCATGAATGAAAAACATGACCTTGAAGGTCTTATGCCTGAAGATGTTGAACTTCGTATCATTGTGAACAAACCACAGGTTTGTCCGATTCCAACTGGATCGACATCGTCAGAAGAGCATGAATCTTTTTATACCGAATTATCCGAACACCACCTTCATACAGCGGAAACTGCGATAAATCTTTACCCCAATGGAACAGGCACAGTCATGATTCCTGTTACAGTAACCGACCAGAATAATCGTCCTGTTCCGGGTGTTAACGTAACGTTTCATGTTGAAGCAATGAATCCAACTGGAACTGGCTGGCGTACAGAAGACGGTATGGTGGCTCGTTTTGGAACTAAATCGAGAAATAAAATCCGGCAACGCATCCAGAATGGGCGAATTCGCCTACTAGGAACATTAAGCAGAACAACGGCGATTACTGACAGCGTTGGTAGTGCCGAAACCCTGTATACGGTATCGCACATCGGCGGGAATCAGCCACAAATGGCAACTGAACATGTAATCACCGCTATAGGAACCGATTCCATTACTACAACTACCATAAACATTGGTTATGATTGGATGGCTCCAATTCCTTCTGTTGAAAATGGGCTCAGAATTATTGGCGCAATAGGAACGCATGTGCATAAAGACCTGGTTCCTCGGCTACAAATGCTTGGTGAAACCATTGCCAGGGCAAGATGGACATATCCGGTAACAATTACGGCGGGTAATCTCCGTTGGGGTGGGCTTTATCCACCTCACTTTACACATCAACAGGGCACGGAACTTGATGTTCGACCGATGACGACGGATGGCAAACGGGGTACGTGGCAACAGAAAAATTATGACCGTCCCAGAACACAGGAACTTGTAGATTTACTTACTAATATTGGTGCAGGCAAGATTTATTTTAATGACCCGCAAATCATCGGTGCTTCCCGTTTGGCCGGGCATGATAACCACTTGCATGTATCGTTTACTGCGCCAGTGACAAACATGCTTCAACTGACAGATGGCACAAAACCGTCTCCGGGCAATTTAGCGCTAACGTGACATAACGGTGGAAACTAATACAACACAATTTTTTATCGTCATCGAATTCTTGCCAAGTAACATGGAATTGCAGACCTTGGCGTTAGCCTTAAATGTTGTAGATAGCCATGTAACAATTAAGTATTGAATTTTTCAATATTCTGATATAAAAGTGATTTTTTAATGCTCATTAAATCGTATAACCGATTGATTAAAAGTATATCATGTGATTTTGTGAGACATTTTCAACAATCATTTACGACATAACCTGTAGATCATAAAGATGCAGAGTATTCCTGGAATTAACATCATAACTTCATGGCATTAACTGTGAAACGAATCATTTAACAACAAAACAGGAGCAAAACAATGAATAAAAAGCATTTGTTACTGATTGTCATTCTTGTCTTTATTATATCCGGCTGCGCCACTCGCTCGAGAATAGGACTGCTAATACCGCACCACCATTTTTCTGACCAACGTGCTGGTGAAACAGTCTGGCTTCATGTGGTGCGTTCCAAAGAAAATGCACAAAAAGAAAAAGAATATCACAAGAAAATTTCTAAAATATGTACTTCTATTGAGGAAGATAAAAAGGTAACTTACTTCGCTATAGAAGCTGCATTAGCATCAGTGGCTATAGGTATGGCGATTGATTATATAAAATCGGAGCTGCAGGAAGAAGCGAAAAGTTATGAAGCTTCATATGGCGCAAAAGCTTGGTTAACGACGAATGATGTCAAAACAATCCCATTTAACAATTTAGATCAGTGTATAAAAGAGAAGGAAGAATTAAAAAATGCGACGAATATAGTGCTTAAGAAAGGAATAGATAAAAATGGTGAAAAATTAACTAATGACGCTGAAAAAGCTCTCAAAGAACTACTTATTACGGCCAATACAAATCTCAAAGTTCTTCAAGACATAAAGAAATATAATACTATCGAAGTAGTTATTTCCAGATGGGTCGACGAATCGCCATTCAATGCTCCTCCACCCCAAAAGAATAAAAACGACGAGAAGGGTCATGAAGACATGGTAAACATCATAAAGAATTATGCAGTAAAAAATTCGAGTGTCCAAGAAATAGCAGATGGATCAACCATACTATTCGAAAATGATGATGATTTTGATAATGCCATTAAAGGAAAAAGGCTGGCCTTTGCCTACGCTCTCAGTCTTTCCAAAGATTCTTCTGTGAAAGGCAGCCCATTTCTGGTTAGGCCCTTGTGGAAATGGCAATGGTTGTCTAAAGCAAAAGTAGTCAGTTTTAATCCCGTCAATCCACTGGCCATACCCGGTGCACTCTTGTTACAAACCGGGACTGAAGTTGATTACAATATTCGCCTGAGTATTGACGCGCTGGTAAATGCTAAAACTGAGAGTGGCGCCGTGATTCCCCAAATGGTTTCACTGGGACTGAAAGATGCGATAGCAGGCCCGGCCAAACACGACCTGACTGGAGAAAAGCATTATATTGACTATACCAAAAATCAGACGCCACCCGTCATAGGCTGGATAGCGATACCTGAATATCCAGCAAGTAGTGTCGGTTATTTTAGTCTCCAGTTGACGGTTAATGAAAGCGATCCATCCAACGTCAAGAAAACCATATTAAAAGGTTCCGATTATCTGGAACAAAACAGGAGCGGCATCATCGACATGCTCAATCCTTCTAAATAAATCTGTTTTTAATAGAAAAGCCGGGGTTAATCATTAACCCCGGAATCCAATTTAAATAGTGAGTTTTGAAATGAAAAATCTTGCCTGGATCACAGCATTACTTTTGCTATCGGTTTTATCGGGTTGCGCGTCATATTCTCACAAATCTGCGAGCAGATCTCATGCAATCACAGAGTTTACGCCAACTTATGAAGAAAACTTGACGCACGATCAACAACTTGCTGATGTTCTTTTTGTGCCAGGCGTAGGGTTTTCATTCCTCAATACCCTCAATCCAGAAAAATGTGACGCCCAGGATTATATCGAATGGAAAGAACTTAATGCGCTGTTCAATCAAAAGGGTTTTAATCTTCATGTTGCTTGTATTCCTTCGATTGCAAGCATAGAAAACCTTGCAACTGAGCTAAAGGACGACATCGAAAAAAAATTCCCGGCTGCTGAAAAAAGGAAATTTCATATTATTGCCAAGAGCATGGGAGGACTTGCTGTTCGACAAGTTTTGTCTGATGCCTATAAAGAAAACAGGTCACTGTCTGATCAGGTAATCACTTTTACCACCATCTCAACACCCCACAAAGGCTCGTATATCGCCAATATGTTGATGCAAGGCGAGTTTTGTACGATTCCTGGAAATATTCTAAGCTTTTTCAGAAGTTTTTTTCCAGATGATCCTGACGGATATGGATTTGCCGCGGCTGGGGCGGACTTGACGACATATTCTAAATTTAGGGAGTTATACGTAAACAAGAAAATAGAGAATGATCTGAAAATAAAAGATGATCCGGAAATTTATAAACGAGCTTTCAGCTATGGCTCCGCTATCGATTGCGATGCTAACTGCAGGTCAAAATACCACGATAGAAAGACTATCCCCAGTCTCATCATACATTGCTGGCATGACGCAATGGTTAAGAATCTGGAATTAAATTATGATCCTGAGAACGGAGATCTCAATACACAAAATGATGGACTGGTCACTGTGGAATCCGCAATGTATGGTAAATACGTTGACACTTTTGAGGGAGATCATATGGCGCTGACTGAGAAAGGTTGGCTATATAAAGGTAAGCCGATTTGGAAGGATGTTTTTTCAAAAGTTTTAGACAACATAAAAGAGAAAAACTAAATGTGGCACCCTGAAAATTAACGCAAAAATGAAACTAGTAGAATTAGGACTCACCAGTAATAACATTTAGTAGCCGGTTTTGGTCTATGTGTGAAAACTCTTTATTAAATTTTAGAGACTGTAAATTAAACTGTGTAACTGTCTGGGTTAAACATATTCAATCAGTCGATCTTCGAATTCGATCATAAACCGGTTCAAGGCAGCTTTCCAGTTTTTTATCGGCATCGTCCAGTTTCTGGAAGCCTCCTGAATTGCCAGAAAAATGACTTTTTTGGCGGAATCATCGGTTGGAAACAATTTACGTTTTTTGATGGCTTTTCGAATGACGCTGTTAAGCGATTCGATGGCATTGGTTGTATAGATGGCTTTTCGAATATCTTCGGGATATTTGAAGAGCGTACAAATGTTTTCCCAATGTGTACGCCATGACCGGCTGATCTGCGGATATTTGTCATCCCAGCGACCGGCAAATTGATCCAGTGCCAGCAAGGCTTCCTCTTCGGTTACGGATTGATAAATGCGCTTTAAATCGGTGGTAACAGCCTTATAGTCCTTCCATGACACAAATTTAATTGAATTGCGCACCATATGAACTATGCACAGCTGTATTTGCGTGTTGGGAAAGACTGTGGCAATGGCTTCAGGGAAACCCTTTAAACCATCAACGCAGGCAATCAAAATATCCTTTACGCCGCGATTCTGAAGCTCCGTCAGTACATTCAGCCAGAATTTGGCGCCTTCATTTTCTGACAGCCACAAACCCAGCAATTCCTTGTGACCATCCATATTGACGCCAAGTGCCAGGTAAACAGCTTTTTTGATCACTTGCTTGTCCTGGCGAATCTTGAGCATGATGCAATCCAGGTAAACAATCGCATAAACCGCATCCAACGGCCGCGATTGCCATTCGACTACACGTTCAATCACTGCATCGGTTACTCTGGATATCAACGTGGCAGACACTTCTGCACCGTACATCTCCTTGAATGTCGCCACAATCTCGCGTGTCGTCAGTCCCTTCGCATACAAACTCAGAATTTTGTCATCCATCGAGGCAAAACGTGTCTGGCGCTTCTTTACCAGCTGTGGCTCGAAATCTCCCTGCCTGTCTCGCGGCGTATTCAGCTCAAACTCACCATCCTCTGTGCGTAATGTCTTGCTGGAATAACCATTTCGGCAATTGTCAGAATGCTGTTTATCGTACTTGCTATAACCAAGATGTTCATCCAATTCAGCGTTCAGCGCCGTCTCAATGACGACTTTCGTCAGCATCTGGCTAAATTCACTCAGGTCTTGCTCTGTTTTTATGCCTTTCGCAGCTTTGCGGGCAAAATTCTCTAGTTCTTCTTTGTTCATCGTCTATCCTTTAAAAAACTAATGATAGACAATTACACAGTTTGTGGGACAGTCTCTTTCAGCCCGGATTTTCGGGTTTTCACACAGTCCGGGCTGAATGCCGACAGTACTGTTTGATCGTGCTTTAAGCCCAAAAGTGTCAGGTCACATGTGAACTCATACGCATTATCGGCACACTCTTTTGCTTTCTTTCCAGGCGATCAAATCAGATATTTTGTACCTGATCTTACTACCTATTTTGTAGAAAGGGATGATCTCCTTCTTTGTGCAGCGCCATGAGGCAAGTGTATTTACTTTTACTCCGATAATCTGCGCGGCCACGACTGGATCAACCTCTTCCATATTTTCGCCGGATTTAATTATTTTGCTTAGGGTCAAGTTTGTTTCATTCATACCTTTAACTCCTATACATCTAATATACATGCAAATTTTTACCTTCTCAGTTACCCACCAATTGCTGACCATGTTGTTAACTCAAAATTACAAAAACCAATATCGCTGAAACCAACACCAGAACGGCAGCCAGCAAATTGATGATGGCCGCCTGCCTGGAAATTCGGGTCAGCTCACGGATTTCATGATTAATTGTGATTCTGGTTTTTTCGCTGATCAATTGCATACATTGATCTGAAACTTGGTCATGGTTTTTACTGAAATGGTTTTGTTGCGCATTAATTAAAACATTAGCCTTTTTGCTGGCGTATGTTTGCCATTGACTGAAATTTTCCTGCAGAATCGCTTCATATTTGTTCAGTAATTCAGCATGCGCTTTTTCGTTCTGTTCCAGCAATACTTCATTGAGTGTATGCATCATCAATACCGGATCATCTTTCGTCAGAACAATGCCGTGCTCTGAAGCAATTCGTTTGATCAATGTATCCAGTTTGTCGTTGCTCATGACAATACTGCAGCCACGTTTTCAAGATTGGTAAACAGTTGTCTTCTAATGATGGTTAACCGTTGGCGAACCATCACCGGCAGCGTACAGTTTTTAAGTGCTTCGTCAAACGTAAATTTCGATTGCAGGATTTCACTCAAATCCTTGCCGAAAGTTTCCGGTTTGTAGTGCGGAATTCTAATAATGGCCGATACGCGTGCTTTGTTGTCGATATACGCTTTCATTTCCTCAAACTGTTTACCGTTCATAGTGATCTCGCCCCAGTAGGGATTAAGCCAGACTACGAACAGTGCTTCCTTTGGAAACTGTTTGACGAGATGCACAAAACCGTTGAGTGTGTCGAGCAATGCCTGACTGCCGGTAATCACCGTATGGATCACCAATTCATGACCCATATCCAGCAGCAATGCCGGAATCTGGTTGCTGATCAGGTAATGCGACATCGGCACAAAAGTGCTGGCACCGTTATCGATAATCACATCGGTTTCTGTGTTGGCGATGAGTTCGATCAGATCGTCAAACTTCCTGGGATCGATCTCGTCGTTGTTCATGACATTAATCTGCTTAACATTGAGTTTCTTGAAACCGTAAAACGTGGCATTGACCGGATCGGTATCAATGCACAACGGATTTTTGCCTTTGGCGATTCTGTGTTGTGCCAATGTCGATGAGATAAACGATTTACCAACGCCGCCTTTGCCTTGCAGAATCATGTGTATCTTAGCCATCAGATAAGCTCCTCTTTTTCGGTTGCAGAATTAAAACGAAATCCTTCCTGATCGGTGGTTGCTGTTTTGGCAGATGATTTGTGTTGTTTTTGTTTGCTGTCATTAGTGATGTGACGGTTCACCAACGTTCTGAACCATTGATAAGAGCATTTAATCTTTCCCTCGTCATATAACGTGTCCCATACCTGGTACACCGTCCAGCCATCCTGTAATGCTTGTTCTATATCCGGCTTCAATGCGATAAACACCGGCAAAAACTTTTTGCCAGTGTTTTTGTTCTTGTCTGTAAATAGCGCGATACGTTCTGATAAGGTTTTGGTCATCACAATCTTCCCCATATCAAATTATTCTTTGGCGGAAATGATTTTTTTTGAGTTTTTTTATTTTTTTCTAAAAAAATTTCCCACTCCATTTTCTAGTTTCTTTTACTTGCCTTGAAGTTGCTTTTAGTTTCATTTTGTTTCTGTCCGTTTCTTTTGCTTTTCTTTGCTTTCTTTTTGTTTCAAAAGTACTTTCTTTTACTTGAAAGAAGCTTCTTGAAAGCATTTTTAAAGGTGTTGAAATTATAATATAACGAAAATAAACTGTTTGCAAACTTATAATATAGTGGTAGTATATTTTAAAAAACTAACACAACAGGGCAAGATATGTGGAGATGGCCATCTCCACGCAAACTTTATTCGCAAATACTTTGCTCAACGTTGATCTTGCTCTACGAGGTAAGCGCAAATGACAGTTTTAAAGCACCAAAAAAGTGATGAAAAGCAGAAGACTTTGTGTGCAAATAAAGGGACAAGTTGCGCGAAATACACAAAGCGCACCAAACGTACCAAGCGCGACAAGCGTCTCAGAGTGCCTGTATTGCCAGAGGAAGAAATGATGATCAAAGCAAAAGCAACTGAAGCCGGATTAACGATTGCAGAGTATCTGCGTAATCTAGGTCTGGGTTATACCGTACCCAGCGTTATCGATAACCGGCAGGTGGATGTGTTACTTAGAATCAATGCCGATCTGGGTCGGCTTGGCGGATTAATCAAGCTGTGGCTTACCAATGACAGCCGCACAAAATACATCGGCAAGTCTCAACTGCATATGACACTGGACACAATCCGGGAAACTCAAAGTGTAATGCTCAATGAGGTTATGAAACTCAGGAAATGATATTCGGAATAACCAAACTACTTAAGCCGCTTAAACACCATGATCGCTAAAATCATACCCATCAAGTCGATACGCAAAAGTAACTTCTCTGCTTTGGTGAAGTATTTGACCGATCCGCAAAGCAAAACCGAGCGTATCGGAATGGTATCAGTGACAAACTGCTACACCGATGAATTGATACCGGCGCTATTGGAAATCCAGAACACGCAGGAAATGAATAAACGTGCCAAATCCGATAAAACCTGTCACCTGGTGCTGAGTTTTCCTGAAGGTGAACGATTATCCAATGCCCAACTGAATGAGATAGAAAAACGATTCTGTGAAGCATTGGGGTTTCATGAACATCAGCGCATCAGTGTTGTTCATGACGACACTGATAATCTGCATATCCATATCGCAATCAACAAGATTCATCCGAGAAAACTGACGATTCACAATCCGTACTACGATTACAAGAAAGTCGCAACACTTTGTGAACAGATCGAACAAGAATACGGACTGACTAAGGTCAATCATGAAACAAAACTGGATAAATCTTCACGTATTATTCAGGACATCGAAGCCAATGCAGGCATTGAGAGCCTGCTGGGATGGACTCGGCGTGAGTGCCTTGATGACATCAAACAAGCTGACACATGGAAAGGTTTACATCAGGTGCTGCAAAACCATGGTATTGAAATCAAAGAACGCGGCAATGGGTTGGTATTTGTATCCAGCAATGGCATTGCTGTTAAAGCGAGTTCCGTAGACCGGTCTTTATCGAAACCCAATCTGATCAAACGATTGGGTGCTTATGAACCGGCAACAGATTCATTGCAAACAGAGCATACGCAAACACAGACAGACCCGCAAAACAAAGTTCAGAACGCTAAAACATCAAGATCAAAAGCCAAACAGTATCAACCCTGGCCGCTTCAAAACATTCAAAACACTATTGATACTTCCAGGCTTTATAAACGTTACCAGCAGCAGCAAACCAATGCGGCTTCATTCCGTAAAGAACAATGGCTCAAATTGCGGGAACAGCGCGACCTGTTGATTGAGCGTGCCAAACAGGAAGCAAAACGTAAACGAAGCATCATTAAGCATGTACAAGCAGGGCCGCTTGGTAAGAAAGCCTTGTATGCAACGGTGAGCCTGCAATTTAAAACAACACTGGATTCCATCAAACGCGAATACCGCGAAACCTATGCGCAATTAAAAGCCGGTACTCGCAGAATGTCGTGGCTCGATTGGCTGGCCTTGGAAGCTCAAAACGACAATGCCGAAGCACTAGCGGTATTGCGCGCCAGAAGTAAAAGAGACGCCGGAAGTGATGCAATTTTAGGTGATCATGTTGCGGGTATTGAATACAATAACAATCAGTCCAGAACAGATAATATTGAGTCTGTGACCAAGGACGGCACGGTGTTTTACAAAGCTGGCACTACTGCTGTTCGCGATGACGGCAAGCGATTGTTTGTTGCATCGAATGTTTTGAATGATTCGCTTGTTGACGTGTTGCAGTTTGCTATCAGCAAGTATGGCAATCATTTGTCGGTTGCCGGTTCGGATAATTTTAGAAAGTCTGTTGTGCTGGCTGCTGTGCAAAACAGAATCCGTGTCACGTTTGATGATCCGGAACTCGAGCGACACCGCAGTCAATTATCGAGACAAGTTGTATTTCAGAAACGATCCAAAACTTCAACGTACCGAAGGAGTCTGTGATGAACCAATACAATCCCGGTTTCCATGAAAACAGAAACGTAAAGAAAGATACTTTGATCATCCGTTTGCTCGCCATTGTTTTTCTGATTGGTGGGTTTCAGGTTGCAACACAGTATTTTGCGCACCAGTTCCATTATCAGGATCAGCTTGGATCACATTTTAATCAACTCTATGCACCCTGGTCGATTCTGGTGTGGAGTAATCAATGGTATGACCAACATCCGGGCATCTTTGATCTCGCAGCCGGTTACGGCATTCTGTTTTCCAGTGTTGGATTGATTTTGGTGTTGATCATCAAGATGATGCTTGCCAATTCTTCGCGCGCAAACCGTAATCTATATGGTTCAGCCCGGTGGGCGGATAAAAAGGATATCGAAGCAGCCGGATTGTTGTCTTCCAAAAAAAACAAAAGCGGTGAAATGGTTTATGTAGGCGCCTGGCGCGATAAATCCGGCAAGACAAACTACCTAAAACACAGCGGCCCTGAGCATGTATTGTGCTTTGCACCGACACGCTCGGGCAAAGGGGTGAGTCTTGTTATTCCGACTTTGCTATCGTGGACGCAAAGCACCGTTATTACCGACCTCAAAGGCGAACTCTGGGCGTTGACATCCGGGTGGCGCAAGCACTATGCGAACAATAATGTGCTGCGTTTCGATCCGGCGTCCACTTCAAGCTGTCATTGGAATCCGCTTGATGAAATTATCATCGGCAGCGGTACGGAAGTTGCCGATGTGCAAAATCTCGTTAACCTGATCGTCGATCCAGACGGCAAGGGATTAGAAACCCACTGGCAAAAGACTGCGCATTCACTATTAGTCGGATTGGTTCTGCATGTGCTGTATCAATCGGAGTGTGACGGTACACCGGCAACACTACCGGCTGTTGATGCGTTACTGTCCGATCCCGACAGAGATATCCGAGAACTCTGGATGGAAATGATCATACCGGAAAATGGCAATGCACATCCGGTTATAGCAGCCAGTGCCAAAGATATGCTGGATCGACCCGAGGAGGAAGCCGGTAGCGTATTATCTACGGCAAAATCGTATCTGGCTTTGTATCGTGATCCGGTTGTGGCAAACAATATCACTGATTCGGATTTTTGTATCCGCGATTTAATGCACCAGAAGAATCCTGTCAGTCTCTACATTGTTTCACACCCGAATGATAAATCACGGCTGCGTCCGTTAATCCGCATATTGATCAATATGATTGTCCGGAAACTGGCCGGTCAGATGGCATTTCAGAATGGTGAACCGGTTACGCATTACAAACACCGATTACTGTTGATGCTCGATGAATTTCCAAGTTTGGGTAAATTGGAAATCTTCCAGGAATCTTTGGCGTTTATTGCCGGTTACGGCATCAAAGCCTATCTGATCTGCCAGGACATCAATCAGCTTAAAAGCCGGGAATCGGGATACGGTCATGATGAAGCGATTACCTCGAACTGTCATATCCAGACTGCGTTTGCACCCAACCGGATTGAAACGGCAGAACATTTATCCAAACTCACCGGCCAGACCACAGTGATCAAGGAACAGATCACGACAAGTGGTCGACGCTCATCAATGATGCACGGCTATGTCACACGCACGTTGCAGGAAACACAACGTGCTTTACTGACACCGGACGAATGCATGCGCCTGCCGGGAGCAACCAAAGATGCAAACGGCAGAATTACCAAACCGGGTGACATGATCATCTATGTTGCCGGACACCCTGCGATTTATGGCGTACAGCCTTTGTACTTCCAGGATAAAGTGTTTGCCGCACGCGCAAAAGTTGATCCGCCGTTATCAAGCGACCGGCTGACCGATTCTTATGATGGTGTTGATTCTGGCACTGCTGATACTGGTGCTGGTGCTGGTACTGGCAGTTCAGGATTATGACCATGAACAAGCCGCTCAAAATCCTGGCTATTGGTGTACTGACGCTCAGTATCAGCCTGCTTGTGCTGAGCATTGTATTGCGGTTTGGCGGGTTTTATATCAACACCACTCCAAGCCTACCGGTAGGTTTGTACCGGATTGCCGATGAACCGGTTTCAAAAGGCGCATATGTTGCGTTCTGTCCGCCGCAAAGCGATGTGTTTGATTGGGCTGTTGCCAGAGGCTATACCAATCCGGGTGATTGTCCCGGCGGTACCGGTCAACTGCTCAAACAGATTCATGCGGTTGCCGGTGATACGGTTTTAATTGAAGAAACCGGAATTACGGTTAATGGCAAAAGGTTGCCGAACAGCGCACAAGTTAAGACCGATGCCTATGGCGCCGTATTGCCACAATACCATTTCAATGCGGTACTCGATGAATTCGAGTATTTGTTGTTATCCGATCTGAATCCCCACTCATTTGATGCACGCTACTTTGGCGTCATCGACCATGCACAGATTGTGCATGTGGTTCGTCCCGTTATTACCTTCAATCTTCAAGAGGAGTGATTGCCATGAATAATCCTGCAGATGATGACACAGAAAATGATACACCTGATATTCCGTCAACTTTGGATATCGCGGCTATTGCAGTTATTACTGATACCGCTGAAACCAGCCTAAATGATCATGACGTGCGCCGTCAGGTGATAGCGCAAAAACTGGTTGATGCACAAACACCGGGATTTCAGGCTGAATTCGATCCCGATGAAGCGGAACTGCTCGGTGCATTTATGGAAGACGCCTTGAGTGAAGTTGAAGCATTGGATAGCAGTATCGATCAACCGGAAACTGTTGATGGAGGACAATGACATGGACAAATCCAGAAAAGCTTACCATGAACAGGTTGCCGAGAGTCTCATCGCACAATTGAAACAAGGTACAGCGCCATGGCAAAAACCATGGCAGTCGGGCGATCCGCTGTTATCGTTTCCGCATAACCCGACCACTCAAAAACGCTACCGAGGCATCAATGCCTTGTATTTGATGAGCCAGGATTATGCCGATCCACGCTGGCTGACGTATAAACAGGCTGCCGGTTTAGGTGCCCAAGTGCGCAAAGGTGAAAAAAGCACCTGGATTCAGTACTGGAAGTTTACCGATGAGCGTATCAAAAAAGACGATAACGGCAAAACGATACTTAACAGTGAAGGCAAGCCTGCCAAAGAAACCGTAAAGCTTGAACGACCGCGTGTGTTTTATGCGTCCGTATTCAATGCCGAACAGATCGACAACCTGCCGGAACTGGTTATCGAACCACCAAGCTGGAATCCGATTGAGCGTGCGGAACTGATATTGCAAGCTTCCCTTGCCGCAATTGAACACGGCGAATATGACCGGGCTTTATACCGGCCAGTAACCGACAAGATACACCTGCCGCACAAACACCAGTTTGAAACACCGGATCGCTATTACGCCACAGCGTTGCATGAACTTGGCCACTGGACGGGTCATGAATCACGTTTGAACCGCGATCTGGCGCACCCATTCGGCAGTGAAGGCTACGCACGCGAAGAACTGCGTGCCGAGATTGCAAGCATGTTGCTCGGGCACGAACTCGGCATTGGTCACGATCCCGGCCAGCATGCAGCGTATGTCGCATCATGGATCAAAGCTTTGGAAGAAGATCCCACCGAAATATTTCGCGCTGCAGCCGATGCAGAAAAAATCCAGGACTATGTACTGGCATTTGCAAGGCAACAGGAATTGGTTGAACAGGAGGCTATTAAAATGGATGAGATCAGACAAGACATCGCAACGTATACCGCAAGTCTCACTACCGATCTGGCAACGGTGGCACAGCACAACAACCGGCAACTGCAAAAACTCATCGAGCACCTGCCAACACAACAACAGAATACCCTGTATCTGGTCGCCGATGCACTCAAATTCTGCAGAAATTTAAGCATCGACAATCTCGAGTTTGAGGAAGTCTCTCAAGACAAACTGGGGTTAACTATTCCTGTCGACTGGAATGGGCGTGTACAGATTCAAGGCAACGTAATTGAAGCGAAAAAGAATGATGACGGTAAAAACCATATTGTACCGGCAAAAGAATTAGGCATTGAACCTGAATTCTTCGGGCTTTACGCACAGCGTAACGATCAAACCTGGGTATGGATAGCAGATTTCGATGGAGAACAACAGGCTGTCAATACAGCGGAGAAACTCGCACTGATCGATGCCATGGCCGAGCGCAACGAATATGAAAAGGTTGTAAAGCTTTCCCGCATTGAAGAATTGCGGATCAACAACGATCCACGAAGCACACTGGATGACATTACACAGGCTAAAGAGCAACGCAAACACGCTGAAGCTCTGGCCATACAAAACGATGCAGACTTTAACAAAAGGAGGCAGGCTATGGAAACCGATAAAACCAATACCGTTCACCAAAATACGAACGAGTCGATTCAAAAAAATCAAAACCAACATACTGTTAAAGAAAGTGAAAGTCCATCACGCCGATACCTAGCAGTACCGTACAGCGAGAAAGACCAGGCAAAAGCAGCCGGTGCGCGTTGGGATAAGATAGCCAAAGCGTGGTATGTGGGTGAAAACGCAGATATCCGTGCATTACAGCGCTGGCTACCGGAGAATGTGCCGGTACAGCAAAACCCTGCCATTGATGCGCAAGCTGAGTTTGCTTCTGTACTTCGTGATAACGGTTGTATTGTGGATGGCAATCATCCGGTCATGGATGGACTGTCACACCGCATCAAGGTTGAAGGCGACCGACCCGGTGAAAAATCTGGTTTTTATGTGGTGCATATGGATGGTCATCCAGCCGGATATTTTAATAATCACCGCACAAAAGCCGAGATACGCTGGAAGGCGAAAGGCTATTCGTTAACCGAAGCGCAAAAGGCAGCTTTTGCCGCACAGGTTGCAATCAAACAGCAGGAACGAAAAGCCGAACAACAGGTGCAGCATGTCAAGGTTGCGAAAACCATCAAAGAGCTGCTTTCCTTTGCGCCGCCTGCCAATACTGATCATCCTTATCTGCAGGATAAAAACGCAAGGCCAAACGGATTAAAAGTCGTGCCACACAATACGGATGGTCTCCCACAAGATTCCATTATCAAAATCTGCCAGGATCGGCAGGAAGTCAAAACGGTACGTGATGAACATCCCGACAATCTTGTATTTGTTGACGGCGATCTGCTGTTGCCGATTTATGATGCGAATGGAGAAGTCTGGAGTGCGCAAACGATACAGCCAAACGGCACCAAGTTGTTTGCAGCAGGCAGTCAAAAGGAAGGTCACTTTTATATGGCGGGTGGTAACGGCGAAGGATTGACTGGATTGGCTGCATTAACAGCACTGGATAATGCCAAAGTCATCATCATAGCTGAAGGTTATTCCACTGCCGATACCGTATCGCAGGCCATGAACTGTCCGGTTGTGGCGGCATTCGATTCAGGCAATCTCATACCGGTTGCAAAACTGTTGCATGACAAGTATCCCAACAAACCCATCGTTATTGCCGGTGATGATGATCAGCACCTGGTGGCACTCAACGGTAAAAACACCGGGCGGGAAAAAGCGTTGGAAGCAGCACAACAAGTCAACGGTATTGCTGTGTTTCCGGTCTTCGCCCTTAATGAGCAGTCATCGCAGAAGCTTAGTGATTTTAACGATCTGGCCAATAAAAGCGCATTGGGTATGCAAGCTGTCAAGCGGCAGGTGGGTGCTGCAATCGAGAAAGCGATTCAGCAAAACACAATTCAAAAACACCAATCCCAGCTTCAGCAGGGTAAAACCCAAAGCCAACAACAAATCGAAACAAAAGCAAAAACACAAAAAAGGGCATTGGTTTAATACTGACAGGAGGATTAATCATGCGTGCTAATCAACAAGTTATTCCTGTAAAAACATCCAGACCCAATACAGGTGATCTCTATGACAACATTGAAACTCGTCCCGATACCAGCGAAGCACAAAAAGAAACCGGTAGAAACGCTCACATCGAACTGCTCGAATCTCAGGCTCGATGGGCAGGTGGCGCGATACTGGGTTGTAATTTCCCGAAAGACTTTAAAGAACAAGGTGGAACCACGCTCCTGAACCGGCAAATCAAATCCGCCCATGAGTTGGCTGTAATGGCACAGATTCTTCGCGATCCGCGCTTTGAAACACTGCGCATTTTTTATTTTTATACACGCAGAAACCGCATCATTCACCATACCGCCATCAGCTCACGATTACCGTCATCGGTTTATCTAGACAAGATTAATGGCACTGAACATCATCTGGGCAATTGGGTGAACAATACACGGTTCAAAGTACAGGCCGATGGCTACTGGCTTCTGCATAATCACCCCTCTGGGAATGCTACCGCATCCCGGCATGATGAACGATTTACCGCACAACTGGCTTCCCTGGTACCAGGGTTTAAAGGTCATGTCATTATCAACACCAATCAGTACAGCGTCATCAACCGGAAACTTGAGGTTAATTTCATCAACTGGATGGGCATCCAGGCCGGTGGTTATCAAGACGACGCCCACAAACAACATGATTACCTGCTGGAAAACATAGCTACACCGGATGATCTGGCGAGAATCGGCATGGCGTTGAAGCACAAGGATCAATACTTCAACCTGATTGGCACCAATGCCACCGGCACCGTTCAGTCGATTAGTGAATTACCGGTATCGATTCTGGAACGATCACTAAAAATATTACTGACAAGACTGCAAAGATTTACACGTAACTCCGGTGTCAGTTCAGTATTTGTGATTACGCCTGACAAACACTTCAATCACCCGGTATTTTTGAAAGCCTGCGAAATGGGAATTTTACGTGATGTAATTGGTATCGGCACCAACCATGAAAATAGCGATTACCGTTCTCTCAGGGAAAGAGCCTTTATAGCAACCGGCACCAGTGATGAAATCAGCACACTGTACAGAAAAGACAGGGCGTTGATTACGGAAGATGATAATCTGCATGATCTAAAAAGCAAAATGGCAAAGGCAAACACGGCAATACAAAAAAACCGCCGGATACGTGGCCGGTAAAAAAGGATACAGCAGGATAAAGCCAATGTGCGGTGGCATTGAATACCATGGTGACAAGATTTACTTCCCAAATCCGGAAGCGCGATTACCGGTGCGGTTGCGCACCGGTAATGTTACCTGGATAACTTGGGGTAACCGTAAGAAAGAAGCGAACAGAGACTTCCCCAATGGTGGCTGGGCGCGACTGGATTCAATCTATGCCAGAAAATGGAAACCCTGGCACCCAAGACCAGTATTGATTGCCGCTGATCAGTTCATGGAAAAAGATCATGAAGATAAATCGCATTGGATACCATTGGGCCATAACATGGTGATTCAAGGATTACTCGCCGAACGGAAAAACGAGCAACGGGTTTATGTGGTGACGGTTGAAACCCCACCTGAATATGCCTGGATTCATGATCGGTGGCCGAGATTAATCCGTCTTAGAAGCTAGCATAATCACATTCAATACCTAATGATTTTCCCGACTCTAAACCATATGGCATACATTGCCGGAAAAACTAGAAGCGTGAGTAAAGTTGCAATTGTTAAGCCACCCATCATCGCAACTGCCATGGGGCCAAAAAATACGCTTTGTGTCAGTGGAATCATTGCCAATACTGTGGCGCCCGCTGTAAGTAAGATAGGCCTAAACCGCTGAACGGCTGATTCAACAATGGCGTCGAAATCGCTCAAACCTCTTTTTATATTCTGATTGATTTGGTCTATTAGTATCAATGCATTGCGCATTATCATGCCTGATAATGCAATCGTTCCCAGCATGGCGACAAAACCAAAAGGCTTATCGAATAACAGTAAAAACAGAGTGACGCCTATCAAACCCAAAGGCGCGGTCAACAATACGAGAATTGTCTTTGAAAAGCTTTGCAGTTGAATCATAAGAATCGTCAGTACGCTAAATAAAAGCAAGGGCATACCGGAAACAACTGAGCTTCTTCCCTTGACAGATTCTTCTACTGAACCGCCGGTTTCGATTCGAAACCCCACTGGAATATTTTGCTTGATTTCAGTGAGTTGTTGCTCAATTTGTCCTGACACTGTTGGTGCTTGAATTTTGCCATATACATTGGCACGCACAATAATTGTAGGGATGCGATTTCGTCGTCCGATCACACCTTCTTCAAAATCATAATGAATTCTGGCAATCTGGGATAATGAAACACTTTGCCCTGAAATAGTTGGCACCATCAGGTTTTCGATGGCAGATAAATGTTTGCGCTCACTTTCTATGCCACGTACCAGAACGTCTATTAGTTCAATGCCTTCCCTAAATTCGGTAACATACAATCCCTGAAAGGCACCTTCAACAAGATTGGCCAGATCATATGAACTGACTCCCAATAGCCGGGCTTTGGACTGATCAACATCAATACGGACTACTTTTACCATTTCATCCCAATCCAATTGAACGTTCGAGAGGTGAATATTATTTTGCATCACCTGTGCCACTTGATAGGCAATACTGCGTAGTTGCTGAAACTCTGGCCCCGAAACACGAAACTGAACCGGAAACCCAACGGGCGGCCCATTCTCAAGACGTGAAACACTGGCACGCAAAGTATAAAAATCTTCTTCAAATAATGTAATCAATTTGCTGCGCAGCAGTTCACGGTGATTAATATCTTTCGCTAAAATGACAATTTGGGCAATGTTACGTTGACGCAGTTGCTGAATAATAGGCAAATAAAAACGCGGGCTACCATCACCAATATACGCCACATAATTTTCAATTTCTTCTTCTTTGTCTAGCCAGACTTCAAGCTTTTTTACTTCTCCTTCAATAGCTGCAAAAGATGCGCCTTCGGCCATGCGCAAATCAACAATCAATTCTGGCCTCGTAGAATCAGGAAAAAATTGCTGCTCAATGAATCTAAAACTGATCAATGAACAAAGAAATAGTATGATCATCAATATAATTACAATCCATCGGCGAGAAATACATAAGCTGACGACCTTGCGGAAATAGTGATAAAAAGGAGTTTGATATAGATTATTGCCGGTTTGTCTCGGCGATCTGGCAATCAGTTTTGAAGTAAGATTGCTAAACCAGTTTTTGCGGGTTTGTTGATTATTATTGTTGTTAGTTTCAGAATCAGGCATTAATCGATAGCCAAGGTAAGGCACAAATATTACCGCAGCGATCCATGACACCAATAAAGCAATTACAACTACCTGGAATATCGAGAGGGTATATTCTCCAGTTGTAGAGGCTGCGGTAGCAATCGGCAGAAATCCAGCAGCTGTAATAAGTGTGCCGCTAAGCATGGGCATTGCCGTTGATGTATAAACATATGCAGCAGCACGCGCACGTTCCCATCCCTGCTGAATTTTTGACGCCATCATCTCCACTGCAATAATGGCATCATCGACTAACAACCCTAGTGCAAGAATCAAAGCACCCAATGAAATTTTTTGTAGACCGATTCCAAATAGGTACATAAACCAGAATGTAATGGACAGCACTACCGGTATTATGATTGCCACGATAATTCCGGTACGTAATCCGAGTGAAACCAGACTGACTAACAATACAATAATGACAGCGTCTAAAAAATGGCCTACAAATTCGTTGATAGAATGTTCGACAGCCTTATGTTGTGCAGATACTGTGGTTAATTCCAATCCGACAGGCAATTGTTGCTGAATATTACTGACTGTTTGATCAAGGTTATGGCCCAGTTGTGTAATATCGCCATTTTTTTGCATGGTTACGCCTATCAGTAAAGCGTCTTGCCCCATAAACCTTACACGGCTATCAGGCGGGTCTTCAAAGCCCCTGCTAACATTTGCTACATCTCTGATGCGAAATTCACGTTCATTGGCACGAAGACGTATGTCGCGTATATGTTCCAGTTGATCATAACGACCGGATACCGCAATCCGGATTCGTTCCTGTGTGGAATCAAAGTTACCACTGCTTGTAACCAGATTCTGTTCCTTAAGTTTGATCAGAAAGCTGGTTGTATCGATACCTAGCGTCGCTAACTTTGCGTTTGATAGGTCAATATAAATTCTTTGCTTTTGTTCACCGAAGAAATCAACTTTTGCTACATCGGGTACGCGTAAAATTTCCGCCCGTATGATTTCAGCCTGACGTTTCAGTTCGGCATAATCATAACTTTCGCCAGTTAATGCATATAGATTTCCGTAAACATCACCAAATTCATCGTTAAAATAAGGCCCTTTAACACCCTCAGGTAAAAGATGTTGTATATCACTTGTCTTTTTCCGTGCCTGATACCAGACGTTGTTTATTTCTGATGGCGGTATGGAATCCTTAACAACTATGTAAATAATTGATTCGCCAGGCCGGGAATAACTGCGCAAATGATCCAGCCATGGAACTCCCTGCAATTTCTTTTCCAGTTTATCCGTAACTTGTTGTTCTACTTCACGCGCACTTGCACCGGGCCACTCAGTGTGAATCAACATACTCTTGAAAGTAAAAGGCGGGTCTTCTGATTGCCCTAGCTTTCCAAAGGACAATATGCCAATCAGCGTCAATGCCAGCATGGCATATAGAACCAATGCGGGATGCTGAAGTGCCCAAACAGATAGATTGAATTTCCTCATAGGAGAGTTTGAACTGATACAGGACGTATTACCTGACCGGGCATTAGCGTATGGATTCCGGCAATGACAATAGTTTCGCCTTTTTGTAAACCTTCCACTATAAATACACCATCTTCATGGAACATTCCGGTGCGAACTTCCTTGGGTTGAACCTGATTCGTTTGTGAATCAACTATCCATACAATATTTTTTCCCTCTCGTTGGGTTACCGAATTCGTGGGAAGAAAAAAAATATTATCACCTTGGTTTTCCAATCGTACTTCCGCTGTCATGCCCAAATGTATTTGATTATCCGGATGAGTTAACGCCACTCGTACTTGAAATGTACGAGTAACACTGTCCGCAGCGGGTGCAATTTCCCGCACATAGCCATCATAAACCTTGCCCGGATCAATCCATAAACGTATCTTGGCAGGCGCATCAACAAACACACCGCCCATTTTTGACTCAGGCACAGCAATAACCACTTCTTTGAAATCCGGTACAGCAATCTGAGCAATCACTTCACCCGCTTCTACAACCTGTCCTGGTTCAGCGTCTATTTCTGTGATAACGCCATCGCGTTCGGCCAGTAAGTGCGTATAGCGGGATTGATTGCCAATAACTGCAGCTTGTGCACGTGCTTGTTTAAGCTGCGCTAAAGCGACGTTAAATTGTGCTTGATGAATTTCCAGTGCCTGTGCGGAAATAAAATTGTTTTTAAACAGTTGTTCCTGACGATCCAGGTTGGCACGCACTAGCGCCAGATCAGCTTCAGCAGCACTTATTTTGGCTTTTGCAGCCTGATGGGACAGATTGGTATCCATGTTGTCCAACCTGGCTAATAATTGTCCTTTCTTCACAACAGAGCCAATTTCAACGTGACGCTCAATAATCTTGCCGCCAATCTGAAATCCCTGGTTACTGACATAACGTGAACGCACTTCGCCTACTAAAACAGTTGGCGGCAATGTTGAATTTTCATCCACAGTCATAACCAAAGCGGGTCGAATTGAATGTATGGGTTGCTCAATTTGTTCGCAAGCAACAAACAATAGAGCAAACAAAATGAATAATTTCTTCATACCCGATTAATTTACACCCGATTAATTTAAAATTGGCAGTTACAGTATTTGCTGGCATACTTTTCAGTTCAAAAAAGTGGTGCGCGTATTTTGTCTTTAACTAAAAGCATTTGGATTCTATAGCAAAAAAAGAAGAGGTGGTAAGATGGGACGAGTATGTATCTAGAAAAAAAATCTATAATTTGCAATGACAATACTGCTGATTCTGATATAGCCCAATTTCAACGCGTTGATGGAGAAGAATTGTTAAGCTCTGAAGAAGGTTTTCCTTTTCATATCGTACGTGTTCTAAATATTGAAGATTTGAGTCTTGTTACACAACTCAGACAGAAATCCTATGGCAGACACCTGCCTGAATTCGGGAGATACTTGGCTTCACCTGAAAAAGAGGACGACAATCAGGAAAACATCGTATTGCTGATAACCTCAAAATCAGACAATATGCCATTAGCTACAATACGCATACACACCAACGGACATAAACTCCTTCCACTCGAACATACCATAGCACTGCCAGATTCTTTGCGCTCATCCACGTTGGCCGAAGCGGTACGCTTCAGTGTAATTAACGGCGCTGAAGGACGCTTGCCACGTGATACACTATTTAAAGCCTTTTATTTGATTTGTTCAATGCTAAAAATTGAATGGATGATCATATGCGCTCGTAGACCACTCCAAAAATTGTATTATGGATTAGCGTTTGAAGATATATTTCCAGACAAGGAGTCTATTCCTTTCCCACATATAGGAAACATACCTCACAGGGTACTTAAATTGCGTGTTGGTGATGTTGAAAAAATTTGGAATGCAATGGATCATCCACTCTATAATTTTTTCTTTGAAACACAGCATCCAGAACTTGATAATCTTTTAGAAGATTTGAGGTTATCGTAGACTGGGTTTCTCGCCATGTGAAACATCCAAGATAGCGCTGAAATCGAGATCGTGAGTCAAAACGATCAATCAATCGTTCTGGAGTATGCCAGCATTTCACTGTTTGATGCATTATATGCGCCAATTGAAACCTAGTGCGCTGCTTCAATGCCAGCGTTAACCAGCACATCAATCCAGCGTGGCGACAAATTCATGTCGATGAGCAGCTTCATTGGGGAGCCAGTATAACTTCACGTTCCTCCGAACGCCATGCGGCATATCGCAGCGCCTGCATAATATCTTCACGTTCAAGGTAAGGATAGTCGGCAAGAATTTCATCGACGCTACGGCCTGCGCCAATTTGCCCCACGATCATACCGACTGTAACACTCATTCCCCGTATACATGCCTTGCCGCCCATCATGCCGGATTGCTGGGTGATGCGATCAAGTTGTTCCATATGTTTATTCTTTTCAATGGCTGACTGGTTAATTGCTGTTTATACACAACAATTTTACATCTGCTCATTAAATCAATTACATGACGTCAGTTCAAACACATATTAAAACCCAGAAAACAAACCGTATTTATTGTTGAATTCCAGGTATAAGTATTGCGGTTGTTGCATCGGATTGTTGTAACGGTTGTTGCGGATACTGTGATCGCGGTGCCTGCGCCAGCTCGAACATGTAGATTTCCACAAACCGGTTACGTGTATGACCAGCCACTGAATAATTGTATGCAGTCATGGTATCAACGAATAGCCATTCTGTTTTTTTTCTTTTATTTCTTGTTTTACAGTTTCGAACCTGGAAATACGATCTTCTACTTTGGGATGTTTATAATGAAAAAATTCAGAGTGGCGGATAGTAATTATCCTTTCTAGCTTGTTCCATGCTGTAGATGACAGATTATCTATTTCGTATCCAGCCATAGACATCAAGTGCAATCCATCATAATCAGCTTGTTGTTCTTGTTCGACAGAAACTTTAGAAAGTAAATATTCACCATGGTCTTCCAATGATGGCGCATTGTCATCAAATGTTTCTAGCTCTCCACCTATTAGAGCTTCAATGATACCTTGAAATACAAAACCTAACAGTGCTCCCATCCACCCCCGAGCGGAATTTCTGGTATGATGATTTCTTGCAAGATGCGCTAACTCATGACTTATAACCAAAGCTATCTCTTCATCCGAGGAGAAGAAAGGCATTAAGCTATTAGCTATTAGAATATATTCGCCATCTGAATAGAATATTGTTGAATTATCGTCATCGTAGACCAAAAAAACTTTACTGTCGCACACCAGCAGCGGTTCAATAACTACATCGAGATGTTCGCCTTTTCTACGTATGGTAAACATGAAGGTTTTCGCTTCATTTTTTTTCAAAGCCGACATGTAATCTGACTGATCCTTTATCTTCAAATCATTAATTTTAACGACTTTGTCACCAACTTGAAGACCTGCATCATACGCTGGTGATAATGGATGTACATGATGTATCTGCACTTCATTATTCAGACCAAAACTTGACAATGCAGCTGTATGCCACTTCTTTTTGAAAGTGTCTTTCGACCAAAAATCTATTCCAAAATATGGGCCTATATGATCTAGTTTGTCACAATATTCCTTTCCTTCTATTAAAATTTTAGATGCTATATTAGATACTCTTTTCGAGTTTTCCATCCACTTGTTAATTTCATGTGCCCAAGTATTTATTTGAGCCTCTGAAACAATCTGTGGCTCAGAACCTATCTGACTCTTTGATGCACATGATGATAAAAGAATTACAATCGCAAGAAATAAAATTTTCATTTGAATTTAACCATTAAAGGAGTTGGCACAATTAATTTCTTTTTGTTTGAAACCAAGATTATTTGTGGCTAACGTCTTATTATTTCATGAATCTTCCAGAAAGAAATAACGCTCTAATTTATTTGCTATAAATCCGGATAATTCTATTTGTTGACAACAAAATTTTATCTATGTGTTGACATTGAGCGTATCATTTATCTTCCCTTCACTTCTCTTCTCTTAACAGCGGTTGCAAGTAATCTACATTTTCATTCTTTCATGACAAACTTTAATTTCCCAATACACCCTGGACTGATATGTTCATATAATAAATAAAAGAGATGGAAGATTTTTCCCTGGAAAATACAATTTATAGTTCAAACTCACCACAGGCCCATAACATCGAATATTTAACCAGCTATTCTGAAATAACATACAAAAGTAATTACCAACGCGCCAATAAAGTTCAACACAAGTCCTTCCCGCGCCATTGTGGCTATCGGAATATGGGTTGTCCCAAACACAATGGCATTCGGCGGTGTTGCCACGGGTAGCATGAATGCGCAGCTCGCACTCATGGCTGCGGGCACCATCAACAGAGCCGGATCGACATCTGCAGCAATACCGGCTGCAGCGAGTATTGGCATCAAAAGAATGGCGGTTGCGGTATTACTAGTAGCTTCAGTCAGAAAAGTTACTGTCAGCGCAATTGCTGCGATGATCATCAGCGGGTGCATATCGGCCAGCACCGCTAACGTATCCGCAACGAAACGAGATAACCCTGATTCCACGAACGCCTGTGCAATGGTAATACCCGCCGCGAACAGGATGAGTATACCCCATGGTATTTTAACTGCGGTATCCCAGTCGAGCAGTTTCCCGCCACGGCCGTTGGAAACTAGAAACATACAAACAACTGCGGTTAACGCTACAGTTGCGTCAGTTGCACCTGGCAGATCAAACCATAAACTCCAGCCGCCAAATGGTTCGATACGCGTTACCCAAGCAAGCACAGTCAATCCAAAAATAACCAATACACGCTTTTCTTCGGGACGCCATGCACCGACCTGCGGCATTGCCAATTCACCGACATAATTTAAATTACGCGTGAGCCACAGGCAAGCAATCGGTATCATTATCACCAAAACAGGTAGCCCCCAGCCCATCCATTGCGTAAAACTCACCGCATTGCCGGTAAAATCCTGATACTCTTTCATAAACACCAGATTGGGCGGCGTACCGATCGGCGTACCTATGCCGCCAATATTGCAGCCGTAAGCAATCGCAAGCAGTAGCGGAATGGCCAGTTTCTTGTCTGGACTCTGATCGATGACTGCTATTGCCAGCGGCAGCATCATCAAAGCCGTTGCAGAGTTGGAGATCCACATGCTCAGCAATGCACACGCGCACATAAACCCGAATACAATGCGCCGGCTGCTGGTACCGCCTATCAGCCGAACTAGTTCCAGCGCCAGACGGTGGTGCGCCCCAGAATGCACCATCGCCACCAAAATCATGAATCCACCTAACATCAGTAGAATTAGATCATTGCCATAAGCCTTCGCTACCTCCTCTTTCGGCAGCACGCCGACGAGCGGAAAAACAACTAAAGGAATTATCGATGTGGCTGGGATCGGAATCGGCTCAAAAATCCACCAAACTACGCACAGCATCACCACCGCAGCAGTCCAGCAAGCTTTTGTATCCCAACCAGAAAGGTGCATGCCAATAGCAATTGCTACAGCAAACAATGGGCCGCCCACCAATGACCAAAAGTTTTTTATCATGACTGAATTATGTTTAGTATTATTGTTGTGCCAATCCAGAATTACCACATGAATACAGAACTTACGAGTTAGCTATTACAGTTTAGATATGCTCCAGACCCAGCACGCCTAGCGTTTCCAACCTGATATCGACATCTGAGAATTCTAAATTCTCTATGCCTGATAGCGTATCAATTTCATTATTATTTTCACCATATACTTTATACCCAGCAAAGGTTTTTTTAATATGATAATCATCATGTGACCCTGAATATACAACAGTGTCAAACCCTATGCCCCCATTAAAATATTCCGAAGCTGGCGTGTTATAGAAGATGTCGTTGATATTTCTATCTTCCCCTAATTTCCCTAACTCTTCTTTAATATCAGAATAAATATCTGGAAAACTCTCAATAATTTCATTAATAAATTCTTTAGCAAAGTTTGAAAAAAAATCTTTTACATCTTCTGAAGTTACTTCCTGAATCGATTTGTACACAGAGTCAAAACGATTTGATATAGGATCAAAAACACGTTCATGAAAAAATGAACTTTCTATTTCTTGATTTGTTGAAATCCTATCGAAACTTTCACGATTAAAACCATCAGTAGAATCCACTAAAAAATATTTAGGGTCAAAACCGGGCCATTCGTAAGAAGGAGATACTTTTGCAAATTCCTCTATTTCTGGCTTGAATTCAATGTTGAGTACATTGGTTAAAGGTTCTGTTGAAAAATTTAACAAATCCTGTGAATGAATAACCTCAGTAATATTGTGAAATTCTGATTTAAATGTGAAATTAGACAAATCGTTAAGAGAGGGTTTTGTGGATATTTCAAGCAAGTTACTGTGAAGCAGTGGATTCTTAAAGTCAGTTAATCCTCCTTTCATACTCTGATTAGGTAGGTCAATCAGGGAAGGTTTGAGTGTAAAACCAAATAAATTTGACAGGAACATTTTAGTCATAGCTGAGGTCCTTTGCTTTCATGATGTTACGATTTTTTTTGTTGTATGTAGGAGTACCATAAAATATAATCTATTAGATTTTGTATTTTATGGTCTAATTTTCATACACGACATCTGAACAAAAACTGAACGGATAGAATTAACTTAAAAATATTTTTTACGAATCTTATTTTCCACCAATCAGTTTTTAAGAGCCATACAAACAAGCACTCATAAGTAGTCTTTCCATTTTCCATTCTTTATCTTCACAGTAAAACAATGGTGATTTTAAAGGATTGGCAAAAAACAAGCTGTTTAATCTAGCTCAAACTAGAAGATATTTTTTTCATTTGATTTCAACTATTGAAACAGTTTTTTCCAACCAATCCGCCCATTTAACGGCTTTAACGATCAAATCCGCGCGATACCGCGCATTATGCGCTGGTGTTTTTGAATGATAATTCGCCGCTTTTGTCCAGATATCGCCTTTGTCATTTTGGATATGCTGGCGAATTCGCCAGGCGGCAAGGTCGTAGGCATAACAACCGGTGTTTGCAACATGATCGGCGGTGATACCGTATTTGGATAAATCTTCAAGGTACGCAGTATTGAATTGCATACTGCCGACATCATGCGTGCCATTACTGTTACGTACCCACTGGCCAGGTTTGCCACCTTCCTTTTCTGCAATGGCCAACAGAATGTTGGCCGGAACTTCATACTTGACCGCAGCGATGATGGAACAAACGACGCGTTCCTGCATATCTGGCGGCAAATCCATCATAAGCCGATATGTGTATTGCTGGGAATAATTGTCTGTGGCGTCATTTATCTTCCAGCGGTTTGGTTCGAAGCGGGAGCAGCCGTACTCTGGTACGGTTGGTGTCAATGGTTAGCAGTGCGCCATCAGCCAAATCCGATGACATTTGCTGTAACGCACCGATTACTTGTTTGCCGATCACGTCAGGGCTGACATTATCAGCACGAATTTGTACGACACTGGGCTTTTCGCCATGCGTGGCAGCCAGGATGGCGCTGAAATCCAGATCGTGAGTCAAAACGATATAATCATTCGTTTTGGCGTAGGCCATGATTTCACTGTCTGATGCATTGTATGCGCCAATTGAAGCCCAGTGTGCTGCTTCAATGCCAGCGTTAGCCAGCACATCAACCCAGCGCCTCAACGTAGAAGCAAATTCATGTCGATGAGCAGCTTCATTGCGAAGCCAGTATGACTTCACGTTCCTCCGAACGCCATGCTGCATACCGCAGCGCCTGCATAATGTCTTCACGTTCAAGGTAAGGGTAATCGGAAAGAATTTCATCGACGCTGCGGCCTGCGCCAATTTGTCCAACGATCATGCCGACTGTAACACGCAATCCCCGGATACATGCCTTACCACCCATGATGCCGGGTTGCTGGGTGATGCGATCAAGTTTTTCCATATATTTATCCTTTCGTTCCAAACGATCTGTTGGTTAATAATACCCCGATTGTGGCGGATAATTAACTGGTAGTTACTGGTATTCTTGCCTTGGGTACTGTGGATACTGTTGTTGCGGATACTGTGGCGCAGTTTGCTGTTGTGGATATTGCTGTTGCGGCATTTGTTGCTGGGGTGCCTGCGCCAGCTCAAACATGTAGATTTCCACACGCCGGTTTTGTGCGCGACCAGCCACCGTGTCATTGGATGCAATCGGTTCATGCGAACCCCGGCCATCAATATGGATGCGATTCACAGCAATACCCTGACTTACCAGGTAATTACGGGTACTGGCTGCCCGGTTGACCGACAGCGGATTATTGATCGCATCGGTACCGGTACTGTCTGTATGGCCGATGATTCTGGCCTGCGCTGCAGGATTACTCATCATTCCTGCAACCAGACTGTTTAAGACGGGACGCATTTCGGGTTTGATGTCGGCTCGACCCGTGTCAAAAGAAAAGTCTCCCGGTACGTTCATCTTAAGTTCATTGCCGGGTGTTTGGGTGACTTCAATACCGGTTCCTTCAGTCACCTGTTCCATTTGCTGGCGCTGTTTTTCCATATGCGATGACCAGACATAACCGCCCAATGCTCCAACGCCTGCGCCTATGCCCGCACCCAGTGCAGGATCACCGGCAATCGCACCGATTATGGCGCCAGCGGCTGCCCCGATACCGGTACCCGCCGCCGTGCCTTGTGCAGTCCTTCTTTGTGAATCTGTCATGCTGGCGCAGCCAGCCAACAGCACTGTTATTAGAACAATTAAAACCGATTTCTTCAAGAACATGTTAGAACCCCAGTTGTTTGCCATATTGATTGTTGATCATGTGCGGCCAGTTTCCAGCTGTCGTACACTTATTCAGAAACTTTCCGCGTGCATTAAAAGTCTTGTTCAGGCTAATGCCGCCATGATTGTTGAGCTTGATGATAGCGAAGTAATCCTGAACGAAACCTTTACAACCGGAAACCACACCGGAGCCTTGCAGCATTCCGGCCATGCACAGTACGGTGCTGCAGGAATCCTTAGCCTTGGCAGGCATGATAAACAAAAACATCAACATTAAAAATGCAAGACACTTTTTCATCTATCGGCCTCCTCTGGAAATGTAATTGCTACTATTTTCGGCATTCTGTCCGGCTTTGACTGCATTCATCAGTGGTTCTATTCCCTTGATAGGACTGTTTCTACGTAATGCAGATAGACCATAAGCGGTTATTGCCGCAGTTGTTCCTGCTGCCGCTACCAAACCACCGGCGCTGTAACTGCCGATTCCGGCAGTGGAGCCGATACTGCTACCGGTTACGATTCCTGAAATTAATGGCGGTAACTTGGAAATCAGCACCCACAGGGCTATGGTAAAAACCAGCATGACTGCGAGTTCTTCATAATTCAGTACGTTTTTACCCATTTTGGAATAAAAGCTGGTTAATAGGTCACTGCCGATACCAATTATTAAAAGCATCACAAACAGTTGAATGCCTACACCGAGAACCGTTTTAAAGTAGTTGATGGCAATATCCGTCGTCCATCTGGCACCGCCAAAGCCTAACAGAAAGATTCCGGCATACAACAAAACCCAGGATGCGATCAGCAAAAGCAGCATATTGACCGCAATCACAGCCAGAATAATCAGAATGCCCAGCGATAAAACAAGACCAACCAGACTATCTATCGGATCAAGAATGTTCATATTATTCATCGCTTGATGCCAGATCAGAATGCCTGTATCAACAATACTGGCATGATTAGCACCGCCAGGTAGTCCGGCTGCCGTTCCTCCCAATTGCTGCATAGAATCAATAATTGTTCCTGCAATGTTTTGCCCGGATACTGCATTAGTCAGTAACCAAAAGAAGAAGCCGGTAAAAATAATGAACCGTGTGAATTCAGCAAAAAACTCGCCAATATCGGCTCTACGCAATAGCATCATGCCGAAAGTCCATACCATGGAAATCAAAACCAGTGTCCAGAACAAACGTTCAGCAGCACCTTGAATGACACTTTGCCAGGATTTAACTTTGCCCTGGAATTTAGAAACAACCTGGTCGAGTACACTTTGGTTTGTTCCAGGATCAATATAGGATAATTCTGCGTAAGCATTTGCAGAAAAAAATACCAGAACAATCAATGTTAAAAGGGCTAAACATACTCTCTGCATTGCATTACCCTCATGAGTTTTTAGACTAGATTTACTCTGTTGTTTCGTCAGCAGGTTGTTGAGATATCGGTGTATCAAACCAACCCTTTCTTTCCGGCATTTCGCTCAATTCTTTTCTGGGTTCTTTCAATTCAAGCTTGCCGTCTGTAGGCTCGCAGCCCGTTAAAAGTAGAAATGAAATCGTGACTATGGTTATTAGGAATATGCTAAATGGTTTCATTGTTATCTCTCCTTTCATGAATTATTCAGAAAGCATCTCTGACCAACCAGTTTCGTCCGGTCGGCAGTGTTTGCGGACTCAATCGCTTTGTGGCCGCTTCCCGCGCGGCCTGCCACATGGCTTCCTGATCGACTTTGGCCTGGTTTTGTGCATTGATGGCATTGTGTTGTGCGATGAGCAAATGACGGATTTGCAATAGCTGGTTAGCCTGATGAGCGGCGAGCTGATTGGCATATTGCAATGCTTCCATTTGTCCTCCAGCGGTCTGGGTACGCTGTTGCAGGATTTGCAGTTGCGCAGCATCGAGTGGAATCTGTTGCGAATGATGATCGAGACCGCGCAGTACAGCATCGTTTGCACTCTTTTGTGCATCGGTGCTCGCATCCTGTCCCTGCTTTAATATGCCCCAAGCCGATTCGGTACAATTGCCATCAAGATTGAAGCAGGGTGAACTGCGGTAGTAATTCACATTACGGAATCGTTGCAGATAACCGTCCAGCCCACCATAACGCTGACCGTAATAGCGTATGGTGTCGGTCATATGCATGAGCTTGTTCATCGTATATTGCGCCTGCGCCCAGACATACGCCGGTGGTGCCAGGGTATTGCGGATCATGTTTTCATATTGCTGCAGTTGTGTCTGATACTGCTGTATCTGCTTTAACGTCTGCGATACATTTTCTATCGCGGCAATTGTAGTTTGCTGGACGTTGACTGCATCAATAACAGGAATGCCGCCAGCATTGGCGTTAGTACCAAGCATTGCGAACAGGACTGCAACGATTCCCGCTATTCTTTTCCAATGCATGAATGGATTGAGATGCCATCTGATGTTTGTCATGGGTGATTACTCCTTGCGTAGTCAAACGATTGGTAAGGCTTGTTGAACACCATGTCCTTGGTCACGATGATGTTGAACCGGTACCCTGGCCTGATCTCAAGCGTTGGCGAGATATTCATGTTTTTGCGGATCAGATTGGCGGTCACCAGTCCCAGTTGCTGACCAAGCGATTGACTCATGATGCTACCCGCATTTTGACGCCCGAATGCACCGCCTGCATCGCGCTGACTATAGGCTGTTCCGGCCACAATCGCCGACATGATCAAAGCTGAACCGAAGATGCGCAGATAATGGTTATTCACCTGATCTTTGAATCCGGCATAACCGACACCGTCGGCACCCGGCATCGCACCGATATCCATCGTCTTGCCATCCGGAAAGATAATGCGCTGCCAGGCAACGAGTACACGTGCTTGACCGAACTCGACTTCACTCGAATACGTGCCAACCAGGCGAGAGCCTTGCGGAATCAAACGGTACTTGCCAACCGGCGAGTCAAAAATATTCTGACTCACCTGCGCCATGATTTGTCCCGGCAGGCTTGAATTGATCCCGGATATCAGCGTTGCCGGTATTACAAAACCGGTTTGCAGAATGTAAGGCGATTGCGGTTTTCTGACTTCACTGTCGAGTTTCCAGCGTTCATCACCATTGGCGGAATCAAAACGCGAGTAATCATTCACATTACCGGTGGCCGGGTCGTTTAACAGCATTGGCGCTGTATCGTCATAGTCATCTCCGATACCGGCACCAGCACCCAAGCCGCTTTGCCCTTGCCGCAGGTACGCAAGCCGTGCATGATATGCAGCGGTTGGGTCTTCACGCAGATTGGCATCGATCTGCTGGCGTACTCTGGCCATTTCAAGAAGTGCTTCTTCGCGTGACGGTGTACTGCCGGTTCCGGTATATTGTGGTGCGGAAGCAGCACTTCTGGGTGCAATCACATTGACACTGGTTTTAGCTTTGATTGCTTCTTCCAGCTGCTGACGCTTGAGCAGACGGATATGTTCGAGTTCGGCATCGCGTGAAGCATTGGAATGATCCAGCGGTGGCGGTGCTGGTGGTAAATCCAGATCGGTTGGACGCTCGATAATAATAGCTTCGCGCCAGTCTTTGATAAACCGGTCATCCGGTATATCTGCCTCCGGCTGAACTTTAGGTTCGATAATACCGCCGATATAGTCCTTGGCAATCAGGTTTGCGAAATTACTGCTCGACTGCGCATCATGATTACTGTCGAAATCATAGGCAGTGTTGCGGTCGGTTGCGCGGTTCATCGCTACAATACCCATGAGCAGCATAAATATCAGCATGATGGCGCCAAAGATATACAGTGGCAGATTGTTGACACGGCGCACGCCAACGCTCTTGGTAACCACATCAGGCGATGATTCGGGTGACAGCAGTTTGGAGTGACTTGTCATGATAGTGATTTCCTCGTTACCTATGTCTTTCCTGTTGCCACTTATTCCTTCCTTACCCACAATCCAGCCGGTTGAATCTGTCCGGACTGGGCAATAAATGCGCGAGTCAGTTGCTGATCTTCAATCAGGATGCTGACATGATACAAATCACCCGATTGATCGATGATGTAACCGAGTGTCAGGCCGTTATTCTTGGTGACTTCCTCACTGATTGGCGCATTGCTGGCATTCCCGGTGTTTTCTTGTGAATGAATTGCGGCCAAAAAAGGATTTGCCGGACTGGCATTTTCCAGAACGGCAAACCCATCACTGCGCAGCTTGTCAATCAGTGCCTGCCCGAACAAATCGTTGGCATTATGGCGTAAATCAAACTGTGTTGATGCTGCCGGATAAAGCCGCCCAATCTGATCGGCAACATCGTTAGCCATCACTTTGCTGTACTGATCAAATGCCGGTGACGGGTTCTGGATAAAACTGCCATACGGTTGTGTTATTGCACAACCGCCCAACAAAAGCAGGCCGGAAATACAAACCAACACAACTTTGTAAAGTAAAAGGTTCTTGGCAGCTTTTACAGCCTGTAGTCTAAGAGCCTGAAGGCTGAGGAAATGGAATCGTGGAAACATAATCAATTCCCCCGTGTTATCGTAATGCGGTTCTGATTGCTGCCGACACCGGCTACCAGAATGGCTTTGTCAAATACTGCATCGACAATATAGCGGTCGCCTTGCAGACGGTAATTGACCATAACCGTGTCGTTTTTTTTGAACAGACCGCCTTCCTTATTCAGCAACAATAACGTCGGCGCTTCAGTTTGCGCCATGACTTTGGGCATCTGGATAATCGTTTTCTGACCGTCGTTATACACGCGTACCGGTTTCCAGGCAGCATTGCCGGATACCGAATACGCAAAATCAAGATTGCCGAGATACTCGCCGGTTTCCGGTATCACACGTGATTGCCGGATTTCCATCGCGCGGTTTTCCTGCGCTTTGATCGCATCCCATTTAGCCAATGCATCTTCCGGATAAATGAAACCGACACGCGGCATGAATTCGCGCCGGTGGGAACGAAGGCGTATGTGGTAGGTTCTGCGGTTTGTTGTCACAACAAGTGAAGTTTCCAGCCCCACATCCATCGGTTTGACGATTAAATGCTGCACTTCATTGGTTCCTTGTCCGGTAATGGCCGGTTCGATCAGCCAGCGTGCCTGGTCGCCCAAGTGAATGGAATTGACCTGTTCACCGGGTTGTAATTCAATATCGCAGACTTGCAGTACAGCGCAGACAATGCTCGGTTGTTGTGCGCCGAACAGGAAACGGATTGAACCGTCAGAACCTGCAACCGGTTTAATACCTTGTGCACTGTTCGCCTGCCATTTCTTTGCCATCGCGATGGCTTCACGTTCCTGCTGAGTCAATTGCGGATTCTTGCCGCTGAAATAGGCTTCGGTCAGGTTGCTGGCGAAAACGGAAGCAACACCTGTAATGAGTAAAAAAATGGTGGCTAAGCTGATTATGCGTTTCATGATAGAACCTCATTACGATTGCCGCGACCAGGAGAAGTCCTGGATGTAAATTCCGAGCGGATTATTTCGGATTTGTTCTTCGGTGGTACTTTGTGTGGGCGGGCGGTGATAGACTCTTAAGAGCGCGCGCATTTTGAATGGCGCTTCCAGTTGATGTCCCTGCCGGTCATAGACTTTCTCGAGCCAGTCAACCTGCCAGGTTTCAGGCGACTGTGGAATGACGGAAATGATTTCAACGCTCACGGTTTGTGTCTCGGCACGTTTGAACGGACTGCTGGATTCAGTTGCGTTAAACCATTCATTCGCTTTGGCCATTGCCGGATCGTTGGTTTTAAGCATCGCGTAGGCCCTGAAGATGGCTTTACGCTGTAAGGCAATATCCGGTGTCACCATCCTGACATCGTTAATGAACGATGCGAGCGAGGCATGTACCACACGCTGATCGGCCACTGCAGCCACATCGGCGCGTGCCACTGCAATTGCTTCACCAAGCTTGTTGACCTGCACTACATACGGAATAAACTTGGATTGACTACCGATATAAATCATGCCACCAACACCCGCTAACGCGATCATCAGGCACAGAATTGCCAGTATTTGCCACATGTTGCGTGATGATTGGACGGATCGCATATGATCGTTCCAGGTGCGGCGGGCGGAGAGATAGGGATTCTCCGATTCACCGGCACGGCGACCGCCTTCTATAAAGGTTGATGAATCAATATCATCATCCTTACGGGTGTCGACTTTTCCTGTGAGACCGAAACGGCGTTTTTTGATTTTTTCGGTTAAATCACTGATGGTACTCATGCGGCCACTCCATAATCCGATAGTTTGAGTCCTTTCATTGCCAGCCACTGATTCACCCAGCCATCACCGTATTTGGCGCAAAGGTTTCTAATCGTGGCAATCGATTCCTTATCGGTCGAACCGACAAATGCGAGTGCCAGTGGGCCGAGTGCGAGTTCGTACAAGCGCCTGCCGTTTTCCGATACGGTGTAGTAATGCTGTTTGGGTACGGCAGTCGCCAGAATTTCAATCTGGCGGGTATTCAATCCCATGCGCCGGTACAGTGCTGCGGCTTCTTCATCGCGTGCGAATACGTTGGGCAGGAAGATTTTGGTGGCGGTCGATTCGACAATGACATCGAGTATGCCGCTGTTGGCGGCATCCGATAAACTCTGTGTTGCCATCAATACCAGGCAATTGTTCTTGCGCATCACCTTGAGCCATTCACGGATTTTGGCGCGAAATACCGGGTGACCGAGCATAAGCCACGCTTCATCAAGCAGAATGGCGGCAGGCTGACCGTGTAGACTTCGCTCAATTCTGCGAAACAGATACAGCAATGTCGGCAGTGCATATTTCTCACCGAGGTTCATGAGTTCCTCGATCTCAAGCGTGGTGAAACTGGATAAATGCAGTCCGTCTTCCTCGGCATCGAGCAAATGGCCCATCATGCCATCAATGGTGTATTGCTTGAGCGCTTCGCGTATGGCTTCATCCTGGATCGTCACCAGAAAGTCGGATAATGTGTGTGAGCCGCTCTGGTGCATGTTGGTAATCGCGAGGCTGATTTCGTTACGCTGTTGCGGTGAGACAGTGATACCGTTCAGTTCCACCATGGTGCAAATCCATTCCAGCGCCCAGGCGCGGTCTCCTTTGGATTCAAGAAACTGCAGCGGACAAAACGCGAGTGATTCATCATCACCGGCAACGGTAAAATGTTGCCCGCCAACGGCTTTGGTCAATGGGTACATCGACAGTCCTTTGTCAAAGCAATAAACCGACATGTTTTTGTAGCGACGCAGTTGCGCTGCAATGAGTGCCAGGTGAGTGGACTTGCCCGCACCGGTTGGGCCGAACATGAAGGTATGACCGAGATCGCGTACATGCAGGTTTAATCGGAATGGGGTCGCGCCTTGTGTGACGCAATGCATGAGTGGTGGCGAATTCGGTGGATACATCGGACATGGTGCCTGTGACTTGCCTGTCCAGATGGTATTGACCGGCAACAAGTCGGCGAGATTCATGGTGTTGATCAACGGACGGCGTACATTCTCGACGCCATGACCGGGCAGACTGCCAAGATACGCTTCCATGGTATTAATGGTTTCAATTCGTGCGGCAAAGCCCAGATGGTTGATAGCTTTTTCCACTTTGCGTGCGGCTTCTTCCAAGGCTGTGCGGTCTTCCATCATCAGCACCACTACACTGGTATAGTAACCCTGCGCGACAAATCCGCTGTTGGTTTCCGCGATTGCCGATTGCGCATCTTCAGTCATATTGAGTGCATCTTCATCCACATGACTGCTTTGCAGATTAAAAACCTGATCGAAGAATCCACGTATCTTTTGTTTCCACTTTTTACGGTATTGATCCAGGTGCGCTACCGCTTCATGGGTATCCATAAAGATATAGCGTGATGACCAACGGTAGACACCGGGCAATTCCGAGAGGATATTGAGCATGCCGGGCGTTGATTCCAGCGGGAAGCCTTCAATCGATACCGTTTGTATAAAGTTGCGTCCGACTTTGGGCACAACACCGCCCCACATTTCCTGACCACCCAGGATGGTATCGAGATACATTGGATTCGATGGCAATACCATCGGTTGATCGTTACCGGTAATGCACAGTTGCAGCCAAGACAGGAAATCATCAAGCGTAGTAGCCGAGCCGTCTTCGTTGGCCTGCTGTCTGCTTTGTAGGCGCGTCAATTCAAACGTGGACGACAAGCGTGATTCAAAATTGGCGCATTCACGCTCGAAATACTGCAATAAACTATTGGTTCTCGCTTTCTGGTTTAAATGTTCTGTGTCGTCATCGAACATCAGTTCGACGAACTTGCGCTGTGCGAGCATCGGCGGCAGGAATGTCAATGTGACAACAAAACAACTTTCGTACAATTCACCGATGCGTTCGAACAGTTCGCGGCGTTCCTGATCAATCGCTGCCGTTACCGGATCGGGATAATTCGACAATCCTTTGTCTGAATACCCGAGTGCGGGTTTGCGTATAGCGTCCACATGAATCATCCAGCCGTTACCCAAGCGCGATAATGCCTGATTGATATGTAATGACACCTGTTCGCGCTCTATATCCGTACTGCTTGCGGTATCGGCGCCGCAAAATTGCCAGGCGGCCATGAGAGCACCATTTTTGCCGACAATAACGCCATCTTCCACAACGGCGGCATAAACCAGCAGATCGGCAAAGCCGGTATCTTTGGATCGGTATTTGTCGAGTTTAAATGCCTGCTCTGTTTCACGGATGCGCATGAACAGCATGAGGAGTAGCAAAGCACCCAGCACAGCAATCAGTATGGTTATGGCGGTAATCATTGGAACTGCTTTTCCATATGCGGTGGGTTGACGGTAAACGGCGTGCTTCTGGCCGGGTAATATTTCTTGTAGCGCAGTTGGCGCAGATACACATGGCGCAATTGCGGATCGTGCTTGGCCATGAGGCGCAATGCAAACAACGCGAATATCCACAAAGCAATACCGAATAACGTAGTCTTGATTTCCATCGCCGCAAAAATGGATGTGGCTGCAATCAGGATCGAGAACATCACCAGTTCCCGGTCACCACCCATGAAGAGATTCGGACGGTTTCCCGATTGTCTGATCGGTATGGTTCGTAATGCCATGTCATACCTCCTGGATACAGGAATTCATCACTGCCTGATAGAGTTCAGGCGATTTTTATTGCTGCTTTGTTTCTGGCACCGTTTCCGCTTCGTTGGTCGCGCTCGTTTCTGTCATAGCATCAACCGGAATCACTGCGCCCTGAAACAGATTGGTCATGATATTGTTGGCGCCTACCAACAGCGCCATGACCAGTACGATAAAAATCAGTGTGCGGAAAAACGCATTCAATTCACCGCCAAAGATTAAAATACCACCGGCCACAACAATGCCGACAATGGACAGGGTAAATGCAACCGGGCCGGTTACGGAATTGCGCAGATTTACCAGCCATGACTCATATGGCAGCGCGCCACCGGCGCCAACCGCTGCCAGCGTGTTATTGGCAAACAGAAGTAAACCCAGAAACATGAGAGTCAACAATGCGTAAAACAAAAAGGTGTTATGGTTGTTCTGATTCAGTTCCATGATTGACTCCTTAAACAGTATTACAATCTTCGGGTCTGGTAATTGCCTCTTTTAAAACCGTAGACTTCAAGTATTTCGTGTATCTGCCTGCCATGCTTTGTGCGTGCGATATGAATCACCACATCGACCGCTTCAGCAATCAGCGGTTTGATCTCAGCCGGTGCGTGGTTGTTTCTTGAAATGAGTGATTCCAGTCGTGTGAGTCCTGACAATGCATCATTTGCATGCAAAGTCGCCGCGCCGCCTTCATGGCCGGTGTTCCAGGCATCGAGCAAATCAAGTGCCTCGCCGCCTCTGACTTCACCAACAAGTATGCGATCAGGACGCATACGCAAAGTTGTTTTGAGTAACTGGGTCATGTCGACATCGAGTGTGGTGTGGTACTGCACAAAATTCTGCGCTGCACATTGAATCTCACCGGTATCTTCCAGGATAAAAATACGTTCATCCGGATCGTTGAGCACCATTTCGAAAATGATGGCGTTGATCAATGTCGTTTTACCGGAACCGGTGCCACCAATCACCAGGATATTGCGATGCTCGTGCACGGCTCGTTTGATGACATTGCAGTGTTTGGGTGACAGCACGCCGTTTTCGACATATTGATCAAGCGTAAATATGGCAACCGCTTTTTTACGGATGGCAAATGTTGGGGAGGTGACGACCGGTGGCAGTTGTCCGGCAAAACGGGAATTGTCTAGGGGAAATTCGCCTTCGATAATCGGATTGAATCGGGTGACTTCCTTGCCGTGGTATCCGGCAACGGTCTTGATAACCGCTTCAGCCTGAGCAGCTTGAAGGTTGCCGATACAGGTAATCTTTTGACCGAGCTTCTCCTGCCAGATACGTCCGTCGGCATTGACCATGATCTCCACCGTATCCGGGTCTTGCAGCGCAGATACGATTTCACGGGCATCGCGTTCAAGCTTGCGTTTGGCGCGTTCCCTGACCGACATCGCTGACATGGCCGATGTGGGTGCAGCTTGAGAATCGGGTAACGGTGATACTGATGTGTTTTGCATTGTCATATTCACACCATACGGTACAGATTGAATATAACAATATAACGAAATTAAATTTCGTGCAAGACTTTTTTAAATTTTTTTGTTATTTCCTGATTTTTAGATTTGCTTTTTGCTTTTTTTATTCTGGTTATTGCTTTGACTTTACTCTGCTCTTTTTGGCTTCTTTGGTCAGAAACGCACGATTCTTTTTATCCCACTGATCAACCTGATACGCTTCATATTCACTTAACACGCCGCCTTTCCAGACAAAGCCTTTGGGCAGCTTGCCGGGTTTTCGTTTGGCCAGAACCTCGAGGTCGGCAAGTTCCAAATCGGAACTGTCGAGCAACATCGGCAGTGGCGTTTCCAATGCTTCC